>NZ_CP151636.1:0-1407699 GCF_038397745.1 Microbacterium sp. LWH11-1.2 | reverse complement strand
CTTGCTGTAGCCCGATGCTTCGGCGAGCCGCCCGATGGTCAGACCGTCGAGCCCGTCGACCGACGCCAGATCGGTCGCGCTCTGCAGCACGACCCGACGCGAGGCGTCTCCGCGGGCCCTCCGCCCGTCCAGCACGGCGTGATCCGGCATCCCCCTAGTATACGAACGATCGTTCGCCTACTATACGTATGATCGTTCGTATTGTTTCGGCGAAGGAGAGAACCATGTCGTCCCTGCCTGCACTCATCGCCCGCGGCATCCGCACCACCGCCGCGGTATCCCCCGCACTCGCCGGCGGACTTGCCCTGCGGGTGTTCTTCGCAACCGGCCCGCGGATGCCCGTGCGAGACTGGGATGCCACCACCCACGGCGAGGCTCGGTACCGCCGCCTCACCGCCCGCGGCATCGAGGTCGTCGGCTACGAGTGGGGAACAGGTCCGCGTACCGTGCTGGTGCTCCATGGCTGGCATGGCCGAGCCTCGCAGTTCGCGCCGCTCGTGCGGGAACTCGTGTCCGAGGGCTTCCGCGTCGTCTCGTTCGACGCCCCCGCGCACGGCGCATCGAAGGGCCGCCGCACCGATGTGCGCGACTGGGTCGCCCTGGCCGAGGAGCTGCAGGCGATCCACGGGCCCTTCGCGGCGATCGTCGGGCACTCCTTCGGCGCCCTCGCCGCACTGGCGGCCGCGCGGTCGACCGTGCCGACGCCGGCCGTGGTCGCCATCGCCGGCGGCGCAGGACCCGACGCCTTCATCGACGAGTTCGTGCGCGAGTTCCGACTGGGCCGTGCGACAGCAGACGACATGAAGGCCCGCTTCCGCCGACGGTTCGGCGCGGAGGAGACCACGACCGGAGCGTTGTCCGACGCGGCGACGCACCCCCTCCCCGACGACACGTCACTGCTCGTCGTGCACGATCGCGGCGACCGTCGGATGCCGGATGCCGACGCGCTGCGCCTGCACACCGCACATGGTGAGCGCTCGCGACTGCTCCGCACCGACGATTACGGGCACACCAGGGTGCTGTCGGCCGATGCCACCCTCGACGCGGTGGTGGCATTCGTGGCCGGCGGGCTTGCGGCCGTCGACGCGCTCGGCACGACCACGGGGCAGGCTCAGCCGAAATCGACGGATGCCGCGGTCAGGACCCCGGCGTGAGACGCGAGGCAGACGCCGACATCAGCTGAGGCCGACTCCGTCGCTCGCGCCCTCGTACCTCGCAAGGTAGCGCTTCGCAAATTTGCGTATGAAGCCGCTCGGCGAGTCCAGGAGTGGTCGCACCTGTGCGGCGTACGCCCCGGCCCGCATCTTTATGAGAGTACTGAGGGCTTGCCCCTCCACGTCCGGGTCGCCGAGTTGCGAGGCGATCTGCGGCGCATATGCCGCGAACTTCACGGAGCCGCACGCGAGGATGAACGATTGGCGACCACGCAGAGCGGCTGAATTCGTCACGATGGCGATGATCTGCTCGCACAAGTCGTCGTCGTCGCGCAGTGCGGGGTGCTCGGTGAGCAAGCCCCAGATGTCTGAGCCGTACCTCCACACCACGTGTTCGAAGCTGTGCCACCCGGGGATGTAGACCCCTTCGCCATTCACCGCCCCGGGAAGCTCCGCTGGTCGCTCGCTCGGAACGAGCTCGCGTGCTTCGTCGAGCAGCGCCAGTATCGCCTCGCGAGCCTGCGCCCTCGTGAGCGTCTTGCCATCAATCATCAAACCCTCCGCGTTGCCGACGCAACGAATCGCTACGAGCGACCGAGCAGAAGAACCTCAAGGCGCCGGCGGGTCTTCAGAGTAGCGTCATGAACGCAGACGTTGCGGCCCCAGCGTCGGAGGTCGCGAACGGGAAGCTCCCGGAGCTCAGCAGGAACACGAGCAGCACGACCGCGGCGGCGAGCAGCACGAAGAGGAAGCCGTAGATCGCGACGGTGAGCCCACGGTAGCCGCCCGAGGTCGGGACCTCGGGCGCGACCGAGGGCTTGGCCCAGTCGTCCGCCACGGCAGCCGGCTGGTCGCCGTCGAGGATCGCGGGACGCGGGCGCTCGGACGAGCGAAGACGAGCCTCGGGAGGCGGCGGAGGGATCACCGCCTCGGGAACCGCGGTCTCCGACGGCGGCGGGGTCAGGAGTCCCTCCGGGATCGGGATCTCGGGGGGAGGCGGCGGGATGACGGCATCCGCGGGCGCGATCACCGGTTCCTCCGGGGTGACCGGTTCTTCCGGAGTCGTGCCGCTGCCGTCGCTCATGTCAGCCCCCTGCTGCTCCGACGTCGGTCACGCCGACATCCGTCCGGTGGAAGTTCTGGAAGGAGCGGGAGGCCGTCGGCCCCCGCTGGCCCTGGTACCGGTTGCCGTAGGGCCCGGAGCCGTAGGGGTTCTCGGCCGGAGAGGTGAGACGGAAGAAGCACAGCTGGCCGATCTTCATCCCGGGCCAGAGCTTGATCGGCAGGGTCGCGACGTTCGCGAGCTCGAGAGTCACGTGCCCGGTGAACCCCGGGTCGATGAATCCGGCCGTCGAGTGCGTGATCAGGCCGAGGCGGCCGAGCGACGACTTGCCCTCGAGGCGTGCGGCGACGTCGTCGGGGAGGCTGACCTGCTCGAACGTCGCCCCCAGCGCGAACTCCCCCGGGTGCAGGATGAACGGCTCGTCCGGCTTCACCTCGATGAGACGGGTGAGCTCGGGCTGATCCTCGGCCGGATCGATGAACGGGTACTTGTGGTTGTCGAACAGCCGGAAGTACCGATCGAGGCGCACGTCGATGCTCGACGGCTGGATCATCTCCGGCTCGTGCGGTTCCAGGCCGACGCGGCCCGATGCGAGTTCTGCCCTGATGTCGCGATCGCTGAGAAGCACGGGTTCAGCCTAGTTGCCCCCTGCACTCTTGTCGGAAGCATCGTCATCCGCTAGATTGTGTTGACGTCGACATGTTGACGTCAACACATATCGGAATGGACAAGGATGTCTGAAAGAAGAGCGACCTCACCCCGGCGCGCGCTCGCCATGGCCGCAGTCCTCGCGGCGACAGCGAGCGGTCTCGCCGCCCTCCCTCAGGCGGCCAGCGCCGCTGAACCCGATCTCACCCTCACACCCAATCCGGCATACGCCGGCGGGCCCTTCCAGGGGTGGGGATCGAGTCTCGTCTGGATGGCGAATGCCACCGGCTCCTACCCGGAAGGGCTGCGCGACGAGCTCATCGACAAGGTCTTCGGCGACGACGGCCTGAATCTCAACATCGCGCGGTACAACATCGGCGGCGGCAACGCCTCCGATGTGCCCGACTACCTGCGCCCCGGAGGCGCGGTGCCCGGTTGGTGGAACCCCGACGCTCCCCTGTCGGACGAGAACGGCGAGATCACCTCGACCTACGCCGACCGCGACCGCTTCCGCGCCGCGTGGACGGGCGAGAACGCGAGCGACTACGACTTCTCAGCGGATGCCGCGCAGCTCGCCTGGGTGTCGGCGATCAAGGACCAGGTCGACACCTGGGAGGCCTTCAGCAACTCGCCGCCTTACTTCCTGACCGAGAGCGGATTCGTCAGCGGCGGCACCGACGCCTGGGCCGACCAGATCCGCCAGGACTCGCTCGGCACCTTCGCGACCTACGTCAAGACGGTCGTCCAGCACGTCGAAGAGACCCAGGGCATCTCCTTCGACACGATCGACCCCCTGAACGAGCCGAACACCAACTACTGGGGCACGACTCTCGGCGACGACGGCTGGCCCACGAGCGCGAGCCGTCAGGAAGGCGCGCACGCCGGACCCGCTCTGCAGGCCGAGGTGCTCAAGGCCCTCGCCGCCGAACTCGCCGAGCCCGACACCACGACGGATGCCGCGATCTCCGGCCCCGACGAGACCAACCCCGACCGCTTCGTCGAGGACTGGAACGGATGGGACGCCGAGGCGCGCGACGTGGTCGCCCAGCTCAACGTGCACACCTACGGCACGGGCGGCCGGCACCTCGCCCGCGACATCGCGAAGAGCGCAGACAAGCCGCTGTGGATGAGCGAGGTCGAGGGCAACTGGGGCGGCGACAGCTGGAACCCGGATGCCATCGAGAACGGTCTCGGCATCGCCCAGCTGGTCAGCGACGACCTGCGCGAACTCGAGTCGGACGCCTGGGTGCTCTGGCAGCCGGTCGAAGACCTCTACAACATGGAGAAGGTCGAGAAGAAGAACTGGGGGTCGATCTTCATCGACTTCGACTGCAACGCCGACGGCGATTCCGCCCGCCGGATCGCCGACGGCGACGCCGACCCTTCCTGCGGCATCCGCACGAACGCGAAGTACAACACGCTGCGCAACTTCACGCACTACGTCGAGCCGGGCGACCAGCTCGTCAGCGCCGGCGATGACGACACCACTGCGGCGATCGACGGCGACGGCTCGGGCGCGACGCTCGTGCACACGAACACGAGCGACCAGGAGCGCACGATCACGATCGACCTGTCGCTCTTCGGCGACATCGACCAGGGTGCGACCGTGACCCCGATCGTGACGACCGAGTCCCCGGCATCCGACCCCGAGGCGAACGCGCTCCGCACCGGCAGCGAGGTGCCCGTGGCCGCCGACGGGACGGCGACGCTGACGGTGCCCGCGAAGTCGGTGACCACGTTCGTGGTCACCGGTGTCGAGGGTGTCGCCGACGAGGCACCGGCCCTGCGCGACGGCGAGTCCTACACCCTCACCGGCGTGCAGAGCGGGCACGCGCTCACCGTGGTCGCCGACAGCACCCAGCTCGGCAGCGCCCGCGAACCCGAGCTGATCGACGCGCAGACCTGGACGGCGACGCTCGTCGACGACCAGCCCGGCACGTCGCGCGACCGCTTCGCCCTGCGCGCCGCCGACGGTCGCACGCTCGTCGCCGACGGCGACAGCACGGTCCTCCGCGACGTCGACGATGCCACGGCATCCGCCGACCCCTCGGCGCTGTGGATGATGACGACGACGAACGGCACGACGTTCAGCCTGCTCAACGCCGGCCGCGGGAAGGTGCTCGACGTCGGAGGCTCTTCGACATCCGTCGGCGCCTCCGTCGGCGTCTGGCAGTCGAACTGGGGCTCGAACCAGCAGTGGAAGCTGGACGAGGCGCGCGATGAGATCGCTCCGTACGCGAGCTTCCGCCCCGGCCAAGAGTGGCTCGACACCGACGGCGAGGTCATCCAGGCCCACGGCGGTCAGGTCGTCCCCTCGACGGACGACGACGGCCGCACGATCTACTACCTGTACGGCGAGGACCGCACCAACGGCTACCACTCGGCACCGGGCGTACACGTCTACAGCTCCTACGACCTCTACAACTGGGAGGACCGCGGCGTCGCGCTGCGCGCCCTGGCATCGGAGGAGCAGTTCGACGAGCCGTACTTCGAGGCGCTCTACGGCGACTACTCGCAGGAGCAGAAGGATGCCGTGTACCGCGACCTCGGCACCGTGCCGGTCGATGGCGTGACCCCGCCGATCATCGAGCGTCCGAAGGTCATCTACAACGAGAGCACCGGCAAGTGGGTGATGTGGGCCCACATGGACGGTCCCTCCGCGACCTCGTCGGCGCAGTACGCGAAGGCCAACGCGGGTGTCGCCGTGGCGGATTCGCCCTTCGGGCCCTTCCGCTACATCGACAGCTACCGGCTGAACTACGCGCCGGCGGATGCCGATCCGCCGAACAACGCCCCGAACAACCGCGGCATGGCGCGCGACATGAACCTGTTCGTCGATGACGACGGGACCGGGTACATCATCTACTCGAGCGAGGAGAACGCCACCATGTTCATCTCGAAGCTCAACGACGAGTACACCGACCTCGCGACTCCCGCGGACGAGGCCGTGCTCGGGGTGGACTACAACCGCATCTTCGTGAACCAGTCCCGGGAATCCCCGGCGATCTTCCAACACGACGAGCGGTACTTCCTGATCACGTCCGGGACGACGGGGTGGAGCCCCAACCCGTCGCGGTGGGCGACGTCGACCGACCTCATGGGCGCGTGGACTGAGATGGGCGATCCGTTCCCGTGGTGGGCGCAGAGCAATTCGTGGAACTCGCAGCCCTCCTCGGTGATCCCGGTCGATCCCGATCACGGGAAGTACATCTATATGGGCGACCGCTGGAACGGCGGCACCGATCTGAAGAATGCGCAGATGGTGTGGCTGCCGATCAGCATGGGCGAGGGCGGAGACTCCCTCTCGGTCGAGGTGCACGACGAGTGGACTCTCGATCAGCTCGACCAGTGGTCGGCGTGGGATGTCTCGGCGGTTCCGGAGACGATCCCGGTCGGCGGCAGCTTCGATGTGCCGGTCGTGAACGTGACCCGGAATGGCGTCGCGACCGAGCAGCCGGTCACCTGGAGCTTCTCGGGTTCGTTCGACGTGCCCGGCATCGTGACAGCGACGGGCACTCTCCCGGAGTTCGGCGGGCGCACCTTCACCCGCACGATCGCCGTCGTGCCCGACGGGCTCCGCTACGCGGTGAACGCCGGCGGTCAGGAGACGGCGGACTGGCTGGCGCTGCGGGAAGCCGCGGGCGTGAGCGACATGCAGAACACCGGTGCGGACCAGGCGTTCGGCGAGGACGCCGAGACCGGCGCATCCTGGGGCTACATCAGCGAAGGCAGCAAGACGTCGGGGTCCGCGGACGGCACCATGTTCTCCACCTTGCGCTACGCCGTCGAGGGGCGCGACATCGCGTACCGCTTCGGCGACCTCGAGCCGGGGCGCTACAGCGTGCACGTCGGCTATGCGGATCCGTGGGATCAGTGGGACGACCGCGGCGCGCGGGTGAGCGTCAACGGCACCGTCGTCGAGGAGGACCACGACTACGTCGCGGCCGACGAGACGCGCAGCTACGGCGACATCACCGTGGACGATGCCGGCGAGATCGAGCTGGTGCTCTCACCGACGCGCGACGCCGACGTGCAGGTGAGCTGGATCATGGTGACGCTCGACGAGCCGACGACCCCGGCGGATCCCGAGATCGCGATCTCCGCGGATGCCGTCACCGCCGGCGACAGCATCACCGTCGAGGTCGCCGGGCTCGAGCAGGAGGAGGACGTGTCGTTCGCGCTGCACTCCGACCCGGTGGACATGGGCACGGTGACGGCCGACGCGGCCGGAGCAGCGTCGCTGACGTGGAGTGTGCCGACGAGCGTTCCGGCGGGCCAGCACCACGTCGTGATGACACGGGCCGACGGCTCGGAGTTCCGCGCCGCACTGACCGTGCGGGCGGCGGAGCCCGGCACCGGACCGGGAACCGGGCAGCCGGGAACCGGCACCGGCGGAAACGGCGGAGCCTCCAGCGGCACGAGCGGCGGAGGCGGACTCGCGGCGACCGGGCTGGACGGCAACGCGCTCACCGTGACTCTGGCCCTGGCAGCGCTCCTGCTCGTCGGCGGCGGACTCGCCTTCGCCGGACGGCGACGCTGGCGCCGCTGATCGGTTGACGCAACGGGGCCATCGTGGAACAGCATCCGCGGTGGCCCCATGCTTTTGCCATCCGGCGGCGGGCAGGTAGGCTTGCGTTCACCCGCTCCTCGGAACGGGTTCGGGACTGTAGTTCAATGGCAGAACTTCTGCTTCCCAAGCAGATAGCGCGGGTTCGATTCCCGTCAGTCCCTCCATGTGAGTCCTTTCCGCACCGGGCGAATCCGTCCGAAGTGCCGATGACAGATAGGTCTCTGGTACGACGCGCTCCCGGATCATGATCGATACGGTGGGATCGTCCGCTGCACGCCCGAGGAGTCCGTCCATGCCCCGCATCGATGTCTGCCTCGCAGCGGCGGTGTGGCTGGCGGGCGTCTGCACCGTGATCGGGCAGGCGCAGTCCGGGGACGAGTGGGTGATTGTCACGGCTTTCGCGGCCGCGTGCAGCGCCCCGCTGCTGTGGCGCAGCGTCGCTCCGCTTCGGGTCGTCGCGGTGATCGGCGCCGTGGGACTCATCGGCCAGCTGCTCCCGACCTCATCGCTGCTCGACGGACCTTTCCTCCTCGCCTTCGCGCTCGCGATCGGCACGGCGGGTTCCTCTGCCGACGGCCGGCGCCCCGTGCTCGTGGTCACCGCAGCGATCCTGCCTTCACTCATCGTCGGAGCGTGGCAGGCGGAGGACGTGGGCGGGTCCGTGCTCACCGTCGGCTGGCTGGCGCTCGCCTTCACGATCGGTCGTGCGATCGGGCTGCGCCGCTCGTACCTGGCGGTTCGCGCGGCGAACCTGCGGCTCGAGCGCGCGCGGGAGATCGAACGCGAACTCGCGGCCGAACGACTGGCGATCGCACGCGATCTTCACGACGTGATCGCGCAGTCGGTCGAGACGGTCTCGATGCAGGCGACCATCGGTGCGCACCTCTTCGACAGCGACCCGGGCGCGGCGCGCGACGCGCTGCTGAGGATCCGGAGCGCCAGCACGAGCACCTCGCGCAGCATCCGCGAGATGCTCGGAGTCATGCGTGCGTCCGATCAGGCGAGCGACCGCCTGGCGGGCCTCGAGGACCTCGCGGATCTCGTCTCGACAGCCCGGAGCGAGACGTGCGCGGCCTCGTTCGCGATCAGCGGCGAGCCCCGCGTCGTCGATTCGTCGATCGGCGCGGCGCTGTACCGGGTCGTTCAGGAGGCCCTGACGAACGTGCGTCGGCACGCGCGGGCCTCCCTCGTCACCGTCGAGCTCGCGTGGCAGCCGGCCGAGATCGCGTTGACGGTCGCAGATGACGGCGTCGGCGCATCCGATGACCTCGCAGAGGGCTACGGTCTACGCGGCATGCGCGAGCGGCTGGCCCTGATCGGCGGCCGACTCGAGATCGACACCGCGGCTCAGCGCGGCTTCCGCGTGCGCGCGAGCGTCCCGACCGAGGCGGTTCCATGATCACGGTGCTGATCGTCGACGACCATCAGCTGGCCAGAGCGGGCCTGCGGGCGCTGATCGATTCCGAGCACGATCTGCGCGTCGTCGGCGAGGCGGGAGACGGTCCGAGCGCCGTGACGAAGAGCCGTGAGCTGCGACCCGACGTTGTGCTCATGGACATCAGGATGCCCGGCGGAGACGGTCTCTCGGCCACGCGCGCCATCACCGCCGACCCGGAGCTGGTGCACACCAAGATCGTTGTGCTGACGAGCTACGACTCCGACGACTCGGTATCGACCGCTCTCAAGCACGGCGCGAGCGGCTACCTGCTGAAGGACTTCGAGGCCCCGGCGCTCGTGCAGGCCATCCGCACCGTGGTCGCCGGCGACGCGCTGCTGGCCCCGGCGATCGCTCGCCGGATCGCCGAGACATGGTCGCCCGCTGACACCCGACCCGATCCGGCGACGGAACCCCGGTTGGCGGATCTGACAGAACGCGAGCGCGACGTGCTGCTGCTCGTCGCGCAGGGCCGGAACAATGCCGAGATCGCCACCGAGCTCCACATCAGCCACGGCACGGTCAAGACTCATGTCAGTCGAGCCCTGACCAAGCTGGGCGCCCGAGATCGAGCGCAGCTGGTGATCATCGCCTACGAGACCGGGATGGTGGGGGCCGCCTCCCCCTGTCGTCCGCGATCAGCGTGACGGGTCCTCCTCTCCGTCATAGCCGCGGAGCTGGTCGCCCGCGAGGAACCCCAGGATCGCCTCCAGGTATGCAGGGCCGGCCTGATCGGTGATGCCGTGCCCGGCGCCGGGCAGGTAGATCAGCGCCGAGGCCGGCAGGGCATCCCGGTAGTCCCGGGTATCGACCCACGGCACGTAGTCGCATTCCGCCCGGAGGACCAGGGCGGGGGTGTCCAGGTTCTGCAGAGCCGGGCGCGGATCGGGCACCGTCTCGAAGTCCGCGTTGGTCATCTGGTTCGTATAGAAGCCCTGCGGGTTCTGGTGGACCTCGCCGTCGGCGGGCGGCCCTCCGGGGCAGCTCGCCAGGTGGCGGCCGGTGACCGCGATCTCATGCAACCGGGAATCCGCTTCGGCATCGCCGATCAGGGAATGCGCGGCCTGAGGGTTGTTCTCCAGCAGGACCGACTGCAGCAGGAATCGCGGATCCGAGGTGAGCTCGTCGTACCGCTCGCGGTCGGCCCCGGTGAGCTCGCCCCACGGATCCACATCCGTGTCGGGGTGCGCAGCCGGCCAGATCTCGCCCGGCGAGGTGAAGACGACCTTCTCCACCCGATCCGGATGCGCGGCCAGGTACTGCGCTGCCAGGGATCCGCCCCAGGACTGCCCGATCACGATCAGCCGTTCGGCGCCGATCAGCTCTCGCACCGCTTCGAGATCGGCGACGTTGCGTTCGACCGTGTAGCCGGTGACGTCGCTCAGCCTGGTGGAGCGACCCGCGCCGATCTGGTCGTAGCTGTACACGTCGTAGCCCGCCGCGTTCAGTTCGGCGGTGCCGTAGGGCAGGCCCTCGCTGGGGGTGCCGGGGCCGCCGTGCAGGAAGACGACCGGCACCGGCTTCGTCGGACCGGTCGCGGGGCTCGTGGTGTACGCCAGTCGACTGCCGTCGGGCAGTTCCCAGAACGCGACGCCTGCGGGAACCGGCGCCGACGGCTGCACGGGGAACGGCTGCAGGAAGGTGAGGCCGAAGAGAAGCGCCAGAGCGGCCGACCATGCGACGCTCACGATCAGAGCCGGCCGCCACCCGCGCCCTGCGACGGCTGATCCTGCGCGACCGATCAGCAGGGCGACGACGAAGGCGACCACGAGCCCGGCCCCGAGGAAGAGCACGGCGGACGGGAGCTCGGCGGCCACGAGCAGGATCGCGAACGCGCCGGCGACCACCGCGACCAGGCACCCGATCGCGACGATCAGGACGCCGAAGAATCTTCGGGCGATGCGGACGGAGGGGCGTGTGCGGTGGTGTTCAGAGGTGGTCACGTCGATCGACGCTACGAGAGCCGCAGATCGCACGCGTCCGGCGGAAGGTCGAACCCGCATCTGTCTCCGGTCGCACGGCCGAGTCCGTCTGGCGGGTGATTCGCTCGCGACGCGCACCGTGTTTCAATCGAGGGCATGACGAAGCCTCTGCTCTCTGTTCTCGAAGACCATGTCTCGCGCGGTACGGCCCCGGGGATCGTCGTCCTTCGCGGCAGCGCCGACGGACCGGACGAGGTCTTCACGGCGGGTGATCTGCCGGCCGATGCGATCGTGCGCATCCAGTCGATGACGAAGCCGGTCCTGGCGGTCGCCGCACTGCGCCTCGTGCAGGACGGGCGTCTCGCTCTCGACGACCCGATCGAGCGATGGCTCCCGGAGTTCGCGGATCGTCAAGTGCTGCGCGCGCCCGATTCGCCACTCGATGATGTCGAGCCGGCGGAGTCGCCGATCATGGTGCGGGATCTGCTGACCAACATGTCGGGGTACGGCATGATGACGGCGCCGTGCCCGTTGCAGGATGCGATGATCGCCAACCGGACACAGGCCGGTCAGGAACCCGTCGCCCTCGGTGCGCAGGAATGGTTGGACGCCCTCGCCGACCTGCCGCTCGCCTTCCAGCCGGGGACCGGATGGCGGTACCACCACTCCTTCGGGATCCTCGGCATCCTGCTCTCCCGCGCAGTCGAGGGATCGCTCGAGGATCACCTGCGGTCGGATCTGTTCGCGCCGCTCGGCATGGTCGACACCGGGTACACCGTGCCGATCGAGCAGGCGCATCGGCTGCCTGCCGCGTATCGCCACGACGAGAGCGGCGAGCTGGTGGAGATCGAACCCGCGGCCGGCGGGTTCTCCGTCGCCCCGGCCTCGTTCGACCTGAGCCATTCGGAGCTCGTGTCCACGGCATCCGACTACGCGGCTTTCGCGCGGATGCTCGCCGCCGGCGGTGTCCACGGCCGTGAGGTGTTCCTCGAGCCGCAGCTGCTCGAGCTGCTGCGCACGGATCAGGTGCCCGACGCGGCGAAGGCGGAGGACAGCTTCTTCCCCGGGTTCTGGAACGCGACCGGCTGGGGCTTCGGCGTCGCCGTCGTCACGGAGGGCGATCACGCCGGACGCTACGGCTGGTCCGGTGGCCAGGGCACCGACTTCTCCATCGACCCCGACGGGTCCTTCCAGATCGTGCTCACACAGGTCGAGATGGGCGAAGCCGTCATGGAGCTGTTCGCAGACACCCTCTGACGAGGGGTCACTCAAGCGGCAGCACCGGTCTCCCACCGCGGTGACGGCAGATGGATCAGCACCAGCCCGATGGCCGCGATCACGGCGTTCCGGAAGGCGGGGTCGAGACCGTTCCAGGCGGTCGAGCGCCACATCTGGAACCACTCTCCGCCGATCGAGATGAAGCCGCCGACGAACAGCAGGATGATCATGACCAGTCCGACGGACGACCACACCCGCGCGGCATGGAACCCGTGGCCGAAGAATCCGCGGACGAAGAACACGACCGCGGTGATCAGGACGATGGCACTGGCCGACTCCCAGACGATGACGCCGATGTACGCGATGTTCCACACCACCGGGTCGGTGATGGCCCGCCACATCACATCGGGATCGAGGCCCTTGCCGGCATCCTGCCCGAAGTTCGTGGTGTCCATGGCCAGGACGTGCTGCACGAAATCGAAGTTCGTGCCGTAGTCGGTGATGTTGCCCAGGGCGACGAGGAAGATGTAGAGCCCGTTCACGAGAACGAGTGCGGCGGCCGCGAACGGAAGCGAGCCGAGAACGTGCCAGCGGGGTTCGACCCCGGTGCGAGCGTCGGTCATGGCCACAAGATAGTGGACGAGGGCGATGCGGTGCCAGGCTTTCGCGCAGGGGGACCTCTCGTCAAACCCGCGGCCGGAAGGAGATCGCGATCGGCGTCGCTGCATCCTCCGTCTCGACCAGGATGGCACCGTCGACCCGCATCGCGCTCACCGGCGACTCGCCGATCCGGGCCGTCGCCTCGTCGACTACGCCGTCCGGGTCCGGCAGCCGGATGCGGCCCCGCTGATCGGTCACCGCGTGGATCTCCTCTCCGGAGCGGGTCCATCGCAGCCACGGAGCATCCGACGGCCGCAGACGCTCTTCGGGGTGCGCACCGAAAACGGCATGGCCGTGCCGGCTGTTCCACTCCCCGATCCCCTCGAGCGTCCGCCGCTGCAGGTCGGGTATGCGACCGGATGCTTCGAGTCCGATGTTGAGCAGGAGGTTGCCGCCGCGCGAGACGACGTCGACCAGCAGCCGCACGGCGTCGTCGGCCGAGAGCATGTGCCCACTCGTCTCGTTGCGGTTATGCCCGAAGGACAGTCCGATGCCGCGGCAGTTCTCCCAGGCCTCGCCGACCTCGACGGCCGTGCCGTGCACGTACTCGCTCGTGCGGAAGTCCCAGTGCGATTCCCCCCATCGGTCGTTGACGACGCCGTGGGGCACCGCGTCGTAGAACGTGCGGAAGGCGTGGGCGAGGCTCTTCGGCCCCGGCTCGATCCCCGCCGCCGGCCAGCGGATGTCGCCCCACAGGACATCGGGGCTGTACCGCTCGATCAGGTCGATCACGTGATCATGCGCGTACTCGGCGTAGGCGAGATCGTCCGGGGCCGGATCGTCATCGTGCTCGATGGGCGGCAGATCGGAGAAGTGCCAGTCGAGCCCGCCGGAGTAGTAGACCCCGAAGCGGAGGCCCGCGGCGCGCGTCGCCGCGGCGAAGGCGCCGACAAGGTCCCGCCGCGGGCCGCGAGCGACCGTGTTGCGGCCCTCGGTCCCCGGCGCATCCCAGAGCGTCACGCCGTCGTGGTGCTTCGTGGTCGGGATGAAGTACCCGGCGCCCGTCGCCGCGACCACGGCCAGCACCTCGTCGGGGTCGAACTCCTCGGCCTTCCATTCGTCGAGGAAGTGGTCGTACGGCGCACCGCCGTGCACGGTCTGCTGATGCTCGTGCGCCGGCGAACCCTCGATGCGGATCGTGTTCGCGTACCACTCCGCGTAGGGATTGTGCGAGTACCACTGCTCCCGAGGCACCGCTCCGAGCTCCCCCGTCGGCTCCGCCCACGCAGGAACGGAGTACGGCCCCCAATGCACGAAGATCCCGAGCGCCGCACCGCGGAACCACTCCGGCAGCGGACGCTCGAACCCGCGGTACGCCTCTGGCCTCACAGCATCCGGTTTGAACATCGCCATTCTCGGCTCCTTCCGTCACACCCTTGTGGGTCGGATCGTCTATCACGTATCCTATAGGAAATACGACCCTCAAAGGAGAGAGTTTTCATGACCGACGCATCGTTCCTCCGCACGACCGAGCGAATCCCCGGCGGTGAATGGTTCAGCGGCGCGGGCTTCGGCATCTTCGTGCACTGGGACCAGGCCTCGCAGCAGGGCATCGAGATCTCCTGGCCGCTGGTCGGGCGCTCGATCATCCCCGGCGTGGACGACGTCGACGACGCGGTCACCGTCGTCGGCTATCAGTCCACTGCCCCGACGTTCAACCCGACCGAATGGGATGCTGCCGACCTCGCCCGCCGCGTCAAGGCGGCCGGCGCGACCTATGTCGTCTTCACCGCGCGCCACCACGCCGGTTACAACATGTTCTTCACGGAGCAGTCCGACTTCGGCGTCGAGCACGGCCCGTTCGGGCGCGACATCACCCGCGAGTTCGTCGACGCCGTGCGCGCCGAGGGACTGAAGGTCGGTATCTACTACAGCCTCCCCGACTGGAACCACCCCGACTATCCCGCTTTCCGCGACGAGGACCTGCCCTACAAGCTCGAGCACTGGCCCGCTGCCGGGCTCGCCGAGTTCGCGGACACCCCCGACGCCACCGACCGGCACCGCCGCTCGAGCCCCGAGGAATGGTCGCGCTACCTCGAGTACATCCGCGCCCAGCTGCGCGAACTGCTCACGAACTACGGCACGGTCGACCTGCTCTGGTTCGACGGCGACTGGGAGCGCTCGGCCGCCGAATGGACCGCACCTGGACTGCGCCGCCTCATCAAGGAACTGCAGCCGGATGTCGTGATCAACGACCGCCTCCCCGGCCAGGGCGACTATCGCACCCCGGAGCAGGGCTTCCCGCTCACCGTCCCGACCGGTCCGTGGGAGCTGTGCCTCACGATCGGCGACCACTGGGCGTGGCGCCGGGGCCCCGACAACGAGAAGTCCGCGCGGTCCCTGCTCGCGACCCTGATCGACGTGGTCGCCCGCGGTGGCAACCTGCTGCTCAACGTGGGCCCCGGTCCGGACGGCACGCTGCCGGCGATCGAGAACGAGCGCCTGCACGAGTTCGCCGACTGGATGGCGGCGCACGCCGAATCGGTGATCGGCGTCGAGCCCACGCAGGGCGTCGACTTCCACGGCCCCAGCACCGCCCGAGAGGAACGCCTGTACCTGCACCTCACCGCGCTCCCGGTCGACGAGGTCATCGTGCGCGGCCTGCCGATACGGCGGATCACCCGCGTGCACCGCCTCGCCGACGGCCTCGAACTGCAGCATGACGCCAGCTTCGAGGTGCACGAGTCCTCCACAGCGGGCGACGAGTCCGGCGAGCTGCGCATCGTCGCCGCGGCTCCCAGCGGCGCTCTGATCGACGTGATCGCCATCGACTTCTCCGACGACTGACCCGAGCAGTACCCACCCACGCATCTGATGAAGCATCCAATGAAGGAGGCAGACAGTATGAATGCAGTCTCGAAGCGGCGCGCGAAGCGCCTCATCCTCACCGGCGTCGCCGGTCTCACGGCCATCACTCTCGCGGGCTGCGCGAGCAGCAGCGGCGGTGGCGGCGAAGCCGGGGGAGCCCTCGTGCTCTACACCTGGGCCGCGAGCGAAGGAGACCAGGCCCAGTGGGCCGACTTCATCTCCGGCGCGCAGGCGGAGGACCCCGACCTCGACATCTCCGTCGAAGGGCCGAGCTTCGCCGACTACTGGACCAAGGTCAAGACACGCCTCTCCGGCTCCAATCCGCCCTGCCTGCTCACGACACAGGCGGCGCGGGCCCAGGAGCTCGGCGACCTGCTCATGCCTCTCGACGACCTGATCGAGAAGAGCAGCTTCGACGTGGACAACATCGACGCCTCGATGCTCAGCGGCATGACCGTCGACGGCACGATCCGCGCGATCCCCTACGACGCCGAGCCGATCGTGCTCTTCTACAACGTCGAGGCGTTCCAGGCCGCCGGCCTCGACCTGCCCGGTACCGAGTACACCCGCGACCAGTTCATCTCCGACGCGAAGGCCCTCACCGACGGCGAGAAGAAGGGCCTCGCGCTCGCGCCGGGCGTCTTCATCCCGAACGCCTGGTCGCTGGCCGACGGCGTGCCCGCCGTGACCGAAGACGGCGAGCTCGACCTCACCAACCCCGACTTCGTCGACCAGATGCAGAGCTTCTTCGACCTGGTCGCGGTCGAGGGCGTCGCGAAGGCGCCCGAGGCGGCCGACGGCTCCGAGGTGTCACAGCAGGCGTTCACCAGCGGCGCGGTGCCGATGCTCATCGAGGGTCCGTGGATGTACGGCAGCTTCGCGGATGCCGCGGACTTCACCCTCGGCGTCAGCATCGTCCCCTCCACCAGCGGCGAAGCGGCGGCGATGACGGCAGGATCCGGATTCGGCATCGCCGCGAACTGCGAGCGCCCCGACGAGGCGTTCGCCGCGATCGAAGCCCTCACCTCGCTCGCCGTGCAGGAAAAGCAGGCCGGGGCCCGGGGCATCGTCCCGGCTCGCATCGAGGCGCTCCCGGCCTGGGCCGAGGGCAAGACGGAAGGCTCCTCCGCGGTCGTCGAGGCCCTGCTCTCGAACGCGACCCCGCAGCGCACCACCACGACCTGGAACCAGGTCGAGACCCTGATGACCCAGTACGGCGTGCAGGGGTACCGCGGTGAGCTGACGGCCGAGGAGATCATGGAGACGATCCAGAACTCGGTCCAGGGCTGAGCGGATGGCGATCATGAGCGATCGGAGTGAGGCCCCGGCATCCTCCACGATGCCCGCCGGGGCGGGGGTGCCGATCGGCGCCCCCGCCCCGGCGGGGCCTCGGCTGCCGCGCCGACGCGGTCACGGATGGGTGGCGCTGGCGTTCCTCGCCCCCGGGATGATCGGGTTCGTCCTGTTCATCCTGACCCCGCTTTTCGGGTCGGCCTTCATCAGCCTCTTCGACTGGAAGCTGTTCGGCACCCCCGAGTTCATCGGCGTCGAGAACTACCTGAAACTGTTCCGCGATCCGACCTTCTACACGGTGCTCGGCAACACGGTGATCTTCGCCGTCGTCTACACGGCGCTGAATCTCTTCGTCGCTCTCGTGATCTCGCTGTGGCTCGGCACCCGGATGAAGGCGGCCGGCGCCTGGCGCGTGGTCTTCTTCCTCCCGGTCATCACCCCGATGGTCGCGAACGCTCTCGTCTGGCGTCTGCTGCTCTCGCAGGACGGCCTGGTCAATTCGATGCTCGCCACGGTCGGCATCGACGGTCCGAACTGGCTGTCCGATTCCGCCTGGGCGCTGCCCTCCGTGATCGCGATGTCGGTCTGGCAGTCGTTCGGCTACAACGTGATCGTGCTGTCGGCCGGTCTCAGCGCCATCCCGAAGGAGCTGCTGGAGGCGTCTCGCATCGACGGCACCAGCGCCTGGCAGCGTCTGCGGTACATCATCCTGCCGCTGCTCTCGCCGTCGCTGTTCTTCTGCTCGACGATGACCATGATCGGCGCCTTCCAGGTTTTCGTCCAGCCACTGTTCCTCACGCAGGGCGGTCCGGGCGAGAGCACCAACACGTTCGTGCTGTACCTGTACCGCAACGGATTCGTCTTCGATCGGCTCGGCTATGCATCCGCCCTCGCGTGGATCCTGTTCGTCGTGGTGATGCTCATCACGGCCCTGCAGTTCGTCGGCCAGCGCAAGTGGGTGAACTATGAGTGAGATCCGAGTGAGCCTCCCCCGTCGAGCGCATCAGCGCCGTGCATCCGTCAAGGTATGGCTGAACACCGCAGGCATCGCGATCGTCGCGCTGATCTTCGCGTTCCCCTTCATCTGGATGTTCCTCACGGCACTCAAGCCGGAGAACGAGGTCTTCACGGCGACGCCGCAGATCTTCGGGTCCGAGATCCGCTGGGCGAACTTCGTCGAGGCGTGGACGGTCGTCCCCTTCGGGCGTTTCATCCTCAACGGCCTGTTCGTCGCGATCGCCGGCGCCGCGCTCTCGGTCGTCGTCGCCGTGCTGTCGGCCTACGCGTTCTCGCGACTGCGGTTCAAGTTCCGCGACCAGCTGTTCCTGCTCTTCGTGCTCACGCTCGTGCTGCCCCAGGAAGTGCTCGTGGTGCCGCTGTTCATCATGATCAACAGCTGGGGCTGGAACGACAGCTACGGCGCCCTGATCATCCCGTTCGCCTTCACCGCGTTCGGCACGTTCCTGATGCGGCAGTTCTTCCTCACGATCCCGATCGAGTACGAGGAGGCAGCACTGATCGACGGGGCCTCGCGGTTCCGCACCCTGTGGTCGGTGCTGCTGCCGCAGCTCGTCGCGCCGCTGAGCGTGCTCGCGGTCTTCTCCTTCATCGGCTACTGGAACTCGTACCTCTGGCCGCTGATCATCATCAACACACAGGACATGGCGACAGTGCCGCTCGGGCTCGGGATGTTCACCGGCCAGTTCGGCACGCAGTGGTCGCTGCTGATGGCGGCATCGACGCTCGCCGTCATCCCCTCGCTGATCCTCGTGCTGCTACTGCAGAGACAACTGATCAAAGGGGTCACCCTGGGCGGACTCGGAGGACGATGATGAACGCAACAGAGCACACGGCGGATGCCACGAGCGGCAGTCGTATCGTGCACGTCGAGGCGCAGCTGTGCGACCTCCCGGTCGAGACGGAGCGCACCGACGCCCTGCAGACCTTCGTCAAGCAGGAGACGATCTTCGTGCGGCTGCGGACCGCCGACGGCACCGAGGGCGTGGGCTACAGCTACACGATCGGCACCGGCGGCGGCGCCGTGCTGAGTCTGCTGCGCGAGACGCTGCTGCCCGCGCTGCTCGGCCTCGAGGCCGAGCGGCCCGAAGCCGTCTGGCTCGCCCTGTTCGGCATCACCCGGGCGACGACGGTCGGGCCGATCACGGCACTGGCACTCGCCGCGGTCGACACGGCGGTCTGGGACGCGAAGACCCGGCGCGCGGAGCTCCCCCTCTGGGTCGCGGCCGGCGGAGCTTCGCCGTCGGTCCCGATGTACGACACGGAGGGCGGCTGGCTGCACTTCGGCACGGACGAGCTCGTGGCGCACGCGGTGGCTGCGAAGGATCGCGGCATGGGCGGGGTCAAGATCAAGGTCGGGATGCCGCGTGGCCACCAGGACCTCGAACGCCTGCGCGCGGTGCGCGACGCCGTCGGACCGGGCATGGACATCATGGTCGACGCGAATCAGTCGTTCACCGTCTCGGAGGCGGTGCGCCGGGCGCGGCTGTTCGAGCAGGTCGACGTGTTCTGGTTCGAGGAGCCCCTGCCCGCGGAGGACATCGAGGGGCACCGCCAGCTCGCTCGATCGACCTCGGTGCCGATCGCGGTCGGCGAGAGCATGTACTCCCTCGGGCATTTCCGCGAGCACCTGCAGCGCGGCGGCGCGTCCATCGTGCAGCCGGACGTGGCGCGGGTCGGCGGCATCACACCGTGGCTCAAGATCGCGCACCTGGCCGAGTCGTTCAACGCCCCCGTCGCGCCGCACTTCCTCATGGAGCTGCACGTGTCGCTCGTGTGCGCGATCCCCAACGCCCTCTACCTCGAGCACATCCCGCAACTGCGGGCCGTGACGACGGATGAGCTGCGCATCGAGGACGGCCGCGGCTGGGCGCCGACGACTCCGGGGCTGGGCATCACGTGGGACGACGCCGCCCTCGACCGGGTGAGCGTGGGATGACGGTAGCCGCTGAGGTGTCCCTCGGCCGCGGCGGCCTCTCCACTCCGCCCCTCGGGTACGGCGCCGCGTCGCTCGGGAACCTCTACCGGGCGCTCGCCGAGGAGGAGTGGCCCGAGATCGTGCCGGCGGCCTGGGCCGGCGGCATCCGCTACTTCGACGTCGCTCCGCACTACGGTCTGGGTCTCGCGGAGAAGCGGCTGGGTGAGAGCCTGCGGATGCTGCCGCGCGACGAGTACATCGTCTCGACGAAGGTCGGCAGGCTCCTCGTGCCGCAGGACCCCGCCGGACGCACCGACATCGACAACCTCTTCGCGGTACCGGCGAACCATCGTCGCGTGCGCGACTACTCCCGCGACGGGGTGCTGCGCTCGATCGAGGACTCGCTGATCCGGCTCGGTCTCGACCGCATCGACCTCGTGCTCGTGCACGACCCGGACGAGCACGAGCGCGAGGCGCTCGACGGGGCGTTCCCCGCGCTGAGCGAGCTGCGCGACCAGGGCGTGATCGCCTCGTTCGGCGCCGGCATGAACCAGACCGCGATGCTCGCGCGCTTCGTCACCGAGACCGACGCCGACGTCATGATGGTCGCCGGGCGCTGGACCCTTCTCGACCACTCCGCCGCCGACGAGCTGCTGCCGCTCGCGCTCGAGCGCGACGTGTCGGTCATCGCCGCCGCGGTGTTCAACTCCGGCATCCTCGCCACGGATGCGCCGGCCGCCGGCGACGCGTACGACTACGGTCCGGCCGGATCCGACGTGGTCGAGCGCGCGCGTGCGATCGCCGACGTCGCGCACCGCCACGGCAGCACTCTGCCGGAGGTCGCCGTGCAGTTCCCGCTCCGGCATCCCGCCGTGGCCGCCGTGGTGATGGGCGGGGCGAGCGCGAAGCAGGCATCCCGCAACAGCGCCCTCGCGAGCCGTCGGGCGACCGAGGCGCTCTGGGACGAACTGCGCGACCGCTCGCTGATCGGGGCGTCAGCCCTCCCCCCGCGCGGGGCCCGAGTGCGCGAAGGGCAACCCGTACGATGAGTTTCATGTTCAGCGACGACGTGGCTCCCGGCCCCCGGCCGCTCCCGGCCCGGCGCGCCCTCGTCGACGACGTGTACGACGCTGTGCTCGCGCTGCTGATGGACCGGGCGATCGAGCCGGGTGCGCGGGTGAACATCGACGCCGTCGCGCGCGATCTCGATGTCTCGCCGACACCCGTGCGCGAAGCGCTCACCCGGCTGGAATCGGAGGGGCTGGTCGCGAAGCGGGCGCTGAAGGGCTACGTGGCGGCGCCCCTGCTCGACGCCGCCGGACTGCGCGACCTCTACGACATGCGCGAACTGCTCGAG
Source organism: Microbacterium sp. LWH11-1.2 (assembly GCF_038397745.1). Taxonomy (NCBI): domain Bacteria; kingdom Bacillati; phylum Actinomycetota; class Actinomycetes; order Micrococcales; family Microbacteriaceae; genus Microbacterium; species Microbacterium sp. LWH11-1.2. The sequence continues at coordinate 1,386,636 of NZ_CP151636.1, read as the reverse complement.
CCGGAGGCGGCGCGACGCGCGTCGGCGAACCTCGACGACGTGACCGAGGCGGCGCTGTCCGACTCGGTCGGACAGATGCGCACGGCATCCTCGCCGGATGACGACGAGCACTTCCAGAACTACCGTCGCTTCATCGAGGAAGATCTGCGCTTCCACCATCTGATCGCCGACCGTGCGCTCAGCCCGCTGCTGTCGGACGCGATCGTGCGCCTGCGCTCGCACATGCACCTGTACCGGCTGAACTTCCGCCATGACTTCGAGGACGACACGGTCAGCGAGCACGAGCAGATCCTCGACGCGCTCCGTCGACGCGATCCGGATGCCGCGGCGTCGGCGATGCACCGGCACATCGAGAACTCGTACCACCGCCTCGGTCCCATCCTCGCGCGCCGGGGCGAGGATCAGATCGACCGCTGACCCGTTCCGGCTTGCGGTGCGTCCGGCGAACCCGGATGATTAATTCATGACGTCAAGTATCAGCCTCTCCCGCATCGACGCGGTCGGGAATCCCGCCATCGCGCACCTCCGTCGCGGAGGCGTCAGCGTGGTGTTCGCGAACGATGCGTTCGGAGCACCGGCTCTCGTGCACTGGGGCCGGGCACTCGACGACGCCGACGTCGCCGGCTTGCTCGCCACCGCGACTACCGCCGTGATGAACGCCTCGATCGACATCCCGCGGTCGTTCTCGATCGCCGCCGGCCGCGCGCACGGGTGGTCCGGAACGCCCGCGATCGAGGCGGACGCCGCGGATGCCGTGATCGACGGCTTCACGCTGATCGACACGGATGCCGAGGGACTGCGGGTGCGCTTCACGCTCCGTGATGCCGCCTCGCTCACCGAAGCCGTGTTCTCCTACGAGCTGGACGCGTCCGGCATCCTCCACACCGCGATCGAGATCCGCAACACGACGAACGACCGACCCATCGACATCCGCGCCGCCCGCGTGCTCCTCCCCCTCCCCGCCCGCGCCGCAGAGGTGCTCGACTTCTCCGGTCGCTGGACGAACGAACGCCTCCCGCAGCGCTCGACGATCCACGACGGCACCTGGCTGCGCTCGTCGCGCCGGGGCCGACCCGGTCACGACGCGTCGATGCTCACCCTGGCCGGCACCCCGGGATTCCGCTTCCGCGACGGGGAGATCTGGGCGACGCACCTCGCGTGGAGCGGCAACCAGGAGACCATCGTGGAGCGCCTCCCCGAGGGAGCCGGCGTGCACCGCTCGGTCCTCGGCTCCGGCGAGCTGGTCGACGCCGGAGAGGTGCGCCTCGAACCCGGAGAGACCTACCGATCGCCCGACGCGCTGTTCGTCTGGAGCGACGAGGGCATCGACGGCGTCACCGCCCGCCTGCACGCCTCGATCCGCTCCCGCGCCGGCCACCCCCTCTCGCCGCGCCCGCTGCTACTGAACACCTGGGAGGCGGTCTACTTCGACCACGACCTCGAGAAGCTGTCCGCTCTCGCCGCCTCGGCCGCCGAGCTGGGCGTCGAGCGGTTCGTCCTGGACGACGGCTGGTTCCGCGCCCGCCGCGACGATCACGCGGGCCTCGGAGACTGGTTCATCGACGCGGACGTCTGGCCCGCCGGTCTGCGGCCGCTGTCCAACAGGGTGCACGAGCGGGGGATGCAGTTCGGCCTCTGGTTCGAGCCCGAGATGGTGAATCCCGACTCCGACCTCGCGCGCACGCATCCGGACTGGCTTCTCGGCGAATCGCGGCTGCTGGAGTCCCGCCATCAGTTCGTGCTCGACTTCTCCCGCGACGAGGTCGCCGCGTACGTGCTCGAACGCCTCGACGAGGTCATCACCGACGCCGCCGTCGACTTCGTGAAGTGGGACCACAACCGCGATCTGCACGCCTCGCTCGGCGCCGGCGGCGAGCGCCGGGCCCGGGCGCACACGCAGGGCGTTTATCGCGTGCTGGACGAGCTGCGCCGACGGCATCCGCGGCTCGAGATCGAGTCATGCGCGAGCGGCGGCGGGCGCGTCGACCTCGGCATCCTCGCGCGTACCGATCGCGTGTGGGCGTCGGACTGCAACGATCCGATCGAGCGTCAGAGCATCCAGCGCTGGACGCAGACCCTGCTGCCCCCCGAACTGATCGGCTCCCATGTGGGGCCTACCGAGTCGCACACCACGCACCGCCACGCGTCGTTCTCGTTCCGCGCGGTCACCGCGCTCTTCGGCCACGCCGGGATCGAGTGGGACATCGACGAGGCATCGCCGGAGGAGCGTCAGGCGATCGCCGCCTGGGCCGCGCTGTACAAGGAAGTGCGCGGCCTGATCCACACCGGCGTCACGGTACGCGCCGACGCGGTCGACGACGGCGCTCTGCTGCACGGCGTCGTCGCGCACGATCGTCGCGAGGCGCTGTTCGCGTGGGTGCGCACCGCGACGAACGGCGTGGCGCACACGGCACGCGTGCCAATCCCCGGGCTCGATCCGCGCACCCTCTACCGCGTGCGGGTACGCGAAGAGGTCGGTGCCGCGAGCCGGCACGAGGTCGACGATCCGGCCTGGCTCCGCGCCGACGACGACCTCCTCTGCACCGGCGCCGTGCTGGAGCAGGGCCTGCCGCTGCCCGTGCTCAACCCCAGCCAGGGAATGCTGCTGCACCTCCAGGCCGTCGAGGCCTGAGCCTCGCCTGAATGGGTTGCGCTCGGCCCCAGGCAGAGTTATATTACGATGTAAAGTAATCCACCCGAGAGGTAGCCATGACGCTCAGTGTCGAGCATGACCTCTCCGCCGAGACGGCGGAGACGCCGGCCCCGGCTCCCCGACGGCGCTCCCGCTTCGTCCGGAGTCTGCGCCGCTACTGGCAGCTGTATCTGCTGCTCCTGATCCCCATCATCTGGTTCATCGTCTTCCGCTACATCCCGATGGCGAACGCCGTGATCGCGTTCAAGAACTACAACCCGATCGACGGCGTGTGGGGCAGCCCCTGGGTCGGCTTCGACAACTTCACGAACCTCTTCCGCAACCCGGTGTTCCCGCGGCTCGTCGGAAACACGTTCCTCCTGGCCGGCTACACGCTGATCGCGAGCTTCCCGCTGCCGATCATCCTCGCGCTGGCCCTCAACGAGGTGCGACTGCGCTTCTTCACCCGCACGGTGCAGCTCGTCACCTACGCGCCGTACTTCATCTCGACCGTCGTGGTCGTCTCGATGACGATCCTGCTGCTCTCCCCGAGAGTCGGGCTCCTCGGCAGGACGTTCAGCTTCTTCGGCGCCGGACAGGTCGATCTCCTCGCCGATGCCGACTTCTTCCGCCACATCTACGTCGCGACCGACATCTGGACCACGACCGGATACTCGGCGGTCATCTACCTCGCCGCCCTCGCCTCGGTCGACACGTCACTCTACGAGGCGGCCAAGATCGACGGCGCGACCCGCCTCCAGAAGATCTGGAACGTCGACATCCCCGCCCTGCTGCCGACCGCGACCATCATCCTCATCCTGGGTGTCGGCAACATCATGGCGATCGGATTCGAGAAGGCGTTCCTTCTGCAGAACGCGCTCAACCTGTCGACCTCGGAGATCATCCCGACGTACGTCTACAAGACCGGCATCCTGAACGCGAACTTCAGTCTGGGAGCGACCATCGGGCTCTTCAACGCCCTGATCAGCCTCGTGCTGCTGGTGGTCGTGAACGGCGTCTCCAAGCGAGTGACGGGAAACGGACTGTGGTGACCACGATCAACACCGAGGCCCTCCTCACCGAGGAGATCGTCGTCGCGAAGAACAAGAAGCTCCGTCGGCGGCACGACCCCAGGATGCGCGGTGTGAAGGTCAAGGAGACCAGGGCCGATCGCGTCTTCATCGTCGCGGCCTACATCCTGCTCTCCGTATTCCTTCTGGTGGTGCTGCTGCCCCTGCTGAACATCCTCGCCAGCTCGCTGTCGAGCCCGCAGGCCGTGTCGTCCGGGCGCGTGCTGTTCTGGCCCGTCGAGTTCACCTTCCGCGGATACGAGGAGGCGCTCGGCAACCCGGCGATCCTGCGCGGTTTCGGCAACTCGATCTTCTACACCGTCGCCGGCACCGCCATCAGCGTGCTCGGCACGGTCGCGATCGCCTATCCGCTGTCGCGGATGCAGCTCGTGGGACGCAAGGTCATCACCGGCGGCGTCGTCTTCACGATGCTGTTCAGCGGCGGCGTGATCCCGATGTACCTGGTGGTGCAGTCGCTCGGCCTGCTCGACACGCGCTGGTCGATGCTGCTGCCGAATGCCATCGGCGTCTGGCAGGTGATCATCGCGATCGTCTACTTCCGCTCCGCCGTTCCCGACGAGGTGTACGAGGCGGCGCAGCTCGACGGCGCGAGCGAACTCCGCATCCTGTGGACGGTCGTGCTGCCGCTGGCCAAGCCGTTGATCGCGGTGATCGCCCTGATGTACGCGATCATGCAGTGGAACTCGTACTTCGACGCCCTGCTCTACCTGCGCGACGCCGACCTGCAACCGCTGCAGCTCGTGCTGCGTGGCCTGCTCATCCTTAACGACTCCGGCGGCGGCGGCGACGTCGCCGAGCAGCTGCGACGCCGCGAGCTCGCCGATCTGCTCCGCTACTCGACGGTCGTGATCGCGACCATACCGATGCTCGTCGCCTACCCGTTCGTGGCGAAGTACTTCAACAAGGGCATCATGGTCGGCGCCGTCAAGGGCTGACCCCCACAGACCCACCACATCACCCATTAACCGGGCAAAGGAGATTCCGGCAATGAGACACAGCATCATCAGAGGGGTGGCCGCCGCAGGCGTGCTGGCCCTGGCGACGGCGGCGCTGGCCGCCTGCACGTCGCCGAGTGACGACGACAACGGCCAGCTGGTCGCGTTCGGCCCCCAGGGCGACAACGGCTCGCTCGAGGACAACGCGTTCACCCAGCTGGTCGAGAAGAAGTTCGACATCGACTTCGACTGGCAGACCACGACCTACGACGGCAGCGTCGCGGGCGAGAAGCGGCAGGTCTCGCTCGCGAGCGGCGACTACCCCGACGCGTACTTCCTCGTGCCGTGGGTCGACGCCTTCTCGCGCAGCGAGGTGATGAAGTACGGGCAGCAGGGAGTGCTGGTCCCGCTCGAGGACCTGATCGACGAGTACGCCCCCAACCTCAAAGAGCGCTTCGAGGAGAAGCCCGACTGGAAGCAGTCGGTCACCGCGCCCGATGGGCACATCTACGCGATCACGCAGTTCACCGAGTGCTTCCACTGCAGCTACCCCTCGAAGCTGTGGATGAACACCACCTGGCTCGACAAGCTCGGCCTGGAGCAGCCGACGACCACCGAAGAGCTCCGGGAGGTGCTGCGGGCGTTCAAGAACGACGACCCCAACGGCAACGGCAAGGCCGACGAGGTCGCGCTCAGCGCATCGGCATCCGAGCCCGTCATCAACTACTTCTTGAATGCGTTCGCCTACGCACCGTACGGCAGCCCCTCGAGTCCGCCGCCGATGGTGATGGACGGCGGCAAGGTCGAGCTCTCGGCGACGTCGGACGGCTGGCGGGCGGGTCTGCAGTACATCGCATCGCTCGCCGAGGAGGGCTTGATCGACACGGCGTCCTTCACGCAGAACGGTGAAGCGCTGCGCGCCCTCGGCGACAACGCGGAAGCCGAGATCCTCGGCGCGGCAGCAGTGCTGCACCCGTACGAGATCGTCACGGCCGACTCTCCCGACGGACGAGACAAGCACTACGACGCGGTGGCTCCCGTGAAGGGCCCGGACGGCACGCAGTTCGCCACCTTCCGCTCGCAGGTCAGCCCGCTCGGCATGTTCGCCCTCACGAACAAGTCGACCGAGGACGAGCGCGTCAAGGCGATCAAGCTCATCGACTACCTGGTGACCGACGAGGGCGACCGGCTCGGCGCGATGGGACCGGAGGGCGAGGCCTGGGTTCCGGCCGAAGACGGCGACCTCGCCCTTGACCCCGAGCTCGAGCCGACGTTCAAGCCGCTCACCTATGACGAGACGTCCAACGCCTCATGGCGCTCGATGGGCCAGTACTGGGACTCGCTCGAGTACCGCAACTCGCAGGTCGTGCCGGAGGACGTCTACTCCCCCGACGGCTACGAGCGCCGTCTGCTCGAGGCGACGCAGCTGTACGAGCCGTTCGCGCCCGACGAGGAGCTGCTGTTCCCCGACAACAAGCTGTGGCCCGACCCCGACACCTCGGCGGAGATCGCCGAGCTGCAGACGAACATCGCGACCTACATCACGCAGGCGCAGGCGGAGTTCGCCACCGGTCAGCGCGACATCGACGACGACGGCGCCTGGCAGGCCTACATCGACGACCTGAACGGTCTCGGCGTCGAGCGCTACCTCGAGCTGCAGCAGAAGCTGTACGACGCGCTCTGATCACGAGAGCGGTGACTGCCCGGCGGGATGACCCCGCCGGGCAGTTCTGTGTCCGGGACGGATGCCGGGACTTCGGTCCCCGGACGCTGCGGATGCTGCGCGTCAGAGCACGAGGGACTGGATCGCGGCCGCGGCAGCGCCGCGGGCCCAGTCCTCGAAGGTGTGCGGGCGCACCACGATGCGGCAACGCGCGGCCGCGCCGAAGGCATGCGCTTCGAAGGCGCTGCGCAGCGTCGCGTCGTAGAGGTCGAAGTTCGACACACCCTCGCCGCCGATGATGACCAGCTCGGGTCCGGTGAGGTTGACCAGCGTCGCGATGGCCGTGCCGATGATGGCAGAGGCCTCCTGGAACGCGGCCTCCGCAGCCCGATCGCCGTCGTGCGCGAGTCGCACGGCTTCGTCGATCGCAACCGGCCGACCGTGCGCGGCCGACACCGCGGCCTCGATCGCGGCGGTCGATGCGACGGCCTCGACGCAGCCCTGTCGTCCGCACGGGCAGATCCGCTGCGGGTCGGCGAGCGGGAGATGGCCGATCTCGCCAGCGACGCCGTACGCACCCGTGACGACCTGACCGTTCAGGTGCAGACCGCTGCCGATGCCGCGCCCGATCGTGACGATCGCGAACGACGCCGTGCCGAGGCCGACCCCGAACCAGTGCTCGCCGACTGTCAACGCGTGCACGTCGTTCTCGAGGGTCACAGGCCTGCCGAGCCGCTCCTGCAGACGTGCGCCGAACGGCTCGTCCCGCCAGCCCATGATCGCCGATTCGCGCACGACTCCGGCCTGGGTGTCGACATCGCCGGAGACCGAGACGCCGAGACCGGCGATCGCGGCGGAGCGATCGCCGAGGGCGGCTTCGAGCACGCCGACGACGTCGAGGATCGCCTCGAGCACGGCATCCGGATCGTGCTGCGGGAGCCGCCGGCGCTCGACCGCCAGCACGGCGGTGCCGAGGTCGGTCGCGACGGCGATGATCTCGTCGACGTTCACCTTCACGCCGAGCATGATCATCGCCTCGGAGACGATCGAGACGGGGGCGACCGGGCGTCCGGGATTCCCGTCGCGGTGCGCGGCCGGGGGCGCGTCGACAAGGCCGGCGGCGACGAGCGGCGAGACCGCCTTGGTCACGGCGGCCTGCGAGAGCCCGGTGTGCCGCGCGATGTCGATGCGGCTGATCGGGCTGCGCGTGAGGATCGTCGCGAACACCTTCGACCCGGCATCCGAGGCGGAGCGTATCAGGGAGGTGCGTGCGGCGGTGTCGTGGTCCATCGAATTCCTCAGTCGTTATCGGCTACGGTAGCGAATCCTCAGGCCCGCCGTGCGGAGGACGAGCCCCCGGGTGCCAGGTGCGTCGCCGCGAACTCCAGTGCGTTCTCCTCGTCGAGGTCGCCGCCGGCCTCATGCCCGTTGTAGGGCCAGAGCACGATCTGCTTCTCGCCGGCGTACGCCGTGAACGCGGGGAGGACGGATGCCGGGGGCGTGATGCCGTCGCGCAGACCGGTGCTGAGGATCGCGGGAGCGGTCGCGCGCTTGGCGTGGTTGACCCCGTCGAAGTAGCGCAGGGTGTCGAGGGCCGTCGCGGTGTCGAGGCGCCGGTCGGCGAAGTACTGCGTGAGGAGCGCATACGGCTCCTCGGCGCTCAGGTCGGCCGCGCGGTTGAGTTCGCACAGGAAGGGCGCCTGGATGATCGCGACCGCGAGATCCGGCACCAGCCCCGCGATCGCGAGGGCGATGCCGCCGCCCTGGCTCGCCCCGACGACGCCGACGCGCGTGGCGTCGACCGCCTCCAACGATCGCAGGGCCTCGACGGCACGGACGGCGTCGGCGTAGACCCGTCGGTAGTAGTACTCCCGCGGCGAGCGCAGACCCCGGGTGAGGAAGCCGCCGGCGGACGGTCCGCCCTCGGGGTGATCGTCGTCGGTGTCTCCGTGCCCCTGGCCTCGCGCGTCCACCACCAGGTGGGCGTATCCGGCGGCGGCCCAGCGCAGATCGCGCAGCGCGTGACCTCGTCCGTTGCCGTAGCCGAAGAGCTGCACGAGTCCCGGCAGCGGTTCCGTCGCACCGTGCGGCACGCGGAGCCAGGCGCGGATGCGCGTGCCGCCGAATCCGCGGAACGTCACCTCGAAGACGTCGATCACCGTCAGCCGGGTCTCGCGCGGCTCGATCGTGACGTCGAGCGGGAAGCGCCGGGTCTCGGCGAGCGTCTCTGCCCAGAAGTCATCGAAGTCGCTCGGCTCGGTCTGGGTCGTCGGCATGTCGACGGTCGTCGTCTCACCGCGCATCGGCGGATCCTCCCACCACGGCGTCGGCGACGTCGCGCACCGGCACGTCGAACACCCCTCCCGCGGCGATGGTCGGCGACAGTCGCACGCCGTCGTGCTCGATGACCACGTCGCGGTCTTCGTCGAGCCGGTTGCGCACCTGCGCCTCGCTCAACCGCCCGTCGCTCCACGCCAGGTCGACCTCGAGGCCGGTGCGCGCCCGGATGCCCTGCACGTCGCCCTCGCGCCAGTCCGACGGGAGCGCGGGCAGCAGCCGCACGACGCCGCCATGGCTCTGCACCAGCAGCTCGGCGATCGACGCGGGGAACCCGAGGTTCGCATCGATCTGGAACGGCGGATGCGTGCTGAACAGGTTCGGCAGCAGTCCGCCCCACTCCGAGCCGTCGACCGGGCCGTGCCGCATGGCATCGCCGTCGAACGCCGTGAGGGCCTCGTCCAGCAGCGACGCCGCGGTCTCGCCGTCGCGCATCCGCGCGCGCAGCGCGATCTTCCACGCCCAGGACCAGCCCATCGCGCCGGGACCGCGGGCGTCGAGCAGGCGGATGCCGGCATCGAAGAGCTCGGGCGTGCGCTCGCGCGTGGTCACATCGAGCGGGTGGATGCCGATGAGCGGCGTCATGTGGCGGTGGAGCGGTTCGACCTCGACGACATCCTCCGACCATTCGCCGATCCGGCCGTCGGCGCGGACGATCACCGGCGCGAGGTGCGCGAGCGCCTCGTCGAGCTCGGCGTGCAGCGCGGCGTCGTCGATCTGCAGCACGTCGATCGCCGTCCGTGCGCGTTCGAAGAGGCTCTGCAGGAGCAGGAGATCGGATGCCGACGTGAGACCGATCGCGGTCCCCTCGCCGTCGGCGGCGAAGAAGGAGTTCTCCGGGGAGGTCGACGGCGACGTGCGCAGTCGACCGTCGGCATCCGGCACGAGCCAGTCGAGACCGAACTCGGCGGCACCGCGCAGCAGCGGCCAGATGCGGGTGCGCAGCAGTTCGCGGTCGCCGCCGAACTCGTACGCGTCCCACAGGCTGTGCGTGAGCCAGACGCCGCCCATCATCCAGATCGCCCAGCTCGGTGCACCGTGGCCCCCGCCGACCGGCAGTGCCCAGCCCCACAGGTCGGAGTTGTGATGCCCGACCCATCCGCGGGCGCCGTACAGGTCGCGGGCGACGTCGGCGCCGTTGCGGGCGAGCTTCTCGACCATGCCGAGCAGCGGCTCGAACGCGTCGTCCATGCCGAGCACAGGGGCGGCCCAGTAGTTCATCTCGGTGTTGATGTTGATGGTGTAGTTCGACGACCAGGCCGGCTGGAGCTCGTCGTTCCAGATGCCCTGCAGGTTCGCCGCCGGGCCTCCGCTCCGCGAGCAGGAGGCGAGCAGGTAGGCGCCGAACTCCGCGATCACGGTGGCCTTCAGCGGCAGGTCGGGTCCGCGCAGGATGTCTCGGTCGACGTCCCACGTGCCTTCCCGCCGGCCGCCGATCGCGAACCTCGCCGGAGTCGCGCGCCGTCGATCGGCCACGTGCTCCTCGAACAGCGCCGACGCGCCGCGGTGGACCGCGGCATCCGCCTGTTCCCCGGCATGGTTCCGGATCGTCTCACGCGAGACGCTCCGCCCCTCCTCGTCCTCGCCGGCCCACCACGACGCGGCGCGGGACGATGTGGAGAGGGCGATCAGCAGCCGGCGGGCTCCACGGAGGGTGACGCCCTCGGGCGTCCGCTCCGCGAGTCCATCGGTGCTCCAGGCGACGGCGACGGCCGCGAAGGCGTCGAACGCCTCGGAGTCGTCGCCGGCGTAGGTCAGGGGCGGTTCGACCGCCGTCTCGTGCAGCGGGGCGCCGTCGATCGGCGCCACGATGTCGAGGGTGATCCCGCTCAGGTCCGGCAGAACCGCCGAGCCCGCGTCGCGCAGGGGCGTCCGCAGGGAGACGGATGCCGTGAACGCGGCATCCGCGGTGATCTCGATGATCAGGGCCCGAGCGGGGGCCGAGATCCAGGACCGTCGGCGCACGGTGCCGCCGGGGATCGTGAGCGTCTCGGTGACCGCCGCCTCATCGAGGTCGAGCACGCGGGCAGGCGCGACAGCCTCGGCGCCGTCGATGTGCACGTCGAGGTCGGCGAGCGGCAGGAACTCCTGCGAGTACGGGCCTTCGAAGGCCATGAGCAGGTCCTCGGCCTCGCGGGTGCGGCCCTCGTCGAGAGCGGCGCGGACGCGGGAGAGACGCTCGGGGCCTGCCCCGGCAGCGAGCACATCGCGCAGGGCGTCGGCAGGCCCGTCGGGCGTGCCCGACCACACGGTCGCGTCGTTGAGCGCATAGCGGCCGGACGCGCCGCCGAACAGCATCGCGCCGATGCGGCCGTTGCCCAGCGGCGTGGCCTCGTTCCAGTTCGATGCGGGGCGATTCCACGCCAGGCGCAGCGTTCCTGCGGGACGAAAACGGGACTCGGGAGTGGGGAGCGGCATGGTCTTCCTTGACGAGATGGCTGCTTGCAATACGAGACTAATCGTGATTAATTACCGACGTCAAGTAATTTGCGGCGGCTCCGATGCTGGACGAAGTAGCCGCTGCCGAACCTTCTGGGGGCTGCGCGAAGACGCGCGGGGTTCACCGTCGAACCGCCATGAGAGGAAGACATGATCCACAACGATCGCCCGACCACGAGGCTGCGATGGCCGGCCGTTCTGGCCGCCGCCACCCTGGCGCTCGGCCTGGGCACGGCCTCGGCTCAGGCCGCCGAAACTCCGGCGGCATCCGCACCGTCCGCGGCGTCCGCCGCCACGACGGTCGCCGCCACCACGTCGACTGACGAGCCACTGGGCTCGCGGCCGTACATGGGCTGGAGCAGCTACAGCATGCAGGTCTACGCCGGGAACGGCCAGGCCTGGATCAGCGCCGACCAGATCATCGCGCAGTCCGACGCCATGCACGAGAAGCTGCAGCAGCACGGGTACGAGTACATCAACATCGACGCCGGCTGGAACGGCGGTGTGGATGAGAACGGCCGCCCGGTACCGAGCACGACTCTCTATCCCGATGGTCTGCAGGCCGTCATCGACCACGTCCACGCCAACGGCCAGAAGATCGGGCTGTACTTCATCCCTGGCATCTCGGCCGAGGTGTACGAGGCGGAGCTGCCGATCGCCGGCGCCCCCGAGTGCACGACCGGCGACGTCGTGAAGCGCCCCCTCCAGCAGGCCGACTACTGGGGCATCGGGCATCGCATCGACTTCTCGACCCCTTGCGGACAGGCCTACATCGACTCGATCGCCGGCATGCTCGGCGAATGGGGCATCGACTTCGTCAAGTTCGACAGCGTCACCCCGGGCTCCGGGATCGGCGACCTGTCGATCGACGCCCGTGACGACGTCGCGGCCTGGTCGCAGGCGCTCGAGCGCAACGACATCTGGTTCGAACTCTCGTGGGCCCTCGACATCCGCTACGCCGACTACTGGAAGGAGCATGCGAACGGTTGGCGCGTCGACTGGGACGTCGAGTGCTACTGCGAGAACGACGCGCTCACCACGTGGGACAACATCTCGCGCCTGTTCCCGAAGGCCGCCGAGTGGTGGCGGCACGCCGGCCCCGGCACGGGATGGAACGACTTCGACTCGCTCAACGTCGGCAACGGCTCGATGGACGGCCTGACCAAGGACGAGCGCCGCACCGCTGCGACGTTCTGGGCCGTGGGAGCTGCGCCGATGTATGTCGGCAACGACATGACGAACCTCGACGAGTACGGACTGGAGCTGCTGACCAACGACGAGGTCATCGCGGTGAACCAGGCGGGGCGTCCCGCACACCCGGTCTCGACGGCGACGCAGCGACAGACCTGGTACGCGGTGAATTCCGACGGATCGGTGACCGTGGCCGTGTTCAACCTCGGTCGCACCGACGCAGACATCACGATCCCGTTCGCCGACATCGGCATCGACGGCTCTGCGAAGATCCGCGATCTGTGGCGCAAGAAGAACCTCGGCAGCGCAACCGGCGAGTTCGTCGCCGAGGACGTGCCGATCCACGGCACGCGCCTGTTCACCTTCACGCCCGCGAAGAAGAGCACGATCACCCTCAACGACGACGACGCGCGGCTGCTCTACGACGGCGATTGGGGCCGCAACGGCGGCTATGAGGTCCCGGCACGTTCGCAGGCGCTGACGGTGTCGGTCTTCGACTCCGCGCAGGGCGGCGAGGCACCCGAGACCGGCGCATCGAACGTGGTCAGCGTCAACAACGACGGCCCGGGCATCGTGTACGGCGGCACCTGGAGCCGAAGCGCCGGTCGGGGCATGGGCGACTACCAGGACGACGTGCAGTACAGCGAGGCCGACGGATCGTCGTTCGAGTACTCCTTCGTCGGCACCGGCATCGACTGGGTGACCGAGACTCACTCCTCGCAGGGTGAGGCGGATGTCTATCTCGACGGCCAGCTCGTCGACACGGTCGACACGTTCCTGGCCGAAGGTCGCGGCGTGCAGCAGGTCGTCTACAGCGTGCGCGATCTGCCGAACGGCAGTCACACTCTCCGGGTGGTGAAGAAGTCCGGACAGTTCATGCTTCTCGACAAGCTCGACGTCATCCAGGAGGGCGTGCTCGACGTCGACCACGTGGCGTTCGACCGCGCGGAGCCGGCGGATGCCGTGGTGACACTTGGGCGCGACCCGGGCGAGCTGCTCGGTGTGTTCCGAGACGGCACCGCCCTCGTGGCGGGAGCCGACTACACGGTCGACGGCCGCGAGGTGGCCATCGGTGCCGCACTGATGGGTTCGTTCGCCGACGGCGACACGGCGTTGGAGTTCCGCTTCCGCGGCGATCTCCGCGACGACGTGCACTGGTCGAGCGTCGACGGCGCGTCCGTCTCGCTCGGCTTCACCGGTTCGAAGGTCACGCTCACGGGTGCGATCGGACCCGACCAGGGCACCGCCGAGGTCTACATCGACGGCGAGCTGGTCGACACGATCGATCTGCACGGCGATGCGCGGCTCACCCGTCAGGAGCTGTTCACGAGCGGCGACCTGCGCAAGGGCGAGCACACGATCAAGATCGTCAAGACGTCGGGTGACGTCCTGACGATCGACGGACTGTCGTACGTGACCCGCTGAGAGAACGACGGCCGACAGGAGAATGCCGGGGTGGGCAGGGTCTCCCCCGCCCACCCCGGCACTCAGGTCGCCGTGATCACTTCTTGAAGGCGTCCTTGATGTTCTCGCCGGCCTGCTTGACGTCGGACTTGGCCTGGTCGGCCTTGCCCTCGGCGACGAGCTTGTCGTTGTCGGTCGCGTTGCCGATCGCCTCCTTCGCCTTGCCGGCGATGTCCTGAGCGGCGTTCTTGATCTTGTCATCGAGTCCCATGGGGGGCTCCTTTCCTTGTGGTGATCATGACGTCGGGATGATCCCCCGACGCCTCATCGACGTGCCGCGCAGCGACCGGCGATAAGTCTGGGTGGAGGCGACTCAGGAGAGCCGACGCTGATCGTGCGCGAGACGCGCGCGGAGACCGGTGTGGATCGAGACGTAGGTCTCCGTCTCGCGTCCGGTCAGGGCGGCGAGGTTGGTGAGCAGACGATCGAGGTGATCGACGACCTCGCGGGGATCCGTGTTCTGCCGCGGCGTGACGGCCACGTGCAGCACGGGCCGGCTCTTGATGTCATTGGCCGTGACGCTGGACGACAGGATCTCGTCGCGTGACGCCAGCGAGTTCTTCACGGCATCCGATACGAACGACTCGGTGACGGTGACCCGACCGAGCGGATTCTGCGCACCCGACGAGCGGAAGACGGTCTTCGAGCGGCGACCCGCGATGCTCGTGAGCGCGAGGATCAGCAGCACGACGACGACGAGGACCGCGGCGACCGCGGCGACCGCGACCCACGAGAGGGAGCCGCCCGCGATGACGGATGCCGCGATCGCATGGTCGAGCCAGGAGCGCGCGTCCTCTCCGGCGGCCGTCCAGACGTCGGCCGCAGTGGGCCAGCTCATGATCGCGATGCCGACCGCCCCGAGCGCGAGGAACAGCAGTCCGATGATCAGCAGCAGCGTGCGGTTGAGTGCACGATTCGTGGCGTTCACAGCGAGTCCTCCTTCTCGTCCGGACGCTCGATGCGGATCCGCGTGCGAACGTTCCTGGTCAGCCGGTATGTCTGCAGCTCCGCCTCGGCGGCCGACTGCACGGCGCTCTTCTCGAGCGGGACGCCGGCGCCGGGGCGCAGGGTCACGTCGACGCTGCGGTGGCCGACGCCGACGGTGATGTTCTCGCGAGCGAGGCCCGTCTCCTCCGACAGGTGCTGAGCCAGGGCGCTCGCGATGACGCCGTTGTCGACGACGACCGCGCGGTCGCCCGCGTCGATGGTGTGCTTCGACAGACGCCCGGGGGCGACGGCGAGCCACACGAAGACCACGCCGATGAGGGCGAGGATCACGCTGCCCGCGACCACCGCTCCGGCGGGCTGAGCGGTCGGAAGTCCGACCAGCCATCCGCCCGCGGCGGCGGGACCGAGGAGGAGCGCGGGCTGGGCAGCGAGGCTCAGCACGATCTCCAGCCCGATGTACGCGAGGGCCAGGATCAGCAGGATGACGGCGACGAACGTCGCGACGGTGCGCGGCGAGTGCGTCTCGCGTCGGACGACGCGGCGCAGGACCGGGGTGCTCATCGCACTCGTCTCCTTTCGGGGATGGCGGCACCGGTGATGGTGAGGGTGATGCGCGTCACCTCACGGCCGAGGATGCCCGAGAGCCGCTCCTGCAGCTGCTCCTGGAGATGACGTGCCCGGTCGAGCACGGGCATCCCTTCGGCGATCGCGGCGGTGTCGTCGAGATCGGGCACGGGGAGCGGCGTCGCGATGCGGACGGCGATCCCCGCGGGGTGTTCGGCGACATCGACCTTCACGTCACCGCGGGGCACGCCGATGAGGGTCGCGGACGCCTGCTCGGTGACCGTGCGGTACACGCGCTCTCTCACGTCGATGCGGCCTCGGACGGCGTCCCCTCCGGTGGCGACCCCCGCGGGACCGCCACCGGGGGCGAGGTGCTGGTCGACGCGCATCAGGAGGTGCGCCGCCCTGTGAAGGCGTCCGCGAGTCCGCGGACGTCGATCTTGCCGGAGGCGATCCGGCCGACGATCGCACCGATGCCGGCGAACAGGGCCATGAGGAGGAATCCCCAGAACCCGAACAGCAGCGCCGCGAGAGCGAGGAGAGCGCCGATCAGGGCGCCGGTGACGGTGGGACTCATGAGACTCGCGACTCCTCGTTCTCCTGGTTGTCGGTTCCGGGCACGTGCACGTCGTTGACCTCGACGTTGACCTCGACGACCTCGAGGCCGACGAGTCGGCTGATGGCGCCGGCGACGGCGGCCCGCACGTTGCTCGCGACCTCCTGGATCGGGGCGGGGTACTCGACGACGATGGTCAGGTCTGCGGCGGCCTGTGTCTCGCCGACCTCGACCTTGACGCCCTGGGCGAGGTCGGTCGCGTTGATCACGTCGCGGATCGCACCGAAGGCGCGCGCTCCGCCGCCACCGAGCGCGAACACGCCGGGGACCTCACGAGCGGCGATGCCGGCGACCTTGGCGACCACGCCGTCGGCGATGACCGTCTTTCCTGCGGCATCCGCGTCGGCGGGGATCCGGGACGTCGAGAAGCTCGAGGACCGATCCACGCGTGAGGCGGAGGTGGCGGGCTTCTCGGCGGGGGCGGCGGTGTTCTGGTCCTGGTTTGCCATGACGGGTCCTGTCTCGATCTGTGTGCCGGCCACCGGCCCCTGGGGGGCTTCGACCGGGAGCGATTTCCTCGCTCACAGGTAAGACGGGCGGTCCCGCCGATTCGTCACGAATCAGTCCGACGACGTCGGGGAAACCGGCCGGCGTCAGCCGTCCAGCGGGAGCGAGCGGTCGTCGACGACCGAGCGCATCACCATTGTCGTGTTCAGCCGCTGCACCCCGGGAAGCGCGCTCAGCCGCTCGTCGTAGATCTGCTGGAAGTGGTCGAGATCCCGCGCGACGACGCGAAGGAGATAGTCCGGCTCTCCGAACAGCCTGTCGGCATCGAGGATGTACGGGATCGCCGCAACGGCTTCTTCGAACGTGGCGATGACGTCTCGGGTGGACTCCCGCATGGTGACGAACACGAGCGACTGGAAGCCGAAACCGACCGACGCCGGGTCCACGTCGGCACGGTAGCCGACGATCACGCCGTCGCGCTCGAGTTCGCGCAGCCGACGATGACAGGGAGACATCGTCAGCTGCACGCGCTCGGCGAGTTCGGTGAGGGTCTGCCGGCCGTCACGCTGGAGTTCGGAAAGAATCTTCCTATCGATGGCATCCATACGATGATCCTTCCACGATAAGCCCCCGCAGGGAAGGAATTTGGAAGCACCTTCGCCCTCATCGCCAATAGCCTTTCCCCATGAGTTTCGCCGCACTGCTGGCCTTCTGGGGCGTCTCCGCACTCTTCGTCATCACCCCCGGAGCGGACTGGGCCTACGCCATCACCGCGGGGCTGAACCGCCGGGTGCTGCCCGCCGTTGTCGGGCTGCTCACCGGCCACCTCGTCGCCACCCTGATCGTGGCCGCCGGTGTCGGCGCGATCGTGATGAGCATTCCGGGCGCCCTGACCGTGCTCACGATCGTCGGCTCCCTCTATCTCATCTGGCTCGGCATCAGCACCCTGCGGCATCCCTCCGTCGTGCGTCCCAGCGACGATGCGGCTTCCGGCTCGGCCTGGCGCTGGTGGCTCAAGGGCTTCGGTGTGAGCGGGTTGAACCCGAAGGTTTTCCTGCTCTTCCTGGCGGTGCTCCCGCCGTTCACCGACGCCGATGCTCCCTGGCCCCTGGCGGTGCAGATCACCGTCCTCGGGTTAGTCCACATCGTGAGCTGCGCGGCGATGTACCTGGCGGTCGGGTACGGTGCGAATCGGATACTTCACTCCCGGCCCACCGCAGCGCGTGTCGTCAGTCGGGTGTCCGGCGTCGCCATGATAGCCATCGGTCTGTTCCTCGTCATCGAGAGGCTCCTCCACCCATGACCTCCGTCGAAACCCCCCTCGTGACTCCGGCCTACTTCGAGCCGATCGATCCGATCACCTTCCGCGCGACCTCCGGGGTGCAGGGCGCATGGAACACCGCGGAGCAGCACATCGCTCCCGCACTGGGGCTGCTCACCCATGTCCTCGAGACCGACCACCGCGCGCGTCATGGCTCCCCCCTCTCGCTCGCTCGCATCTCCTTCGACATCCTCGGCACGCTGGCCATCGACGCGGTCGAGACGCGGACGCACGTCATCCGTCGCGGGCGCACGATCGAACTGTCCGAGGCGGTGCTCAGCCAGGACGGCCGCGCGGCCGTCATCGCCCGCGGCTGGTTCCTCGCGGACTCCGACACCGAGGACGTGTCGGCATCCGCCCTGTCGCCGATCCCCTCCCGCGCGGACATGGCGCCGTGGGATGCGTCCGAGATCTGGCCGGGAGAGTATGTCACGACCGTCGACGTCCGGCGGGATGAGGAACGGCCGGGGCGCGCCCGATTCTGGATGCGGCCGAAGATCTCCCTGATCGCCGGCACGGCGGTCAGCACCACCGCGCGGATGCTGGGACTGGTCGACATCGCGAACGGCGTCACCCCGCTGATCGCACCGACCGTGATGGCGTTCCCGAACGTCGACCTCACCGCTCATCTGTTCCGCGCCCCGGTGAGCGACTGGATCGGCTTCGACACCACCGTCAGCTTCGGGCCCCGCGGTCACGGTCTCACGCATACCGTGCTGCACGACGACGTCGGGCCGATCGGCACGGTCCAGCAGTCGCTCACGCTGCGCGTGAATTCCCTCTGAACCTTTCGCCCACCCGTGTCGTCTCTTCCTCGGAGGGTGCGTTTCCGCGCACCGGAGACGGGGGATGACATGGGGAAGCGGACGGTCGCGATGACTCGCAGAACCGCGGAAAGACGGCTCGAGGTGCGCGCGCACCGATGAACGACTTCCCAGCACCGACGGATGCCGATCGGCTGCTGCGAACCGCTCACGACCGTTATTCCGGAATGCTACGTGGCTTCGTGATCTCGCTCCCCTACGACGCCGCCCTCGCCGACGACGTCGTTCAGGAGACGCTCCTGCGCGCGTGGCAGAACCCCGAGATACTGACCAGGCCCGAGCCCGTGATCCGGGCATGGCTGTGCAGGGTCGCGCGCAATCTCGTCACCGACGATCTGCGCAGCGCCCGCCGGCGGCGGGAGGTCGTGGTGGAAGCCCTCCCCGAGGGGGCGCACGACGACGACACCGACCGCCTCTTCGAGCGCTGGGTCATCGCCGAGGCCCTGTCGACCCTTCCCGCCGACCACCAGGCCGTCATCAGCGGCGCCTATCACGGAGGCAAGAGCGTCGCCCAGCTCGCTGACGACTTCGGCATCCCCGCCGGAACCGTGAAGTCACGTCTGCACTACGGCATGCGGGCGCTCCGCCTCGCCCTGCAGGAGAGAGGCGTCGTGTCATGACCGACGATGAGTACACCGAGTGGGATGCCGCGTACGTGCTCGGAGCGTTGAGCGTGACCGAGCGCCGGCAGTTCGAACGACACGTCTCCGGATGCCGTTCGTGCCGGCAGTCGGTGAGCGAACTCGCTCCCCTGCCCGCGCTGCTCGCCGCCGCCCCCGCGCCGGCCGTCCGAGCGGCGGCGCCCGCGGATGCCGCGGCATCCGATCTCCCCTCGTTCGCCGCGCTGGCCGATCGCGTACGCGACGGGAGGCGGAAGAGCCGGATGCTGCTCGCCGCGGCCGCCGTCGGACTGATCCTCCTCGGCGGAGCGGCCGGCTACGGCGTCACCCTGGGCCTCCGCACTCCCGCGGTCGTCGCGGTCGGAGAATCCGTGCGCCTCGACCCGGTCGGGAACAGCGGCGTGCGCGCCGACCTGTCGCTCACGGGGGAACCGTGGGGCACGCGACTCGACTGGTCGTGCTCCTACCCGCCCGGCATCGCGCCCGACCACGACTACGACGACGCCGACCGGGACTACGAGCTCGCGGTCGTCGACGCCACCGGCATCCGCACAGTGGTCGCGACCTGGAAGAGCGACGGCGGGCCCCGCACGACCGGGCTCTCCGCGGCGACCTCGACCCCGCTCGACGAGATCTCCCGGATCGAGCTGTCGGCAGCATCCGGCATCCTGCTCGCCGTCGCCCCGCGCTGACCCACGACCACAACGCCATCACCACCGGAGGAAGAACATGTCCACTCGCTCTGAGATCGCCCACGCCGCCCCCGCACGCTCCGCGCTCGACGCCCCTTCGGCACGCGTCTTCGGCGGCCTCACCCGGATCGCGCTCGGATTCGTCTACCTGTGGGCGTTCATCGACAAGCTCTTCGGCCTCGGTGTCGCCACGCCGCCGGAGGGATCCGTGCTGGCGGGGCAATCGCCGAGCGCCGGATACCTGGGCCACACCGAGGGTGCACTCGCGGGTGTCTTCCGTTCCATGGCCGGCAACCCGGTCGTCGATGTGCTGTTCATGCTCGGCCTCGGCGCCGTGGGCGTCGCGCTCGTCGCCGGCGTGTGCCTGCGTCTCGCCGCCGTCGGCGGCACGCTCGTGATGGGCGGCATCTACCTCAGCGCGCTGCCCCTCTCGAACAACCCGATCGTCGACGAGCACCTCGTGTACATCCTCGTCGGCTGGCTCCTCGCCGAGATCGGCGCCGGATCGATGATCGGTCTCGGTGCCTGGTGGCAGTCGCAGCCGTTCGTGCGGGGCCGCCGCTGGCTGTCCTGACGTCCCATCCGTCGAGCGCTCGGCGACGAACAAGAGGCATGCGCCGTCTCCGATCGCTCGCATCCGTCGTCGCCCTCACCCTGGGCCTCTCGGCCTGCAGCACCGTGCCCGTGCCGACACCCGATGCCTCGCCGACCTCCGGGAGCGGACCGCTCGTCGCCTTCTACGGAGACTCGTACACACTGGGCACGGGCGCGAGCGATCCGTCGCTGCGCTGGTCGACGATCATCAGCGCCGACCGCGGGTGGAGCGAGTTCAACCCGAGCGTCAACGGGCTCGGCTTCGTCAACCACCGCCTGGACTTCGACGAGGACGACCTCCCCGAACTCGTCATCGAAGCGCAGCCCGACATCGTCTTCGTGACGATGGGCCTGAACGACACCTTCAGCTTCGATCGGCGCGCCGACCTGATCCGCGACACCATCACCGACGACCTCACCCGCATCCGCGATGCTCTGCCGGAGGCGCGGATCGTGGTCGTCGAGCCGTTCTGGTACACCGAGGAGCGCCCCGAGTCCCTCGAGACCATCATCGGCTGGGTCGAGGCAGCGGCCGCAGCCATCGACGCCGACCGGATCCCGGGCGCGAGCCACTGGCTCGACGGACACCACGCCGGGTCCGAGGACAGCTGGATGGCGTCCGACGGGCTGCATCCGTCCGACGTCGGGTATGCCCACCTGGCCGAGCAGATGGATGCCGCCCTGGAGAAGCTCGATCCGCCGCTCTGATCAGAGAGCGGTCGCCGCCACCACCTCGTTCACGGTGCGCAGCACCGGGGACGACCCCAGCGCCTCCGCATCGAGCGGCTTCGGCGAGGTGATGGTGATCCGGATCGGCTCTCCGGGGATCACGTCGATGTCGGCGTCGTCGGTCCACGCCTCGGCCACCAGCCGATCGGGGAACAGGCAGAGACCGCGGACGAACTCCCCCGCCGCGATGTCGACCGTCTGCTGACCGTCACGCCATTCTCCGACCTCGACGCGAAGGACCGCGTCCTGCAGCGCGAGCTCCTTGTCCTCGACGAACACGTGGCTCGTCGCTCGCGCACCCGAGACCTCGACGCGCACGACCTCGCGTCGCGGGTCGTCGGGCGTGGCCACATCGGCATCGAGCGGCTCCCCCACGCTGTCCAGCGCGGGAACCGTGAGCGAGACCGCCTGCTCGGCGAGCACGGTGCCGTCGAACGCGAGGCGACGGATGCTGCCCGCCACCGTCCAGTCCTCGATCGAGTCGTTGACCGCGACCAGCATCAGGGTCCCGTCGGGCATCGGCTGCACGGTGACGATGCGCTCGGCGTTCGACCGGCGCAGGCCGTGCCAGAGCGGCTTGCGGCGCCCGTCGCCGTCGACCGCGGCCCAGGACGTCACGGGCCAGCAGTCGTTGAGCTGCCAGACGATCGTGCCCATGCAGTGCGGACGCTGCGAGCGGTAGCGCTCGATCGCGAAGACGATGGCGCGCGTCTGGTTCAGCTGCGTGAGGTAGTGCCAGTCCTCCATCGACTGCGGCTCGGGCAGGTGCGGCTCCATGCCGCGGGCGAGCTTCTCGTTGCCGTCCGCAGCCTTCTGGTGCAGCAGCATCCCGGGCGACTCCGGCGTGAGGGGCTGGTCGTGAATCGAGCGCGTGAGCGTCGACCACGTCGGCGGCCCCTGGAAGCCGAACTCCGAGACGAAGCGCGGCTCGTAGTCGGCGTAGGTCGTGTAGTCGACGCGGTTCCAGACGTCCCAGATGTGCACGTTGCCGCGGTCGAAGTCGTTCGGGTGGAACTCCATCGACCCCGAGAACGGGCTGCCCGGCCAGTAGGGCGTCATCGGGGCGAGCTCGGCGACGATCGGGGGAAGGATCTCGGTGTAGTAGCCGAGGCCCCAGGTGCGGTCGCCGACCTCGTCCTGCCAGTTCCAGTCGAACCAGCCCCAGATGTTCTCGTTGCAGCCGTTCCAGAGCACCAGGCTCGGGTGCGTCGAGAGGCGCAGCACGTTGTCGTGCGCCTCGGCGACGACCTCGCTGCGGATCGGCTCCTCCTCGGGGTACGCGGCGCACGCGAAGAGGAAATCCTGCCAGGTCAGCACCCCGAGCTCGTCGCAGATGTCGAAGAACTCGTCGCGTTCATAGATGCCGCCGCCCCACACGCGCAGCAGGTTGAGATTGGCGCCGATGGCCTGGTCGATGCGGGCGCGATAGCGCTCCTCGGTCAGACGCGAGGGGAAGCAGTCGTCGGGGATCCAGTTGGCGCCGCGGATGAACAGCGGGATGCCGTTGATGATGAAGGTGAACTTGGAGCCCGACTCGTCGTCCGACGTGTCGAGCTCGACCGTGCGGAAGCCGACCCGGCGGGTCCAGGAGTCACGGGCGGTCTCGCCGTCGTGCAGCGACACCTCGAGCTCGTACAACGGCTGCTCGCCCATGCCGCGCGGCCACCAGACGGCGGCATCCGGCACGCGCACCTCGGCGTCGACGGATTCACCGCTGACGGGCACCTCGACCTGCTGACCGCCGATCGAGACCGTGATCACGCGACCCGTGGCGTCGGCATCCGTCGTCTCCAGCAGCGCGGTCACGCGCACGACGCCCTCGTCGCCGTCGAGGGTGAGCACGGGGCGCACCTCGGCGAGCCGCGCGCCCGACCACGACTCGAGCCGCGCGTCCTTCCAGATGCCGGCCGTGACGAGTTGGGGTCCCCAGTCCCACCCGAAGTTCGCGGCCATCTTGCGGATGAACCCGAACGGCGTCGGGTACGCATTCGGCAGGTCGCCGAGCTCGGCGATCACGCCCTCCGCATACTCCCACGCGGAATCGAAGACGACTTCGAGCTCGTTCGCTCCCGCGTGCAGTCGATCAGTGACGTCGAAGCGGTAGGTGCGGTGCTGGTTGAACGTGCGCCCGACCTCTTCGCCGTTCAGCGTCACGGTCGCGACGGTGTCGAGGCCGTCGAAGACCAGCTCGGTGCGCTCCTCACCGGCATCCGCCCACTCGATGGTCGTGCGGTACGCCCAGCGTGTGTGACCGATCCACTCGTCCTTCAGCTCGTTCAGGTCGAGGTACGGATCGTCGATCAGTCCGGCCGCGAGGAGGTCGGTGTGCACGGTTCCGGGGACGGTCGCGGGGATCGAATCCGGCAGCGCGGCCGCGGGGGTGCCGGCATCCGGGGCGACGGCGCGGAGCGTCCATCCGTGAGTGAGGGAGGAGACCAGAGGCACGACGGACCTGCTTTCTGTGGGGGATGCCGTCATTCTTCCAGGTGCGTCCCGCGAGGGAGTGTCGTGCACCTCGTCGGTGACGTCGACGACCTCACAGAGCACGATCGGTCCGGCAGGTGGTCGACTCCGAGGCCTCGACCGGGGAATACCCTGAGTGCGATTGTGTTGGATACCCTAGGGGGGTATTCTTCCGGCACGAACGAGTACGTCGACGAACAGCCGGGCCTGACCCACCGTCCGTCCCAGCCCGGCTCGACCCGGGCGCATCCGAGCAGGGGTTTCCGATGAGCCAGCACGATGAGCACATCCATCACACGACACACGAAGATCACCGCACCGCGCCGACGGCGCATCATGACCACGCGGCGGTGAGCCACGACAGCGGCGACGCTCGTCACGATCACGCCGGCCACGGCGATCACGAGGGCCACGGTGGCCACGGTGGCCACGGTGAACACGTGGGCCGGTTCCGGCGGTTGTTCTGGATCATGCTGGTCATCGCGGTACCCGTTGTCGGGTTCTCGACGATGTTCTCGATGCTGCTCGGGTACACCTTGCCGGAGGCCGCGTGGATCGGCTGGGTGTCCCCGGTTCTCGGGACCGTCATGTACGTGTGGGGCGGGGCCCCGTTCCTCACCGGCGCGGTGAGTGAGCTTCGGGCGCGCAAGCCCGGAATGATGTTGCTGATCACCCTCGCGATCACGGTCGCGTTCCTCGCGTCCTGGGGCGCGAGCCTCGGGGTGCTCCATCATGAGCTGGACTTCTGGTGGGAGCTGGCGCTGCTGATCGTGATCATGCTGCTCGGTCACTGGATCGAGATGCGCTCCCTCGCCCAGACGACCTCAGCGTTGGATTCCCTGGCTGCGTTGCTGCCCGACGAGGCCGAGAGGATCGAGGGGGACACGACCGTCACGGTAACCCCGTCTGATCTGCAGGTGGGTGACGTGGTGGTGGTACGCCCCGGTGGGCGGGTGCCTGCGGATGGGCGGATTGTGCAGGGATCGGCCAGCATGGACGAGTCGATGATCACCGGAGAGTCCCGGCCCGTGCGCCGGAGTGACGGCGACCCGGTCATCGCCGGGACCGTCGCGACCGACTCGGGCGTGCGGGTCGAGATCACCGCGATCGGTGAGGACACCGCTCTCGCGGGGATCCGGAAGCTGGTGACCGAGGCGCAGAGCTCGTCTTCGCGCGCGCAGCGCCTCGCGGACAAGGCCGCGGGGTGGTTGTTCTGGTTCGCGCTCGGCGCTGCCGCGATCACCGCGATCGTCTGGACGGTCGTCGGGCTGCCGGACGCCGCGGTGATCCGCACGATCACCGTGCTGGTGATCGCCTGCCCGCACGCTCTCGGCCTGGCGATCCCGCTCGTCGTGTCGATCGCGACAGAGCGTGCCGCCCGTGGTGGCGTGCTGATCAAGGACCGCCTCGCGTTGGAGAGCATGCGCACCGTCGATACCGTCCTGTTCGACAAGACCGGCACCCTCACCAAGGGCACCCCTGCCGTGACGGCGATCAGCCCCGCCTCCGGGACCGATTCCGACCAGCTGCTGGCCTGGGCCGCGGCCGCGGAAGCCGACTCCGAGCACCCGCTCGCTCGCGCGATCGTGAGCGCGGCGAAGGAGAGGTCTCTCGCTCTCCCTGCCTCGTCCGACTTCGAATCCTCCCCCGCGGTGGGGGTCCGTGCACGGGTGGATGGACGCGTCGTGCAGGTCGGTGGCCCCTCCATGCTCGAACAGGGGCACGCCTCCGAGCTCGCGGTTGCCGACGAGTGGCGTGGTCAGGGTGCGATCATCCTCCACGTGCTCGTCGACGGTCAGGTCGCGGGCGCGCTGCGCTTGGCGGATGAGATCCGTTCCGAGTCGCGTCACGCGGTCGAAGCCCTCCATGAACGCGGCGTGCAGGTGGTCATGATCACCGGTGACGCCGACGCGGTAGCCGCCTCCGTCGCGGGCGCGCTCGGCATCGACCGATACTTCGCCGGGGTGCGACCGGAGGACAAGGTATCGAAGGTGAAGGCGCTTCAGGGCGAAGGGCGCAAGGTCGCGATGGTCGGAGACGGTGTCAACGACGCCCCTGCGCTCGCGCAGGCCGACGTCGGTATCGCGATCGGGGCGGGAACGGATGTCGCGATCGCCTCCGCGGGCGTCATCCTCGCCAGCGACGACCCCCGATCGGTGCTGTCGGTGATCGAACTGTCACGGGCCAGCTACCGGAAGATGAAGCAGAACCTCTGGTGGGCCGCCGGCTACAACCTGCTCTCCGTCCCGCTCGCGGCCGGAGCGCTCGCCCCCATCGGGTTCGTACTGCCGATGTCTGTGGGCGCGGTGCTGATGTCGCTGTCGACCATCGTCGTCGCGCTCAACGCGCAGCTGCTGCGCCGCCTGGATCTGCGGCCGGACGCCATCGCGGGCAGGTAGCAGAAGACCTGTCAGACACGAGACGTAGGCTGAGACGAACGGGAGGTGGGCATGTCTCTGATCGACGCAGGGCAACGAGTGCGGGGACAGCGCACGCTGACACACACCGTCCTGGCCGTCCTCGCGGTCGCCGTGGGGATCATCGCCGGACTGCTGGCGATGCACTCCTTCAACTCGCACGCGACGACTGTCGGCCACCACGACACCGTCGCCGTCAGCACCGATGCGGGAGTGTCCGAACGTCACCACGACACGTCCACAGCCGCCCAGCTGCCGGGCACGCCGACATCGGATGCGGGATGCGCGACGTGTGAAAGCGGGGACTCGATGACCTGGATGGCGTGCGTGCTCGCACTCCTGGTCGCCACCATCCTTCTCGGACGGAGCGGGCTCGGCTGGCGGCACACTCCGTTGGTCGCGATTCTCGCGTCCGTGACGACACGCTGGCCCGCCCGCGCTCACGCCCTCCCGCCACCGCCCTCTCTCACCGTTCTCTGCATCAGTCGCACGTGATGACGCCTTGCTCCGCTCTCGCGGGCAACGCACTCCCTGGCACCGGCACCAGCCGGGCCTCATCACCGACCCTTGGAGAACACTCATGAACACCCGACACACGGCGATCGCCGCACTCACCCTCACGGCCCTCCTCGCCCTCACCGGTTGCGCCGGCACCGCCGGCTCCGGCGACGGCATGCCGGGCATGGACCACGGCAGCAACCCCTCTGCATCCGCAGACGCAGCCGACGCGAACGACGCCGACATCATGTTCGCCAGCATGATGAAGGAGCACCACGCTCAGGCCATCGAGATGTCCGACATCCTTCTCAGCAAGGACGGCGTCGACGACCGCGTCCTCTCCCTCGCCGAAGAGATCAAGGCCGCTCAGGAGCCTGAGATCCGCAAGATGGACCAGTGGCTCGACGACTGGGGCGCCGACGTGGACAACATGGGCGGCATGGATCATGGCAACGGCATGATGTCGGACGAGGACATGCAGGCCCTCGAGGATGCGACGGGCGCTGAGGCCGGCCGCCTGTTCCTCGAGCAGATGATCCAGCACCACGAAGGTGCTGTCGACATGGCGCAGGACGAAGTCGACAACGGTCAGAACAGTGACGCCGTCGCACTCGCCGAGACGATCATCGAGTCGCAGACCACGGAGATCACGACGATGAAGGAGATCCTCGCCACTCTGTGATCCAGGAGGTGGGGTGCGGGACCCCCGCACCCCACCTCCTCGGCCTGTTGCGCGACACGACCTGCCATCGGCCTGAAGACGCCTTCGAGTCCGAGCTACGCCCGGTCCCACTCCGGCAACGGGTACTCGCTGACAGGCGGCGGCGTGGCCAGCACTGCGGCCAGCAGCCCCAGCACGAGGACCGCACTCAGCCCGACGACGACCCACACCGTGGCACGCCGGGCGCGCGTCGGGCGGTCGCCACCCAGCCCCACAAGCGCGGCGGACAGCAGGAGAACGAGCCACACCAGGAGCGAGACGACGCCCATCCCGATACCGATCGACCGCTCGGCGTCGTCCGCATCGGAGTACTCGATGACCGAGAGGCCTGGACCTGCCAAGGTGAGGCCGGAGAGCCCGAGCATGAAATCGCCGAAGAGTCCGACAAGCGTCGCTGCGATCGCGAGAAGGACAGTGCCGACGATCCGCACGGCCCCTCCTACTCCACGATCAGGCCGGCTTCGCGGCCAGCGGCTCGAGGCGGGCGATCTCTTCGTCGGTGAGCGGGGCGCCGTCGAGCGCGCGGAGCGAATCCTCCAGCTGGCGGACGCTCGAGGCCCCGATGAGGGCGCTCGTCACGGCCGGGTCGCGCAGCACCCACTGGATCGCGAGCTGGGCGAGCGTCTGACCGCGCGAGACGGCGATCTCGTTCAGGGCCTTCGCCCGATCGAGGTACGCCTCCGAGATGTTCGACTCGGTCATCCATCGTCCCGTCGCCGCGCGCGAGTCGCTCGGGATGCCCTTCAGGTAGCGATCCGTGAGCAGCCCCTGATCCAGCGGCGAGAACGCGATCGCACCGGCACCCAGTTCGGTCAGGGTGTCGAGCAGACCCAGCTCCTCGATGCGGCGGTCGAACATGTTGTACCGCGGCTGGTGGATCGTCAACGGCACACCCTCGGCGCGAAGTGCTGCGGCGGCCGCTCTGGTCTCCTCCGGCGTGTAGTAGTTCGAGATGCCGGCATACAGCGCCTTGCCCTGACGCACCGCGGTCGCGAGCGCGCCCATGGTCTCCTCGATCGGCGTCTCGGGATCGGGCCGGTGGGAGTAGTAGATGTCGACGTAGTCGAGTCCGAGTCGCTGCAGGGACTGATCCAGTGACGCGACCATGGTCTTGCGCGAGCCCCACTCGCCGAACGGCCCGTCCCACATCTGGTAGCCGGCCTTCGTCGAGATGATGAGCTCATCGCGGTAGGGCCGGAAGTCGAGCTGGTGGATGCGGCCGTAGTTCTGCTCCGCGCTCCCCGCCGGCGGGCCGTAGTTGTTGGCCAGGTCGAAGTGGAACACGCCCAGATCGAAGGCGCGGCGCAGGATCGCGCGCTGCGTCTCGAACGTGCGGTCCTCGCCGAAGTTGTTCCACAGGCCCAGCGACACGCGCGGCAGGATCAGACCGCTCCGCCCGGATCGCGCCGTCGTGATCGAGTCGTACCTGGTCGGCTCAGCGGTGTACGTCATCGTCCTGCTTTCTGGGGGAAGGATACGAGTCCACTATTCCAGTCTCAGCGCCTCGCCAGCGCGTCGGCCATGCGATCGACGGCCTGCTCGATGATCGGACGCGGGGTGGCGAAGACGAAGCGCATGAAGCCGACGCCGGCGGCACCCGTGGCGGAGCCGTCGGTGAGGGCGACGCCCGCGTTCTCGCGGAAGAACTCCGCGGGCTGCGCACCGAGATCGAGTGCTCTCGCGTCGAGCCACCCGATGTACGTGCCCTCGGGCTCGCGGTAGGCGATCTCAGGGATCCGCGCGGCGAGCGCCTCCCCGAGGAACCGCCGGTTTCCGTCGAGGTAGGTCGTGACGTCGGCGAGCCAGGCGCGATCGTCGCGATACGCGGCCGTGTTCGCGATGACGCCCAGGTTGCTCGCGCCGTGCGAGGCCATCATCCCGATCGGCTCCCAGATCGCGCGGTCCTCGTCGTTGGTGAGGATGATCTGCGCGGTCTTGAGCCCCGGAAGGTTCCAGGCCTTGGACGCGGATGTCGCGGTGACGGTGTGCGCCGCAGCGGCATCCGAGATCGACGCATACGGGGTGTGCGCCGCCGGGGCGTAGACGAGCGGCGCATGGATCTCGTCGGAGAACACCCGTCCGCCGTGACGCTCGACGACCTCGCTGACGGCGAGCAGCTCCTCACGGTCGAACACCCGACCGACCGGGTTGTAGGGATTGCAGAGGACGAGCAGATTCGCTCCGGCGCGGAACGCCGCGTCGATGCCGTCGAGATCGAGCGTGTAGCGGCCGTCGGTCACCGTCATCGGCACCTGGATCACCTCGCGTCCGGCCGCCGGCGGCACAGAGAGGAACGGCATGTAGGCCGGCGTCGGAACGATCACCGGAGAGCCGGGGCGCGAGAAGTGCTCCATCGCGAGCTCGAGGCCCTGGATCACGTCGGCGATCGGGTGGACGTCGGATGCCGGCACGGCCCAGCCGTACATGTCACGCAGCCAATCCGACGCGGCCGCCGACATCTCATCGGAGAGGGAGGCCGGCAGGTAGCCGAACAGGCCCTGATCGACAGCCGCGTGCAGCGCACGGGAGATGCCCGGAGCGACGCCGAAGTCCATCTCGGCGACGAAGGCGCCGACCGCGTCGGGGAACATCGACCACTTGAGCCCGCCGATGCGTCGAAGGTGCTCGACCTCGATGGAGTCGAAGGTGGAGGCGAGGGACATGCAGGCTCCTTGTGGTCGCGGTCGCAGAGGGGGGTCCCTCCATCTTCGCCCGGTTCTCAGGAGGTCGGCTCGGCTGCGATCATCTCGTCGTACCCCTCGACGTACGTCGGGTAGTCGAGGCTGCCGAGCACGGAGAGGAGCAGCGAGCCGTCATGCACCAGGCCGGTCGGCTCTGCGGACGGGTCGTCCGGCGGAGCGTCGACTCCGAGCCGGAGCGCGATGTGAGCGACGACGTCTCCCAGCGGCGCCGGAGCCTGATCGACAGCGTGCACGAGCGCCGGAGGCTCCGGCATCCGCACGAGCAGGTCGAGCGCGCGCACCAGATCCACCTCGTGGATGCGGTTCGTGCGGCGGCGGTGGTTCACGGGCTTGTGCTCGCGCACCTGCCGGAGCAGGAAGCCTCGGCCCGGACCGTAGATCCCGCTCGGCCGCACGACGACAGCCGAGAACAGCTCGATCGCCGCGCGCTCCCCGTCATACAGCCCGCGGGAGCGATCGGATGCCGGCACGGGCTCGTCCTGCTCGGTGATCGGGTGCTCGGATGCCGTCGCCTCGAAGACCCCTGTCGACGATACGAAGACGGTGCGTGCGGGAACGGCGGGCAGCGCGGCGCGGAGATGGCTCAGGGCTCTTCGGTAGCTGTCGACGCTGCCACCCGGCGGGAGGGTGATGACCATCGCGTCGACCGTCGGCAGCGGCTCGGTCAGGGGCGCGGAGAGGTCCGCCCGGATGCCGGACACGCCCTCCGGCAGCTCGCCTTCGCTGCGTCGCAGCGCGATCACCTCACCGCCGTCGGCGACGAGCCGGAGCGCGAGACGCCGACCGAGCTTGCCGAAGCCGACGAGGAGAGTGCGGCGGGGAGGCGCGAGCATGGCGGGAGAGGTCACGAACTCAATCTGTCACACCATCGTCAGGACGAGAGCGGCCGACGCGGCTCCGTAGTTCCACCGATGTGCGCGCTTCCCGGTCGGGGAAGACTGACGGCCGGACCCCTCCTCGCACGCGCGCGGAGGGCATGACCGAGAGGAACAGACCATGAAGAACATCAAGAAGCGTGCCGCGGGCGCTGGCGCCGTCGTCGCACTCGCCGCCGCGCTCCTCCTCGTGCCCGCCGGAGCCGCCAACGCGGCGAACAGCTACGTCTACCAGGGCTCCTGCGGCGCGGGCTGCTTCAAGTACAGCAACGGCTCCCAGAACGCCTACATGGACAGATGGATGGGAATGACCTTCCACCTGACCAGTCAGGTGCCGTACTAGACCTGACTTTCACGGTCTGATTCGAGTTCGGGCTCCGCGCTGGATAGGTACGCGGTGCCCACCAGGTCGCACCCGAGAGCTGCGAGCCCGACGAGGAGCTCGGCGTCCATCACGAAACCACCCTGCGAACTGTCGGAGGATCCGTACCACCGGATCACCGTGTCGCACGCCGGCCGGAGAGTGCGTAGAACCTCTGCCTTGCGCTCGATCGAGCGGACCAGCGCCCTGAGCGACCGGAACGCATCGGGATCGTCGACGGAATCCGGCGCATCGAGATGCCATCCCGCCTGTTGGTACGTCAGATACTGCGGCTTGAGCAGGCGCCCCGCACGCCCCGACGGCGTCAGATCGCCCTGTTCATACGTCTTGCTGGGGACGATCCCGAGAGCTGTGGTGATCTCCACCGCAGTCATCTCGGTGCTGTAGATCGAAAGGGTCGCCCGGCCGTCGGTGATCATCCGCACAGAGTAGCGCGACGGTGTGACGGCTCGCCTAAGCGCGCACTCCCCTCGAAACGGGTGAAGCCGCCGTGTTCGACGAACTACGGCGGCTTCCGAAACCCATACTCAACCCGAAGGTTGGGGGAATATGCCTCCAGTGTAGCGTTCTGCCTGTGATCCCTCAACCCACGTTGGACGAGCAACAAGCGCTCATTCGGAGTCTCGCGCCCCAACGGCTTCGACGGTTCAGGGCCGCCACGAACGGTGATCGCGCTGCGGTCGCGCTCTACCTTCTGGACTCGCAGATCGCCTCACATCTGCACGCGACGCTTCGGCTGGTGGAGGTGGCTCTCCGAGAGCACCTCCACCGCGCAATGACCTCAGCGTTCGACGAACGCTGGTTCGCTTCTCAGCGTCACCGCTTCGACGAAGATCTCTGCGAGAAGGTCGACGAAGCTCTGGAGAAGGTCGGCGAAAGCGCTCCGGCGGGAAAGGTAGTGGCGCAGTTGATGCTCGGCACCTGGGTATCGCTGCTGGGTCGCGGAGATCGAAAGGACGACGGGACCAAGGCGAGATTCCAAACCAGCATCTGGGAGCCGGCTCTCCAGGCTGCGTTCGATGGCATCGAGCGCAAGACGCTACACCGCGCCGCGATGAGCCTGAACTGGGCCCGAAACCGCATCAATCACTGCGAACCGGTTATCTTCGGTTTCCCCCAACCAGGACTTGGCACTCCCGGCGTGCAACTACGACGCGCCCCGCATCTGGTGTTGGAGGATGCGAGAACGTTCGCGAGCTATCTCGATGCGGACCTCGAGCAGTGGCTAAGACGGTGGACCGAGATCGACACGCTCCTGGACGATGCACTCGTACGAACTGCGCTTGACCACATCGCCGAGGAAAAATCGGTCCACCTCCAACGCTGACAACAGCATCGAAGCTCGCTCAGCTCCGCGCGACGCTCCTGAACCCGCGCAGGCGCAGGCTGTTTCCGACGACGAAGACACTGGAGAGCGCCATCGCCGCGCCCGCGAGCATCGGGTTCAGCATCCCGAGGGCCGCGACGGGGATCGCCGCGACGTTGTACGCGAACGCCCAGAACAGGTTCGTCTTGATGGTTCCGAGCGTCTTCCGGGACAGGCGGATCGCGTCGACGGCGCTGCGCAGGTCACCCCGCACGAGCGTGATGTCGGATGCCTCGATCGCGACATCCGCCCCGGTTCCCATCGCCAGGCCGAGGTCGGCCTGCGCGAGGGCGGGGGCGTCATTGACACCGTCGCCGATCATCGCGACGACCTTGCCCTCGCTCTGAAGGCGGCGGACGACGTCGACCTTGTCGGCAGGGAGCACCTCGGCGATGACCTCGTCGATGCCCACCTCGGTGGCGATCTGCCGCGCGACCGCCTCGTTGTCTCCGGTGAGCAGGACCGGGGTCAGACCCAGTTCCTTGAACCTCGCGATCGCCTCGGCACTGGTCGGCTTCACGGTGTCGGCAACGACGAGGATGCCGCGAGCCTGGCCGTCCCACCCCACGGCCACGACGGTCTTGCCCTGGCTCTCGGCATCCGCCTTCGCCTGCGCGATCTCCGGGCTCAGGTGCTGCGACCACTCCGCCAGCAGGGACGCCCTCCCCACGAGCACCGCGTGCCCGTCGACGACTCCCTGCACACCCTTGCCCTCGATGTTCGCGAAGTCCTCGGGTGCTGCCAGCGCCCCGACCTCCTGGGTCGCGGCCTTGGCGATGGCCTGCGCGATGGGGTGCTCCGAGGCATCCTCCAGGGCGCCGGCCAACCGCAGCAGCTCAGCGCGGTCCACGCCCGTCTCGACGACGACATCGACCATCGTCATCTTCCCGCTGGTGACGGTCCCCGTCTTGTCGAGCACGACGGTGTCGACCATGCGAGTGGATTCCAGAACCTCCGGGCCCTTGATGAGGATGCCCATCTGCGCGCCGCGACCGGTTCCGACCAGCAGCGCCGTCGGCGTCGCCAGCCCCAGGGCGCACGGGCACGCGATCACGAGCACGGCGACCGCTGCGGTGAACGCCGCCGTCACCGGGAAGCCGGCTCCCAACCAGCCCCCGAGTGCCGCGACCGCGATGACGATCACGATCGGCACGAAGATCCCGGAGATCCGGTCGGCGAGGCGCTGCACCTCGGCCTTGCCGGTCTGCGCGTCTTCGACGAGCCGGGCCATCTGCGCCAGCTGCGTGTCGGACCCGATCCGTGTCGCCCGCACCACGAGCCGTCCCCCGACGTTCGTGGTGGCACCGGTGACCGCGTCCCCCGACGCGACCTCGACGGGAACGGACTCCCCGGTGAGCATGGAGGCGTCGACAGCCGAGGTGCCGGACACCACGACGCCGTCGGTGGCGATCTTCTCGCCGGGACGCACGATGAACTCATCGCCGACGCGGAGGTCCTCGACGGGGATCCTGCCCTCGATTCCGTCGCGCACGATCGAGACGTCCTTGGCGCCGAGCTCGAGCAGCGCGCGCAGCGCGGCCCCCGCCTGCTTCTTCGAGCGCTTCTCGAAGTAGCGCCCGGCGAGGATGAACATCGTCACGCCCGCGCCGACCTCGAGGTAGATGTTCGCGGCGCCGTCCGATGGCGCCAGCGCGAACTCGAACGGGTGCGTCATCCCCGGGGTTCCCGCCGTGCCGAAGAACAGCGCGTACAGCGACCAGAGGAACGCGGCCGAGGTGCCCATCGAGATGAGCGTGTCCATCGTCGCCGCGCCATGGCGCAGGTTCATCCATGCGGCGCGGTGGAACGGCCATGCCGCCCAGACGATCACCGGTGCGGCGAGCGCGAGCGACGCCCACTGCCAGTAGGTGAACTGCAGAGCGGGGATCATCGCCATCGCGATGACCGGCACCGTCAGCACGATCGACCCGATCAGTCGGTTGCGCAGCGAGCGCAGCTCCGGATCCGAGTCATCGACGTCGCCGACCGTCTTCCTCTCACCCTTGGGCGCGGGCAGGACGGCCGTGTAGCCGGTCTTCTCGACCTCGGCGATCAGGGCGGCGGGGTCGTACCCCTCCGGCACCGTGACCTTCGCCTTCTCGGTCGCGTAGTTCACGGTCGCCGTGACGCCGTCGAGCTTGTTGAGCTTCTTCTCGATCCGCATCGCGCAGGAGGCGCACGTCATCCCGCCGATCTCCAGCTCGACGCCGGATCCGGCCGCCTGGGGCACTGAGGTGCTCATCGTGCTCTTTCCTTCTTCTCGATACGGATGCTGATGCGGGTGCGACGTCAGTGCGAGTCGCCGGTGTGGGACTCGCCATCGCCGTGCGCCGCGTCGACGACGAACTCGGCCGTGCGGACGACACCGTCGACCTGGAAGTCCAGGTACAGCAGATAGCGTCCCGCGGTCGGGGCCTCGGCGAAGAACACGATCGCAGGTCCCGCGGTGTCGCCGGCCGCGGGCTCGTCGCCCTCGGCGTGCACGTGCAGGAAGGCGAGGTCGCCCTCGCGCAGGGCGACGAGGTGGCCGAACGCTCCCAGATACGGCTCCAAGGTCGTGACGGGCTCGCCGTCACGCGCGATGGTGATGGTCAGTTCGCTCGCGGACCCTGCGACCACGTCTCCTTCGAGGGAGACGGTGAAGCCGTCGACCTCGGAGACCAGGCTCGGCTGCGTCTCGACGGGAACGAACTCGCCCGCCACCTGGACGGTGCGCGAGAGTGTGAGGTTCGCTGCGTCCGCGCCGCCCGGCGTGAAGTCGGCGAACACGCGATAGGTTCCTGCGGCCGCCCACTCCCACGGGAGCGACCACGTGCCCGTGGCCTCGTCGAGCACCGGGTGCACATGCTGGAACCCGCTGCCGTCCGATCGGGCGACGATCAGGTGCAGGTCCTTGTCGTGCGCGGTCGTGTACGCCGTCACGGGTTCGCCGGCGGCATCCTGGATCCAGAAGCTCAGCTCCCCGGCCTCGCCGACGACCGTCGGCGCTTCGATCGGCGACAGCACGTAGCCGTCGATGCTGAGCGCGAGGCCCTTCAGAGCCGTGGCGACGGCCGTCGATGCCGTCTCCCCGGACTCGTGTCCCTCGTCATGCCCGTTCATCTCGCTTCCCTTCTGCCATCCGGCGACCACGTCGTCGGGAACCACCGCTGCGGCGATGCCGAAGGCACCGCCGAAGGCGGCGATCAGTCCGAGCCCGTACAGGGCGAGACGTGCGCCGGTCTTCATGACGCCCGTACCGCCGAGTAGCCGGCCTCCTTGACCGCCGCGAGGATCTGCGCGTCGTCGATCGCGTCCGAGGCGGTGACCTCCAGCAACCCGGTCTTCGCGCTCACCTGGATGCCCTCGACGCCGGCGATCTGTCCGACCTCTTCGCGCACCGACATCTCGCAGTGCCCGCACGTCATGCCCGTCACCTGGTACTCGTTCGTCGCCATGTCCTCATCCTCATCTCCGTGGATACCCGGGCTGGGTATCTGTCTCAACCGTATACCCCACCTGGGTATTCCGCCAGTTCGACTCGAATACCCCACGGGGGTATATGCTACCTCTCGCCCGACCACCGGGCTCACCCGTCAGGAGGAATCACATGTCCCATCCGCCCCTCGCACCGGCGAAGCGCTGGCTCGGCCTGGTGCTGATAGCCACGGCGCAGTTCGTCGTCATCATGGACACCTCGATCATCGGCGTCGCCCTTCCCGACATCCAACGCGAGCTCGGCTTCACCCCGGAGTCGCTCTCGTGGGTCTTCAACGCCTACGTGGTCGCCTTCGGCGGCCTGCTCCTCCTCGGCGGTCGTCTCGCCGACGTCTTCGGCGCCCGCAAGATCTTCGTGCTCGGCTGGATCGTCCTGATCGCCGGGTCGATCCTCGCGGGAGCCGCCGGGACCATCGGGCTCGAGATCACCGGTCGCGCCATCCAGGGGGCCGGTTCCGCACTCATCGCCCCCGCCGCGCTGACCCTGCTGATGATGCTCTTCGGCGGCACCCCCGACCTGCCCAAGGCGTTCGCCGTGTACGGCGCTGCGGCCCCGATCGGCGGAACGGCCGGGGTCTTCCTCGGCGGCGTTCTCACCGAATACGTGAGCTGGCCGTGGGTGTTCTACGTCACCGTCCCGATAGCGCTGTTCGTGCTCGCGTTCACGGCGACCTCGCTCCCCCGGACCGTCCGCAAGCCGTCGGGATCGATCGACATCGTCGGCGCGCTCACCGTGACCGGCGGGCTCGCCGCCGTCGTCTACGCCGTGGTCAACGCGCCGGAGGTCGGCTGGCTCACCTGGTCCACGCTGGGCCTTCTGACAGGAGGCATCGTGCTGCTGGCGATCTTCTTCCTCATCCAGGTCCGGAGCAGAAACCCGCTCCTTCGACTCGGCCTGCTGCGCGCTCCGATGCTCGGAGCAGCCAACGGCGCACAGCTGCTGCTGGGCGCGGCCTGGGTCTCGATGTGGTTCTTCCTGAACCTGTACCTGCAGCAGGTGCTCGGCGCGAGCGCCTTCGCCGCCGGCGCCGCGCTCCTGCCGATGACCGGCCTGGTCGTCCTTGCGATGGTCGCGCTCGCACCACGGCTGCAGGAGAGGTTCGGCGCGAAGGCGCTGATCGTCAGCGGCCTCCTCCTCCTGGCGGCGGGGCTCGCATGGCTCGCCTTCGTCCGTCCGGACGGCACCTACGCGGTCGACGTGCTGCCCGCCTCGCTCGTGGCCGCTCTCGGCATGTCGCTGGCCTTCGTCCCCTCGCTCGGCACCGCCATCAACGCCGCACCGCCGGCGGAGACGGGCGTGGCTTCCGGGCTCGTGAGCACCAACTACCAGATCGGTTCCGCACTCGGACTCGCCGTCCTCACGGCCGTCGTCTCCGGTGCCTCCGGCACAGATCCGTCTCGCGTGGAACTGACCCAGGGGTACTCCGCCGCCTTCATCGGCGCGGCGCTCCTCGCCGTGATCGGAGCCGTGGTCACGGCCATGGCGATGAGAAGGCCGCGGGTGTCCACGCACGCGGCGGCCCACTCCGTCCAGGCCTAGACGCCGGCATCCCCAGGCCGGGCCCGCGTCAGATGCGACGCGGCCCCGGCCCGTCGACGCCGAGCGCGTCCTCCGGGTTGAGCAGCCGGCACGCCTTGAGCGAGAGGCACCCGCACCCGATGCAGCCGGTGAGCTCGCGCTGCAGATGGTCGAGCTGCGTGCGCCGCAGCTCGAGCTGCGTGCGCCAGAGCTTCGCGACCCGCTGCCAGTCGCGCTGCGAGGGCGGGTCGTCGAGCGGCAGGCTCTCGAAGACGTCCTGCACATCGCTCAACGGGATGCCGAGCCGCTTCGCCACGACGATCAGAGAGACGCGCCGCAGCATGTGGCGGCGATACCGGCGCTGATTCCCCGGGGTGCGCGTCGAGGCGATGAGGCCGAGCTGCTCGTAGAAGTGCAGAGCGGATGCCGGCACGCCGGTGCGCTGCGTGACCTCGCCGATGGCGAGCAGATCATCGGGTTCCAGAGACATCTCGACCTTCCCTTGACCTCAACCTTACTTGAGGTCATACGGTGACGAAAGGTCGCCGGCAATCGGCGCCGCGGAGGCCCATCGCCTCCCTCCGACGCCGAGAAGGAACGATCGATGACGCAGACCTCAGACAAGACCGCGGCCGGCGGCACCTGGCGCGAGCTGCTCGGCAGCCGCTACGCCCCCGTCGCCTCCGTGCTCGCCGGTGGAGTGCTGCTCGAGGCGAGCAACGTGTACCTCACGACGAGCCTCCTCCCCACGATCGTCGGCGACATCGGCGGAGCCGAGTTCTACGCGTGGACCATGATGACCTTCCTGCTGGCCTCGGTGGTCAGCTCGATGCTGGTGAGCAGGATCCTCACACAGCAGGGCGCCGTACGGGCCTACCTGCTGGCGCTGGGACTGTTCGCGCTCGGTTCGCTGCTGTGCGCGGCGAGCCCGTGGATGTCGGCGCTGCTCTTCGGTCGCGCGGTGCAGGGTCTCGGCGGCGGACTGCTGGCCGGCCTCGGCTATGCCCTCATCCAGCGGGCACTGCCCGAGCGCCTGTGGGCACGGGGGGCCGCACTGGTGTCGGCGATGTGGGGCGTCGGCAACATCGTCGGCCCGGTGGTCGGGGGCGTCTTCGCGCAGCTGGATGCCTGGCGCGTCACCTTCATCGGGCTCGCCGTCGTCGCCGCACTCATCGGGATCGTCGTGGTCCGTGCACTGCCGAGGACGGCGCGGGCCCGCTCCAGCGAGTCGATCCCCTGGCTCTCGCTCGTCCTCCTGTCCGGCGGGGTCGCCGCCGTCGGGATCGCGAGCGTGGTCCCGGCCGGTCTCGCCACGGCAGCCGCCCTCGTCGTCGGTGTGGTCCTCGGCCTGTGGTTCCTGCGTCACGAGAAGCGCGGCAGCCGCGGCATCCTCCCCCGCGTGACGTTCGCCCACGGCTCCTCGCTCGGCTGGGTCTACCTCACCGTCGCCGTGCTGGCCTTCGCGATCGGCACCGAGGCGTTCATCCCGCTGTTCGGCCAGGAGATCGGCGGGCTGGCGCCGTTCGTCGCCGGCTTCCTGGGAGCGGCTCTCTCGCTCGGCTGGTCGATCACGCAGATCTTCACGTCCAACGCGTCCGGCATCCGATCCCGGCGCGCGCTCATCGTCCTCGGCCCGCCGGTGGTCGCGATCGGCCTCGCGGCCTACGGTCTGCTCCAGCACGAGGGACCGTCGACCCTCGTCATCGTGCTGTGGTTCCTGACGCTGTTCGTCGCGGGCGCCGGAATCGGTCTGGGCTTCCCGCATCTGACGGTCGCAGCGCTCGGCAGCACGTCGGGCGAGGAGGAGGGCGCCAAGGCGGCGGCCGCGGTGAACACCGTGTTCATCATCGCGAGCGCGTTCAGCGCGGCGATGGCCGGAGTGCTCGTCAACCTCGCCATGCCCGACATCGTCGGATCGGCGCGGCTGCTCATGCTGGCGTTCGCCGGCGTCACCGTGATCGGGGTCTTCATCGCTCGCGGCGCGAGCTGGGGCATCGGGCTGAGGTCCGACGACGAGCAGTCGACCGACGCGACCACGAACGGAGGGAGAACGACATCATGACGACGAACAGCCAGGTCACGGTGATCGGTCTCGGGAACATGGGGTCCGCGATCGCGAAGACCCTCCTCGATCGCGGGTACCGCACGACGGTCTGGAACCGCACGGCGAGCAGGGCCGACCCCCTGGCCGCGGCGGGTGCCGCGGTGGCGAAGACCGCGTCGGATGCCGTCGCAGCGAGCCCGCTCGTCATCTTGTGCCTGCTCGACAGCACCGCCGTCGATGCGGTGCGGGAGACGATCGCGGGCGCCGTCGCAGGGCGCGTGCTCGTGAACGTCACCAGCGGCTCGCCCGCTCAGGCGCGCAGCATCGCGGAGTGGGCGCACGGACAGGGCGCGACGTACGTCGACGGCGGGCTCATGGGCGACCCGCCGTACATCGGCACCCCGACCATGTTGCTCTCGTTCAGCGGCGACCGCGACGCCTGGGAGGCGCACCGACCGATGCTGGAGCAGCTCGGCACCGTCGCCTACTACGGCGAGGACCCGGGGCTCGCCGGGGTGGAGTTCATGGCACAGGTGGCGGTCGGCTACGAGTTCCTCATCGGGCTCCTGCACACCTTCGACCTCGTGCGAGCGGAAGGCGTCGACGTCGCCGCCTTCGCGGAGAGAGTCGCCGGCTCGATCGGCGGCTACGCACCGCTCGTGAATGCCTTCGGCGCCGCGGTCGCGAGCGGCGAGTACGGACCGGACCTCGGCTCGCTCGACGTGCAGGCCGCCCTGATGGACGATCTGATCAGCCATCGCGACTCCCTCGGCGTCGACGCCGTGCGGATGCGGGAGGTCAAGCGGCTGATGGATCGGCGCATCGCCGACGGCCACGGCGATCAGGGCTTCTCGAGCCTGTTCGAGGTGCTCGGAGAGGAGAGGGCGGAATGACTCACGCCATCACGACGGGATGCTCATGGCGGCCAGCATCCCGAGCATCATCAGGAGGCACGACCAGAAGCCGAACCGCCCCGCGCGGTCCGCCCTCGCCGCACCCGCGCGCAGCGCCGTCCAGCCGGCGACGATGAACAGGCCGATGACCGCCACCGCCACGGTCCCGGTCGAGCCGACGTCGGCACCCGTACCGTGCGCGTGCCCGCCGAAGCCGAGTGCGAGGTACGGGACGGCCATCATCAGCCCCATCGCGAACGGGTCCCCGACCGCCCCTCCGCATGGCCCCACCCGATTCCGGCGACGAGCGTGGACGGCGGCGACCGTCGCCCACGCGAAGAACGCGAGCGTCACACCGATGCCTGCCAGCGAGGCGTGACCGAGCAGCAGCGCGGGTGCCATCAGGGCGAGCATCCCCGCCCCGGCCGCCAGATGCCGGACGGCGCCGGTGCGCGAAGACGCACCGACGGACGCCGCCGCGGACGCCGTCAGCGTCAGGCCGTCCACACCGTCTTCGCGTTCACGAACTCGCGGATGCCGAACGAGCCGAGCTCGCGTCCGTACCCCGAGTCCTTCACACCGCCGAACGGCAGGCCGAAGAACGAGGCGGAGTTGCCGTTGGCGAAGACACTGCCGAACTCCAGCTCGCGCTGCAGTCGGGCGATCTCATCGGCGTCTGCCGACCAGACACCGGCCGCCAGCCCGAAGTCGGAGTCGTTCGCCGCAGTGATCGCCTCATCGATCGAAGCCACCTTGTACACGCAGGCCACGGGGCCGAAGCACTCCTCGCGGAAGATGCGCATCTCGGGCGTCACCTCGGTCAGCACGGTCGCCGGATAGAACCAGCCGGGGCCCTCGGGCAGCTCACCGCCCGTCCGGACCGTCACACCCTGGGCGACGGCATCCGCCACCAGCTCGTGCGCATCGGCCCGCACCTGCGCGGTCGCCATCGGGCCGAAGCCGGTGCCCTCCTCCCGCGGGTCGCCGAAGGTCGTCGCGCTCATCTCGCCCACGAACGCCTCGAGCCACTCGTCGTAGACGTCGGCGTGCACGAAGAACCGCTTGGCGCAGATGCACGACTGCCCGCTGTTCTGCGTGCGCGAGGCCGCGCCCATCCTGGCGGAGCGCGCGATGTCGGCCGACGGCATGACGACGAAGGCATCCGTCCCGCCGAGCTCCAGCACGCTCTTCTTGATGTTGCGTCCCGCGGCCGCGGCCACTGCCGCACCGGCGCCGACCGACCCCGTCAGCGTCACCGCACGGATGCGACGATCGTCGAGCAGAGCGGATGCCGCAGCCCCCTCGATCAGCAGCGTCTGGAAGGCTCCGGCCGGGAATCCCGCCCGCGCGAACAGCTCACCCAGGTACAGCGCGGTCTGCGGCACGCTCGACGCGTGCTTGAGCAGCCCGGTGTTGCCGGCCATCAGCGCCGGGGCGGCGAAGCGGATGACCTGCCAGAAGGGATAGTTCCACGGCATCACCGCGAGCACGGTGCCCAGCGGCTGGAACTCGACGCGCGCCGCCGACGCCCCGACGGATGCCGCGGGCACGGGCTCCTCCGCGGCGAGGTACTCCTCCGCGTGGTCGGCGTACCAGCGCATGCCGTTCGCCGACTTGGTCACCTCGTACTTCGCCGTGCCGAGGGTCTTGCCCATCTCGAGGACCGCGAGGCCCGCGGCGTGCTCCAGGTCGGCGTCGAGCAGATCTGCGGCACGTCGCATCCACTCCGCGCGCTCGGCGAAGGTCAAGCGCGCCATGAGCGCGTTCGCGGCATCCGCCCTCGACAGGATCTCCTCCACCTGCGCCGCGGTGTGCGCCGGGAACTCCTGCACCAGCTCGCCGGTGCTCGGGTCGATGGTCGCGATGGTCATGGTGAGACTCCTTCAGGTCGGACGGGACGGCTCACTTGCCGTAGCCCTTGGTCAGGCCGGCGATGTACTGCCGGGAGAAGACGGCGAAGAGGATGACGAGCGGCACGGCGCCGAGCGTCAGCGAGGCGAGCAGAGCCGGGTAGTCGTTCTGGAACTGCCCGACGAACTGCTGCACCCCGAGCGTCACGGTCTGGTTCTCCTTGCTCGGCGCGAGGATCAGCGGGAACCACAGGTCGTTCCAGACCGGCAGCATCGTGATGGATGCGACGGCGGCGATGCCCACCCGGACGATCGGCAGCGTGATCGAGAGCGTGCGCCACTCGCCCGCCCCGTCGATGCGAGCCGCCTCCTTGAGCTCGGTCGGCACGGCGCGGAAATAGGTGGTCATCAGTGCGATCGCGAGCGGCAGCTGCATAGCCGTGTAGACGAGGATCAGGGCGGTGAGCGTGTCCATCAGCGCCCACGACGTCATGATCTTGATCAGCGGCACGGTGCCCAGGCGGATCGGCAGCATGATGCCGACCACGAAGAATCCGGCGAGGACCGGGGTGATGGGCACCTTGTACTCCACGAGCGCCCAGGCGGCCAGGGTGCCCAGCACGATG
The DNA here is from genome assembly GCF_038397745.1 of Microbacterium sp. LWH11-1.2. Classification (NCBI taxonomy): domain Bacteria; kingdom Bacillati; phylum Actinomycetota; class Actinomycetes; order Micrococcales; family Microbacteriaceae; genus Microbacterium; species Microbacterium sp. LWH11-1.2. Next base: position 1,343,696 of record NZ_CP151636.1, on the reverse strand, counting down.
GTCAGCACGATGGTGGCGATCGTGACGATCAGGCTGTTCTGGTAGTTGAGCAGGAAGTTCCCGCGGGTGAACACGTTGATGTAGCCCTGCAGGTTGAACGTCTCGGCATCCGGCAGGGCGAACGGCGAGCCGAAGATGCCCTGCGTCGTCTTGAACGAGTTCATCAGCACGATGAGGATCGGCACGATCGAGAAGATCGCCATCACGATCAGCAGCAGGTGCACCCCTCCCCCGGCGAACACGTCGGCGGCGCGGCGCGGCCGCCTGCGCGCGACGACGGGCGCCGGCTCGGAGGCGGCCGGAGGGGCGGTGAGAGTGTCGGTGGCCATCTTGCGCTCCTAGAGCTCGTAGGACTTCAGCCGGCGCTGCACGGCCCAGAAGTAGAGGGCCGTGGTCGCGAGGATGAGTACGAAGATCACCGACGCGACGGTCGCGCCGAGGTCGAGGTCGGCGACCTGGCCGCTGGATCCGAAGAACGAGCGGTAGAAGAAGGTGCCGAGGATGTCGGTCGAGTAGTTCGGCCCGGGGGCGGACCCGTTCAGGGCGTAGACGATGTCGAACCCGTTGAACGTCCAGATGTAGGTGAGGATCACGATCAGTCCGAACTGCGGCGCGATCAGCGGGAACTTGATCCGCCAGAACGCCGTCCAGGCGCCCGCGCCGTCGATCCGCGATGCCTCGATCACGTCGTCGGGGATGGCGAGGAGAGCGGTGTAGAGGAAGATCATCGGGATGCCGATGTACTGCCAGACCGACATCAGCGAGATCGTCGGCAGCGCGGTGGCCTCGAGCCCGAGCAGCGGGACCTCGACGACACCCCAGAGCGGGTTGATGATGAGCCGCCAGATGAAGCCGACGATCACGACCGAGAGCGTCGCGGGCACGAACAGCAATGTGCGGTAGACCCCGACCGAGCGCCGGATCCTGCCCGACGTGAGGAGCGCCGCCATGAGCAGGCCGACGGGCAGCTCGACGAGCAGGTGGATGAGGAAGAACTCGACGTTGTTGCCGAGGGCGTTCCAGAACCGGGCGCTGGTGGTCGGGTTCGTGAACAGGTCGACATAGTTGGCGACGCCCACGAACGCGCTCGTCTGCCCGCTGGACTCGAAGAAGCTCAGGAAGACCGAGCTCAGCAGGGGGTAGACCGCGAAGGCCACGTAGACCACGAGGGCCGGCAGCACGAACATCGCCAGCAGGCGATAGCGGGCGGGTGTGCGGATCATTCGGGGTGCTTTCCGTCGACGGAACAGGGGATGCCGGGGGTGGAGGCTCCACCCCCGGCAGGGCCTCACGGAGTGGGCGTGTACCAGGACTCGAGGCTCTTCTGGAGTTCGGCCGTGGCCTCCTCAGGCGAGAGCCCGCTGTTGTACATGAGCTGGGCGACCCGCCAGATCTCGTCGTCCAGCGGCGGCTGGCCGGCGCTCAGACGGTCGAGGGCGAGGCGCGAGGTGAGCTCGGCTCCCTCCTTCAGGTCGGCGAAGTCCTGCGCCAGGGCGTTGTCGTACTTCACCGGCTCGGATCCCATCGAGAAGAAGCCCGGCAGCTTGTTCACGTAGAGCTGCTGGAACTCGCTCGTGCCGAGCCACTCGACGAACTCGGTCGCGGCCTCCTTGTTCTTGCCGGAGGCGTTCAGGCCGAAGGCCATGTCGGCCATCTCCTGCTGGTAGCGCTGGCCGCCCTCCTCGGCAGGCGGAGCGCCGAAGACGCCGACGTCCAACCCGGTCGAGGTGACCTGCGAGATCTGCCAGGAGCCGTCGGGCAGGATCGCCGCCTGACCGAGCGTGAACAGCTGGGTCATGTCCTCGTAGGAGATGGCCTCGTAGCCGCTGGGGAGGTAGTCCTTGAACGCGTCGAACACGCGGAAGCCCTCGACGAACTCGGGGTCGGTGAGCTTCTTCGACCCGTCGATGAGTCCGAGGCGCCCCTCCTCGCCCTTCCAGGCGTTCGGGCCGACCTGGTAGAGCATGTTGTAGGCCAGCTGCCAGCCGTCGGCGCTGCCCAGCGCGAGCGGCGCGTAGGTGCCGTCCTCCTTGATCGCGTCGAGCACCTCGAGGAACTCGTCCTGCGTCTTCGGCACCTCGAGTCCCAGCTCGTCGAAGATCGCGGTGTTGTAGTAGAAGCCGGCGAGGACGGATGCCACGGGCACGCAGTACGGGTTTCCGTCGTCGCCCTCCCATGCGGCGAGCGCCGACTCCGGGAAGGAGCCGATCGCGTCGAGACCGTCGAGCGGTTCGAAGTATCCCTTCTCGATCCACGAGCGGTTCACGTCGAACGGACGGCACATGATGACGTCGGGTCCGGTGCCGCCGTCGATCTGCGACTGGATCGCGGCGTTGTAGTCGTTCGTGTCGATCGGGGCGTACTCGACCTTGATGCCGGGGTGGCTCTCCTCGAACGCGGGGATGATGTCGTTCTCCCACATCGTGGCGTCCTCGGTGCGCCACGTGCCGAGGGTGAGCGTGACGGAATCCCCGTCTTCGCCGCCACTTCCGGTCGCACACCCGGCGAGGCCGAGGACGAGCGTGGTGACAGCGAGGGCGGCGAGCGGTGCAGTGGCTGAGCGCATCATGACCTTCTCTCTGAAGTGACGCGCGGTCTTCGGGGACCTGCCACACCTTTGCGGCGGCGCGTGGTGCTGGTCAGCATATATAGGTCTGTATGCGGTAGCAAGAGGTATGGAAAAATAGTAGACAGATTCAAGACAAGTGGTATCTTGTGGACAACAGCCCTTGAAGGAGGTCTCCCAGTGATTCGTGTCGGCATCCTCGGCTCCGGGTTCATCGCAGACTCGTACGCCGATTCCCTGCTCGACGTCCGCGACGGCATCCTCGTCGCCAACTTCTCGCGCAACCCCGAGCGTGCAGCGGACTTCGCCGCCCGATGGAGCAGCCCGAGCAGCTACACCGACATCGCCGAGCTGTGCGCGAATCCCGAGATCGACGTCGTCGTCGTGGCACTGCCGAACGAGGCCCACGTCGAGGCCGTGCGCATCGCGGCCGCGGCGGGCAAGGGCATCATCTGCACCAAGCCGCTGGCCCGCACCGGCGCCGAGGCCGCCGAGATCCTCCGGATCGTCGAGGAGGCCGGCGTCTGGCACGGCTACGCCGAGAGCTCGGTCTTCTCCCCCAATGTGCAGAAGGCGCACGAGATGGCCCAGGCAGGCGGCATCGGCGACCTGCTCACGATGCGCGCCCGCGAGGCGCACTCCGGCCCGCACGCCGCGCACTTCTGGGACGCCGAGACCGCCGGAGGCGGCGCCCTGCTCGACATGGGCTGCCACACGGTCGAATCGGCCCGGCACTTCTTCGGCAAGGACAACGCGGTCACCGAGGTCTTCGCGTGGGGGTCGACCCTGGTCCACTCCGACAAGACCACCGGAGAGGACACCGCGGTCGCGCTCCTCAAGTTCGCCGGCGGCCAGCTGGCGATCATCGAGTCGTCGTGGGCGGAGAAGGGCGGCATGCAGCTGCGCCATGAGTTCACCGGCACGGCCGGGCGCCTGGTCACCGACACCTCCGTCACACCGGTCTGGGGCTTCATCGGAAATCCGGTCGGCTACCTCGTCGAGAAGGCGGATGCCGAGACCGGCTGGGTGCACCCCGTCCCGGAGGAGACGCGCGCCTACGGGTTCTCGCAGCAGATGCGCCACTTCATCGATCACTATGCCGCGGGCACCGTGCCCATGGAGACCTTCGAGGACGGCTGGATCGTGAACTGCATCCTCGACGCCTGCTACCGCGCCATGCGCTCCGGCACCTGGGAGCCGGTGCTCCTCGAGCGCTGAGCACCGACCGACCAGACCAGACCAGACAGGGAGACACCCGAGAATGACGAACACACTGCCCGCCGGTGCGCACGCGCTGCTCGCGACGCTGACCGCCGAGGAGATCGTCGCCAACCGCGCGGTCCTCGAGGCGGCGGGTATCGCGAACCCGAACACGCACTACTCCTACGTCGGACTGACGGCGCCGGACAAACGCCGACTGCTGGCTGGTGAGAGTCTGCCGCGTCAGGTGCGCAGCTTCCTGATCGACATGGTCACGGGGCGCTCGCACGACGTCGTCGTCGACCCCGCCGCAGGCGCCGTCGTCTCGGAGCGCGAGCTCGACCCCGAGGTCGACGGTGCGGTCCCGGTGGTGATCCGCGAGTTCGGCTACGTCGAAGAGGTCGTGCATCAGGACGAGCGGTGGCTCGCCGCGATGGCGAAGCGCGGTCTGACCGACGTCTCGAAGCTGCGCGTGAACCCGCTGTCGGGCGGCGTCCTCGCGGACGGCGAGCGCGGCCGCCGCATCCAGCGCTGCTTCACCTTCGTGCAGAACACGCCGGACGATCTCGGCTGGGCGCACCCCGTCGACGGCGTGACCGTCATGGTCGACGTCGTCACCGGCGAGGTGCTCGACGTGATCGACTACGTCGACCTCCCGGTGCCGCAGGAGGACGGGAACTACCACCTGGCCTCGTGGCGCGGCCCGGATCGCGCCGGTCTGAAGCCGATCGAGATCTCGCAGCCGGAGGGACCGAGCTTCACGATCGACGAGAACGGCGTGCTCGACTGGGCGGGATGGCGCCTGCAGGTCGGCTTCGACCAGCGCGAGGGCCTCGTGCTGCATGACGTCTCGATCGCCGACGGCGAGGCGCAGCGCTCGGTGCTCTATCGTGCGTCGATCGCCGAGATGGTCGTGCCCTACGGCGACCCGAGCCCGCAGCGCTGGTTCCAGAACTTCTTCGACGGCGGCGAGTACCTGTTCGGCGGGTTCGCGAACTCGCTCGAGCTCGGCTGCGACTGTGTCGGCGACATCACCTACCTCGACGCGGTGGTCGCGGGCAACGACGGCGACGCGCGCATCGTGCGTCAGGCCATCTGCATCCACGAGGAGGACGCCGGAGTGCTCTGGAAGCACTCCGACAATTGGAACGGCTCGTCCGAGACGCGTCGCAACCGCCGCCTCGTGGTCAGCTTCTTCATGACGGTCGGCAACTACGACTACGGCTTCTACTGGTACTTCGGCCTCGACGGCACGATCGAGTTCGAGGTGAAGGCCACCGGGATCGTCTTCACCTCGGCGCACCCCGGGAAGGGCTATCCGTTCGCGACCGAGGTCGCGCCGGGCCTCGGCGCCCCGAACCACCAGCACCTGTTCAGCGCGCGACTCGACGTGGCCGTCGACGGACTCGCGAACGCGGTCGACGAGATCGAGGCGGTGGCTGTTCCGCGCGGTGAGCAGAACCCGCACGGCACCGGCTTCACGCAGAGCGTCACGCGCCTGCGCACCGAGTCGGAGGCGCAGCGCATCGCCGACAATCTCACCGGGCGCGTCTGGTTCATCGGCAACACCGAGGTGCAGAACCGCCTCGGCGAGCCCGTGGGCTGGGTGCTCTACCCCGAGGGCAAGCCGCTGCTGCTCGCCGACAGCGAGTCTGACATCCACAAGCGCGCGACCTTCACGACCAAGCACCTCTGGGTCACCGCCTACGAGCCCGACCAGATCTATCCCGCGGGTGACTTCGTCAACCTGCACCCCGGCGGCGCGGGCCTCCCGCAGTGGGTGGTCGCGGACCGGCCGGTCGACGGCACCGACATCGTGCTCTGGCACACGTTCGGTCTCACGCACTTCCCCCGCGTCGAGGACTGGCCGATCATGTCGGTCGACACGTGCGGATTCGTGCTCAAGCCGCACGGCTTCTTCGGCCGCAACCCCGCTCTCGACATCCCCGCCGCCGCAGACCACTGCGCGCCGGGCCACCACGACCACCACGCCGGACACTGACCGGACGAGCACGAGGAACGACATGAACGGTTACATCAGCTACGCGGAGGCCACCGCAGGTCAGGCCGACGCCCTCGCGGCGGCGATCCCGCACATCGAGAGCCAGGTCGAGGCTCTCGCCGCGGAGGGCGCACTCGGTGAGGTCGGCCCGCTCTTCCTGGGCATCGGCGCCAGCCTCGCCGCCGCCGCGCCAGCGGTCTGGCATCTGCGCGAACGCGGGATCACCGCCTGGCGCCTGGATGCCGGTGACACGCCGCTGCCGCTCGCCACGGGCGACCACCCGGTCATCGCCGTGTCGCAGAGCGGTCGCAGCAGCGAGACCATCGCCGCACTGGACACCATTCCCGCGTCGCTCCGCTACGGCGTCGTCAACACCGCGCCCTCTCCCATCGCCGACATCGCGAACCACCTGGTGGGGTTGGGGTCGATCCCCGACAGCTACGCCTCGACCATCGGCTACACCGCGACGGTGGTCGCCGTGAGCATGCTCTCGGAAGCGTGGGCCGGCGGGAAGATCGACCCGGCGTGGCATGACTTCGCGGCGCTCTTCCGCGAGACTGAGACCATGCTCGCCCCGCAGATCGACCGTGCCGCCGAGCTCATCGCCACCGCGCCGAGTCTCGACTTCGTCGGCGCCGGGCCCTCGACGGGTTCGGCCGAGGCCGGCGCGCTGCTGTTCCGCGAGGTCGCCCGCATCCCCGCCAGTGCCATGGGCACGCGGCGGTACCTGCACGGCGCCATGGAATCGGCCGGCGAGGGCGCGCACGTGCTGTTCGGCGGTGAACGAGAGAGCCGGGTCGCGCACACATTGAGCGAAGCCGGTCACCGGGTCGTGCTGGTCACGACCGACGACGTGGAGAGCTCTGACCACCTCGAGGTCGTGCGTCTGCCGCAGGCCTCGTCGAACGCCCTCGCCGTGCTCGAGGCGCTGTTCCTGCAGGGCCTCGTGGCACGGGTCGCGGACGCCCGAGGAGTGGCGATCGAGGAGTTCGTGTTCCACAACGACGACATCAAGGTGGAATCCGGAGCGGCGCAGTGACTCCACCCGATGACTCCTTCCCGCACGAGGGGCTCATCGTGGGCATGGACGTGGGCGGGACGAAGGCGGCCGTGCGTGCGACGACACGCGACGGCGTGCGTGTCGCCGACGTCGTGATGAGCTCGGCCGAGTGGGATGCCGAACCGGCGGATGCCGCGGCGGCCTGGCTCGCCGATGTGCTGCTCCGCGCCCTGCCGACCGGGTCGACGATCGGCGCCCTGGTGGTCGGCGCACAGGGTTTGGACAATCCCGACGTCGCGCGTGACCTCGAGCAGGCTCTGGTGCAGCGGGGGCATCATCAGGTGCGCTGCGTGAACGATGCGGCGCTGCTCGTGCCTGCCGCCGGACTCGATCAGGGACTCGGCCTCATCGCCGGCACAGGAGCGATCGGCACGGGGACGGATGCGGCAGAACGCTCCTTCGTCACCGGCGGCTGGGGCTGGGTCATCGGCGACGAAGCGGGCGCCGCCGGGCTCGTCCGTGAGGCCACGAAGGCCGCGCTGCTCGCGCACGATGACGGCGAGCCCGACGACGGACTCCTCCAGGCTCTGCTGGCGGACTTCGGCGTCGCGGATGCCGAGCGTCTCGCCCGCGCCGTGAACGACGACCCGACCATGGCGAACTGGGCACCGCACGCCGCCGCGGTGTTCCGCGCGGCCGACCGGGGCTCTGCTCTCGCCGCCGAGGTGATCCGTGCGGGTGCGGCGCACCTCGTGCGCCTGATCGATCAGCTGCGCCGGCGCGGCGCCGTGGGTGACGCCGTCGTCGCTGCGGGAGGCGTGATCACCGCGCAGCCGAGACTCGCGGACGGCGTGCGCGAACTGCTCGCCGAACGGCATCCGGATCTGCGATTCGTGCTCCTGGACCAGCCGCCGGTCGCCGGCGCGTGGTTCCTCGCGAACCGACTGTAGGCACGTCGAATCGCTCAGGCGCCGGGAGCCCCGTACCGTGCGGTGAGGGCCGCGCCGATGGCCGCGAGGTGGTTTCGCACGCCGACGGGCTCCGTGATGTCGAGCCACTCGACGAGCCCCGAGAGGAGTCCCGCGAGCCCATACTCGCTGGGACCGCGGATCACGATGGAGATGCGTCCGTCGGCGGTGACGCCCCCGGTCTCGAGGTTCTCGCCGACCGCGATCCGGAGGTGGTCGAGGCCCTCGGGTGCGCAGGTCCCGTGGATCTCGACGGGTTTCGTGCGCCGTCGGTCGATGTCGTCGGATATCTCCCGCCAGCTCTCCGAGAGATCGACCGCACCCGGGAGAGCGACGGGTTCATCGGTCGGGGCGGCGGACAGGACCCGGTCGACCCGGAAGGTGCGCCGGCCGCTCTCGGTGTAGGCGACGAGATACCAGGACGGCCCTTTGGCGACGATGCCCAGCGGGTGGACGATCCGCTCGGACTCGGCGCCCTCGCTGTCGACGTACCCGAGGCGCACCTGCGCGCCCTGGATCACGGCATCCTGAAGGGCGTCGAGAAAACGGGGCGGCTCGACCGCTCGGGACGAGCCCCAGTTCCGCGGGTCGAGGATCAGTGATGTCGCCGCGGCCTCGGCCTCGTCGCGGAACGGCTCGGGGAGCGCGCGCACGAGCTTGCGGAGCGCGGATCTCACGGCCGGAGTCGCGGTCGACGCCGGACCCGCGACGAGGAACAGAGCGCGGGTCTCGCTCGCGGTCAGCCCCGACAGGTCGGTGCGGCCGCCGCCGAGCAGCCGCCAGCCGCCGGCTCTGCCCTGGATCGAGTAGACCGGGACGCCGCTCTGGGCCAGCGCATCGAGGTCGCGCCGCGCGGTGCGCTCCGACACCTCGAGCTCGGCGGCGACCTCGGCGGCGGTCACCTGCTCGCGGCGCTGCAGCATGAGGAGGATGGCGACGAGGCGATCACTGCGCATAGGACAACATTCGCAGAAAAACCGGTCATCAGGTGACCGGTATACCTCCCTACCGTGAAGAGCATGAACACACTGACACACCCCATCCCCTTTCCCGAGCCGACCATGATCGCCGTCGACGGAGTGACGCTCGAGGTCTTCGAAGCCGGCCGGGAGAACGCCGGGCGACCTATCGTGCTCTGCCACGGCTGGCCGGATCTCGCCTACACCTGGCGTCATCAGGTGCCCGCTCTGGTCGCCGCGGGCTACCACGTGATCGCCCCCAACCAGCGCGGCTTCGGCAACTCCTCACGCCCAGCCGAGGTCACCGCCTACGACGTCGCGCAGCTGTCCGGCGATCTCGTCGCGCTCCTCGACCACTACGGATACGCGGACGCGACCTTCGTCGGTCACGACTGGGGCGCGATGGTCGTGTGGAGCCTCACCCAGCTGCATCCGACCAGGGTGAACAAGGTGATCTGCCTGAGCCTGCCCTACCCCGCGCGCGGCGAGCGTCCGTGGCTCGAGTTCATGGAGGAGGTGCTCGGCAGCGATTACTATTTCGTGCACTTCAATCGGCAGCCCGGCGTCGCCGATGCGGTCCTGGATGCGAATGCCGAGCGGTTCATCCGCAACCTGTATCGCAGAGACGAGCCGCTCCGGGCGCCGCAGCCCGGCAACGCGATGATCGAGCTCGCGCTGTCCGACGACCCTCACGGAGAGCCTCTGTTGAGCGCCGACGAGCTCGCCGTCTACGTCGCCACCTTCGAGAAGACCGGCTTCACCGGCGGCATCAACTGGTACCGCAACTTCGACCGGGATTGGCACCTGCTCGGCGAGGTCGATCCGATCATCCACCAGCCGACACTGATGCTGTCCGGCGCACGCGATACGGTGGCGCCGTCGCCGAATCTCGCCGAGTTCGTGCCGAACGTCGAGGAGATCACCTTCGACAGCGGCCACTGGATCCAGCAGGAGCGGCCCGAGGAGACCACCCGCGCGATCCTGGAGTGGCTGAAGCGGCACGACGGCGCTCGGCCCTGACATCGGCCTCCCGACCCTGCGCGCGGCGGTGGATCGTCAGCGCGCGGGGCCGGTGCCGCGAGTGAAGACCGTGCGCAGCCGGTAGCGCTCGCCCACGTAGCGGATGGTCGACAGTGCGACGACGCGGCCGTCGAGGCCGTGCGCGACCTGACGCATCACGAGCAGGGGGCTGCCGACCGGGACGCCGAGAGCCTCGGCGGCCTGAGCATCGGCTTCTCGTGCCTCGACGGTGCTGTCGGCGCGCTGGGGTCCGGCGCCGGACTCGTCGAGCAGGTCGTACAGCGAGTCGACGGCGAAGTCGGTCTTCGAGACATCGGGCAGCAGAGCCGCGGGCACGACGGAGGCGTCGAGGGCGATCGGCACGGCGTCGAGCAGACGGATGCGGTCGAGGCGGAAGATCGGCGTTCCCGGCGCGACTCCGATGGCCTCGGCCTCGTCGAGGCTCGCATGCCCGGTCTCGGCGCGGAGCACGATCGACGTCGACTCGAGGCCCATCCGCCGTGCGGTCTCGCTGAAGGACTCGAGGCTGTTCGGCCATTCCTTGGCGACGGGCGCCGAAGCCACGTACCAGCCGCGGCCGTGCGAAGAGCTCAGCACGCCCTCGTCGACCAGCTGCAGCAGGGCCTTGCGCAGGGTCACCCGACTGATGCCCAGCTGGGTGCAGAGTTCGCGCTCAGGAGGCAGCCGCGATCCTTCCGCGAGTCGGCCGGACGAGATCTCGACCTTGATGAGATTCACGGCCTGGATCCACAGCGGCTCAGGATAGTCCGCGCGGATCGGCGATTCACTGATGCTCGTCATCCCTGCCCCCTCGGAGGTGTCGTTCCACTCAGCACGGTACAGTTCCGAGCCGTACAGCGCGCCTGTGCACCATACCAGTAACGACCATTCTAAGTCCTCAGCGTTACCGTCAAAGAGGCGGCGCGCCTGCGCCCCACTGCGGATCCAGGGCGTCCACGGGGTCGAAGTCGCTGGCCACCGCGATCGGCCCGCCCGCGTCGATGGACTCCTCGATGGCCAGCAGCGCGTCGAGCACGTGGAACCCCAGGGGCCCGCTCGCGCGCGGATCCCGCCCGGCGCGGATCGCCTCCGCCATCTCGACGACGCCGATGCCGCGCGCCCGGTCGGCACCCGAGGGCACGAGCTCGACCGACTCCGGCCGCGGCTGCCCCGCCGGCACGAGAACGCTCGGCCCGTCGAATCCGCTCACCGGCACGGTCAGAGTTCCGCCGGAGCCGGTGACCTCGAACAGCTGCCGCCGCACGGGCGAATCGAAGCTGTAGATCGAGGTGCCGACCACGCCCGACCGGAATCGGGTGAGCACGCTCACGTGCGTCCAGACCTCGACCGGGATGCGGTTGCCCGCGCGTTCGCCGTACGGCACGGTGCGCACGTCGAAAGCCCGGTGGCCCATCGCCTGCACGGTATCGATCGGACCGAACAGCAGCGCGAGCGTCGTGAGGTAGTACGGGCCGATGTCGAACAAGGGGCCTGCTCCCCGCGCGAACAGGAAGTCCGGGCGCGGATGCCACGCGTCGGGACCCGGCCCCTGCATGAGAGTGAGCACGGTCTGGGGTGTGCCGATCCGGCCCTCGGCGATCAGCTGCTGCGAGTGCTGGATGCCGCGTCCGAGCACGGTGTCCGGCGCATTGCCGACGCGCACCCCCGCCGCCGCGGCGGCATCGAGCACGGTCCGGGCGGAGGCGCGATCGAGCGTGAGCGGCTTCTCGCCCCACACGTGCTTGCCCGCCGCGATCGCCGCGAGGGCGACCTGCGCGTGCACCGCGGGGATGGTCAGGTTCACGACGAGCTCGAGTTCCGGCAGGGCGAGGAGTCCGGCGGTGCTGCCGGAGAAGGGCACACTGTACTTCGCCGCCTGCGCGGCAGCGCGCTCCTCGTCGAGATCGGCGACCCCGATCACCTCGACGCCGGGAGCGGCGGTGAGGGTGGTGAGGTATTCGTCCGAGATGTTGCCCGCCCCGATGACGCCGACGCGGACCGGCCTGCCGGTCACGCGAGCGCCCCCTGGAAGACGCGGGTGTTGCGCTCCACCGCGGGGAGCGGGTCGCCGTCGACGACGACCTCGACCACCACGAGCTCGACGCTGCGCGCGGCGAGGACCGTGACCTCGCTCATCCGTCCCACGACCGGGACGCCGAGCGTGGGCGGGTCGTCGGGCTCCGGCTCCTCGTCGTTCACATGCACGAACCGGATGCGGGAGGCCAGGCGGGGAAGCAGCTCGAACACATCGGCTCCACCGACGCTCGCCCAGTAGCTGTCGACCTGGAGGACGACGCGCTCGTCGAGCAGCTCCACGAGGATCTCCCACGCGGCCCGTCCGTCGATCAGCGTAGAGAACTCGAAGTCGTGGTTGTGGTACCCGACGCGCCGCCCTTCGGCCGCGGCACTCTCGGCGGCGGCGTTGATCCGCGCGGCGAGCGATTCGACGCCCGCCCGGTCCGCGAACAGCGCAGGATCGGCCCAGGGCACGATCAGCGTCTCGACGCCCACGGTCTTCGCCGCGGCGAGCGCCTCGTCGATCGGTGCATCGAGCAGCTTCACGTGCGCGGTCGGCGCCTCGAGACCCGCGGCGGCGAGGTCGCGCGCCAATTTCTCCGGGTCGCTGAGGATGTCGTAGGGTTCGACCCGCCTGTAGCCGAGCTCCGCGAGCCGCCGCAGGGTCGCGGGCCGCTTCTGCCCGAGCTCCGTACGGACGCTGTACAGCTGGATCGAGAGCATCGTGTCTGTCATGTCATCCGTTCCGGATCAGGCGGTCGAACGCGGCTGAGAGGTCGTCGTCGAAGGCCCGCCGCGCGGCATCCGCCTCATGCCAGGCGACGATGCGGCGAGCGCCTTCCGAGAACGAGACCTGCGGGTGGTACCCGGGCACGAGGCGCCGCAACTTGGTGGTGTCGAAGAGGATCGAGTGCCGGAAGTCCTCCTGGAGCACCTCTGCCCAGCCGGGGATCTCCCGGCCGATCGATTCGCTGGAGAAGTGCGCGAGCCGCGGATCGCGGACACCGGCGGCCCGGGCGAGCGCCGTGTGGATCTGGTCCCAGGTGAGGACGTCGCCGCTCACCAGGTTCACGCTCTCCCCGATCGCATGATCGTTGCCGAGCAGCGGTACGAGTGCGCGCGCGACGTCGCTCGAGTGCGTGAGCGTCCAGAGCGAGGTGCCGTCGCCGTGCACGACCGACGCCTCGCCCCGCCGCATCCGCTCGATCGCCGTCCAGCTGACAGGGAAGATCATGGTCGTCTCGTCGTAGGTGTGCATGGGCCGCACGATCGTCAACGGCAGACCGCGCTCGCGGTAGGCGTCTTCGAGGGCGAGCTCTGAGGCCAGCTTCTCGCGGGCGTATCCGAAGACCGGATGCCGGCGCGGGCTGGATTCCGTGATCGGCAGCTGGGGCACCGGGCGTCCGAAGACGGAGCAGGTGCTGACGAACACGTACTGGCCGGTGCGGCCGGCGAAACGGTCGACGTCGGGCAGCACGTCCGCCGGCGCGAAGCCGACCCAGTTCACGACGACGTCGTACTCGGCGTCGCCGAGCGCATCGTCGAGTGCCGCCGCATCACGAACGTCGGCGCGGATGCCGCGCACCTCCGGGGGCAGCGCGCGCCGGTGCTCGCCGCGGGTCACGACCGTGAGATCGATCCCCTGCTGCACCGCCTCGCGCGCGACCGCGGAGCCGATCATGCCGGCGCCGCCAAGGAACAGCACACGCAGGGCGCTCATCGGGCACCCGCCGTCACGCCGTGCCCGGTGAGGTAGCGATACGACTCGGCCAGGGCGTCGAACGGGTCGAGGTCGAGCTTCTCCAGCTCGACGATGTGCCACTCGAGCGTCGACGGCTCGCGCAGCGCGCCCAGCACGTCGACCGTTCCCTGCCCGATCGGCACGAGCGTGTCGCCGCCGTAGGTCAGGGCCGGGCCGTCCTTGACGTGCACGTATCTCAATCGGGGGCCGATCGACCGCACGACCTCCGCCGGCGACGCCCCGCCGACCGCCGCCCAGTACATGTCGAACTCGACCCGGGCGTCGGGATGCAGGTGTTCGAGCAGCAGGTCGTAGGCGCTCCGGCCGTCGATCACGTTCCGGAACTCGGCGTGATGATTGTGATACGCGACGGTCATGCCGTAGGCCCTCGCCGACTCGACGCCGCCGTTGACGCGTTCGAGGCCCCGCTCGATGAGGTCGAGGCTGTCGAACTCCTCGGCCTCCATGCTCCAGGCGAGGTTGGGGGCACCCAGCTCGGCGTATTCGTCGAGGATGCGCGGGGCTTCCGGCCCGAAGGGGAACGGCGCGTGCGAGCTCACGACGGCGAGACCCGTGCGATCCAGCATCCGCTTCACGTCTGCGGCCGAGCGACCATGCAGGCCGTAGGTCTCGACGCCCTGATAGCCGAGGGCGGCGATGCGCTCGAGCACGCCCTCGAAGTCGTCGTCGAGCAGTGCGTCGACGGTGTACAGCATGACGGCGGCGCCGGGCAGTGCGGCGCTCATGCGCGTCCCGCCCAGCGGATCGCCTGAGTGACGAGCCGGCGGAACGGCGGCTCACCCCACGCGCGCATGTCGTGCCCGAGGGCGAGATAGACCACGCGCCCTTCGCCGACCTCCCGCACGTACAGGACGGGGATCCGCACCCCGTCCTCCCTGGTGCGCTCGGCGAGCACGAGATGATCCTCATCGGCGAACGCGAACTCGTAGTACTCGTCGAAGAGCTCGAAGTCCTCGACGCCGTCCGTGATCGGATGCTGCGCCACGATCTCGATCCGATGCCGGCCCTCGTGGTGTCCGGGGCCGTGCGACAGGTAGTGGTTGCCGAGCAGCTCGAAGAACGCCCGATCGGTACCCTGCGGGTCGCTCATCACGTTCGACATGTGCAGGGCGACGAGTCCCTTGCCCGCCGCGACCGCCGCGGCGAGCGCGGCCTGCTGCGCGCCGGGGAACGAGGCGCCGGAGTCGTAGAGCACGTAGACGTCGGCATCCGCCGTCTCGGGCCGGGCGTTCGCGAAACGCTGCATGCCGACAGCCGGTGCCGTGGCGAACCCGGCTCCGGCACCGATGCGGGTGAGGACGTCGGCAGCGCCCAGGAGGTCGTGGTGGGTGTCGTCGCCGCCGACGACGACGAGGGCGCGGGTGGACATGGGTTCTCCTCGGGTTGGTGAGTGGGCCGTTCGACGGGCTCAGGAACCGTGCGGTCCTGAGCCCGTCGAAGGTCTACTCGGTCACTTGGGCTGGAGCTCCAGCGCGACGACCGGGTTGACGAAAGCGCCCCAGTACGGGTCGTTCTCCTCGGGCCAGCCGGTGGCTTTCTTCTCGCTCCACCCGGCGTAGGCCTGGTAGTACGAGAGGACGAGCCATGGCATCTCCTCGATGAACTGCTCCTCCAGACCCGTGACGGCGGCGGTGCGCTCGTCGTCGGTGGTCGCGGCGAAGTAGTCGGCGAAGTACTGCGCGATCTCCGGGTCCTCGGTGCGCTGGATGTTCTGGTACGTCGGGATGGCCTCGCCGATCGGCAGCGAGTAGGCGGGGTTCATCCACGAGTCGTACAGGTTCACCGCGAGGATCTGCGTCGCGATCGGGTAGCCGATCGTGGCCTGGAACTCGCCCTTGCTGGTGATGCCGTTGATCGCCTCGACGGCGACGCCGTTGACGTCGACCTTGAAGCCGGCCTCCTTGAGGTTCGACTGGATGATCTGGGCGGCCGCGACCTGCTCGGTGAACGCCTGCGGGATCGTGATCTCGAAGGCCAGCTGCTGGCCGTCGCGCTCGTAGTACCCGTCGGAGCCCATCGTGAAGCCGAGCCCCTCGAGGATCTTCTTCGCACCGTCGACGTCGTACTCGTACACCTCGTCCTCGAGGCCGGGCGCGATGGCATCCTCGAACACGGGCAGCGGGAGGCCGCCCTTCCAGGTCGCCGCCGGTCGGTTGGCGACGTCGGCCACCTGCTGGCGGTCGATCGCAAGGCTGGCGGCCTCGCGGATCTCGCGCTCGTTGAACGGGAAGCTCTGGTTGTTCGTGATGAGACCGTCGGCGCCGACGACCGACCACAGGATGTGGAAGTCGTCGCTGCGGGAGAGGAACGTCTCCTCGACGTTCGCCATGTAGCAGCTGCACCAGTCGACGTCGCCCTGCACCATGGCCTGCGAGACCGCCGTGTTGTCCTTGTACGGGACGAAGCGCAGGCCGTCGATCGCGGGCTTGCCCTTCTGCCAGTAGTCGGGGTTCTTCGTGAGCGTGTAGCTCTCCGGCGTGAACGTGTCGAGCATGAACGGACCCGTGCCGACCGGCTTGTCGTCGGCGTACCCGGCGACGTCGTCGACCTCGCCGTACACGTGCTCGGGCACGATGCTCAGGTAGATGATCTTGTCGAAGAAGTTCGCCGACGGGGTGGCGAACGTCAGCACGACGGAGTGCTCATCGGGCGCGGTGATCGTGTCGAACTGGATGCCGGTGAGGTTCAGCTCCGGGTGGTCCTTGATGAGCTGGTAGCTGTAGACCACATCCTCACTCGTGAAGTCCTCGCCGTCTGTCCATTTCACGCCGTCGCGGAGCTGGAGCGAGAGCTCGGTGCCCTCGGTGTTCCACTCCCACTCGGTCGCCAGCCACGGCTTGAAGTCACCGGCCTTGGTGGTGTTGACCTGCACGAGGGGCTCGTAGATCATGCCCTCGGAACCGAGCTGGTACGCGGTGGTGGGCAGGTAGGGGTTGAAGACCTGCTGCACGGAGGCGGACGAGCGGCCGACCGTGAGGATCGTGTCGCCTCCCCCGGAGTTCGATGCGCCGCTGGGGGCGCAGGCGGCGAGGCCGGTGATGAGGGCGGCGACCGCCAGGGTGGCGATGGCCGCTCGTTTCGACGTGCGCATGGGCATGCCGACTTCCTTTCATTGAGACTGCGAGGACACTGCGGGGGACATGAAGGAACTGCGGAGGTGCTCGTCAGAGCACGCCTGTGCCCTCCTTCCCCTCGATGCGGTTCTCGGTGAGGAGCCGGGCGACGCTCTCGTCGTCGTCCCACTCCCGGGCCCAGTGGATGCCGTCCGCGGCATCCGCCACCGTCGGGTCGGTCTCGCTCACGAGCACCTCCGGGTGGCGAAGTCGCCGGTCGACGTCGACGACGAACGGCTCCGAGCGCGGGTCGGGCGCGGCTCGGACCAGGAGCTGCGTGTACGGGTGGATCGGCGCCGCGATCACGTCGCCGCTCGGCCCGCGCTCGACGACGCGCCCGTTGCGCATGACGACGATCTGACTGGAGAAGTGCCGCGCCGTCGCGAGGTCGTGCGTGATGTAGAGGACCGCGAGGTTGCGCTCGAGCTTGAGGGCGTCGAGCAGTTCGAGGATCTCCATCCGGATCGACACGTCGAGCATCGAGACCGGCTCGTCGGCGATGAGCACCTCGGGGCGGGGCGCGAGCGCCCTGGCGATGGCCACGCGCTGACGCTGACCGCCCGAGAGCTCGTGCGGGAACTTGTCGAGGTACTCCGACGACAGGTTCACCGAGTCGAGGAGCCGCTCGAGCTCGGTCTGCTCCTCCTTCGCGCCGCGCACGATGCGGTGCACCCGCAGCGGGCGGCGCAGGTGGTGCCGCACGGTGCGCAGCGGGTTGAGTGAGGCGAACGGATCCTGGAACACCATCTGCACACGGGAGCGATAGGCGCGGACGCCCTGCTGCCCGCGCGGGACGACCTCGTCGTCGAGCCGGAGCTCTCCCGACGAGGGGTCGGTGATGCGCAGGATCATCTTCGCCATGGTCGACTTGCCGCTTCCGGACTCGCCGACCAGCGCCACGGTCTCGCCAGGACGAACGGTGAGCGATACCCCGTCCACCGCGCGCAGCGTGCTGCCGCGACGACCGAGGTGGTAGTCCTTGGTGAGGTTCACCGCATGCAGGGTGGTCATCGTGCTCCCACTTCCTCGGAGGCGGTCTCGCCGTCCTCCGCGATGTAACGACCGCCTCCCGACAGCGGCGCGTCGCCGCGGAGGCTGGGGAACGACCGCAGCAGGTGTCGGGTGTAGTCGTGCTCGGCGTTCGCGAGCAGCTCCTCGGGAGTGTTCTCCTCGACCAGACGCCCCTTGCGCATCACGCCGACGCGGTCGCTGATCTCGAGCAGCAGGCCCAGGTCGTGCGTGATGAACAGCACCGCGAAGCCGAAATCGTGGCGCAGGCGCGCGATCTCGTCGATGATGCTGCGCTGCACGATCACGTCGAGCGCCGTCGTGGGCTCGTCCATGATGATGACGCGCGGCTTGAGTGAGAGTGCCATCGCGATCATCACGCGCTGCCGCATGCCGCCGCTGAGCTGATGCGGATAGCTGGCGAGCCGGATCGGGTCGATGCCGACCGTGCGCAGCAGATCGCCCGCGCGCCGGCGGCGCTCCTCCCGGCTCAGGCCCAGATCGTGGTCGATGAAGATGTCCTCGATCTGGTCGCCGACCGAGATGACCGGGTTGAGCGCGTTCATCGCGGACTGCAGCACCATCGCGATCTCGGACCACCGGAACGCCTTCAGCTCCCGGTCGTCGAGACCGAGCACGTCGATCTGCTCGCCGTCGCGGCCGGTGTACATGATCTCGCCGCCCGCGATGACGGCCGGCGGGCGCAGCAGACGTGTCACGGCGTAGGCGAGGGTCGTCTTGCCCGATCCCGACTCGCCCGCGAGACCGACGATCTCGCCGCGGTGCAGGGTCAGGCTGACGTCGTCGACGGCACGGAAGGCCCCGTCGCGCGTCTGGTACTCGACCGACAGATGGGAGATCTGCAGCACGGCTTCGCCCGCGACGAAGGCGGTGTCCTCGTCGAGGTCGCGACGCGGCTTGCGGAGGTTCAGCAGCGGCTGACGGGGACGCTTGAACTGCGTCTTGGTTCCGGCCTTCGTGCCGAGGCCCGCCGCCCGCAGACGCGGGTTGACGAACTCATCGATGCCGAAGTTCACCAGGGCGAGAGCGGTTCCGACGACGGCGATCGCGAGCCCCGGGGGCACGAACCACCACCACGCGCCGAACAGGAGCGCCGAGCTGTTCTGCGCCCAGTAGAGGATGCCGCCCCACGACCATTCGGTCACGTCCGTCATGCCGAGGAAGGCGAGACCCGCCTGGGTCAGGATGCCGCCGGTCACGGTCGCGAGGAACGACGACGCCACGATCGCGAGCATGTTCGGAAGGATCTCGCTCCAGATGATGCGGAAGGTGCGGTCGCCGGCGACGCGCGCGGCCTCGACGAAGTCACGGTTGCGGAGCGACAGCGTCTGCGCCCGCAGCACGCGGGCACCCCAGGCCCAGCCGGTGATCGAGATCACGATGATGATGCCGATCGAGCCCGTGCTCGGCAGATATCCGGCGAGGATGACCACCAGCGGCAGGCCCGGGATCACGAGGAAGATGTTCGAGAGCACCGAGAGCAGCTCGTCGCCGAGCCCGCCCACGTACCCCGCTGTGAGGCCGACGATGAGCGACAGCGCCGTGGCGAAGAAGGCGGAGACCACACCGACGAACATCGAGATGCGGGTGCCGTAGACCATCTGCGCGAACAGATCCTGACCGGTGTGCGTCGTGCCGAGCCAGTGCTCGGGCGACGGCGGCAGCAGCACCTCGGTGCTGACGGCGCTCGGGTCGGTCGTGACGACCATCGGCCCGAAGATCGCGACGAGCACGAAAAGCAGGAAGACGGTGCCGCCGACGATGATCTTGGCGGAGCGGAGTCCGTGCAGCCAGTCGAGGTTGCGCCCCTTCTTGGGAGCGGGCTGAGGCGCGGCGAGGGTGGCGGTGAGCGGGGTCGTCATCGGCGGGCCTCCTGACGGGTGCGGGGATCGAGCATCACGTAGGCGAAGTCCGCGACGAGGTTCGCCACCAGTACGGTGATGGTGATCACGAGGAAGATGCCCTGCATCAGCGGGTAGTCCTGCTGCTGGACCGCCTGGAACAGCGTGTAGCCGAGTCCCGGGTAGTTGAAGACGACCTCGGTGACGATCGATCCGCCGACGAGGAAGCCGAGCGACATCGCGAAGCTCGCGAGCGAGGGCAGCACCGCGTTGCGTCCGGCGTAGGTGCTCATCACCCGCCGGGTCTTGAGACCCTTGGCCTGCGCGAGGAGCACGTAGTCCTCGCTGAGGGTGGTGACCATCATGTTGCGCATCCCGAGGAGCCAGCCGCCGATCGACGACACGATGATCGTGATCGCCGGCAGCATCCCGTAGGAGATGACGCTCCCGATGAACTCCAGGTTGAACCCCGGCATCAGCCCTGGCTCATATCCGCCCGACAGCGGGAACCATCGCAGCAGCACGGCGAAGACGTAGACCATGATCAGCCCGAACCAGAAGTAGGGGATCGACGAGATGAAGGTGGTGGCCGGCACGAGACCGTCCATCCACGAGCCGCGGCGCCAGCCGACGAGCATGCCGAGCCCGACGCCGATCACGAAGCTCAGCACGGTGCAGATGCCGATGAGCGACAGCGTCCAGGGCAGCCCCTGCAGGATCATCGTCGACACGGGCGCGGGGTACGCGCTGATCGACACCCCGAGGTTGCCGGTGAAGATGTTGCCCCAGTACTCCCAGTACTGGTTCCACAGGTTGGCGTCCCCCTGGCCGAACAGCTGCCGGAGCGCGTACACCGCCTCGGGGCTCAGCTTTCCCTGGAACCGCGTGAGCATCCGCTCGATCGGGTCGCCCGGCATCATTCGGGGGAGGAAGAAGTTGATCGTGATCGCCGCGAAGGCGGTGATCAGATAGAACAGTCCTCGCCGCAGGAGCACTCTCATGCCACGGCCTCTCTCATCGCTTCCATCTCTCTCACGTCAGTAGGTCGAAACGATCTCGCCGGCGGGCGTCCAGAGCCCCTGGTCGAGCCCGCGCTGGAGCGGGTTGTCGAACACGTCCAGCGGCAGCCGCACGGTGCCGCGGCGCACGCTCGACTCGTAGGCGGCGAAGATGATCTCCGCAGCAGCGAGTCCGTGGTGGGCGTGCAGCACGGGCTCTTCGCCCGTCGTCAGACAGCGGGCGAGGTCGGCGAGAGCGAGGGCGGTCTGCTCGATGATCGTGGCGTCGACGCCGCCGAGCTCGATCGCGAAGGCGGGGTCGACGGATTCCGCGATCTCGCGGGGCTCGCGGCCGTCGGCGTGCACGAGCGCGCGCCCGCCGAAGATGTCGACGCGTCCCCGCGTGCCCTGCAGCACGATCCCGTTGTCGCCGAGCGCGTGCAGGCGCTCATCGCGTCCGGTCGCGATGATCGCATCGGTGCCGCTGTCGAAGCGCACCTTGACGATGCCGGCCGTCTCGGTCAGCGCCCCGTAGACGCGCTTGCGGGCGGCGACGTCGATCTGCGCGAGCACCGAGACCGCCCGCGGGTCCCCGAGGTGCAGCCGGATCAGGTCGAGCGTGTGGGATCCCCAGTCGAAGAGGTTCGCGCAGTAGCCCTGCGCGCCGGTGAGCGCTCCGATCACGCCGTCCTGCACGAGTTCCCGCACCTCGCGGTGCATGCGGTCGAAGCGTCGCTGGTGATTGACGGTCAGGGCGACGCCCGCGTCCGCGGTCGCCGCGACCAGATGGCGTGCGTCGCCGTACGTGAGGGCCATCGGCTTCTCGCAGTGGATCGCGCGCACCCCGTGCGCGATCGCGGCGTCGACGACGGCGCGGTGCACGGCAGCCGGCGCGCAGATGCTCAGCAGGTCCACGCGGTGGTCGGCCAGCAGGGCTTCGAGATCGGTGTACGCCCGGGCGTCGTGGCGGGCCGCGAGAGACGCGGCGGCATCCGGATCGACGTCGCTGATCGCGACGATGCGCATCCCGGGGATGCGGGAGAGGCCGAAGGCGTGAACTGCTCCCTGCGCACCCGCGCCGAGAACGGCAGCGGTGAGGGCCGCCGTCATCGCGGCCCGTCCGTCAGGGGGAACTGGTACACTATGGCCTCTCCTTCGAGCGTTTGTAGTAGTCCATTGAAATACCACTGAGGGCCAAGCTAATACGCTTCTATGATGAGTGCAACCACTTGCTGTCCAATTGAGACAAGCCGGTGAGTGGTCCGCAGTCACCCGCCGGAGGAGAATTCCATGCTCATCAGCCAGGTAGTCGGTCCGCGCCGGTCCGAGATCGTCGAGGCGCCCGATCCGATCCCGACGCCCTCCCAGGTGGTGATCGACGTGCTGGCATGCGGCGTCTGCACGTCCGATCGCACGCCATGGCGCGAGCACGGAACGCCGGAGAAGCCGGTACGGCTCGGCCACGAGACCGTCGGCCGGATCAGCGCGGTCGGCGACCCCGCCGGACGCTGGCAGGTGGGCGAGGTCGTGACCGGTCTCGGCGGCGACGGCTTCGCCACCCGGGTCGCGCTCGACGCCGATTCGATCCTGCGCGTGCCGGCGGGGTTCGCGCCGCAGCATGTGATCGGAGAGCCACTCGCCGACCTCGAGGAGGCGCTGTCCCGCAGCCGCATCCGTCCGGGTGATCGCGTCGCGGTCGTGGGGCTCGGCTTCATGGGTCTCGGCCTCGTCCAGCTGGCCGCGACCCGCCTGCCGGGACTGCTGGTGGCCGTCGACCCGAATCCGGCCGCGCGCGCACGCGCCCTGGCGCTCGGCGCGCATGAGGCCTATCACCCCGATGACCTGCCGGGTGAGTTCGTCTCATCATCCGGCCGGCGCGAGCAGCGCATGGACGTCGTCGTCGAGGCCACGGGGGTGACCGCCGCGCTGCGGACCACGTCCTCGCTCGTGCGCCCGTACGGCACCGTGTGCATCGTCGGGTACCACCACGCCGGCGACGCGCCGATGGACATGGAGCTCTGGTACAAGGGCGCGACGCTCGTGAACGGCTTCTCCCCCGAGCGCCCGCGCACGGTCCGTGCGATGCGCGAGGGCCTCGCGATGATCGCCGACGGCCGCTTCAGCTACCTGCCGCTCATCACCCACACCTTCGCCCTCGAAGACGTGGATCGGGCGTATGAGCTGATGGAGGAGCGTCCTGCCGACTTCGTGAAGGGCGTCGTCGTATTTAGTTAGAGGTCTTTTACATACCAGTATTGACCACTTAGAGTCCGAGACAGTACCATTCAGGGAATCGCCGGTATCCGACCGGCCGACAAGGAGGTCTCTCGTGCAGAAGCGCGTGTCCATCCCCCTGGCCGGAGCCAGTGCCGTCGTGCTCGCCGTGAGCCTCGGGGCCTGCGCGAGCAGCCAGCCCGCCAGCGACCCGAACCAGATCGTCGTCCAGACGAACTGGACGGCGAGCCAGGCGCAGAACAAGCCGCTGTTCGCCGCCTTCGAGGCGTTCACCGAGGAGACCGGCATCGAGGTCAAGGTGCTCGAATCCGGCGACAACCTGAACCAGGTCTACGAGACCTCGCTTCTCGCCGGCGAAGAGGCCGACGTGCTGCTGGTCGGGCTCCTCGAGAAGCAGCTCGACTGGGCGATCAACGGCGCCGTGGTGCCCGTGAACGACTACATCGAGGAATGGGGCATCGCCGACCGGATCCCCGAGGACGCGCTCGTGGACTGGACGGATGCCGAGGACAACGTCCGCGCCTTCCCGTACTCCGGGTTCACGTGGCCGTGGTGGTACAACACCGACCTGCTGACTCACGCCGGTGTCGAAAGCGTCCCCACCACGACCGACGAGCTCATCGACGCGACGAAGAAGCTGCGCGCCGCCGGCATCGCCCCGGTCGCGCTGGGCGGTATCGACTGGTCAGGGCAGAAGATCTTCCTGCAGTTCCTCGAGATGTACATGTCGACCGACGAGGCCAAGCAGGTCTACGCGGAGGGCGGTACGTGTGACAACCCCGAGGCCATGAAGGGCATCGAACTGCTCGTCGAGCTCCGCGACGCAGGCGTCTTCGTCGACGGCGTCGAGGGATACACGGCAGACCAGGCGCAGGCCGCGTACATGGACGGACAGGCCGCCATCGCTCCGATCGGGTCGTGGGCGTATCCGTCCGCCTCGGACGAGCTCGCCGCTGCCACGGTGCTCGGCGGACTCCCGGTCGCCGACGGCGCGCCGTTCGACAAGCCCCTCGCCTACCGCGGCTCGACGTCCGCCGGGTGGTGGATCAGCCCCAACGGCGAGGAGAAGATCGACGCGGTCGAGCAGCTCATCACCTACATGTACGGCAACGACGTGCTCAAGGGCATCCTCGACGAGGGCGGCGTGATCCCGGTGGCCGACTTCGGCGGCGACACGTCCGGCGTCACCTCTCCGCTGCTCGCCCAGTCGCTGACCGAGCTGCCCGAGGCCGTGGACTTCCCCGTGATGCCCGACATCTACGTGCCGGCCGACGTCTCCAACCCGATGTACCGCGCGACCTCGGTCGCCTTCACCCCCGGCACGGATGCCGCGACGATCTGCCAGACCGTCGACGACATCTACGCCGCCGCGAAGTAAGACCGCCGGGGCGGTCCGGCGCATCCGCCGGACCGCCCTCCCGACTGCTGGAGCATCCATGACCGCCCTGTCCCCCGACGTCGTCGCGCTTCGGCGCCGCAGATCCCGCCGACGGAGCGAGATGCTGCAGCTGTCGGCAACGCTCCCCGCGCTGCTGTGGTTCCTCGTCTTCACGATCGGCCCCCTCGTCAGCCTCTTCTACTTCTCCACCGTGAACTGGCGAGGGCTCATCGCCCCGCGCACCCCCGCCGGATTCGAGAACTTCGTCCGCCTGGCCGGCGACCCGGTCGTGTGGCTGGCGACCGGCAACACGATCCTCCAGCTCGTCGTCACCCTGCCGATCGTGGTCGTGGGTGCGTTCATGATCGCGTACTACCTGAACCTGAAGCCCCGCGGCCACCGGTTCGTCCGCGCCCTCATGTTCACGCCCGTGCTGCTCTCGGCATCCGCCCTCGCCATGGTGTTCATCGGCGTCTTCGCGCCGAAGGGCATGATCAACGGCTTCCTCGAGATCCTCGGTCTCGAGCAGTTAGCCCGCCCGTGGCTCGCGAACGGCGACAGCGCGATGCTGTCGATCATCATCGTCACCATCTGGTGCAGCATGTCGGTGTCCGCGATCATGCTCGCCGCGCGACTCAACTCCATCGACGCCTCGGTCTTCGAAGCCGCCGAGATCGACGGGTGCGGCCACTTCCGCCGCATGTGGAGCATCGCCTGGCCGATGTGCCGGGAGTTCGTCGGCGTCGTCACGATGCTGCAGTTCCTCTGGACACTGTTCTCCTCCGCCGCCGTCGTGCTGCTGCTCACCAAGGGCGGCCCCGGCAACGCCACCGCCACCCTGTCGTTCCTCGTCTACGACTTCGCCTTCAACCAGTCGAAGGTCGGATACAGCCAGGCCGTCGCCGTGGTGCTGTTCGTCGTCGGCGTCGTCGGCATCCTCGTGATCCGCCGCGCGTTCCGGCAGAAGTACTGAAGGGATCCGACGCCATGACCACCACACTCGAAGCCCCCGCTCCCTCCCGCACCACGGCATCCGCCCCTCGCTCCACCCCGCGTCGTCGCACGCGCGGCGGCGCTCTGGCCCGCACCGGTCCCTCGAAGTACTTCGCGCACGCCGGCGTCTGGCTGTACGTGATCCTGCTCGCCGCTCCGCTCTACTACCTGCTGATCTCGGCGTTCAAGCGCAACACCGACATCTTCAACCAGCCGTTCTCGCCTTTCACCCCGCTGACGCTCGACAACTTCGGGCTGGCGTTCTCGCAGGCGTCGCTCGGCACGGCCCTGCTGAACTCGGCGTACATCACGATCGGTGCGGAGGTCCTGACGCTCGCCCTCGCAGTGCCGGCGGCGTTCGCGCTGGCGCGCGCGAAGGGCTCGCTCGGACAGATGGTGGAGCGGATCTTCGCGCTCGGATTCCTCATCCCCGGTTTCGCGGCGCTCGTGCCGACCGTGCTGCTGTCGATCGCGATGCATCTGTTCCACACCCGCGAGTTCCTCATCCTCTTCCTCCCCGCGTCGGCGATGCCGTTGACGGTGATCCTGCTGACGCAGGCGATGCGCGCGGTGCCTGCCGAGCTCGAGGAGTCGGCCGTGCTCGACGGCGCCGGTCCCCTGCGGGTGCTGTGGTCGGTCTACGTCCCGCTCGCCGTGCCGACTCTCACCGTCGTCGCGATCCTCAACTTCCTCTCCTTCTGGAACGAGTACTTCTTCTCGCTCGTGATCATCGGGCCGGAGGCGACGCTGCGCACCGCGCAGGTGGCGCTGCCCACACTCTCGATCGCGAACGCCGCGCA
This sequence comes from Microbacterium sp. LWH11-1.2, assembly GCF_038397745.1. Lineage (NCBI taxonomy): Bacteria > Bacillati > Actinomycetota > Actinomycetes > Micrococcales > Microbacteriaceae > Microbacterium > Microbacterium sp. LWH11-1.2. Next base: position 1,317,816 of record NZ_CP151636.1, on the reverse strand, counting down.
GTACGGTGTTCTTGCCGCCGGCATCCTCATCACCCTGATCCCCGCCTACCTCGTCTACGCGGTGTTCGCCGAGAAGATGGAGAACGCGGTCCTCGCCGGAGCACTCAAGGGCTGACATGCGCATCCTCATCGATCACCTCGGCTACGACACCGGGGCACCCAAGTCCGCACTCATCGAGCTCGCCGAGCTCGGGTCGACGCCGCACGTGGAGCTGCTGTCCCTCGACGACGGCTCCCGCATCCGGCTGGAGGCGACACCGGTGGCGGCGGTGGACGCCTGGCGGACGGGCGCATACTCGCGCGTGGACTTCGACGCCGTCGATACACCCGGACGCTACGTCCTCGCGGCGGCGGTCGATGACGAGGCCGTCTCGTCGGAGCCGTTCACGATCGGCGAGGAGCGGCTCGCCGCCGGCACGCTCTCCGACATCCTCTTCGCCTTCAAGGCAGGGCGCTCCAGCGGTGAGATCGAACGGAAGGATGCCGCCGCCCTGCGGTACGGCGACGACTCCGGCTGCACGGTGGATGCCCGCGGCGGGTGGCTCGACGCGAGCGGCGACACGAGCAAGTTCCTCAGCCACCTGACGTACTCGCCGACCATGAGCCCGCAGCAGATCCCCCTGTGCACGTGGGCGTTCCTCGAGGCGCGCGACCAGCTGGCGACACGGCATCCGCGGTTCCATCGGGCACTCGGAGCGCGGCTGCGTGACGAGGCCCTGTTCGGCGCCGACTTCCTGGTGCGCTTCCGCACCCCGGAAGGCGCGTTCTACAGCGGCATCTTCGACGCCCTGACCAAGCAGCTCGACGAGCGGGTGATCAACGCGCCGCTGCCGGAATGCGTGCGCACCGACCGGTACCGGGCGTCGTACCGCGGCGGCGGCGGGCTCGCGATCGCCGCGCTGGCGCGGGCGTCGCGGGAGAGCGCGCACGGCGACTTCACGTCTGCGGAATACCTGGCCGCTGCCGTCGGGGCCTTCGACGACCTCGAGATGCACAACGACGACTACCTGTTCGGGCTCGATCTCGAGACCGGGGAGCTGACCGAGAGTGCGGAGTCGATCGTCGACGACCACTGCGCGCTGCTCGCGGCATCCGAGCTCGTGGCGGCTGTCGGACCCGATGAGCGCACGCGATTCGCCGCCGCGGCGGACCGCCGCGCCCTCTCGCTGATCGAGCGCTATCGCGCCGGAGCCGACGGCGCGGCAGGATGGTTCGAGGCCTGGCACGACGGACGCCCGTACTTCTCGGCGGTCGAGGCCGGATTCCCGGCGATCGCCCTGCTCCGCTACGCGGCGCTCGTGCCGGCCGGCGCCCACGTCGGGCGGGCGCGCGCCCTCGCCGTGCAGCTCGCGAAGGATCTGTTGGATCGGACGGACGCCGTCGCCAATCCGTTCGGCTACCCCCGGCAGCGCGTGCAGCCGCGCGGTGGTGTGCCGAAGGACGCGTTCTTCTTCCCTCACGACAACGACACCGGCTACTGGTGGCAGGGCGAGAACGCGAACCTCGCCTCGCTCTCGTTCGCAGCCGCGATCGTCGCAGATCTCCCGGAGTGCGATGCCGATCTTGCGGCGCGACTGCGTCGCTTCGCCGCCGATCAGGTGCACTGGGTGCTCGGCCGGAACCCCTTCGACGCCTGCATGCTCCAGGGGCGCGGCCGGAACAACGTCGAGTACACCCCGGACTTCCCGAACCTGCCCGGCGGCATCGTGAACGGCATCACCAGCCACCCCGACGACGAGCAGGGCATCGCCTTCCTGACATCGGACACCGCCGAGGGCCCCGACTCCTGGCGATGGGCGGAGCAGTGGATCCCGCACTCGGCCTGGTTCCTGCTCGCCGTCAGCGCCGGGTGAGCAGGGGATCCTCCTAGGCTGTCCCCATGACCCTCGCACCGACGGATGCCGCGTCGAGACGCGTCGTGTTCCACCGGTTCGGGGGCCCCGAGGTGCTCGAGATCGAGCATCGGGCGGTCCCCCGTCCCGCCGCGGGTGAGGTTCTGGTGCGGGTGGCCGCGGCCGGTGTGAACCCCGTCGACTGGAAGCTGTTCAGCGGCGAGCCGATGCACGATCCGTACGAGCGGAGCCTGCCATCCGGCAACGGGTACGACTTCTCGGGCACCATCGAAGCTGTCGGAGACGACGTCACCGGATGGCGCACGGGCGAAGAGGTGTTCGGCGGGCTCCGGTACCACGCGCAGGCCGACCACCTCGTGATCGACCCCGCGCTGCTCGTCCGCCTGCCGGAGGGGCTCCCGCTCGTCGTCGCGGGAGCGCTCAACGTCGTCGGCCGCACGGCCGTGGCGAGCGTCGGATCCCAGCGGATCGGCGCGGGCGACGTGGTCCTGGTGAGCGGCGCAGCCGGTGGCGTCGGCATCCTCACGGCGCAGCTCTGCGTCCTTCGGGGTGCCCGGGTCATCGGGACGGCCGGTCCGCGCAACCACGCGCTGCTGCGGCGCCTCGGCGTCCATCCGCTCGCCTACGGCGACGACCTCGCCGACGCGGTGCGGGCGGCGGCGCCCGGCGGGATCACTGCGGTGCTCGACACCGTCGGTCACGGCACGGTCGACCTCGCTCTGGCCATGGGTGTGCCCGCGGATCGCATCAACACCGTGGCCGACTACGAGGCGCGCTCTCGGCATCCGGTCCGCGGCATCGGCGGGGCGAAGGCCGGCGCGCGGGAGCTCACGATGGTCGCTCGGCTGATCGCCGACGGCAGCGTCGAGCTGCCGATCGACTCGGTGCATCCGCTCGAAGACGTGCGTCTCGCGTATGCGCGATCGATCGCCGGACACGCCTCCGGCAAGATCGTGATCTCCCTGACGCCGAGCGTCGGGATCACCCCGACCGGTGAGTTCGCGGCGCCTCAGCGGGTGACGAGCGCGGGGAGCGCGACGCCGTTCAGAGCCTCGACCACGGGAGCGAGCTCCGGCTGAGCAGCCGCATCGTCCAGAGCGCGGCGGAGCGTGGCGTCGTGGATCGGGTGGGCACGCTCGTAGAGCTCCCGACCGGATGCCGTCAGCTCGGTGTAGATGCCACGACGGTCGTCGGCGCACAGCACACGCGTGAGCAGCGCGCGGTCCTCGAGACGGTTCACGAGCCGCGTCGTGGCACTGGGGCTCAGGGCGGTCGCCCTGGCCAGCTGCTGCATGCGCATGTGCCAGCCGTCCTGACGCTCGAGCGCGTCGAGCACGGTGTACTCCACGACCGACAGGCCGACCGCGTCGGCGAGGGCGCGCTCGAGTTCTGCTTCGATCAGGCCGTGCAGCGCAGCCAGCGTCCGCCACCCCTGGGCGCGCACTTCGACGGCGTCGTCTGCGATTCCCATCCGCACTCCTCAGATAGTTGCTTGCGCTTTATAGTTGCGTGTGCAAGCATTGTGTTTCGACGCGCAATATCCGGCGTCTGCAATCAAATTACTTTATCAGGAGAATCGTCATGCCAGTAGGACTGATCGCCCTCGCCATCGGGGCGTTCGGCATCGGACTCACCGAGTTCGTCATCATGGGCTTGCTGCCGGAGGTCGCGACCGAATACGGCGTCACCGAATCCGCGGCCGGCTGGCTCATCTCCGGGTACGCGCTGGCCGTCGTCGTCGGCGCCCTGCTGCTGACCGCCGCGACGACGCGCCTGCCCCGCAAGCCCGTGCTGCTCGGCCTCCTCGTGCTCTTCATCCTGGGCAACGCGCTCACGGCTCTCGCTCCCGACTACGGCACCGCCATGATCGGCCGGATCATCGCCGCCCTCTGCCACGGAGCGTTCTTCGGCATCGGCTCCGTCGTCGCGGCGGGCCTGGTCGCCCCGGAGAAGAAGGCCGGAGCCATCGCGATCATGTTCACGGGCCTCACCGCCGCGAACGTCTTCGGCGTGCCGTTCGGCACGTTCCTCGGCCAGGAGTTCGGTTGGCGCTCGACGTTCTGGACGATCTCCGCGATCGGCGTGCTGGCCTTCATCGGCATCGCCGCACTCGTGCCTGCCCTCCCGCGGCCCGACCAGAGCATCAGCCTCCGCCAGGAGCTGCGAGCTTTCCGATCCGGCCAGGTGTGGTTCTCGCTGACCGTCACGATCCTCGCCTTCGGCGGGATGTTCGGGGCGTTCACGTACATCGCGTACACGCTCACGGAAGTCAGCGGCTTCGCGTCCTCGGCCGTGCCGTGGCTGCTGGTGCTGTTCGGCGGCGGACTCGTGCTCGGCAACTGGCTCGGCGGCCGTCTCGCCGACCGCGCCATCGACCGCACCCTGATCGTCTTCATCGCCGCGCTGGTCGCGGTGCTCGCTCTGTTCGCGCTCTTCGCATCGTCCGGGATCGCGACGATCGTCGCGCTCTTCCTGATGGGCGGATTCGGATTCGGCACCGTGCCCGGCCTGCAGAGCAGGGTGATGCAATACGCGGGCGGCGCGCCCACGCTCGCCTCCGGCGCCAACATCGGCGCGTTCAACGTCGGCAACGCCCTCGGAGCCTGGGCAGGGGGCGTGGGCATCTCCGCCGGCCTCGGATACACCTCGCCGATCTGGCTGGGCGCGATCATCACCGCGGTCGCGCTGGTGGTCATGCTGATCGCCGCCGCGCGCACTCGCGTCCCCGCGGAGTCCGACCGGCACGCGACGGCCGCCGCCGTGGCGTCCTGACGCCGCGGTGATCAGCCGGTCGTGGTCGCCACGATGACCGGTGTCATCGCGGCCATCAGCGCCGCGGCGATCGCCGTGTTCACGGCCTTCGTGACGGCATCACCGGCCGCCGAGCCCGCGACCAGCTGCTCGATCCGCTTCTTGAGCTGACCCGCCGATGCCCCGGCCGCCTCGTTCTTGAGGATCGGATGCGCCGCGTTCATCCCCTGCAGGATGGCGAGGATCGTCACGTCGGCCAGGGTGGGCGCGGCCGATCCCGACAGCACGGCCGCGAGGCGGGAGCGGATCAGCATCTCCGGTCCGGGATCCGACTCGGGTGTGCGCAGCGAGCCCCACCCGAAGAAGCCCCGCTCTCCACGCACGAGAACGCCCTGTGCGACGAGCGATTCGACGACCTGGTCCAGCGGATCGAGCCTCGAGCGCATGAGGAGCGACTGCAGGCGCTTGCCGCTCAGGGGAGCGAGGCGCGCGAGCGCCGTGTCGAGGACCGGGTCGCCGATCGGATCGGCGGAGACGACCTGCACGGCCGGGTTCTTCTCCTCCGTCACCACGACGCGGTCGTGGAGGGAGAGATCGACGATGACGGCGGCGATCGCGCCGAACAGACGGTGCACGCTCGCTGCGCTCTCGACTCGGCCGTCAGGCCGGGTGAGCAGCAGATGGAGCTCCTCGACGATCAGCATGGCTTCACGGTACGTCGCCGCGTCGGTGCCCGCATCCCCCGCGTGGCGGACATCGCTCGACGGAGAGGCCCGCACGCAGAAGCGCCGCGCCCTCGCAGAGGACGCGGCGCTTCGTGGCAGCGGGTTACTCGCCGGCGATCTTCTTGGCGTCGTCCGCGTTGAGCACGCGGAACAGGATCGCGGCGATCACGGCGCCGACGACCGGGGCGACGATGTAGAGCCACAGCGAGCTCCAGGCGAAGTAGCCGCCCACCGAGAGACCGAGGGCCACGGCCGGGTTGAAGCCGCCGCCCGAGATCGAGCCGACGGTCGCGGCACCGACGAACACCGTGGCACCGATCGCGAGGCCGTAGAAGGAGTTACCCTCGGTGCCCTTCGCGGTGGCGGTGTTGAGGACCACCCAGACGAGGATCAGCGTGAACAGCGCCTCGACGAGGAAGGCGGGGCCGATCTCGATGACCACGGCCTTTCCGCCCGCGGGCCAGACCGCGAGGCTGGCCAGTGCGGCCAGCGCGCCGCCGATGAACTGAGCGATGAGGTAGGCGATGAAGTCCACGACGCTCAGGCCGCCGCGCAGGAAGACACCGACCGAGACGGCCGGGTTCAGGTGCGCGCCCGAGATGTGGCCCGTCGAGTAGACGAGGACCATGAGGGTGAAGCCGATCGCGAGCGGCGTCAGCGGGCTTTCGCTGTTCACCGCGGCGATGATGGCGAGGACGAAGAGGAAGGTCGCGAGCCCTTCGGCGAGCGCCTTCCGTGCGGTACCGGTCATGAGAGAACCCGTTTCTTGTGTCAGGTCGTGAAGCGATCCCCTCGATCGCCCCTGCCGGAGGCCGGCGGACCGTCCTTCGTGCGACGACAATATATCGGTGCCGGGCGAACGGATGACCGCGCCGCGCGGTGTTTCTGTGAGAATCCTGAGTGCGCATCCGGACCCCCGCTGTCAACCCCATCGCCGCGGGGCACGGTCGGAACATAGCTTTCGACGATGACGACCGAGGAGAGCCATGAGCACGCCTGATCACCCATCCGCAGACGACGAGACGTTCGAGGAGAAGCGCCACGACCAGCTGACCGCGGCGCCCGATGCCACCGAGGCCGATGCTGCGCCGCGCATCGAGGTGAGCGAGCACGACGGGAACACCCGGATCGACATCGCCCCGGATGCCCCGGTACGACCTGGTCCCGGACCGGGCGTCGAGACCGGCGACGAGGGGGACTGAGCCGCTCCGCTCAGGCGACGGGGCTCGCTCCGATCCTCGTCTTCGTGTCGGTGATCGTGGCGAATCCGCGGGCCGAGAGGATGCTCTCGGTGCGGCGCATGATGTCGTCGCCCGACACTGCGGCGAGCGCACCCCGGCTCGGGATGGCCGAGGTCGTCGTCGCGTCGGTGACGAACTCGACGTCGAATCCGAGGTCGGCGGCCACGCGCGCCGTCGTCTCGCAGCACTGCTCGGTGCGGATGCCGCAGATCACGACCCGACGGATGCCGGTGCCCTCGAGCCGCTCCTGGAGATCGGTCGACGTGAAGGCATTGATCGTGGTCTTCGTGACCGCTGCCTCCTCGTGTCTCGGGCCGAGCTCCGAGATCACGCGCACGAACCCGAGCGCGGGATCGAAGACTCCCCCGGTCCCTGGTTCGGAGTGGGTGATCCACACGACCGGGTCGCCGACGGTCCTGGCGTGCTCGACGAGGTGGGCGATGTTGTCGAGCACCGCCGGGTTCGCGGTGGCCGCCCAATCGTCGGCTCTCTGGCGGAAGGACTCCTGGGCGTCGATGACGAGAAGGGCGGTGTCGGAGGATGCGGTCATCCGTTCAGCCTCGGTCCGCCCGCCGCATCCGGCAAGACGCGGAACGGTCAACGAAGGGAGGGATCCCGCCAGTCCTCGCGCTCAGACCCCGGTACCGGGCTCACGCCCGAGACGGGTGATCATGTCGAGGAACGCGTCGCGCTCCTCCTCGGCCAGTGGCGCCAGGAACAGGGCCTGCGCCCGTTCGACGACGGCGTCGAGCCGCGCGAGCTCGTCGCGCCCTCGCGCGGTGAGGGAGACGAGATTCCGGCGCCGGTCGGTGGGGTGCGCGGCGCGCACGATGAGCGCGCCCTCTTCCAGCGCACTCAACGCGACCGAGACATCGCTGCGATCGAGACCGGTCACGCGCCCGAGCTCGGCTTGGCTCACGGCGCCTGCCTCTTCGAGCGCTGCGAGCAGGCGGTAGTGATACGCGCGCGCTCCCGCATCGGCGAACAGCTCCTGCAGAAGGGAGTGTGCACGAAGGTGCGCGCGGCTCACCTGCCACGTCGCCCGACCGTCGAGACGTCCCATGCCACCACCCTACTCGTTGGCCCCACCTACGATCTGATATCGTTGGCGTCACCAACTATTAGGAGGAATCATGCTTCCTTTCGGCTCACAGCTCATCGGACAGACGGAGAAGGCCCTGAACGCCCTCCTGCGAACGGTGCTGGTCGACCGGCAGCTCTCCGAGCGCGAGTGGGTCGCCCTGCGCCTCACCTCGCAGTTCGACGGACCTGACGCTCTTGCCGAGACGATCAGGGACAGAGGGCAGTTCGCGGACGCGGCCGACCTCCTGTCGGGCCTCGAGAGGCGCGGCCTGATCGTCGACGACGCGCTCAGCGTCGCCGGAGCGGACCTGGTCGACGAGATCGGCCGCGAGATCAGAGCCCTGACCGAGCCGATCTGGGCGGGCATCGACGCGGCCGATGCCGAGGCCGCCGCGCGAGCACTCCGCAGTGTGCTGGCGCAGACGACGGTGCTCCTGCGCGGCTAGAGCCACCCCTTGCGCTTGAAGGCCGCGTACAGCCCGATCCCCATGGCGAGCATCAGGCCGATCGCCATCGGATAGCCGAGCACCCAGTGCAGCTCGGGAATGTGGTCGAAGTTCATGCCGTAGATCGTGCCGACCAGCGTCGGCGCGAACAGGATCGCTGCCCATCCGGAGATCTTCTTGACCTCGTCGTTCTGACGGATGCTCAGCTCGGTCATCCGCCGCATCTCCTCGTTCTGCCGGCGTGCGACGATGGTCGACTCGACCGTGAGCGCGTTGTCCAGCACCGTGCGGAACGTGGTCGCGCGATCCGTGACGCGCAGCGTGTGGTCGAGGACGTCACGCAGGTACTTCTGGAGCTCCTCGCTCACCCGGTACTTGTCGGATCCGCGCAGCAGCGCCTCCAGCATCCCCGACAGCGGCTGCGTCGCACGCTGGAAGTCGATGACCTCCCTGCCGAGGTCGTAGATGCGCTGGGTCGCGTCGACATCCTCCTCGAACAGCTGACTCTCGATCTCGTCGATGTCGTTCTCGAGCCCCGCCAGCACCGGCGTGTACTCGTCGACGACCTCGTCGAGGATGGCGTAGAGCACCGCCTCGGGCCCGTGGCCGAGTAGCGTCGGATCGCTCTCCAGGCGCCTGCGCACCCTCCCGAGATCGGGCGACTCGGCGTGCCGGATGGTCACCACGAAATCAGGGCCGACGAGCACGTGCACCTCGCCGAACTCGACCTCCTCCGAGGCATCGAGATAGCGCGCCGGTCGCAGCACCATGAACAGCACGTCACCGTAGCGCTCCAGCTTCGAGCGCTGATGGCCCGCGAGCGCGTCCTCGACCACGAGGGCATGGATGCCGAACTCGTCGGCGACCTCGCGGATCTCCTCCTCGCTGGGACGGTACAGTCCGATCCAGCTCATCCCGCCGCGCTCGCGCATGCGCTCGAACGTCTCGCTGAGGCTCTGCGGATTCTCGGTGCGGACGCCGTTCACATAGATCGCGTTGTCGATGATCGCCATCGTCGCCGCCCCTCGCTCGCTCTGCCGGATGCGCCGCGGATCACTCCACGGGCGGGTCGACGCAGACGAGCGCGGCGTCGATGATGGCCTGGTGGTACTGACCGGCCGTGAACGGCAGGCCGAACTCCGGAGCGGTCTCCCCGGAGGCCGCCGGCGCCTTGGACGCGATCGCCGCGAGCTCCCACGAGAGGTACTGCGCGAAGAGCGGGCCCGCCGTGGAGTCGTTGAGCACGACCGCCACCGTGAAGCCGGTCGCCGGGTCGGAGTACGCCGCCGTCGCGTAACCCGGGGTCCAGCCGTGCTGGCCGACCAGCGAGCCGACGAGATAGGCACCCCCCGTCGCCTGGTACCAGGAGGGGGCGTCGGCAGCGACCGGGAGCGGTGCACCGAAGCGCGCCGGCTTGTCCTTCGTGCGGAGCACCTGAGCCGCTTCCGCCTGTGCGTAGCGGCCGAGGTCGGTGATCGTCGAGACGACACCGGAGTCGGTGAAGCCCGAGCTCGACGAGAGCTCGGTGATGTCGACCGGTGCGGCGCAGCCGTATCCGCCTTCGACGACGTTGATGAAGTGCCCGTTCATCGACGGCCCCGCGGACGGCGGAGCGGCGGTGGGGCCGGGAAGCGACGTGTTCGGGAGGCCGAGGGGCTCGGTGACGTACTCGGCGATCAGCTCGGATGCCGTCATGCCCGAGGCGCGTTCGAGCGCCAGGCCGAGCAGCAGGTAGCCCGAGTCCGAGTCGCGGTAGGTGGTGTGCGCAGCGACTCGCGGACGCCCCAGCCCGAACCCGGCGAGCTCCAGGGGAGCCCAGACGCGGTCGGGGGTGTTCAGCCAGGCGTTCTTCACGGTGGCCTCGGACGATCCGGCGCCGCTGGTGCCGTTGCAGAGGTCGAGCAGGGTGATGTCCTGCATGTCGGCGACGCCCGACACATACTTCGGGACCTTCGCGTCGAGCTTGACCGTCCCCTCGTCGGCGAGGGCGTAGAGCACGTCGCAGGTCATCAGCCGCGTCACGTCGGCGATGCGGAAGGACATCTCGGTATCGAGCGGCGTCTCACCGCTGCGCTCCTGCGTGCCGCTCGCCGTGACCCAGCTGCCGCTCCAGGGCGCCCACACCCCGACGATGGCGCCGGAGGCGCCCGAGGCCGCGATCGCGCTGTCGACCGCTTCCTGCATCGCGGCGACCGTGTCGTCGGGCAGTGCGCCGTCGACCTGCGCGGGTGGCGTGTAGGTGAAGGTCTCACCGGAGGAACAGCCGGTGAGGACAAGACCGAGCACGGCCGCAGTGGCCGCGACGGCGCGCCACCGGCGCGACGAGAGATGCTGCATGGAAAGTACCCCCGAAGACGTGTCTCCCGAGTCTAGAACGCGGATGCTGAAATTCTGCACCGGCGGCCCCTCCGGCGGGCGTCCTAAGGTGTGAATGTGCCCCATGCCTTCGATGCCGATGTGATCTCCGCCGTCCTCCGACACATGAACGGAGACCACACCGACGACAATCTCCTCATCGCCCGCGCGTTCGCCGAACCGGCCGATGCGACGATCACGGATGCCGTGATGGTCGGCTTCGACGGAGACGGCGGGGTGTGGGAGATCACCCGTGACGCCGCGGTGTCCGAGCTCCGCGTGCCGTGGCCGGGCGGCCCGATCGATGACCGGCCCGCCGTGCGCCGCGAGGTCGTCGCACTCTACGACGCCGCGTGCGCACGCCTCGGGGTCGAGCCGCGTCCGCACGCCTGATGCCGCATATCTGACTTCCACAGGAGGTTAGGTAAGCCTTACACTGATCCCATGTCCGAGATCCTCTCCTTCTCCGCCGCCTTGCGCGAACGATCCTCCGGGTCGCATTCCCGCAGCGAGGGCGCCGGCTTCATGTCCGACCTGCTGAAGGGCGAGGGCTCGCGCGAGGACTACATCTCGCTGGTCTCGCAGCACTACTTCATCTACGAGGCGCTCGAGGGCGCCGGCGAGCGGATGCGGCAGGACCCCGTGGCATCCGTCTTCCTCAGCGACAAGCTGACCCGCCTGCCCGCGCTCGAGGCCGATCTCGAGTTCCTGCTCGGGGCCGACTGGCGCGAGCGCATCACGCCGCTTCCCACCACCGAGCGCTACGTCGAGCGCATCCGTCAGGTCGGCGCGACCTGGGCCGGCGGATTCGTCGCCCACCACTACACGCGCTACCTCGGCGATCTCTCCGGCGGCATCTTCATCGGCCGCGTGATGGCGCGGCGCTTCGGGTTCGAGACGAACGGCATCGGCTTCTACCTGTTCGACGACATCGCCGACCCGGCTGCCTTCAAGGACGTCTACCGCGAGCAGCTCGATGCCGCCCCCTGGGATGACGCCGAGCGGGAGCGCGTGATCGACGAGGTCCTGCTCGCCTACCGCTTCAACACCGAGCTGTTCGAAGACCTCGACCGCGCGCGCGTCGCCGCCTGAGGTCAGGCCGTCGGCAGCTCCGGCGTCGACTTCGCGAGCCATGCCTCGCGCATGAACCGCCGCACGTCCTCGTCGACCCGGATGTCGGTGGGGCGCAGCGCCCGCGAAAGGTACAGGCCGTCCAGCGACGTCAGACGACTGAGCGCGACATAGGTCTGGCCGGGTGCGAACGCCCCGGAACCCAGGTCGATGATCGCGCGCTCGTAGGTCTTCCCCTGCGACTTGTGGATCGTGACGGCCCACGCGAGGCGCAGCGGGAACTGCGTGAACTCGGCCACCACGTCGCGGGACAGCTTCTTGGTGCTCTGGTCGTACGCGTAGCGGAATCGCTCCCAGACCGCGGGCTCGACGTCGACCTCCTCGCCGTCGATGTCGACGCGCACGGCACCGCCGAGGATGCGGATCACCGTGCCGATCGTGCCGTTCACCCACCGCGGGGGCTCGCCGGACATCGCCGTGTCGTTGCGGAGGAACATCACCTGCGCGCCGACCTTGAGCTTCAGCTCCGACTCCGCCGGCAGCGAGGCCTCGCCCCGGCCGAAGTCGCCGCTGACCTCGGCGCGCGCCGTCTGCTCCTTCCCGGGCAGGGCGTTCAGGTGCTGACTGTTGATCTTGTTCACGATGTCGTTGCGGGTCGCGAGCGTGATCATCGGCACCTCGCCGGGCTCGGGATCCGGCGGTGTGCGGGCCCCCTGGGCGTTGAGCACTCCGGCGATCTCGGCCGTCACCCGCCCGTACCGCACCGCGTTGAGCATCGCCTTGAATCCGTCATCGGACTGCCGATGGATCTGCACCAGCTCGCGCACGTGCAGCTCGGCTCTGGTGTCGACCTCGAACAGGCCGGCCTGGTCCGACGAACCGTAGCCGTGCGCCTCGGCCCGCGTGCCCGAAGCGGTCCACGGCCCCGCCCAGACCTTCGCGTCGAAGAACCAGAACGAACGGTAGTGATCCTGCACGTAGCGGGCCTCGTCACCGCGGGGCGGCACCGGAGCCAGCTGGTACGGGTCGCCGAACATCACCACCTGCACGCCGCCGAAGGGCTCGCCGCGCCGACCCCGCGCCTGACGCAGCGAACGGTCGATCGCATCCATCAGATCGGCGTTGACCATCGAGATCTCATCGATCACCAGGGTCTCGATGGCGTTGAGGATGCGGCGCGTGGCATCGTTCTGGTCGATGTCGGCGTCGCCGATGAGCCCGATCGGCAGGCGGAAGAGGGAGTGGATCGTCTGCCCCTCCACGTTCAGCGCGGCGACGCCGGTCGGGGCGCAGATCGCGATCTGCTTCTTCGTGTTCCAGGCGAAGTGCTGCAGGAGCGTCGACTTCCCGGTGCCGGCGCGGCCGGTGATGAAGACGTGCTCGCCGGTGTCCTCGATGAGCCGGAACAGCTCTTGCTGCTCCTCGGACAGGGCGGGAAGGGACACGGTTCTCACAGGGGCAGCGGACGGACACGGGGCGCCCACCCATGCTACGTCCCGGCATCCGCCCGGAGTCGCCGACGCTCGGCGTCGTCCCAGGACGCCCTTCTAGACTGACGCCATGCAGCAGGTCGACACCGCGGTGCCCCGGCGCGCCCGTCTCGGTGCCGATCTGACGATGCTCGCGCTCGTCGGCGTGCTTCTCCTCGCCGCCCTCGGCGCCGGCGGCGCGACGCTCTACCAGCAGTTCTACGGCCCCTCGGCGTTCGTGACCCGCTACCTCGACCTCCTCGCCGCCGGTCGCGCCGCGGACGCCCTGCGCATCCCCGGCGTCGCCGTCGACCGCGAGACGCTCGATGCGGCGGGCATCGACGCCGCGGCATCCGAGGCGATGCTCCGTCATGCCGCGCTCGCACCGCTGACCGATGTCGAGATCGAGTCGGAGGAGCCCGCCGACGGCAAGACGGCCGTGACCGTCAGCTACAAGGCCGGCGGCCATGCGGGCACCACCACGTTCCTCGTCGAGCAGGACGGCTGGGCAGGAGTCACCCCCGACTGGCGCTTCACCACCAGCCCGCTGGCTGTCGTGGACCTCACGGTCCTGGGAGCCGACCGCTTCGCGGTGAACGGCTTCGAGGTCGATCGCCGTCAGGTGTCGGCCGCCGGAGCGGACGCGACCGCGATCGACCCGCTGCCCCTCCTGGTATTCACGCCCGGCCTGTACTCGGTCACGGTCGACACCCCCATCGCGCAGGCCTCCGGCACCGGGGTGCTGGCCGACACGCCTCTGGCGATCACGCCGCTCGACGTGCAGACGACGCCGACCGAGGAGTTCGTCGGCGTCGTGCAGCAGCGCGTCGAGGAGTTCCTGACACAGTGCACGACGCAGCAGGTGCTGATGCCGGCCGCGTGCCCGTTCGGCCTGGAGGTCCGCGACCGCATCGCCTCCCCGCCGCAGTGGTCGATCAGCGCCCAGCCGCAGGTCACGGTCGCACCGGACGGCGGCAACTGGCAGATCCCGACGACGGATGCCGTGGCTCACGTCGAGGTCGAGATCCAGTCGCTGTTCGACGGCTCGATCGAGCCGGTGTCCGAGGACGTGCCCTTCCAGGTCAACGGCACGATCACGATCCTGCCGGACGGGTCCGCGTCGATCCGGGTCGGCTCCCCGGGCGAACCCATCGCCGACTGAGCGGGCCTAGCGGCGCTCTCGCTCCGCGTCCCGCAGGTCGCGCTCGGCGAGGGCGGCGAGCTTGGCGTTGTACTCCTCGAGCTCGGCGTCGCCGGTGCGGTCGGCATGCCGATCGTTCCGGCGCTGCAGCTTCGTGTCGCTGCGGCTCCACTGGATCGCGACCGTGATGGCGAGGATCAGCGTGGGGATCTCGCCGATGGACCAGGCGATGCCGCCGCCGACGTACTGATCGGCCAGCGGGTCGACCCCCCAGTCGCGGCCCATCGAACCGAACCAGTCCGCGACCATGAGCCCCTCCTGCATCATGATCGCGATGCCGAAGAACGCGTGCATGGCCATGACGGCGATGAGCGTGATGAGGCGTCCGGGATACGGCAGCCGGTACGGCACGGGATCGGCGCCGATCAGGCTCATCACGAAGAGGTAGCCGGACAGGAGGAAGTGGATGACCATCCACTCGTGTCCCAGATGCTCGTACATCGACCAGCGCACGAGGTCGGTGAAGTAGAACGCCCACAGCGACAGGATGAAGATCGCCGCCGCGACGAACGGATGGGTGACCACCCGGGCGAAGGGCGAATGCACGGCCCACATGATCCACTCGCGGCCGCCGCGGGTGCCGTCGTCGCGCTTGCGCACGGCACGCAGCGCCAGCGTGATCGGGGCGCCGGAGACGAGCAGCAGGGGGATCGCCATCGACAGCATCATGTGCCCGAGCATGTGCACGCTGAAGAGGTACTCCTGGTAGGCGTTGATCGGTCCGCCCGTGACCCAGACGAGCATCAGCATGCCGAGCACCCAGAACACGGTCCGGTAGATCGGCCAGCGATCGCCGCGGCGGTGCAGGCGGATCACACCCGCGAGGTAGAGGAACAGGCCGAATCCGGCGGCGACCAGCCAGAGCACGTCGATGTTCCACGCGGTGAACCAGCGCTCGAGGGTGAGCTCCGGCGGGAGCTTGGCGCCTGTCAGGATCTCGGCCGGCGTCTGGGCGAACGCGGCGGTCTCCCCGGTCGGCGGCGGCGTGCGCGCGAGCGCGGCTGCGGCACCGGAGGCCAGCCCCATCAGCGCGACCTCGCCGAGCACCAGCATCCAGAACCAGCGCGTGGCGCGCTCCCCCTCGAGCTTCGGGATGAGGCGCGTGCGATACCAGGCGCCGAGCAGCCCCATGCCGACGAGCAGCGCGACCTTCGCGAGCACGATCGCGCCGTAGGGAGTGGCCCACAGGGCGTCCCAGCTGCCGACGGCGACGATCGAGCGGGTGACACCCGACACGGCGACGACGGCGAACGCGGCGATCGCGAGCGAGGAGTACCGCGCCACCAGCCGCGGGGTGTCGACGTCGGTGCGGCCGCGCAGCAGCACGAGCAGCAGCAGCCCGCCGAGCCAGACCGCCGCCGCGATCATGTGCAGCAGGATCGAGTTCACCGCGACGTTGTGGCCGGCGAGATCTCCCGCGTGGCCCTGCGTCGCGAGCGGCAGGAAGGATGCCGCGGCGAGGAGCGCCGTGATGAGCGTCGGCGTCCAGGTGCGCCAGGCGAACGCGAGCACCGTGATGACCGCGCCGAAGATCGTGGTGATCAGCCATGACTGCCCGAGCGGCAGGTCGAGAAGGAACCGGCCGAGCTGCGCGCCGAACTCGCGTTCGATGCTGAGCTTCGGGTTGAACGCCGCCATGAACGCGAGGAATCCGGCCAGCCCCGATGCGACAGTGAAGACCGCAGCGCCGATCGAGGCGATGTTCAGCGCGGCGTCGAAGGCCCGCTCCCCCGCCCGCAGCGCGAAGAGCGCGAGCACCAGCGACCCGAGCATCGCGGCACCGGCGATGTTCATCACGAGCTTCGCGATCGGCGTGCCCCAGAGCACGAAGGGCCCGGGGTCCTGCAGCAGCGGAGGTTTCGCTCCGCCGCCGAGCGCGAGGGCGATCACCGTGGCGATGACGGCTGCGACGAGGAGGATCGCGATCCCGGCGAGTCGATACGCCGAGGACCGGGTGGTCGTCTCGGCGCCGGAAGTCACCCCTCCAGCCTAAGCCGCGGCATCCGTCCTGGCTGACCGCCGTCGGCAGACGCAGAAGGCCGCCACCCGAGTGGGGCGGCGGCCTTCGTGAAGGTGCGTCGAATTACTTGACGGCAGCCTTGAGCTTGGAGCCAGCGGTCACCTTGACGCGCTTGCCGGCCGGGATCTTGATCTCGGCGCCGGTCTGCGGGTTGCGGCCCGTGCGTGCGGCCGTGTCGACCTGCTCGAACGAGATCCAGCCCGGGATCGAGACCTTGCTGCCCTTGGCAACGGCGTCGGAGACCGTGGCGAACAGCGAGTCGAGGACACCGGAGACGGTGGCCTGGCTCTGGCCCGTGGCGCTTGCGATGCTCGCGACGAGCTCGGTCTTGGTGATGGACTTGTCAGCCATGTCACTCCTCCAGCGACGAGATCCCGTCGCATCGTTGTGGGTTCGGAGCGGATGCTCCTGGTCTTGCGACCGCCTCGAATGTATCAACGACCGCCCACATTTCCGCGTCATTTCGCGGGTTTTGGGCAATTACTGGGCGTGTCGCACCACTTTGGTCACTCCAGTCACACGTTTCAGGTCGTTCACGCCCGCCGGTGCGCGTCGATCACCGACCGCGCGGTGCGCTCGAACGCCGGCGTCACGCGGTCGTCGCCGTCGAGATAGCCGCCGACGAGGGCGGCATCCCGCAGCAGGACGAGCGATGCGGCGACGTCGGCCGGACGCGTGAGACCCGCCCCCTCGGCCACGGCCTGGAGCGTCGCCCGGAACCACTCCCGGTGCTCGCCGATGAGCCGGCGCACGGCGCCCGCGGCATCGGGGTACTCGGCTGCCGCGTTGATGAACGGGCATCCGCGCGTGTGGCGGTGGCGGATGTCGGCGGCGATGCCGTCGATCACGGCGGTCAGCAGGTCATCGGGATCGGCGACGGCGGCTCCGGCATCCGCGAACATGCTTCGGAGCGCCTCGTCCTCGCCCGCGAGGTACGCGAGCACGAGATTCTCCTTGCCGCCGAACTGCTTGTAGAGGGTGGCGCGCGTCACCGCGGCCTCCTCGATCACGCGATCGACACCCACCGCATGGATGCCCTCCTCGTAGAAGAGGCGGGTGGCGGCGTCGATCAATCGGGCGCGGGCGGGACTTGGGCGCTTCGTGGTGATGTTCATGATCTCTCTCCTCTCATCGTCGCATCCGATCCCCCGCATCCGCCCCTCGAATCCGATCGCGGAAAAGAAGTTTGTCGAAGGAGTTGCGGTAGATAGAACGTTCGGTCTACTATCACTATACAGCCACCGCAGAGGGCGGGGCCGCAGACAGGAGAAGAAATCATGAACAGCACCGACAAGACCCCGATCGTCCTGATCCACGGACTGTGGATGACGCCGAAGAGCTGGGACACCTGGGCAGAGCGCTTCCGCGCGAAGGGCCACGAGGTCATCGTTCCCGGGTGGCCCGGCATCGACGACCGCACGGTCGAGGACATCCGTCGCAACCCGGCAGCTCTCAAGGGCATCGGCCTGAAGCAGATCGCCGACCACTACGAGCGCATCATCCGCGCCCTCCCGGCCAAGCCGATCATCATGGGCCACTCGTTCGGCGGAGTGATCACCCAGATGCTCGCCGATCGCGGACTCGGCGTCGCGTACGTCGGCGTCGCACCGGGGCAGACGGCCGGCGTCACGGCGCTCCCCCTCTCCACTCTGTGGACCGGCACGCCGATCCTCTCGAACCCCTTCGGACGCAACGGCGCGAAGCCGCTGTCGAAGCGCCACTTTCACTTCACGTTCGGCAACGACCTGCCCCGCGCGGCATCCGACGCCCTGTGGGAGGAGTACGCGGTGAACTCGTACAACCGGGTCTTCTTCGAGGGCGTCACCTCGGTGCTCAACGAGAAGGGCGGCGTGACCCACGTCGACTACAGCCGCGCCGACCGCGCCCCGCTGCTCCTGATCGCCGGAGAGATCGACCACGTCGTGCCGCCGGCCATCGTGCGGGCGATCGAGAAGAAGTACCTCTCCACCGGCAGCCCCGCGATCGTCGAGCGCAAGGAGTACACCGGCCGCACGCACCGGCTCGTCAGCCAGGACGGCTGGGAGGAGATCGCCGACGAGGCCCTCGCCTGGGCCGAGGCGCACGCGACGGCATCCGTCGCCTGATGCCCGGGCGCTGCGCGCCGCGCGCTTACCGCACCTTGTCGGGCGGAGATCTCATCGATGGGCGGAGGTTTGCGAATGCATCCTCCGCCCATCGGCGAGATCTCCGCCCGACTCGATGTAAGGCATCGCGAACGCATCAGGCTGCACGGTGAAGCCGCTGCCCGATGGCGGCGAGGATGGTCCGCTGCACCCACGGCCACTGATTCATGAGCTGGTCGTAGCCGATGCGGATCACGTGATAACCATGCAGCGTCAACAGAGCATCGTGCGCGATGTCACTGGAGCGCTGCGCGCCGACGTGGTGACCTCCGTCGACCTGGACTATGAGGCGCTCGCCGATCAGGAAGTCCACCCGGTGTCCCAGAATCCACACCTGCGGGGTGATCGCCAGGTCGAGCCAGGCGAGCCGCGTGAGGAAGATCGTCTCGGTGCCCGAGTCGGCGAACGGTCGCGCTTCCTCGACCAGCCGACGGGCGACGGGCGGCAACGGGGCTCGCTCGAGCTCCGCTGGATCGACCAGCCTCTGCCTGAAGGCCGACTCCCATGTCGCCAAGGCGCTCTCGTACGGTTGGCACCGGGCAAGGATCACCAACGCGTTCTCGAGCGAGTCCTCGCAGGAATCCGGATCGCGAGGGAAGGTCGGCGCGTTCCAATGGATGACTCCGCGCGCAGCCGACGCGTGGCCTGACCGCGGTGGCGCCGCGAGATGGGGCCGCGAATCGTCGAGCACCCACAGCCCCTTGCGAGCGGCGAGCGTCACGCAGCTGAGCACGACCCCCCCGTCGTGCCGCGGCCACCAGCATCCCATCGGCTCCGCGCAATGCGACCCAGCCCCGGCACACCGAGAAGATCAGCCCTCGTTCTCGCGCTCGACGCAGATCGTGATCGCTGACGCCGACTCGCCGAAGCGTTCTGACTCTCGCTACCCCATCGCGCGCCCGCAGCGCAGATACCGGATCCATGGGTGCCGATATTGCCCGGCGTGCGCATCTCCTGCGGAGCTTCGCCCGTCGCTCCGCGGAGCATGTGCAGAGCTGAGTGACAGCGCCCACTGTGGACGAGAAGTCGGAGGCTCACCGTCGGGAGAAGACACCGCGTCCGGCGGAAGCTGCCGCCTCGATCTTCAGCCCGAGGCTGCGAAGTCAGCCCGACACCGCGCCGCTGCGCGCGGGATGCGGATGCGGATGCGGATGCCGCAGGGGCCTGACCCGGAACGCGAAAAGGGGCGAGGATCCGAAGATCCTCGCCCCTTTTCAGCGGGTGCTTACCAGCTCGACTTGGTCACGCCGGGCAGCTCGCCACGGTGTGCCATGTCACGGAAGCGGACACGCGAGATGCCGAACTTCGTGAGGACACCGCGGGGGCGGCCGTCGATGACGTCGCGCGAACGCACGCGAGCAGGCGACGCGTTGCGCGGCAGCTTCTGCAGGCCGACGCGTGCGGCCTCGCGGGCCTCGTCGGTGGCGTTCGGGTCGACCAGGGTCTTCTTCAGCTCGGCGCGACGCTCGGCGTAACGCTCCACGATGACCTTGCGCTGCTCGTTGCGAGCGATCTTGCTCTTCTTAGCCATTGATCAACGCTCCTCTCGGAATTCGACGTGCTTGCGGACGACCGGGTCGTACTTCTTCAGCACGAGGCGGTCGGGGGTGTTGCGGCGGTTCTTCTTGGTCACGTACGTGTAACCCGTACCCGCCGTCGAACGCAGCTTGATGATCGGACGGACGTCCTGAGCCTTCTTGGCCATTAGAGCTTCACACCCTTCGCCTGGAGGTCCTTGACCACGTTCTCGATGCCGCGGACGTCGATCACCTTGATGCCCTTGGCGGACACGTTGAGCGTGATCTTACGGCCGAGCGACGGCACGAAATAGGTCTTCTTCTGCACGTTCGGGTCGAAGCGGCGCTTCGTCCGGCGGTGCGAGTGCGAGACGTTGTGACCGAAACCGGGAACAGCTCCGGTCACCTGGCACACTGCTGCCATGATGGTGACTCCTTCTCTACCGTGGGGCCGGACGGCCCCACCCAAGATCCCTTGTCTGCACGCCGCGGGCCCTTCGACTCCTTCGACAAGCTCAGGAACCGAGAAAACCCAACCGGCACGCGAACTGCGCACAGGAGTGTGCGCAGACAAAGAGTCAGTCTAGCACGCCGGAAGAGGCCGCCTGCGCCCCGCGTCCCCAGCGGAACGGCGACACCGTCGGATCCCCGTCGAGCCAGAACCGCCACGGGAAGGCGTCCGTTCCGGCGACGCCGGCCACGCCGACACGAGGGCCGGTGGCGATGTCGGTGCGGCGCTCCGCGAGCCACAGCTCCGCCCGCGCGCCGTGCTGTTCCGCGCCGGTGATCGCGTCGATCCCGTCATGCAGCGGATGCCGAAGGCCCACGGCCTGCCCGAGCCGACCGGGTCCTCGCGCGAGATCGCGCAGCGCCGTGCGTCCGAGCGGCAGTGTCGCGCCACGGCGCCGGGCTGCGGCATCCGTCCCGAAGACGACCTCGCCGGCGCGGAGCAGCACCCCGTCGCCCTGCCCCTCGGGACCGGCGACGACGTTGACGCAGGAATGGATGCCGTGGCTCAGATACACGTACAGATGCCCGGGTTCGCCCCACATCGTGGCGTTGCGCGCCGTCCGCCCCATGCGCGCATGCGAGCCGGGGTCGGGCAGCGCCCCTGTTCCCTGCCCGTGATAGGCCTCGACCTCGGTGATGCGCAGGCGCACCTCGACGGGGTCGGCACCGGGTGCCGTGAGCACCGTGCGCAGCTCCGCGTCGAGCAGACGAGGCGCGACATCGACCGCCGAGCCGCTCAGCTCCGCGCGCGTGGCGCGACGCCGCGCATCGTGGTCGGTCATCTCAGAGCCGCGAGCCCATCTCAGAACCGCGGAGCCGTCTGGCACCAGGAGGCGTCGAAGCCCGTGAGAGCGACGAGCTCCTTGCCGGAATCCATGTCGATGAGGTGCGTCTCGACGTTCTCGGGCAGCGGCAGGAGCATCCCGTCGTACGGGTTGTTCGCCATGTCGGCGGCGAGGGCCACCGCGGCGTACTGTCCGCTCGGCGATGCGCAGGCCTGGAGGATCCGGTCGGACGAGCCGACCTCGACCAGCGGCGTCGCCGTGCCGTCCTCGTCCACGCGGATGACCGCCTGCCCCACCGGGATGCCGTTCGCGTCGCGCTGCACGACATGGCGGAGAGTGCCGCCGGGGAAGGGGGTGATCGAGGTCGCCGTGCCGTAGTCGGGATCGGATGCCGCGAGCGGCGCCTCCGACCCGTCGGCGAGGTTGATCTCCACCACGGAGCCGTCGACGCGCTCCACGATCGCGGTGTACGTTCCGCGGGAGATCCCCTGGATCGTGGACGCGAGTCCCAGCGACTGCACTCCCGCATCGGTCGAACGGTCGACGAGCGACAGCGCACCGTCGAAGTCGATGAACAGCACGGCGGCGCTGTCGGGGACGAACTGCCAGACGAAGACGCTCGCCTCGGCGTCGCCGACCTCGATGATCTGCGGATCGTCGTCCCCGCTCAGCGACTGGGTGACGAGCACGCTGGCACGGCCCTCGGTGTCGCTGAGCTCGCGGTCCGAGTAGCTGTAGCCGACGAGCCCGCCGCGCTCGGAGACCTGGATCGCCCCGACGAATCCCACGCCGGGGAGTTTCAGCTCGCGCTCGTCCGTGCCGTCGCGGTCCATCACGAGCAGCCGGGAGCCGTCGTCTTCCGCGACGGAGACGACCAGCTGGGTCGACGTCGCCCGGAAGTCGTTGATCTCCTCGTGCGAGAACACGGGCACGGCGTTCTCGCCGCTGAGGTCGGTGCGGAAGATGGTGTCATCGCCGGAGGCGTCTCGCCGGAGCAGGAAGATGTTCGAGGCCGGGGTCGTGAACGTCGTGCGGAGGTCGGTCGACGGCCCGCCGCCCCTTCCCGCGACATCGGCGACGCGCACCGTGTACTTCGTCGACTCGTCGAGCGGCACGGTGAAGCGGATGCCGACTCCGCGGCCGGACGCGTCGACCGTGAACGGCACCGCGGGCTCGACCGTGACCTGTTCGGGGTCGATGTCGGCGAGCGCCTGGTTCGCGGTGATGATGACTCGGCTGCCCGAGGACTCGATCGCCTGCGCCGGATCGACCTGCACCTCGGAGATGCGCGGTCCCTGCAGGAGGCTGACGATGCCGAGGCCGGTTCCGACCAGCACCAGCACGCCGAGGACGGCGCCGAGGGCGATGAGGAAGCGGCGCGGGTTCCGCACCGGCCCGCGAGGGACCGATGTCGCGGTGTCGGTCCCCGGGACGGGTCGTGGGGCAGCGTCCGGGGCGACCGGCGTCAGCCCGGCCAGCACCGACTCGGGGGCGACGGGAACCGCGGAAACCGCGTCCCTCTCGAGCCCTTCACCGAGGTCGGCCGCGACAGCCGCCTCGACATCCTCCTGAGCAGTCGCCTCGACATCCTCCCGAGCCGCGGCTTCGAAGGCGGCCATCTTCCGGGCAGCGGCTTCCTGCTCGGCGATCTCGCGCTCACCGGCCAGGCGAACAGCCTCACGGGCAGCCGCCTCCCGGGCAGCCGCTTCTCGAACAGCCGCCTCGTCCGCGCCGGCATCCGGCTGTTCGGCGCTCCGTTCGGTCTGCTCCGCGGGCGCGGCCGCGCGAGTGATCCGCTCCGCCTCCGCGGCCTCTGCGGCCTCACGGGCGGCGCGCATCTCCGCGCGCGTGCGCGGGACGGCGGGGATCTCCGGCCGCTCGTCCTCAGTACTCATACGGATCCCCCGGCTCATCGATCGCGACGACGTCGGTCGGCTCGATGTGGAGGTCGCCGTCGGCATCCGCTCTGACGGTTCCGGTGATCTCGACCCACTGGCCGGTGGGGTACTCGTCGGGATCGACCGAGACCGGCAGGGTGGCGGTCTGCGCGTCGATCACGCAGTGCGTGATGACCAGACGGGTGAGGTTCACGCCGTCGTCGCCCGAAGCACCGGGCGTGACGAAGCCGGTGAGGGTGACCGCGGCCCCGTCGTACGCGGTCGTGTTCGTCGCGGTGGCGAAGACGCTCGCCCAGTCGCCGATGCCGAAGGTCGTGGTGTCCGCGACGCCGAGAGCGACGGTGTCGGCCCCGGCGAAGAGTGCGGTCTGCTCCCCCGCGCGCGACATCGCCAGTTCCACCGACAGCGACGCCGGCGGCAGCACGAGGGCGGCGGCGACCACGCCCGTGGCGACGACTCCGCCGGTGACCGCGCCGACGGCGGCGAGGGTTCGCCGGGGCGAGGCCGCCGGTCGCGGCGCGTCATGCGCGTCGTCTGCGGCATCCGCTCCGTGCCCGTGATCGTGGCCGTGCCCGTGATCGTGGTCGCCCTCCTCGCCGAGGGGAAGCGCGAACGACCAGATCGCTCCGGCCAGGGTCACGACGGCCGCGGCGCACGCGAACCACACCGATTCGGGGCTGATGTAGAGGGTCAGCCGTCCGGTGATGCCGAGACCGAGCGTGACGACGGCGATGACCGCGGCAAGGCCGACGCCGAGCCAGCGCGTGCCGAGGGCCCGCGCTCGCGATGTCGTCTGCTCAGACAAGGACGTTCACCCCGATCCCGATCGCGAAGGCCGCCGCCACCACGACGCCGACGATGCCGGCCAGTGTGCGTCCGGTGAACGTGGTGCGCATGAGCGCGAGCATCTTGATGTCGACGAGCGGCCCGACCAGCAGGAACGCGACCAGCGCGCCGGACGAGAACGTCGACGCGAAGGACAGGGCGAAGAACGCGTCGACGTTCGAGCAGATGGCGACGGTCATCGCGAGCACCATCATGGCGACGATCGAGAGCACCGGATTCGATCCGATCGCGAGGAGCATGTCACGCGGGATGAGCACCTGCACGGCTCCGGCGAGCGCGGATCCGATCACGAGCGCGGGCATGACGGCACGCAGCTCGACGAGGAACTGCGTGAGGCTGCGGCGCACCGGCGTGCCCGGCTCGTGCGTGACACGGTCGCACGTGTCGACGAAGCGCTGCGTCAGCAGGGAGTCGGGCGACGGATGCCGGCTATAGATCCAGCCGATGAGGTTGGCGATCAGGTACCCGCCGACGAGGCGGGCGATGAGGATGCCGCCGTCCCACCCGAATGCCGCATGGGTGGTGAGGATCACGATCGGATTGACGATCGGCGCGGCGATGAGGAACGTCAGCGCCTCGGCCGGAGCGAGCCCGCGCATCATGAGGCCGCGCGCGAACGGCACGTTGCCGCACTCGCAGACCGGGATCAGCATCCCGAGCAGCGACAGCACCGCACGACGTGCCCAGGCGCGCTTCGGCAGCCACCGGTGGATGACGTCGGCCGGGAGCCAGACCTGCACCACGATCGAGAGCAGAACGCCGAGGACCACGAACGGCAGAGCCTCGATGAGCACGCTGAGGGCGAGCGTGAGCCCGTCCTGCGCGCGGGTCGGCAGCGACGCGGGGAAGAGGGACGGCAGGAATCGGTCGACGAGGAAGAGCGCCGCGATGATCGCGACGCCGAGGCCGAGGCCGACCCACGCGGAACGCGGCGAGCGTGTCGGGCGGTGCGCGTGCGTATGCCCCGGGCGGGTCGCCGTGCCTGCCGAGGGGCTCACGCGTTCGCTGCCCGTTCGGCGTCGCGCTTGTTCGTGCAGGGCGTGCACAGTCCGAAGATGTCGACCACGTGCGCGGCTTCGGTGAACCCGTGGAGAGCGGCGGTGCGGTGCGCCCACTGCTCGACGTCCTTCGCCTCGATCTCGACCGTCAGACCGCAGGAACGGCAGATGAGGTGGTGGTGGTGGGCCTGGGTGGTGCAGGCGCGATAGAGCGCCTCGCCCTCCGGACTCTGCAGCGAGTCGGCGTCGCCGGATGCGGCGAGTCCGGCGAGCGCGCGGTACACGGTCGCGAGTCCGATCCCGGTGTTGTCGTCACGCAGCGCGGCGTGCAGGTTCTGCGCGCTCACGAAACCACGCGCGTCGGCGAGCGCTTCGCGCACGCGTTCGCGCTGCCAGGTGTTCCGTTGAGCCATGGGACAAGTCTAGGCGGCGGGGGTTGGCGAGGGCTGGGAGCGTCTCGTATTACGCACCCGTCTGGGTGATGGCGCACCGCGCCGGTATCGTGGCGGCATCCGAGACGAGGGAGTCCCGATGACCGGCTGGCGACTGCGCGAGTTCCACAACGACGATCTGGGCGGCATCCTCCATCTCTGGGAGGAGCTGAAGCGCTCGGGTTCCGAGCCGGTGTACGACCTCAGCGAGGTCGTCGCCTCCTGCCAGAAGGATCACGCGATCGTCGCGGTCCACGGCGACGAGGTGATCGCGGCCGTGGTGGGACGTGCGGCCCACGATCAGGGCTGGGTGGTGTTCTTCGCCATCGACGACGCCTGGCGCGATCGCGGGATCGGATCGGCGCTGCTCGCCGCGCTCGAGAAGAGCATGGCCCCGTACGGCCTGACCAAGCTGTCTGCTCTGATGCCCGAGGTCGAGACGCGTCTGGCGGCGTTCGACGCCCGGGGATTCGAGCAGAAGCATCACCTCCGCTACTTCGAGCGCCGCATCCCCGTGCAGCGGCAGGAGCTCACCTCGCTCGCCGAGCTGGGCGGCCGGCAGATGCCGCGCGACCTGTGGGAATCGGTGTCGGGTATGCGTCGCGAGAAGGACATCCTCGAGCAGAGACTCGTGCTGCCGCTGGCCGAGCAGGATCTCGCCGAGAGCTTCGGCGTCGTGCCCCCGCGCGCGGTGGTGCTGTTCGGCCCTCCCGGCACCGGCAAGACCACGTTCGCCAAGGCCATCGCCTCGCGGCTCGAATGGTCGTTCGTCGAGGTGTTCCCCTCGCGCCTCGCGGCCGACCCGAAGGGGCTGGCGGGGGCGCTGCGCGAGACCTTCACCAAGATCTCGGAGCTCGAGCACGCGGTGGTCTTCATCGACGAGGTCGAGGAGATCGCGGCCCAGCGCTCCGGGGAGCCGCCGTCGCCGCTGCAGGGCGTGACGAACGAGCTGCTGAAGATCATCCCGGCGTTCCGCGAGCAGCCCGGCCGCCTGCTGGTGTGCGCGACGAACTTCATCCGCGCCCTCGACAGCGCGTTCCTGCGCCACGGCCGGTTCGACTACGTGATCCCGATCGGGCTGCCCGACCGTGCCGCGCGTGCCGCCATCTGGAGCCGCTACATCCCCGACATCACCCGCGATGTCGTCGACATCGACGTGCTCGTCCAGCGCACCGACGGATTCTCGCCGGCCGACATCGAGTTCGCCGCCCGCAGCGCCTCGCAGCGGGCGTTCGAGGCGGCTGTCGGGTCACGGACGCCGGGCATCGCGGACGCGGCAGCGGATGCCGTCGGCCCGAGCACGCAGGACTACCTCGACGCGATCGCCGGCACGCGCACGACGGTGTCGCCGGAGACCGCCGCCCAGTTCCTCGAGGACATCGAGGCGCTCGCCCGGGTGTGAGCGGCGGGGTCCGCTCCTGATCCGACGATTCGCTTTCACAACCACCACACGAAGGACGGCTCACCGCTCGACGAAGGCGGCGCCGCCGCAAAGGCGATCAGGGCCAGCCTCAGACCTTCGAGCCCATGCCGGTTCCGAGGGAAGCGCCTGTGGTGGCTGAAGACGACTCCGCCGTGCTCAGGGATGCGATGCATGGCGAGCGCGAAGGTATTCACATCCTCGGTGATCACGAGCCGATGCTCATCGGTGGCGACCTGGAGGACGGTCGTGTCGGGGGCGCCGACAAGGTCCTCCCGCTCGACGACGGCTTCTGCGTCGATGCCTCCGTCGCGAAGCGCGTCGGCCAACCACGCCGGGTAATGCTCGTCGAGGAGAAATCGGACGTCAGGCGGCGTCAATCGCGCGGCGCCTCTCCCAGGCCGCGAGCGCCTCGTCTTGGGCAGCGCGATGCCGCTCGATCACGCCGTCGATCTCAGCGCGAAAGTCCGCCCAGTAGCTCAGAGCAGCCTCGATCGACCGCTCCGGCAACCCGAGAACGTCCACCAGCTCGGGAACCCTGCGACTCTCCGGTTCGTGCGCCAGCCATGCTTCCGCGA
Organism: Microbacterium sp. LWH11-1.2; assembly: GCF_038397745.1. NCBI lineage: Bacteria > Bacillati > Actinomycetota > Actinomycetes > Micrococcales > Microbacteriaceae > Microbacterium > Microbacterium sp. LWH11-1.2. The sequence continues at coordinate 1,290,474 of NZ_CP151636.1, read as the reverse complement.
TGGTCCATACCTCGGGTCCGTCGACAAGTCGCGCGCGCCTCTCACCGGTCTCGATCGTGACAAACCGGATGCTGGTGTGCACCTGCATCCTCAACCACTCTTCGACGGCACTGTTGATGACCCCGGACTTCGTCTGACCGGTGAGGTGCACGTATCGGGTCAGGGCCTCATGGACAGGCTCACTGAAGCGAACGTTGGTGGGAGCTACCATGCACTACAGTGTAGCAACCCGCCGCACGCGTAGCGATATTCCCGCCATGCGCATGCCCGCCGCGGTCAGGCCACGCGGCGCACGCGGGCCCGGACGCGCTGCACGATCCAGCACACGACGTAGATCGTGAACGACAGGGTCGTGATGTACGGGCTCACGGGGAGCGTGCCGGCGAGGGCGAGCAGGATGCCGCCGACGGCCGAGACGAAGCCGAACAGCGCGGCGAGCAGCGGCACCGCGACGGGCCCCGCCGTGATGCGCATCGCGGCAGCGGCCGGTGTCACGAGCAGCGCCATGACGAGCAGCGCGCCGATGATGTGCACGCTGACCGCGACGATGAGTCCGAGCAGCACCATGAAGATCAGACTGACGGCACGGGTGGGCACTCCTCGCGCGGCGGCCGACTCCGGGTCGAGCGAGTCGAAGCGCAGCGGGTTCCACATCACGAGCAGCCCGAGCAGCACGACGATGCTGATGCCGATCAGCCAGCCGAGGTCGGGGCTCGAGACCGAGACGATCTGCCCGGTCAGCAGACTGAAGCGGTTGGCGCTGCGCCCGTCGTACAGCGAGAGGAACAGGATGCCGAGGCCGAGGCCGAACGGCATGAGCACGCCGACGATCGAGTTGCGGTCTCTCGCCTTCGCCCCGAGCACGCCGATGAGGATCGCTGCCACGAGTGCTCCGCCGAGCGACCCGGCGACGACGCTGCCGCCGAACAGGAGGGCGGCGGCGGCACCCGCGAACGACAGCTCGCTCACCCCGTGCACCGCGAACGCGAGGTCCCGCTGCATCACGAAGACGCCGATGAGACCGCCGACGATGCCGAGCACGGCGCCGGCGATGATCGAGTTGGCGAGAAGGGCCACGAGCTCGCCGTAGTCCTGGAAGGAGAAGACGTCGCTCCAGTCGACCATCGGCACGAGGCCCGCCGACGCGATCATGCGTCTGCTCCGTGCTCGTGGTCGCCGTGGTCGTGGTGCGGCTCGGCATCCGGTACTCCGACGACGACCAGGCGATCCCCGGCGCGGAGCACGAAGACGGGTGTCCCGTAGAGGTCGGTGAGCACGCGCGTCTGCAGCACCTCTTCCGGGGTGCCGAGGAGGAAGCGCCCGCCCGCGATGTACAGGATCCGGTCGACGCGGTTGAGGATCGGGTTGATGTCGTGCGTGACGAAGAGCACCGCGGCGCCGCGCTCGCGGCGCTGCCGGTCGATGATGTCGGTCACGCCGAGCTGGTTCGCCAGGTCGAGGTTCGACAGCGGCTCGTCGCACAGGAGCAGCGACGGCTCGTCGGCGAGCGCCTGGCCGACGCGCAGCCGCTGCTGCTCGCCGCCGGAGAGCAGGCCGACGCGACGATCGGCGAAGTGCGCGGCGCCCACCGCCTCGAGGAGGCCATCGACCTTGGCCCGGTCGCCGCGGTGCGGGATCGGGAATCCGAAGCGGCTCCCCTGCACGCCGAGCGCCACCAGGTCGCGCGCCCGCATGCTCGTGTCGGGCGCGAGCGAGCGCTGCTGCGGGATGTAGCCGATGCGCGCGTTGCCGCGGTGCACGGGCTGACCCGCGACGGTGATCGTCCCCGACGACAGAGGCTGGAGACCCAGGATGCTGCGCAGCAGCGTGGTCTTGCCGGATCCCGACGGGCCGAGCACGGCGATGAACTCGCCCGGCTCCACCCTCAGGTCGAGCCCCGACCACAGCTCACGGTCCCCGCGGTGGAGGGCGGCGCCGGAGATCTCCAGCACCGGGCGGTCGCCCGAGTCGGGCCCCTGACCCTCTCGACCGGGCGCCGTCACGGCTGGACGGCGGCGGCGAGGCTCTTGATCGCGTCACGCATCCACTCAGAGTACGACGATCCGTCCTCCAGGAGCTCGGTGAAGGCCACGACCGGGATGCCGGCGTCGTTCGCGGCCGTCTCCACGCGGTCCGTCTCGGCACCGCCGGTCTGCGCGTTGGTGAGCAGCGCGGTGACCTCGCCGCTGTCGATCACGTTCAGCGCCTCCAGCAGCACGGCAGGGGCGACATCCGTGCCCTCCTCGACGGCCTCGGCGAAGCCCTCGGGGGTGACGTCGGTCAGTCCGGCGGCTGCGGCGATGTAGCCGGGGAGCGGCTCGGTCATGAAGACCTTCGCGCCGGCGGCCTCCGTCTTGATCGTCTCGAGGTCGGTCTCGAACCCTTCCAGCTCGGCGACGATCGCGTGGGCCGCAGCGGTGAAGTCGGCCTTGCCCTCGGGGTCGAGCTCCGCCAGGTCGGCCGCGATGTCCTCCACGACGTGGATCATCGTGTGCGGGTCGAACCACACGTGCTCGTTGAAGCCTTCGATGTGGTTGTGACCCTCGTGACCCTCTTCGCCCTCGGCGTGATCGTGGTCGTGCTCCTCCGCGTCGGCGTCGCCCTCCTCATGGCCTTCGTTGCCGGGGAAGTCGTGCGAGAACTCGACGGCCGTGAGCACCTCGGCATCCGATCCGTCGAGCAGGTCGTCGATGAACGCGTCGTAGCCGCCGCCGTTCTCGATCACGAGGTCGGCCTTCTGCACGGTCAGGCGATCGCGGGCGGTCGCCTCGTAGGAGTGCGGGTCCTGCGTCACGGAGGTGATGATCGAGGTCACGTCGACGCGGTCGCCGCCGATCTGCGCGGCGAGCGAGCCGTAGACGTTGGTGCTCGCCACGACCTGGACCTTGCCGTCTTCGCTCCCGCCCGCGGCGGGGGTGGAGCATCCGGCGAGCGCGAGAGCGGCGACGGATGCGAGGGCGAGAGCGGCGAAGGGCTTGTGCATGCTCTCACTCTACGTGCTAATGAGAACCATTATCAACTCGGGACGGCGGTGCCGTTCACAGCCGGTCGGAGTGACGTGGAAGCCGCCTCACTAGGCTCGGGCCTTTCTCACCCCAGCCGACCTTTCGGAGTTCAGATGACCATCCCTCCCCGCACCCGCCGCTCCCCCGCCCTGCCGCTCCCCCTCGAAGGGCGTGCCCTCCGACCCACGGCGCCCCTCGCAACGGTCTATGTGCTGGTGTGGCTCATCGCCCCACTCGTCCTGCTCCTCGCGATGCCGTTCGGGGGGAAGCCTCCCGAGCCCAATGCGAGCGACGTCTTCGGGCTGCTCACCGATCAGAGGGCGCTTGCCGACTACTTCTTCGACGGCCCCGCGTACGAGGTCCTCGTGATCGTGGCGATCATCACCGTCGCCGGATGGTGGCGGGTGCTGCAGTTCGAGCCGACACCGCTGCGCCCGCGTGCGTTCGCCATCGTTCCGTGGGCGACCGCGTGCGCATTCGCCCTGACGGCGATCCTCGGCATCGCCGCGACACCGGAACCTTCGGGTTCTCTCATCGTCCTGCAGGTGATCGCCATGGGCGGCATCGTCTTCCAGGAGGAGATCGGGTGGCGCGGAGTGGTGCTCGTCGGGTTGCGCGGCTCACGCGTGCCGGAATGGGCCGTGTGGCTGATCACGTCGGCGGGATTCGCGGCGATGCACCTGCTGAACCTGATCTCGGGGGCTGACCTGCCGTCGACGCTCAGCCAGCTGCTGTTCACGTTCGTGCTCGGCACCGCCTGCTACCTCGCACGACGGGCCGGGGGTCTCTGGCTCGCGATCGCCGTGCACTTCACGAACAACTTCCTCCAGATGGCCGCGCAGGGCAGTGCCGGATCGCCGCTCTTCGGAGTGCTGAACGCCTTCGCCGCCATCGGACAGATCCTGCTCTTCCTGTCGGTGCCGGCGACGATCATCGTCCTGATCCTCGAGGCCCGACGCGCGCGCCGTGCCGCGCCGGCCGCTGTGCCAGAGGCGTGAAGGAGGGGGAGCGACTCATCACGAGCCGCTCCCCCTCTCGCGCGATCAGCCGACGAGACCCGCCGGCGCGATCCAGACCGTCGTCTCTCCCGGAACGGCCCCGTCGACGACCTCGCCCAGTACGACGTCAGCGGCATCCGCCCCGAGGTCGAACGGCTCGACGCCGAAGTTCGTCACGACCTGCCACCCGTTGGGGCGGGCGAAGCGCAGCACGTCATCGCGTCCGGTCTCGATCCACTCCAGACGTTCCTCAGCCTGCAGCACATGCCGCAGGCGCAGCGCCTCTCGGTAGAGGGAGAGCGTCGATGTCGGGTCGGCCGCCTCGACGTCGACCGCGTACTCCGCGAACCAGGAGGGCTGCGGGAGGTGCGCGTCACCCGAGCCGAAACCGAAGGAAGAGCCGGATGCCGTCCACGGCAGCGGCACGCGGCATCCGTCTCGCCCGAGTCCGTCGAACGCCTCCTCGCGCAGGAACGCCGGGTCCTGGCGCTGCTCGGGCGCGATCTGCGCGACCTCGTGCAGCCCGAGCTCCTCGCCCTGGTAGAGGTAGGTGCTGCCGGGAAGGCCGAGCAGCATCAGGGTCGCGGCGTGCGCACGGCGCAGCCCGCCCTCGCGGTCGAGCTGGTCCGACGGGCCGCCCGCGGCGACCCACTCCGTGCCCTGCTTGACCGCGCGGCCGCGCAGCGACGGCAGCCCATAGCGGGTGGCGTGCCGGGTCACGTCGTGGTTCGACAGCACCCAGGTCGTCGACGAACCGCTCGCCTGCGCCTGCTCGAGGTTCTCGGTGATGACGTCGCGGAAGTCCTCGGCGACGAACTCGGCGACGAGCAGGTCGAAGTTGAACGCCTGCCCGAGCCCTTCGGCCGAGGCGTAGCGGGCGCGGCGCTCCGGGGTCTCGACCCAGGCCTCGGCGACCGCGGTGCGCGGCGGATCGTACTCGTCGAACACCGCACGCCACTCGGCGTAGATCTCGTGCACCTCGTCGCGATCGAGGAGCGGATGCCGGCCCGACGTGCGATCCATCGCATCGAGCTCGGCCTGACTCGGCAGCGGCTCGGTGAGGTCCTTCGTGAGCATGTGGGCGACGTCGATGCGGAAGCCGTCGACTCCGCGGTCCGACCAGAAGCGCAGCGTCTCGAGGAAGTCGGCGCGCACCTCCGGGTGATCCCAGTTCAGATCGGGCTGCTCCACCGCGAAGCTGTGCAGGTACCACTGCCCGTCCTCGACACGCTCCCAGGCGCTGCCGCCGAACGCCGCGCCCCAGTCCGTCGGCGGCTCGGATCCCTCGGGACCTGCCCCCTCGCGGAAGATGTAGCGCTCGCGCGCCGCCGAACCGCGGCCCGCGACGAGCGCCTCCTGGAACCACACGTGCAGATCGGAGCTGTGGTTCGGCACGATGTCGACCACGACCCGGATGCCGCGGGCATGCAGCGCCTCGACCATCGCGTCGAAGTCGTCGAGCGTTCCGAGGCGGGGATCGACGTTCCGGTAGTCGGCCACGTCGTAGCCGCCGTCGGCGAGCGCCGAGGGGTAGAACGGGCTCAGCCACACCGCGTCGATGCCGAGGTCTCTGAGATAGTCGGCGCGGGAGACGATGCCGGGGATGTCACCCAGCCCGTCGCCGTTCGCGTCGGCGAAGCTCCGCGGATAGATCTGGTACACGGCGGCCTGCCGCCACCAGGCGGCGGAATCGGCCTTGCGGGTCTCGACGAGAAGCGCGTCGGTCATGAGGGGAGAACTCCTTCTTTCTTGTTGCGGTCGGTGGCCCTTCGACGGGCTCAGGGACCCATGGGTCGTCAGCCCTTGACGGCGCCCTGCGTGACGCCCTCCATGACGAAGCGCTGCGTGAACAGGTACGCCAGGATCGCGGGGGCCATCGCCATCAGGTACGAGGCGAAGGCGACGTTGTAGTTGTTGCTGAACTGGTTCTGGAACAGGTTCTGCCGCACCGGGAGCGTCTGCATCGCGGGGTCCGAGATGATCAGCGACGGCATCATGAAGTCGTTCCAGGCGTAGAGGAACGCGAAGATGCCGACCGTCGCACTCATCGGAGCCAGCAGCGGGAAGATCAGCCGCCAGAACGTCTGCCAGGTCGTGGCGCCGTCGATCCGCGCGCTCTCCTCGAGCTCGATCGGGATCGACCGCAGGAACGCGGTGAACAGCAGCACGCTGAAGCTCAGCTGGAACATCGTGGCCAGGATGATCACGCCGAACGGATTGTCGAGCCCGACGCGTCCCGTGAGCTGGATCTGCGGCAGCGCCACGACCGGGAACGGGATGAACATCGCCGCGAGCAGGTAGAAGAACGACCAGCGGAACAGCCTGCGGTCCCAGTTGCGCACGATCGCGTAGGACGCGAACGCCGCGAGGATGATGGTCGCCGCGACCGTGCCCGCGGTGACCAGCAGCGAGATGCCGGCGCCGACCGGGAACTTCGTCAGGTTCCACGCCTCGACGAACCCGTCGATGCTGAACGGCGCGGGGAGCGAGAAGGCGTTGCCGTCGACGGCCTGCCCTGTGGTCTTGAACGCCATCGAGATGGTGACGTAGAGCGGGAGGAGAACGGTGACCGTGCACAGGATCAGGATGATCGTGCCCGACCAGTTGGGCCGCTCCATCTTGATGCGGGGCTTCTTGCCCGCGGTCTGGGTGGTGATCGTCTGCGTCGACATCAGAGTGCGTTCCTTCCGCGCGTCAGCGACAGCTGGAGGAGGGAGATGAGCACGGCGACGATGAAGAAGATAGTCGCGTTGGCCATCTGGTAGGCGTAGTCGCCGCCGTTGAAGCCCGCGATGATCGTCATGGCGACGCTGCGGGTCGAGGTGCCGGGTCCGCCGTTGGTGAGCCCGACGATGATGTCGTAGGCGTTGAGGAAGCCCTTGAAGCCGAGGATCACGTTGATCACCACGTAGCCGGCGACGAGCGGGAGCGTGATGCGCAGAAGCTGCTGCCTCTTGTTCGCGCCGTCGATGCTCGCGGCCTCGTACACCTCGCCGGGCACCGACAGGAGTCCGGCGATGTAGATCAGCAGCGTGCCGGGAACCGCCTGCCAGGCGGTCACGATCACGATCGCGATCCAGGCGAGATCCGGGTTCGCGAGCAGGCTGGTCTGCAGCCACGGGATGCCGGTGACGGCACCTGCGGCCGGGATCGAGTTCGAGAACAGGAAGTTGAAGACGTAGGCGATGATGATGCCCGAGATCACCATCGGGATCACGAAGATCGTCCGCAGGCCGGTCTTGAAGCGGATGCGCGAGGTCAGGCCGACCGCGAGCAGGAAGGCGACCACGTTGACCACGATCACGGTGGCGATCGAGAAGCCGAAGGTGAACAGATAGCTCTGCAGGATCGCCGGGTCGCTGAACATCGCGATGTAGTTGGTGAGCCCGTTGAAGCTCCACTCGCCGATGCCGATCGAGTCGGTGAAGCTGAAGAAGATGCCCACCACGCCCGGCACGGTGATCGCGAGCGTGAAGAGCGCCAGGGTCGGAAGCAGGAACAGGTAGTAGATCGGCTCGACGCGCTTGGTGCGGCGACGCAGCCCGCGCGCGCCGCCGGTGATGACCGACGTCGTGTCGGTCGACGGGGCCGGAGGCTTGGTGATGCTCGGGACTGCCGGGTTCGGCAGAGCGGTGTTCGTCATGGCGTCGACTCCTCTGTCTCGCCGGATGAGGATGTCTCGCCGGATGCGGAATCCTGAGTGGTGGGTATCGGTGCGCGGAAGGCGATCCGCGCCCAGTCGGCGTCCATCGTGCGCAGCGTCGACTCGGGCGATGCGCCGAGGACCATGGCCTGCGCGTAGTTGAACATCGGGAGCGTCTTGGGCACGAGCACCGACGGCCCCTGGTAGATCTGGCCGTTGTCGTAGTACTCGATCATCCCCTCGACCCGCGGATCGTCCGGCGCCGGCGCACCGGTCGTCGGCGTGAATCCGAGCTGCGAGGCGTTGTAGGCCTCGATGTTCTCGGGGAGGTAGAGGTACTCGAGGAAGTCCCGCGCGGCTTCCTGGTGACGAGACTCCTCGGGGATCATCGCGGCGAGGTCCATGTTGACCCGCACGCCCAGGTCCGCGGGGTCGTCGGTCATCGGCAGCGGGAAGGTGCCGAGGTCGAGGTCCGGCGCGGTCTTCTCGATCTCGCTGAAGGCCCATGGGCCCTGCAGATACATCGCCGCCTCGCCTTTGCCGAACGCGAGGTTGCCGTCGCCGTAGCCGCGGCTCGCGGCATCCGTGTTCGTGTACTCGCTCGCGAGCTGCATCATCCGGTCCATGGGCTCGGCGAAGTCCTGCTGGAAGGACACCGGAGAGTCGGGGCCGACCTCCGTGCCCTCTTCGGCGAGCGCGTCGAAGAAGTCGATCACGTCGACCGACCCGCCGGCCGTGTAGTCGTACCAGCCCTGCGCGACGGTCCAGTCGTCCTTGAAGGTGGCGTAGAACGGGTCGATGCCCGCCTGCTTCAGCTGGTCGCACACGGCGAGCAGCTCGTCCCAGGTCTGCGGGACGTCGAGACCCTGCGCGTCGAAGATCTCCTTGTTGTAGATGACGGATGCCGCCATCACGGAGTACGGGAGAGCGCTGGTGCGGCCCTCGCAGGAGCCGTACTGGTCCATCAGAGGCTGCAGGTCGTCGCGGATGCCGGCGGCGGCATCGGTGTCGGAGAGATCGGTGAGGGCGCAGCGCTGCACGAACCGGGCGATCTCGTAGTTGTAGTTGGCGAGCATGATGTCGGGCGGGTTGCCCCGCACGAAACTGGCGGAGACGACGTCGACACCCGAGGTGTCGATCTCGACCTTCACGTCGTCCTGCGAGGAGTTGTACTCCGCGACGAGCTCGGTCATGAACTCGATGGCCTCGCGCTTGCTGAAGGTGAAGCGGATGGTCTCCGCCCCCGAGCCGGCCGCACAGCTCGTGAGTGCGGCTCCGACCAGGGTGAGCCCGAGGGCTCCCGCGATCGTCCGCAGTGCGCGTGTTCGTTTCTCAGACACCATCGTCCTCTCGGTCCCCGTATATCCGCGTACTAAATCTAGTGAGCGAATTTACTCTGTCGAGAGGTACTCTCTCATTGGCACGACAGAAAGGTCAAGGGGCGTGACAGAAGTCTCGGCGGATCTCGGCACCGGGCGCGCAAGCGTCGGAGCGGTGCTCGACTTCGCCTGGGCGGCGGGCGAGTTCACGGCGACCGAGGTCATGGCGGGCACGTCGTTGACCCGCTCCACCGCGATCGACGCGATGGACACGCTGCTCGACGCCGAGGTGCTGCGCGAGCTCCCCAACGCCCGCGCGGTCGGCAGCTACCGCTCCGGCCGCCCCGCTCGCCGCTTCTCCCTCTCCCCCGACCTCGGCGTCGTCGTCGGCATCGACGCGGGCGACACGCATCTCGCGGTGACCGTCGCCGATCCGCTCGAGACGACGCTCGTGCACCATCGCATCGAGGTCGACCCGACCCACTCCGCCGAAGAGCGGCGCGCGACGATCATCGAGAGTCTGCGCGCGGCGCTCGCGGAAGCCGGAGTGACCCGCGAGCAGGTCCTGGCCCTGTGCGTCGGGGTCGCCGCTCCCGTCGACCGCAACGGCATCTCACCGCCGCACCCTGATGGCTTCTGGGAGCGCACCAACCCGGGACTCGCCGATGCCCTGCGCGACTGGGCGCCGGTCGTCGAGATCAAGAACGACGCCCAGCTCGCCGCGATCGCCGAGGGCGCGGTCGGAGCCGCGATCGGATGCCGGGACTACGTCGCTCTGCTCGCCAGCGAGCGCTTCGGCGGCGGAGTCGTCGTCGACGGCCACGTCCTGCACGGGGCGCACGGCGGTGTCGGCGAGGGTGTCGTGTTCGACCACATCATCGGCGTCGGCTCGGCGTTCGGGCTCTCGTACGCCGTGCGCAACCACGCGCAGGCGGCCGTCGACGCCGGTGAGATCGATCGTGACAGCGCGGTCGGGCGCCTCGTCGCGGCGGAGCGCATCGACCCCCGACTGGTCCTGACCCTCGCCGCGTCAGGCGACGAGGACGCGATGCTCGTCACCGACCGCGTCGGCGGCACGGTCGCCCGCGTCGTCGGTGTGCTCGGCAGCATGTACGACCCGGCGCGCGTCATCGTGTGCGGCGCCGTCGCCGAGAGCGTCGAGCCCGTGCTGGCCGCGGCGCGCCGCGTGCTCCCCGGGGAGCTGCACCTGCCGGCACCCGAGATCCTCGCCTCCGAGCTCGGCGCCGAGGTCGTGTCGGTCGGCGCCGTCGCGACCGCCCGCCGGGCCGCGCGCGAGCAGGCGGTGCCGAGGCTCGCGGAGCAGCGTCTCCGCATGCGCGCCTAGCCTCGGCCTCCGGCTTCCTCTACTTCCAGCCGCGGAGGACCTTCTCCTCGAGGGAGATGTTCCCACCCCCGCGCCCCTGGTCCGGGTAGGCGCCGCCGCCGGCGACCTGCTCGAGCTGCTCTTCGGTCAGCTCTGGCGGTGCCGTCTCTTCGGGGGCGGGGGCTTCCGCAGCGATCTTCTTCTCGTCGGACATGTCGTCTCCTCACGCAGGCGAGGCCTTGTGCACTCGCAGAACAAGTGTGTTCCGCCGGCGAAGCCGCCTCCATAGACGCAGGTCGCCTCCTCTGCCGCGTCGGCGCGCTAATTCCCGCCGCGGAGGGCCTTCTCGATCTCGGCTTTGTCCATGTGCCGCCCCGGAATCGGATGGCCGTTGCCGCCGGCGACCTCGGCGAGCTGCTCGTCGGTCAGTTCGGCGGACGCTGTCGCGCTGGCTTCGGCGTCGGCAGGGATCTTCTTCTCGTCGGACATGTCGTCTCCTCACGCAGGCGAGGCCCCGTGCGCTCGCCGCCCCCAGTGTGACCCGCTGCCGAGACGCGCTCCATAGACGCAGGTCGCCACCTCCGTCGGGTTTCCGCGAGTCGGGTGCGAGCCGTCAGCGCACCGCGCGGCACGCGAGGTGCAGGGCCAACCGCACCTCGGGATCGCTCATGTCCACGCCGAGCAGCTCCTGTGCGCGATGGATGCGACTGGCGACGGTGTTCCGGTGGAGACCGAGGGCGGCCGCGGTCGGAGCGAGGGCCGACTCATGATCCAGGTACGCCGACAGCGTCGTCAACAGCTCGCCGCGTCCCTCCTGCAACGGCGCGAGGAGCGACTGCGCCGCCGGGACGAACGTGTCGTTGCCGGTCCATGCGAGCAGGAGCCGTTCGAGCCCGAGTCCGTCGACACGCACGAACCAGCCGGTGGCCGAGCGGTTCACGGCGATCTTCGAAGCATCGGACGCCTCGCTCAACGATGTCGTGAGCCCCGCGGAGCCGTTCGCCACCGACCCGACCCCGGTCGCGACGTTGAACGAGCGTCGGGCGGCGACGTGGAGCTCCCGCAGGGCCGCCACGCACTGCTCGATCTGCGGCGGCGCCGGCGGCTCGGTGAAGGTCAGCCAGCCGGTCACGCCGCGACCACCCGTGGTCGCGTGCGAATCGACGGAGATGCGACCGAGCTCGCCGATCACGAAACGGAGGAGCTGGAGCGCGTCCACACGGGTGCGCCCGATGAGCCGGAAGCCGAGGTGGTATCCGCTCGTCCGCCATCCGCGCTCGAGCATGCGGCGCTCCACATCGAGATCCGGTGTGCCGCGCAGATCGACGAAATCCCGCAGCACTCCCGACGACACCGAGGCGTCGTTGACCTCCTCCACCTCGTCGATCAGGATCCGGGCGGCGACGGCGGGCATCGCCACCTCGGCGGCGACCGCGAGCGCGGTGACCTGGCGCTCGTCGAGGCCTTCGCCGAAGAACGCCAGTCGCAGACCCTCTCTGCTCGGACTGTCGACACGCACGGAGGCCGCGGAGCCGCCCGGCGCACGCACGATGTCGAGCCACGGGGCGAAATCGATCGACGCGTGCACGTCCGGGGCCAGTGCTCCTCCGGATTCGAGCAGCACGCCCTCGGCATCGAGCAGAGCGACGCCGTGCCGCACGCTCGTGGAGAGGTGGCGGAGCAGGTCGGCAAGGCTGTCCGCGTGGTACTCGATCGACTGCGCGACCTTCCGCACGTAGTGCAGGGCGAGCGCATCGCGCGCTTCGACCAGCTGCCAGCAGGCCTTCGCCAGCAGGATCGGTCGATCGACGTGCAGCACGGTGAACCCGAGCCGCGCGGCGAGCGCGCGGGTACCCGGGCCGAACCCCTCGGCGCGGGGCACCGCGAGTGCCCGGAAGCCGCGATCGCGCGTGCGGCGGATGAGCGCGTCCTGCTGCCAGGAGCGGTCGGGCGGCGACTCGGTGAGGATGACCAGGCGCCCGGCACCGTCCGACGGCAGCAGGGTCTCGTCCGACTCCACGACGACGCCGGTCCACTCGACATCCTCCGGTCCGGCGATCGCACGGACGCCGCCGTTCTCGGGATGGGCGAGCAGGGCGCTCAGCAGGAGGGCGTCGCTCATGAGAGGCCGTCCAATTCATCCAGCCCGTAGACCGAGGGGACCACATGGCGAAGGCGCGCGGTGGAGTGCGACCACCACGCCGGTCCATCCAGCTGCATCACGGCGACGTACCGGCCCATCGACAGACTGGGGACCTCGAGGATGTCGCGCGAGATCGCGTCGAGCACGACCACCAGATCCGGGGCTGCGGCCTCGAGCCTTCCGTCGGTCATCAGCGCGAGGCTCTCGGACCGGGCCACGAGTCTGTGCACCTCGCCCGCGCTCCCCTCGATTCCGAAGACGGTGACGTGCGGATCCCGCTCGTCGATCTCGATCGCGGTGATGCGCCCCTCCGCGAGCAGCCGCCCGCCCAGCGTCCCGGCCAGATGATCGAGCGGCCCGGTCTCGGCGCCGAGGAACGCCTTTCCCAGCCGCAGCGCGTGCGCGGCATTGCCGACGATCGCGTGCTCGCGCAGGGACCCGACGGTGAAGCCCGCGAAGACCATGCCGCCGGCACCGCCCGCCTGGACGGTCGCCGCCCTCACGATGCGTTCGATGTCGAGCGCGCGGTCGGTCTCGACGAGGGCGACCCCGCCGGCACCCGTGTCGCACGTGACGATGATGTTCGGGACGCCGTCGACCAGGAGCGACATCTGGTCGAGCGCCGGAACGGCCCGGCCGGTCAGATCGGCGTCGACGATGATCCGCTCGCCGGCCAGCGTGAACGACGCGAGGCCGTTGAGTCCGCCGCCCTCGAGCGAGCAGACCACCGGAACGCGATATCCCAACCAGCGCTCCGCCGCGGCGATGAGCCGAGCGAAGGGGGCGGTTCCCGGGAGCCGCTCGCCCAGGAGGATGGTCGAACCGACGAAAGCGGCCCCGAGGACCGGGAGGTCGGGATCCAGCTCGTCGACGTCATGCAGGGTGATCGGCCAGTCCGGGGAATCCCGCAGCACGAGCTCGAGCATGGTCGTCCCGCCGCCACCGCCCGAGCCGAGCAGCGCGAACCCCGTTGCCAGCGCGGGGAGGCTGTCGAGATCGAGGGTGACCGGCATGGGCTCAGCCTAGGCTCGCCACCTCCGCTGCCTCCACCGGCGAGAAGGGCTCGGTCAACCCGAACGCCCCGGGCCCGAATGCCTGCAGAGCCTCCGGCGTGCGCATCATCTCCGGCGTCGAGATGCCGAGCACGCGCACGCGCTGCCCGTAGCGCAGCCCCTCCGTCGTGATCGGCTCCGCGGACTCGTGGTCCACCACGCAGATCAGGTCGGGCACGATGGCGACCACCTCGCCGTTGCGGCGCGCGATGAGGTTCTCGTTCTGGAAGGAGATCTCCAGACGGTCGTCACTCGACGGATCGGATGCCGAGACGATCGCGGTACCGCGCGCGAACCCCTCGGTCGTGCGGCGCTCCACGTCGGTCACCTTCCCGACGAACAGCTCACGCACGTGCGGGTAGAGCGTCGTGGACAGCGTCGCCGCGATCGCCTCGAACGGGGATCGATGCGCCTCTCGCGCCTCCCGGATCATCCGCCCCAGCGCGAGCGCCATCGAGATGGTGCGCGGGACCGCCGTACGCTTCACATCCGCGCCCGACATCGCGTACTCCGCGATGTGACCGACGCCGCCGAGGCGGATGGTGATCCCGCGCGCCAGCCACTCCATCTGCCGGTCGTCGTCCCCGGTGTCGATGATCACGCGCTCGCCCCGTTCGCCCGCCAGAGCGAGCGGAGAGCCGTGCACACCGTAGACCGCGAAGGTCTCCATCGACAGCTCGGGGAACGCGCGCCCCATCCCGTCCGCATCGACGACCGGAAGGCCGGTCTCGGCGGCGACCATGAGGGGGATCATCGAGTTGATGCCGCCGCACTCGATCGGCATCGTCGCATCCGCCGTCCGCCCGAGGTGCTCCTCGAGCGTGCGCAGGGCGAGCGTGGCCTCGAAGCCGGCCGGGATCTTCTCGATCATCACGGTCGGCGCTCCCATCTGCGCCGTCGGGATCACGAACATGTCGTCGGTCAGATCCTCGGGATCCAGGATCGTGATCGACCGGTCGCCGAGGACCTGTTCGACCAGCATCTTGCCGATGTACGGGTCCCCTCCACCGCCGGTTCCGAGCAGCGTGGCGCCGCGAGCGAGATCGGAAAGATCCGCGCTGGTCAGCTGCCAGCTCATGCGGCAGCCTCCTCGACGAGGGTCTCGACCCGGCCGTCGAATCGATGAGAGGGCAGGTCGTACCCGAAGTAGCCGGGCCCGACCATCGCCAGCGCGGCGGCGCCGTGCCAGCGCTCATCGCTCGGTGCGGCGATCACGCGGACCCGCTGCCCGTAGCGCAGTCCCTCCGTCGTGATCGGCTCACCCGAGTCGTGGTCGAGCACGATGATGAGGTCCGGTGTCGTCACGAGGGTCTGTCCGTCGAGCGTCGCGATGAGGTGCTCGTTCTGGAACGAGAGCTCCAGTGCCGAGTCCGCACCCTCGATCCTCGCCCTGCCGCGGGCGAAGCCCGTGGTGGTCGCGCGCTCCACGTCGACGACCTTCCCCTCGAACAGCTCCCGTCCGCCGAGAAGAGCCACCACCCGCGCGACGGGATCCGTCTTGGCCTCCCGCGCAGAGTCGATGCCCTCGCCGATCTCGCGGCACAGCGACAGGGAGTCGGCGACGAGCGCCTCGCGCGCCTGCGCCCCCGACATCCGGAAGCCGGAGATCATCACAGAACAGCCCATCTCCACGCAGGCGACGCGGGCGATGCGCTCGGTCCAGCTGTTGTCGACGGTGTTCAGCACGCCCACGTTGCCCTTCTCATCGCTGAACGCGAGCGGCGACGCATCGATGCCGTACAGCGTCGGCAGCACCATCTGGAGTTCCGGGAACGCGCGGCCCATCCCGTCGCCGTCGATGAGCGGCAGCCCGAGCGCGGCGGCCGCGGCGATCGGGATGGTCGAGTTGACGCCGCCGACCTCCGCGCACGCGATGTGCGTGACGGCGCGGCCGAGGGCCGCCCCCAGCGCTCGCACCGGGGCGGTGACCTCGTCGAGACTCGGCAGCTTCTCGACCATGACCGTGGGCGCACCCATCATCGCCACGGTCAGCACGAGCGCGTCGTCCGGCACCTCGTCGAGCGACACGACCGTGACATCGCCGTGCAGGCGCAGGGCCTGCGAGGCGAGCAGGGCACCGATGTACGGGTCGCCGCCGCCGCCCGTGCCGAGCACGGCGGCACCGCGGGCGAGCCCGGGGATCAGGTCGCGGGTGATCGTCCAGCTCATCGCACACCGCCCATGTCGAGGTCGCCCACGGCCTTGACCCGGATGCGGGTGGCGTTGCCGGGGAGATACGGGATCGGGACCTCGTCGAAGTCGACGATGTCGACCGAGGCGGGGAAGGCGCCGGCGGCGATGGCCTTGTCGACGGCTTCCGCGCGCACCGCGGCGATGGCCTCCTCGCGGCGACCGGGCTCGATCGCGTAGACCTTGTCGATCTCGCCGCCGACCTGGGCGATGGAGGCGCCGATCGCGTTCGCGACCGCGTAGTTCTCGGGCCGCTGCACGGCACCGAAGATCGGCAGCTCGCCGGAGACGAGGATCGATCCGCCACCGACGGCGACCACCGGGATCGGCTCGGGCGAGGTGCGCATGCGATCCACCGCCTCAGCGACCCGCTCGCCGATCCGCTCGAGCACCCGCTCGACGAACGCGCGATCGAGGTGAGCGACCTTCGAGGCGTCGCCGATGTCGGCTCGGCCGGCCGCGACCGCGATGTCGGTGGCGGTGAGCGTGGACCCGCCGAAGACGAGCGCCTCGGTCGTGAGCCGGTAGCCCACGGATTCCGGCCCCACCTCGCCGGTCTCCTCGTCGACGATGGATCCGCCGCCGATTCCGATGGACAGCACATCCGGCATCCGGAAGTTGGTGCGGATGCCGGCCACCTTCACCTCGTTCGCCGTCTCGCGGGGGAACCCGTTGATGAGCAGGCCGATGTCGGTGGTCGTTCCTCCGATGTCCACCACGGCGCACGTCGCGAGACCGCTGGTCAGGGCGGCGCCTCGCATCGAGTTCGTCGGCCCCGACGCGAAGGTCGCCACCGGATACAGGCGCACGTAGTCCTCGTCCATCAGCGTGCCGTCGTTCTGGCTGAGGAAGATCGGGGCCTCGATCCCCTGCCGGCGCACCGCGGCCGTGAGGCCGTCGACGATCTCCGACGCGAGCTCGCGCAGGGCGGCGTTGATGATCGTGGCGTTCTCCCGCTCGAGGAGCCCGATCCGTCCGATCTCATGAGAGAGCGAGATGGCGACGTCATCGCCGAGCTCCTCGGCGATGATCTGCGCCGCCTCGACCTCCAGGTCGTGATTGACCGGGCTGAAGACCGAGGAGATGGCGACAGAGCGGATGCCGTTGGCGCGCATGTCCGCGGCGTGCGCGCGGAGTTCGTCCGGGTCGAGCGGGGAGATGGGCCGCCCGTCGAACTCGTAGCCGCCGTGGGCGAGGTAGCTCCGGCCCTGGATCGCCTCGACGAGTCCGGCGGGCCAGTCCACGAGCGGCGGAAGGGCCTTCGTGGCGGGGAGGCCCAGCCGGAGCGCCGCGGTCGGCGCGAGCCGCTTGGCCTCCACGAGCGCGTTGATGAAGTGCGTCGTGCCGATCATCACGGCGGAGATGTGGTCCCCGTCGAAGTGGTGCCCGGACCGCAGGGCGTCGATCGCCTGGACGATGCCGCTCGTGACATCCTCCGTCGTGGCGTGCTTCACCGCCGCCAAGGTGAGGGTGCCGTCCATGAGCACGGCATCGGTATTGGTTCCGCCGACATCGATTCCGATGTGCATGAGGGTGGTTCTCTTTCTGTTGCTTCTGCTGCGTGTGTTGCTTCTCTTGCGGTGGGTCAGTTGGTGGCGCCGAGACCGGGGACCGCGTCGGGGGCGGCATCCGTCTCGAGCTCCGGCTGCGCCGTGCGGGCGGTTCCGATGCCGCGCACCCAGCCGAGCTTGCCCGCGATCACGTACAGGACCATCGAGAGGAGCAGCGACAGCACGGGCGGGATGCCCCACGTGACGACGTAGCCGACGACGGCCGACACCAGCCAGATCACGAGCGTGGCCGGGACGATGCGCGGTGCCGTGTCGGGGAGGCGTCCGGTCTCCCTGCTCGCGTCCAGCTCGGGACGCCAGCGGCGCACGATGAAGTACTCGGCGACCATGATGCCCGCGATCGGCGGGAAGGCGACGCCGAGGATGATGAGGAAGCCCGAGAACTGGCCGAGGATGCCGACGGCGGCGAGCACCGAGCCGACGACGCCGAGGACGATCGTCGTGGTGACGCGGTGGAGGTTCTTGCTGAACGCGGTCGAGATGAAGTTGACCAGTCCGAGCGTCGACGAGTACAGGTTCCAGTCGTTGATCTTGAGCGTGCCCGTGATCACGATGATCAGACCCACGAAGCCGATCGACGAGGTGACGATGGCCACGATGTTGCCCGAGGCCGCGGCGTGCGCCAGGAGCACTCCCGCGAGCCCGATGACGAACTCGCCGAGCGAGACGCCGACCACCGTCTGCTTGATCACGTCGGCACGGGACCGGTTGAAGCGCGTCATGTCGGCGGTGATGATCGCGCCGACGATGAGCCCTCCGGCGACGATGCCCGTGCCGGCGAAGACGCTCATCGTGGGGCCGGGAGCGGGTCCGGTGATCAGCTCGCCGAGATCGTGGTCGACGAGTTCGCTGATGATCGACCACCCGACGAGGATCAGGAAGAGCGGCACGGTGATGTTCGCGAGCCACTGCATGCCCTTGAATCCGAAGGCGACGATCGCGGTGACCGCGAGGCCGAAGAGCAGGCTCCAGGCCCAGATCGGCATGACGCCGGGCAGCAGCGCATCGAGCGACTCGGCGGAGATCGCGCTCTGGATGCCGAACCACCCGATCAGGCTGATGCCGATGGCGAGGCCGACGAGGGAGGCGCCGACCTCTCCGAATCCGGTCCATCGTGCCAACAGGGCCGTGTTGAGCCCTTCCTTCTGGCCGATGATGCCGACGATGCACATGATCACCTCGAGGATGATCGAACCGAGGAGGAGGGCGAGGAAGGCCTCGCCGAACGTCATGCTGTAGCCGAGCGTGGCGCCCAGCAGGAACTGCGAGAGGGCGGAGACCTGACCGAATCGCTGGACCGCGATCCCGAACCAGGGCTTCTGCGCTTCCGGACGGACGCGACTGAGGGCGAAATCGTCGGCGTGTGCCGTGGTGGCCATGGTGTTCTCCAGAGTCATGTGGACGGGTTGCGGCCACGGTATCCGTGCAGCCATCGCACAGGAACGTGCAGAGTGCACTGATTCTCGTGACGGATGTGCACACCGCATATTCGCGCGTCGATGAAGGCGTCGCAGAATGGATGCATGTCCCTCTCCACAGACCCCCTCGACGCACGCCTCCGCGATCGGACGGTCGTCCTCATCGGGGGCGGCTCCGGAATCGGCCTCGAGGTCGCACGGCGATCCCTCGCCCTCGGAGCCGAGGTCGTGCTCGGCGGCCGCACGCCGAGCCGTCTCGAGGCGGCCGTCGCCGAACTCGGCCCGCGGGCGCGGTGGAACACGGTCGATACCTCCGACGACGAGTCGGTCACCCGCTTCTTCGCCGACATCCCGACCGTCGACGGGATCTTCACCACCGCGGCCGACTATGTCGTCGGGTCGATGCGGGACCTGGATCCGCAGGCGGCCGCTTCCCCCTTCGAGTCGAAGTTCTGGGGTCAGTACCGGGTCGTGCGCGCCGCCCTGGACCTGCTCTCCCCCGATGCCTCGATCGTGCTGATGTCCGGGGCGGCGAGCGTGCGCCCTCCCGCTGCGGCGCCCGCGTACGTCGCCGCGAATGCGGCGATCGAAGGGCTCGCTCGCGGTCTGGCCGTGGAACTCGCCCCGGTGCGCGTCAATGCCGTGTCACCCGGGACGATCGACGGGAACCTCTGGGCGAACCGCGATGAGGCGGCCCGCGCGGCTGCGTTCGCGCAGTTCAGCGCCGACACGCTGCTCCGCCGCCCCGGCACCGAGGGCGAGGTGGCGGATGCCGTCATCCACCTGCTCGTGAACGGCTACACGACCGGCTCGACGCTCTACGTCGACGGCGGGTACTCGCTGCGCTGAAGGTTGCGCAGCGTGCGCCCTGGCACGAACCGCCCCGGGATGCTGTCCTGCGTCGCCGTCGCCGGACCTCCCGTCAGACGAGCGAGTAGCAATGCGGTGGCGGTGGCGGCCAGGTCCCTCACCGGCTGCTTCATCGTCGTCAGTCCGAACAGAGGCGACTGCAGTACACCGACGCCATCGAAACCCGTCACAGAGATCTCCTCCGGACACCGGACACCTCGCTCCGCCAGGATCTCGAGAATGTGCAGCGCCGTGAGATCGTCGCCGGCCATGATCGCCGTCACCCCCTGTCGCAGCGCTCGATCCACCTGCTCGGTGAGTCCCGCTTGTCCATCACCGACTTCCAGGGCGAGAACACGGGCCTCACCGAGACGCAACGTCTCCTCGTACCGCTCCGACCGGCGTTGGAGCACTGCTGTCCCTGCCACCAGGGACCTCGTCACCGCCACACGCCTATGGCCGGCCTCGAGAACGGCACGAGCCATCTGCGCCTCGCTTTCCCCGCTGATGACGACCGAAGCGATGCCTTCCACCGAGGAGACGGCGCCGACGAGAACGGTGGGGACGGATGCCGCGGCCTTCTCGATCGCTTCCGGCGCTGCGCGGCCAGAAGCGAAGACGATGCCCGCCACACGGTGCCCGACCAAAGTCTCGATCGCTCGCGACTGCGAGCTCCGGTCGTCTCCG
This sequence comes from Microbacterium sp. LWH11-1.2, assembly GCF_038397745.1. Taxonomy (NCBI): domain Bacteria; kingdom Bacillati; phylum Actinomycetota; class Actinomycetes; order Micrococcales; family Microbacteriaceae; genus Microbacterium; species Microbacterium sp. LWH11-1.2. Next base: position 1,270,275 of record NZ_CP151636.1, on the reverse strand, counting down.
CCGTTGGCGATCAGCAGGTCGATGCCGTGAGAGTCGACCTCCGACTGCATCTGCGCGGCGATGGCGCCGTAGAAGGAGAGCTCAGCGCTGCGCAGGAGCAGTCCCACAGCCGCGGGCGTGTGACTTCGCAGGTTCACCGCCCTCTTGTCGGGGACGTATCCGAGGCGAGCGGCCGTCTCGCGCACCAGAGCAACCGTCTCCTGGCTGACCCGGTCCGCCCCGCGCAGTGCTCGACTCGCGGTGGCCACCGAGACCCCGGCGGCCTTCGCGACGTCAGTGAGCCCGACAGCGGGGCGAAAATTCACCGGACATGCTCCTGCTCTTGTGCGAGACGCGACGGAGGAAGTCTATCGCCGAGCGGCCAGCGCTCCAGCACGTCGAAGGAGAACCTGCCCTCGCGCGGAGCCTGCGTGACCGAGACGAGTGAGACCTCAGCGACGCGCATGCGCGTGCGCGTCGCGGTGGGCTTCAGCGCACTCTCGACGGGTTCGTCCGATCGGTCCTCAGTGCAGTAGGCCAAAGAGTAGTGCGGAACGAGCGGCGGCGGCACGAGAACGCCGTCCGGAAGGTGCGCGAGCACCATCTGCCTGATGTCGGCTATCAGCCTCGCCCAGTGGACGCCGCCCTCCGCGACCGCCTCCACCGCGTGACTCATCGCGCGTGGCTTCTCGAACGCCAGCTCGAACGTCCGCCGATGAGACAGCACGGACGGTGCCGCCGCGAGGAGCTTCCGCCATGCCGGGGCACGGAGGTCCTCCTCGTAGGCATCGAGTCGCTGCAAAGTCACGTGAACGAACTCCGGGGGCTGGACCTCGATGCCCTGAATCTCCCGGAGCGCTGCGATCGCTTCATCCGATGCGCTGAGCAGCTCACTCGATGGCTCGGGGATCGCGTAGAGGTGCAGACAACGGTCCATGCGACGCCACTGCGCATGCGGGAGGTCGAAGAATCGCTGCACGCCTCCTACCTCCGCCCGCCCGACGACCCGCCGCCGAGGCGCGTCACTCGCGTTCCCCCACGACCCATGCGTCCGACGGGTCATAGACGCATCGCACGGACGCGCCGAGACCGATCGGCGTCTCCGTTCCGGGGGCCTGGCCGTGGAGGACTCCCTGGAGCGTGTCGACCGTGTATCTGGTGATGGATCCGTCAAAAGAGGTCGAGCGGATCGTCCCTGGGAAGGCGTGCCCACCGGCGCTCGCCTCAGGCGAGATGATGTGCAGGTTCTCGGAGCGGATGAGAACCTTTGTGCTCTCGCCCGCCACGACGTCGTCGGCGCAGGGCACGATGACGGTCTGGCTGCCGATGGACATGGTCGCAAAGCTCGCGCCGTCGACCTCCTCCACGTTGTCGATGACGGCGTCGAGGAAGTTCGCCGTCCCGAGGAAGGAAGCGACGAACGTGTCGGCCGGACGGTGATAGATGTCCTGCGGCGTTCCGACTTGCCTGATCCGCCCATCCTTCATGACCACGACGATGTCGGACATCGTCATCGCCTCGGACTGGTCGTGCGTCACGAACACCGAGGTGATGCCGAGACGCTGCTGCAGTCCTCGGATCTCCTCGCGCATCCGCACTCTCAGCTTCGCGTCGAGATTCGACAGCGGCTCGTCGAACAGGAGAATGCTCGGCTCCATCACCACGGCCCTGGCAAGTGCCACCCGCTGTTGCTGTCCGCCGGACAGCTCATGCGGGTATCGCACAGCGTACTGAGCGATACCCATCAGTTCCATGACGGCATCCACGCGCCGCTTCCGTTCGATCTTGCTCGCATGCCGGGCGGTGAGTCCGAATCCGACGTTGTCCTGAACGTTGAGGTGGGGGAAGAGCGCATATGACTGGAACACCATCGACATGGGGCGTTTGTTCGGCGCGACCGAGACGACGGAACGACCGTCGATGAGGATGTCGCCCCCGGTCGGCGTCTCGAAGCCGGCGATCATTCGCAGCGTCGTGGTCTTGCCGCAGCCGGACGGGCCGAGGAGCGTCACGAACTGCCCCGGCTCCACCGAGAGGCTGAATCCGTCGACGGCCTTACCCGCGGCGCGGCGGGTCGAGTAGGTCTTGTCGACATCACGGAGTTCGAGGGCACCGAGCGCTCTGGCTTCCTTCTCGCTGCTGCCGTCGTTCGTCGTGGTCTGCTTTGTGCGTGTCATTGCTTCGTTCTCTTTGATCGGTTGAGCCTGCGAAGGAGGAGCGTCGTCAGCGTCAGGATGACCAGGACCATCGCGATGAGGACGGTGCAGTACGCGAACGCGTTGCCGAATCGCCCGGCGTCGACCTCATCGAGGATCTGGGAGGTCATCACCTTCGTCTGCGGCGTGGTGATGAAGATGATGGCCGTGATCGTCGTCATCGACTTGGTGATCGCATAGGTCACGGCCGTGACGATCGCCGGAGTGATCAGCGGCAGCGAGACCCGCACGAAAGTGGCGAGCTGGCCCGCCCCGAGAGAGATCGCGGCCTCATCCACTTGCGGATTGATCTGTTTCAGTCCCGAGATGGAGGCCTGTTGTCCGGTGGGGATCCCTCGAGCGATGAACACCATGATGATCGCGGCAGAACCTCCGCCCACGGCGAGACCACCGGCGAGTGCCGGGAGGACGGTCGCGCCGAGGAAGTAGGTGGGCTGCGAGTAGGCGAGTGCGAACCCGAGCCCGAGAACGGTCCCGGGGATCGCGGAGCCGAGCATTCCGACGAAATCGAGCACGCGACCGAAGCGTTGAAAGTGTCGGACGACAAGCCAGGCGATGAGGACCGCGAGCGCGGCGGCGATGGGCGCGGCCACGAGCGTCATGAGCAACGTGGTCTGCATGGCATCGGCTCCGAGGCGCCACACGAATTCGTAGTGGTCCAGGGTGAAGGTGTTGTTGACGCCGAGGATGGACACGAATCCGCCGACGAGGATGGTGCCGAAGACGATGACCACGAGCGCCATCCAGAGACTCGCGAGGATCAGCACCGGCATCCGCACGGACCGGCTGCGGATCGGCCGGAACGCTCCCGCCGGCTTGCCCGAGACCGTGATCACGGACTTCTTCCCCGCCCAGTACTTCTGGATCACGAAGACGAGGAGCGAGGGAACGAGGAGCACCACTGCAAGCCCGGCCGCCTTGGCGATGTCACCGCTTCCGGCGATCGCGAAGTAGATCTGGCTGGCGAGCACTCGGAAGTCTCCGCCGATGACCAGGGGGTTGGCCAAGTCGGCGAGAGCTTCGACGAAGAGGATCAGAAACGAGGTCAGCAGAGCGGGCACGACCATGGGGATCGTGACACGGAAGAGCGTACGGAGCTCGGAGAGGCCGAGTGAGGCGGCGGCCTCGAACATCGACGGATCGAGGTTCTCCATCATGCCGCGGATGTTCATGTACGCGAGCGGGGTGAACGTCATCGCGATCACGATGATCAGTCCCGGGAGCCCGTAGATGTCGAGCTCGATTCCGAACAGCTGGTAGGAGATGAGCCCACGTCTACCGAACAGCGTGATGATCGCGGTCGCCGCCGCGAACGGCGGCGAGATCAGTGGAAGCAGAGTGAGCCAGTGCAGGAGACGTTTGCCGGGAAACTCCAGGAACACCTGCGCGTATGCCGTGATGAAGCCGACGGCCGTGCCGATGATGCCGACGCACAGGCCGAGCAGGAGCGAGTTCTGCAGCGCACGCGCGTCACTCCCGACGACGACCGCAGTGATTGCCGCGAGTCCGTCCGCGGACGCACCCGCGAGGAGGAGCTTGCCGACAGGAAGACCGAGCAGAAGAGTCAGGCAGGCGAGCACGATCGCGAGCACGAGCCACACGCCTGCGCTGCGGTGCGCCGTTACGTGGATTCGCCTGCTGCGCCTGGTGCGCACGAGAGTGGCGGTCGCCGTCTCCTGCTGCGGAAGAGGAAGTGAGTTCATGGTGAGTCCCGTGAGTGGGGGCGGACGCAGATCGCTCCGGCATTCGCCCGTGGATTACTGCGCGGTTGCGGACGACGCGATGTCGCTCTCGAAGAGTCCGACGAGAGCGTCGCGGCTGTCGGCGGCATCCTGCAGATCCCAGTCGACCTTGTCGACCTTCTCCTGATCCGGAACCGTCTCGCCTCGTTCGGCGTCCGGCAGCGTCGGTGCCGCGAAGGAGGGCACGTCGGCATAGAGGTCCTGCGCGTCCACCGTCAGAATCCAGTCCATGTAGGCCTGCGCCGCCGCGGCGTTCCGTGCATCCTTCAGGACGGACACGGCACCGACCTCGTATCCGGTGCCTTCCTTCGGGTAGGTGACGACCAGGTCGGAGTATCCGGCCTCCTTGGCCTTCACACAGTCGGAGTCGAGCGAGATCGCGACTGCCGCCTCCCCGCGGCCAGTGAGCTCGGTGCCGGTGGCCGCGGACTTCGAGTACTGCAGGATGTTCTCGTTGAGTTCCTGGAAGTAGTCGACCGTCTCATCGGTGTCGCCATCGTTCAACGTCTCGACGGTGTACATCGCCATGTAGCCGACGCCCGCCGTCGCCGGGTGGGGCATCGAGACGACGCCCTTCAGCGCCGGATCCAGAAGGTCGTCCCAGGATGTGGGAGCGTCGACGCCGAGCTTCTTCAACTCCGCCTTGTTCGAGCAGAAGCCGACGGAGTCCGTGTAGAACCCGGACCAGATCCCGTCCGCATCGTTGTACTGCGCGGGGAGCTTCTCTGCGTTCGGTGAGACGTAGGCCTCGATGAAACCGCGGTCGTCGGCGATGAGGTGGTTCTCGGCTTGTCCACCGGACCAAATATCGAATTCGCCCGGCGTCGTCTCCAGCCGAGCGAGGACCTCGCCGGAGCCGAGGCGCACGTAGGTCGCGTCGATTCCAGTGGCCTCAGAGAAGGCGGCGGTGATGCTCTGGCAGAAATCCTCCTGCTGCGAGCAGGCGATGTTGAGGGGCCCGGTCACCTGCGCCGCGTCCGTAGGAGCGGCAGAGACATCGCCGTCGGACGGCGCCGGGGCGGAGCATCCACTGAGGGTCGCTGCGGCGAGAGCCGTGAGCATTAGTGCGGACAACGTCGTTCGGGTGCGCATCTTTGAGCCTTTCGGAGTTGCGATTCTGCGAGAACGTTCTCGCACCCATGAATCATGAGTCCTGAGGACGGGTTTTGTCAACCCGCGAATGCGGAAGCATGAAACGAAGGGGATCTCACGATGCGAAGGAGCCTGCGCGAACAGCGCTCCTTCAGATCGTGGGATCCCCTTCGCCGGGCGTCGGATGCCGACGCCGCAGAGCCCGCGGATCAGTCGACGAGCAGCGCCGGCTCCTCGAGCACGGATGCCACGTCGGCGATGAACCGGCTCATGCCGTCGCCGTCGATCACGCGGTGGTCGAAGGAGCCGGCGACCGTGGTCACCCAGCGGGGACGCACCTCTCCGTCGACGACCCACGGCTTCTGGCTGATCGTGCCCATGGCCACGATCCCGGCCTCGCCGGGGTTGATGATCGGGGTGCCGGCATCCATCCCGAACACGCCGATGTTGGTGATCGTGATCGTGCCACCCTGCTGGTCGGCCGGCGAGGTCTTGCCCTCGCGGGCCGTGACCGTGAGGCGATTGAGCGCCCGGGCGAGGTCCTTCATGCCGAGGTCCTGCGCATCCTTGATGTTCGGCACGAGCAGGCCGCGCGGGGTCGCGGCCGCGATGCCCAGGTTCACGTAGTGACGCACGGAGATCTCGGCCCCGGCATCCGTCTCGATCCACGCCGCGTTGACCATCGGCGTGCGGCGGGCCGCCCAGATGACGGCGCGCGCCATGATCAGCAGCGGCGAGACGCGGATGTCGGCGTAGTCGGGCGAGGCCTTGAGACGCTTGACGAGCTCCATCGTGCGGCTCGCGTCGATCTCCTTCCAGACCGTCACGTGCGGCGCGGAGTAGGCACTCTGCACCATGGCCGACGACGTCGCCTTGCGCACGCCCTTGACCGGGATGGACTCGGTGCGCCCGTCGTCGCTCGTGCCAGCGGGAGCCGCAGCGGGCGCGAGCCCGCGGGCCAGTCCGGCCGGGGCGCTCTGCGGAGCGGGAACCGTCTCCTCGCGCACCTCGCCCCACTCGGGCGTCTCGATGTTGCGGAACACGCTCGCCTGGGAGGCGTGCTTCACGACGTCGTCACGCGTGACCTCGCCGTCGGCGCCGGTCGGCGTGACCGCGGTGAGGTCGACGCCGAGGTCGCGGGCGAGCTTGCGAATCGGGGGCTTCGCGATGACGCCGACGGATGACCGCACGGCGCGCTCGGCCGGGCGCTTGCGGCGCGAGGTCGCTCCTCCCCCGGTGCCGTAGCCGACGAGCACGGAACCGCCGCCCTCCTCGGGTGCCGGGGCGACCGCGACCGCGGGCGCTGCAGCGGCATCCGCCGTGGTGAAGGTGATGATCGGCGAGCCGACCTCGACCGTCGTCCCCTCGGCCGCGAGCAGTTCGCCCACGACACCGGCGTGCGGCGACGGCAGCTCGACGAGCGACTTCGCGGTCTCGATCTCGCAGATCACGTCGTTGATCGCGACGGTGTCGCCCGGGGCGACCTTCCACGACACGATCTCGGCCTCGGTCAGGCCCTCGCCGACGTCGGGGAGGTTGAAGTTCTGCGTGCTCATGAGGATGCCTTTCGGAACAGCGTCAGTAGGCCAGGGAGCGGTCGACGGCTTCGAGGATGCGGTCGGCATCCGGAAGATACACGCCCTCGAGCTTCGCGGGCGGGAACGGGGTGTCGTAGCCGGAGACGCGCAGCACCGGAGCCTCCAGCGCGTAGAACGCGCGCTCCATCACGGTCGCGGCGATCTCGCTGCCGAGGCTCGTGAAGCCCTGCGCCTCCTGCGCGTAGACCATGTGACCGGTCTTGCGCACCGAGTCGAGGATCGGCTCGTAGTCGACCGGCGACAGCGATCGCACGTCGACGACCTCGCAGCTCGTGCCCTCGGCTTCGGCGAGCGCCGCGGCCTGGAGCAGCGTCGTGACCATGGCGCCGTGGCCGACGAGCGTGACGTCGCTGCCGGTGCGGACGACCCGCGAAGCGTGCAGCGGGGCGGCAGAGGCGTCGAGCTCGACCTCGCCCTTGGGCCAGTAGCGGCTCTTCGGCTCCATGAAGATCACGGGATCGTTCGAGGCGATCGCCTCCTGGATCATCCAGTAGGCGTCGTTCGGCGTCGACGGCGAGACCACCCGCAGCCCCGGGGTGTGCGTGAAGTACGCCTCCGGGCTCTCCTGGTGGTGCTCGACCGCGCCGATGTGCCCGCCGTAGGGGATGCGGATCACGATCGGCAGCGATAGCTTCCCCTCGTGCCGGTTGGTCAGCTTCGCCAGCTGCGTGGTGATCTGGTCGAACGCGGGGAACACGAACCCGTCGAACTGGATCTCGATGACCGGACGGAAACCGGTCATCGCGAGTCCGATCGCCGTGCCGACGATCCCCGACTCGGCCAGCGGGGTGTCGAGCACCCGCTTCTCACCGAAGTCGCGCTGCAGGTGCTCGGTGACGCGGAAGACGCCGCCGAGCTTGCCGATGTCCTCCCCCATCAGGATGACCTTCGGGTCGTTCTCCATGGCCTTGCGCAGACCGGCGTTCATGGCCTTGCTCAGGGGCATCGTCTCGAGAGTCACAGTGCTCCTCCCTCGAACGACGCCTCGTACTTCGCCTGCCAGGCCTTCTGCTCCTCGATCAGCGGATGCGGATCGCTGTAGACGTGGTCGAACATCCGGCTCACCGGCGGCGGTCCGAGCTCGACGGTCCGGGCACGCAGATCCTCCGCGGCATCCGCGCCCTCGGCATCCGCATCGTCGAAGACGGATGCCGCAGCTCCCCGACCCTCGAGGAAGGTGCGCATGCGCACGATCGGGTCGCGGAGCGCCCAGATGTCCTCCTCGTCGGTGTGCCGGTACTTGGTCGGGTCGTCGCTCGTGGTGTGCGCGCCGAGGCGATAGGTGACCGCCTCGATCGCGCGCGGCCCCTGGCCGCTGCGGGCCTCGTCCAGCGCCACGCGCGACACCGCATAGCTGGCGAGCACATCGTTGCCGTCGACCCGGACGCTCGGGATGCCGTAGCCGGCGCTGCGCTGCACCAGCGGCACGCGCGACTGCGTCGTGACCGGAACCGAGATGGCCCAGTGGTTGTTCTGCAGGAAGAAGACCGTGGGGGCCTGGTAGCTCGCGGCGAAGACCATGGCCTCGTGGACATCGCCCTGGCTCGAGGCGCCGTCGCCGTAGTAGACGATGACGGCCTCGTCGCGATCGGCATCGCCGGTGCCGCTGCGTCCGTCGAAGGACAGGCCCATCGCGTAGCCGGCCGCGTGCAGAACCTGCGAGCCGAGTACCAGCGTGTAGAGACGGGTGTTGCCGTTCTTCGGGTCCGTCGGGTCCCACCCGCCGTGCGAGACACCGCGCATGAGCTTGATGATGTCGAGCGGGTCGACGCCGCGGATCCGCGTCACCGCGTGTTCGCGGTACGACGGGAAGATCGTGTCCTGTGCGCGCGCGGCACGGCCCGATCCGACCTGTGCCGCCTCCTGGCCGCGGCTCGGCGGCCACAGGGCGAGCTGCCCCTGACGCTGCAGGTTGGTCGCCTGGGTGTCGATGGCGCGGATGACCACCATGTCGCGGTAGAACTGCTCGAGCTCTGCATCGCTGATCGCCTCGATCAACGGCAGATACTGCTCGGCGGCGGGGCTGGGAGCGTAGCGGCCGTCCTGATCGAGGACGCGGACGAGTTCAGTCTCAGACGAGGTCACATCCTCACGGTACCCGCGCCGGCATGCCCGGTCACGCATACCTAGGACCCCCTCGTATCTCCCGGGAAACCGGAGAATCGGGGCGGAACGACGCGCGACGCGAGCTCAGCGGGCGGCGGCCGCGACCTCGAGGACGCGGGCGATGGAGCCCTCTTCGCCCACGGAGATGCGGATGCCGTCGCCGGGGAACGGCCGCACGACGAGGTCGTTCTCGATGAAGGCGGCGGCCACCTCCTCGGTGCTCTCCCCCGTCGGCAGCCAGACGAAGTTCGCCTGCGAGTCCGGGACGTCCCAGCCCTGCGCGCGGAGGCCCTCCACCAGGCGGGTGCGGCGCTCGACGATCACGGCGACGCGCTCGAGGAGCTCCCCCTCGGCGTCGAGGCTCGCGATCGCAGCGTTCTCGGCGGCGGACGTGACCGAGAGCGGGATGCCGGTGGTGCGCGCGGCATCCAGCACCTTCTCGTGTCCGATCGCGTAGCCGACGCGGAGTCCCGCGAGCCCGTAGGCCTTCGAGAAGGTGCGCAGCACCACGACGTTCGGGTGCTGCTCGAAGACGCGCTCGGCGAGGCCGTCGACCGCGTCGGACGCCGTCACGAACTCGGCGTACGCCTCGTCGAGGATGATGAGGACGTCGGCCGGGACCCGCGCGACGAACGCGGCGAACTCCGCGCTCGTGACGATCGGCCCGGTCGGGTTGTTGGGCGTGCAGACGATGATCGCGCGGGTGCGGTGGGTCACGGCATCCGCCATCGCGTCGAGGTCGTGCCGGGAGCCGGCCGTGAGGGGCACCTGCACCCCGGTCGCGCCCGCCACGAGCGGGAGGCTCGGGTACGCCTCGAAGGAGCGCCACGCGTAGATGACCTCGTCGCCCACCGACGCCGTCGCGAGGATCAGCTGGTGCAGGATCGACACGCTGCCGGACGCGACGTGCACCTGGTCGGCCTCGACCCCGTAGCGCTCTCCGAGCCGCGCTCGCAGACGCCCGGCGGTCGCATCCGGGTAGCGGTTGATCGGCGTCGTGCGCTGGAGAGCGTCGAGCACCGACGGCAGCGGTTCGAAGGGGTTCTCGTTGCTGGAGAGCTTGAACGCATCGGGACCCGCCTGCCTGCCCTGCCGATACGGCGCGAGCGCAGCGATGGCGGGGCGGATGCGGGGCAGGATCGGCTCGGTCACATCGCCAGTCTAGAAGTCTCGGGTCCCCGGGCTCCGGGGAAAGCGAGTGATACCATTCTGGTATGGCTATGACCGTGCGACTCCCGGAAGAACTCGATGCCCAGCTCGAGGCGATCGCCCGCGCCCGGCACATGTCGAAGCACGCGGTGATCATCGAAGCGGCGACGCGATTCGCGAACGACACCTCGCGCACCGCACTCGTGAACTCGGCGGTCGACTTCGTCCTCACCAATGACAGTGCACTCCTGGAGCGTCTCGAAGACGCATGACCGAGTACCTCACTCTCGAAGACGGACTCCTCACCGTCGACCGGCTCGGCTTCCACGTGCGCGACGCCGGGCTTCTCGCGTCCGCGCTTGCCCGCCCGGCGGCATCCTTGTTCGGCGACGATGCCTACGGGACGATCGACCGAAAGGCTTCTGCGCTGTTGGAGTCGCTCGCTCGCAACCGTCCCCTTTCCGACGGGAACAAGCGCACGGCGTGGACCACCTTCGTCGCGTTCCTCTGGATCAACGGCTGGAAGCACAACTTCGCGACCGACGATGCGTTCGACCTCGTCGTCGGCGTCGCGTCCGGAGAGATCGACCTCGATGAATCCGAGCGGCGCATCCGAGCGCATCGCATTCCACTGCAAGGGACGTCCGCTTCCTGACAAGCGCGGGCGGGCGTGCGACACTGGACGCACTATGCGCTTCATCATCCGCGTCGTCGTCAACGCCTTCGCCCTCTGGGTGGTCACTCTGATCCCCGCCCTGCAGGTCGTGATCACCGCGTTCCCGCCCGGCGAGACCCTTCAGCTGGTGCTGACGCTGCTCGCGGTCGCCGCGATCTTCGCGATCGTGAACACCATCATCGGCACGGTCGTGAAGATCGTCGCCTTCCCGCTCTACATCCTCACGCTCGGCCTCATCGGGCTCATCATCAACGGCTTCCTGCTGTGGCTCACGGCCTGGATCACGAGCGGGTTCGGCTGGGGCCTGACCGTCGGCGACTTCTGGTGGGGCGTGCTGGCCGCGCTCATCATCTCGGTGATCAACGGCATCTTCGGCTTCATCCTGCGCCCGCAGACGAAGAAGCAGCGCCGCGACTGAGACGGATTCGGTCAGCCGCCGACCGCGTGCAACCGCAACGGACTGATCTCCGCGAGGAACGCGAACTCGCGATCCCGCTGCAGGAGCGGAACATCGCGACGGATGGCGACGGCGGCGATCAGGCAATCAGCCATCTCTCACCGGATGCGCTCCGCGTGATACTCGGTGCGCTCGACCGAGACGGCTTCGCCCAACCGCGTCCAGTAGTCGCCGAGTGCGACAGCCCGCGGGTCGTCTGATTCGTCGATCATCTCCGCGGTCTCGAGGTAGGGCTCGAACCTGTGCGGCGCGAGCGCCAGATCCTGGATCCCGGGATTCGGATCGGCCACCCGGGTCGCGATGAAGCTGTCGGGCGATCCGCTGCCCGCGGGCGATCCTCCGCCGGACATGCTGCCTACGACGTCGTCGGTGTGCAGGATCTGCACGGCCAGCTGGTCGTCGCGGAAGGTGCCGACCGTCGGGCTGCCCGCGGTCGCGACGAACTCGACATCGAAAGAGCTCTCCATCGCCATGTGCACCGCGATCATTCCCGCCTGAGAGTGGGCGACGACGCCGATGGTGTCGCCGGATTCCGCGCCCGCGGCATGGAGCGCGTCGATCACCGCCTGGTAGGACGCCGACTTCTCACCCGTGTACAGCTCGGCGTTCGACTTCATGTCCCAGGGTTCGGGCCCGCCGGCCTGCCAGGGCACGAAGTTCTGCGTGCCCTTGAGATACACCATGTACTTCGTCGACCCGTCGTCGAACCGGAGCTTCTCGACGGCCACCTGCGCACTCGCGTCCTTCGGCATCCTCTCGAAGGCCCCGCGAAGGGTCGCCGGAGGCGCATCCGGCGTGGAGGACTTCACGGTGGTGACGGACACCGGCTCGACATCGCCCTTGAGCGTCATGCCCGGCAGCACATGGCCGAGCCGCGCGGTCGTGCCGATGAACGCGCCGATCGTGAAGAACGGCGGGAGGAGCTCACCCATGTCCCACTGCGTGTCGAGCCCCTCGAACCGCTCGTTCTCCCACTGGGCGACGAGCTGGTCCGCCATCGCGCCGATGCGCGCGTCGGCGGCCACCATCCGATCGATCCGGGCCTCGAGCGCGGCAGCGGCAGCGGCGTCGGTGTGCGCCAGCGCCTCGGCCTCGGCGCGCAGTTCGACGATCTCGAATGCATCCGCCATCAGCAGCGTGCCGATGCTGGCCTCGTCCACCTCGGATCGCAGGGCGCCGATGCGATCGCGGCTCGCCTCCAGCGCGCCGACGTCGACCTGCTCGGCGAAGCCCGGTGCGCCGACGATGATCCCGCGAGCCCGCATGACCGCGTCCCGCGCCTCCTCGAGATGGGATGCCAGCGACGTCATGCGCCTGCCCACATCGCGCATCGCCTCGGTGTCGACGGCGATCGCACCTCCGTGATCGATCTCCAGGTCGCCGCTCATCCCTGCACCACCGCCTCCAGCTCCCACGCGCGCACCTGCAGTCCGCCGATCTCCGATCCTGTGCCGTCCTGGACGCGACCGAGCAGTTCGTGGAGCGCCCTGACCCCGTCCGACCGCCAGTCGGAATCGTCGACGAGAGCCACCAGCGCGGCCCCCGCCGATTCGAGCGCGGTGATCGCGGCGTCGATCTCTCGCCGCGCGGTCACCCATGCCCAGAAGGCGTCCGAGGCGTAGGCCTCTGCATGTGTGAAGGAGTGCATGCGCCCAGCATCCGTGATCCACCGCTCCCATCCGACCCGGAATATCCGCAGCGGTGGAGAGCCGGTATGCCGGCGCGCGCTGTGCAGGACAGCCGACGCCAGGCAGAATGGACGGGTGACTTCCCCGGATCCCTTTCGCGTGATCTTCGTCTGCACGGGGAACATCTGCCGGTCTCCCATGGCCGAGGTCGTCTTCCGGGACCTCGCCGAGCGGCAGGGACTCGGGTCCCGCATCATCTCGCGCAGCGCCGGCACGGGTGACTGGCACCTCGGCGAGCGCGCCGACCACCGCACGATCGACTCGCTCGCTCGGCGGGGCTACGACGGGTCCCAGCATCGCGCGCGGCAGTTCACCGCGGCGTCCTTCGCCGACAACGACCTCGTCGTCGCGCTCGACCGCACGCACGAGCGCATCCTCCGCGAGTGGGCCCGCGACGAGGACGAGGAGGGCAAGGTCACCCTGCTGCTGGCCTTCGATCCGGATGCCTCGACGCACGACGTCCCCGACCCCTACTACGCGGGCGCCGACATGTTCGATTCGGTGCTCGGTATGATTGAGGCGTCGACACGGGGCCTGTTCCGCCAGCTCGAACCCGCCCTTCGTCTCCCCCGCACGCCCCGGAACTCCGGGGCCTCATCAGGAGGACTCCCCTGACTTTCCAGCCCTCGCTCCCGCCGCAGCCCCTGAGCCCTCTCGACGGCCGCTACCGCGGCGCCGTCACCGGACTCGCCGACTTCCTCTCCGAGGCCGGACTGAACCGCGCACGTGTCGAGGTCGAGGTCGAGTGGCTGATCGCCCTCACCGACCGCTCGCTGTTCGAGACCACACCGCTGTCAGATGCCGACAAGGAGCGTCTGCGCGCGCTGTACCGCGACTTCGGCCAGGCCGAGATCGACTGGCTCGCCGAGAAGGAAGCCGTCACGCAGCACGACGTCAAGGCGATCGAGTACCTGGTGCGCGACCGTCTCTCGACGCTCGGGCTGGATGCGATCGCCGAGCTCACCCACTTCGCCTGCACGAGCGAGGACATCAACTCCGCTTCCTACGCCCTCACGGTCAAGCGCGCGGTCGAAGAGGTCTGGCTGCCCGCTCTCGACACCGTGATCGCCAAGCTCCGCGAGCTCGCGGTCGAGCACGCCGACGCCCCGATGCTCTCCCGCACCCACGGCCAGCCCGCGACGCCGTCGACCATGGGCAAGGAGATCGCCGTGTTCGCGTGGCGCCTCGAGCGCGTGCGCGGCCAGATCGCGGCATCCGACTATCTGGCGAAGTTCTCGGGCGCGACCGGCACCTGGTCGGCGCACCTCGCCGCCGACCCTGACGCCGACTGGCCGACCATCGCCCGCGAGTACATCGAGGGCCTGGGGCTCGGCTTCAACGTGCTCACGACGCAGATCGAGTCGCACGACTGGCAGGTCGAGCTCTACGACCGGGTGCGTCACGCCGGCGGCATCCTGCACAACCTCGCCACCGATATCTGGACGTACATCTCGCTCGGGTACTTCGCTCAGATCCCGGTCGCCGGCGCCACCGGCTCGTCGACGATGCCGCACAAGATCAACCCGATCCGGTTCGAGAACGCCGAGGCGAACCTCGAGATCTCGGGCGCCCTGTTCGCATCGCTCGGACAGACGCTGGTCACCAGCCGTCTGCAGCGCGACCTGACCGACTCGACCACGCAGCGCAACATCGGCGTGGCCTTCGGTCACTCGCAGCTCGCGCTCGACAACCTGCGCCGGGGTCTGAACGCGATCTCGCTGTCGCGCGACGTACTGCTCGCCGACCTCGACGTCAACTGGGAGGTGCTCGCCGAGGCCATCCAGACCGTCATCCGCGCCGAGGTCGTGGCCGGTCGTTCGACGATCAGCGACCCGTACGCCCTGCTCAAGGAGCTCACCCGCGGACACCGCGTCGGCGGCGCCGACCTGGCGGAGTTCGTCGAGGGCCTCGAGATCGGGGACGCCGCGAAGCAGCGCCTGCTCGCTCTGACGCCCGCGACCTACACGGGCATCGCGGAGCAGCTCGCGCGCTGACCAGACCTCCGGCTCAGCGGGGCCGAGCAGACCGCGTTCACAATTCAGCAAGACCGTGGGCGTCGGGACCTGACGTCCCCGTCTTTCCCGGACGAGGTTCCGTCCAGACCTGAGTCCTGACTGAATACCGCACGCCGAGCCGGGCTGCGGATCTAGTCGTCGACCTCGCCGGAGCGCTGCGGCACGGAGTCCTTCGGCATGAAGGCGGCGGCGATCAGCGTGAGCACGGCGGTGACGGCGACCGCGACGAACACCCAGACGGATGCCGAGATGATCGTGTCGGGGTCTCCCGGTCCGCGGCCCTGCGCGATCACGGAGTTCGAGATCGCACCGAACACGGCGACGCCGACGGCGCTGCCCGCCGACCGTGCGAACGCGTTCATCCCGGTGACCGCGCCCCGCTCGCCCCAGCCGACCGAGGCCTGTGCGGCGATGAGGGTGGGGGCGGCGCTCCAGCCCAGACCGAAGCCGAACAGGAACGCCACCCCGGCGATCACGAACGGATTCGGCCACGGTGACACGGCGGCGAGCGCGATGGCCGCGATCGTCGCGATGCTCATCCCGATCAGAGTGGTGCGGCGGAAGCCGATCCGCAGGTAGAGGCGTCCGGCGTTCGCCGCCGAGAGCGGCCAGCCGAGGGTCAGCGCCGCGACCGCGAGTCCGGACAGCAGCGGTGCGATGCCGATGGACCCCTCCAGGTAGGCGGGCGCGAAGCTCGTCACGCCGATCATCAGCGCCCCGACGCCGAGCGAGACGATCGTGGTCGTGAGGATGAGCCGCCTCCGCGCGAGGCGCAGGTCGACGATCGGCTCGGGCGTGCGGCGCTCCACGAGCACGAACGCCGCCAGGGCGAGGATGCCGATGCCGAAGCAGAGAGCACTCTGCACCGAGAGCCACGCCCAGGCGTTGCCGCCCTCGAGCATCCCGAGGATGATGCCGGTCAGTCCGATGGTGAGTAGTACCGCTCCGGCGTAGTCGATCCGGTGCCGCTGAGTCTGCTTCTTCTCGTGGTACTTGCGCAGCAGCATCCATCCGGCGATCAGACAGAGCGGGATGTTGACCCAGAAGATCCACCGCCAGGCGTCCAGCTGCGCGAAGATGCCGCCGAGCGCCGGACCGACGACCGACGAGACGGCCCAGACGCTCGCGACGTAGCCCTGCACCTTGGCGCGCTCGGCGACGGTGTAGATGTCGCCGACGATCGTCATCGACATCGGAGCCACCGCCCCCGCGCCGAGGCCTTGTATGACGCGGAAGACGATGAGGGCGGGCATGCTCCATGCGAACCCGCAGAGGATCGAGCCGAGCAGGAAGAGACCGATGCCCAGGAGGATGATCGGCTTGCGCCCCACCGTGTCGGCGAAGCGCGAGTAGATCGGCACGCTCACCGCCTGTGCGAGCAGGTAGACGGAGAACAGCCACGGGAACTGCTGGTAGCTGCCGAGCTCGCGGACGATGCTGGGCACGGCCGTCGCGAGGATCGTGGCATCGATGGCGATGAGTCCGGTGGCGAGCATCAGCGCACCGAGGACCGGTCCGCGTGCCGAGCGCAGTCCGATGGAGGCGCGGTCGACGGAGGCAGTCACTCTAGGCACAAGCCCCGCGTCTCCGGGAGTATTCCGGATCGGCGTGGCGGGCACGCGGGGTGCCGGCGCCGGGAGAGCCCGGCCGCCGGCACCGTGCGGGTCAGTCGGCAGGCCCGAGATCGCGCATCGGCTTGCCGTTCTTGGGGTTGCCCGGCTTGACCTTGCGCCGCTGTCCGTTGACGACCACGATCACGTTGCTCATGTTCGGCGCTCGATCCGCGACGATGTCGTAGGACACGACCTCCCCGTCCCGCCACTCGCAGTCGACCCGATATCCGCCCCGCGCCCGCAGTCCTTCGAACGACCCGGTCGCCGACCAGTCCGCAGGAAGGGCCGGAAGAAGCCGGATGACCCCGCCGTGGCTCTGCAGGAGCATCTCGACCATCGTGCCGACGATGCCGTAGTTCCCGTCGAGCTGGAACGGCGGATGGTTCGCCCACAGGTTCTGCAGGATGTTGTAGGTGAGCAGGCCGCGCACCATGATGCCGGCACGTTCGGCGTCGCCGAGGCGGGCGAAGAGACCTGCTCGCCACGGCCAGGTCCACGAGCGCCGGCTGTCTCCCGACACGGTCGCGGCGGTGAAGGGCACGCCCTCCTTCTCGCCGCAGCGCGCCTTCAGGGACACCAGCGCCGCAGCCGAGAGCTCGGGGGTGTCGGGGGTGATCTGGCGCCCGGGATAGACCGCGAACAGATGCGACGTGTGCCGGTGGATGTCCTCGGGGTCGTCGCGGTCCGTCTGCCACTCCTGCAGCTGCCCCCACCGGCCGATCTTGTTCGGAGCGAGCCGCTCCTGCATGTCGGCGACGGCCTTCTGATACTTCTTGTCGACGTCGAGCGCCTCCGCGCACTCGAGATAGTTCTGGAAGAGGTCCCAGATGATCTGCTGGTCGTGCATGACACCGTCTTCGCGCGGCCCGTGCTCCGGCGACCAGCCCATCGGCGCGACGAGGGTTCCGTCGGGGAGCTCTTTGAGCTGGTCTTCCCAGAACTGGCAGATCTCCTTGATGAGCGGGTAGGCGAGGTCGCGCAGATACTTCTTGTCCTGCGTGAATGCCCAGTGCTCATAGAGGTGCTGGGCGTACCAGGCGCTGGCGATCGTGTTCCACTCCCACGCGTTGCCGCCGAAGATGCTCTGCGAGGTGCGAGCGGTCCACCCGCGCACGTCGGCGCCGAACGCGTTGCGCGTCGCGACCCGGCTCGGCACGGCCACCTCGCGGATGAACGCGGCCAGAGCCTCGTGGGATTCGGGGAGGTCGGCGGACTCCGCTCCCCAGTAGTTCATCTGGATGTTGATGTTCGTGTGGTAGTCGCTCGCCCAGGCCGGCTGGTTGCTGTTGTTCCACAGCCCCTGCAGGTTCGCGGGAAGACCGCCCGGCTTGGAGGAGCTGAGGAGCAGGTAGCGCCCGTAGGCGTACAGGGTCTGCTCGAGAGTCGGATCGGACTCCCCCGCTCCGTAGCGCGCGAGTCGACGGTCGGTCGGCAGGGCCATCACCTCGTCATCGGACTGCCCCCACTGCACTTTCGCCCGCTGCATCAGGCTGGCGACCTGCTCGGTGTGAGCGGCGCGCAGGTCGTCCCAGGACAGCGATGCCGCGGCCGTGAGGGCGTCTTCGATGACCGGCTCGGGAGCCGTGCCGCGCCATCCGTGGGCGGCGCTCAGCCGATAGTCCGTGCGAGCGTCGAGCAGCAGCGTGATCGACGACGCCCCGGCGACGCGCAGTCCGCCGGATTCGGCGGTGATCTCTCCATCGGTGTCGGCGATGCGGACGACGGCCGCGTGCGCGAGCTGATTCGCCATGGTCCCGGAGAAGCTCAGCCGACGTCCGGCGGCATCGGCCGTGGTGGGCACACCCTCCTGCTTCGAGACCATCGTGATGAGGGCGTCGAGGGCAGCGGGCCGATCTGCGGTGAAGCGGACGGCGATGACATCGGCGTCGCGGCTCGCGAAGGCTTCCCGCAGCACTGTCCCCTGCGCCGTCGCGAAATGCGTGCTGTGGGTGCCGTCGGCGATGTCGAGCGCGCGGCGGTAGTCGACGACGGCGCGTGCGCCCGCCGTGCTGTAGCCGTCGCCCGTGAACGCGATGCCCCCCAGACGGAACGCCGAGGGTCCGGAGAAGACGATCCGGTACATCGCGTAGGCGGTGGAGTTGGCGAACGCGAACGCGCGTCCGGTGCCGCGATCGGGGAACGTCTCACCGGACCGGGTGTCGAGCGCGGTCCAGTCCCGCCCGTCGTCGGACCCGGACACCGTCCAGCTCTGCGGGTCCTTCTCCGGCTCATCCGGAGCACTCGCGAGAACGTAGCCGGTCAGCGCGCGCTTCGCGCTCAGCTCGACCTGCCAGATCGCTCCGGACCCGGTGGTCGGGACATCCCACACGGTCGTGGGATCGGCGTCGACGCTGCCGACCAGCGCATCCGCGTGCCCGCTCGGCGAAGAGACGTATACGGCGCTTCCCTGCGCCAGGTCGACGCCGCCCAGGGAGATCTCGGCGACCTGGAAGTGGCTGATACCGGCCTTCGGCGCGAAGACGATCCGGTAGTGGCCGTACACCTCCGTGTTCGCGAAGTCGAAGCTCTTCGTGAGGAATCGCTGCGCGAACGGGGCTTCGGCCCTCGAGTCGAGCGCGATCCACGTCGCTCCGTCGGCGGAGCCCTCGAGCCGCCAGTCCTGGGGGTCGCGATCCGGCACGTCGTTCGCGCTCGTGAGCGAGTACGACGACACGGCGGTCGGCTCGGCCAGGTCCGCCTGCCAGATCACCTCGGCGGGCGGGGCGATCAGGCACCACTTCGTGCCGGAATCCCCGTCATAGGTCTTCTCGACGCTCTCTCCCCCGGACACCTCATACGGTCCGCCGGGGGAGGTCACGGTGTTGCGTGCTCCGAACGCGACCGTCACCTCGCCGAAGTCGCGGAACGAGCCGAATCCGGTCACGCTGGTGTCGTACGCACCGTCGGGCTGCCCGGCGAGGGCGTTGTCGTAGTCGTTGACGCCACCCCAGAAGCTCTGCTCGCTGAACTGGATGACCTCGGCATCCGGGTTTCCGAACAGCTTCGCACCGAGGCGGGCGTTGCCGATCGGAAGCGCCTGCGTCTCCCAGTTCGCCGCAGGCGTGCCGTACCAGAGCGCGTGCGGCGACAGCTCCGGTCGGGGAATCGCTCCGGCGGCGACGGCGCGCAGGGAGACTCCTGCGCCGTGAACGATCGCCGCGGCGGGCCGAGCCGCGAGGAACTGGGGGGCGAACGGGGCGAGAAGGGCGAGACCGCCCACCTGCAGAACCTGTCGACGGGAAAGGGGGACCATCATCACTGCAACCTCCGGAGCATCATCGTCATCTGGGGCATCGGCAGCTCGCGCAACGGTGCGTCGTGTCCGCCACAAGTCAGTGTGCGACAGCAGACCTCGGATGTCTATGGACGAATGGGTACCTCTTTCGACGAAAGTCCTCCCGGTCGGCGCGTTCAGGGCGGCTTTGATCGGATGTTAGGAGGTCATGGTCTCGGGGAGAGCGCGCAGAGATCGGTGCGGGATCGTCGATGACGAGAGGATCGACGTCCGGCCGACCCCCGCTCCGGCGCGGAGAGGAATCCGGTCGTCAGGAGGAAGCGGGGTGGGCCGGCTTGTCGGTGCCGGAGTCCTCGTCGGGCTCCGCGTCGTACAGCACCGGACGGTCGATCGTCTTGGTGACGTCGGCCGGATCGACGGCGAGGATCAGCATCGCGAGGATCAGCAGGGTCGCGATGAACGCGCCGCCGCCGACGACGAGGCCGAGCGCGACCGGCGTCAGGCCGTCGTAGCTGCCGTCCGCGATCGCCGTGTTCACCCGCGCGGTGAAGGCGCCGGTGGAGACCAGGGTGACGACCATCGCGAAGATGCCGCAGCCCAGCGCGATGCCGAGCAGGTGCAGCGGACGCAGGATGTCCCGCCGGGTCGGCTTCTCGTCGCTCATCGCTCTCCTCCGCGCTCGGCCGAGGCTGCGCTCTGATCGGTACCGGATGCCGCGGCGCGGTCAGCACCGGCGGCAGCGGGCGCTGCGGAGACGTCGACGTCGGCGGCATCCGCTCGTTTCGGGGTGAGGCCCGCGATGCCGAGGAAGACCGCGACGATCGCGGCGTAGCCGCCGAACATGCCGACCCCGAGGATGATGCCGGAGAGCAGGAACGTGCCCGCCTTGTCGATCGTGTACTCCTGCACGAATCCGGCCGGGATCAGCAGGAGGACGACACCGAGGAGGATGCCGAGCGCACCGATGGTGATCGCGTCACGCGCGAGCGGGTCGGCCGTGCGGCGCGCGCGGATGCCGGCGAGGAGTTCGACCCCGCCGGTGACGATGGCCCAGACGGAGACCACCACGAAGAACAGATCATCCGACCGCCAGGCGGGGATGCCGCTCGCCATGCCGGCGATGACGCCGAGCGCCGCGAGCAGGACCTGCGGCCAGCGCGACCCTTCCGGCAGCACCAGCCACGCAGCCAGCACCTGCACGAGCGCCGTGACGAACACGAAGCCGCTGAAGACGGAGAGCCCGACCGGGGCCGAGTGGTCGGAGGAGAACGTGATCATCAGCGCGGCGACGGCGGCGAAGAGCGCGCGCAGCAGTTGCACGTGTCGCATGGTGAATGCGCGGGCAGGGGCAGACATGACGATCCAGAGTCCTCCGGGGTGTTCCTCCCAGTCTACGCGGGGCCGCGAAGCCGCGGAGCCGCGCGCGGGAGCGCACGGGAGGGGTGTTCGTGAAGCCCGGTGGATCTCCCCAGATCGATCACCGGGCTTCACGACGAACGCAGTAAGGGGGCGTCACTGCGTGAGACTGGTCGTACGCAAGGTCGGGCACCCTGCCCTTCGACGACACAGTCGATCGACCCCACTCGCCCACCCGGTCCCCTGAGGTGCGCGTGTGCGGTCGTATGCTCACTTTAGGACGATGGCCTTCACATACCGGAGGGGTGGTGTGATGAGTTTCGAATATGACGATCACGGGTCCTCCTCGGAGGCGTTCGCGGGGGCCCTCCGCAACGCCATCAACGCGAAGGACGTCACTCTCTCCTGGCTGCAGCGGCAGTTGAAGCGTCGGGGGAACCGCGTCTCGATGGCGACGCTCAGCTATTGGCGCTCCGGCGCCCGGCGACCGGAAGGCGCACAGTCCCTGGCGGCGCTGGCCGACATCGAGCAGCTGCTCGGCCTCGACGATGACGCCCTGGCCGGGCTCCTCCCGTCCACCAAGCGGACGGGCCCCCTCGGGCCGAGTCAGTTCCCGATCGACCAGCACGACCTCGAGACGGCGGTGAAAGACGCGTACGCCGCGCTCGGAGCCCCGTATCCCGACCATTCACGCGAGATCACGACGCACTCCGTGACCGACGTCGACGCCGACGGCAACGTGTCGTACTGCATCACGAGGAGCGTCCTCCAGGCGACGTCCGGCACGATGACGGGCACCCCCTTCCTCGAGCTGACGCCCGGCACCCGCACCCCCTCGCCGATCTTCCGCGCGGTGTCGGGAGGACGCATCGCGGGAGAGTACTCGCATGCCGGCGGCGAGGTCCACGGCGTGCTGTTCGAACTCGACGCTCCCCTGTCCGCGCCCGACACGACGATGGTCGAATGGTCGGTCGAGTACCCGCCGGACTATCCGCCGACGCGCGAGACCGGCCACGGTGTGGCCCGGCAGTGCCGCGAACTGCTGGTCTGGGTGCGGTTCCATCCGGATGCGCTGCCGGACTGGTGCGAGGAGCGCGTCGAGACGGCATCCGGGATCACGATCACCCCGGTGACGCCCAACGGCGGCGGGTCGGTGCACCTGGTCCACCGCGCCTTCGGCCCGGGCGCCGTGGAGCTGCTGTGGGGGTACGGCCCCCGCGATGACGCCGGTGATCAGCCGGGCTGATCACCCGTTGCGACCGGACGACCCGGCGTGTTCGACCACTGGCTCCACGACCCGGGGAACACCTTCGCGTCGATGCCGACCTCGCTGAGGATCAGCGCCGTGTGCGCAGCAGTGACGCCGGAGCCGCAGTACGCGGCGACAGGTGTGCCCGGTGCGACTCCGATCCCCGCGAATGTCGAGCGGACGGTCTCCGGATCGAGCAGGCGCCCCTCGGCGTCGAGATGCAGCATCGTCGGGAGGTTGCGTGCGCCGGGGATGTGCCCGGCCTGCGGGTCGAGCGGCTCGGTCTCGCCGCGGTAGCGCTCGGGAGCGCGCACGTCGAGCAGGACACCGGATGCCGGGAACGCGGCCGCCTCGTCGATCGAGAGCGCATCGCCGCCGATCTCCTCGAGCACGACCTCACCCGTCTCGGGGATCACGTCGTCGGTGGCGATGTCGAACCCGGCGGCCTTCCACGCGCGGAGGCCGCCGTCGAGCACGCGCACGTCGACGCCGGCCTGGCGGAGGAGCCACCAGGCGCGCGACGCAGCCGTGCTCTTGGCGTCGTCGTATGCGACCACGATGTCGCCGTCGTTCACGCCCCAGCGGCGCGCCGCCGCCTGGAGGGTCGCGGTCGACGGCAGCGGATGCCGACCCTCCGACGGCTCGCCGTGCGTCGAGAGCTCCGTGTCGAGCGAGGCGAAGACCGCACCGGGGATGTGCCCGGTCAGATAGTCGTCATGCCCGGCCTCCGGACGATCGAGTCGCCACCGCACGTCGATCAGGCGCACCGGGGCGCCCTGAGACAGGAGGTCATTCACCGCGTTCACGCTCACGAAGCTGCTCATCCTCCGAGGCTATCGAGTCGCTCCGGCATCCGGCGCCGGCCCGTCTTCTCGCGTCACCGTCGGGCGGATAGGCTCGATCCGGCAACGTCGAGAAAGGGCAACGATGCCCTCTCGTCTTCGCTGGATGCGCTTCCGCCCGCAGGAAGCCGCCCTCATCGCCATCACCGCAGTATGGGGCAGCACGTTCCTGCTCGTGCACTGGGCCATGCAGCATTCCGGGCCGTGGTTCTTCGTCGGCGTGCGCTTCCTCATCGCCGGACTCATCAGCGTCGTGATCTTCCGGCGCGTCCTGCGCGGCATCCGGTGGCGGGACGTGGGAGCCGGCGTCGCGATCGGCGTGATGATCTACCTCGGCTACGGCCTGCAGACGTTCGGGCTGCAGACGATCGACAGCAGCACCTCCGCGTTCATCACCGCGATGTACGTGCCGCTCGTCCCGTTCGCGCAATGGGCGGTGTTCCGCAAGCGCCCACCCGCCATGGCCTTCATCGGCGCGGGACTCGCCTTCGTCGGACTGGTGCTCATCGCCGGCCCCGACGCCTTCACGCTCAGCCTCGGCACCGGCGAGATCGCGACGATGATCAGCACCCTCCCGATCGCCGCCGAGATCATCCTCATCAGCGTGTTCGCCGGGAAGATCGACCTCGGACGCATCACCGTCGTGCAGCTGCTGACCGCCGGCGCGCTCGGGCTCCTGACCATGCCGGTCGTCGGCGAGGGGATCCCCGAGTTCTCCTGGATCTGGGTGGGCTGCGCGGTCGGGCTCGGCGCCGCCAGCTGCCTGATCCAGCTCACGATGAACTGGGCGCAGAAGTCCGTGTCGCCGACCCGCGCGACGATCATCTACGCCGGAGAACCGGTGTGGGCCGGGGTCATCGGGCGGATCGCCGGCGAGCGCCTGCCGGTCACCGCACTCATCGGTGGGGCGCTCGTCGTGCTCGGCATCCTCGTCAGCGAGCTGAAGCTGATCCGTCGTCGGCGGGAATAGACGACCCGTCGACGCGTTGCATCTCGCATGATTGAAACTTCAACCGTCGTTCCGGTCGCCACCGAGCGCACGCGGGTACGCGTGCCGCTGCGCTTCGCCGATGGTTTCGCCACGACCGCCGATGTGGTCACGTTCGACGGACTCGTCGACGGCCGTGAGCACCTGCTGCTGGGACTCGGAGACTGGCGCGCGGCGATGGAGCGAGCGGATGCCGGTGGCGACGCACCGCTGGTGCGCCCGCACAGCGAGTGCCTGACCGGCGACGTGTTCGGCTCCGAGCGCTGCGACTGCGGCCCGCAGCTGCGCGAGGCGGTCGAGCGGATCTCGGACGAGGGCGGTTTCCTGCTCTACCTGCGCCAGGAGGGTCGCGGCATCGGCCTCTACGCCAAGCTCGACGCCTACGCCCTGCAGGACTCCGGCCTCGACACCTACGAGGCCAACGTCGCTCTCGGCCATGGCGAGGACGAGCGCGACTACACCGTCGCAGCCCAGATGCTGCGGGCCGCGGGGGTCGACGGCATCCGTCTGCTCAGCAACAACCCCGACAAGGCGGTGCAGCTCGAGGGACTCGGCATCCGGGTCACGGACCGTGTGCCGACCGGGGTGCACCTGTCGGACGCGAACTCGCGCTACCTGCAGGCCAAGCGCGATCACACCGCGCACACCATCGACCTGTCCGCCGCGTGATGGACGAGCGTCGGCTCGACGACGCCGAGATGGCGACGTGGCTGCCGACGATCCGGTTCGTGCAGCTGCTCCCGCAGGTGCTCGACCGCACCCTCAAGGCCGAGACCGGACTCAACCACGCCCACTACGCGATCCTGATCACGCTCGCCGGCCGGGGCGAGAGCACGGTCACGATGACCGAGCTCGCGCAGATCGCCGGGCTCAGCAGGTCGCGCCTCAGCCACGCCCTGGACTCTCTCGAGGAGCGCGGCTGGGTGGCGCGGTCCTCGTGCGGCAGCGACCGGCGAACGCTCTCGGCGACCCTCACCCCCGCCGGACGTGAGCTGCTGCGGTCGGCGGCGCCCGTGCACGTCGCGCAGATCCGCGAGCTGGTCCTGGGTCCGCTCAGCGACGAGGAGCGCGCGCAGCTCGGCACGATCCTCACCAAGCTGCTGCCCGGGGTGACCGCCGCTCTGTAGCGCCCGCGCCTCCGTGGGGTCAGAGAACGCCGCGCGTGAGGGCGACGGTGCAGCTGCTCGCGGAGGCCTCGCCGAGATCGGCGGAGACGGACCAGTCGGCGGATGCTCCCGCATCCACCGCCTCGATCTCCTGCCACGCCGACGCGATCACGGATCCGTCGGTGTCGAGCCAGCTCACGCGCACGAGATAGTCGCCCGCGTCGCCTTCGCTGTTCTGCAATGAACCCGTCGACGTCAGACGTCCGCTCCCCGGCGGGCACTCATCGATCGTCAGATCCTCCACGGCACTCGTCCCCCCGGTGACCGAGGGCGCGGGCGGTCCTGACGGGCTGCATCCGGCGAGGACCGCCGCCGCGGCGAGCGCCGCGACGACGGTCGGGACGGTGGCCCTCACGTCAGGCCGAACGTCGACGGATCAGGATCGCGATCCCGGCGAGCAGCAGCAGGAGGCCCGCCCCGAGGGGGATCCACGGCACGGCACCACCGGTCGTCGGGAGAGCGGTGCTCGCGCCAGCGGCCACCGTCACGGTCACGGTCGCGGTGACCCGCGTGCCGTTCGCGTCCGCCACCGAGTAGGTGATCGACGTGGTCCTGCCGACGAACCCGGGCGCGGGCGTGAACACGATCTTGCCATCCACCACGGTCCAGACGCCCTCACCGGGGACGGTGAGATCTGTCACGAGCGCGCCGTCGGCGCCCACGATGCGGAGGGTCGAGCGGTCGAGCGGCACTCCGGTGGTACCCGGAGCGTCGTCGCCGATCACATCGATCACCACCGGGACTCCCGGCGCGGTGGTCGCCGCGTTGTTCCGCGCGATCGGATCGACGCCTGCGACCGTGATGGTCACCGTCGAGCTGGCGGAGTTGCCGAGCGAATCGGTCACGGCGTACGTCACGGGCGTCGCCGCTCCGCGGAACGCGGGAACAGGCGTGAAGGTCACCCGTCCGTCCGATCCGATCTCGTACGTGCCCTCGCCGGGGACGTCGAGCGTCTTGCCGCCTCCGCCGACGGTCGAGCCGACCGGCTGGCCCGTCGCGGGGAAGACCAGGGACGCGGGGTCGAGCACACCGTCCGTCCCGTCCGCCTGCTGTCCGGGGCTGTCGTTGCCGAGGATGTCGACGGTCACGGGCACGTTCTGCGGCGTGCTCTCGACATCGGCGTTCGCGTCGGGCCCCGGTCGCACGGTCACGGTGAGCGCGGCGTTCGCGGACGAGCCGTTCTCGTCGAGGATCGTGTAGCGGACCGGGGTCGTCGTGCCGCTGAAACCCTCCGCGGGCGTGAACGTCACCGTCCCGTCGGCGCGCAGCGTGTAGACGCCCTCGCCGGCGACGTCGAGCGTCTTGCCGCCGTCGCGGATCTCGGCCGTGAGGCCGGCGGGGATACCGGACGCCTCGAAGACCACGGAGGTGAGGTCGAGAGGAACCGCGGGGTCGCCGGGCTCGTCGTTCCCGGCGAGGTCGAACGTCACGGGAGTCGCGAACGGTGTCACGGCCGCGTCGTCGGTCGCGGTCGGGATGACCGGGGTGACCTCGATCACGATGGTCGAGGTGACCCCGTTCCCGATCGCGTCTGTGACGGTGTACGACACCACGGAGGCGAGGCCGGCGAAGGCGGGGAGCGGCGTGAACGTGACCGAGCCGTCGGCGGCCGCGGTGTAGGTGCCCTCCCCGGGCACGACGAGGCGGGTGCCCCCGTCGAGCACCTGGGCGCCGGCCGGCTGGCCCGTGGTCGGGAAGCGCAGAGTGCTCGCATCCCACGCGCCCTCCGAGTCGTCGGCGTTGCGGGACGGGGTGTCGTTGTCGAGCGGCCGCAGGGTCACCGGGACGCCCTGCGGCGTCGAGTCCGTGTCGGGAGCCGCGACCGGTCCGGGCCGGACGGTGATCTGCACGCGGGCGTCGTCGGTCGTGCCGTTGGCGTCGGCGATCCGGTAGATCACGGGGGTCGTCGTTCCGCTGAAGCCATCGGCCGGCGTGAAGACGACGGAGCCCGCGGCGTCGAGCACGTACGTGCCCTGCCCGTCGATCGTGAGCGTCTTTCCGTCGGCGGAGACGGTGACGCCGGACGGCTGTCCCGTGGCCGGGAACACCGTGGCGGCCGGCACCAGCGGCGCCGAGGCGTCGCCGGCGCTGTCGTCGTCGAGCAGGTCGACAGCGACGGGCACTCCGAACGGTGTGGTCGCGCTGTCGTCCTGAGCCTGGGGCGTCACCCCGGTGACGGTGACGGTGATGGTCGATGAGACGGTCGCGCCGTGGGAGTCGGTCGCGCCGTAGACGACGCTCGTCGCGGTTCCGGTGAAGGCCGGTTCCGGGGTGAAGGTGACTCTGCCGGCAGGATCGGCCGAGTACACGCCCTCGCCCGGCACGGTCAGCGTCGTGCCGCCGTCGGTGACGATCGCGCCCACCGGCTGACCCGCCGTCGGGAACATCACGCTCGGCGGGACGAGGATCCCCGTGTCGCACCCGGCCGGCACGTTCGTCTCACCGGGATCGCACGGGCTCCCGAGATCGCTCGCGAAGTCGTTGTCCAGGACGTCGAGGACGACCGGTGTGTTCTGCAGCGTCGTCTCCGCGTCGGGTGCAGCGAGTGCCCCGCTGCCCACGGTGACGATGATCTCGGCCGTGGCGGGGGTGCCGTTCTCATCGGCCACGCGATAGACCACCGGCGCGGTCGGACCGGCGAAGCCCGGGACGGGGCTGAAGCGCACCGTGCCGTCGTCCCGCACGACCCAGGTCCCCTCGCCGGGAACGACCAGCGTCTTGCCCCCGTCCGTCGCATCCGGCGAGGTGAAGACGACCGATGAGGGCACGAGCGGCGCCGAGGGAGCGCCCGGCTCGTCGTTGGCGAGGATGTCGATGTCGACGGGAGTCGACCCGGGAGTCTTCGCGGCGTCGCCGATCGCCGTCGGCGTCACCGCGGTGACCGTGACGGAGACCGTCGTCGACGCGTCGTTGCCGAACGAGTCGGTGACGATGTACGTGACCGGCGTCGCAGCGCCCGTGAACAGCGGCTCGGGGTCGAAGGTGACGTCACCGGTCGCCGGATCGAAGGTGTACACGCCCTCCCCGGGAACCGTGAGCACGCGACCGCTGCCGCCCACCGCACTGCCGGCGGGAAGCCCGGGCGTGACGCTGAACCGGAACGAATCACGGTCGAAGGCGCCCGCGCTGCCGTCGGCCGCCGTGCCGGGCACGTCGTTGCCGAGGACCGGGAACGACACGTCGACGTTCTGGGGTGTCGAGGCGCTGTCCGGGTTCGCGGTCGGTCCTGGGCGAACGGTGACCGACACGGTCGCGGTGCTCTGCTGGCCGTTCGCATCGGTGATCCGATACGGCGTCGACGCGGTGCCGGTGAAGCCGTCCGCCGGAGTGAACTCGACCTGCCCCTCCGGGGTCACGCGCCAGGTGCCCTCGGGTGTGACCAGAGACGTGCCGCCGTCGGTGGCGGCCGGATCGGTGAAGACCGTCGAGGTGGGGACGATCGCGCCCCCGGGTCCGGGGACGTCGTTGCCGACGACGTCGACGGTCACCGGGGTCGCGTGCGGCGTGGTGGTCGAATCGTTCACGGCCGTCGGAGTCACGGCCGTGACCGTGACCGTGATGGTCGACGCCGCGGGATTGCCCAGGCTGTCTGTGAAGCGGTAGGCGACGGGCGTCGTCGTCGGGCCGTCGAAGGTCGGATCCGGCGCGAAGGTCACGACGCCGGTCGTCTGGTCGATCGTGTAGACGCCCTCGCCCGGCACTTCGAGACGGCGGCCGTCGGAGCTCACGACGGATCCGGCCGGCTGCCCGGTCGTCTCGAAGACGACGGATGCCGGCGGAACGGCCCCCGGAGTGCCGTCGGCGTTCTGGCCGGGTGCATCGTTCCCGAGCGCGGGGATCTGCACACTGGTCCCCTGCGTCGTCGCAGCGGTGTCGGCGACGGCCGTGGGACCGGGGCGCACCGTCGCGGTCTCCGTGGCGGTGGATGTCTGCCCGTTGTCGTCGACGATGCGGTACTCGGCGGTGGCGTCGCCGCTGAACCCGGGGGCCGGGGTGAAGGTGATCCCGCCGTCGGTGTCGATCGTCCAGACGCCGTCGGGGGTCTGGAGCCTCTTGCCGCCGTCGGTCGCGGTCGGATCCGTGAACACGGTCTGCTCGGGCAGGATGGTGCCGGTTCCCGGCTGGTCGTTCTTGGCTCCCGGGAGCGGGATGGGGGCGCCGAAGGCGCCGATGCCGGCATCCGGGACCGCGACGGGCGGCGGGAGCACGTTGACGAAGGCGCAGACGATGTTCGCGCCGTCCGTGCCGGCCGGCGCGGTGAATGTGGCGCTGTTGCCGGTGCCGCTCGCGACGACGGCACCGGTCGCATCGGTGCACGTCCAGGTCGTCGTGTAGTCGTCGAGGTCCGTGGTGCCGACGGGCTCCTGCCGCATCGTGTAGGTCTCCCCCGGGATGATGAGGCCGGGTTCGCTGGGGTCGCCGTCGCCGTCGGGGCCGGAGTCGCTGTCCGGGAAGTCCGGCGTGGTCCCGTCAGGACCGTACGAGCCGCCCTCGAGCACGACGCGCACCTGATCGGTGGGCTGCGCGCGGGGGCCGTCGAATCCTGTGACGGTCTGAGCGGTGGACGGGTTCGCGCAGGAGCCGAGGTCGGTCGAGGTGGCGCCCGTGAGGGTGAACGTGGTCCCGGTCGGCGCGCCCGTGATCGGGTTCGTCTTCTGCAGCACGGTGAGACCGCCGAGGTAGAGGAAGCCGTCGGATCCGAAGGCGATGCCGTTCGTCGCCGCCGTGGTCGAGCCGCGCGACAGCTCGCGCGAGCTCAGGGTGGTGCCGGTGCCGGAGGTCGGGACCGTGCCGTCGGCGACGTAGAGGGCGGCCTGGTTCGCGCCTCCGGCGACCACGTACAGCCGACCCGTCTTGTCGAACGCGATGTCGCCGTTCAGACCGGGCGGGTTGGTCGTCGTGATCGACACGACGGGCCCCGCCGGCGCGCTGTTCGTCGCCGGGTCGAAGACGTAGAGGTTGACGGTGCTCC
This sequence comes from Microbacterium sp. LWH11-1.2, assembly GCF_038397745.1. NCBI lineage: Bacteria > Bacillati > Actinomycetota > Actinomycetes > Micrococcales > Microbacteriaceae > Microbacterium > Microbacterium sp. LWH11-1.2. The sequence goes on along the minus strand of NZ_CP151636.1, from coordinate 1,240,136 downwards.
CCGAGAATCCGCCGTAGTAGTACAGCCCGGTCGCCGGGTTGATCGCGCCCATCGTCCCCTGGGCGACGCCCGCCGTCTTGGGCGAGGCCGTGACCGTGCCGTCCGCGCTCGCCGCCGGTTCGTACTCGACGACGCTCGTGGTCGTTCCGGTGATCGCGACGGTGCCGTCGGCGCCGATCCCCAGCTGGTTCGTGCTCGTTCCCGCATTCGCCGGGGTCGCGAAGACCGGCGCGGCGGAGGTCGTACCCGTCGAGAGGTCCAGCTGACCGACGTTCCCCACCGTGCCGTTGCTGAAGTACAGGGTGTTGATGCAGGCCAGGGGGGCCGCCGCTGCCGCCGGAGCGGCCGCTCCGGCGACCGTGAGGCCGGCGGCGACGAGCACGCCGGCGGTGACCGCGGCGATCGGTCGGGACCGAGGCGATCGCCTTTCTCTCGTGCCGATGATGCGGGCGAAGACGGATGACGGTGACACGCAGGGCCCCTTAGCGGTGGTCTGGTCGGAGGATGGCGTCGTCAGACGCTTCGGCGCGACTGCAGGAGGTCGCGGATCTCGATGAGGAGCTCGGCCTCGGTGGGCAGCGGCTCGGGCTCGACGACGGCGGGACGCAGGCGGTCGGCGCGCTCCTTCGCCTTGTTCATCGGAAGGACGAAGACGAAGTAGACGACGGCGGCGACCGCGAGGAAGTTGATGACCGCGCCGATGATCAGGCCGAAGGCGAAGACCGAGGTGCCTCCGCCGAGCGTCGGCACCTCCACCTGCATCGCCTCATCCAGGCTCCCCGCCTGGAAGAACAGGCCGATCAGCGGATTGATGAGCGCCTCGACGAGGACGTTGACGATGGCCGTGAACGCGGCGCCGATGACGACGGCGACCGCCAGCTCGATGACGTTGCCGCGAAGGATGAATTCCTTGAATCCGTTGATCATTGCTCTGTCCGCTCTCTCCGATGGTTACTGCGGGCGTGGGGAGTGAGAGCGACTCCGGCCGCCTCACTCCCCGCCCTACCCCCATGTCCCCCACAGGGCCGCAGGGGCGACGGTGAATCGTCGTCGTCCCGGCGGGCAGAAAGCTATCAGCCGGCTGTTCACGCGAAATCGGCCTGCTGTGGAAGATGCTGGAATATCGGTTTCGGCTCTTCGTTCTGCTCTGAGCAGAACCGCTCGAACAGCGCGGATGTCTCGGCCTATCGTGAGGCATGGCCGACATCGTCCCGTTCCCCCGCGCCCCTCGTCCTTCCCGCCGCCCGCGGCCGAGCGACCCGGAGCCCCTCTGGCGCCAGCTCCTCGGCGATCAGCTGCGGCGGCGCCGGCACGAACGCGAGGAGACGCTCACCGAGACAGCAGAGAAGGCCGGTGTCTCGCCGCAGTACCTCTCCGAGGTCGAGCGCGGATTGAAGGAGCCGTCCAGCGAGATGATCGCCGCGATCAGCGGAGCGCTCGAGACCTCGCTCATCGAGCTCACCAGCGCGGTCGCCGACGACCTCCGGTCGACCGTCGCGCCGGCATCCGCCGTGGTCTCGGCCGGGCGCGCGATGTTCGCGCTGGCGGCCTGAGCCTGTCGAAGGGCCGTCAGCCTCGCTCGCCGAGCACCGTGTCGATGAGTCCGTAGTCGAGCGCGGCGGATGCCGTGAACACCCGGTCGCGGTCGGTGTCGGCACGGAGCTCCTCGACCGTGCGGCCGCTGTGCCTGGCGAGGATGGCCTCCATGTCGGAGCGGACGCGCACCACCTCGTCGGCCGCGAGGATGAGGTCGGGGATCGCACCACGCGACTGCCCTGCCGGCTGATGCAGCACGATGCGCGCGTGCGCCAGGGCCGCCCGCTCTCCTGCGGCACCCGCGGCGACCAGTAGCGCGGCCGGTCCGATCGCCTGGCCCACGCAGGTCGTGGCGATGCGCGGACGGATGTGGTGCATGGTGTCGTAGATCGCCAGTGCGGCACCGGGGTCGCCGCCCTCGCTGTTGATGTAGAACTGGATGCCGCTCTCGGGGCTGTCGGCGTCGAGATGCAGCAGCTGCGCGATCAGCGCATTCGCGACACCGGCGTCGATGCCGGTGCCGAGGTAGATGACGCGCTCCGCCAGCAGGTGCGAGTAGACGTCCATGATGCGTTCCCCGCGCGGATGCTGCGCGATGACGTTCGGGATCGAGTAGGTGCTCATGCGCTCGTCCCCAGACCGACGCGCGCGCGTCGACGCGGCATGATGTCCGCGAGCGAACCGACGATCTCGTCGATGAATCCGTAGTCCAGCGCCTCGGCGGCCGTGTACCAGCGGTCGTGCAGGGAGTCCTCGAAGATCCGCGTGACCGGCTGGCCCGTGTCGTCGGCGATGAGGCCGAGCACGGTGTCGCGCATGTGCCGCAGATCGTCGGCCTGCGTCTCGAGCTCGCCGGCCGACCCGCCGATGCCCGCCGAGCCCTGGTGCATGAGGATGCGGGCGTGCGGCAGCGCGCGGCGCTTGCCCTTCGTGCCGGCGGAGAGGAGGAACTGCCCGGCGCTGCACGCCAGGCCGAGCGCGAGCGTGGACACGTCGTTGGGCACCAGTTGCATCAGGTCGCGGATCGCCAGCATCGACGGCACCGAGCCGCCCGGCGAGTGGATCCAGAGGGCGATGTCGGTCGTCGCGTCCTCCGCCGACAGCGCGAGCAGCTGCGTCATCAGCAGCGTGCCGTTGTCATCGTCGAGGGCGCCGTCGAGCACGAGCACGCGCTCGTGGAACAGGGCGCGTCGGGCTTCGGGCCCGAACTGCGGGATGGGGTTGTCTTCGCTCATGCCCCCAGCATCCGCCGCTCCCCGCACCGGCGGGCCGGTATCCGCCCCCGGCGGATCCGCCCTGAGCAGACGCGTGCCGCCGCCGACCGGCAGGAGAACGAAAACCGGCCGTAACACCCCCGACTCACGGCGCTCCTACGCTCGGGATCATGGCGAAGCAGACGGCACCGGCATGGCAGTGGTCGGAAGACGGGATCAACTTCCGCACCCGCAAGTGGGTGCGCCCCGAGGACCTCAACGCGAACGGCTCCCTGTTCGGAGGGAGCCTGCTGAAGTGGATCGACGAGGAGGCGGCGATCTACGCGATCGTGCAGCTCGGCAACTACCGCGCCGTCACGAAGCACATCTCCGAGATCAACTTCGAGGCGTCGGCTGTGCAGGGCGACCTGGTCGAGATCGGTCTCACGGCGACGCACTTCGGTCGCACCTCGCTCACCATGAAGGCGATGGCGCGCAACATGATCACGCGCAAGCGGCTCCTCACGATCGAGAAGATCGTGTTCGTGAGCCTCGATGAAGACGGCGCGCCCACTCCGCACGGCTACACCGACATCACCTACGACCGCGACCGCATGCCGACCGAGCGACTCGCGACCGGGACGATCCGCCTGCCGAGCTGACGCCGAGCCACCCTCCTATGCGCGAACGGCCCCCGTATGGGCGTCGTTCACGGGCGTGGCCCGCACAGAAAGGGGTGGTTCGGCGGTCGTGGCGGCGGCCGCCGCGAAAGCCTGCGCGAGGTCGGCGATCAGGTCGTCGGCTTCTTCCAGGCCGATCGACAGCCGCAGCACGTCGGCGGCTGGTCGGGCCTCGGGCGGCACCGGACGGTGCGTGAGCGCCGCCGGATGCTGGATCAGCGAGTCCACCCCGCCCAGCGACACCGCGTGCGTGAAGAGCGCCGTCGCCGTCGTGATCGTCGACGCGGCGGTGAAGCCTCCTCGCATCCGCATCGCGATCATCGCGCCGGTGCCGCGCATCTGCCGGTCCAGGATGCCGTGCGGATCGCCGTCGAGCCCCGGGTAGAACACCTCGTCGACCTCCGGACGGTCGATCAGCCACTGCACGACGCGGCGCGCGGTCTCCTGCTGTCGGCGCATCCGCACCGGCAGAGTCGCCAACCCGCGGTGCAGCAGATACGCGCCGAGAGGATGCAGCAGGCCTCCGGTCACCGCACGCACCCGGCGCAGCGCCTCGGCGGTCTCCTCGCTGCAGGCCACGACGCCGGCGATGACGTCTCCGTGACCGCCGAGGTACTTGGTCGCGCTGTGCAGCGACATCGCGGCGCCCAGGTCGATCGGGTTCTGCAGGACGGGCGTCGCGAAGGTGTTGTCGACGACGACCGGCACCTCCCCCGCCTGGCGGACGACGTCGGCGATGTCGGCGATGTCGAGCGTCGGGTTGGCCGGCGTCTCGAGGACGACCAGTCCGGTGTCGGGGCGGATGCTGTCGGCCACCTCGTGCGGGTGGCAGTAGGTCGTCTCGGCACCCAGGAGTCCGGAGCCGAGAAGGTGATCGGTGCCGCCGTAGAGCGGGCGCACCGCGACGACGTGCCCCTTGCCGACGGCGTTCGTGTGAGCGAGGATCACGGCCGTCATCGCCGCCATGCCCGACCCGAACGCGACGGATGCCTCGGCGTGCTCCAGCTCGGCGAGCGCGCCTTCGAAGCGCGCGACCGTCGGGTTCCAGAGACGGGCGTAGACCATGCTGCCACCCTCGGGCGGGCGCCCACCGGTCGCCATCGCCTCGTACGAGTCGCCCCCACGCTCGATGTCGGGAAGCGGGTTCGTCGTCGACAGGTCGATCGGCAGGGCATGGACCCCGAGACCCTCGAGATCGGAGCGACCGCTGTGGACGGCGACGGTGTCAGGATGCAACGGTGCAGTCATGCTTCCAGGTTGCAGGAAATCCGGACATCTCGGTAAAGATCGACAGCATCCGCCATCAAACATGAGCAATTCGCTATTCTGAGCAAGAGACGACCGTGGAGACGAGGCGACTTTGGCGAGAACACAAGGCTCACCGCTCGACGAGGTCGACCTCGCGCTGCTCGCCGCCCTCCTGGACGACGCGGAGGTCACGAACAAGGCCCTCGCGCATCGCCTCGGCCTCGCGGAGTCGACCTGCGCCCATCGGGTCCGAGCGCTCCGGGAACGCGGGGTGATCCGCGACACGCGCATCCGTGTCGACGAGGCGGCGCTCGGCTACCCCCTGCAGGCGATCATCAAGGTGCGCCTCGCCAACCACACCGGCCCCAAGGTCACCGCCCTGTTCGATGCGCTCGCGAGCATCCCCCGCGTGCTGCAGGTGTTCCACGTGGCGGGGGTCGACGACTTCCTCGTGCACGTCGCGGTGCAGGATGCCACGGCGCTCCGCGACATCGTGCTCGAGCACATCACGATCCATCCGGTCGTCCGCGGCACCGAGACCCAGCTCGTGTTCGAGCTGCGCGACGGCAGCGGCCTGCTCTCGCGCTGAGGCGTCAGGAGACGACGGCGATCGCCCCGGTCGAGGCGCTCTGCAGCGCCGGTGCCGGCTTCACGACGGAAGGCGCCGCATCCTGCTCGCGCGCGCGGCGTCGCATCGTCCGACCGAGGTCGGCGGCGCTGACGATCGCGCGGACGACGCCGCCGATCACGAGCATGGCGACCAGCGCGGCGCACGCGGCGAGCAGCGGCAGCCACTGGTTCGCGAAGGATGCCGTGAAGCTCATCAGCGCACCGACGATCCACAGACCCACGGCACCTCCCGTGAGCCCTCCGGCACCTCGCATGATCGCGATCGCTGCCACGACGGCGCAGACGCCGGCGAATGCCGCCCCCGCGATCCCGATCGGAACCATCACCTCAGCCAGATCGCTGGCCATTCTGAATGTCGTCATGACGACCCCCCGTCAGCGGAATATCCGCTCCTTCGACACTAAGAGAGTGCCAGCGGGAAGCCATCCGTCTCAAGTGCGACTGCGCATCATCCTCGAGAAGGATCTTTTTCCTGCGCGTTCCGTTCTTTTCGGTCAGCGACGGGCGCGTTCGGAGCGGCGCCGGCGCAGCGTGAGCTTCCGCAGCCGCGAGGTGCGGACGGTGGCGATGGGCTGCGTCACGACCGCGTCGACGACCATGGAGCCGTCGGTGGGGCCGACGATCGCGATGGCCGAGGTCTCGGTCGCCTCCGCCGGCTCGACGGGCATCCGGGCCAGCTCGCGGTGCGCGCGGACGTACGCGGGGATCAGCAGCACGATCGCGCCGACCCAGGCGAGCGGGTTGCTCAGCGCGACACCGACGAAGCCGATCAGAGCGCCGAGCACGACCGCCGCGCCGACGCGCATCACGAGCTCGATCACACCGGTGACCGTCGGCACGAGCGTGTGGCCGAGTCCCTGCAGGGCTCCGCGGAGCACGAAGAGCATGCCGAGGGCCCAGTAGCCGCATCCGTTGATGATGAGCATCTGATGCGCGAGATCCACGACCTCGTCGGACCCGGCGCCGATGAACAGGCGCACCATCGGGGCGCCGAAGGCGATCAGCAGGCCGCCGAGCACGATGCCGGAGACGATCGCCATCCAGGTGGCCTCGACGACGCCGCGACGGATGCGGTCGGGACGGCGACCGCCGTGGTTCTGCGCGGCGTACATCGAGACGGCCAGGCCGAGCGACGACAGCAGCGCCACGGCCAGGCTGTCGACGCGCGAAGCAGTGGTGTAGGCGGCGACAGCGTCGGAGCCGAGGGTGTTCAGCGCGACCTGCACCGTGAGCGTGCCGATCGCGATGATCGACGCCTGGAAGCCCATCGGGAGTCCGAGGCGCAGATGCTCGGCGACGTCGGCGCGGGTGACGCGCCAGTCCACGCGCCGCAGGTGCAGCATCGGGAGACGACGGCGGACGAACTCGAGGCACAGCAGGACCGAGACCGCCTGCGCGACGACCGTGGCGAGCGCCGCGCCGGCGACGCCCCACTCGAGCGGCCCGACCATGAGCACGACGAGCCCGACGTTCAGCGCGCACGACACCGTGAGGAAGACCAGCGGCGTGCGGGAGTCGCCGATCGCGCGGATGATCGCCGACAGGTAGTTGAAGAACATCGTCGCGCCGGCGCCGAGGAAGCTGATCTGCGTGAAGACCGTCGCCTCGGCCATCAGCTCGGGCGGCGTCTGCAGCAGCGCGAGCAGGGGTGCCGCGATGAGCGGAGCGACGACGGTCAGCAGCACGCTCGTGATGCCGGAGAGCATCACTCCGGTCGCGACCGAGCGACGCACCGCCGCATCGTCACGCGCCCCGAAGGCCTGAGCGATCGGAATGGCGAATCCGCTGGTGAGACCCCACGCGAAGCCGAGCAGCAGGAACAGCAGCGGCCCGGTGGCTCCCACCGCGGCGAGGGAGTCCACACCGAGGTGCCGCCCCACGACGATGGCGTCGGCGAAGTGGTACAGCTGCTGCACGACATTGCCGATGAGGAGCGGGATCGAGAAGGCGAGGATGACACGCCACGGGCGACCCGTGGTGAGAGGAGTGGCCATGAAGAAGCGGCTCGCAGAACTGGGGGGTGATCGGGGGAGGCTCCAGTTTATCGAATCGATTCGGCGCAACGGAAGACCGGCTCCCAGGAAGTGCAGGGAAAGGAGGCCGGGCCCCGGTGGGGGACGGAGCCGCGCGTCGCGGCATCCGTCCTTCCGGTCAGGACTGGGCCTGCGCCATGGCGGCCGCCTCGGGAGCGGCCGCCTTCGCGACGAGGATCCGCTTGCGGAGCGCCAGGAACAGCAGCACCATGCCGGCGGTGAGCAGCATGTGGCCGGTGCCCGCGATGCCGGCGATCATCTTCGACGACTCCTGACCGAGCACGGTGAGGCAGCCGTGCCAGACGAGCATGGCCGACGTCAGCACGAGGCCCGCGTTGTAGATCCAGAAGAACCAGCTGAAGAGCCGACTCTCGGAGAGGGTGAACGCCTTCTCCAGGAGGAGGACGATGAGGAGGACGACGAAGCCCAGAACCAGCAGGTGCGTGTGCACGAGGCCGAGCTGCGTCGCCTCCCCCTCGGGGAAGCCGTTGATCTTGGTGAACTCTCGATAGAAGAGTCCGGAGGCGACGCCGACGAGCATGTAGGCGAACGCGGCGGAGAAGAGCCTGCGCATGGGTGTTCCTTTCGGGTCGCTTCCAGCCTCGGCGCAGCGGCCGATCCGGGGATCCATCGAACGGTTGAGATGCGGATGGCTCTGGGCTGCGCAGGCCTCAGAGCAGACCGGTGTCCCTGGCGATGGCGAGGGCGCGGGCGCGGCTGTCGGCCCCGAGCTTCTCGAACACGTGCACGAGGTGGGTCTTCACGGTCGCCTCGGTGACGAACAGGGTCTTCGCGATCTCACGGTTGGTCGCTCCGGTCCCGAGCAGGCCGAGGACCTCCCGCTCGCGCTCGGTCAGGCGCACGCGCGGAGCCCGCATCACCCGCCCGACCCGCTCGCTGAGCCCCGGCCCGAGCACGAGCCCTCCGGCCGCCGCCTGACGGATCGCGCGCACGATGTCGTCGGGCGCGACGTCCTTGAGCAGGTACCCCGCCGCTCCCGCCTCGATCGCACCGAGGATCTCGGCGTCGCGATCGAACGTGGTCAGGATGATCACGGCAGGAGCCGGATGCTGCGCGCGCAGCGCGGCCGTCGTCCGCACGCCGTCCATCCCCTCGCCGAGGCGCAGGTCGCAGAGCACGACATCGGGATGCAGGTGCCGGGCGAGACGCACGGCCTCCTCCCCCGACGCCGCCTCTCCGACCACCTCGACGTCGTCGCGATGGTCGAACAGCGAGCGCACCCCCGCACGGACGATGGGGTGATCGTCGACGAGCAGCACCCGCACCACGGTCATCCGTCGCCTCCGGCACCCCGGGCCGGCACAGGGCCGCCGAGCGGGACGTGCGCCGAGAGCGCCGTGCCGTCTCCCGGGGCGCTCTCCACGTCGAGTCCTCCGCCGAGCTCCCGCAGGCGCGCGCGCATGGAACGCAGCCCATAGCCGCCGCCCATCCCGCCCTGGGCGTCCCAGCGGGTCGCGTCGAACCCGATCCCGTCGTCGACGATGTCGAGTCGTATCGCATCGCCCGCATCGGCAAGGGTGACCACCACCCGGGTGGCGTCCGCATGCGAGCGCACGTTCGCGAGAGCGGACTGCGCCGTGCGCAGCAGTGCGACCTCGGCGTCGATGCCGAGCGACGGCAGGTCGTCGTCGACGTGCAGCGTCGTCGCGATCCCGGTCTCCTCGGCGAGACGCACGAGCATCCGCCCGAGGGCGTCGCCGAGTGCTGTGGACTCGAGCTCCGCGGGCATCAGCGCGTTCACGATGCGGCGTGCGTCGGCCAGACCCTCTGCGGCGAGCGCGCCGATCTGCCCGAGCGCGCGGGTGCTCTGCGCGGCGTCATCCGCCTCCAGCGCGGAGCGCGCCAGCATCCCGATCGACGAGACGCTCTGGGCGACGGTGTCGTGAATGTCGCGGGAGACCCTCGTGCGCTCCGCGCTGGCACCCGACTCGCGCTGCGTCCTGGCGAGCTCGTCCTGCAGCGCGGCCATCTCCTGCTGCGTCGCGACGAGCGAGGCGATCAGCCGTCGCCGCTCGCGCCCGTCGCGCACGAGTTCGAGGTAGCCGCGCGAGATGCCGAACGCGAAGACGCCGCCCACGAGCGGACCGATCACGTTCGCATAGCTCGTCGCACCGGTGTGCAGCAGCGGGGCGGCGATGACGACGGCGAGGACCACGGCGCTGAGCAGCAGCGCCCACCGCAGGCGCATCACGAAGCCGGCGAGCAGCCAGAGCGGGAAGGCGAGCCACACGAATTCGGGCGAGACGGCGACCGTGCCGAGCCAGATCAGCGTCAGCCCGAGCAGCCACCAGGTCGCCAGGCGCCGATCCGCGGTGCGTTCACCGAGCAGCAGACCGCCGCCGTACCAGCCGAGGAACACCAGCGACAGCGCGAGGACCCAGGGAAGCGGGATGCCGTCGGCCGACGCACGCACGGCCCCGATCACGAGCAGCACGACCGTGATGACCGCCTGGCCGATGCGGATCGACCCGATCAGGTTCGCCCACGTGTGCGCGGGCTCTCGCGGCGGCGGCTCGGTGGACGGCATCCTCACATTCTTCCCCCCGACGGGCATCCGGCGCCTCCATCGTTCGGTCGATCCGGTCGATCCGGTCGAGGAGGGAGGTTCCGCCAGGCCCTCCCTCGCGCGACGGGGCGCGCGTAGCGTCGATGGCACGGCCGCGCAGACGGCCGCATCTCCGACGAAAGGACCACATATGCACATGCGCACGCTCGGACAGGGTCTTCAGGTCTCCGCGGTCGGACTCGGCTGCATGGGCATGTCACAGAGCTACGGGCCGAACCCCGGCGACCGCGCCGAGATGATCGGCGTGCTGCGCTCCGCCCTCGATCACGGCGTGACGTTCTTCGACACGGCCGAGGTCTACGGCCCCTATGTGAACGAGGAGCTGGTGGGCGAGGCCCTCGAGCCCCTCCGCGACGAGGTCGTCATCGCCACCAAGTTCGGCTGGCGCATCGAGGACGGTCGCAGCATCGGCCTCGACAGCAGGCCCGAGCAGATCCGCCGCGTCGCCGAGGAGTCGCTCCGGCGGCTGCGCACCGACGTGCTCGACCTCTTCTACCAGCACCGCGTCGACCCCGAGGTGCCCATCGAAGACGTCGCCGGCACGGTCTCCGAGCTGATCGCCGAAGGCAAGGTGCGCCATTTCGGGCTGTCGGAGGCGTCCGCATCCACCATCCGCCGCGCGCACGCCGTACAGCCCGTCACCGCTCTGCAGAGCGAGTACTCGCTCTGGACGCGCGATCCCGAAGCCGACATCCTTCCGGTGCTGGGTGAACTGGGGATCGGCTTCGTGCCGTTCAGCCCGCTCGGGAAGGGATTCCTCACCGGGACGGTCGATCAGAACACGTCCTTCGCGGACGGCGACATCCGCGGCACGATCCCGCGCTTCAGCGAGGAGAACCGCGCGGCCAACCAGGCGCTCGTGCGACAGGTCGCCGACCTCGCCACGGCGAAGGACGCCACTCCGGGCCAGATCGCCCTCGCCTGGCTGCTCGCCCGCGCGCCGTGGATCGCGCCGATCCCCGGAACCCGTCGCACGACGCGGATCGCCGAGAACGCGGCGTCGTCGGCCGTGGCGCTGTCGGCCGACGAGGTCGCCGACCTCGACCGGCTGGCCGACCGGGTCGGCGTCGCGGGCGACCGGTACAACCCGCAGCAGATGAGCTTCGTCGACCGCTGAACCGGGATGGCCGGACCTGCGACCGGAACCCCGTCACCGACGCAATAGCCTGGATGCTGCGGCGGCGGAAGGAGCGCGATGTTCGACAGCCCGCTCTCGGCGTCGGCCTACGAGGTCCTCGGCGTCCCGTCGACCACCGGCGACGACGACCTGCGGCGCGCCTACCGACTGCGGCTGCGGCAGACCCACCCCGACACCGGCGGCGATGCGGCCGTGTTCATCCGGGTGCAGCGCGCGTGGGAGCTGGTCGGCACCCCCGAGGGCCGGGCGGCGTACGACCGCAGCCACGGCATCGGCGTCGAGACGGAGTGGGGCGGATGGCGGGCCCCCACCGCTCGCACCGACACGCGCCCGCGCCCGAAGTCGTATGGCGAGCCCGGTGCGTGGCGGCGCGCCAGGTACGTGGCCCTGCTGCAGGACTGGGCTGGAGAAGAGGTCGCCGACCCGTATGCGCCCACCCTGGTGCGGGCGGCTCCGCGGGAGCTCAAGCGCCTGCTCGCCGACGCCCTCGCCGAGGAGGGGACGGCCCAGGCGGTCGCAGGCCTCGGCATGGGCTTCACGCTCTGGCACGGCGTGGCCGTCTCGGCATCCGCCGATGCGGAGACGACGGATGCCGCGGACCGGCTCGATCACATCGTGCTCGGCCCCTCCGGCCTCTACGGGGTGATGTCGGCCGACTTCGGCGGCGTCGTCGGCTTCCGACGAGGAGAGATCACCGGCCCGAGCCTGGGCCACCGGGCGCCGGTCACGACGCTCCTCGCCCAGATCAACGTCGTCGCCCGCACCGCGCGGGTGCGGTTCAGCGGGGCCGTCGTCGCCCTGCCCGATGACGACCTGTCGCAGGCGGTCACCCCGCTCGGCAGCATCCGCGGCCTGCCGGTGGTCGTGGTGCGGCGCAGCGCGCTCCCCCTGCTGCTGCGAAAGGGCCTGCCGGAGTCCCGCGTGATCGGCGGCAACGAGCTGTTCGACATCCGCACGCGGCTCACCCAGCTGACCCGCTTCGCCTGAGCCGAGGGTTCTGCCCGTCTCCGATCAGGAGTAGCGTGCGCGAATGGCGATCTCGACCGCACTGCGCGACTGGCTGCTCGACTCCGATCCCGTGCTGCGCTGGCAGGTCGAGCGCGACCTCCTCGATGCACCACCCGAGGTCTGGCAGGCGACCAGGGCGCGGGTGGCGACCGAAGGCTTCGGTGCCGCACTGCTGGCTCGACAGGATGCCGATGGGCAGTGGGCCGGCGGCGCGCACTTCCCCGCGGGCTTCTTCGACAGCCCCGAGGCTGAGACGGAGGGTCAGCCCTGGGTGGCGACGAGCTGGTCGCTCAAGGATCTCCGGGAGTGGGGCGCGGATGCCGCTGCTCTCGACGGGACGGTCGAGAAGCTCGCCGCGAACTGCCGCTGGGAATACGAGGACCGCCCGTTCTGGGACGGCGAGGTCGACGTGTGCATCAATGCCTACACGCTGGCGAGCGGTGCCTGGCTCGGTGTCGACATGAGCGAGCTGGCACGGTGGTTCGTGGAGCATCGTCTGGCCGACGGCGGCTGGAACTGCGAGGCCGAGGAGGGGCGGTCGACACGGTCGTCGTTCCACTCGACGCTGAACGCCGCGGTCGGGCTGCTGGCCTACGAGCGCCTCACCGGCGACACGACCGTGCGCGACGCCCGTCACGGCGGCGAGGAGTATCTGCTCCGCCGCCGTCTCCTGTACCGGGAGTCCACCGGAGAGGTCGTCGACGGCTTCGTGTCGCGCTACACGTACCCGCACCGCCATCAGTACAGCGCCCTGACCGCGCTCGACCACTTCCGCGACGCCGCGCTTCTCGAGGGCGCGCGCCCCGATCCCCGGCTGGCGGAGGCCGTCGAACTGGTCCGCGCTGCCCGCCGGCCCGATGGCACCTGGCTGCAGGGCTCGCCGCTCGCGGGCCGCACCTGGTTCGCGGTCGACGCTCCGGAGGGCGAGCCGTCGCGCTGGCTCACCCTGTTCGGAACCCGTGTGCTCGATTGGTGGGATGCCGCCGTCTGACGCGACGTTCCGCCACGGACACCGTTGACAAGGCAACGCAAACCGGTTTACTCTCAATCAAACCGGTTCAACGCTGATGCAGCATGCTCCGGTGCGATTCCACGAGGAGGTGTCATGAGCCGCACGACGATCGCCGATGTCGCCCGCGAGGCCGGCGTGACCAAAGCGACGGTCTCCCACGCGCTCAGCGGCAACCGCCCGATCTCGGAGGAGACCAGGGCGAAGGTCCTCGCCGCAGCCGCGAAGCTCGACTGGGTGCCGAGCCAGAGCGCCAGGGCACTCGCCACCCGCCGCGCCAATGCGGTCGCCGTCGTGCTGGCCCGCGACCCCGAGGTCATCGCGAACGACTCCTTCTTCCCCGCCTTCATCGCCGGCGTCGAATCCGTGCTGGCCGAGACCGAGACCGCGCTCCTGCTCCAGGTCGTGCCGGGGCGTGACGCCGAGGAGCGTGCCTACCGCGCCCTCAGCCATGGCCGCGCAGACGGCGCGCTCCTGCTCGACCTCCGCACCGACGACTGGCGCGTCCCTCTGCTCGACGAGCTCGGGCTCGGGCTTCCCACGGTCCTCGTCGGCGCCTACGACCAGCCGACCACCTTCTCGTGCGTCCGCACCGACGACGCCGCCCCCGTGCACGAGATCATCGCCCACCTCCGCGCCGCCGGGCACGAGCGCATCGCCCACGTCGCAGGGCCCCTCGACTACGTGCACTCGCGCGCACGCGCCGACGCCTACCTCGCCGAGATCGGCGACGACGAGCTGCTCCGCGAGGGCGACTTCACCGCCGCCAGCGGACGCGACCTCACCGAAGAGCTGCTCGCCCTGCCCGAGCGCCCCACCGCCATCCTGTACTCGAACGACACGATGGCGATCGCCGGCCTCTCCTACGCCCGCTCGCAGGGACTCTCGATCCCGCAGGATCTCGCGATCTCCGGATTCGACGACGACCACCTGTCGGCCCATCTCTCTCCGGCGCTGACCAGCGTCTCGTCGGACCCGGCGGCGCGCGGTCGCGCCGCCGCCCGCATCCTGCGGGAAGTCATCCTCGGAGCGCACCCGCGCACCGAGATCGTCGACTGCAACGTCGTGCACTTCCGCGAGAGCACCGCATAGTCGGCATCCGCATCACCCGCATCAGATCCACCACCTGTGTCGAGGAGGACACCATGAAGAAGATCCGTGCAGTCGCGCTCATCGGCGCTGTCGCGCTCATCGCCACCGGATGCTCCGCCGGCGGAGGCGGTGGCGGAGAAGGCGATGCCTCGGGCACCGGCCCCATCGACGTCTGGCTCTCGAACAACGAGCAGGAGGTCGAGTGGGGGCAGGCCGTGGTGAAGGCCTGGAACGACGAGCACCCCGACGAGAAGGTCACCGCGCAGGAGATCCCCGCCGGGTCGTCGTCGGAAGAGGCCATCACCGCCGCGATCACCGCAGGCACCGCGCCCTGCCTCGTCTACAACGTGGCACCTGCAGCCGTCTCGGGATGGGTCAAGCAGGGCGGCCTCGTCGACCTCAGCACGATCGAGGGCGGCAGCGACTACATCACCGAGCGCGGCGGAGACGTCGAGTCGTACTCCAGCGACGGCAGCTACTACCAGCTGCCGTGGAAGTCGAACCCCGTCATGGTCATGTACAACAAGGCGCTGTTCACGGCCGCGGGCATCGATCCCGAGGACCCGCAGATGAACACGTACGACGCGTTCCTCGGCGGCGCGCAGAAGATCGTCGACTCGGGCGTGCAGAGCGCGATCTGGCCGGCGCCGACCAGCGAGTTCTACCAGCCGTGGTTCGACTTCTACCCGCTGTACCTCGCCGAGACCGACGGCACGATGCTCGTCGAAGACGGCAAGGCCACGATCGATTCGGATGCCGGCCGCACCGTCTCCGAGTTCTGGGCGAGCATCTACAAGGACAAGCTGGCGCCGAACGAGGCCGCGACCGATGACGCGATGTCGTCCGGCACGACCGCGATGCAGCTCGCCGGCCCCTGGGCGATCCCCTCGTACGCCGAGACCGTCGACGTCGGCTTCATGCCCGTGCCGACGAGCGATGGCCGCGAGAACCCGGTCACCTTCGCCGACTCGAAGAGCGTCTCGATGTTCACGGCCTGCGAGAACCAGGCCACGGCATGGGAGTTCCTGAAGTTCTCCACCAGCGTCGAGAGCGACGGCCAGTTCCTCGAGGCCACGGGCCAGATGCCGATGCGCACCGACCTGACCGGGACCTTCGCGGACTACTTCGAGGCCAACCCGAACTACGTCGCGTTCGCCGAGCAGGCCGAGGCCACGGCCGACGTGCCCAGCATCCCGAACTCGGTCGAGGCCTGGCAGGCCTTCCGCGACGCATACTCCCCCGCGGTGATCTTCGGCAAGGACTCGATCGACGACTTCCTGAAGAACGCCTCGTCCAAGATCGACGAGCTCGTCGCCGAGTGATCTGATGACCGACAACCGGCGGTTGCGCACCCGATGGCTGGGTGCGCAGCCGATCGGCGGCCTGTTCGCGCTGCCGTACTTCGTGTTCGTGATCGCGATCTTCGCGTATCCGCTCGCGTTCGCTGTCTACATCGCCTTCCACGACTACTTCTTCACCGCACCCGGCACCGAGGTCGAGCGGCCCTTCGTGGGCTTCGAGAACTTCGTCACCGTGCTCACCGATCCGCGCGTGCTCGGCTCGTTCCGCAACACGCTGGTGTTCCTGGTGATCAACGTGCCGCTGACCGCGGTGCTGTCGCTCGTCCTGGCGGCCGCCCTGAACTCCGGCATCCGCTGGGTGGCCGCCTACCGGGTGGCCTTCTACGTGCCGTACCTGACGGCGAGCGTCTCGCTCGTCGGCGTCTGGATGCTGCTGTTCTCGGGCAACGGGCTGATCAACTCGATCCTCGGCCCGCTCGCCCCCGATCCGTCCTGGCTCGTGAACAGCGGTCTCGCGATGCCGATGATCGCGCTGTACGTGACGTGGAAGCAGCTGGGCTTCTACATCCTGCTCTACCTCGCGGCACTGCAGAACGTGCCGAAGGAGCTCTACGAATCGGCGGAGACCGACGGCGCCGGCGCGTTCAAGCGCTTCCTGCACGTCACCGTCCCCGGGGTGCGCAGCGCCACCACGCTCGTGCTGATCCTGTCGATCATCACCGGCGCCAACCTCTTCACCGAGCCGTACCTGCTCACCAACGGCGGCGGCCCCGACGGCGCCTCGTCGACCCCGGTGCTGCTCATCTACCAGCTGGGCATCCAGCAGCAGAACCCCGACACGGCCGCAGCGATCGGCATGATCCTCGTGATCCTCGTCGGGATGCTGTCGCTGATGGCCAACCGCGCGACCAGGGAGCGATGATGAGACGCAGAAGCAAGGCCCCACGCATCCTGAGCATCATCCTGCTCACGGTCGCCGCCATCGGGTTCGCCTTCCCGTTCTACTTCATGCTGGTCGGGGCCTTCCAGGAGAGTCCGACGAACGCGCCGAACGAGCTCTTCCCGACCAGCGGATGGACCGTCGACAACTTCGTCGCGATCGACTCGCGGATCGACCTGGTCGGCTCCCTGCTGAACTCGCTCATCTTCACGGCGGGCGTGCTGCTGGGCACCGTCGTCTTCGGACTCCTGGCGGGCTACGCGATCGCTCGACTCGACTTCCGCGGACGCGGCGTCGTCTGGGTGCTCATGCTGCTCGTGCAGATGGTGCCGTTCCAGCTGCTGATGATCCCGCTCTACGTGCAGATCACCCGCAGCTACGGGCTCGGCGACTCGTATCTGGGCATGATCCTGCCCTTCCTCATCAACACGACCGCGGTGTTCATCTTCGTGCAGTTCTTCAAGGCGCTGCCCGTGGAGATCTTCGAGGCGGCGCGCATCGACGGCGCAGGCGAGATCCGCCTGCTGACATCGGTCGCGATCCCGCTCATCAAGCCCGTGCTGGTGACCGTCGTGCTCGTCACGTTCATCGGTCCGTGGAACGAGTTCCTCTGGCCGTTCCTCATCACGAAGGACGCGACGCTGCAGCCGCTCGCCGTGTCCCTCGCGAACTACATCTCGAACGTGGCGCAGTCCACCGCCAACCCGAACGGGGCGATCCTCGCCGGTGCCACGGCGCTCGCGTTCCCCGTCGTCATCCTGTTCATCGTCTTCCAGCGGTTCTTCCGCGCCACCGACCTCGGCGCAGCCGTCAAGGGCTGACTCCACGCCGTCCAGCAGCCGCCGTCCAGCCAGAAAGGGCATCCACCATGTTCTCCGGAGCCTCCTTCCCCCTCGGTCCGTTCACCCCCTACGAGGGCAACCCGATCCTGCGGCCCCGCGGCGACAGCTGGGAGTCGGCGAACCTCTACAACCCGGCGGCGATCGTCGACGGCGACGAGGTCGTGCTGCTGTATCGGGCACACGCCGACGACATCGTCTCCCACATCGGCCTGGCCCGGTCGAGCGACGGCGTGAACTTCACGCGCGAGGACGCGCCGATCCTGTCCCCATCCGAGGATTACGAGACGTACGGCTGCGAGGATCCGCGCATCGCGCTGATCGACGGCACGTACTACCTCACCTACACGGGCTGGGATCGCCGGAGCGCCCAGCTGTGCCTCGCGACCTCGACGGACCTCCGCACCTGGACCAAGCACGGCCCGCTGTTCGACGACTTCGACACCTTCAAGACCATGGACCCTCGCGGGTTCAACTGGTCGAAGGCCGGGGTCATCGTTCCGCAGCGGATGCACGGCAAGTGGTGGATGTACTTCGGCGAAGGTGCGATCTACTGGGCGACCAGCGACGACCTCATCCACTGGACCCCCGGCACGGCCGACACCGAGCCGATGTACTCGCCGACCCCCGGCACCTGGGACGAGGCACTCGTCGAGATCGGCACATCCCCGGTGGTCACCGACAACGGGCTGCTGCTGTTCCTGACGAACGGCGCCACCCGCGTCGTGAACGACGACGGCTCGGTCGACGTCGACTACCGCTGCGGCCAGATCGCGATCGACCCCGACGAGCCGACGAAGGTCATCGCCCGTCTGCAGGAACCCTGGCTGCGCCCGCAGACCTTCGAGGACATGCACGGGCTCGTCTCGAACGTGACCTTCGTCGAGGGACTCGTGAAGTTCCAGGGCACCTGGTTCGCCTACTACGGGCAGTCCGACACGACGCTGGCGGTCGCGATCCACGACCCGTCTGAGCCGTGGGGCCGCGCACTGCGCGACGGAGAGCTGACGCCGGTCTCGATCAGCGGACATGTGCCCGATCTGCGGACGAAACCTGCAGATGTGTCGGCCGATCGTGACAGGCTCCGCTGATCGTGACAGCCTGACAGTGTGCCCACGATCGATCCGCTGCCCGACCGTCCCGCCCCCGACAACCCCACCGGGAAGCTCGTGCTCCTGCGCCACGGCGAGACGGAGTGGTCGAGAGCAGGTCTGCACACCGGATTGACGGATGTCCCGCTGACCCCTCGCGGGGAGGACCTCGCCCGGGGTGCCGGCGAACTGGTCGCCGACTACGACTTCTCGCTCGTGTTGACCTCGCCGCTGCAGCGGGCCCGGCGCACCGCGGAGCTCGCGGGACTCCACGCCGACGTGGATCCGCTTCTCGTCGAGTGGGATTACGGCGGATATGAAGGCCGCAGCACGAAGGACATCCGCACGGAGCTCGGCTACGACTGGAGCGCCTTCACCCACGGCGTCATCCGGGGCAAGACCCCGGGAGAGACGGTGGAGGAAGTGGCCGCGCGGGCCTCACGAGTGCTGACGCGCGTGCTCCCCGCCCTGGTCGACGGAGATGTGGCGCTGGTCGCGCACGGCCATCTCCTGCGCATCCTGACGGCCGTGTTCCTGCGGCAGGCCCCGCGATTCGGCGCGCAGATCAGCCTGGACGCGGGATCCGTATCGGTCCTCAGCTACTACCGCGAGCAGCCCGCCATCCTCTCGTGGAACTACGGCCGCGAGCTGCCTCTGGCCCCGTCGGAGTCCTGACCCCGGCACGCAGAAGACCCCCGCAGCCGGCGGCTGCGAGGGTCTCGTCGTCGGCTGGACTCAGGAGATGCGCGAGCGGTCGTAGGTCGCGGAGCCGAATCCGAGGATCAGGTATCCGATGACCGAGAGCAGCCAGAGCAGGAAGACGGAGAACACCGTGTCCTTGCCGAAGCCCTTGCCCACGCGGAGGGCGACGATGATGTGCAGGACGATGTTGACGATGGGGATGAGGTAGAGCAGTCCCAGCCACATCGAGAAGCCGGCGATCTTGACGAGCACGAAGGCGTTCACGATCGGGATGATCGCGAGCCAGCCGGGCTCGCCGGCCTTCGTGAAGACCTTCCAGAGCGCGATCGCGATGATGACGTAGAGGACGAGGCTGATGACGCCGTAGACGCCATAGAGCGCCGTGAGGTCGGCTTGCGAGGTGATCGAATCCATAGCTGAAAGATAGCCTGAAAGTTTGCTGGGAAGCCAGCACCGATATGCCAGCATCCTTCTTTTGAATCACTCAAAACACCGTGTAGGGTCGAAGACATGGAGACAGCACTCGAGTCGGCACTGCGCGGTGCCGGACTGCGTGCGACCGCGGGCCGCGTCGCCGTTCTCGAGGCACTGGACTCCATGGCCCACACGGATGCGGAGCGGGTCTACCGCGCCGTGTCCGACGTGCTTCCGACCACGTCGATCCAGTCGGTGCACAACATCCTTGCGGACCTGACGACGGCGGGCCTCATCCGCCGGATCGAACCGGCAGGCTCCGCAGCGCTCTACGAGCGGCGCATCGGCGACAACCACCACCACGTCGTCTGCACCGGGTGCGGTGCGATCGGCGACGTGGACTGCGTGGTCGGCGAAGCGCCGTGTCTCACCCCGTCCTCGGCCGGGGGATTCACCGTCCAGACAGCCGAAGTCACCTTCTGGGGCCTCTGCCCCAGCTGCCAGAACGTCGCGCAGTAGTCCGACGCGCCCGCCTGCCCGCCCGGGCAGGGGTACTCGTCGCGCCTGCGCGCAGAAGGAGAAGAAATGACGAATCCGCACATCCCGGCGAAGCCGGCCACCACGACGCAGACCGGTACCCCGGCACCGAGTGACGCCCACTCGCTGACCGTGGGTGCCGACGGGCCCACCGTCCTGCACGACCGCTACCTCGTCGAGAAGCTCGCCTCCTTCAACCGGGAGCGCGTGCCGGAGCGCAACCCGCACGCCAAGGGCGGCGGCGCGTTCGGCACGTTCGAGGTGACCGAAGACGTCTCGGCCTACACGCGGGCGGCGGCCTTCCAGCCGGGCGCCGTGAGTGAGACGCTCCTCCGCTTCTCCTCGGTCGCCGGCGAGCAGGGATCCCCCGACACGTGGCGCGACGTGCGCGGCTTCGCGCTGCGCTTCTACACGACCGAGGGCAACCTCGACATCGTCGGCAACAACACTCCGACCTTCTTCCTGCGCGACGCCATGAAGTTCCCCGACTTCATCCACTCGCAGAAGCGCCTCGGCGACTCCGGCCTGCGCGACGCCGACATGCAGTGGGACTTCTGGACCCTCTCCCCCGAGACCGCGCACCAGGTCACCTACCTGATGGGCGACCGCGGACTCCCCCGCAGCTGGCGGCACATGAACGGCTACGGCTCGCACACCTACCAGTGGGTCAACGCCGCGGGCGAGCGCTTCTGGGTGCAGTACCACTTCCTGTCGAAGCAGGGTGTCGAGGCGATGGGCGCCGCCGAGGCGCAGGAGCTCGCAGGATCGGATGCCGACTTCTACCGTCGCGACCTGTTCGACGCGATCAACACCGGCGACTACCCGTCGTGGGATGTCTACGTGCAGGTCATGCCGTACGACGAGGCCAAGGAGTACCGCTTCAACCCGTTCGACCTGACCAAGACGTGGTCGAAGAAGGACTACCCGCGCATCAAGGTCGGCACGTTCACGCTGGACCGCAACCCGCAGAACTTCTTCGCCGAGATCGAGCAGGCCGCCTTCTCGCCGGGCAACCAGGTTCCCGGCACGGGCATCTCGCCCGACAAGATGCTCATGGCCCGCGTCTTCGCCTACTCCGACGCGCAGCGCTACCGCATCGGCGCGAACTACAACCAGCTGCCCGTCAACCAGCCGCACGCGGCCGAGGTGCGCAACTACATGCACGAGGGCCAGATGCAGTACAAGCCGAACCCGGCCGAGCACCGCGTCTACACGCCCAACTCCTTCGGCGCTGCCGGCGGGCCCGAGGCCGACCCGGTCGCCGGCGTCGAGGCGAGCTGGGAGTCCGACGGCGAGCTCATGCGCAGTGCCGCGACGCTGCACCTCGACGACGACGACTTCGGTCAGGCCGGCACCCTGTACCGCACGGTCTTCGACGACGAGCAGCGCGCCCGGTTCCTCGAGACCCTGACCGGTCAGGGCCGCGGCATCACGATCGACGAGATCCGCGAGCGGTTCTTCCAGTACTGGACGAACGTGGATGCCGCGCTCGGCGAGGCCCTGCGCCGCGCGGTCTGAGACGGCGCTGCGCGGCGGGGCACGGCCTCGCCGCGCAGCATCCGCGTCTCCTCGCACGGAATGAAGGAGATCTCACGTTCTGCAGGACCGAATCCCACGGATGCTCCTTCAGAACCTGAGATCTCCTTCATCGTGTGAGGCCGCCCCGACGGCATACCGGTATGCCGGCTCCGCCGGAACGCCGCGCAGTACCGTATCGGCATGCCCCTGTTCTCACGGAAGCCCCAGCGCTCCACGCACGCCGTGACCATCCATTTCGCACAGCCGATGTCGCCGCACGTGCGGCATGCGCAGGAGGACGGGATCGTCGGGACGCTGCTGCCCCAGCTCGACGCGTCCGCGGTGATCGACGGCGGCGGTACCGAACTGTCGGCCGAGGGCGAGCCCGTGGCGGCCGACATCGAGCTCACTGTGACGGCGGTCGACATCGACCGCGCGATCATCGAGCTCCTCGGGGTCCTCGAGAGCAACGGCATCGCCCGCGGCTCATGGGTCGCTGTCGACGGGCGGAAGCATCCGGTCGGCTCCACGGAGTACGTGCTGCTGCGCACGCACCTCCACAGCGCGGCATCCGAGGATCTGACGGGTGTGACCATCGCCCTCCAGGCCGCCCTCGGATCCGGGGCGATCGGCTGGCACGACGAGACCTATGCCGGAGCGACCGGTCCGGTCTTCGTGTTCAGCGGGTCGTCGGCCGAGAGCATCCTCGCGGCACTCCGCCCGACGCTTCCGCTGCACTCGTCGCTCGGCGCGGCCGAACTCGCCTCCGTCACCGCGGGGGCCGCCGAATCCAAGTGAAGGCGGTTCGGGTCAGCCCGCCACGGTCGCGAACAGCGAGCGATCAGACGGCGACCGCACGCGTGTGGAGCGAGCGATGACCGAACGCGACCACCGCGACGGTGAGCGCGCCCGCGAGCAGCAGCGGCACGGCCACACCGAAGCGCAGGAGCAGCGCGCCGACGAGCGCCCCGACGAAGATGATCGCGATCGCGGCGAAACGCCGGTTCCACACACCCTTCACCCCGCCGTCGACCAGAGACTCGCTCGCGAGAGAGGTGAGGGTGGAGGTCACGACGACAGTCGTCACGTCGGCGACGGCGAGACTGCGTGCGACCGCCGCCTGCATGCCCATCGCCGCGGCCGTGGTCGAGGAGGCGATGAGCTCGAGCACGTCGGACGCCGCCCAATCGGGGATGAGATACGCCACCCCGAGCAGGGCGAGGACGAAGGCCCCCGTGAGGAGCAGGAGAGACACCCCGCCGCTCCACTCCCTCCGACGGCGACGAAGGACCATCCCGCCGATGTACGCCCCGACGGTGAAGGTCCCCAGCGCGATCGCGGGCCCGAGCACCGGCAGATCGTCCGCCCCCGCGACAGCCATGCCGAGGATCACGATGTTCCCGGTCATGTTGCCCACGAACACTCGATCGAGCCCGAGGAATCCGACCGCGTCGACCAGCCCGGTGACGAACGTCAGCGCCATCATCATCCAGAGCGTGACGGTGGGCGCACGCTCCCCCGACCGCGGGGCGATCACCGGTGTCGCCATCAGCGGATCCTCTCGAGACTCGTCCGGGACTCGACGCCGAGCTGCAGCACAGCTTCGGCGAGAGCACGGATGCCGTGGGCGACATCTCCCGCACTCACGCTCTCATGCGGGTGATGGCTGACGCCATCAGGGTTACGCAGAAAGACCATCCCGACCGCCCTGATCGACACCGGGTGGGGCCAGAATGGATGCCGTGGCTGTCCCTCTCTCCGACCTGACCAGCATGCCCGACCCGCAGCAGGTGTACGCGGCAGACGGCACCCGGCTTGCGACCTACACCTGGGGCGACCTGGATGCCCCGGTCGTCGTGGCCGTGCACGGCTTCGCATCCAACGCGCGCGACAACTGGGTGCTCACCGGCTGGGTGCGCGAGCTGACCCGTGCCGGCTACCGGGTGCTCGCCCTCGACCAGCGCGGGCACGGGAACAGCGCGAAGCCGCATCAGCCGGAGGACTACGGCATCCGCACCCTCGCGACCGACGTCGAGTCCGTCATGGACGCGTACCTCGTCGACGACGCGTTCTACGTGGGGTACTCGCTCGGCGCGCGCGTCGGCTGGGAGGTCGTGCGCGACCTGCCGCAGCGGATCGGCCGCGCGGTGCTCGGTGGCGTGCCCGACGGCATCCCCCTCGCACGGCTGGATCTCGACCAAGTGCGGGCGTACATCGCCGACGGCACCCCCGTGGCGGATCAGACGACGCAGAACTACATCGCCCTCACCGAGCGGGTGCCGGGCAATGACCTGCAGGCGCTCGTCGCGCTGGCCGAGGGGATGCGGGCATCCGGCACGATCGACCCGGATCCGGCGGATGCGCCCGCCCGCCCGATCCTGTTCGCCACCGGATCGAAGGACGCGATCATCGAAGGTTCGCGCGCCCTGGCATCCGCCGCCCACGACGGGCGGTTCTTCGAGATCCCGAACCGCAACCACTTCAACGCGCCGGGCTCGCGGGACTTCAAGGAAGCCGCGCTGGCCTTCCTCGCGGAGGGCTGACGCCCAAGCCCGGGTCATGCGGCGCATCGTCGGGCTGAGATCACACGCATGGGCTGAGGATGCGAAGCATCCGCTCCTCCCGACGCGGAGATCTCCTCCCACGTCGCGCGCGGCGGTGGCTCCTACGAGGCCCGGGCACGATGAAGGCCCTCCGCCTTGAGAGACGGAGGGCCCTTCGACAGGCTCAGGGACCCAGCGGACGGGGCTGCTGAGCTTGTCGAAGCACCGTGACGGTCAGACGGTCGCGCTCTCACGCTTCGGCAGCACCCATCCCGCACGCGGGAAGTGGCAGGTGTAGCCGTTCGGGTACTTGATCAGGTAGTCCTGGTGCTCCTCCTCGGCCTGCCAGAACGGACCCTCGGGCTCGATCGTGGTCACGGCCTTGCCCGGCCAGAGACCGGAGGCGTCGACGTCGGCGATCGTGTCGCGCGCGACGGTCTCCTGCTCGGGGCTGAGCGGGAAGATCGCCGAGCGGTAGCTCGAGCCGATGTCGTTGCCCTGACGGTCCTTGGTCGACGGGTCGTGGATCTGGAAGAAGAACGCGAGGATGTCGCGGTAGGTCGTCTTCGACGGGTCGAACACGATCTCCACGGCCTCGGCGTGACCCGGGTGGTTACGGTACGTCGCGTGGTCGTTCGAGCCTCCGGTGTAGCCGACGCGCGTGTCGAGCACGCCGGGCTGGCGGCGGATCAGGTCCTCCATGCCCCAGAAACAGCCACCGGCCAGGACGGCGGTCTCGGTGCCGGGGGTGCGGGTGATGGTTCCGGTGTCGGTCATGACTGCTCCTCAGAGATATCGGTGGTGGTGTCGAAGAGGCGGCTGTAGCGACCGTACCCCTCTTCCTC
The DNA here is from genome assembly GCF_038397745.1 of Microbacterium sp. LWH11-1.2. Lineage (NCBI taxonomy): Bacteria > Bacillati > Actinomycetota > Actinomycetes > Micrococcales > Microbacteriaceae > Microbacterium > Microbacterium sp. LWH11-1.2. The sequence goes on along the minus strand of NZ_CP151636.1, from coordinate 1,215,252 downwards.
GAGCCTGTCAGCGGGGATGAACCGGAGAGCGGCGGAGTTCATGCAGTACCGCAATCCTCCCGCGTCGCGCGGTCCGTCGTCGAAGACGTGGCCCAGGTGGCTGTCGGCGCCGGCCGAGCGCGCTTCGGTGCGCTTCATGAACAGCTTGCGGTCGGTGCGCGTGGTCACGGCATCCGCATCGATGGGCTTGGTGAAGCTCGGCCATCCGGTGCCGCTGTCGAACTTGTCGGTGGACGAGAACAGTGGCTCGCCGGAGACGACGTCGACGTAGATGCCGTCGTCATGGGTGTTCCAGTAGGCGTTGCGGAACGGCGGCTCCGTCGCGTCCTGCTGGGTCACCTCGTACTGCAGATGCGTGAGGGCACTGACCGCCTCGGGGGTCCTGCCGTAGTCGTTCGACATGATCTGACTCCTTGTCCGACGTCGCTGGCTGCGCCGTCACTAGAGGAGAACGGATGCCGGTCCCGTTTTGGTCCCGTGGGACTGGGAGCGGGCTGTGAGTTTCACCCGACTCGATAGAGTTGCCCCCTGAACCACAGACCCTGGGGGAACACATGTCCGTTGGACTTCTCGCCGTCGTCGACGACATCCTGAGCGCCGCGATGAAGGCCTCCGCGAAGGCGGCGGGCGTCGTGATCGACGACGCCGCGGTCACACCGCAGTACGTGCAGGGGATCACGCCGGCCCGCGAGCTGCCCGTCGTCGGCAAGATCGCTCTCGGTTCGCTCGCGAACAAGTTCCTCATCATCATCCCGGCGGCGCTGCTGCTCACCGCCTTCGCGCCGTGGGTGCTGCCGTACCTGCTGATCGTCGGCGGTGCGTACCTCTGCTTCGAAGGTGCCGAGAAGGTGCTGGAGTGGTTCGGCGTGCAGCACGGCCACGCCGACGAGGGCGCGCGCGATGAGAAGAAGCTCGTGCTCGGCGCCGTGCGCACCGACCTCATCCTCTCCACCGAGATCATGCTGATCTCGCTCGCGAACCTCGAGGCGGGTCTCGACATCTGGACGACCCTCGCGATCCTCGCCGTGATCGCCCTGCTGATGACCGGCGTCGTCTACGGAGCCGTCGCACTGCTGGTGAAGATCGACGACATCGGCCTGAAGATGGCGAAGAACCCGGTGCAGCGCGTCCGTCACACCGGCACCCGGATCGTGCGATCGATGCCCGCGGTCTTCCGCTTCATCAGCATCCTCGGCACGGTCGCGATGCTCTGGGTCGGCGGCCACCTCGTGCTCGTGAACCTCGGCGAGGTCGGCTGGCACTTCCCGGTCGACGTGCTGCATGCCGTCGAGCACGCGCTCGAGCCGGCCGGCGCGGTCGTCGTCTGGATCGTCGACACCATCATCTCGGCGATCGCCGGCCTCGCGCTCGGCCTGCTGATCGTCGTCATCGTGCTCGGCATCGGACGGATGCTGGGCAAGAAGCCGAGCTTCCACGAGGGCGAGGAATCCCCCGCCGACGTGCACGTCTGACCCGCGAGTAGTCTCATCGCATGTCCGCATCCCCGAGCAACCGGAGCGCGAAGCGCGATGCCGATCGCTGGTTCCGCGAGCAGGGGCTTCCCACCTTCGTCCCGCTGAGGCGCTGGTTCACCGATCTCCCCCGCCGCGTCGCACCGCTGATCGTGGGCGTGGCGATCCTCGTCTACCTGGTCGGCGACGGGATCGAGCTGACCGTCGAGTTCGCCGAGGACTCGACAGCCGGCGAAGCCGCGCTGCTGACCCTCGTCGTCGTCGGCGTCCTCGCTCTCACCGTCGTCGCCACCTGGGGCGGCTACGTCGCGGCCCGCGCCATCCTGCGCCGGCTCTCGGTCGGCATCGGGACGCTCATCGCGCTCGCGCTCATCATCGCGTGTCTCGCCGGGATCATCGTCTTCGGCTACCAGAACAATCCGCGGGCGACCGTCGGCCCGGTCTTCTGGGCTCTGCTCGTCCTCATCCTCTGCGTGCTCGTCACCGGCATGGGCGGCGGCGCCCTGATCTCCTGGGCATCGCGCCTCGCCGTGCACAACGCCTCGGCGATCGGTCACATGGCGTCGATCGCCCTGCCCGTGATCCTGATGCTCGTCGTGTTCGCGTTCTTCTCGGCCGAGGTGTGGCAGATGGCGTCCGCGCTGCACTGGGGATCGATCGCCCTCGTGGGATTGGTCGTCGCGATCCTCGCGGGCATCGTCGTGCTCCGGGTCAGCGCGTCCGAGATCGACGACGACGCCCAGGCGCCCACCGAGGTCCAGCGGAGGGCGATGCTCGCCGACACCCCGGCCGAGCACCTTCCGGCGCCGGCGGAGCACCAGCGTCTCCGTGCACCGCAGCGCTTCAACATCCTGATCGCGATGACCATCGCCCAGCTGCTGCAGGCGCTGTTCTTCGCGCTGCTGCTCGCCGCCCTCCTGATCATCATCGGGAGCATCGCGATCCCGATCGGCGTCGTGGAGATCTGGCTCGGTCCCGGCAGCGAGTCCCAGCCGCTGATCGTCGAGCCTCTCATCGTCGCCGGCGTCGAGCTGCCGCTCACGGTGAACCTGTTGAAGGCCGCCATGCTGCTCTCGCTGATCGCCTCGCTGCCGTTCGTGTTCTCCGCCGTGAGCGAGGCCCGGTACCGCGAGCGGTTCTTCGATCCGATCATGGTCGACATGCGCCGCGCGATCCTCGTGCGGGATGCGCTCCGCGCGAAGGCACCGCACTCGCGCGACGTCTGACCCCCGGCATCCTGCTAGCGTCGGCGATGCGCACCCGAAGCGCAGAAGACGAGAGACCCCGATGACAGCCGTGCAGATCAGGGATGCCGATGAGTCGGACCTCCCCACGATCACCGAGATCCACAACCATGCCGTGGTGCACACCACCTCGATCTGGAACGAGGACGCGGTCGACGTCGCCGACCGCGCCGCCTGGCTCGCCGATCGGAGGACACGCGGGTATCCGGTCATCGTCGCCGCCGACGAGAGCGGCGTGCTCGGATACGCGTCGTTCGCGCAGTGGCGGCCGCACAGCGGCTACCGGCACACCGTCGAGCACTCCGTGTACGTGCGCGGCGATCAGCGCGGCCGCGGCATCGGGAAGACCCTGATGGCCGCGCTCATCGAGCGAGCCCGCGCGGCCGGCATCCACGTCATGATCGGCGGCATCGAGAGCGGGAACGTCGCCTCGATCGTGCTGCACGAGCGGCTCGGCTTCGCCGAGGTCGGACGGATGCCGCAGGTCGGGGCGAAGTTCGGACGCTGGCTCGACCTGAGCATGCTCCAGCTCACGCTCGACGACCGCCCCGCGCCCGACGCGGCGCGCTGACCCCGATGGATCTGCTGCGCTGGCTCGCCGAGGCCTTCAACTCGCAATGGGTGCTGCCGGGCGGGCAGACGCTGCTCATCCGCGAGGTCGTGGGCAACGCCTTCGGCCTCGCGAGCGCGATCGGCGGCATGCGGCGGAAGATCTGGGCGTGGCCGGTCGGGATCATCGGCAACGTGCTGCTGCTCACCGTCTTCCTCGGTTCGATCCTCAGCCCCGACCACTCGCTGCCGCATCTGCTCGGACAGGCCGGCCGGCAGGTCATGTTCATCGCGGTCGCGATCTACGGATGGGTCCGCTGGCGGAACGCCGAGGGCGGCCGGGTGAGTCCCCGGTGGGCGCCGACGAGTGCGCGCATCGGACTGGTGCTCGGAATGGTCATCGGCACGGTGGCGCTCACTCCGCTGTTCCGCGCCCTCGGGTCGTGGGAGCCGGTCTGGGCCGACGCCTGGACCTTCGTCGGCTCACTGCTGGCGACCTACGGCATGGCCAAGGGCTGGACCGAGTTCTGGCTCATCTGGATCGCGGTCGACGTCGTCGGCGTGCCTCTGCTGTTCGGCTCGGGGTACTACGCGACCGGGCTGATGTACGTGTTCTACGGCGCCTTCACGGCCACCGGATTCGTGGTCTGGTGGCGGGCGCAGACTCGAACGCAACCGCCCGTGGTGATCCTTCCCCCCGATCCGAGCCCCCATCGCGGCGGCGACCGCGCCGCCGAGTGAGCCCGACGCCCGGATCGGGTCGATAAATCCCAGGTCATCACCCACAGGTTAAGTGCAGCGTTATCTCCGACTGAGAACTCGAACTTCCCGCTTATGTCTGCCGTGGACATAATCGATCTGAAGGGTTCAGTTTCACCCCACGCCTTCACAACCCGACGAGCAACGGAGCCGTCGATGGTGACACTCCGTGTTTCGTGACATCTCGATCGATGGTGCCCGCCACCATGGAAGGACTCTGTCATGCCCATTTCACCGCGTCCCGCCCGACACGACCGCCGGACTGCTCACCGCTGGATCGGTGCCGTCGCCTTCGGCGCCGCCTCGATCCTCGTCCTCGCCGGGTGTGGAGGCTCGTCCGACTCCGGCGACGCCGACGGTTCGGATGGTCCGCAGACGCTGACCTTCGGCCTCTCCGCCGAACCGGCCACCCCGATCACCGGCATGCAGCAGGGCGGTGCGGTCAACCAGCTGCTCACGATGGTGCACCGCGGTCTGATGACCTACGACGAGGCGGGAGCCGTGGTTCCCGGTATCGCGGAGTCGGTCGACACCACGGATCCGACGAGCTACGTGTTCACCATCCGCCCCGATCTCACGTTCCATGACGACACCCCGCTCACCGCCGAGAACGTGAAGAACTCGCTGGACTACTACCGCGATCCCGCCAACGGATCGCAGCTCGCCGCCGGCCTCAAGGACGTCACCGAGATCACGGTCGCCGACGACACCGTCACGATCACCCTCGCCCAGCCGAACACGGCGTTCCTGCAGTACCTCGCCCTGCCGTTCGCCGCGATCGTGCCCGACACGTCGCTCAACGCCGACACCCCCAACTGGGTGGGCGCCGGGCCCTTCGAGATGACCGACCTGCAAGAGGGCATCGGCCTCACCGTCGAGAAGGACGAGGACTTCTACGACGCCGACGATGTCGCGCTCGACAGCATCGAGGTGAAGTTCTACCCCGACGGCGAAGCGCGCACCAACGCGCTGCTCAGCGGCGACGTCGACATGATCGAGTACGTCCCGTGGGAGAACTTCCAGCGGGTGGCGGATGCTGGACTCACGGTCGACGCGCAGCAGGGTCCGTTCCAGTACGTGCAGTTCAACGTGACGGAGGGCCCGTTCGCCGATCCGAAGGTGCGCCAGGCCGTGGCCTACGCGCTCAATCGCGAGAACGCCGTGCTCGCCGCGTTCCAGAGCAACGGCGCCCCGCTGGACGGCATCGTGATCCCCGAGGACGACCCCGCATACGACCCGTCTGCCGCCGAGCTGTGGAGCTACGACCCGAAGAAGGCCAAGGAGCTGCTCGCCGAGGCCGGGTACCCCGACGGCTTCGCGGCCACCCTGCTCTCGACCTCGCAGTACACGTTCCTGCAGGACAACGCCCTGTCGGTGCAGGAGGACCTCCGCGCGATCGGCATCGACGTGACACTCGACGCCCCCGACTGGTCCACCCGCGTCAGCAAGGGCAACGCCGGCGAGTACGACCTCGCCGTCTCGGGCGATGCCGGTGTGATCACCGACCCGTCGTACCTGCTCAACTGGGTGGTCGACAGCCGCAACTTCAACGTCGGCTGGGGCTACTCCAACGACACGCTGCGGGGCCTGATCGAAGACGGTCTGCGTGCCGCCGACGACGACGCCGCCAAGAAGGAGATCTACCAGGAGATCGCCGACATCTGGGCCGAGGACGTGCCGTTCGCCTCGATCAACACCCGTGAGCAGGCGTACGCCTACAACGACAAGGTGAGCGGATTCCAGACCCTGCCCGGCTTCCTGGTCTTCTACAGCTCGCTCAACCTGGCGCACGCCTCGGTGAAGTAGGACCCGTGCTCCTCTTCATCGCGAAGCGGCTGGCGATGGGGGTGGGACTGGTCCTGCTGGTCCTCACCCTCATCTTCTCCGCACTCCAACTCGTCCCGGGCGACCCCGCCGTGCTGCTGCTGAGCACCGGTGACGGCGGGGCGCCCAGCCCGGAAGCCGTCGCCGCGCTCCGCGAGCAGCTCGGCCTCGACCAGCCGCTGCTCACGCAGTACCTCTCGTTCCTCAGCGGCGTCTTCACCGGAGACCTCGGCGAATCGTTCCGCACCTCGCAGCCCGTGCTCGAGGCGATCGGCGCCCGCCTCCCCCGCACGCTGAACCTCGTGGTGTTCGCCACACTGCTGTCGATCGTCTTCGGCGTCGCGATGGGCGCGATCGCCGCCCGACGCGGCGGCTGGGTCGACACCCTCGTCACCGCCCTGAGCTCCATCGGCGTCGCCCTTCCGGTGTTCGTGTTCGGCGCGGTGCTGATCCTGGTGTTCTCGATCACGCTCGGGCTGTTCCCCGCCGGCGGCTACGTCGATCCGTCGAAGGACTTCCTCGGATCGATCACGAGCCTCACCCTGCCCGCGGTGTCGCTGGCAGTCGGCTTCGCGGCGCAGATCGCGCGCATGACACGGTCGGCCGTCCTCGAGGTGCAGTCCCAGGACTGGGTGCGCACCGCGAAGTCGATCGGGCTGGCGCCGTTCACGGTGTTCCGCCGGCACGTGCTGCGCAACTCGCTGACCCCCGTGGTGACCGTGGTCGGCATCGGCTTCGGCACACTGCTCGGATCGACTGTCCTCGTCGAGAGGGTGTTCAACTACCCCGGCCTGTCGAGCCTGCTCGTCGACGGCGTCACGACGCGCGACTACCCGGTCGTACAGGGCGTCGTGATCGTGATCGCGATGCTGTTCATCGCGATCAACATCGTCGTCGACATCACCTACGGAATCCTCGACCCCCGAGTGAGGCGAGCATGAAACTCAGCCCCCGCGTCCGCCAGGCGATCACGCCTCTGCGGACGGTCATGGTGATCTACCTCCTGGTCATCCTCATCCTGATGGCGTTCGCCCCGCTGCTCGCGCCGTACGACCCCATCGCGCAGAACGTCGCCCTGCGACTGCAGCCGCTGTTCAGCCCCGGTCACCTGCTGTGCACCGACGAGCTCGGCCGCGACATCCTCTCCCGCATCATGTTCGGCGCTCAGGTGGAGCTGTTCATCGCCCTCGGAGCGACTCTGCTCGCGACCGTCCTCGGAACCCTGCTGGGACTGCTCGGCGGCTACTTCAACGGGCTCACCGAGATCGTGACCATGCGGCTCGTGGTCGACGTGATCCTCGCGTTCCCGCCGATCGTGCTCGCCCTGCTGGCCGTGACGCTGTACGGCCCAGGGCCGGTCACGCTCATCATCGCGATCGGGGTGCTCTTCGCGCCCATCTTCGCCCGCATCACCTACGGGCAGGTGCTCTCCATCAAGCGCGAGGAGTACGTGGACGCAGCGCGCACGTTCGGCGCTCCGACGATCGTGATCCTGTTCCGCACCGTGCTCGCGAACGTCTCCGCGCCGATCATCGTCCAGTTCTCGCTCACGATGGCTGCGGCGATCCTGATGGAGTCCGGGCTCAGCTACCTGGGCCTCGGCGTCGTGCCGCCCACCCCGTCCTGGGGCTCCATGGTCGCGCAGGGCCAGCGCTACCTCACCACCGATCCGCATGTGCTGCTCGTGCCCGGAGCCGTGATCGTGCTGACGATCCTCGCCTTCGGCATCCTCGGCGACGCACTGCGGGACCTCCTCGACCCGAAAGCGAAGAAGCGCTCATGACCGAACCGCTGCTGCAGGTCGACGGGCTGTCCGTCGAGTTCGCCACCCCCGATGGGCCGCGTCAGGTCACCTACGACGTGTCGTTCAGCGTCGACCGGCGCCAGACCCTCGCGCTCGTCGGCGAGTCGGGCTCTGGCAAATCCGTCACCGCGATGTCGATCCTCGATCTGCTCCCCCCGAACGCGCGGCGCAGCGGACGCATCCTGTTCGACGGCATCGACCTGGTGCCGATGCGCGACAAGGGGCTGCGACCGCTGCGGGGCGCCCGCATCGCGACCATCTTCCAGGAGCCGATGACGGCGCTGAATCCCGTCTACACGATCGGGCACCAGCTGGCCGAGGCGCTCACGAGCCACCATGACCTCGACGCCAAGACGGTGCGTGCGCGCGCCGTGCAGCTGCTGCGCGACGTGCACATGCCCTCGCCCGAGGAGAAGGTCGATCAATATCCCCACCAGCTCTCCGGCGGCCAGCGCCAGCGGGCGATGATCGCGATGGCGATCTCCTCGGAGCCTGACCTGCTCATCGCGGACGAGCCGACCACGGCGCTCGACGTCACGGTGCAGGCCGAGATCCTGGACCTGATCGCCGAGATCCAGGAGCGGATGGGCATGGCCGTGCTGATCATCACGCACGACATGGGCGTCGTGGCGGATGTGGCCGATCAGGTCGTCGTGATGAAGGACGGCCGGGTCGTGGAGAGCGCCCCGTCGGCGGAGCTCTTCCGCCACCCGAAGGAGCCGTACACGCAGGCGCTGCTCGCGGCCGTGCCGCACCTGGGCAAGGCGGACGACTTCCTGTCGGCGGCGAGGAACAAGCTGCGCATCGACGGCGTGACCGCCGCCACCCCGTTGCCCGAGACCGTGCTGCGCCTGCAGGATGCCGTCATCCGCTATCCCGGACGCTGGCGGCGGCCCGGGTTCCAGGCCATCAACGGCATCGATCTGGAGGTCGCACGCGGCGAGATCGTCGGTCTCGTCGGCGAGTCGGGCTCTGGCAAGTCCACGATCGGCAAGGCGGCGATCGGGCTGCTGCCCGTGACCGAGGGCCTGCTCGAGGTCCGCGGCGAACGCATCACCGGTCGCCCGGGGCGGGCGCTGCGTCAGCTGCGCCGCCACGTGACGATGGTGTTCCAGGACCCGGCGTCGTCGCTCAACCCTCGGCGCACGATCGGGCAGGCGATCTCCGACCCGCTTCTGTGGCAGGGACTCGTCCGGGATCCCCGCGCACGCCGCACCCGCGCGAAGGAGCTGCTGGAGCAGGTGCAGCTGAACCCCGACTGGTGCGACCGCTACCCGCACGAGCTCTCGGGCGGTCAACGTCAGCGCATCGGCATCGCCCGAGCCATCGCGACCGACCCCGTGCTCATGATCGCCGACGAACCGACCTCGGCGCTCGACGTGTCGGTGCAGGCGCAGGTGCTGGACCTGTTCCTCGCGCTCCAGCGCGAACTCGGGTTCTCGTGTCTGTTCATCAGCCACGACCTCTCGGTGGTCGAGACCCTGTCGAACCGCGTCGTGGTCCTGCGTCATGGCGACGTGATCGAGGAAGGCCCCACGGAGGACGTGCTGCACCATCCGGTCGATGAGTACACCAAGCGTCTGATCGCGGCGGCGCCGGTTCCCGATCCCGAGATCCAGAGGGTGCGTCGCGCCGAGCGGCACGCACTGAGGGGGGCCTAGACATGGAGACGCGACGCCTCGAGCTGTTCGTCACGCTGGTCGACGCCGGCGGTTTCAAGCAGGCCGCCGACAGCCTCTTCATCACCGCTCCCGCACTCTCGCAGCAGATCTCACGGCTGGAGAAGGACGTGGGTGTCGCCTTGATCGACCGCTCCACACGGCCCATCACGCCTACCGAGGCCGGACGCGAGTTCTACTATCGGTGCCGGCGCGTGCTCGAGGCCATGCAGCACATCACGCAGCTGCTCGACGATCAGCGCAGCCATGAGTTCGGGCGGGTGCGGGTCGGGATCGTCCCGGCGATGATGTTCAGCTCGCCGGCGGGAGCCGTACGGCAGTTCATCCGCGCGCATCCGACCGCGACCGTCCAGGTGCGCAGCATCCCCACCTCCCTGCTGGTGGACGAGCTCGAGCAGGGGTCGATCGACGTCGCGATCCTGCTCACCGAGCCCGACCTCAAGGATCTCTCGTCGGCCGCGCTGTTCTCCGAGGACTACCTCGTGGCCCTGCCCGACGACCATCCGCTCGCCGGCGTGGAGGAGGTGGATTTCGCGATGCTGCGCAACGAGCGCATCCTCCAGGGTCCGCGCACCGCCAACCCGACCGGCTACGACGCCGTCGTGACGGCGTGCATGCGCGCCGGGTTCTCCCCGCGCTCGCTCGAGGTCATGGGCTCGTACCTCGACCAGGCCGCCATGGTGTCGGCGGGCATGGGCGTGTGCTTCATCCCGAAATCGCTGTCGGACATCCCGCAGCACAACGTCGTGTACCGCACGCTGGTCAATCCCTCGGTGGGACTCACCACCTCGATCTCGTGGTTCGAACGCCGACTCGACTCGGTCGGGCGCGCCTTCGTGCAGCACTGCATCACCGTGCTCTCCGATCCGGAGAGCCTCGTCTCGATCAAAGGAGAATCATGAAGTTCGCGATCGGCCAGATGGTCTCGGGCGGCGACAAGGCCGCCAACCTCGAGGAGATCACCCGTCTCACGGAAGAGGCGGCCGCCGCCGGCGCACGCCTGGTGGTGTTCCCCGAGTTCGCCATGTTCGACGTCCCGAACCTCGACGCCGAGTTCGTGAAGCAGGGCGAGGCACTGGATGGTCCGTTCGTGACGGCGCTGGCCGGACTGGCTCGCCGCACGGGAGTCGCGATCGTCGCGGGCATGCTCGAGTCGATCGACGACGAGTCGCGCGGATACAACACGCTCGTGCTGGTGACGCCGGATGACGGCCTCTCCCGGGTGTACCACAAGCTCCACCTGTACGACGCGTTCGGGTTCCTCGAGTCCGAGCACATCCGCCCCGGCGACATCGACGGCCCCGTGACGTTCACGATCGACGACGTCACGATCGGGATGCTGACCTGCTACGACCTGCGCTTCCCCGAGGCCGCGCGCGAGCACGCCGACGCCGGCGTCGACCTGCTGCTCTACCCCGCGGCGTGGATGCCGGGCGCCCGCAAGGAGGACCACTGGAACACGCTCGCCCGCGCCCGCGCGATCGAGAACACCCTGTATGTCGCCGCGGTGTCGCAGGGACCCGGCGTCGGCACCGGCGGCAGCATCATCGTCGATCCCATGGGCATCACGCTCGGCGAGATCGGCGAGAGCAGCGGCATCGCGGTCGCCGACGCCACGCCCGAACGCGTCGCCCAGGTGCGCTCCGTCAATCCCTCGCTCGCCAACCGCCGCTTCACCGTGGTCGCCTCGGCCTGACGCCGTCGGCACCGAAAGAAAGGAACAACATGTCTCATTCGCTCAAGCAGGGAGCCTGGCTGTCGGACGGCAGCAGCGCGATCGGCGAGATCGTCGCCGGTCTCGGATACGACTTCGTGGTGCTCGACATCGAGCACGGCTCGTTCGACCTCTCGATCCTTGAGCGCTTCATCCCGCTGCTCAAGGGCCTCGGGCTCGAGGTGCTGTCGAAGGTGCTGGTCCCCGAGCGCGGCGCGATCCAGCAGGCCCTCGACTTCGGCTCAGACGGTGTGATCATCCCCCACATCGAAGGGCTCGAGCACGCGAAGCTCGTCACCGACTTCGCGAAGTTCCCGCCGCTCGGCTCGCGAAGCCTCGCGGGCGGCCGCACGATGAGCTACCGCGGATACTCGGACGAGTGGATCGCCGCGCAGGACCGCGACATCAAGGTGTTCCCGATGGTCGAGGATCCGCGGGCCCTGCGCGACGTCGAGGCGATCGCGGCGCTGCCCACCGTCGACGGCATCTTCATCGGCCCCGGCGACCTGGCCGCCATGAGCGGCCGCGGCGCGTACCGGCAGACCGAGGCCGACTTCGACGACTTCCGCCGTGTGATCGCGGCGGCGCGCGCGAACGACAAGCCCTGGGTGCTGCCCGCCTGGACGACCATCGAGAAGGAGTTCGCGGTCGCCGAGAACGCCGACTACGTGCTGCTCGCGATGCAGCACGCCGCGATCGCGGAGGGCTACGGCAACGCCCGCTCGCTCATGGACGACCTGATCGCGACCGCATCGGCGCCTGTCTCCTCCTGATCACCCGCCCCCGCCGACGACGCCCGCTGCCTCCCCGGCAGCGGGCGTCGTCCGCTGTTCCGGCTCCCCGCTCCCGTGTGTCCGCGCGTTTCACCGAGGCTGGATTACTGAGGCCCGGTGACGTTTCATGGTCTCCATGACTCGTCAGATCCGCTTCAACGCCTTCGACATGAACTGCGTCGCCCACCAGTCGTCCGGGCTGTGGCGGCATCCGGAGGATCGTTCGCGCCAGTACAACACGATCAGCTACTGGACGGATCTCGCGAAGCTGCTCGAGAGCGCGACCTTCGACGGCATCTTCATCGCCGACGTGCTCGGCACCTACGACGTGTACGGCGGCACGAACGAGGCCGCGATCCGCAACGGCGCGCAGGTGCCCGTGAACGACCCGATCCTGCTCGTGAGCGCGATGGCCGCGGTCACCGAGCACCTGGGCTTCGGCATCACGGCCGGTACCGCCTTCGAGCACCCGTATCCGTTCGCCCGCCGCCTGAGCACGCTCGACCACCTCACCCAGGGCCGCATCGGCTGGAACGTCGTCACCGGCTACCTGCCCAGCGCCGCGCGGAACATGGGCCAGGAGGATCAGCTCGCGCACGACGACCGGTACGACCACGCCGACGAGTACGTCGAGGTGCTCTACAAGCTGTGGGAGGGCTCCTGGGAGGACGACGCCGTCGTCGAGGACCGCGAGCGGGGCATCTTCACCGACCACACGAAGGTGCATCCGATCGGGCACGAGGGCAAGCACTTCAGCGTTCCCGGCATCCACATCTCCGAGCCCTCTCCGCAGCGCACTCCCGTGATCTACCAGGCCGGCGCGAGCCCGCGCGGCGTGCGCTTCGCGGCCGAGAACGCCGAGGCCATCTTCGTCGCCGCGCCCTCGAAGGAGGTGCTCGCGGGAACCGTGAAGCGCATCCGCGACGCCCTCGAAGCCGCCGGCCGCGACCGCTACGACGCGCGCATCTACACGCTGCTCACGGTCATCACCGGCGCGACCAGCGAAGAGGCGACCGCGAAGCACGCCGAGTACCTCACCTACGCGAGCCCCGAGGGCGCGCTGACCTTCATGTCGGGCTGGATGGGCGTCGACCTGTCGCAGTACCGCGAGGACGAGCCCGTCGGCAACGTCGAGTCGAACGCGATCCAGTCGGTGCTGCAGCACCTGAAGGAAGAGGCGGATCTCGGACGCGAGTGGACCGTCGGCGACTTCGGCCGGCACAACGCGATCGGCGGCCTCGGCCCCACGGTCGTCGGCTCCGGCGAGGAGATCGCCGACGAGCTGCAGTCCTGGGTCGACGAGACCGACATCGACGGATTCAACCTCGCCTACGCGGTCACGCCCGGCACCTGGCAGGACGTCATCGAGCATGTCATCCCGGTGCTCCGCGCCCGCGGCGCCTACCCGGAGGAGTACACGCCGGGGACCCTGCGCCACAAGCTGCAGGGCAAGGGCGACCGCGTGCAGGACACGCACCGCGCGGCCAAGTACCGCATCGGGTCGCGCGTCACCGCGTAGGCCTGTGGGCCTCGCGCTCGGGGAGCAGCAGCACGACACCGAGCACGAGGCTGACACCCAGGGCGACCATCTCGCCGATCGCCGACTCGAGCGACATGTGCTCCAGATGGAGCGCGTGATAGAGGAAGTGCAGCACGCCGAACACCGTCCAGGCGATGCCGAGCACGCGGAAGCCGACTGTGCTGCGCCACAGCAGTCCGCCGATGCTCGCCGCGGCGAGCGCCAGGTACATCGCGCCGACGTCACGGATCAGATGCTCGTTGAAGGGACCGTCGACGGACACCCACGACCCGAGCGCGCCGGGGAACGAGTCGTAGAAACCCTGGGGCGCGAAGTACGCCCAGCCGCCGACGAACACTCCGAGCGCGGCGGAGAGGGCGAGGGCGAGGATATGGAGTCGTCTCATACCTCTCCGACGAATCACCGGGGATGAGTGTGAGCCTCGCGGCGATCAGGCGAGCAGCGCCCGGACGTTCTCGACCACGACCTCGCGCCGACGCGCGGCGTCCGGAAGGGGCACGCGATTCATCTCCGGCGTGAGGGTGTGCCACGCCATCGCGAGAGCACGCACCGCCGTGAGCAGCTCGATCGGCGAGCGATCCGTCGGCAGATGGCCTGACCTCTGCGCGCGCTCGATCTGCGCGAGCTTCTCGGCGTGCGCCTTCGTCAGCACATCGAGCGCCGCTTCTCCGCGCTCGAGAATGTGCCAGTTCGTCAGACGGAGCGTGTTCGGGTTCTGCTCGTACAGGTCGAAGGAGCGAGCGGCGTAGCCGGGGAGATCCTCCGCATCGAACGCGGTGGCGTCTCTGACCGCGACCACCCGCTGCGAGAACACCTCGTCGAACAGGCCGTCCTTGCTGTCGAAGTAGCGGTAGAGCATGGCCTTGTTCGCCTGCGCGTTCTCGGCGATGCGGTCGACACGCGCGCCGGCGATGCCGTAGCGGGCGAACTCCTCCTCCGCGGCATCCAGGATGCGCTTCTTCGTCGCCTCTGCGTCCCTGACCATGATCCCCATTCTAACAAGTAACCAGTTAGTTGACAAAGCCGATAACACGAGCGATGCTATGTAACGAACCAGTCAGTTACTTAGGAGTTCTCCATGTCCACCGCATCCGTCGACGTCCCCGTCGGCACCCCTCCCGCCTGGCGCAGGACCGTCGTCCTCGCCGTCATCATGGGCTGCCAGCTCATGATGGTGCTCGACACCTCGATCGTGACCACGGCGCTCCCCCACGTCCAGCGCGAACTCGGATTCACCGACACCTCCCTTTCCTGGGTGCAGAACAGCTACGCACTCGCCTTCGGCGGCCTGCTGCTGCTCGGGGCGCGCACGGGCGACCTGCTCGGGCGGCGGCGGGTCTTCGCTGCGGGCGTCGGCCTGTTCACCGCCGCTTCCCTCATGGCGGGCCTCGCGCCTTCGGCCGATGTCCTCATCCTCGCTCGTGTGCTCCAGGGCATCGCCTCCGCGTTCGCCATCCCGGCCACGCTCGCCCTCCTGGTGCAGTCCTTCCCGCAGCCGGAGGAGCGGACGCGCGCGATCAGCATCTACAGCGCGGTCATCGGCGCCGGCGGCAGCGCCGGCATCATCGTCGGCGGACTCTTCACCGATCTGCTGTCGTGGCGCTGGGGGATGCTCATCAACGTGCCGATCGGCATCGCGGTGCTGCTGCTCGCCCCCCGCTTCCTGCCCGAGACGCCGCGGGCCGCCGGCCGCGTCGACGTGCCGGGCGCACTCACGGTGACCTCGGGCATGACCGCACTCGTCTTCGGTCTCGTCAGCGCCGCGGAGTCCGGCTGGACGGCCCCCGTCACGATCGCCACCCTCGGTGCGGCAGTCGCCCTCCTCGTCGCCTTCGTCCTCATCGAGCGCCGGGCGATCCAGCCGATCACGCCGCTGGGGCTGTTCCGCGACGTCACCCGATCCGGCGCCTACCTCGTGCGGATCCTCATCGTCGGCGCGATGTTCTCGACGTTCTACTTCCTGAGCCAGTACCTGCAGAACGTGCAGGGCTTCAGCGCCGTCGTCGCCGGACTCTCCTACGTCCCGCTCACACTGATGTTCTTCGCGATGGTGTACCTCGTGCGCCCGCTGAGCGCGCGGATCGGCAAGCCGCTTCTCCTCCTGGTCTCGCTCGCGGTGGCCGGTGGCGGGATGCTGTGGCTGAGCGCGATCGACACGGACACGCCGTTCTTCAGCGGCATCCTGCCACCGCTCCTCGTCCTCGGCGTCGGGCAGGGGATCGCGATCATCCTGCTGACCGAGTTCGGCATGACGCGCGTCGCACCGGAGGACAACGGCGCGGCATCCGGTCTCGTCAACACGGCGCACCAGCTCGGCGGAACCATCGGCCTGGCGCTGCTGACCGTCGTCTTCACCGCTGCGGCAGCGAACGCGACGACGAGCGCGGGTGCGCAGGCGGACGCCGGCGCATACGCCGCCGTCTTCCAGTTCGCGACCTGGTTCTACGTCCTCGCCGTGGTCATCGCGGCCGTCATGGTCACGGCGGATCGACGGCGCGGGCGACTCAGTCGTCGGCGCGGCTGAAGACGCTCCGGATCACGACGAACACCACGACGGCGACCACCGCGACGATCGCCAGCTTGGCGATGAACCACAGCACGGAGAAGAGGGCGCTCACCAGCCACCAGGCGATCACGACGGCCAGGATCACGCCGAGGATGGTCCAGATGTTCTTGGTCATGAGTACAGCCTACGGATGCCGGAGCGCGCAGCGCCTCACATCTCCCGGGGCTGCGTCGTCGATCCTGGTGGGGGCGCAGACGCGCCCGGAAGAAGGAGAGACCACGTGTCCCATGTGAACATCGGCAAGATCTACTCGGCTCCGTACCAGGCGATGCTGGAGTTCGCCGCGAAGGCCGCCGAGGCAGGAGCGGATGCCGGGCTGTCGCCGCTGCTCGTCGAACTGGTCAAGGTGCGCGCCTCGCAGCTCAACGGCTGTGCGTTCTGCCTGCGGATGCATTCGGCTGATGCCGTGAAGCACGGCGAGACGGCCGATCGCCTCGCGGTGCTCGCGGGCTGGTGGGAGTCGCAGTACTTCTCCCCCGAGGAGCAGGCGGCGCTGCAGATCGCCGAGCGGGTGACGCTGATCGGCGATCACGGTCGACTTCATGATCGCGGCATCGACGTCGACGGCATCCTGACCGAGAAGCAGATCGCCGCGGTGACCTGGCTGACGGTCGTGATCAACAGCTGGAACCGCATCGCGATCACCAGCCACTACCCCGTGGCTCCCTGAGGTCGGAGCCCTCCCGCGGCGGCGGCGTCGAGAAGATCGTGCAGCGCGCCGGCGGCCGCGAGGAGGGCGACGCTCCGGCGGGTGAGCTCGACGAGCCGGTCGGTGAGGATCCGCTGCGCGTCGGCGGTCAGCGCGTGACCGCGCAGCTGGTCGAGGATGCGGGCGATCGGCGGGATGCCGTAGCCGCCGGCGCGAAGCGCCGCGATGACCCGGGCCTCGGTGATCGCCCTCGACCCGTAGGAGCGGGAGCCGGACGAACCGGTGCGCAGCGGATGGAGGATCCCCTCGCGCTCCCAGTGGCGCAGGGCCGAGGTGCGCACGTCGAGGGCCTGCGCGAGCTCGCCGATCGTCATCGCATCCTCGTCGCCGAAGACCTCGGTGGAATCCTGCACGGCGACGTCCAGACCGCGGAGCGCCTCGCGGACGCGGGAGCGCTCACCGGCCAGCGCCGCGTGGAGGTCGTCGATCTGCGCGGCCGCGCCTTCCACGGTGCCGCCTATCAGCACCGGCATCAGCTGCCGAGCCGGCACCGGGCCGATGGCCGCGGCGAGCGCCCGATAGGCCCGGAGCGCCACGAGGTGCTTCTCCTGATAGTGGCGGTACCCGTTTACTCCGCGGGCGGCGGAGGGGATCACCCCGAGCCGCTCGAGGTCGCGAACCTGCTGCGTCGAATAGCCGAGCAGCCGTCCGACCTGCGCCGTCGTGAGGGAAGGCACTTGAGGGTTCGTCACGGCATCCTCCTGTCTTCTAGCGTCGAAGTCCACATAAGCACTTCAAGCTCATCATTGAAGCATGGAGATGCAGCAGATCATCGAGAACGTCCGCGGGTTCGACGGCGCACTGGTCGTCGCCCCCGAGATCGGAAGCGACTTCCCCGAGCTCTCGTGGGGCGACGCGTACTTCTACCACGCCCCCGACGGCCGGATGCCGGAGCGCACGCAGCCCTACGGGACCATCATCACGAAGGACTACCCCGACGACACGTCGTCCGATCTCGGCACCCCCGACCGGTTCCGCGTGAACATCCATGTCGGGCGGGAGCGCGCCGACGCCCTCGTCGTGACGGAGGCGCACGCCACCGACGCCGATGTGTTCCAGCGGCATCCGCTCTACGGCACCGCCGGCTGGGTCTGCGTGATCGACCCGGCGGAGAAGACAGCGGATGCCGTGCTCGCCCTGCTCCGCGACGCCCACGAGGCGGCCCGGTCGCGCACGGCTCGTCGGGCGCGGTGAGGGCGGCATGGCCGGAACAGCCTCTCCCCAGTCCCTGAGCGACGCCGAGCGACGGATCGTCGCCGCCTGGGCCGCCGACTGCGCGGAGCACGTGTTGCCGCTGTTCGCGGTGGAGGCTCCGGAAGACGACCGCGCCGCCGACGCCATCGCCCGAGCCCGGGCGTACGCCCGGGGCGAGCTCGACGCCGCGGGTGAGATCCGCCGCCGCTTCGTCGCGGGGCGTGCGGCGGCGAGTGCGCGCACGCCGGCCGGAGTCGCCGCGGCGCGCGCCGCAGCCCAGGCCGCCGGGGTCGCGCACATGGGCGCCCACGCGCTCGGGGCGGCGGCCTACGCGGCGAAGGCCGTCGAACTCGCGCACCCCGAGAACCCCGGGGTGCGCGGTCGGGAGGTGGCCTGGCAGCTCGATCGCCTCTCCCCCGACGCGGCGGATGCACTCCGCCGGCTGCCGCTCCTCGGTGAGGACACGGCAGGCCCGCTCGGCCCCGGCCTGCTCGCCTCCGGGGTGCTGGGCGCTGTCATCCGCGAGATCCAGGAGCACCTCGGCGAGATCTGACCGCGCACGTCCCTAGAGTGGACGGATGGAGGCGAACCCCTGGCGCGACATCCGTCTCGACGTGTACGAGTCGCACATGAGCGATCAGTCCGTCGGGCAGCTGGACCTGCTGCGCCGGATCACGGCCGATCAGCTGCGCGATCACCCGTCCCGCCGGATCGGCATCCTGGGCATCGCCGGCGGCAACGGCCTGGATGAGGTCGATCCGACCCGGATCGATGCGCTCACCGGGTACGACATCAACCCGGACTATCTGGATGCCTGCCGCGCCAGGTACGGCGAGGCGTTCGGTGCGCGGATGCAGCTGCGGGAATGCTCGATCGACCGCTCGCTCACGATCGAACCGACCGATCTGCTGCTCGCCAACCTCATCATCGAGTACGTGGGGCTGCCGGAGTTCGCCGCGTTCGTCGCCGCCAACTCCGCGCGGATCGGCATCCTCTCGTGCGTGACGCAGCAGAACGGCACGGCAGGGCTCGTCAGCAGCACCCGCTACTCTGCGGCCTTCGCGGGACTGGCATCGGTCGCCTCGGAGGTCGACCCGGGCGGGCTCACCGCTGCGCTGACGGCGGTCGGCCTGTCGCTGACGGCGCAGGTCGAGCATCCGCTGCCGAACGGGAAGCTCCTCACCCGGCAGGACTTCGCGACCGCGCGGTGAGACCGCCCCGCCCCGGCTTCAGCCCCGATTCAGCGTGGGACCGCCACACTGGAGGAATGCGGATCCTGGTGGTCGACGACGAGGTGCGCCTGGCCGACGGCGTGCGGCGCGGGCTCGAGGCCGAGGGCTTCGCCGTCGACGTCGCGCACAACGGGGTCGACGGACTCTGGCGGGCGCGCGAGACCCGGTACGACGCGATCGTGCTCGACCTGATGATGCCGGGGATGAGCGGCTGGAAGGTGTGCGAGGCGCTGCGCGCCGAGGAGAACTGGACGCCGGTTCTCATGCTGACCGCGAAGGACGGCGAATGGGATCAGGTCGAGGCGCTCGAGACCGGTGCCGACGACTACGTCACCAAGCCGTTCTCGTTCGCGATCCTCGTCGCACGCATCCGGGCACTCGTCCGTCGCGGCGCGGTCGCCCGACCGGCGATCCTGGAGGCCGGCGACCTGCGCCTCGACCCCGCCGCCCACCGCGTCTGGCGGGGCGAGACGCCGGTGACCCTGACCGCCCGAGAGTTCTCGGTGCTCGAGTACCTGATGCGTCACCGCGGCCAGGTCGTGACCAAGCGGGCCCTGATCGACGGCGTCTGGGATGACGACTTCGACGGCGACCCGAACATCGTCGAGGTGTACGTCGGTCACCTGCGCCGCAAGCTCGACAAGCCGTTCGGGCGCGAGGCGATCGAGACGATCCGCGGTGCCGGATACCGTTTGGCGGCCGACGGTGGCTGACCGTTCGGTGGCCGGTCGCTGGTGGCGTTCCGTGCGTGGCCGCACGACGCTCGGCGCCACCCTGATCGTCGCGGTGGCCCTCGTCATCGGAGCCGTCTCGTTCTACGCCGTGCTGAGCAGCAGTGTGCGCGGCAGCACCGAGCAGGCGGCCCAGCAGCGCGTCGAGCAGCTCGGCGATCGCGAGGGCGCGTCCGACGGCGCCGGCATCGACACCCTCGACGACGAGTTCGTGCAGATCCTCGGAGCGGACGGCACCGTGCGAGCGGCCAGCGAGGATGCCCGCGAGGCACTGGGGTCGACGCCCCTCCCGGTCGCCGACGACGCGCAGACGATGACCGTCGACGGCGAGCCGATGCTCATCGTCTCGGATGACATCGACGACGACCAGACGATCGTCCTCGCGGTGTCGGTCGAGGACGACACCGAGACCCTGGCGACGGTCGCGACGCTGCTGGCCGTGGCGGTCCCTCTCGTGCTCCTGCTCGTCGCGGGCACCACGTGGTTCGTGACCGGTCGCGCGCTCCGACCCGTGACGCGCATCCGTCAGGAGGTCGACGGCATCACGGCCGAGCGACTCCACCGGCGCGTGGCGGTGCCCGACTCTGCCGACGAGGTCGCCGCGCTCGCGACGACCATGAACGGCATGCTCGATCGGCTGGATGCCGCGGCGACGGCGCAGCGGAGATTCGTGTCCGACGCCTCGCACGAGCTGCGCTCCCCGCTCGCGACGATCCGACAGCACGCCGAGCTGGCGCAGGCGCACCCGGGCGTGACGAGCATCGGCGAGCTGGCCGAGGTCGTGTCCGAGGAGGGGGTCCGGCTGCAGGGGATCGTGGAGTCGCTGCTGCTCCTCGCGCGCCTCGACGAGGGCGTCACCCCGCACGACGAGCCGGTCGATCTCGACGACCTGGCCCTCGGCGAGGTGCGCCGGCTGCGCGCGGCGGGGCAGGAGGTCGACGGCTCCGGCATCCAGGCCGCCCGCGTCTCCGGTGACCCGCGCCTGCTCGGCCAGCTCCTGCGCAACCTGGCGGACAACGGCGCCCGGCACGCGCGCGGCCGGCTCGCGATCGGGGTGACGCCGGCGGACCGCCACGTGTTCGTCACGATCGAGGATGACGGCGACGGCGTGCCGGTCAAGGAGCGCGAGCGCATCTTCGAGCGCTTCGTCCGCCTCGACGAGGCCCGCAGCCGCGACGCCGGTGGCAGCGGCCTCGGCCTCGCGATCGCGCGCGGCATCGCGGCGGCCGAAGGCGGGACCGTCGTCGTCGACGACTCCCGCTGGGGCGGCGCCCGGTTCGTCGTCACCCTTCCCCTGAGCTCCTGACGGGTTCCTGAAGAGCTCTTCAGGACGCTTCAGGAAGGCTTCAGTGCCGGCGCGGGAGCATCGTCACATGGACGACAAGACACCCACCCCCGACCAGACTCCCCACCACGGCGACGACCAGCCCACCGTGCCCGTCACCCCGACGACGGATGCCGCACCTCAGGCTCCGGCCGCCGGTCAGCACCCGGTGGCTCCGCCCGCCGCGTCCGCTGCGGTCGGGACCAAGCCCCGACGCACCCGTGCCCTTCTGATCGGCGGCGGGATCGCGGCAGCCGTGGTGCTCGTGGGAGGCGGCGTCGCCGTCGGCGCCGCGATCGGCGACGAGATCGGCGACGACGACGACCGGACCTCGGTATCGGACGGCCCTCGCCACGACGCCGACGACCGCGATGACGACGGCCGATCGACGTCGTCCGCCCAGGGTCCCGTCACCGGGATCGGCACGGATTCGGCCGACGAGCTCATCGAGATCGCGGATGCCGCGCGCGGAGCGGCCGACGGCGAGGTCACCTCGATCGACGCGAGGCGCGACGGCGCGTGGGAGGTGCAGCTGACCGCCGCGGCGGGCGACGAGACCGAGGTCCGCGTCGACGAGAAGCTCGCGGCCACCGTCGTCTCGACCGAGGCCGCCGACGGCGATGACTCCGGCCCGACGCTGGTGCTCGACGACGAGGCGATCCGCTCGCTGGTCTCCGCGGCGCTGGCCGAAGCCGACGGGTTGATCACCGACCTCGATGTCGACGGCGACGACGTGAGCCCCTACGACGCCTCCGTCCTCACCACGGACAACCGCTCGATCGACATCGACTTCACCGCCGAGTTCGCGGTCGTCGGCACCGACACCGACGACTGACGACCGACCCCGCGGCGTCCTCCGCCTCCATGTTTCACACCTTTCCGGAGAAACGTGGAGGCGGTTCTGGTCCACTGGAAGAGCAGCCGTCTCGGGAGGGGTCCCGGGGCGGAAGCGAAAGCGCCGCCCTCCCCTCATCGGGCGGCCGGTGGGCGGGGCTCTCCACTCCCCGCCCACCGCATCCCGGGGCGGGCGAACCCTGGCGCCCGGGTCTCGGTGGAGGCTACTCCTCGACGATGACCCGGGTCATGCGCTGACCTCGCTCCGACGCCGACGCCGCTCGCTGACGAGGAACACGATCAGCAGGATGAAGCCCGTGACGATGACGATGTACGTGCTCAGCGCGGGCAGGAGGACGAGCGGGTTGCCGCTGGTGGGGAACGCGCCGAAGAGGAAGATCGACGGATCGGTGCTCGCATGCACGAGCATCGGCGCGATCAGCGTGCGCGTCACCCGCAGGATCAGGTACATGCAGATGCCGAACGCGAACGTGTAGACGATCTGCAGGAGCGTGGTCCCCAGCCCCTGGTCCGACGTGAAGAGGTTCGTGAAGTGCAGGGCGGCGAAGATGCCCGCCGAGGCGAGGGCGACGGCGATCTCGCGGTGGCCCCCCTTGCGCATGAGGTTGATCACGAACCCGCGGGTGACGAGCTCCTCGACCAGGCCGACGAAGAGCCCGGCCAGCAGCCAGGTGCCGACCAGGGTGATCCCCGCCTTCGCGTAGTCGATGGTGAGGAACGCACCGACGTTGATGACGAGCACGACGATCAGGGCGATCCACATCCACCGGCGGCCGCCGAGAGTCTGACGCGCGAACAGCTCCTTCAGCCAGCCCACGGATGCCGCGAACGCGAAGAGCAGGATGCTGGTGAGGATGATGGGCAGCGCCGTGGAGAAGAACACGTCCCCGGCGCTCCCCTTCTCGGCGCGGAGACCGCTCCCTTCGGGGACGGCGAGCCCGAGCAGGAAGCCGATCAGCTCATAGACGCCGAGGTAGACCGCGGCGAGCAGGAGCGCACGCCAGAATCCGCCCCTGTTCCAGAACCGCTTCCATGCCGATGACTGCTCGACTGATGTCTGCCCGGCCATGATGCCCTCCCTGAGGTCCCGAGTGGTCGTCGCCTCCCCGTCAGAGGCGGTCGCCGGTGTCTCGATTCGATGATGGCAGAGCGGCCAGCCAGACGTAGCCGAACGGCGCCAGCACGAGTCCGTCGTGATGAACCCCGCTCAGCAGGTCCGTGCCGCTCAGCGACTCCAGCGACACCGCCTCGTCGCTCACGTTCACGACCGCGACGACCTCATCATCGGTTCCCGCCGCGCGACGGACCACGAGCACACGGTCGTCGAGGAACGCGATCTCCTGCGCGGCGAACGGCGAGAACGCCGCTGCCCCCCGTCTGACCGCGAGCATCGCGCGGACGCCATCCAGCATGCCGGATCGACGCCCCGGCACCTGCAGCTCGGCGTGCAGGGTGTCGGCGTCGAGCACCTCGCGGTTGATGCGCCGCGCGATGTCGCTGTCCTGCACTCCCTGGTGGTCCTGCTGCGACCCGAGCAGCGAGTGGTGATAGATCGCCGGGACGCCGACGAGGGACAGCAGGATGGCGTGGGCGGCGAGGCCGCGCTGCACCGCGGAGGAATCCGGATCCGGGTCTGCCGGGTCGACCAGCGCCTCGAGGAAGTTCGTGTTGAGCTCGTACACCCCCTCGCTGCCGTCGGGGCGCTTGGCCATCGACACCCGTCCGCCGCGGGCGAGCGTCCGCTCGACGAGCAGTGCGCGATCGGCATCCGTCAGCAACCCCTCGGTGGGGCGCAGGCCGATGCCGTCGTGGCTCGCGAGGAAGTTGAACCAGGTGGCGGTATCACTGACGGGTCCCACGCCGCTCGCCCACTCCGACAGTGCGGTCGCCCGGCCTGTCACGAAGGCGTGCAGCACGAGGGGCGGCAGCGCGAACTGGTAGACCATGTGGGCTTCGTCGCTGCCGTCGCCGAAGTAGGTGATGTTGTCGGCGTGCGGCACGTTCGTCTCGGTGAGGAGGAGGGTGCCCGGCGCGAGCTCGTCGACGAGGATCCGCCAGATCCGGATGATGTCGTGCGTCTGCGGCAGATGGATGCAGGTGGTGCCGGACTGCTTCCACAGGTAGCCGATCGCGTCGAGGCGCACCGTGGTGGCGCCGCGCGCGAGGTAGCCGAGCAGGATGTCGGTGAGGTCGAGGAGCACGGCGGGCGTGCTCGGGTCGATGTCGATCTGGTCGGGTCCGAAAGTGGTCCACGCCCGCGCCATGGTGCCGTCGGGGCGCACGTACTCGTGCACGAGCGGAGTGACGCGGGGGCGGACGACGTGCGAGACGTCGAATCCGGGCCCGTTCTCGGGGAAGGGATCGAGGAAGTATCCGTCGTACCGCTCGTCCCGTGCGAGCCAGGACTGGAACCACGGCGACGAGCTGGAGATGTGGTTGGCGACGAAGTCCAGCGCGAGCGCGTACTCGTCGCGGAGGTCGGCGATGTCGTCCCAGGTGCCGAGCGCCGGATTCACCTGGCGGTGGTCGACGACGCCGAATCCGTCGTCCGAGGTCCACGGATAGATCGGCAGCAGATGCACGTCGCTGATGACGTCGCCGATGTGGTCGCGCAGCACTCCGGCGAGCGTGTGCAGCGGCGTCTCCCCCGGCCGGCGGAACGAGTCGCCATAGGTGATGAGATAGGCGGTGCGCTCATCCGGCCCGACATGATCCGCGTCCTGTCGCGGGGAGGTCAGGCGGGCGCGCCAGGTCTCCGCCAGGTCGAGGAGCGCGGCGAGCACCTCGGCCGCGGCATCCGGGTAGAGCTGTGCGACGAGCGGGGCGAGGCGGTCCTGCAGACCGTTCTCCAAGGTCATGCCGATGTCTCCTTCAGAAGCTGACGGACGAGTTCCGTCCCGCGCGCGTCGAGACCGTCGATGCGATCCGAGAAGCCGCGGATGCCGGGGGCGGCGAGCACCACGTCAGCCCACTCCTCGCGCAGCGCGAACTCGGGGCGCGCGACCAGGCAGTCCGGGTCGTTGGTCCAGAAGCGGCCGTGCTGCCACGACCGCGCCTCGACCGACATCTGTCCGCGCAGGCCCTGCGAGCCGTCCTCGCCGCCCTCGTGGAACGTGTCGCCGGCCACGCGCATCGCGTCGACAAGACCGACGCTGGGCAGGATCGGCGCGCCGCATCCGAGCAGGAACGCGTCGTCGCCGAGCACCTCGCGGATGAGCTCGAGACCCGAGCGGTAGGCCGAGATGGATGTGGCATCCGCGTCGTGGCGGCTGCCGGGCAGCGCTCCGGAGTAGAGGAAGTCGAGCTTCACGTAGTCGATGCCCAGATCGCGGATGTCGGAGAAGACGCGGGTCAGGTAATCGCGCACGCCGGGGTGTGTGAGGTCGAGTCCGCGCATGTCGTCGCCCCAGTTGCGTCCGGCGTCGCCGAGCACCCAGCCCGGATGCTCGCGCGCGACCGATGAGGTCGCGCCGACCGAGAAGGGAGCCACCCAGATGCCCGCGCGGCGGCCGCTGTCGAGGATGGCGCCGACCGCGTCGGGGAACGAGCCGAAGCGCGGGTTCGGCGCCGTCCACTCGCCGGTTCCCAGGCTCCATCCGTCGTCGATCTGCACCACGTCGACGTCGAGCCCCGCGGCGTCGATCGCGCGCACGTTCTCGATGACGTCGGACGCGTGCACCTCTTCGAAGTACTGGTACCAGGTGCACCACACGCGCGGCGCGGCCCACCCGAAGCGGGCGTCGGCTGCTGCGCCGAAGCGGTCTCCGAAGGCGGCGAGCGCGGCGGCGCCCTTCGACAGGCTCAGGGACCCAGGGTTCGACAGGCTCAGGGACCCAGGGTTCGACAAGCTCAGGGACCCAGGGTCCGACAGGCTCAGGGACCCGGGGTCGGCATCCGTCTCCACGACGACCCGATCGTCCCGCCACGACGCGCGGATCGTCGGCACCTCGCGGCTCGCGTCGAGGGTGCCGAACACACGCGCCTCACGCCCGTCACCGGGGTCGACGACCAGCAGGCCCTCCCCCTGCAACGCGTCGTCGGCGACGGGCGTGCCAGGACGGAAACGCATGGCATGCTGCCACGGCTCCGCCGGCCGGTGGATCTCCTCCCCGCGAGCGGACCACGTCGTCGGGCTCCAGCTCTGCCAGCCCTCCGCGTACACACGGGCGTCCGGCCCGACCGGGATCTCATCGATGACGGTCACGCTGCTGCCTTCCCTTCGAGGGCTGTCGTCAGTTCGAGCTCGGCCGGGTGCACCGGCATCCCACCGGCCTGCGCGGATTCGACGGCGGCGATCGTCGTCCTGACGGTGGCGGTGACGTGCGCGGCGGAGTTCTCCGGCTCGCGTCCCTCGGCGACGGCGGTCTGCAGCTCGCCCATCGCCCCGGCGAAGCCGTCGGTGAACCACTGCCCTTCCAGTGCGAACTCGCGGCTCTCCCCATCCCGGTCGAGCGCGAGCCGGTCGGAGCCGAGCAGCACGCTGCCGCGCAGGGTGCCCTCCGTCCCGTGGATCCAGAACGGGCATCCCCCGGCTGACGCCACGGCGCTCCCGACGATGCGGATCGACGCGCTCGCGCCGGACGAGACGTCGACGCGCAGGTCCGCTCCCCACGGGTTGCGCGCCTCATCGGGCTGCGCGGGAACGCGATGATCGGATGCCGCGACAGCCACGACCGACGTGCCTTCGAGCCAGCAGCGGGTGATGTCGATCCAGTGCACGAGGTAGTCGTTCAGCAGCATGTGCGGCACGTCGTCGAACGGAGTGCCCGCGAGCGGCGGCAGCGGCTTGTCATGCAGGTGGGTGACGCCGACGACATCGCCGATGCGCCCTTCGCGGATCAGCAGCGTCGCGAGTCGCCAGGCCGGTGCCCAGCGCGCGTTCTGGTTGACGGCGACGCGGATGCCCTTCGCTCGGGCCTCGTCGAGCACCTCGGCGAGCCGCGGCAGTTCGGATGGGTCGCTGACCAGGGGCTTCTGCGCGAGCACATGCTTGCCTGCGGCGACGGCCGCCGCGATGAGCTCGAGGCGTCCCGTCGGCCCCGTCGCGAGGTCGACCACCTCGACGCGGGGATCGGCGAGCAGGGTGTCGAGCGAGTCGTGCACGGTCTCGATGCCGAAATCGGCGGCGAGCGCCTCGGCGTCGGCCCGGGTGCGAGAGGTCACGGCGACCACCGGCACATCCCAGGCCCGATAGGCGGGCAGGTGCGCGGAGCGCGCGATGGCCCCGGCGCCGACGAGCCCGACGCCGAGAAGGCGGTCCGGAAACGACGGGCGGTACGAGGGGACGGCGTCGTCGGGGATCTCGGAGCTCACTGCACCTGCTCCGGTGCCGCCTCGAACCGCAGCACGGCCTGCAGGATCTCGGGGTCACCGGCATCCAGGCGCGCGAACACGCCGGCGACATCCTCCGCCGGCACGACATCCGACACGAGCGCGCCCGCGTCGACGTCGCCGGCGAACACGAGGCCCATGACCGTGCGCACCAGCCGCGCCTGATTCCAGCGGCCCCCGAGCGAGACCGGCACGCCGGAGATCTGGCTCGCGACGATGCGCACGCGGTTGTGGTGGAACTCCTCGCCGAGGCGCAGGTTCGACGCCCCGCCCTGATAGAAGCCGGATGCCGCGACCAGCCCCTCGGTCACGACGGAACGCACGGCCTCGTGCAGCGCCCGATCGGTGCCGGAGAGCTCGATCGCGCTGTCGGCGCCCCCGCCGGTGAGCTCGCGGATCCTCTCCCCCGCGCCGCCTTCTCGCAGCGCATCCACCGCGTGGACGGCCCCGAAGGTCGTCGCCATGGCGAGGCGGGCGGCCAGCGTGTCGACGGCGATCACCCGGCCGCCCGAGAGCGACGCGAGCCGGGTGGCGAGGAGTCCGATGACGCCCTGCCCGAAGACCGCGACCTGCTCGCCCAGCCGCACGTCGGCGGCGAGGACGCCGTTGAGCGCGATGGCGCCGACGCGGGCGAAGGTGCCGAGCACCGGGTCGACGCCGTCGGGCACGATGCGCCCGGCGACCGCCGCGGCCGGGACGACGGCGTCGCTGCGGTGACCCCAGATGCCGTGGACCACGTCGCCGACGCGCACGTCGGTCACGTCATCCGCGACCTCGACGACCTGACCGACCTCGGAGTAGCCCCAGCCGCTGACCGGGTAGCCGAAGCTCGGCTCGCCAGGCACGAACAGCCGCCGCTCGGCATCCCACGTCGACGTGAGGTACGGATTGGTCCCGCGATACGCGGTCAGCTCGGTCCCTGCCGAGATGCCGGAGTACCAGGTGGCGATCCGGACCGATCCGGGTGTCAGAGGCTGGGCCTCGATCTCGACCAGCTCGACCTCGCGGACGGCGGAGAACTGCACGACATGGGGCACGGGCTGTGCCTTCCTTCCAGGATCGACGGGTGATTCAGCCCTTCTCCGCACCGGCGGTGAGGCCCCCGACGAGGAGCCGCTCCGATGCGAAGAAGAGCAGGATGATGGGCAGGGTGAGGATGACGGACCCGGCCATCAGCACCGTGGTGGGGACCTCGATGCTGCCGGCGAGCTGGGACAGACCGAGCGACACCGTCCACGAGTCGCGCTTCTCGACGAGGAACAGCAGCGCGAACAGGAACTCGTTCCACGCGATCATGAAGATGAACAGGCCATTCGACACGATGGCGGGCATCGCGAGCGGGATGCTGACCTTGCGCATGATCTGGAACCTGCTGGCCCCGTCGAGCGCCGCCGCCTCCTCCAGCGAGACCGGGATCGTCGCGAAGTAGTTCCGGAGCGTGTAGATCGACACGGCAGCGACCTGCGAGACGTACACGATGAGCAGGCCGACCAACGAGCCGCGCAGCCCGATCTGCGTGAAGAACACGAAGAGCGGCACCGCGAGCAGGATCGCCGGGAAGAAGTACACCGCGAGGAAGAGTCCCGACACCTGACGGCGTCCGAAGAACGCGAGCCGGCTGACCGCATACGAACCCGGGATCGAGACCAGCAGCGTGAGCACGACGGTCGCCAGCGCGACGAGCAGCGAGTTGCGCATGAAGACGATGAAGCCCTGCCCACCGGCATCCACGGGGGCGAGCACGTCGAGATACGTCGAGAAGTCGAGCTCCTCGATCGTGATCCACAGCGCCCCGGGGTTCTGCAGCAGCGAGTCGAGCGACCGGAAGCTCAGCAGCACCATGTAGTAGAACGGCACGACCGCGGCGAGCACCAGGAGCACGATCACGATCGGGCGGAGCACACGGAACAGGCCGTTCTCGAAGCTGTCGCGGGTCAGGCCGCGGCGCGGGGCGCGGGTCGTGGTCTGCGCGCTCATGCCTGCTCCTCCTGCTTGCCGAAGAACTTCAGGTAGATGCCGACGAGCACGGCGAGGATCGCGGCCAGCACGAGCGCCTGCGCGGCGGCCGCACCGATGTCGCCCCGCGCGGTGAGCAGGTCGAACACCCGCACCGAGACGACCTCGGTGCCGGCTCCGCCGCCCGTGAGCAGGTAGATGTCGTCGAAGTTGTTGAACGTCCAGATGAAGCGCAGCACGCAGAGCACGGCGATCGTGGGCAGCAGCTGCGGCAGGAGGATGTGGCGGAAGCGCTGGGTGGGCGTCGCGCCGTCGACGCGCGCGGCCTCGTCGAGCACGCCGGGCACGGCCTCGAGACGGGCCGTGAGGAAGAGGAACGCGAAGGGGAAGGAGCGCCAGGCCTCGAAGAGGATGACGGTGATGAGCGCGATCGGCAGCTCCACCTGCCACCCGAAGATGCTGACCGGCAGGGAGCGGTCGGAGAGGAAGGCGACCGGGTCCTCCCAGCCGAGCACGTTCTGGCCGAACCAGTTCACGATGCCGAACTGCGGGTTGAGCATGGTCGACCACACGAAGGTGGCGGCGACGACCGGGGCGACGTAGGGCAGCAGCAGCGAGGCGCGCACGAGACCGCGGCCCCGGAACGGCTTACGGAGGGCGACCGCGGCGATGAGGCCGATGCCGATCGCGAGCCCGGTGCCGCACACGGAGTAGACGATGGTCGTCCAGAGGGCGCTGAAGAAGCCGGGCGAGGTGAGCACGTCGATGAAGTTGTCGAGCGTGTACTCGCCGATGATGCCGGTGCCGCGGATGTTGATGAGCCGCACGTCCTGGAACGCCAGCGAGATCGCCCAGATGATCGGCAGCACCACGGCGACGAGGATGATGATGAACGTCGGCGAGATGAGCAGAAGGCCGGCGCGGTTCTCCTCGCGGTTGTGCCGCGAGCGCCGGCGCGGCTTCGTGGTCCCGGGACCGAGGCGCGCGGCCTCGGTCCCGGATCCGTTCTCGAGAGTGGTCACTTGAGCGACTCGCCGATCGAGCGCACCGCCTCGGCGGCCGTCGCTGCGGCCTCGGCCGGGTCTCCGCCCTGCGCGACATCGCTGACGGCGGTCGAGACGGGGAGCTCTCCCTGGAGGGCGCCGAGCAGGCTGCCCTGACCCTGCGTGATGCCCCAGCGTGCGAGATCCTGCGGACCGGCGGCCACAGCCTCGAGCACCTCGGGCGTGTAGAAGTCCGACAGCGGCGCCTTGGTGTCGACTCCGGCGGGAAGCGTGCCCCACAGGTCGGAGAACTTCGTCGGCTCGTCCGGGGTGCCGGTGCGCACCGGCACCTTGCCCTCGGGAGCGATCGCGATCCACGGCTCATAGCCGTCGCCCATCATGTACTCGATGAACGACTGCGAGGCCTCGGCGTTCGCGCCCTCGGTGATGGTCCACGAGGTGATCTCGCCGAACTGCGCCGGTGCGTCGCCGTCGGGACCGGCGATCGAGGTCACCACGCCGGTGTTCTGCGCCAGGAAGGCGGGGTCGGCCACGCACTCGGGGCACGACGGCTTGGCGTCTTCCCGGAGCCCTGCCATCTCGTCGAGGACGAAGCTCGACCAGATGAACATGGCCGCTCCGCCCGCGAAGTAGGTCGCGCGGGTGGTGTCGACGTCCTGCGCACCGGGCACGGAGTAGTTCTCGGTCAGGTCGCCGTAGAACTCGAAGGCGCTGACGCACGCGTCGGAGTCGAGCTCCACGTCGCCGTCCTTGTTCACGAGCTCGCAGCCGTTGCCGAGCGCGATCTGCTCGAAGGTCTGCTCCGTGAAGGCGTCGCCCGGCGCCGTGGCACCCACGAATCCGGCGACCTCCGGCGAATCGAGCTTCTCGGCCGCGGCGAGGATCGACTCGTAGGAGTCGGGCGCCTCGAGGCCTGCCGCCTCGAAGAGGTCGGTGCGGTAGAAGAGCATCTGCGTCCACGACTCGCTCGGCACGGCGAGGGCCGTGTCACCGTCGGAGGTCAGCGTCAGGGCGTTCTCCGAGAACGTGGACGGGTCGAGGGCGTCGATGGTCGCAGCCACGGCGTCCGTGTCGACGAACTCGTTGGCCGACAGCGTGCGCACCTGCGGAAGCGAGATGCCGCCGATCACGTCGGGGAGGTCGCCGGCGGCGGCCGACGACGTCAGGAGCTGGGCGAACTGATCCTCGGCGACCGAGACGAGCTCGACGTCGATGCCGGTCTTCTCGGTGAACGCGTCGACGATCTCCTGCGTCGCGGCGACGCGGTCGGGAAGGTCCTCCTGCAGCCAGAAGGTGATGCCGTCGCCTCCGTCGCCGCCTCCCTCGTCGCCGGAGCTGGTGCATCCGGTGAGGGCGAGCGCGGTCAGGCCGACCACGGCCATTGCTGCTGCTGTCGCACGGGTCTTCACTATGCGCCTCCTTGCGCTGAGGTCCTGCAGGTCTCTTCGGGGCTCGGTCGGAATGTCACGACCATTAAGACTAAAAGCTAGACATAAGTCGCATAGCTGTCAAGCATTATGCTGAGAACGACCCCCATGGAGGTGGAGATGTCCGGTCCCGGCGATGTGCTCGAGCTGATCCGCGAGCGTCGCGCCTTCACGCGCGGCGACGTCCTCGAGGTGACCGGCCTCTCGCGGATGACGGTCGCGACCCGCATCGACGCCCTGCTGGACGCCGGCCTGATCATCGAGTCCGGCACCGAGAGGGTCTCGGCCGGCCGGCCGTCGCGCCGCCTCGAGTTCAACACGGCGCACGCCCACGTGATCGCCGCGAGCGTCGACACCACCCACACCACCGTCGCCCTCACCGACCTGGCCGGCCGGATCACGGTCGAGGAGCGCGTCGAGGTCGCGGTCGCCGACGGTCCCGACCTGACGCTCAACGCCATCGCCGACCGGGCTGCCCACCTTCTCGCGCGCGCCGGGATCGCGCGCGACGACGTCGCGGCCATCGCGCTCAGCATCCCCGGCCCCGTGGATCCCGACACCGACCGGCCCAGCCAGCCGCCGATCATGCCGGGGTGGGACGCCTACCCGATCCCCGACCATCTGAACAGCGCGCTCGGCGTCCCCGTCCTGGTGTCGAACGATGCGGATGCCGCCGCCCTCGGCGAGCAGCGGGCCGCGCATCCGAACTCGCGGTCGCTGTGCTTCCTCAAGGTGTCGTCCGGTATCGGCACGGGGATCGTGCTCGGCGGACGCGTGTATCGCGGCGCCGACGGAGGCGCAGGCGACATCGGGCACGTCAAGATCGCCGGGCACGGCGACCTGCTGTGCCAGTGCGGAGCACGCGGATGCCTCGCCGCCGCGGCATCCGGTCGCGCCGTGGCCCGCTCCCTCACCGCCCTCGGAAAGCCCGCCGCATCGGCATCCGACGTCGGCGCCTACCTCGCCGACGGAGATCCGGATGCCGCCAACCTCACGCAGGAGGCCGGCCGCCTGATCGGCGAGGTCGTGGCCACGGTCGTGTCCCTCCTCAACCCCTCCGAGGTCGTGCTCGGCGGGATGCTCGCCTCCCCGCCCCTGCTGGCGGGCGTGCGCGAGACCCTCTACCCCCGTTCGCTCCCCCGGGCGACCCGGCACCTCAGCATCAGCCAGTCGACGCTCGGCGAGAAGGCGACGGTGGTGGGTCTCGCGGCGATGGTGGTCGAGCGCGAGTACTCGGTGTCCGCGGTCAACGCGGATCTCGCGCGATCCTGACGGGGATCGAAGACGCCTAGCGGTCGGTGAGCGGCGCGGCGGACGACGGCGGGGCGCCGATCGCCTCGACCGGGATGGCAGCGGCCCGCTCCTTCGTCAGTCGCGCACCGACGACACGATCGGTGCGGAACCAGCGGATGCCGTCGGCCAGGCGGCAGTGGCCGACGAAGTACCAGTGCCCGCGGGTGAACGCGAGGAGGATCGGGTCGACCTTCCGTGTCGTGGCCGCCCCCTGGTGGTCGACGTAGTCGACGGTCACGACCCGCATCTCGTTCAGGGCGTGCTCGAGAGCGCGCTGCACCTTCGGGGTCGCGGGAGCGTCGCTCGTGTCGATCCAGATCCGATCGGTGAGAGAGGTCGCGCGGTCGCGGGCCCCGCTGTCCATCACGCCCAGCACCTTGTTCAGCGCGCCGCGCAGGTGCTCGGCGAACGGCTGCTCCCGATGGACCGCCGCGGCGGCGGCGAGGCCGGCGACCTCCGCCTCGGTGAAGTTGACCGGCGGGAGGGTCGCCTCGGCGTCGACGACGTAGCCGCCACCCGGCCCCGGTCGCGCCCAGGCGGGAAAGCCGGAGTGCTGCAGCGTCGAGATGTCGCGCTTGATCGTGCGCGTGCTCACCTCGAAGGTCGCCGCCAGGCGCTCGGCCGTGCGACCGGCCTGACCGGCGCGCCGCAGCTCCTCGCGGATGGCGTAGAGCCGATCGGTGCGATTCACGGATAAATAGTGACATAGGAGTGACATTCAGGCGAGGAAGGATCGGAGAATGATCACTTCATCGGAGACCATCCTGTTCCTCAGCGGCGCGGGGCTCAGCCCCCGGATCTGGGACGGCGTGCGTGATGACCTCGCCGTCGCGTCGGTCGTCGCGCCGCGCCCGACCGCAGGCGCGTCGTCGCTGAGCGACCACGCGGAAGCGGCGATCGCGTCCGTCGACGGCCGCAGCTTCACGATCGTCGCCCACTCGATCGGCGGGGTGATCGCCAGCGAGATCCTCCGGCTCGCCCCGGAGCGGGTCGACGGCCTGCTGGCCGTGTCGGCCGTGATCCCGCGCGCCGGGGAGTCCTTCGTCTCCGCGATGCCGGCGCCGAACCGGTGGATCCTGCCGGTGGCGCTCCGACTCGGCGGGACCCGGCCGCCGGAGTCCGCGATCCGTCGCGGTCTCGGTCACGGACTCGAAGAGACCGAGGTCGACCGGGTCGTCGCCGAGTTCACCCCGGAACCGCGACGGCTCTACCTCGACAGGACGCGCGGCCACGCCTGGACCGGGCGGACCGGGTACCTGACGACCACGCAGGATCGCGAGCTGCCCGCGGCGATGCAGCGGCGCTTCGCCGATCGCCTCGGCGCGGAGGGGAGGGAGGACCTCCCGACGGGCCATCTGCCGATGCTGCAGGAGCCCGCGCAGACGGCATCCGCCATCCGTAGCTTCCTGGACGCCTGATGACCGACCCGGCGGCTAGCATTCAAGGATGACGAACAACGGCCCGATCGACGACGTCTCCATCGGCGGCGAGATGATCCGTCTCGGCCAGTTCCTGAAGTTCTCGGGTCTGCTCGACTCCGGCGGAGACGCCAAGGAGGTCGTGATCGACGGCTACGTGACGGTCAACGGCGAGGTCGATCGCCGCCGCGGCCGGCAGCTCCACGACGGTGATCTGGTGACGTTCGAGGGACGCACGGTCCGCGTCCGGCCCTGAGGCGGATCACCAGCCCAGGAGGGTGAGGAGTCCGGTCGCGGCGGCAGCCACGGCCCCGGTCCACAGCACGATCGCGACGACCTGCCACAGGATGACCCACTCCTTGCGCACGCCCGAGGCGACGAAGAAGGCGGCGGTCAGCATCGTCGGCAGGGCGAGGGGCGCGATGATGCTCGCCCCGGGGACACCGAAGCGCACCAGCCAGCGGCGCAGCTTGTCCCGCCCCTTGGAGGCGTGGGTCGGCTTCGCATCGTCGGCACCCTCGTTCTCGGCACCCTCGTTCTCGGCGCCCTCGTTCTCGGCGACGACGGTCGCGGTCGCTGCTGTCGCGGCATCCGTCTCGCCGAGACCCGACGATGTCACACCGGCCCCGCCCGGGGACCCCGCCCGCGCCTGGCGACGCGCGACGACGCCGCCGCGGATGCGAGAGCCGAGCAGGACCACTCCGATCACGCAGAGGATGTTCCCGGCAGCAGCGGCGACCGCCGCGACGATCGGGTTGATGCCGGCGATGATGCCGAACGCCGCCGCGCCCTCCCCCTCGATGTAGGGGATCATGGCGACGACCGCGACCATCAGCGGCTGGAGGATGTCCGGGACCTGGTTGATGAAGTCCTGCAGCCAGGGGTACGGGTTGTCCATGTCTCTTCTCTCTCGATGACGGATGCCGCGGATCGGCA
The DNA here is from genome assembly GCF_038397745.1 of Microbacterium sp. LWH11-1.2. Classification (NCBI taxonomy): domain Bacteria; kingdom Bacillati; phylum Actinomycetota; class Actinomycetes; order Micrococcales; family Microbacteriaceae; genus Microbacterium; species Microbacterium sp. LWH11-1.2. The sequence goes on along the minus strand of NZ_CP151636.1, from coordinate 1,179,918 downwards.
TCCGTTTCCCTCACGAAGTGAAGACCGTGTTCTCAGAACAGGGTCAAGTCCCGGCGTGATCGTCACCGCGGTACTTGACCCTGTTCCGTGAACAGGGTCTTGAATGGACCCGAAGAGAGGACGTGAACCCGATGGCTTGGAGCACGAGCGAACTGGCGGATCTCGCCGGGACGACCGTCAACAGCGTGCGGCACTACCACCGCACAGGTCTGCTCGACGAGCCGGAACGCCTGTCCAACGGATACAAGCAGTACAGCGCCCGGCACCTCGTGCGCCTGCTGCAGATCCGTCGGCTCCGTGAACTCGGCGTGCCGCTGGCGCAGATCGAGGCCGTCGGATTCGAGAGCGGCGGGAACTCCGGTCAGGCCCTCCTCGCGATCGACGCCGACCTCGCCGCCAGCATCGAACGTCTGCAGCGGGCGCGTGCCGAGATCCGGGCCATCCTCGAGGGCACGACCGGGATCGACGTTCCGCCGGGATTCGAGGATGTCGCAGGGAAGCTCTCCGGCCCCAATCGGTCGCTCATGCTGGTCTATTCGCAGTTGTACGACGAGTCCGCCATGTCCGACGTGAAGAGAATGGTGCAGGATGAGCCCGACGATCTGAACGATGAGTTCGACACACTCCCGCCCGATGCCGACGAGGCCACTCGCGAGCGCATCGCCGTGGCCTTGGCGCCGCAGCTCGCCCAGCACATCGCGGACTACCCCTGGCTGATGCAGCCCGCCGAGCACCTGTCGAAGGGCATGCGGGTGACGCAGGAGACCTTCATCGCCACGGTGAGAGAGCTGTACAACGAGGCTCAGCTCCACGTCCTGGCGCGCGCCAGCATCCTGGCGACCGAGAAGAGAGCAGCGGATGCCGAGCCGGCGTCCGCCCTGGGCGACACGAGCGCCCTGGGCGACGCGAGCGCCCCGGGCGACGCGAATCACGAAGGAGAGCACCATGACCGATGACCTCGAGCCCCAGGCGGCGGCCGCACCGGGCGCAGCCGCCGGGGATGCCGAACGGATCTCCCCGGATCCACTGCTCGTCGAAGACACGCTGCTGCTGCTCTTCCAGCCGGATTCCGGATCGATCGCGGGCGAGAACATCCTCTTCTACGTGCTGGGTGGTGCCGTGCTCGGCGACCTCGCACTCGCCGGGCGCGTCGAGACGGAGAAGCGAGCCCTCTCGACGCGGGTGCAGGCGACAGGAGAGGGAGCCCTGCCGGACGCGCTGCTCGAGCCTGCGTGGTCGTTCCTGGCTCCGAAGCCGCGCGGCGTGCAGACGGCGCTCGCGGCGATCGGGCCGGAATTGCGTGGCCCCGTCCTTGATCGGCTCGTCGCACGAGGCGACCTGAACCGAGAGGAGGGGAAGACCCTCGGCATCTTCCCGACGACGAAGCTCACGCTGGGAAGTGGCCGGCGCGACGCTCTGATGGGGCGCGTGCGTGCGGCGCTCGTCGACGGGGAGGCGCCCGACGCCCGCACGGCGGCGAGCATCGCGCTGCTCTCCGCGAGCGGCACGCTTCCGCAGTTCCACCGCGAGATCCTGTGGAGCGGCGACGTCTACACGCGGGGCAAGGAACTGGAACGCGGCGACTGGGGCGCCGCAGCAGCCTCTTCGGCGGTCACCCGCACGATGGCCGCCATCATCGGCAATGCGGTAGTCGCGGCGACAGTGCTGCCGCGGAGCTGAGACGGCCTCCCGCGGGCGGTTGTATGCCGCCATATTAGTACATATGTTCTAATCTGGGGGTATGGCACAGCGGCAGACGGATCTTCACCTCGACCTCGATAAGCGTCGTCGTGTGCTGGAGGCGTGGGTGGAGAAGAAGCGGCAGATCGCGGTGCTGGAGTGCGAGGCGATGGAGGTGATGGTCGAGCAGATCGGGTTCCATGAGGCGGATGTCGCGGGGAACGGGTTCCATCGGGATGCGATCTATCGGTCGATGGTTGCGGAGTTCTCCGCTGCCGCTCGGATCCCGACCGGGTCTGTGGAGTTTGCGTTCACGGATGCCCTGGTGGTGTCGACGTCCCTGCCGGAGGTGCGGGCGGCGTTCGCCGCGGGCCGGGTGTGTGCGGGGCATGTGCGGGAGATCGTGCGGGAGAGTGCGATCGTGGCGGAGGCGATCCGGAACAAGCGGGTGGATGCCGACGTGATGGGGTTGTATGAGGCGGCGGTGCTGGTGTTCGCGGAGCGGGAGACCGCGGCGCGGACGAAGGCGCATGCGGCGCAGGTCGCGGCGGCGTTGGTCGGGGAGACGGTCACGGACCGGCACCAGCGGGCGGCCTCGGAGCGGTGTGTGAAGGTGCGTTCCGTCGGTGACGGGCTGGCGTTGTTGACGGCGGTGCTGCCGGAGTGGGTCGCTGTCGCGATCGCGGACCGGCTCCGCCAGATGACCCGGCAGGTGATCCGGAACCGTGCTCATGCCCGCGACGCCGACAGTGGCTCCGGCTCCGGCCCTGCCTGCGACTCCGGAAGCGTGATCTTCAGCGACGACACGTTCGCCACCGACCCCGACACGGACACAGACACAGACACAGACGCGGACACAGGCGCGGATGCCGAGGATGTCGCCGCGGACACGCGCACCTGGGATCAGGTGCAGGCGGACCTGCTCGCCGATCTGCTGCTCACCGCCGACCCCAGCGCCATCCACGGCGACGGGCTGGACAACATCCAGGGCCGCATCCAGGTGACGATCGCCGGGACCACCCTCGCCGGCGAGGATGAGCGGCCGGCGGACCTCGACGGGCACGGCCCCCTGCACCCCGACATCGCCCGCGACCTCGCCGGGAGGAACACCGGCTGGTCACGCCTGTTCCTCGACCCCGACGGCATGGTCCGCGAGACCGACACGTACACGCCGACGGAGGGTATGCGGAGGTTTCTGCGCGCCCGGGATCAGCATTGCCGATTCCCCGGCTGCCGGATGCCCGTGCACCGGTGCGACATCGACCACACCCACGACCACGCCCGAGGAGGCAAGACCAGGCTCGACAACCTCGCCCACCTCTGCCGCGCCCACCACACCCTCAAACATCCTGATGTCTCGGACGCGCACCGATGGACAGCCCGACAAGAACGCGACGGCACCATCACCTGGCACAGCCCCCTCGGCCGCACCTACACCGACCGACCCACCCACCGCGTCATGTTCACCTGACACGAAGGACTTCGGACGGGCGCCGCGCGCCATCGCGCGGCTGCGGTGGCTCCGGGAAACGCGTGCACGGGTTAGGGTTGCGCGCATGGATCACGACGCCGACGTGCCGACGTCCACCCCTCTGGACGGGTGGCTGGCGCAGCTCGGTCAGCCGAACGGGGCGCCCGGCGGGGGCGCGGCGGCGGGGGTGATGCTGGGGATCGCCGCGTCGCTTCTGCGCATGGTCGCGGAGTACACGCCGGATGATCCCCGCGCGACGGAGTGCGCCGACCGGCTCGCCCGCATGCGCGTGGAGGCTCTGGACGCCGCCGAGGCCGACGGCATCCTCTCGGCAGGCTTCGGCGCCGCCCTCGCCCTGCCGGCGGAAGACTCCGAGCGGGACGCTCGCGTGCGGGATGCCGCGATCGAGGCCGCCGAGTCGTCGACGCGGCTCGGCGCCATCGGCATCCGGCTGCTGCCCGAGGTGCGCGTTCTCACCGAGATCGGGAATCCGCACCTGCAGGCGGATCTCGCGGTCGCAGCGGAAGCCCTGCGCGCCGGACTCGCCGGCGCGACGATCAACCTGCGCGCGAACCTGCAGATCGCCCGGAAGCACGACGCCCCGGCGCCGCTCCGGTCAGATCTCGACGCCGAGGCCTCACGCCTGACAGAGGCGCAGAACGCGGTCGCCCGCATCGCCGACGAACTCGCGGCGCGCGCCGGCGAGTGACCGGCAGCTCCTCCACCGGCACGGCGGACTTCTCCACGGATGGCGCTTGAGTCCATGTTCTGAGCGCACTGCGTCTAGGAACGACGGGAGGCAGCGCGTTGAATCGACCGTGTAGCCCGCGAGTACAGAGGAGTGCCGATGAGCATCACGGTCCAGTCAGACGCCTGCGTCGGTGCAGGTCAGTGCGCCCTCGTGGCTCCCGACGTGTTCGACCAGGACGACGACGGCATCGTCCTGCTCCTGGAGCCCGATCCGCAGGGCTCCGACCTCGAGGCGGCGACCCGCGCGGTGCGCCTCTGCCCCGCACGCGCCATCTCGTTGGCACCCTGATGCCGGCTCGCGTCGTCGTGGTCGGCGCCTCCATCGGCGGACTGACCGCGGCCGAGACACTCCGCCAGGAGGGTTTCGGCGGCGAGATCCTGCTGCTGGGCGATGAGCCGCACCTGCCGTACACGCGTCCGCCCCTCTCGAAGCAGATCCTCCTCGGGGACTGGGAACCCGACCAGGCCGCGATCCGCACCGCCGCAGAGCTCGACGATCTCGGCATCGTCGTGCGCACCGGATGCGCCGCGCACGGCCTCGACGTCGAGGCCCGCGTCCTCCACACCGCGCAGGGCGCGATCCCCTTCGACGAGCTCGTCATCGCGACCGGCACCGAGCCGCGCTCGCATCCGCTCCTCCCCTGGGCGCCGACGCTGCGCACCATGGACGACGCGCAGCGACTACGCGACCGAATGCGCGCAGCGCGGCGCATCGCCGTGATCGGATCGGGCATCCTCGGTTCGGAGATCGCCAGCGCCGCGCGCAAGCACGGCGCCGAGACCCTGCTGATCGGCCGGTCCGGGGCCCTCGGCTTCGGGGGCGTCGGCACGCTCCTCAGCGACGAGCTCAGCCGACTGCACGAGGACAATGACGTCGAGCTCGCGCTGCGCGCCGACATCGCCTCCGCCGTGCCGCTGCCTTCCGGTGCCGCGGAGCTCACCCTCGGCACGGCCGTCCGCCGCGTCGACCTGGCCGTCGTCATGATCGGGGGGATGCCGCGCACGGGGTGGCTCGCCTCGTCGGGCCTCTCCGTCGACGACGGCATCGCCTGCGACAGCAGCGGCACCGCAGCTCCCGGCGTCTCGGCAGTCGGCGACGTCGCCGCATGGGCCGATCCCGTCAGCGGACGCCATGTGCGGGTCGAGCACCAGAGCAACGCGATCGAGCAGGCGGTCGCGGTCGCGGTCCGCATCGCGCGCGGCGAGAACGGCACCCAGCCGGTGCCCCTCTTCTGGTCGGAGATCCACGGCGCCCGCATCCACGCCTACGGCTGGTTCGACCCCGCCACGCCCCTGGTCGAACGGACCACCGACCCGGAGGCGCGAGGCGCGATCTTCGCGAGCAGAGACGAGACCGGTGGCGCGCGCGGCGTCGTCGGCTGGAACGCCTCCCCTCGGGACTTCCGTGCCGCACGCGCCGAGGTGCTCGCCGCCACCCCTGCACTCACCCCGCAACCCTGAAGGAGACGGTCGATGACGATCCCCGCAGAATGCCCGTTCCACGCCCGCGCGCTCCCCGGCGACGGGACCCCGCTGAAGCCGTCGCCGCAACTCGCCGAGTGGCGGGAGCAGGGCGCGTTCGTCCCCCTGGACTTCCAGGACGGCCACGAAGGACTCGTCGCCACGCGATACGAGGCCGCCGTGAGCGTCCTGCAGGATCCGCGGTTCAGCATGCGCCCGAGCCGGATGCCGGTGGGGCCCGGCGATGCCGGCCACGGTGCCCACGGAGATGACCAGGCCGAGAGCGCCGCCGTGCCGCTCGAGGCCCCGGGCGACCTCGATGAGGCCGGGCAGCGCTCCGACGACCTCAACCTGCTGAACCTCGACGGCGAGGTGCACTCCCGGCTGCGCCGCGCGGTCACCGCCCGGTTCTCGGTGCGGCAGGCGCGATCGCGCGAGCCGTGGATCCGCACGATGATCGCCGAGCAGATCGCACAGCTGAAGGCGCGGGGACCCGTCGTCGACCTGTGGCGCGACTACGCGATGCCGATCTCGGCGCGCACGCACTGCCACGTGATCGGCATCCCCGACCATCACTACGACCGCTTCGTCGCGCTGTTCGTCGAGTCCTCGACCGCGCAGCAGAAGTACGACTTCATCCGTGCGCTCCTCGAGGAGCGCCGCGCCTCTCCCGGCGAGGACGTCATCACCGACCTGCTGGGCAGCGCCGACCTGGAGCAGGTCGAGATCGAGGGACTGCTCCGGCTGCTCATGGGCGCTGGTCGCGACTCGGTCGCGTACCTCATCGCCACGGCATCCGTCGCTCTGCTCACGAACCCGGCGCAGCTGGCCGTCCTCCGCGACGATCCCGAGAGGATCCGGATGGCGGTGGAGGAGTTCATGCGCGTCGGAGCGATGTTCGTGACCCTGTTCGCGCGCACCGCGACGGAGGACGTGGTCGTCGACGGGATCCCCATCACGGCCGGCACATCCGTGGCCGTCTCTCCGGTCGCGGCCAACCGCGATCCCGGCCACTGGGAGCGCGCGGAGGAGTTCGACGTCAGCCGCGACGCGTTCGGACATCTCGGATTCGGGCACGGCATCCACGGTTGCATCGGACAGCAGGTCGCCAGGGTGGAGATCCGCGAGGCGCTCACCGCGCTGCTGGAGAGCTTCCCCGACCTGGCGCTCGTCGAGGCGGAGCAGCTGACACCGCAGCCGTTCGCGCATCCCGTCGCCGTCTACGAGGCCGGGACGGTCTCGGTGCACCTGGGCCGCTGAGCGACGCACGGGCTAGCATCGTCGAAGAGAGGCAGGGCCGCGATGGATTCCGACGATGACCCCGTCGTCGTCGGCGCGAACTGGTACCGGTTCACGTCGGGCGAGCGCATCGTCAACCCGCACGTGAAGAGCGTGTCCTTCATCTGGGTCATCAGCGGAGCCGGCGAGATCCGCGCCGGCGGCCAGCGCTTCGCGGTCGACGCGCAGCACGTGATCCGCCTGCCCTGGAGTCATCACGTCGAGTACCGCGCCCAGGAGCGGGGGCCTTTCCACATCGGCACGCTGCACATCGTCCCGCGCCACGACCGGTCGTCCCCGGTCGTCCCCCGGGTCGCGCACCTCCCCGGAGACCCGCTGCTGCAGGACCCGGCGCGCACCGGCGACCCTGCCGCGTTCCGGGTCGGGTTGTCGACCATGCAGAACGGGGCCGCCCGGCGCATCACGGAGTTCGGCACCATCGCGATCGAGCGGTGGGGAGAAGGCGCGTTCGACGAGGAGTACTTCCGCGCGCTCGGACGCATCATCCTCCTCGAGAACGACTCCTGGGCCGATGTGCACGCGGCGCAGACGACGCTCCCCGGCGCGCTCGAGCTGATGATGACGTTCATCCGCCACCACATCGCCGAGCCGCTCACGGTCGCCCGTGTGGCCGAAGCCGCCCGCTGCAGCGAGACCACCGCGCAACGCCTGTTCGCCCGGCACACGGGCGAGTCGCTGCAGTCCTGGGTCCGGCACACGCGCCTCCGCGAGGCCGCCGGGCTGCTCCGGACGACCGGACTGCGCGTGAGCGAGGTGGCCCAGCTCGTCGGATACCCGGATCCGCTCTACTTCTCGCGTGCCTTCCGCCGCGCGTACGGCGTGGCCCCCAGCCGGTTCGCCCGCGCGACGCTCCGCCCCTGATCGCCGGCGGCGAGTGATCGCCCAGTCCATGTTTCCGGGTTCTCACGCACATAACCGCGCGGGGATCGTCCGTAGATTTGACCGCAGGTCGCGCAGCCCCTGCGCCCGAGCGTGAAGGAGCGCACCCGCACATGGCCGTACACCGCCGACCCTTCGGACGCACAGGCTGGGACATCAGCGAGGTCTCCTTCGGAGCATGGCAGCTCGGTGGGCAGTGGGGGCCCGTCGACGACGACGCCTCGGTCCGTGCGCTCCTCGACGCCTACGAGCGGGGCATCGACTTCGTCGACACCGCGGAGATGTACGGCTCGGGGCACAGCGAAGAGGTCGTCGGCCGATCGCTGCGGGAGTGGAACGGCGAACGCATCTACGTCGCCACGAAGATCCAGCCCACCGCGTGGCCGCACCCGTCGGTCGACGACCCCGACATCGCGATCGCCTATCCCCGCGAGTACATCCGCGCCCAGGCCGAGCAGTCGCTGCGTCGCCTCGGTGTGGAGCGCCTCGACCTGCTGCAGCTGCACTGCTGGATGCCGGGCGGCATGCACGACCGCGGCTGGCTCGACGCCCTGCAGGAGCTGCAGGCCGAGGGCAAGGTCGACCGGATCGGGGTCTCGCTGCGGGACTACCGTGCCGACGAGGGTGTCGTTCTCGCAGAGGCGGGTCTCGTGGATTCGATCCAGGTGATCCACAACATCTTCGAGCAGAAGCCCGAGCAGGCGCTCTTGGGGGCAGCAGCGGCATCGGGCACGGCGATCATCGCTCGCGTCGTGCTGGACTCCGGATCGCTGAGCGGCGCCTGGACCGCTGCCTCGTACGACGAGTGGGCCGACGGCTCCGTGCTCAAGACGATGTTCCGCGGCGAGCGCTTCACCGAGACGCTGGCGCGCATCGCCGAGATGAAGAAGGTCACCGAGGAGTACTACGACGGCCTCGACGAGGCGGCCGTGCGGTTCGTCCTCGACCGCCCGGAGGTGTCGACCGCGATCGTCGGAATGACGTCGCAGCGGCGCATCGCGCGCAACCTGTCGTTCGCCGACGGGCAGGGTCTCGTCGCAGGGCTCCGCGACCGCCTGGCACGCTTCGAGTGGGAGAGGAACTTCTACATATGACCAGTCGCCCCGCCGCCGTCGAGCGGCTCAGCCCGCAGGAGATCGACGAGCGCCTGGCCGCGGCATCCGTCGCGTATCTACCGCTCGGCTCGCTGGAGTTCCACGGCCCGCATCTGCCGATCGGCCTCGACGCCCTCACCGCCTACGGACTGTGCCTGCGCGCGGCCGAGGCGAGCGGAGGGGTCGTGCTGCCAGCCGTCTACCAGGCAGTGGGCGGCGAGCACTCCCGGTACCCGTGGACGATCATGAGCGACTCCCCCGCGGCGATCGAGACGCTGCTGACCGAGACGCTGTCGCGCCTATCCGAGTTCGGCATCCGTCGTGCGGTGCTCCTGAGCGGACACTTCGCCGACGAGCAGCGCGACCTCATCACCCGCGTCGCCGAGCAGTGGAACGCGACGGGCGAGCCGTTGCACGTCGTGGCCCGCACGCTCGGCCAGGCACCGCAACCCCCGGTCGCGCCCGACCACGCGGGCCGGTTCGAATCGCTGCTGCTGCACGCTCTCGCGCCGGAGCTCGTGCACGTCGATGCCCTGCCGGACCCGGATGCCTTCCCCGCGCCCGCGGACGAGGACCCGTTCGGGCAGGACCGGCACCGCACCGACCATCCCCTGCACGGGGTCTTCGGCCCCGACCCGCGCCGACTCGACGTCGAGGCCGCCGCCGGCCTGCGTGATCACCTCGTCACCTGGATCGCGGGCCTCGCCACGGCGTGAGCCGCGCGGCATCCGCTGGTCTCTCCTGCACGGATTGCAGGAGATCTCACGTCGCGCAGGAGCCCATCTCCCACAGGCTCCTTCCTGTCGTGAGATCTCCTGCATCGCGTGCGCCCAGCCTCCCCGCGAAAGGGGAGAAGAGGCGAACGAGCCAGGCGGATGCTGCGCGCGAAAGGGCCCGGCCGGATCTCCCCGGCCGGGCCCTTCGCGATCGGATCGGACTCAGAAGTCGAACTCGCCGATGTTCTCCTTGTCGAAGACGTACGGGTCGCCCAGCAGCACGGTGGCGTCAGGGCCGACCGTGAACGAGCCGAGCTCGCCCGCCTCGAATGTGTCGCCTTCCTTGCCCGTGATGTCGCCCTTGATGAGCGCGGCGGCGGCGAAGGCCGACAGGTAGCCGAGGTCCTCCGGGTTCCACAGCGCGAACGCGGTGACGGTGCCGTCCTCGACGTACTCGCGCATCTGGTTCGGGGTGCCGAGGCCCGTCAGCGCGACCTTCCCCTTGTAGTCCGAGGTGGAGAGGTAGCGCGCCGCAGCCGAGATGCCGATCGTCGTGGGCGAGATGATGCCCTTCAGGTTCGGGTGCGACTGCAGCAGCGCGGCCGTCTTGTCGAAAGAGATCTGCTCGTCGTCATCGCCGTAGACGACGTCGACCAGCGTGATGTCGGGGTGATCCGCGGCGAGCAGCTCCTTCATCTTGTCGATCCAGGCGTTCTGGTTGGTCGCGTTCGCGGTCGCCGAGACGATCGCGATCTCACCGGCATCCCCGATCTGCTCGGCGATGAGGTCGACCTGGATCTTCGCGATGCCATCGGCCGTCGCCTGGTTGATGAACAGGTCGCGGCACTCGGGGTTCGTGTCCGAGTCGAACGTGACGACCTTGACGTTCGCCGCGCGCGCCTCGTCGAGCGCGTCGCAGATCGCCTTCGGATCGTTTGCCGACACGACCAGCGCGCCGACGCCCTGCTGCGTGGCGGTGTTGATGTAGCTCACCTGGGCGTCGGGCCCGGACTCGGCAGGGCCGACCTCGGAGAACGTGCCGCCGAGCTCCTCCACCGCGGCAGCCCCGCCCTTGCTCGACGTGTCGAAGTAGGGGTTGCCGAGGCTCTTGGGCAGGAACGTGATCGCGAGGTTGTCGCTGCCGCCCGAGTCTCCGGACGAGTCGCCTCCGCCGGAGGTGCCGGTGTCGGCGCAGCCGGAGAGGGCGAGGGCGGTGGCGACCGCGATGGCGGCCACCGCGGCCACACGCTTGCGTGCAAACTTCATTGTTTCTTCCTTTCGTGCGGGCGGCCGGGACGGATGTCGTCGGCCGAAGGACGCAGCTGTCGTCAGGCTGTGCTCGCTGCGACGCGTGGGGGTCGGCTGGGACGACGTCGAGATCTCTGGAACCAGGTGAGGATGCTGGCACTGACGACCGACAGCACCAGCAGCACTCCCGTGATGACGTTGATCACATCGGAGGTGACGTTCGCGAGGCGCAGGGCGCTCGACAGCACGCCGATGAGGAGGACGGCCGCGACGACGCCGTAGAGCTGCCCGCGCCCGCCGAAGACCGAGACTCCGCCGAGGACGACCGCGGCGATGACCTGCAGCTCCAGCCCTGTGGCGTTGTCGCCGCGCGCGCTGCCGAAGCGCAGCGTGTAGTAGATCCCGGCGAACGCCGAGACCACGCCGGCGAGGACGAAGAGGATGAACTTCGTGCGGTCGACGTGCACGCCCGAGAAGCGGGCGGCATCCTTCGACAGGCCGATCGCGTAGATCCCCCGACCGAACGGCGTGAACTGCAGCACGATGATGAAGACCACCAGCAGGATCAGGAACGGCACCATGATGTACGGGATCGTCGTGCCCGCGATCTTCGCCTTCGCGAGGGCCGTCCACAGCGCCGGGAAGTCGGTGACCGCTGTCGTGCCCAGCAGTCCGACCGCGAGTCCGCGGAACAGCGCGAGCGTGCCGATCGTGACGGCGAGCGAGGGCAGTCCGACCACCGTCACGAGGAAGCCGTTGAATGCGCCTCCGACAGCCCCGACGAGCAGCGCGAGGAGCGCGGCCACCTCGAACGGCAGCCCGGCCTGCACGCCGGCGCCGGTGACGACGCTCGCGAGCCCGACCATGCTGCCGACCGAGAGGTCGATCTCGCCGGTGATCATGATGAGCGTCATCGGCAGGGCGATGAGCAGGATCGGCGCGACGTCCAGCAGGAGGTAGTTCACGGTGATCGGCTGCCCGAAGCCGCGGACCGCGACCATCGAGTACAGGACGACGACGATCAGCAGACCGACGACGGCCATCTCGCGGCTCACGATGACCCGCCGCCAGAGCGGCTTCTCGAAGTCGCGCGTGACGCGGTTGGTGCTCGTGGTGGTCACGGAGTTCATGACTGGTCCCTCGCTTCGATGAGTCGCTGCCTCTGCCGCACGGCCAGCCAGCGGTCCAGCACGATCGCGCCGATGATGAGCACGCCGACCACGGCCCGCTGCCAGAAGTCCGGGATGCCGAGGATCGGGAGCGCCCGGTTGATGGTCATCAGGAGCATCGCGCCGATGGCCGCTCCCCAGACGGTTCCGACGCCGCCGGTGATGGCGATGCCGCCGATGACGGCCGCGCCGACGGCATCCAGCTCCCAGCCGGCGCCGGCCTGCGAGCTCACCGAGCCGTAGCGCGCGGCGTAGAAGACGCCCGCGAGACCCGCGAGTGCACCCGACAGGATGAACGCGGTGAGCACGCGCCGCACGACTCGGAGGCCGTAGAGCTCGGCGGCTGCCGGGTCGGAGCCGATCGCATAGTACTCGCGTCCGCCGCGGGTGTTCCGCATGTACCAGGCCGCTGCCGCGAGCACGACGAGGGCGACGATCGCGAGGATCGGGATGGTGAGGATGTCGCCGGTGCCGATCGCCAGGAAGTCCCGGGGCATGTCCGAGGCGTTGACCCGGGTGGAGCCCGCCCAGATCACGTTGATGCCGCGGTAGGCGTACAGCGTTCCGAGCGTGATCACCATCGCGGGCACCCGGGCGAAGGCGACGAGGGCGCCGTTGATGAGCCCGAGCGCGGCGCCGAACAGGACCGCGCACAGCACGACGATCGGGATCGGGATGCCCGGGAAGTCGATGAACATGCGGCCGGTGAGATACGCCGAGAGCCCCATCACCGAACCGACCGACAGGTCGACGTTCCGGGTGATGATGACGAACGCCTGTCCGACCGCGACGAGCACGAGGATCGACGGCGTCAGCAGCAGGTCGCGCCAGCCGTCGGGGCTGAAGAGGAACGCGGGGTTCTTCGCGGTGGCCGCGGCGACGACGAGGGCCAGGGCGATCAGGATGCCGAACTCGCGGGCCTTGCCGAGCGTGCCGATGCGCTTGGTCAGGCCCGACACCGGGATGCGGGTGGTGGAGGTGGTGATGGTCACGAGTTCTCTCCCGCGTCGGTGCCGGTGGTGTGCTGCGGCGAGGCGTGGGTCGCGGCGAACATGACGTTCTCGGATGTGGCGTCCGCGCGGGCGAGCTCGGCGGTGATGCGCCCCTCGCGCATGACGAGCACGCGGTCGGCCATGCCCAGCACCTCGGGCAGCTCGGACGAGATCATCAGGATGCCCTTGCCCTCCGCAGCCAGCTGCGACAGCAGACGATGGACCTCGGCTTTCGTGCCGACGTCGATGCCGCGGGTGGGCTCGTCGATGATGAGCACGTCGGGCTGCGTGGCGAGCCACTTCGCCAGCACGACCTTCTGCTGGTTGCCGCCGGACAGCGTGGCGGTGACCGTGTCGAGAGCGTGCGCCTTGACCTCGAGGCGGCTGGCCCACTCGCGGGCGGCGCGGTTCTCCACGCCCGTCGTGATGAGGCCGAAGCGGGAGAGGCGGCGCCGGATGGCGGTCGTGATGTTGCGGCCGACCCCCGACTCGATCACGAGCCCCTGCTTGCGACGGTCCTCCGGCACCAGGGCGAGACCGGCGCGCATGGCGTCGGTGGGACGCGACCGGGGAATCCGCCGGCCCTTCATCGTCACCGTCCCCTCGCGGTAGTCGTCGATGCCGAAGACGGCGCGTGCCACTTCGCTCCGGCCGGCGCCGACCAGGCCCGCCAGCCCCAGGATCTCGCCGGAGCGGACCGTGAACGAGATGTCGTGGAAGATGCCGGGGCTGGTGAGGCTCTCGACCTCGAGCAGCGGCTCCCCGATCGTCGTCTCCTGCTTGGGGAAGAGCTCGGTGATGTCGCGGCCGACCATCTGCCGCACGAGCTCGGCGGGGGTGGTCTCCGCGATCGGCGTCGTCGAGATGTAGGTGCCGTCGCGCATCACGGTGACGGTGTCGCACAGTGCGAAGACCTCGTCGAAGCGGTGCGAGATGAAGATCAGACCCCGGCCCTCGTCGCGCAGACTCCGGGCGATCGCGAACAGCCGCTCGACCTCGACGCCCGACAGCGCCGCAGTCGGCTCGTCCATGACGAGCACCTTCGCGTCGAGCGACACGGCCTTGGCGATCTCGATGACCTGCTGGTCGGCGATCGAGAGACCCTCCGCCGGACGATCGGGGTCGATCGACACGCCGAGTCGGGTGAACAGGCGCTCGACCTCGCGGCGCATCGCCTTGCGATCGATGCGGCCGAGCCGCGCGACCGGCTGCCTGCCCATGAAGATGTTCTCGGTCACCGACAGGTCGGGGAACAGCGTGGGCTCCTGGTAGATCACGGCGATCCCCGCGGCCTTGGACTGCGCGGTCGACGAGAAGTCGACGTCCTCGCCGTCGAGCTGGAACGAACCGCCGTCGCGGTGATACAGGCCGGCGACGATCTTGACGAGCGTCGACTTCCCGGCGCCGTTCTCGCCGATGAGGGCGTGTATCGAACCGGTCGTCAGCCGCAGGCTCCCCGAGCGCAGTGCCACCACTGCGCCGAACGACTTCACGACCTTCGAGAGTTCGAGGACCACAGGTGCGGCATCGATGGGCACTGGTGCCTCCTCGTCGAGGTTGAATATGATGAATCGATTCAAACTCGATTCAGGGATACTGTAAGCACCGCATCCCCACCGGTCAAGTCACAGTCCGGATTCGGCCCCGGACGGTTACCGAGCGGCGAAGATCACCGCAGCGAAGGAGCGCAGATGGTCGTCAGCATCAGAGACGTCGCCCAGAAGGCGGGCGTCTCGGTCGGCACGGTGTCGAACGTGCTCAACCGGCCCGAGACGGTGTCGAGCGATGCATCCGAGCGCGTGCTGAAGGCGATCGAGGACCTGGGCTACGTGCGCAACGACGCTGCCCGCAAGCTGCGCGCCGGTGTGAGCACGACCGTCGGCTTCGTCGTGCTCAACGGGCAGAACCCGTTCTTCAACGACGTCGTGCGGGGAGCGGAGGATGAGGCCTCGCGCCACAACATCGCTGTGCTCTACGGCAACACCGATGAGGACTCCGACCGCGAGCGCATGTACCTCGACCTCTTCGAGGAGCAGCAGGTCCGGGGCGTGCTGATCTCCCCCTACGGCGACATCCTCCCGCGCCTCGAACGACTGCGGGCCCGCGGCATCCGCGCGGTTCTCGTCGACCGCTTCGGCGGCAACAGCCGGTTCAGCTCGGTCTCGGTCGACTCGGTCGCCGGCGGCAGGATGGCGGTCGAGCACCTCATCGAGACGGGCCGACGCCGCATCGCGTTCGTCGGAGGGCCGATGGACATGCGGCAGGTGACCGACCGGCTCGCCGGGGCGCGGGTCGCCGCCGACAACGCGCTCGATCCCGTCGAGCTCGAGGTTCTCGCCACGGACGCGATGACCGTGGAAGAGGGCGTGGCGGTCGGCGCCCGCGTGCTGAGCCGACCGCGGCGCGAGTGGCCCGATGCCATGTTCGCCGCGAACGACCTGATCGCCCTGGGACTGCTGCAGTCGCTCATCCTCGACGGACGGATGCTGGTGCCGCAGGAGATCGCCCTCATCGGCTTCGACGACATCGCGTTCGCGGCGGCCGCCGCCGTGCCGATCACGTCGATCCGACAGCCGAGCGGGATGATCGGCCGCACGGCGCTGCGCGTGCTGCTCGAGGAGTGCGACGATCCGGAGCTCATCCCCCGGCAGACCGTGTTCCAGCCCGAGCTGGTCGTGCGCCGGTCGACCGCGACCACCCGTGCGAACTGACGAACCGAAGGAGAACCCATGACCGAACGCATCGCGTTCCAGCTGCAGATCGCCCCGGGGATGATCGACGAGTACGTCGCCCGGCACACTCCGGTCTGGCCGGAGATGCTCGCGGAGATCGCCGCGTCCGGACGCCGCAACTACTCGATCTTCCTCGGTGAGGGCGGCCGGCTCTTCGGCTACTACGAGACCGACGACGACGAGGCCGCCCGCGCCTACCTCGCGGCATCACCGGTCGCCGCGAAGTGGGAGGCCTCGATGGCCGAGTTCTTCGTCGGACTCGAGGGCCGCGCCGACCAGGCCGCCACCCCGCTCGTCGAGGTGTTCAACCTGCATGATCAGCGGGAGGCATCCGGCGCGTAGACGCACCGCCTCGGGATTCCTAGCATGGGGAGGACACACCGCGACGGCCGGAGGACGACCTATGAACGTGCCCTTCTTCTGGGTGGACGTCTTCGCGACCGCCCCTCTCGCCGGGAACCCTCTCGCGCTCGTCCCGGACGCCGACGCGCTGACGGCCGAGACGATGCAGGCCATCGCTCGCGAGTTCAACCAGTCGGAGACGACCTTCCTCGTGCGTCCGACGCTGCCCGGCGCGGATCATCGCCTGCGGTCCTTCACCCCCGGCGGCTTCGAAGTGCTCGGCGCGGGGCACAACGCGATGGGCGCGTGGCTGTGGCTGGCGGCATCCGGTCGGCTGGATGAGAACGGTGGGCGGTACGTGCAGCAGATCGGCGACGAACTGCTCCCGGTCAGCGCCACGCGCGATGGCGCGGGCCGAGCGGTCGTCACGATGCAGCAGTCGGAGCCGCGATTCCTGACGGCGGTCACCGGCGAGCGACGGGGCGCCCTCGCCGCGGTCCTCGGGCTCGATGCGACCGACCTCAGCGACGATCGCGCGGCGCAGGTCGTCTCCACGGGTGCCGAGCATCTGCTCGTTCCCGCGCGGAACCCGGATGCCGTCGATACGGCCCAGCCCGACACCGCGGGCCTGCGTGAGTTCCTTGCCGACGTCGGCGCCGAAGGCTGCTACCTCTACACGACCGCCGTCGAGCCGGGATCAGGGATCGACGCCTACGCACGGTTCTTCAATCCGACCGTGGGGATCGTCGAGGACCCCGCGACCGGCACGGCCGCGGGTCCGCTCGCCGCACTCCTCGTGCGCGACGGACTCGCACACGAGGGCACTCCGATCACGGTGGAGCAGGGCACGGCCCTCGGCCGCCCCAGCCGCATCGGCCTGCTCGTCGACGGTGCCGTGGTGACGATCTCCGGAACGGGGATCATCGTGGGCGAGGGCGTGCTCCGCCTCTGACCGGGGCGTCCGCTCTCGGCCTGCGCGCGCCTCCGAAGCGAGCACCATCCCGACACCCAGGCCGCAGAGCAGGAAGCCCAGCAGCGTCACGACGGTCAGCGTCTCTCCGAGGACGACGGCTCCGGCCACCGCCGTGAACGGGGCGATGAGGAAGAGCAGCGCGTTGAGCGCCGTGATGCCGATACGGCGCAGCAGCCACCAGTAGAGCCCGTACGCCGCGAGCGTCGGGAACGCCGCGGCGAGCGCGGTCGCCGCCCAGAAGGATGCCGAAGCGGGCGGCAGGAGGGCGCCCGTCGCCGCGGCGAGCACCATGAGCGCGACCGCTGACACCGCGGCGTGGATCGCCAGGGTCGGGAGCACAGCGATCCTCGGGTCGCGCCGACGCTGGATGATCGTGCCGGCGATCAGGCACGCCATCGCGACGGCGAGAAGGAGGTACACGAGCGGATGCGCGTCGGACTGGCCGAGCTGCGACCGCACGACGAACACGACGCCGACGGCCCCGAGGGCCAGGCCGATCCACTGGATGCCGCGCACGTGCAGGCCGAGGAGAGGACCGACGAGCAGGGCGATCACGAGAGGCTGCACGGCGTCGATCAGGGCGACCGTTCCCGTCGCGATGCCGGCGGCGAGCGCGGCATAGGTCGCCGTGCAGTAGCCGAACTGCGCGAACAGGCCGACGGCCCCCTGCCAGCGGAGATCGGACACCGTGGTGTCGCGGAAGGACCCCGTGGCGAAGGCGACGATCAGCAGGACGCCCGCCAGCGGCACGAAGCGCCAGACGAGCAGCGTCACCGGCGCGGCGTCGACGGTCGCGATCGCCGCGATGAGGAACCCGGAGCTCCAGGTGACCACGAATGCCGTGGCCGCCGCGACCGTGAGGAAGGCAGATACTATACCGATCTGTTTACTCATCCCTCGACTATACAGGTTGGTATACTCGAGGCATGAAGCAGCCGGTCCCGGAACTCGCCCCGCTGACCCCCGGCGCCCGCCGGGTGCTCGATGCCGCGTCGCATCTCTTCTACGAACGCGGCATCCATGCGGTCGGGGTCGATACGATCGCGGAGGCCGCCGGCGTCACGAAGAAGACCCTCTACGACCGATTCGGCTCGAAGGAGACGCTGGTCGTCGCCTACCTCCAGCACCGCGACGCGCGATGGCGCGACCACGTGGCAGCGAATCTCGCGCGCGTACCGGCACCAGGCGTGGAGCGGATCCTGACGATCTTCGATGCCGCCGAGTCGTGGTCCGACGACAACAGCTCCAAGGGGTGCAGCGCCATCAACGCCCGCGCCGAGATCGGCGACGGGCACGACGGGCACCCGGTCTTCCCCGAGGTGGCGCGCCAGAAGGTGTGGCTTCTCGACGTCTTCGAAGACCTCTGCCAGGAGGCCGGGGTGCCGGATGCTCGAGCGATGGCAGAAGCGCTGATGCTGCTCTACGAGGGCGCCATCGTCACCGTCGGGATGGAGACCTTTCCGAACCCGTTCCCCGCGGCGCGACGGGTGGCGAAGTCGCTGCTCGAGCAGGTGGCATAGCGCTATTCGGCGGGCGGTGCCGCGTCGATCACGCGGATCTCCCTGGTCGCCGCGTCTCCGAGGGTGCGCAGCGCCTGCTGATAGGCATCGGAGTGATACGCCGCGACAGCGGCTTCGAGGTCGGGGAACTCGATGATGGTCGTGCGCAGTGCCGCCTCGCCCTCGAGCACGGCGAGTGGCTCTCCGCGAGCGATGAAACGCCCTCCCCCGGCGAGCATCGCCGGACCGGCGAGATCGACGTACAGACGGAGACGCTCCGGATCACGGATGCTCGTGAAGGTATTGACCCAGTAGACCGGCATCCGCTCAGTCTGCCACCGGCTCCACGGCGCGGGGCCGGATCAGTCGAGGCGGCGGGCGCGTAGGGTGGGACGTCTGCCGACGAGAGGCTCCGCGATGATCGCACGATACGAAGAGCTGGACTGGCAGAGGACGCGTATGGGCGAGCTCATGCTCCGCCGTCGCGCGGACCCGGCGACCAGCGAGATGATCTACGAGGTCAAGCTCGAGGACGAGTACCTCATGTCGAGCCTCTTCACGGTGGCCGAGGAGGAACTCGCGACGCTGGGGCTCGCCGCCGCGACGGGTGACCACCTGAACGTACTCGTCGGCGGGCTGGGCCTCGGGTACACGGCGGTGACCGCGTTGGCCGATGCCCGGGTGGCGCGACTCGAGGTGATCGACGCGCTCCCCGCGGTGATCGGATGGCACGAGCGGAAGCTGCTGCCGGTGTCGGCGCAGCTCGTGGACGATCCTCGGACGACGCTGACCCACGACGACTTCTTCGCGGTCATGCGCCAGGAGCCGGGTGCCGACGCCCGCCATCACGACGCGATCCTGCTCGACGTCGACCACTCGCCGCGCCACACGCTCGACCCGTCGCACGCCGACCTCTACACCGAGGCGGGGCTCACCGCGCTCGCCCGGCACCTCGCCGACCATGGCGTCTTCGCCCTGTGGTCCGACGATCCGCCCGATGAGGAGTTCCTGAACACGCTGGGCGCGATCTTCGACGACAGCCGCGCGCACGTCGTCGACTTCGACAACCGCCTCACCGGCGGGGTCTCGTCGAACACGGTGTACGTGGGCGTGCGGCGCTGACGGCGGACGAGGCGTCAGAGCCCTTCCCGCAGCACCAGGGGAACCGCCACGGTTCTCACCACCGTCTCGAGCAGACTCCAGCCGACGCGGTGACGCCAGGGGAGGTGTCTGGTGTACACGGCGGTGTATTCGAACTCCGGCTCCGCCCCTCGGTTGCGCTTGAACTCGGCCACGCCGCTCGAGTTGTGCAGCTGGACCCCGTTCTCGTGAGCGGTGCGGGCGACCAGGTAGCTGAGCATCCGGTAGAGGCCGAGTTCCTGCGGGAGCGCCGTGTCGTACCCGAGAACAGGAGCGGCGAGGAAGCCATCGGCCGCACGGAACCCGAAGACCCCGTCGATGCGCGCGTCGGCCTCGTGTTCGAGCAGCACGAACTCGAGGAGCCCGCTCTGCTGCGCCGCGCCGATGAACGCGGCGGTGTAGCGGGGGTTGAGACGGGAGTACTTGTCGACGTACAGCTGCGCGTAGAGCTGGGCGATCCGCTCTCGGACGGGCAGCGGCGACATTCCGGTCAGCGGATCGACGACGGCGAGGCGGGCGCGATAGGCCGACTTCTCGTAGACGGAGCGGTCGCGAGTGGTGTCACGGACACGCGCCCATCCGCTCCCCCGGGTGTCGGTGAACAGCACGCTGCGAGCGGGAATGAGGCGATAGCCGCAACGGCGCAGCATCTCGGGCATCAGGCTCCCGCGGCCGTGCACGCTGCGCCAGCCGATCGCCCGTCGGGGATGGGCCGATCGCAGCGTCGCGGTGAGATCGGCGAGATCGTGTTCTGCGACCTGCGGATGAAGATTGGTGGAGACCAAGGCGTTGCCCACGAACACGACGTCGTCGACGCGCGACACAGCCAGTGCCACCCCGAGGGCGCGCAGCAGCCCTCGCGCGGCGAATCGGGCCGCGCGCGAACGCAGCTCGCCGACCTCCTCGCGGGCGTAGTGCAGGTAGTGCGTGACGGGTGACACGACGTAGCTCGGCGGGTCGGCGGCCGCGCTCTTCCCGCCCGGGCGCGGAGACATGGGTCGGGGAACGGTCATCGGCAGCCGCGCACCGCCGATCTCGACGACCGAGAGCTCGACGTCGACATTGGATGCGACCTCACGCGTGCCACCGGCGTGAGCGACGGCGTCGACGAACGCGTCCGCCCAGGGCTGCGCGCACGCATCCGGCTCGTCCTGTCGCGGCTCGTTCGGCTGCGCCTCGTCGGACGGCAACAGGACGACCTCCCCGTTCCACTCGATGTCATGAGTCGAGGCGCCGAGGAGCGAGACGCGTGATGTGCGGGCGGTGCGCATCTGCACGAGGAGTGACCGGGCGAGCGTGGGCAGCGCCACTCGATCACCCGGTTCGGAAAGGACATCCGGGGCCTTCGTCTGCCGCAGGAAGGCCGCCGCGTCACCCGCCGACCGTACGCCCCTCGGCCCGTACAGGAGATGAGGCACTCCGAGCCGCACCACCTCGCGCGACGCCGTGACGAGGTCGACGACCGTCCGGTCCGGTTCGACGGCGACGGCAGGGCGGAACGCGTCGGCGAGCCGGTCGCCGGGGCCGAAGAGGTGAATGCCGCTGGTCGCTCGAGGGTTGCACTCGAGGATGGTGAGCTCCGCGTCCGTGTGCAGGAGATCGAGGCCGAACTGACCGGTGAGGTCGAGCCCGCCGGCGAGCGTCGCGGCCAGAGAACGTGCGGAGCCGTGGACCGGGTCGCTCTCCTCGATGCGTTGGAACACCACCCCGGCGCCGTGCCCGGCCCGCGACAGCGGTTCGTACAGGACGAACGCCGTGAGCTTTCCCCCGACCGCCACCGCGGAGATGCACAGCTCCCGACCGGTCACCCGTTCCTGCACGAGCCACGGCTGCTCGGCTGTGATGCGGCCCACGTGCGGAAGGGGCTCTCCCTCGGCCAGCACTATCGTGCGGGTGCCGAACCGCGAGAATGCGGGCTTCACGACCCTTTCCCCCCAGAGCCATCCCCCGGGCGTCGAAGGTCGCCGCCTCCATTCGATGGCCGACGAGACCACCTCGGTGCGCGGGTGCGGCAGGCCGAGCTCGTCGAGCAGCGCGGCGAACCGTCCCTTGTGATGCAGCCGCGCGAGCGCCCCGGGCTCCGGGGCGAACAGCCGCCCCCGAAGCAGGGCGAGATCGCGCTGCACGCCGTCACCGATGGGCGCCCGCCCGTCCGCCTCGAGGGCGTCCCCCGCCTTGAGCACCGCACTGAGCCAGAAGATCTCCTCGCAGGTCGGGACGATGAGATCGGCGCGGTGCCGACGCGCGATCCCGGCGATCGCACGCGCGAACTCCACCGGCCGGAACCGCGCCGACGGCACCCGATAGGCACGACGCACGGCGCGGGAACGCGCTGTCAGATGGGGCTCGCTGTCGGCGACGATCACGCCCCACCCCGACTCGGCGAAGCGCCGCGCGAGATCGAGAGCGACAGGTGCACGCGCCCCGGTGAGCACCACCGTGCGCGTCGGTGTCACGCCCGCGCGACGCTCATCCCGCACAACCGCCACCTCTCCCCCGACATCCCCGCATCGACGGCGCGAACGCCGACGGACGACTCAGTTGAAGTCGCCGCCCGGGGCCATGTCCATGAAGCGCGAGTAGTGGCCCTGGAACGCCACGGTGATCGTGGCGGTCGGACCGTTACGGTGCTTGGCGACGATGAGGTCGGCCTCGCCGGGACGCACGTCCTTGTCGTAGACCGAGTCGCGGTGCAGCAGGATGACCATGTCGGCATCCTGCTCGA
Organism: Microbacterium sp. LWH11-1.2; assembly: GCF_038397745.1. Lineage (NCBI taxonomy): Bacteria > Bacillati > Actinomycetota > Actinomycetes > Micrococcales > Microbacteriaceae > Microbacterium > Microbacterium sp. LWH11-1.2. The sequence continues at coordinate 1,157,748 of NZ_CP151636.1, read as the reverse complement.
TCGAGCCGGACTCACGCAGGTCGCTGATCGCGGGCTTCTTGTCCTGACGCTGCTCGGGACCACGGTTCAGTTGCGACAGCGCGATCACGGGGACCTGCAGCTCCTTCGCGATGAGCTTGAGGCTTCGCGAGAACTCGGAGACCTCCTGCTGACGCGACTCGACGCGCTTCCCCGACGTCATGAGCTGCAGGTAGTCGATGATGACCATGCGCAGGCCCTCGCGCTGCTTGAGACGACGGCACTTGGCGCGGATCTCGACGAGCGTCATGTTGGGGCTGTCATCGATGTAGAGGGGCGCGTCGTTGATGCGACCACGGGTCGCGGCGACGGTGGTCCAGTCGCGCGGGTCGAGCGTTCCCTTGCGCATGTTCTGCAGCGGGATGCCGCCCTCGGCGCTGAGCAGACGCATCGCGATCTCGCTCTTGCCCATCTCGAGAGAGAAGAAGATCGACGGGAAGTCGTGGCCGATGGATGCCGCGCGGGCGAAGTCGAGCGCGAGCGTCGACTTACCCATGGCGGGACGGGCCGCGACGACGATCATCTGACCACCGTGAAGGCCGTTGGTGAGCTCGTCGAGCTCTTTGAACCCGGTCGGGATGCCGGTCATCGAGCCGTCGCGGCCGTTCGCGGCCTCGATCTCCTCGATCGCCGCATCGACGGCCGTGGTCAGCGGCACGTAGTCTTCGGCCGTCTCGGTTCCGGTGACCGAGTAGATCTCGGCCTGGGCGTTGTTGACGATGTCGGTCGCGTCGCCCTCACCGGCATACCCGAGCTGCACGATGCGCGTGCCCGCGTCGACCAGGCGACGGAGGATGGCTCGTTCGTTGACGATCCCCGCGTAGTACCCGGCGTTCGCCGCGGTCGGGACGATCGAGGTGAGCGTGTGCAGGTAGTCGGCGCCGCCGGCCCGGCCCAGCTCGCCGGTCTTGATGAGCTCATCGGTGACGGCCACGACGTCGGTCGGCTCGCCGTGCGAGTACAGCGACAGGATCGCCTCGAAGATCAGCTCGTGCTTCGGGATGTAGAAGTCGGCGCCCTTGAGGGTCTCGATCACGTCGGCGACGGCGTCTTTCGACAGCAGCATGCCGCCCAGCGCGCTCTGCTCGGCGAGGAGGTCGTGCGGAGGCGTGCGCTCGGGCGGGCGCTGCCCTCCCAGGCGCTCCTCTGAGATGTCCGCGATCGACACGCTTTTCCCTTCGATGCGACGTTTCCGAATGCGCCGCCCCGGAGGGCGGAGCCGTGTCCGTCCGGCCGTTCCGGCCGCCGTGCACAGCGAATCAGGAGCCCCCGACATTCGGTCGCTCGACCACGGTACGAGCGGCATGATTCGGGTGCAACACAGCCTGTGGATAACCCTGTGGAGAGCGTGCGGACAAAGCCGGAGTGTCTGTGTAGAACCGGTGTGGATAACCCGGTGGATGGCATCTCATATCGGTTTTCTTAATCGCGCTGACCTGGGTTTTCTCGATTCCCCAGCCTGTGGATGAGAACCGGGTTCAAGGGTTGATTGAAGGTTTTGCCATCACGGGACGACATGTGCAGAACCTGGGGAAAGTCAAGCCGAGATTCTGCCGGGCGCGTCATCGCGCGATGAGCGTTCGCGGCTGCGCGAAATAGCCCTGGACAACCGCCTTAAGCGCGAGTATCGTCGGCCCATCGACGCACGTTCGTGTCGATGGTGCGTTGCCTTCAGAGGGGGAGGTTGACGTGAACGTTCGGGCCACCCGACGCGGCATCCCCACCGCCGTCAAATGGGGCGGTCTCGTCGCGCTCGCCTGGGCGACGCTCACCGTCGTCGCCGGCGGAGGCACAGCGCACGCCGACGAGCAGTCCGACGGCCCGCTCGACGGGCTCACGTCGATCGTCGGCGAGACGGTGTCGGCCGTCACGACCCCCGTCCTCTCCGACGTGGTCGCCCCCGTCGTGACCGAGGTGGTCGCCCCCGTCGTCACGACCGTCGTCGCTCCCGTGCAGCAGGAGGCACCCGCCGTCGTGAGCACGGTCACCAGCATCGCCACCGAGGTCCCGCTTCTCGGAGAAATCGCCGCACCGATCGTCCAGGCGGTGTCCCAGACGGCGCAGAACGCGGTCGCGCCGGTCACCGACGCTCTCACACGCGCTCCCGTCGCGCAGATCACCGACCCGATCCTGGATGCCGTCACCGGTCTACCGATCGTCGGAGAACTCGTCGACGACGTCGGCGCCGCCGACCTGGTCCGTGACGTCATCGGCATCGTCGACACCGCGACCGGCGTGATCGGCGAGGCGGCGGAGGAGACCGTGCCGCCGATCCTCGTGAGCCTGGACCCGACAGCATCCGTTCCGGCCGAACCCGCGACACCGGGTGCCGGCTCCGCCGCGCAGCTCGTGACTGCCACGGCATCCGCCCGCGCTCTCCCGTCCACGACCCCCGCGCTCGCCTCCGCTTCGCCCGTAGTCCCCGCTACCATCCCCAGGGGCACTGTGAGCGAGCGCGGGGCATCGGACGCGCCCTCCGGGCCGTCCTCCGGCGCCCCGCCAGGAGGTCCTGGAACGCCTTCTTCCTTCGCCGGTTCCGGCGGAGGGAACAGCAGCGCCCACGCTCGCGTCAGCGACGTCGGCGCGTCTCCGCTCCGTGCCTGGGAGCGGGCTGCCGGTGCATCCGACGACGCCCTGCCGACGTCGCCGGTCTTCGCCACCGACGTCTCTCCTGACTGACTGACAGTCGCGCCGCCCTCACCCCGAGGACGGCAGATGCTGTGCTGCGCGCGCACTTCGCCCGCACCCATCCAGACTCCCCCAGTCCAGTCAGGAGAATCATCATGCGTACCTATCTGAAGCGGGCCCTGTGGGGCACGCTCATCGCCGGGGGCATCACGCTCTGCGGCGCGACGGTCGCCAACGCGGCCGAGACATCCGGAGACGACAGCCTTCTCTCCGGCACACAGGCGGTGGCCGTGGTCACCGCGCCGATCACGATCGTCGACAACGCGATCTCGGTGCTCGGCACCTCCACCGCCGAGGCATCCGCTCCGGCACCCGCCGACGACGCCGCGCCCACTCCTCCGCCTCCTGCCCCCGCACCCGCGGCGGACACGAGCGGCGACTCGGGCGCGGCATCCGGCTCCCAGGCCGTGGTGTCCGTCACCGTCCCCGTCACCGTGACGGACAACGCGGTGAGCGTTCTCGGCACCTCCTCGACCAGCACCCCGGCCGCGGCTTCCCAGAGCGAGGCTCCCCAGGCCTCGACTCCCGCCGCCGGGGTGCCGTCCGTGACGACCAGCGGCATCGACGGCGTGCTCTCGGGCACGCAGGCGGTGCTGCAGGTCGACGTCCCGATCACCGTGTCGGGCAACGCCGTCTCGGTCCTCGGTGAAAGCAGCGCGACGACGCAGGGATCCGCGGCACCGGCCCCCGCAGCGACGACGCCCGTGGCCACCGAGACCGACGGAACGGATGCCGTCGCCGGCGGCACCCAGGTGGTCGCACCGGTCACTGCACCGATCACGGTCGGCGGCAACGCCATCTCCGTGCTCGGGGAGAGCGCGGCCACCGGATCGTCCTCGGGCGAACCGACGGCGGGCGCCGCACCCGGAGCGGAGGGGACGACGTCGGGAGACGACTCGATCCTCGGAGGCACCCAGGTGGTGGCGCCGGTCAGCGCACCCATCTCCGCCGTCGGCAACGCGATCGCGATCGGTGGCGACAGCACGGTCACGGGTTCGCCGGGCGCAGCGCCCTCCGGCGGTCAGGTGGGCGCTCCCGCCGATGCGGAGACCTCCGGCACCGACGGCATCGCCGGCGGCACGCAGGTCGTGGCACCCGTCACGGCACCGGTCTCGGTCCTCGGCAACGCCGTCTCGGTCCTCGGCACCAGCGCGGTGACCGGCGGAGCAGGCGCAGCCCCGGCACCGGCATCCGGCGGTGACGCGTCGACGGGCGGGGATGACTCGCTCGCCGGCGGCACGCAGGTCGTGGCGCCCGTCACGGCGCCGGTCGCGGTGCTCGGCAACGCCGTCTCGGTCCTGGGCACCAGCGCGGTGACCGGTGGAGCAGGCGCAGCACCGGCACCGGCGGTTCCTGCCGTCGGCGGGATCGACACGTCCGGACTGGGAGGGCTTCTCGGCGGCAGCCAGGTCGTGCTCCCGGTGAGCATCCCGATCACCGTCGGCGGCAACGCCATCGCGGTGGTCGGAGAGAGCACCGTCACCGGACCTGGGACGAATCCCGGAACGGACCCGGGAACCGATCCCGGCACTGACCCTGGAACCGACCCTGGAACGGATCCCGGAACCGACCCCGGCACCGACCCCGGAACCGACCCGGGCACGACGCCGGGAAGCGGTCCGGCATCCGGGGCGGCCACGGCCGGTTCGGCAGCCGGCGCAGCGGAAGGCCTCGCCATGACCGGCGACGCCACCGCCTCCGGTCTGGTCGCACTCGCCGCACTCCTGCTCCTCCTCGGAGGAGCGGGCCTGCTACGCCGTCGCACGACGGCGTAGCGCAGACGCCGGCGGTGCGCTCGTCCTCGGGGGAGGAGGCTCCGCACCGCCGGTGCGTCGGCGCGGCCAGTGCGAACGGCTCGCCGTCCGCTCTCGCGCCGGCGCGCGGATGCCCCGTGGCGCAACCACGGGGCATCCGTCATGCCCTCGGGACGGCAGGTTCTGCGGCCCATCGCACGTTCTGCGGCCTCGAGCGTGGATTCAGGCCGCAGAGGTTCGAGATGGCCGCAGAACTCGAGGCGGACAGACGACGCACTGCACGCCGAGACGCAGAACGCCCCCTGTCCCGGCAGAAGCCGGAGAACAGGGGGCGCACTTCGACGGGCTCAGTGGCCCACCGGGAACTACTTGGCGGCGACGACCTGCAGCGTGATGACCGCGGTCACGTCGTCGTGCAGACGAACGGTGGCCTCGTGGTCACCCGTCGACTTGATCGGCGAGGTGATCTGCACCTTGCGCTTGTCGATCGTGCCGATGCCGGCAGCCGCGACGGCGTCGGCGACGTGCTCGGTCTTGACGGAGCCGAAGAGACGACCTTCCTTGCCGGCCTTGACCGTGAGGCGCACCTTGGTGCCCTCGAGAGCGTTCTTCAGTGCGACAGCGTCGTCACGATCGTGGATCGCGCGTGCCTGACGCGCGGCCTGGATCGAAGCGACCTGCTTTTCGCCACCGCGGGTCCACGCCGTAGCGAAGCCCTGCGGGATGAGGAAGTTACGGGCGTACCCGTTCTTGACCTCGACGACGTCACCGGCGCTACCCAGACCTGCGACCTCGTTCGTGAGAATCAGCTTTGCCATCTCGATACCCCTTACCGGCCGGCGCCAGCGTAGGGCAGGAGCGCCATTTCGCGCGCGTTCTTGATCGCCGTGGCGATCAGACGCTGCTCCTGCACCGAGACACCGGTGATACGACGGGCGCGGATCTTGCCGCGCTCCGAGACGAACTTGCGGAGGGTGGCGACATCCTTGTAATCGATGACACCGACCCGGATGGACTTCGCGGGAGCGGTGGGCTTGCCACCCTTCCGCGGCTTGCGGCGGTCGCCGCTCGACTTTCCAGCCATTGGTTTTCCTTAATGATGAGCGGCCCTTCGACAAGCTCAGGGGCCCATGGGCCCCGGCTCAGACCGCGGAGATGAGTTTAGAAGGGAGTGTCGTCGCCGAAGCTGCCGGGAGTGCTCCAGGCATCCGCGCTGGTCGACGAGCCGGGCGTAGACCACGGCTCCTCCGACACCTGCTGCTGCGCGGGACGGGACTGTCCGCCGCCGGCACCACCGGCACCGCCGGTCGACGCCGCACGGGTGACCTGCGCGGTCGCGTACCGGAGCGAGGGGCCGATCTCGTCGACCTCCAGCTCGATCGCGGTGCGCTGGTTGCCCTCGCGGTCCTGGTAGGAGCGCTGACGGAGGCGACCCTGCGCGATGACGCGCATGCCCTTCGTCAGCGAGCCCGCCACGTGCTCGGCGAACTCGCGCCACACGGACGCACGGAGGAACAGCGCATCGCCGTCCTTCCACTCGTTCGCGGCACGGTCGAAGTTCCGAGGCGTCGATGCGATGGTGAAGTTCGCCACCGGCAGCCCGTTCTGCGTGTAGCGCAGCTCGGGGTCGGCCGTGAGGTTTCCCACCACGGTGATGACGGTTTCGCCGGCCATGGCGCTTAGGCCTTCGCAGCCTTGGCGGCCTTGCGGGCAGCCTTCTCTTCGGTGCGCTTGGCCTCGAATGCGACCATCGCCTGAGCTTCTTCCGAACGGAGGACCTTGGTGCGCATGATCTGCTCGTTCAGCTTCAGCTGACGGTCGAGCTCCTGCGTGGCCTCGCTGGTAGCGGTGAAGTTGACGACGGCGTAGATGCCCTCGTTCTTCTTCTGGATCTCGTAGGCCAGACGGCGCTTACCCCAGATGTCGACCTTGTCGATCGAGCCACCATCGTTGGTGATGACCTTCAGGAACTTGTCGAGCGTAGGTGCGACCTGGCGCTCGTCGATCTCGGGGGTCAGAATGACCATGAGTTCGTACTGGTGCGTCACTTACCCACCTCCTTCGGACTAGAACGGCTTCCGCGTATCTCGCGGAAGCAGGAGGGTGTGTGAACGTGTCCGCCAGAAGGCAGACAACCTCGTCAGTCTAGCGGAAGCGCGCGCCCGTCGCGAACGCGTGCTCAGAAGCGCCGCCGGGCCGTGCGCACGACGAGGAAGATGAGGTAGACGCCGCCGAGCACGAGAGTCACCACGCCGACGGGCAGCGCGCGCCCCGGGAAGGCGTTCTGCCCGATGATGTCGGCCAGCGACAGCAGTACCGCTCCCATCAGTGCCGTGGCGACGAGATGGAGTGGGCCGTTCTTCACGATGAGCCTCGCCAGGTGGGGCGCGGCGAGGGCGACGAAGGCGATGGGGCCGATCGCGGCCGTGACGACGGCGCACAGACCGACCGCGATGGCGACGAGTCCCGCCTTCGTGAGGGCGATCCGTCCGCCGAGGCTCGTGCCGATGTCGTCGCCCAGCTCGATGAGCCAGAGCCCGCGGCGCGACAGCACGAGGACGACGATCAGCGCTGACACGATGATGATCGGAGCGATCGCCTGCGCCCACCCGACGCCGTTGAGCGATCCCGCACCCCAGATGGCGGCGGAGACGGCGACCTCGAGTCTGGCGCGCAGCAGCATCCAGGCGTTCACGGCCGCAAGCACGGCGCTCACCCCGATGCCGACGATGACGATGCGATAGCCGAGGGCGCCTCTGCCGGCGACGAGCGCGGCGACCAGTGCCGCGGTCGCGAAGCCGCCGAGGACCGCGGCGATCGACACGGCGACACCCGACGAGCCGCCGGTGGTCATGATGAGGAGGGCGCCGGTGTAGGCGCCGGTGGTGAGCCCGATCACGTCGGGACTGCCGAGCGGGTTGCGGGTGATGGTCTGGAACACGGTGCCCGACAGTGCCAGGGCCGCGCCGAAGAACAGTGCGGCGAGCGCGCGGGGCAGCCGCCAGTCGACGACGACCATGCGCACGCCCCCCTGCGTCTCGAACAGGGCCTCGATGACACGGATCGGAGAGATCACGCGGTCGCCGATCGACAGGCTCGCGAGGAACGAGGCCAGCACGGCGACGACGAGGAGGCCCATCGCCCAGCGCGCGCGTCGATCGAGCGGACGACGGAGGCGACGGATGCCGGGCCGCGACGAGGCGTTCACAGCTGCACCGGGTTCTTCCGGCGGCCGATCCAGATCAGGAACGGCGCGGCGACGAAGGCCATGACGATGCCGACCGGCACCTCCTGCGGCGCGATGACGACGCGCCCGACCACATCGCCGAGCACCACGACGATCGCGCCGATCACGGCGGCGAGAGGCACGATCGCCTTCTGCGAGGAGCCGACGACGCCTCGGGCGATGTGGGGTGCGGCGAGCCCGAGGAACGCGACGGGTCCGGCGACGGCGGTCGCGGTTCCGGCGAGGAGCGTGACCGAGGCCACCGCGCCGGTGCGCAGCGGTCCGATCCTGACTCCGAGGGCAGCGGCCGTGTCGTCGCCCAGGGCGAGCACGTCGAGGCTCCTCGTGATCGCGAGGGCGAGCACGAGTCCCACGGCGATCGTCGGGCCGGCGACCGTCAGGATCGACAGGTCGCGACCGGCGAGTGCGCCGGACTCCCAGCTGCGCATCTGCAGGAACGCGGTCGGGTTGAGCAGCACGAGGGCCGTGGTCACGCCGCCGAGCACCGCCGCGAGGGCGACGCCCGCCAGCACGAGCGTGACCGGGCTGCCGCCGCCCGCCGCTCCCAGCAGGACGACGCCGATGGTGGCGACGAGCGCTCCGGCGAGCGCGGCGGCCATGAGTGCCGGGAAGTCGTCGATCCCGAGCGCCGCGACCGCGACGGCGACCGCGACCGAGGCACCCGCATTGACCCCGAGGATGCCGGGGTCGGCGAGCGCGTTTCGGGTGAGCCCCTGCATCACGGCGCCCGCGGCGCCGAGGGCGAGACCGACGAGGATGCCGAACACCGTGCGCGGGATGCGGGACTCCCGCACCACGAGCTGCAGGTCGCTGCCGTCGAAGCGCACGATCGCATCGATCACGGTGTCGATGCCGACGAGCTTGGTGCCGACGGTGAGGCCGATGCCTGCCGTCACGATGAGCGCGGCGGTGGCGAGCACGACGACGAGCGCGATCCGCCCGGCGGATGACCGGGACGGATCGCGTCGTGTGCGTGCGGGAGAGGTCACTCCGCGGTGCGCGCGGGACCGTTCCCCGCGATGGCGTCTGCGAGAGCCGGCACGAGGGCGTCGATCACGTACGGAAGGCTCAGCGGCGAGGTGAAGTAGATCGCACCGGCCGTCACGCCGTCGGTGTAGACCACAGAGCCCCTCTTCATCGCCTCGACCGCCGTCACGAAGGCCTCGCCCTCGAGGGCGGTGATGTCGTCGTCGGACTCGGTGCCCCAGATGAGCACGTCGGCCGCGTTCAGCACGTCGAGGTTCTCGACCGGGATGTACGCCTGGCCACCGGACTCGTCCTCCGGCGCGTAGGCGTCGATCTCCGACGGGATCGAGAAGCCGAGGTCGGTGAGGAAGTCGGTGCTGAGACCGTCCTGGTAGGCGATCGCCGCGCCGTCGTAGATCGCGTTCTGCAGGAACACGACCGAGGCGCCGGCGAACTCGGGGTGCGCCTCGGCGGCTTCGGCGAACTGCGCGTCGATGTCGTCGACGAGCTTCTGCGCGTCCTCCGAGCGGCCGACGGCCTTGCCGATCTGCAGCGTCTGCACGTCCCACGGCTCGAAGTACATCGAGTAGTCGCCCGAGTGCGCGATCGTCGGCGCGATGTCGGACAGGCGGTCGAAGTCCTCTTCCGTCATGCCGGCGTTGGTGCCGATGATGAGGTCGGGGTCGAGCAGCGCTATCGCCTCGAAGTCCAGGCCGTCGCTGGTGCCGAGCACCTCGGGCTCGGAGTCGCCGCGGGCCTCGTCCGCCCACGGCCACGAGGCGAAGTCGTATCCGCCGTACCACTCGGTGACGCCGACGGGCTCGATGCCCAGCGCCCAGAGCGTGTCCTGCTCGGTGTAGCCGACCGTGACCACTCGCTGGGGCTGCGCGGAGATCTCGGTCTCGCCGTAGGCGTGCTCGACCGTGACGGGGAAGGCCCCGTCGTCGGCTGCGGGTGCCGTACCGCCGCCGTTCTCAGCGGCGGGCGCGCAGGCGGTGAGGGCCGCCGCGGCGACGGCGACGGCGAGGAAGGCGGTGAGCGCCCTCGTGCGTGTGAAGGACATGGCGAACCTGTTCGTCGAAGTTAGGGTTGGCTAAGCTTATCGACGCCCTGCTCTTGGCGCATCCGTCGACCGCCATGGGGAGCGGTACCCGGCCTCGGTGTCCGAGGAGATGCGAAACATTTGGCATGCTGGAAGCCGTGCCTCGATGACCGTCGTCGGGGCATACGACCGAAGGGGGGACGCCATGCGCGTCAACAAATTCGGGGTCGGCGTGATTCTCGCCGCCTCGGTCCTGCTCACCGGCTGCGCGGCCGGGGGCTCCGACAAGCCCGCCGACGCGAAGCCCAGCGCCGGGGCTTCGCAGGAAGCCGAAGCCCCGACCTCGGATTGCCCCGAGCTGTCGGATGGCGCGACGGTCGACGGAACGGCCCTCGGCACCTGCATCGCCGACGCCATGTCGGACACCGCGGGATACGCGGCGACGAGCACCGTGATGGGCATGGAGACCCAGGCGAAGTTCAACCCGTCCGAGAAGGCCCTCGAGTCGATCTCGCCCGTCGGATCCGTCATCGCGATCGGCGACGACGTCTGGGTGAAGTCCGGCGATGGAGCATGGCAGGCCGCCGACACCGCGTCGAGCGACCCGATCATCGCCGCGCTCAGCGCCGCCGCCGCCGACGTCTCCGCCCTGGACCCCGCCGCGGCCGCAGCAGCGATCACGGGTGACTTCACGGTCACCGGCACCGGCGAGCGCCTCGGCCAGAAGGTCTTCCTCCTCAGCGGCACCGTCGAGCAGCAGGGCACCGAGGTTCAGGTCGTGTACGAGGTCACCGGCGACTACATCAACCTCGCGTCGACCAGCACCGCCTCGCTCGAGGGCCAGTCGGTCGAGGTCACGATGGAGATCACCGAGTGGGACGTGAAGCAGGACATCGTCGCACCGGTCTGATCCGGAGCTGAGAACAGGCGGGCCGAGGCTGATGCCTCGGCCCGCCGTGTTTCTGGGCACGCGACGGTGCAGAGCAGCCGTCAGCCCTCGCTGTTGATCGCGGGGGGCGCGTCGACGATCTCGTGCGTGAAGCGTCGGATGGTCGTCGGCGCTCCGTCCTCGACGAGCGGACTCGTGCCTACCGGCACGTCCTGGCCGGCATCGTACGCCTCGGTCAGATGCTGAGACACTTCCAGCAGCTGATCGGTCTCCGTGTCGAAGACGAGTCGACGCAGAGCCCGGTCGTCATCGAGGCGGACAGTGGTGACGGTTCCCACCACCGACTCGATGTGCAGGCCGTCCGAGAGCGCGATCACACCGAGGAGCACCGCGCGGTAGGCGGCCGAGGCGGTGGCGATGTCGCCGGTGACCAGGCTCTCGAAGACCACGGCGATGGCCTTCTCCTCGGTGGTCCCGGCGGGGAGCTCCGCCAGGACGTCGTCGAGGAACTCCTGCGGCTCGGTCGCGAACGTGCCCCAGTCGTCGATTCGAGAGTCGTCGGGGTCGTCGATCACCTGCCACTCCGCGAGATCGTTGCTCCACAGACGCGCATGCGCGACACCATCCATCTGGAACACCGCCGACGGGCGAGGAGTTTCGATGACCTCATCCCAGAGCCCATAGGTCGAGCCGTAGTAGGAGTTCCACGCGTCCTCTACGGCCTGGACGTCGCCGTTCGCCCCGACAGGCTGATACTCGCTCGTCTCCAGGATCGGCGGGACCTCGGGGTCGGACGAGAGGAAGGTCGACGTGATCCACCTCGTCGTCAGAACGCCGGTCGCGTCCTGCAGCACATAGGAGAAGGGTTCCGCCTCCGTCGGCCCGTGGAAGCCCATGACCTGCTCGAACGTCTCGGTCGTCTTCAGGTACTTGCCGGCCGGTATCTCGGACGCCCGGAGCTGTGCGGCAGCACTCAGGACGATCGTCTCCGCTGCCGACGCCGGAGGCGCGACGACAGCGCCGACGGTGAACGTGCCCGCAACGACCGCTGCCACCGCGGAGACGCCGAGGACGCCACCTGCTGTGCCGAATGCGATTCCGAGACCACGGCGACGTCGCCGGCGCCCCTCGCCGGCCATCGCCCGATGAAGCGAGTTCCGCGCACCGACGATGCCGGCGGAGGGGTCTTCCACTCCGAGTTCGCGAACGCTATCCAAGATGTCCATATCCGACCTCCGATGAGTGCAGTGCGTTGATTGATGTCCGGTCGGCCGCGCGCGCCGGCGCGAGCAGCCGACGGACGCGATTGAGGCGCGACTTCACGGTTCCCACCGGAACGCCGAGAGCCTGCGCCGTCTCCTCATAGCTCAGATCCCCCCAGGCGAAGAGGAAGAGGGTGTCGCGGTCCTTTTTCGCCAGTGCCGCGACCCGAGGAGCCAGCTCCCGGAGCGCCGCACTCGCGTCGAGACGGTCCGACAGACCGTCGGAGTCGTCGGGGAGCGCTCGCTCGGGTTGCTGCGCGATCAGGCTCCGCAGCTGCTTGGCCTCGCTCGCGCGGTGTCGGTGGATGACCCGGGTCGCGATGCCGAGCAGCCACGGGCGCGCGGAATCGACGCGGAGATCGAAGCTCGCGCGCCGGCGGAACGCCACGAGGAACGTCTCGCTGAGCACGTCTTCCGCGACATCCGGTCCGACCCGTCGAGAAGCGAAGCCCGCCACGGCGCGGGCGTGCCTCTCGAACAGCTCGCCGAACGCGGCCGCCTCGTGTCTCGATCGTCGAACGATCTCGCTATCAGTAGTCACATCAGATATTCCTCGGCCCGCGCGATCAGGTTCACGCGCCGTCAGCATAGGCCTCCGTCGAGGCGAGGCGGCGCGACAGGAAGGCGCGGCTAGGTTATGAGCATGCGACGACATCGCGCTCCTCTAGTGGTGGTCATTCTGCTGGCAGCGTTGGGTACCTCTGGCTGCATCCAATGGGGTGAGTACGCGATGGGTTCGGAGTGCGAGAGCTTCTCGCAAGAGGTCGAAGAAGCTGTAGACGCCGCCTACGGCGACGCGCCTCAGATCGACAGAATGTGGGCCGGCGAGGCCGAGGTCTGGTGCAGTTTCGACGTGCTCACCGGTCTAGACCTCGCGGTCGACGATCAGACGCGAGTCGATCTGCGAAGCACGCTGCAGGCGCTTCTCGAGGAGACCTTCAGCAGCGGCGTGGAAGTCACGGTCGTCTACGCGGCGGACCAGGACTTCATCCTGTTGGACACTCGGGAGAGCGTCGCTCGAGCGGAATGCACGACGATTTCCCAGCAGGTCGAGAGCCTCGTGGTCGAACTCTACGGTGACGAGGCTTATGTCTTCACCGTCCGAGCGCCGGCGGCCTCACCCGGCGACGCCGAGTGCAGCTTCGACGTGCTCACACAACAGGACATGCCTGCAGGTGAACCCGCACGACTGGAAGCCAGTCGAGCAGTTCAGGCCGTGCTCCCGCCCGATGTCGAAGCCAACCTCGTGTACGCGGACGGCCGCGACCGGGTACTCGATTCTGGTGTGACGACGGAGCTGGCGCCCAGCGATCCGTGAGCCCCGGCCGCCGGTTCCCGCCTCAGTTCAGGACGGGCGGGATCTCCGACCACACCTCGCGGTCGCCCACCGAGGGCGCTGCCGGGATGCGTCCGGCGCCGTCGGGCTCCGGGATCGCGGCGAGCAGCGCGCGGGTGTACGGATGCTGCGGCGCCGACCACACCTGATCGGTCGGACCCGACTCCAGCACGCGGCCGGCGAACATCACGAAGGTGCGGTCGGCGATGCGTCGCACCACGGCGAGGTCGTGCGAGATGAAGAGCATCCCCGCTCCGGCCTCTGCCACGAGGTCCCGCATGAGGCCGGCCACGCTGGTCTGCGTCGAGGCGTCGAGCGCCGAGATCGGCTCGTCGGCGACGAGCAGCGAGGGACGCGCCGCGAGCGCACGGGCGATCGCGATGCGCTGCTTCTGCCCGCCGGAGAACTGATGCGGGAACCGCGAGGCGACGTCGGCGGGGAGGCCGACGCGCTCCAGCCACTCGGCCACGGTCGACCCCTCGGCGCCGCGCGCGCGAGCGGTCGCGATGCCGTCGGCGATCTGGTCGCCGACGCGGCGACGCGGGTTCAGCGAGGTCGACGGGTCCTGGAACACCATCTGGATGCCGGTCAGCGCGGTCGACCGACGGCGGATGCCGAGCGGCGACACGGGGGCGTCGCGGAAGAGCACGGTTCCCGCCGCGGTCTTCTCGATGCCGACGACGGCACGCGCGAGGCTCGACTTGCCGCTGCCGGACTCGCCGACGAGCGCCACGGTCTCGCCGGGCGCGACCTGGAGCGACACCCCGTTCACCGCGATCACGGGCGGGTTGCCCGGGTAGCGCACGACCACGTCCTGCGCGTCGAGGACGGCGACCTCACTCATCTGCATCCCCTTCACCCGTGATCTCGGCATCCGCTCGCTCGACGAGCTCGGCATCCGCGATCTTCGATCCGGGGAGCGCCGCGAGCAGCGTGCGCGTGTACTCGTGCTGGGGGTCGCGGAACAGCGTCTCCCGGTCGGCGAGCTCGACGACCCGGCCGTCCTTCATCACCGCGACCTCATCGGCGATCGCGCTCATGACGCCGAGGTCGTGCGTGACGAGCAGCACCGCGAGGTTCCGCTCGATCGCGAGGTCGCGCAGCAGCTGCAGGATCCCGGCCTGCACGGTGACGTCGAGTGCTGTGGTGGGCTCGTCGGCCAGCAGCACCTCGGGGTCGCATGCCAGGGCGCAGGCGATCGCGATGCGCTGACGCTGTCCGCCGGAGAACTGGTGCGGGTAGCGCCCCAGCGCCTCGGTCGGATTCGGCACCTGCACGGTCTCGAGCAGCTCGATCGCTCGCGCTCGCGCCGCCGCGCCCTTGAGCCCGAGGTGCACGCGCATGTGGTCGGTGAGCTGCCGACCGACCGGCAGCTGCGGGTGCAGTGATGCCGACGGGTCCTGGAAGACCATGGCGATGCGCTTGCCTCGCACGCGGTTGAGCGCGCGGCGGCCGAGGCCGACCAGCTCCTCCCCCGCCAGGGTGATCGATCCGCCGGTGCGCGCCTGTCGCGGCAGGAGCCCGAGCACGGCGAGCGAGGTCAGGGTCTTGCCTGATCCCGATTCGCCGGCGAGGCCGTGGATGCGTCCGGGCAGCAGCTCGAGCGAGACGCCGCGCACGAGCGGACGGCCGATGTCGATCGTGAGATCGCGGATGCTGAGCGTCGCGTTCCGGGCCTCGACGGTGCCGGCGGTCATGCGGACACCCCCGCCGAGGCCTTGTGCTCGGCCTGCTTCTCGTGCGTGACCTCGGCGGTCGGGTCGAGCACGTCGCGCATCGCGTCTCCGAGGAAGTTGAACGCCAGCACGACCGTGAGGATCGCGAGGCCCGGGAAGACGCCGAGCCACCAGGCGTCGAAGTTCTGCATCGCGCCCGAGATCATGGAGCCCCACTCCGCCGTGGGCGGCTGGGCGCCGAGGCCGAGGAAGGAGAGTCCGGACAGGAGCAGGATCGCCGCGCCGATGTCGAGCGTCGCGAGCACCAGGACGGGGCCGGCGATGTTCGGGAGGATGTCGACGAAAAGCGTGCGCAGCGGGGAGTGCCCCAAGAGGCGACCGGCGATCACGTAGTTCTGACCGCGCAGGCTGAGCACGATGCTGCGCGTGACGCGCGAGTACTGCGGCCACGAGACGACGATCGCCGCGATCACCGCGTTGAACAGGGACGGGCCGAGGGATGCCGCGACGACCATCGCGAGGATAACCGTCGGGAACGCCATGAACAGGTCGGTGATGCGCATGAGGGTCTCATCGAGCCATCCGCCGAAGTATCCGGCGAGCGCGCCGATCACGGTGCCGATGATCATCGCGGCGATCACGAGCATGAGTGCGAGCGGGAGGCTCACGGTCGCGCCCGTCATGAGCCGGGAGAAGATGTCGCGGCCGTTGCCGTCGGTGCCGAGGAGTGTGTCGATGCCCGGGGGCTGCAGTCGCGGCAGCACCTGGGCGTTCGGACCGAAGGGCACCCACCACTGCGCCGTGAAGGCGACGATGATCCAGGCACCCGCGATGACCGTGCCGATGATGCCGAGCGGTGTGCGCCAGGCGCGGGGCCAGCGGAAGCGGAAGCGCCCGGCCGGGGATGCGGCGGCGATGCGGCTCATGCGATCCTCACTCTCGGGTCCAGGACGCCGTAGAGGAGATCGACGACGAAGTTGATGAGGAGGTAGATGACGCCGACCACGAGACCGACGCCCATGATGCCGGGGAGGTCGAGGTTGGCCGCCGAGTTGTAGGCGTAGGTGCCGAGGCCCGGCCAGGCGAACACCGACTCGACGAGGACCGTTCCGGAGAGCAGTGAGCCGAAGGCGACGCCGACGATCGTGAGGATCGGCAGCGAGGCACCGCGGAGCACGTAGTCGAGGATGACGCGCATGGCCGGAAGGCCCTTGGCCCGTGCGGCGCGCACGTAGTCGCTGCCCAGGACCTCGAGCACCGAGGTGCGGATGAAGCGGGTCAGCAGGCCGATCGTGACGAGCGACAGCACCAGGACCGGGAGGGCGAGGTGGGCGAGTGCATCGAAGAAGCCGACGCCGTCGCCGTTCAGGAGGTAGTCGACGGTGTAGAGGCCCGTGATCCGCGGCGGCGGGGTGATCGAGGGCGAGATGCGCCCCGACCCCGGCGCGATGCGCAGCTCGAGGAAGAACACGTAGAAGCTGACGAGCGCCAGCCAGAAGGTCGGCACGCTCAGTCCGACGAGCGTCACGACGCGGATGACCTGGTCGGTCACGAGGCCGCGGCGGTAGGCCGCGAGGGTGCCGAGCACGATGCTGACCGCGAGGCTCAGGATGATCGCGCCGATCGCGATCTCGATCGTCGCCGGCACCGCGGTGGCGAGGTCGCTGGTGACCGGGCGACCGGTCACCAGCGACGTGCCGAGGTCCCCGCGGAGCAGGTTCCCCATATAGATGAAGTACTGCACGAACAGCGGCTGGTCGAGTCCGTTGGCCTTGATGAAGGCCTCGCGAGTCGCCGGGTTCTGCGACGCGCCCTCACCGAGCGCCGCCGAGACCGGGTCTCCCGGCACCAGGTTGGTGAGCGCGAACGTGACGATCGTCACGCCCACCAGCAGGAGCAGGGAGGTTCCGGCCCGCCGCAGCAGGTACCCGACCAGAGGCGATCTGCGCCGCTGCGCCTGCCTCTGCACCGCCACCGTCGTCATGGGGATCCCGCTCAGCCGGCCGGGGTGATCTCGGCGATGTCCATCTCCCAGACGGAGTTGTACACGGCACCGGCCACGTCGCCCGCGGTCGCGATGTTGCGGCCGGGGACGATCAGCGGGACGAACGGGCCCTCGGCCTGCATCGCCTCGGCGAACGAGGTGAAGGCGTCGGCACGCACGGCCTCATCGGTCGCGCTGGCGGCACCCGCGGCGATCCCGGCGATCTCCGGGTTGGCCTCGGCGGCCCAGCCGGCGCGCAGGCCGACCTTGAGACCCGGGGCGAAGGGGAGGAAGTTCGCGGAGTCCGCGTAGTCCGGGCCCCAGAACCAGAGGCCGAAGCCCTCGGTGCCGTTCACGTAGGCGTCGAGCTCGGTGGCGAACGGTGCGGGAGCGAGTTCGACCGCGATGCCGGCCTCCTCGAGCTGCGCCTGGATGCGCTCCGCGAGCGGCGTGAACTCCACGCCGCCGACCGGGTAGTCGTTCGGGAACTGCAGCTTCAGCGTCTGACCCGTGTAGCCGGCCTCGGCGAGCGCGGCCTTGGCCTTGTCGAGGTCCTGCTCCACGCCGGAGTCGAGAGCGCCCTCGAATCCGGGCGGGATGACGCCGGTCGCCTGGACCGCGCCGGCACCCGCCAGCTCGAGCAGGGCGTCGTAGTCGAGCGAGTACCGGATCGCCTCGGCGATCTTCACGTTCGCGAGCTCACCGGCGACGGCATCCGACTGGTTGAGCAGCAGGAAGATCGTCTGGCCCGAGGGAACGGACGAGGCCCTGAGGTCGTCGCCGAGACCGGCGACCTGGTCGCCGTTCAGGTCCATCGCGACCATCGAGTCGCCGCCCTTGAGGTTGGCGAGCTGCGTGGCGCTCTCCGAGACGTTGCGGACGACGACGCGGGAGTAGGCCGACTCCTCGTCGCCGTTGTACTCGTCGTTCTTCGTCAGCACGACCTGCGAGCTGAGGTCGAGGGTGTCGAGCACGAAGGGCCCGGAGCCGGCGGACTCGCCGTCGAGGAAGCCCTGTGCCGTGTCGGCGCCGTCGGTGGTGCCGCCGTTCTCGATCACGACGTCGGAGTTGACGATGCCGAGCGCAGGGTTCGCGAGGATCGCGGGCAGCTGCAGGAGCGGGGTCTCGGAGACGAACGAGATCGTCTTGTCGTCGACCTCGGTGATGGTGAGGCCGCCGAGGAGGAAGTTCGGCTTGGCCTCGGTCATGCCCTGGATGCGCTGCAGCGTGAAGACGACGTCCTTCGCCTCGATCGGCGAACCGTCGGAGAAGACGCGGTCGCCCTCGAGCGTGAAGGTGAACTCCGTCGCGGCGTCGTTCTGCTCCCACGACGCGAGACCGGGGACGGGGGTCGAGACGTCGGAGCCCTCGAAGTCGACGAGGGTCTCGTACAGGGCCTTCGCGATCATGTTGCCGGTCGGGTCGTAGGTGTGCCCCGGGTCGGCCGTCTCGATCGAGAACGCGGTGTCGATGACGAGCGAATCCGAGCCCGAGGACTGGTCGCCGTTATTGGCGGAGTTGCCTCCCGAGCAACCGGCGAGCGCGAGGAGCGCGACCGCTCCGATCGCGATGACTGACGTGCTGCGACGTGACGACATGAGAGCCTCCAGAGGCGAGGAGTACATTCGGGTGTGGTCGACCCAGATGTGGACGACCGGTGATCAGATTCGCATCATATGCGACGATGTGTCCAGCAAGGGTGGGTCGCACCGACACGCTCTGTCCAGAACATCCCTCGTGAGGAGCAATATGTCCAGCAAGGATGCGGAACAGTCGAAGCATTCTGGACGAAGTGCCGCCCCATTGGACGAGACCGCGTACAGAATCCTCGATGTGCTCCGTGATAACGGTCGCGTCTCGATCGCCGCACTCGCCGACAAGGTGGGCATCTCGAGGGCGAATGCGTACACGCGGGTCGAGTCGCTCGTGCACGACGGGGTCATCACCGGGTTCAGCGCCCGGGTCGATCAGGCCAAGGCCGGCCTCTCGATCGGCGCCCTCGTGTTCGTCACGGTCCTCCCCCAGGCCTGGGCGTCGTTCCGCGACCGCGTGCTCGAGATGCCCGATGTCGAGTGGTGCGCGATCACGACGGGCGAGCACGATGCGATGCTGCTGATCCGGGCCGTCGACGTCAGCGGTGTGCACGAGTTCTCCACCGGAGTGATCGCGCAGCTGCCCGAGGTGCGCACGGTCGTCAGCGTCGTCGTGCTCGACGAGGTGATCCGGCGGCCGTACCTGCTGCCTGCGGATCTGCCCGAGCGCAGCCTGGAGGTGCCGCTCGGGATGACCCGCTGGACCCCGGCCTCCCCCGGCCGCGACGCGCTGCCCCCGCGCTAGGTCAGTCCGCGATCTCCTCGCACACACTGAGCTGCGGAAGCCCGTGCATCTCGTAGTGCTCGACGAGGCGGATGCGGCCGTCGTCGGTGAGCTCCAGCTCGCTCTCGCCGTCTCCTGTCACGACGCTGCCGTCCGCGACGAGGACGTGCACGAAGGACACCCAGATGGTGTCGCCCGTGCGGGTTCCGACGAACTTGCCGAACGTGACAGTGTCGCCCTCATACCCGCCCCAGATCGCTCCGTCGCGCTCGAAGTACTCGAAGACGCTCGGCGCCTCGGGGTCGACGGCCGAGGTCGTCGACGACACCATCCGGAATCGGCGGCCGTCGAGGGAAGGGAGCGTCGCAGTGGCAGTCACCCCTCGATTATGGGGGATGCCGTCAGGCCGAGGCCGCGCCGCTCCTCCCACGCCACTCGTCTTCGAGCTGCGCGTAGACGAGCATCGTGGTCCATTCGCCCTTGAACCACTCGCTCTCGACGAGCCGTGCCTCACGGCGGAATCCGAGCCGTTCGACGACGCCGACGGACGGCGTGTTCCGGTCGTCGATCCGCGCCGCGATGCGGTGCAGGCCCAGTCCGTCGAACCCCAGGGCGAGCAGCGCATCGACCGCCTCGGTGGCATATCCACGACCGGCGAACCGCGGGTCGAAGATGTAGCCGACCTCTCCCGCGCGATCCGTCTCGCTGCGCCAGAACAGCACGACGTCGCCGAGCAGGGCGCCGGTCTCCTGCTCCTCGACGGCGAGGCAGACCGCGTCGCCCGGTTCGGCGAAGCGCGTGCGCGACCAGGTGGTCCCGATGCGCTCTTCGACCTCGGCGAGCGACAGCGGCTCGTACGGCACGTAGCGCACGGCATCCGGATCCGACTTGTAGACGTGCATCGCCGCGGCGTCGCCGGGCGCGATCGGTCGAAGCAGCAGCCGTTCGGTGCGCACCGGATAGTCGGGCGCGAGTCCTCGCGCTGTCTCCGCGGTCACTCGAGGTCCAGGGACAGGAGGCCGGGCAGATGCGCGGTCTGCGCCCGCACCGCCTGGAGGAGGTCGGCGTAGTCCGGGGTGATCGCGACGCGCGACGACGAGAGCAGATGGGTGCTGCGCGCGCCGCCCGCACGTTCGAACCGGATCCGTCGGACGGGGTACGCCGGCGGCGTCATCCAGATGCGGGTGAGCTGCGCGTACGGCTGATCGGTATCGTCGAGGCGGATGCCGTGCGGACTCACCGTCACGCGCTCGGGGATCCCGCGCGCGACACGGCGACGCTGCAGCGCACCGATCGTGAAGCCGATCCCGGCGACGGCGGCCATCGGGACGATCAGCACCAGTGCCGACACCTCGCTCTCGAGGAAGCCGGGCACGGCGGCCAGCAGGCCGAAGCCGAGCGCGACGGCGAAGAAGACGACAGCGCCGATCGTGAGCCGTGCGGCCAGCCGACGCTCCCCGGTGGCGTCGATCGTGAACGTCGTGGGCAGGTGGGCGCGTGCGCGAGCGGCCTCGACCGGGTCGCCGACGGGAGGCGGCGCGATCGGGTTGAGCTCGGCCATGAGCTCGCTGAACGTCGCCCTCGTGAACCCGGGCAGCTCGATGGTGATCTCCCGGTCACCGCTGTACACCACGAGCGCCCGTGTCGTGCCGCTGGGCAGGCCGTTCGTGCGGTGTTCGGTGACCTTCGATCGGAAGGCGGTCGTGGCCCGCGGGAACGCCTCGCGGTTTCCCGCGCGACCGATCTCGACGCTGTCGGGACGCACGACGACCCGGATGTTCCGGAACCAGAAGGCACCGACGAAGACCGCCGCGGTCAGGGCGATCGCCACCACGAGCACGATGGTCCCGCGGGTCGAGATGTTCATCGTCCGCGGGAGGAACCGTGGGAGGAGGAAGAGCGTCGCCGCCGACAGCGCCGCGGCGAGCAGCACGGCGCCGAGGAGGATGCGCAGCGGATGCCGCCGGAAGACGCGCTCGCCCGGAGCGACCTGAACCTGATTCACCATGCGGGATCTCCCCCGAGATCGTGGACTGTCAGCAGCACGCCTCTTACCGTAACGCCGGTACCGTGGTCGCATGGAGTGGATCGCAGACACGAGCATCGGAGCATGGCTCCGCGAGCGCCTCGACGACGCCCACTCGACCATGCACGGCGTCGTCCCGCACGGCTTCCCCGCGTATGCCCGGGTCTTCCATCCCGCGATCGTGCGGTCGCTGCCGGATCGCCCCGTGCCGTCGACCGTCGAGTGGGAGGGCCTCCCGGATGCCGAGCGGCAGCGTCTCGTCGAGCGGTTCGTCGATGCACCGGCGACGTGGGCCGAGACCGCCGCGGCCTTCGGCACGACCATGCATCCCTTCGCGCAGTGGCGGCGGATCGTCCGCACCCCCGATGGCGAGGACTGGCGCGCCCGCATCTCCCCCGACGGCCGCGAGTTCAGCGCACCGATCGAGGGCGGGCTCGGCGCCGAGATGCTGGCCGCGATCGCCGGGCACCTCGTCGCTCGCACGAGCACGCCGGATGCGGGATTCGCCGCGCTCTGGGAGGGCTACGGCGGTCTGCTCGGCTTCTTCGGAGAGACGCCGTCGCAGACGTTCCTCCCCTTCACCGACGATCCGAACCACCAGGCGATGCTGAACCGCAGCACGCGGGATCCGTTCAACAACGTCTTCCGCAAGCCCACCTGGCAGGACGGCATCCTCTCGCGCGAGGTCTCCGAGGGACCGCGTCTCTCGCTGCCCGACCGCGACCATGTGCTGTTCTCCGCGCCGCCGCGCCTGTTCGCCGACTCGGGGTGGGTGCGGGAGGTGCCGTGGCGCGACCCGTCGACAGGCCCAGGGACCGCGGGCGAAGGGGACGGCTTCCCGCTCTCTGCCCTGAGCCCCAGCATCCTCTGGCCGGAGGACCGCGCGTGGGTGATGGTGTCCGAGATCGACTTCGACTCGACGATCGTGGCGGGTCCGGATGCCCTGATCCGCGAGATCTGCGCCGACGACCGTCTCGAGGCGGCGCAGATCCCCGAGGGCACCGACCTGACCTGGGACGCCGACCGGGTGAACCGATGACGTCGCCGCAGCCCCCGATCACGTTCGACGCCCGACCGCTCACCGATCCGGTCGATGCCGCAGCCGTCCGGGCGTTCACCGCCGAGCTGCGGGCGCGGCAGTCGACGACCGCCTCGACGTCGACCATCATCGGCATCGTGGCCGCGTCGGTCGCCGGCGTCGTGGTGCTGCCGATCTTCGTGACGGTCATCCTCAGCCTGGCGTCCGCGAGCGGGTCGCCCGGGATCGCGGCGGTCCCCCTGGTGCTCATCGGCCTGGTGCTGATCGCGGTCGTCCTGATGATCTGGCTCGGCGTGCGGAACGGGCAGGCGACGCGGTACCGACTGAGCCGCTTCGCCCAGGCGAACGGCATGTCGTACGAGGCGAGGATCGCCGATCCCCCGCTGCCCGGCATGATCTTCAGCCTCGGCCGCTCCCGTCAGTCGACCGATCTCGTCCGCGGCACGCACCCCCGTTTCGTCGAGTTCGGCAACTACCAGTACACGGTGCAGTCGGGGAAGAACTCGACGACCTATCGCTGGGGATACGTGGCCGTGAAGCTCGACGTGCCGCTGCCGAACATCGTGCTCGACGCGAACGGCAACAACAGCTTCGGATCGAACCTGCCCGCGTCGTTCCAGAAGGAGCAGCGCCTCTCGCTCGAGGGCGACTTCGACCGCTATTTCACGCTGTACTGCCCCACGGGGTACGAGCGCGACGCGCTCTATCTGTTCACGCCCGACATCATGGCGAGGTTCATCGACAACGCCGCCCAGCTCGATGTCGAGATCGTGGACGACTGGCTGTTCCTCTACACGCAGCGCAAGGTGTCCACGCTCGACCCCGCCACCTGGGCGTGGTTGTTCGGTGCGGTCGGCGCGCTGCTGACGAAGTTCGATCAGTGGGCGCGATGGCGTGACGAGCGCCTGCTCGCCGAGAGCGCGGGTCCCGCAGCGACGGCATCCGTCCCTGCTCCGGCGATGAGCGCGCCGCTGCCGTTCGCCCCGCCGGTCGGCCTTCTCACACCTCCGCCGGGCGTCGCGCCGCAGGGGCGCCGGCTGAAGCGCAGCACGACATGGCTGCCGATCGTGGTCGTGATCGGGTTCGCCCTCTTCTGGTTCTGGAGCCGGCTGAACTGAGGCGGCCGGACGCACCGGAGACACGGAGGGGGAGTGTGGGGGTGGGTGTCGGCTGGGGACCGAACTCCCACCCCATCCCCCCTCGGGATCGAAAGAAGATCGACTCTCCCTCCGCATGACGGCTTGCGCCGTCCGCGCCCGCGGTCAGCTGGGGACTGACGCTGCTCGGCGCATACGTGAATGGTATACCGGCGGAGGTTGCAACCGGTTGCGTCCATGCACCCGCATGCGGTCTGCGGATCACGCGTGTCTCTTCCGGCATCAAGGGGTGAGGCCGAAGTACTCCAGCTCCGCCTCGTTCAGCATGCGCGATCGGATGAGGAACCGCATGCCCGTGGGCCCCTCGACGCTGAAGCCGGCACCGCGTCCGGGCACCACATCGATCGTCAGGTGCGTGTACTTCCAGTACTCGAACTGCGACCCCGACATGAACACCTCGACCGGGCCCTCGAGTCCGACGTCGAGGGCACCGAGGAGGACGTCGCCCGGTCCCGTGATGAACATGCCGACGGGGTAGCACATGGGCGACGAGCCGTCGCAGCATCCGCCGGACTGATGGAACATCAGCGGACCGTGCTGCGCGCTGAGCTCGCGCACGAGGGATGCCGCGGCATCCGTCACGTCCACCCGCTGGTACGTGCCGATGGTGACCATGTCCGTGCCTTTCGAGGTCGGTCGTTGAGCGAGCGGAGCGAGACGAAACGCCCCGCTCGCTCAGCGACCCATCGGATCGAGCTCAGAAGAAGCCCATCGGGCCTTCCGCGTACGAGACGAGGAGGTTCTTCGTCTGCTGGTAGTGGTCGAGCATCATCTTGTGGTTCTCGCGTCCCACGCCCGACTGCTTGTATCCGCCGAACGCGGCGTGCGCCGGGTACTGGTGGTAGGTGTTCGTCCAGACGCGGCCCGCCTCGATCGCGCGGCCTGCGCGATAGGCGGTGTCGCCGCTGCGACTCCAGACACCGGCGCCCAGACCGTAGAGGGTGTCGTTGGCGATCGAGATCGCATCGTCGAAGTCGTCGAACGAGGTGACCGACAGCACGGGCCCGAAGATCTCCTCCTGGAAGATGCGCATGTCGTTCGTGCCCTCGAACACGGTCGGCGCGACGTAGTAGCCCT
The DNA here is from genome assembly GCF_038397745.1 of Microbacterium sp. LWH11-1.2. NCBI lineage: Bacteria > Bacillati > Actinomycetota > Actinomycetes > Micrococcales > Microbacteriaceae > Microbacterium > Microbacterium sp. LWH11-1.2. The sequence continues at coordinate 1,133,271 of NZ_CP151636.1, read as the reverse complement.
CGCTGAGATCGCCGCCGAGATCGACCCGCTCGCCGCCGGTGAGCAGACGCGCGCCGCCCTGCTTCCCGATGTCGATGTAGCTGAGGATCTTCTCCAGCTGGTCGTTCGACGCCTGCGCGCCGATCATCGTCGCCGGGTCGAGCGGGTTGCCCTGCACGACCTTCTTCACCCGCTCCAGGCCGTCGGAGAGGAAGCCGTCGTAGATCGACCGCTGGATGAGCGCGCGCGACGGGCAGGTGCAGACCTCGCCCTGGTTCAGCGCGAACATCGTGAACCCCTCGAGCGCCTTGTCGTAGAAGGGGTCGGCGGTCGAGCGCGCGACGTCTTCGAAGAAGACGTTCGGGCTCTTGCCTCCGAGTTCGAGCGTCACCGGGATGAGGTTCTGCGAGGCGTACTGCATGATCAGGCGGCCGGTGGTGGTCTCGCCGGTGAAGGCGACCTTGCGGATGCGCTTGTGCTGCGCGAGCGGGGCGCCCGCCTCGATCCCGAACCCGTTGACGATGTTCACGACGCCGGCCGGAAGCAGGTCGCCGATGATGTCGAAGAGGAAGAGGAGGGATGCCGGAGTCTGCTCGGCCGGCTTGATGACGACGCAGTTGCCCGCAGCGAGCGCGGGTGCGAGCTTCCACACGGCCATGAGGATCGGGAAGTTCCAGGGGATGATCTGGCCGACCACGCCGAGTGGCTCGTGGAAGTGGTACGCCACGGTGTTCTCGTCGAGCTGGCTGATGCCCCCCTCCTGCGCCCGCAGCACTCCGGCGAAGTAGCGGAAGTGATCGACCGCGAGCGGGATGTCGGCGGCGAGGGTCTCGCGCACCGGCTTGCCGTTCTCCCAGGTCTCGGCGACGGCGATCTCCTCGAGGTGCTGCTCGATGCGGTCGGCGATCCTGTTCAGGATCACGGAGCGCTCGGCCGGGCTGGTCTTGCCCCAGCTCGCGAACGCCTTCCAGGCGACGTCGACCGCGCGGTCGATGTCCTCGCTCGTGCCCCGGCCGACCTCGGTGAAGGGCTTGCCGTCGACCGGGCTGACGTTCTCGAAGTACTGGCCCTTGACGGGATCGACGAACTCGCCGCCGATGTAGTGGCCGTAGCGGGCACGGTAGTTCGCGAGGGCGCCCGGTCGTCCCGGGGCCGCGTAGGCGGTGGACACGTCTTCTTCGACGATGGTCATCGTGACTCCTTCGACGGGCCGCGCTTCGGTGCGGCGGCTGTTGTCACGAAGCTACGTCGCAGGACGTTGCACCCCGGTGCGCAACGTTGCAGGGGGTTGCAGTGCCCTCCGACTCCGGCAGGGGCCCTGGTGCGCCGCTGCTCCGACGACATAGCATCCTGGGAGATCGCCCGCGATGGAGGAGGCCCTCAATGACGCAGCACACGCTCGAGCTCCCGGATGTCGACCTGGTCTACGACGTCCACGGCCCTCTCCCGGCGACAGACGCTCATCCCCCGCTGCTGATGATCGGCCAGCCCATGGACGCGAGCGGCTTCCGCGACCAGGTGAGGCTGTTCGAGGACCGGACGGTCATCACCTACGATCCTCGTGGTCTGGGCCGGAGCATCCGCAAGGACGGCGGGGTGACGAACGAGCCGGAGACCCAGGCGGAGGATCTCCACGCGCTCATCGAGGCGCTCGGCGCCGGCCCCGTGGACCTGTTCGCGAGCAGCGGTGGGGCGGTGACCGCCCTCGCGCTCGTCACGGCGTACCCGCACGATGTCGTGACCCTGGTCGCCCACGAACCGCCGATCGACAGCGTGCTGCCGGATGCCGAAGCCGTCCAGCGAGCGCGCGCGGCGTACACGCAGGTGTATCAGGACAAGGGCTGGGGCGCCGGGATGGCCGCGTTCATCGCGATGACCTCGTGGGAGGGCGAGGTCACGGACGAGTACTTCGCGCAGCCGGCGCCGGACCCGGCGGCGTTCGGGATGCCGACCGAGGACGACGGCACCAGGGAGGATCCGCTGCTGTCGAAGCGATCCTGGGCGGTGTGCCTCTACGAGCCGGACATCGAGGCGCTGAAGGCGTCGCCGACCAGGGTCGTCATCGCGGTGGGCGAGGAGTCGAAGAAGGTGTACACCGGCCGCACTGCGATCGCGTTGGCGGAGCAGCTCGGCCAGGAGGCGACGGTCTTCCCGAGCCACCACGGCGGCTTCCTGGGCGGCGAGTTCGGCTACGCCGGTCAGCCCGAGGCCTTCGCCGACAGGCTCCGCGAAGTGCTCGACCAGGGCTGAGACCGCGAGGCCCCGACGACGGTCAGCCGCGGTCGAGCCGCTCGATCCGGGCGACCAGCGCTGCGCGCTTCGGCGAGCGCGCCGGGAGCATCTCGAGCGCGAGCCGCAGCGCCTCGGCGTCGCCCTGCCCTTCGGGGATCTCGGCGTAGGCCAGCAGCACGTCGAGGCTGGCCTCCGAGAGCATGACCTCGCGGAGCGCGCCGCGAACGGACTCGCGGAACTCCTCCACGCCGGGCGACGTCGACTCGGGGAGCACGGGACCGCGATACGCGGTGAGCGCGACCCGGTGCGCGCCGCGGTCGAGCAGCGAGAGCACGTCGTGCGCGTCGGTCTCGAGCGCCACCGGCAGTCGATACGGCCGCGACTCCGGCACCAGATCGGGGGCCGTGCGCTCGAGCACCTTGCGCAGGCGCACCATCTCGGGTCGCAGGGTGTCAGGAGAGACGCCGGGGCCGTACACGAGCTCGCAGAGCCGCTCGGCGGAGAGGCCCTGGCGGTGCACGGCGAGCATGAGCAGGATGGCCGCGTGCCGGGCGCTGAGCTCGATCATCGACTCGTCGTGCTCGGATTCGGTCTCCAGCCGTGCGCGATCCCTGCCCAGCACGTGCAGCGTCGCCCTGGCGGTCTTCAGCGTGCGGGCTCTCACCGGCGTCGGACGCTGCCGGGCGGTCTCGCTGCGCTCCCGGAGGCGAGTGACCATCAGCTCGGATTCGACGGCGCGCGCCGTGGCGTCGACGAGCAGGCGCGCCTGCGGGGACACGACCTCGGGGCCGCCCGTGATGTCGATCACGCCGAGCACGCGCTGCGTCTCGGGGTCGCGCACCGGAGCGGCCGTGCACGACCACGGATGCACGAGGCGGTTGTAGTGCTCGGCTCCGCGGATCTGCACCGACTGCCCGAGCGCGAGCGCGGTTCCGGGGGCGCTCGTGCCGACGGCATCCTCCGACCAGTTCGCTCCCGCCACGAACCCCATGTCGTCGGTGAGCGACCGCAGCTGCCGGTCGCCCTCGATCCAGAGCAGCCGTCCCGCCTTGTCGCCGATCGCGATGATGACGCCCGAGTCCTCCTCGGTGTCCGGCAGCAGCAGGGCGCGGATCATGTCCATCGCCGAGGCGAGCGGATGCGCGAGTCGATAGTCCTCGAGCTCCTCGGTGTGCAGGTCGAGAGGCGGCGGGCCTTCCGGCCCCACCCTCCCCCGCCAGGATCTCTCCCAGGACTCCCGCACGAGGGGGCGCACCTCCTGCAGCCGCCGATCGTCGAGGTTCCCCGCCAGCATCTCCTCGTGAGCGCGCTCGATGAGCAGTCGCGATGCGTGGGGCAGCGCATCGCGCGAGACCTGCCACGGTGCAGACACAGCGTTCTCCGATCGTCGAAGATGGTGCGTTTTCCTCAGTGTAGGAGCCGGATGCCGCGGGCGAAACCGGTATATCGGTGTGTCCGTAGCGGGTTCCCGGCCTCCTGGCAATGCCGTTCTCAGAATCGTCGAGCCCTTCTACCGTGAGGATCATCCCGAGTCAGGAGGTCTCATGTCTGTCAGAACCCCCGTCCCCTCCGGCTCCGAAGTGCGCGCCGCGCACGAGCCGGTCCCGTCGAAGGAGCAGCAGCGTCCGGCGACGCCCACGGCCGAGCTGTTCGACTTCGACCGTTACGTCGTGAGCCAGGACGGCCCCATCGGCTACGTCGAGGTCGTCTCCCCCGTCTTCGTCTGCTACCTGGGCCACCCCTATGCGCTGGCAGAGGAGATCGCGCAGGTTCTCGACTTCGACCGCGCGGTGCAGATCGTCGCAGAGCGGGCCGCCACGTCGCGGCGGCCTAAGCTCGCCCCATGAGTCACGAGATCTGGCCTGGATCGGCATACCCCCTCGGAGCGACCTTCGACGGACAGGGAACGAACTTCGCGCTGTTCAGCGAGGGCGCGGAGAAGGTGGAGCTGTGCCTCTTCGACGACGACGGCGGCGAGCAGCGTGTGACGCTCACCGAGGTCGACGCCTTCGTCTGGCACGGCTACCTCCCCTCGGTGCAGCCGGGGCAGCTCTACGGGTACCGGGTGCACGGTCCCTTCGCTCCCGCCGAGGGCAAGCGCTTCAACCCGAACAAGCTCCTCCTCGACCCGTACGCCAAGGCCGTCTCCGGCCGGATCGAATGGGGACAGGCCCCCTTCGGATACGACTTCGGCGACCCCGATTCCCGGAATGACGACGACTCGGCGGCATCCATGGTGAAGGGCGTCGTCATCAACCCGTTCTTCGAGTGGGCCGGCGACCGCCTGCCGAAGACGCCCTACGCGCAGACCGTCATCTACGAGGCGCACGTCAAGGGGCTGACCGTCCGGCACCCCGACGTGCCGGAGGAGCTTCGCGGCACCTACGCCGGCATCGCGCACCCCGCGGTCATCGAGCACCTCGGCCGCCTCGGCGTGACCGCGCTCGAGCTCATGCCGGTGCATCAGTTCGTCGACGACTCGGTCCTCGAGGACAAGGGGCTGTCGAACTACTGGGGCTACAACACGCTCGGCTTCTTCGCACCGCACAGCGGCTACTCGTCCAGCGGCGAGCACGGGCAGCAGGTGCAGGAGTTCCGCGCCATGGTCCGCGCCCTGCACGCCGCCGGGATCGAGGTCATCCTCGACGTCGTCTACAACCACACGGCCGAGGGCAACCACCTGGGTCCGACCCTCTCGATGCGCGGCATCGACAACGAGGCGTACTACCGCCTCGAGAAGGACAAGCGCTATTACACGGACTACACGGGCACGGGGAACAGCCTCAACGCGGGCAGCCCGCACGCACTGCAGCTCCTGATGGACTCGCTCCGCTACTGGGTGACGGAGATGCACGTCGACGGCTTCCGCTTCGACCTCGCCTCGACCCTGGCGCGCGAGTTCTACGACGTGGACCGCCTGTCGACGTTCTTCGAGCTCGTGCAGCAGGATCCGGTGGTCTCGCAGGTCAAGCTCATCGCGGAGCCGTGGGATGTCGGCCCCGGCGGATACCAGGTCGGCAACTTCCCGCCCCAGTGGACGGAGTGGAACGGCAAGTACCGCGACACCGTCCGGGACTTCTGGCGCGGAGAGCCGCAGGCTCTCGGCGAGTTCGCGTCGCGCCTGACCGGTTCGGCCGACCTCTACGAGCACTCGGGGCGCCGCCCGGTCGCATCGATCAACTTCGTCACCGCGCACGACGGCTTCACCCTGCGCGACCTCGTCTCGTACAACGAGAAGCACAACGAGGCCAACGGCGAGAGCAACAACGACGGCGAGAGCCACAACCGCTCCGACAACATGGGCGTCGAGGGTCCGACGGACGACGAGGCCGTGAACCGTCGACGGGCCCGCCAGCAGCGCAACTTCCTCGCCACGCTGCTGCTGTCCCAGGGCGTGCCGATGATCTCGCACGGCGACGAGCTCGGACGCACCCAGCGGGGCAACAACAACGGCTACGCCCAGGACAACGAGACGACCTGGATCGACTGGGAGTCGGCCGATCTTCCTCTCGTCGAGTTCACGGCCGCCGTCGCCCGCCTCCGCCGCCGGCATCCGACGTTCCGGCGCAGCCGGTTCTTCAACGGCCGTCCGGTGGAACTCGACGACGAGCGCATCGCCGACGTGGTCTGGCTGCGTCCCGACGGCAGCCCGATGGCGCCCGCCGACTGGGACTCCGGTTTCGGCCGCCTGGTGGGCATGTTCCTCAACGGCCAGGGCATCCGCGAGAAGGATCTGCGCGGCCGGGCGGTCACCGACGTCAACTTCATCGTCTACTTCAACAGCGGCGACGAGCCCGTCGACATCGTGCTCCCGGACGAGCGCCACGGCGAGCACTGGCACGTGGCCGTCGACACGGCCGGCGAGATGGCCGACGGATCGGACCATGCGGCCGGCACGCAGCTGACGATCGAGGCGAAGGCGCTCCTCGTGCTGCAGGAGGTCGACGGTCCGGAGCCGTCGACGGACGACTCGGTGGACGCGTCCCTCCGGATGCAGAACGATCAGGCGGACGGCGTGGCACCCGCGCCGAGAGCGGAGCAGGCGACCTCATGACACAGCGGCCCCTCTCGACGTATCGACTGCAGATCAGTGATCGGTTCCCGCTCGACGATGCGGCCGCCGTCACCGAGTACCTCGCCGATCTCGGCGCGGGCTGGGCCTATCTGTCGCCGCTCCTCGCCGCGGTGCCGGGCTCGAACCACGGGTACGACGTCGTCGACCACTCCCGCGTCGACCCCGGTCGCGGCGGAGCCGAGGGGCTGGAGCGCTTCGCTGCCGCCGCCCGCGCCGCAGGGCTCGGCATCCTGGTCGACATCGTGCCGAACCACGTCGGCGTCGCGAAGCCGCGGCTGAACAGCTGGTGGTGGGATGTGCTGCGACTCGGACGCGCATCGCGGCACGCGGTCGCGTTCGACATCGACTGGCCTGCTGGAGGCGGGAGGCTGCTCCTGCCGATCCTGGGCGCCGCGCCCGACGAAGTCGTCGCGAACGGCGAGCTCGTGGTCGACGCCTCCCCCGCCGACGACGCACCGGACGGCACCCTGACGTACTACGACCACGTGCTGCCGCTGGCCCCGGGGTCGGGAGAGCACGCCGACGACCTCCCCGCGCTCCTCGCCGCCCAGCACTACGAGCTGCGGTTCTGGCAGGACCAGAACACCGCGCTCAACTACCGGCGCTTCTTCGCGGTGGTCGAGCTCGCCGGCATCCGGGTGGAGCTGCCCGACGTGTTCGCGGAGTCCCACCGGGAGATCGTGCGGTGGGTGCGCGACGGCCTCGCCGACGGCATCCGCGTGGATCACCCCGACGGACTGGCGGATCCGGGTCGCTACCTCGAGCAGCTGGCGGATGCCACGGGCGGGGTGTACACGCTGGTCGAGAAGATCCTCGAGCCGGGCGAGCCCCTGCCGTCCTGGTGGCGCACCGACGGGACCACCGGGTACGACGCGCTCGCGGAGCTCGACCGGGTGCTCGTCGACCGCGACGGGGTCGAGGCGCTCGATCGGCTCGATGCACGCCTCCGCGCGGAGACCGGGTTGCCCGAGGCGCAGCCGTGGCCGGACCTCATCCACACCACCAAGCGGATGATCGCCGACGAGCTGCTCGCTTCGGAGGTGCATCGCCTCGTCCGCACGCTCCCGCGCGGCGTCGTGCACGCGGAGGATGCTCTCGCCGAGCTGCTCGCCTGCTTCCCGGTCTACCGCTCGTACCTGCCCGACGGCATCGCGCACCTGCAGCATGCGTTCGCGGAGGCCCGACGGCGGCGCCCGGATCTCGCGGAGGCGTTCGACGAGCTGGAGCCGCTGCTCGCGGATCCGTCACTGGAGGTCGCGCAGCGCTTCCCGCAGACGAGTGGGGCGGTCATGGCGAAGGGCGTGGAGGATACGGCCTTCTACCGGTGCACGCGTCTGGGGACGCTGACCGAGGTCGGTGCCGATCCGTCGATCACCGCGCTGTCGGTCGATGACTTCCACGAGGCGCAGGCGGCTCGTCTGGCCGCGTGGCCGCATTCGATGACGACGCTCTCGACGCACGACACGAAGCGCTCGGAGGATGTGCGGGCCAGGCTCACGGTGCTGTCCGAGATCCCCGAGCGCTGGGCCGAGGTGCTCGACGAGCTCCGAGCAGTCGCCGGCACCGGGCATGGTCCGCTCGACGCCCTGATCTGGCAGGCCGCCGTCGGCGCCTGGCCGCTCTCGTCCGAGCGGCTCCTGGAGTACGCCACGAAGGCCGCGCGCGAGGCGTCGGAGTCGACCGCATGGCAGCATCCGGATGCCGCCTTCGAGGAAGGTCTCGCTGTGATCGCGCGGTCGGTCGAGGGCGGCGCCCGCGGCATCCTCGATCGCTTCGTCGCCGAGATCACGGATGCCGGGCGCTCGAACTCGCTGTCCGCCAAGCTGCTGCAGCTCACCGGCCCCGGGGTCCCCGACGTCTATCAGGGCAGCGAGCTGTGGGACCTGTCGCTCGTCGACCCGGACAACCGCCGCCCGGTCGACTTCGCCGCTCGGGCACGACTGCTGAAGGAGGTCGACGCCGACGCGGCGCGCGGCATCCTTCCTCCGGTCGACGACTCGGGCAGGGCGAAGCTGCTCGTCACGTCGCGCGCCCTGCGCCTGCGTCGCGACAACCCCGAGCTCTTCCGCGTCTATCGCTCCGCGGTGATCGAGGGCGCGGCCGCCGAGCACGGCGTCGCCGTCCATCGCGGAGGTGTGACCGCGGTGGCGACGCGCCTCCCGGTCGGGCTGGCCCGGCGCGGCGGCTGGGGCGACACCGTCCTGATGCGCGCCGACGTCCCGGGGACGGACGTGCTGACCGGGCGACGGATCGAGCGGGGACCCGTACGTCTCGCAGACCTCCTGGCGACGTACCCGGTGGCGTTGATCGAGGACGCCCGGTGATCGGACTCGCACGGTGATCGAGGTCTGGGCTCCGCGCGCACGACGGATGCGGGTGCGGCTGCTCGACGGCGACGGCGCGACGATCGAGGAGCGGGAGCTGGATGCCCGGGCGGAGGGCTGGTGGGGCATCGATCTCGCTCTCGCCGACGGCGACCGGTACGGCTTCCTGATCGACGACGGCGAGCAGCTGCGCCCCGATCCGCGTTCGCGACGGCAGCCCGAGGGGGTGCACGGCCCGTCAGCGGCATTCGACCCGGCGGACTTCGCCTGGACGGATCACGCGTGGACCGGTCGGCAGCTCGCGGGCGGACTGATCTACGAGCTGCATCTCGGCACCTTCACGCCGGAGGGCACGCTCGACGCGGCGGTCGGACGCCTCGGTCACCTCGTCGACCTCGGCGTGACGCACGTGGAGCTGCTGCCGGTCAACGCCTTCAACGGCGTCTGGAACTGGGGCTACGACGGCGTGCTCTGGTACGCGGTGCACGAGGGGTACGGCGGTCCGCGGGCGTACCAGCGGTTCGTGGATGCGGCGCATGCGTGCGGACTCGCGGTGATCCAGGACGTGGTCTACAACCATCTGGGCCCGAGCGGGAACTACCTGCCCGAGTTCGGTCCGTATCTCCGGTCGGGCGACAACACCGGCTGGGGCGACTCGGTCGATCTCGACGAGCGGGCCGTGCGCGAGTACATCGTCGACAACGCGCTGATGTGGCTGCGCGACCTCCACGTCGACGGTCTCCGGCTGGATGCCGTGCACGCCCTGCACGACGAGCAGCCGGTGCACATCCTGCGCGAGCTCGCGGAGCGCGTCGACGCTCTCTCGGCGCTGCTCGATCGTCCGCTCAGCCTCATCGCGGAGTCGGATCTGAACGACCCGACCCTGATCCTTCCTCGAGAGGCCGGCGGCTACGGACTCACGGCCCAGTGGTCCGACGACTGGCATCACGCCGTGCACGTCGCCCTCACGGGAGAGACCGCCGGGTACTACGCCGACTTCGCCGCGGAGGATGCCGTCGCCAAGGTCTCGGAGGGTGGGTTCTTCCACGACGGCACCTTCTCGTCGTTCCGCGGGCGCCCGCACGGCTCGCCAATCCCGCGGGAGGTCCCGACCTGGCGTCTGGTCACCTTCGCGCAGGATCACGACCAGATCGGCAACCGCGCTGCGGGCGACCGCCTGTCGGCGACGCTCTCGGCCGAGCGGCTCGCGATCGCCGCGGTGCTCACCCTGACCGCGCCCGGCACGCCCATGCTGTTCATGGGCGAGGAATGGGGCGCCTCGACGCCCTGGCAGTTCTTCACCTCGCATCCCGAACCCGAGCTCGGCCGCGCCGTGTCGGAGGGGCGCAAGGCCGAGTTCGCGAAGATGGACTGGGACGCGGATGCCGTGCCCGACCCGCAGGACCCGGCGACGTTCGAGCGCTCGCACCTCGAGTGGCGCGAGCTCGCGGAACCCGCCCACGCGCGGCTGCTCGCCCTGTATCGGGAGCTCGCGGCGCTGCGGCGGGAGCGCCCGGAGCTGACCGATCCCGATGCGTCACGCACCGAAGTGTCCGTGGAGGAGTCCGACGGCTCCCCTGCGCATCGCGTGTACCGGATCGACCGCGGTGGGCTCGCGGTGCTGGTCAATCTCTCGAGCGGGTCGGCGGAGTTCGGACTCGCGGCGGATGCCGCGGTGCTGATCTCGACCGCACCGGTCGTGGCGGATGCCGGAACGCTGCTGCTGCCGCCGGACTCGGCCGCTGTCGTCGGGCCGACGCTGCGGCGCTCGACCTAGTTCCAGAAGACGGGAAGGAACGATGCGGCGAAGCCGATGACGGCCGCTCCGAGCATCACGAACGAGATCGTCATGCAGGCCCGCTCGAAGGGGGACCGGGCTTCGAGGCGCAGACGCTCGGGATCGCGGTCGGCGACGTAGCCGAACGGCTCCGCGGTGTCGGCGAGGTGGCGTGTCTCCGAGGGCGTCAGCGCTCTCGTGTACGTGCGGTCGCCCGCCGACCAGAGCGCCATCGGCCGATCCTCGAGGTCCTCGAGGATCGCGATCCTGATGCGGGTGTGGCCGCCTTGGATGCTGCGCGTCAGCAGAGCGATCAGGAGCAGCGGGAGGCCGACGATGAGGCCGACCCAGCCGATGACCTCACCCACCACGCCGATGCTGTCGATGATCTCCACGGTCAGCCCGACGGCGGGGTCTGCGGCGAAGTGATCACGGAGCCGAGCCTACCCGCGGTGACCCGATGACGGTTCGCAGGAAGGCCGCATGGGTTCCGTGTGGAGGCGTTCCCCGTGCGTCGTCCCGCACCTAAGACAGAGACATGACTCTCACCGAGATCCTCCCCACGATGCGATTGAGCATCCCGTCCCCGCTCGCCGTCGACTCCTGGCCCGTGCACACCCAGGCGACCGTCTCCGACGTCGTCGTCGCGGGCGTCTCGCTCATCAGGCTCGCCGAGGTCAGCGGCACCCCTGCCGTGCTCACCGGGGACCTTCCTCGTCCGGGGCGACCGCGCGAGCGCGCACTCACCGGCGGGACCGACGTGACCGTGCTGGTCTTCCGCATCACGCTGCGCGTGGACACCCAGGAGGACAAGAGGATCGCCCTGACCGACTGCAGGTTCGACGGCGTCACCGCGCAGTGGAGCGAATGCCGGCTCATCGGACGCGCCTCGTGCAGCAGGAGCGCGCGCATCGAGCTCATCCCCGGCGACGTCGGCGATGCGTCGTGGCCGCATCCGGTCGCGATGCTTCCGGGGGATCTGCGCGAAGGAGACCTCGTCGCCGTGCCCTGCCTCGGAGCGGCATCCCTCCACGACGTGCGCCCTCAGCTCCCGCGCGGAGGAATGGCGGCATCCGTCGGTCGGAGCACGATGAGCCACGAGGAGTAGTGCTCGACGACGCGCCCGCCCAGGTCGCGGGCGGCAGAAGCCGCGCGGTCGACCTCCTCTGCGGACCAGTTGCTGAAGGTGGCGAACAGCCGGCGCACCTGGTCGACGTCGAGCTCGACGTCCCACCGGAACCGTGAGATGTCGGCGACAGTGAACAGACCGGATGCCGTCAGGGATGCCGCGGTCGCCGCGGCATCCTCGGTGTCGGTTCCCGGGTCGTCCAGCGCCTGACGGTCGTGCACGATCCTGGTCACCTGTTCGCGGAACGGCGTCACCGGAGCGGCGGCATCCCCGAACACGGTGCGCCAGACGAGCAGGTGCCCTCCTGCGGCGAGCACCCTGTGCAGCTTCGGCAGGAGGATCCCGAGGTCCATCCAGTGGACGGCGGTGGCGACGACGACGAGGTCGAACGACTCCGGCGGGAGCTCCACGTCTTCGGCGCGATCGACGAGCACGGTGGCCTCGGGATGCCGCATCCGCAGCTGTTCGGCGAGCCGAGGACCGGGTTCGACCGCTGTCACCGAAAGCCCTGCCGCCAGAAGCGGACCGGTCGCCTGGCCCGTGCCGGCGCCGAGGTCGAGGGCGCGGCGCCCGGGCTGCAGAACGCCGAGGTCGCGGACGGCATCCCACAGTGCGGTCGGGTACGGCGGCCGAGCTGCCGCGTACACGTCGGCCAGCCCTTCGAAATGCCGGGGGTCACGCATGCCGAGAGCCTAGCCCCGGCATGCTTGCTCAGACGGCGAGGACCCGGCCGTTGATGACGCCCTCGACGGCGCGCACGTAGGCGGTACCCACCTCGTCGTCCGTCACGGGGCGGTGTCCGGGGAAGGCGGCGTGATAGCCGGGCGAGTTCGCGAGCACGTCGGGCGAGACGGCGTTGATGCGGATGCCGCGCGGCGCCTCGGCGGCCGCCGTGAGCACGAACGACTCGAGGGCCCCGTTCGCCATCGCGGCGGCTGCACCGGTGGCGAGGGGCTCGCGAGCCAGCACGCCGCTCGTCAGCGTGATCGACCCGCCGTCGCGCACGTGCGGAAGGGCCTGGGAGAGCACCTCGATCTGTGCGAGGGTCTTCTTGGTGAACGCGGCGAGATAGTCGTCTCGAGTGAGTTCGGTGAGCGGCTTGAAGCCGACGGAACCGACCGCGACCACCACGGCGTCGAGGTCGTCGAGTCCGGCGAAGAGCTCACGGACGGATGCCGGGTCGGTGACATCGACCGAGGGTTCGGAGTTCCGCGATGCCCGAATGACCTCATGCCCACGGCTCTCGAGAGTGGTCGCGACCACGCCGCCGATGCTGCCTGTCGCGCCGATCACCAATGTGCGCATGTCCGGGTTCCCCTCCGTCGAGCTCCCCGCGCGACGACCGCGCGCGGAATCTCCAACGTACCTCCCGAGGATGTGCGCACGGGTCAGACGGTGCGCGCCGGCATCCGCATCGCGAGCGCAGAGGCCGGCACTGCTACGGCGACGACGACCAGATGCATCAGCATCAGGGCGATCACGGCGGGCGTGGTCGTGCCGGGGATGAACCCGAAGGCGAGGAGCAGCACGTCGGGCACGAACGACAGCACCGTCAGGACCGGCACCAGGACTCGGAGCGTGCGTCGGGGGTCGCGGGCGCGGCGGTGGACGAGCACCCATCCCGCCCACCCGGCGGCGACACCGAGAGTCGTGAAGAGGGCGTAGGCGGGAAGGGTGAGTGGGCCGTAGGTCGATGGTGCGCCCGCAGCGATCGCGACGGCGGCGATGGCCGCGTTCACGGCGACAGCGACGATCACGGCGGTGATGAGGATGACGGCGGTACGGAGCCGAGGTCGCGATGCGACGCGCTCGGCGGTGGGTGATGCGGTCATGGCGTGCTCCTTGGTCGATGAAGATGGACCGAGGAGGTATTACGGTTCTCAACGGTCCCGTTATTGCATTACGGTACCAGCCGGTCCCGGAATGTACAATGGGTGCTCATGGACAGTGGCGAAGAGTCGAGGGCATCGGGTCGTCCGCGCGATCCCGAAGTCGAGCGCGGGATCCTCCTCGCCACGCAGGATCTGCTGGTCGAGAGCGGATATGCGGGAACGACGATCGCCGGCGTCGCTCAGCGGGCCCAGTGCGGCAAGTCGGCGATCTACCGACGGTGGAGCTCGAAGGTCGATCTCGTCGTGGCCGCCGTGCGCGCCCTGCACATCACGACCGAGACCCCCGACACCGGAACCCTGCGCGGGGATCTGATCGCCGCCGCGATGCACTTCGCCCGATCGGACGAGCGCTCGGGACACGTGCTCGCGAGCCTGCTGAGCGAGATCGGACGCGACCCGGAGCTGCGTGACGTGGCATACCGGACCATCGGCGAGCCTCCGGTGGCCGCACTGGTCGCCGTGATCGAGCGGTGGATCGAGCGCGGCACGGTTCCCGCCGACGTGCCGGTGGCGCTCGTCGCCGGCATCGTGCCCACCGCGGCCTTCGGCAGCGTGATGCTCCGTCAGCGCTCCCTCGAGGCCGAAGCGGTCGCGGAGCTCGTCGACTTCGTGCTGCTCCCCGCGCTCCGCGTGCCGGCCGCACGGGCGGTCGAGGAATGAGGATCTCCGAGGCCGCGTCGATCAGCGGCACCAGCCCGCGATCGCTGCGGTACTACGAGGACCAGGGCCTGATCGTGCCCGGTCGCACGGAGGGCGGATACCGCGACTACTGTGCAGGGACCGTGGATCGCGTGCTCACGATCCGCTCTTTGCTCGACTCCGGCCTGCCCGTGCGGCTCATCCGACGGGTGCTGCAGGAGACGCAGGGGCAGCACGTCACCGACGAGGAGCTGCTGCGCGACGTGCAGCGCTATCGCGATCGCCTCTCCACGCGCATCGCCGCGCTTCGGGAGCAGGAGGACGCTCTCGATGCCTACCTCGACGAGTTGGAGAGCCGGGTCGACGGGGGTTGACCTTGCCACTGGTGGCAGGCTCGTAGATTCTCGGCATGCGCGACACTCACACCGACATGCGTGCCCTCGTTCAGCAGACACTCGACGGTCCCGAGGACCTGATCCTCCTGCGGGTGCCCCGACCCCGACCCGCGCCGGGTGAGTATCTGATCCGGGTCGGCGCCGCGGGCGTGAACTTCGCCGACGTCTCGCAGACCCGTGGGATCTACGGCGGCGGTCCGCAGGCGCCGTATCGCGCGGGCTTCGAGGCGGTGGGGGAGATCGTCGAGATCGGCCCTCGCGTCGCGGACCCGCTGCCTCTCGGCACGCGCATCATCGGGAGCGGGCCGGGTGCTTTCGCCGAGTACGCGGCGGTGACGGCGGCGGAATCGATCAGGGTGCCCGCGGGCTGGAGCGACGCGCAGACCCTCGGCATGATCCTCAACTGGGCGACCGCGGCCGCCGCGTTGCGCACCGTGGGCGGTCTCGAACGGGGAGAGACGGTCCTCATCCACGCTGCGGCGGGTGGCGTCGGTCAGGCCGCGGTCCGTCTCGCCCGCCACCACGGTGCGCGCGTCGTGGCATCCGCGGCATCCGCGAAGCACGATGTGCTCCGAACGCTGGGAGCCGACGTGATCCTCGACAGCCGACGGCCCGATCTCGGGGAGACGGTGCTCCACGCGGTCGGACCCGTCGACCTCGTGCTCGAATCCGTCGGACAGGCGACTCTCGGCGTCAGCCTGGCGGTCGCGAAGCCCTTCACCGGACGAGTGGTGATCTTCGGCTCCGCCTCGGGCCCCGCCCTTGTGTCGACGCAGGAGCTGATCTTCGAGCATCACGCACAGCTGCGCGGCCTGCACATCGGCGCGCTGGCAGCCGCAGCGCGCGCCGCGTACCGCGATCTGCTCACGGAGCTCGACGATCTCATCGCGCAGGGCGTCTACACCCCCGGCTCCCCGCAGATGCACGCGCTCGACGAGGGCCCCGCGGTGCTCGCCCGACTCGAAGCCGGGTCGACGATCGGCAAGCACGGCCTCGATCCCTGGCGCTGACATGGCCTCCTCGGCGGCGGCCATGTCCCTCTTCTCTGGGATCGAGGGCGCCGGCGGCGAGCGTCAGTAGATGTTGGACGGCCCCACCGGCTCGTCGCCGCGCATGCTCGCGATCTGCGTGCGGAGCGCGACGTCGTCCCACAGCCGCACCTCCTTCACGATGGCGCCCTGATGCAGGGTGAACTGCGAGATGCCGAGCAGGTCGACGGGCTTTCCCGTGAGAGGCCCGTAGTTCGGCACGCCGGTGTAGTCGCCGACCAACTTCCATGTCACGGCGACGCGCGTGCCGGCGTAGCGGATGTCGTGATGCGCCTGCACGTCGCGCACCTCGAACGTCCCCGCGGGGAAGGACTCGAGCAGTGCGAGCAGGGCGCGGCGATATCCCTCCGGACGGATGATGTGCCGGTTCCCCACGGTGAGGAGAGTCAGGTCCCGGTGGAAGAACCGCTCGACGGCACGAAGGTCGCGGTCGTTCCACACGGTCCCGATCATCTCGAGCACGGTCTCGACGTCGGCACGGTGCTCGTCGGGTCGCACACCGGAGTCGCCCGCAGAGATCGGATCGACCGGCGCGGGGTCGGTCCAGCTCGCCACGTACCCCCGGAACGCGTGATCCCTCGCGACCTCGTCGGGGTCGAGTCCGTCCTGCAGCGCTTCGGCGAGGGTGTCGCGCACGACCCACTCCTCGACCATGCGACCGCGGCGGTAGAGGCAGTTGGCGATCGTGCGGCTCACGCGCGGCGAGAGCAGGTCGCCGACGACCACCAGGTGCGAGCTGAGGAAGGCATCGTCCCCGCGGGGCTCCCAGACGATGTCCTCGGTCTGGCTGACCCGGTCCGGCGACTCGGCGATGCGCATGAGCGTGCCCTCGAGCACCTCCTCGCGCGTCGTCGCCGTGCCGAACCCGCCGTGCACGATCGAGTCGGGCTCGTAGTTCTCACGGATGAAGCTGATCGAACGGTCGACCCAGATGAGGTCGGTCACCTCGCGGATGAAGTCGTCGGGGTCTTGGTAGGGCTGGTACGCGACGGGGTCGAGGGCCACGGGTCACTCCTGGGTTCGTGTGCGGGCGGGATTCAGACGAGGGAATCGGCGACGGACCGCCAGCGATCGGAGAACTCGGAAGCACGGGCATCCGTCCACTGCGGCTCGAAGGTGTGCGACGGCGACCACGCGACGATCGCGTCGTCGAGCGCGAGCTCCGGGTTCATCGCGCAGCGCGCGAGGGCGGCCGCACCGAGCGGCGTCGCGTGCTGCGAGGGATACACGTCCACGGGAATGCGCATCAGGTCGGCGACGGCCTGCATGAGCACACGGCTCTGCGTGAGGCCCCCGTCGACCCGCAGACGCTGCAGCGGCTGACCGAGATCGGATGCCATGGCTCGAGCGAGCTCGGCGACCTGCGCGGCGATCCCCTCCAGGACCGCGCGCACGAGGT
The DNA here is from genome assembly GCF_038397745.1 of Microbacterium sp. LWH11-1.2. Lineage (NCBI taxonomy): Bacteria > Bacillati > Actinomycetota > Actinomycetes > Micrococcales > Microbacteriaceae > Microbacterium > Microbacterium sp. LWH11-1.2. The sequence continues at coordinate 1,116,381 of NZ_CP151636.1, read as the reverse complement.
GCTCGCTGCCGGTCGACAGGGTCATGCCGGTGAAGGTCGCCGTGGCATCCGGCCGCCACCAGGGAGCCGCGAGTCCGGCGAGCGCCGGCACGCACAGCACGCCATGGGCGTCGTCGGCGGCGACGCGGTCGAGGTCGGCCGCGGTGTCGATGAACGTCAGCTTCTCGAGCCACTGCACAGCGGATGCCGCGGTGTAGACCTGTCCGTCGAGGCAGTAGGTGTTCTGTCCGCCCTGCCGCCACGCGACCGACGACGACAGGTTCGCCGAGGACCGGACCGCGGTGCGACCCGTGTTCGCGAGCAGGAAGGCGCCGGTTCCGAAGGTGCACTTCGCCTCGCCCGGCCGCAGGCAGTTCTGTGCGACGAGCGCGGCCTGCTGGTCCACGATGAGTCCGCCGACCGCGGCGGTGCCGCCGAAGGCGGTGGTGGACCCGGCGATGTCGTCGCAGGCGAGGATCGCCGGCATCCGCTCGTCGCCGAGACCGAAGAGGTCGAGCAGTCCGGCGTCCCACGTCGCGGTGTCGAGGTCCATCACCAGCGAGCGGCTGGCGGTCGAGGCATCCGTCACGAACTCGCCCGTGAGCTGATGCAGCAGCCAGGTGTCGGAGGTCGTGACGACGCCTTCGCGGGTGACGTTGCGCCGGAGCCAGGCCTGCTTCGGAGCGCTGAAGTACGGGTCGAGGACGAGCCCCGTGCGCGTGGCGATGTCGTCGGCGTGGTCGCGCAGCTCCGCGCACACCGACTCGGATCGCCGGTCCTGCCACACGATCATGTTCGACAGCGGCAGGCCGGTGTCGGGATCCCAGGCCAGCACCGTCTCGCCCTGGTTCGCGAGCGTGACGATGTCGATGTCGGCCTTCGCCTGGTTGGCGGCGATCCGTCCGGCGCGCAGCACCGAGTCGAGGACCGCCTGCGGGTCGTGCTCGACGCCGCCGCCGGGCAGATAGGTCGGGCGCACCGACACCTCGCTGAGGGCGAGCACCTCGCCGGCCTCATCGACGACGACGGCCTTGGTGCCGGATGTGCCCTGATCGATCGCCAGAACGGTGGTCATGGTGTTCCTTCGGTGGAGCGTGGAGCGTGGGGCGGAGGCTCGATCCCTCCGCCCCACGGGTTCAGAGGGTGGGGGTGCGGTGGTGGCGCGCGGTGCGGAGCCACCACGGGCCGTCGGATGCCGGTGTCGCCGCAACCGTGGACGGACGCAGTTCGCGGACCTCGATGCCGAGCTCGGGAAGCATCTCCGCCACGTGGTCGGCGATGCCCAGGGAGGCCGTGAGACCCGTCGACCGGATCGCTGCGACGTTGATGAGCCGGTCGTTCTTCTCCGACCGGCCGATCACGTAGTTGCTGCCCCGTCCCGCCGGACGCAGGCCCGCGTAGCTGGCGACGGGCTCGAGGCCGTCGAGTGCGGGATACTGCTGCACGGCCTTCGCGAGGATCTCGTCGCGCGCCTCCGGCCGCACCGACCAGTCGTCCTTGTCGTCGAGGTCCACGGCCGTGGGTCCGGCCACGACCTTGCCGTCGAGGGTCGGGAAGACGAGCACCCCCTTGGTGCGCTTGGTCGGCACGGGCAGGATGATGCGGTCGAGCGTCTGCCCGTCGGGCAGCTCGAACACGAAGAACTCGCCCTTGCGGGGATAGATCTCGAACGAGTCATCGCCCACCAGTCGCGCGACCTCGTCGGCATACAGGCCGGCGGCGTTGATCGCGGCGGCGACCTCGAGGCGTCTGCCGTCCGCGGTCTCCAGCGCCAGGCCGTCGGCGATCGGAGAGATCGCCGTCACGCGCGCCTCGAGCTCGATCCGCGCGCCCGCTGCGACGGCGGACGCGGCGAGCGCGAGCGCGAACGCCACGGGATCGCTGACCGACTCGCCCGGCACGAGCAGCGCGCCGTCGGACCCGCGCACCTCGACCTCCACGCCGTTCGCAGCGGCGTTCTCTGCGAGGGCGCGCACGGTCTCGTGGTCCTCGGCGGAGTGCGGCACGAGCTCAGCGCCGGTGTGGAGCACCGGAACCCCGAGAGCATCGAGCACCGCCGGGCGGATGCGGGCCGCGCGCAGGATCAGCGCGGTCTCGAGCTGCCCGGGAGTCGAGTCGAATCCGGTGTGCAGGACGCCGGAGTTGGTGCCGCTCGCCCCGAGCGCGAGGGCGGATTCGGACTCGAGGAGCACGGCGTCGACCCCCCGGTGCGCGAGCGTGTACAGCAGGGCCGATCCCACGATTCCTCCGCCGATGATGGCGACGGGGCGGGACGGAGAGTGCGACGACATGGTGGTTCTTCCTTCAGTGGTTACGAGCAGTCTTACGCGGTCGGGGTGGCTGTGTCTTCATCGAAGGCGCGGTCGACGTCGGCCATGTCGGGCATGGTCAGCCCCTTCCGGCCGCGCGTGACGAGCAGATAGACGAGGTAGGCGATGCCGATGACGAGCATGATCCCGACGTACAGTCGCGGCTGCTCGAAGGACACGTCCCGGAAGATGAGGAGCTCGTAGACCAGCCAGACGCTGGCGAGGATCAGCACCGGGACCTCCCAGCGACCCAGGGTGAAGCCCTTGCTGGCCGGGAGCGACTTCCTCTTCACGATGTACAGCAGCACGGTGCCCGCGTAGATGATCGCCGGCAGGAGCGTCGCCGCGGAGAACAGGATGAAGAGCGCGTCGGCCGTGCCGCTGAAGAGCGCCAGGATCGCCTGCGTGATGACGAGGTAGCCGAGCGTCGCCGCGACCGGCGTGTGCCGGCTGCGGTGCACGCGCCGCAGGAGCTGCCAGGCGGGGAAGCGCTCGTCCCGCGACATCGCCCAGATCAGGCGGGTGCCGCTGAGGGTGATCACGAGTCCGCAGGAGAAGATCGAGATCACCACGAGCACCAGCAGAGCCTTGCCGACGACGGGTCCGAGCACGGAGGTGATGACGGTCGCGACCGGTGTGGCGGACTTCGCGAGCTCGGTCGTGTCCCCCGCGAGAGCGGTCACCGCGATCAGGAACAGCATCCCGAGCACTCCGAGCGCGATGACCGCCTGCACCATGGCGCGCGGGATGACACGCTCGGGGTTCTTCGTCTCCTCGGCGAGGTTGGCGGCCGATTCGAACCCCACGATCGTGAAGGCCCCGAGCAGGAAGGCGAGGGGGAAGGGTCCTGCGTCGGTGAGACCGCCGAAGTCCCAGTAGCCGGCCTCGGCGACCGGTGCGGTGGCGAAGAGCTGCGTGAAGTCGAGGCGGCCGAGCGCGGCGCCGACGGCGAAGAGCAGCACCGTGATGCCGATCATCCCGATGATCTGCACCGTGACCGCGACCTCGTTCACCCGGTTGGTGACCTTGGTGCTGATCGCGACGAGGATGGCCTGGAGGAGCATGACGACGGCGGTGATCACCCAGCAGTTCGCCGGTGTCGGGCTGTAGCCGAAGAGCTCGGGGAGGATCGTTGCCGCGATGGTGTAGTCCACCGCCACCACGACGATCACGAGGAACGCGAACGACACCCATCCGGTCAGCCATCCGAGGATCGGATTCGCGAGGCGCGACACCCACTGGTAGGCATAGCCGCTGATCGGGATGCGCGCGGCGAGGGCGCCGAAGATGAGCGCGACCATGGTCTGGCCGACGACGGCGATGGGCCAGGCCCAGATCCCCCGCGGCCCGCTGCTGCCCAGCACCGCACCGTAGGTGGTGAAGATGCCGGTCGCGATCGACACGAAGCCGAAGGCCACGGCGAACGATGCGTAGAGGCCCAGCTCCCGCTTCATGCGGGTCGTACTCTCACCGGATGCCGGGGTGGATGATGCGGTGGGTTCCATGGCGCGACCTTCTTCGGACGGGTTGGTATAGACCATCTTGGTATATACCAAGAAGCTAGTCCTCTCCCCCGCCTGCTGTCAACAGGCATCTGACGATTGCAGAATCACTACATCCGTTGTAGTTTCATGTACGACAACTGTGGTGAATGGAGAGATCATGCGAGAACTCGTGTACTACGTCGCCGTCACGCTCGACGGCTACATCGCCGGTCCGAACGGCGAGTTCGATGCCTTCCTGGTCGAGGGAGACCACATGGATGCCATCAACGATCGCTTCGCCGACACGATCCCGACCGACGCGGCCGCCGCACTCGGCATCCGTCAGGAGCGCACCGAGTTCGACACGGTGCTGATGGGCTGGAACACCTATGCCGTCGGCGGAGTGCCCAGCCCCTACCGCCACCTCCGGCAGATCGTGTTCAGTCGCACGCACACAGCAGACGGCGAGAACCTCGAGGTGACGTCCGAGGATCCGCGCGCCGTGGTCGAGCGGCTCAAGAACGAGGAGGGTGGAGCGATCTGGCTGTGCGGCGGTGGGGCCCTGGCCGCGACGCTCGCCGACGAGATCGATCGGCTCGTGCTCAAGCGGCAGCCGCTGTTCTTCGGCGACGGCATCCCGCTGTTCGGCGAACGGCCGTACCGTCCGGAGCGGTTCGACCTCGTGGAGAGCTCCGCGTTTCGGACGGGAGTCGTCGTGTCGGAACTCGTCCGCCGGCGCGAAGGATGACGGCCAGCGGGTAGCGTGTCAGGCGTGAGCACGGACCCGGACTCCTCCCCCTCGGCGAGAGGCGGCGAGCCGGCGTACCTGCGCATCGCGACCGCACTGCGCGCGCGCATCGAATCGGGCGAGTTCGCTCCGGGCTCTCCCCTTCCACCCGAGCGCGACCTCTGCGTCGAGCTCGGCGTCAGTCGCATGACCCTGCGGCGCGCACTCGGCGTGCTCGAGCAGGACGGCCGGGTGCACCGCGACGCGACCCGCGGCACGTTCGTCTCCGCCCCGCGTGTGCAGCTCCGCCTCGGGTCGTTCTCGCAGGAGGTCGCCCGCGCGGGGCGGAACCCCGGAGCCGAGCTCTTCTGGGCCGAGGAGCGACCGGCCGACGCCGAGGTCGCCACCGGCCTCGGTGTCGCGCCCGGGCATCGGGTATACGCGCTGCAGCGCCTGCGGCGCTCCGATGACGAGCCGCTCGCCGTCGAGACGACCTACTACCGCGCCGACCTGGTTCCCGGCCTGCTGGAGGGAGACCTCAGCGGGTCGCTGTGGGAGGAGATCCGTCGCCGGTTCGATCTCCGGCTCGCCCGGACGTCAGCCGAGCTCGAGGTCGTGGTCCTGGATGCCGAGACGAGCGCGCACCTCGGAGCCCGTCAGGCGGCCGGAGGTTTGCAGCTCACCCGCCGCACGTTCATCGACTCGGGCGAGTGCGTCGAGTACGCCGTCGACGTCTACCGCTCCGACCGCGTCTCCCTGCTCATCGAGCGGGCCGTGGAGGACGAGTGATCACGGTCTTCGACCTGGACGGGGTGCTCAGTCGCGCCGACACGATGGCCACGCTGATCATCGCCCGGCTGCGCACCCGGCCGTGGTTGGCTCTCCCGGTGGGCGTCCTCGCTGCGGTCGCGGCGCCGGCGACCGCGGAGGGGGAACTGCGGCCGCGGTGCAATCGGGCGATCGTGCACCTCGCGCTGCGAGGGATGTCGGAAGACGAGTACCGACGGCTGGCTCGGCGCACGGCCCGGCGGCTCGCGTCCCGACCGGACAACACCACGGCCGAGATCGTGGACGCCGCACGTGCGGCGAGCGCCGCAGGTACGTGCCTGGTGACGACGGCCACCGAGAGGTTCCTCGCCGAGCGGTTCCTGGCGGAGATCGGCGTGTCCGGCGCGGAGGTGCACGCGTCGGAGTTCGTGTTCTCGCACGCCGGGCCGAGCTTCCGGTCGCACAACGTCGGACGACGGAAGGCTCTCGCTTACCGGGCCGCGCACCCGACCGGACGCTTGGGACGCTTCTTCACCGACTCGGCGAGCGATCTGCCGCTGGCTGAGCTCGCGCAGGACGTCGTTCTCGTCGGGCCATCGCGACGTTCGGTGACGGCGTTCGAGTATGCCGGAATACGATTCCGCCGGCTGGGCTGAAGCCCTGTTTCCGCCGGGGCGGATTGCTAGCATTGTGCTGTCAAGGAGGTGCGGCATGGCGACGGTGACGATCCGGAATCTGAGCGATGAGGTGGTCGCCGCGCTCAAAGAGCGCGCGCGACGCAACTCTCGGTCCATGGAGGCCGAAGCCCGCGAAGCGCTCATGCGCATCGCGGAGGGCGAGGACCTCACGAGCGGGGTGGAGGAAAATCTTGCCGCACGAATCCGACCGCGATGGTCTGTGCCGGCGAACGAGCTGATGGCGCGAATCGCTCAGAGCCCCCCACCTCCCGTCGACGCTGAAGCCTGGCTCGCCGACATCCGTGCAGACGGCGATGCCGAAGACTTCCGCGATCCCTGGGACCGGCATGCTGCTTCTTGACACGTCAGTGCTCATCGACGTGGAAAGGGTCAGCCTTCCCGACGAAGCGCTCGCCTTCAGCACAGTGACCTATTCCGAGTTGTTGTTCGGTATCGAGGCAGCGGCGACCGAGACGCTTCGCCGTGAGCGCACGACACGAATGGCATGGCTTCGAGACACCCTCGAAGCGGAGTGGCTGCCTTTCGACACCTTTGCCGCCGAGAGCTGTGCACGGCTCGCGGCACGCGTCGCGCTGCAGAGGCCACGCCATGCGCGGAGCAAGGACATCATGCTTGCGGGGCACGCGGCCGCGCTCGGCGCCCGCATCGCCACTCTCAACCCCAGAGACTTCGAGCTCGTCAGCGATTTCGTCGAGATCGTCGTGCCCGAGCTTCGCTGAGCGCAGGTCAGGCGCGCGCGGCCCACCAGTCGCGCAAGCGCTGCTCCGCGACCTCGGCTCCGAGCACGCCCTCGTCGAGCCGCAGATCGAGCAGGAAGCGATAGGCCTCGCCGACCTCGCGGCCGGGCTTGATGCCCAGGACCTTCTGGATGCGATTGCCGTCGAGCTCGGGGCGGATGGAGTCGAGCTCCTCCTGCTCGCGCAGCGCCGCGATGCGAGACTCGATGTCGTCGTAGGCGCTCGCGAGGCGTCCGGCCTTGCGCTTGTTGCGCGTGGTGACGTCGGCGCGGGTGAGGATGTGCAGCCGCTCGAGCCGCTCGCCGGCGTCGCGCACATAGCGGCGCACCGCGGCATCCGTCCACGTTCCCTCGGCGTAGCCGAAGAAGCGCAGGTGCAGCTCGATGAGGGTGGCGACGGCATCCGTCGTCTCGGTGTCGAAACGCAGTGCCTGCAGGCGCTTGCGCGCCATGCGCGAGCCGACGATGTCGTGGTGGTGGAACGTCACCACGCCGCCGTCTTCGAGCTTGCGGGTACGCGGCTTGCCGATGTCGTGCAGCAGGGCGGCGATGCGCAGGGGCACGTCGGGTGCGGCACCGGGATGCCGGGAGTGCTCGAGTTCGATCGTCTGCTTGAGCACGGTGAGCGAATGCTCGTAGACGTCCTTGTGGTGGTGGTGCTCGTCGACTTCGAGTCGCAGAGCACTGACCTCGGGCAGGAACTCGTCGATCAGGTCGGTCTCGACCAGCACGCGGATGCCGCGCACCGGGTCGTCGGTCTGCATGAGGCGCACGAGCTCGGACTGGATGCGCTCCGGGCTGACGATCTCGATCGTCTTCCGCAGCTGCGCGATCGCGTCGAAGGTGTCGTCGTCGACGCGGAAGCCGAGCTGAGCGCTGAAGCGCGCGGCGCGCAGCATCCGCAGCGGGTCGTCGCCGAACGAGACGTGCGGATCGGCGGGTGTGCGCAGGATGCCGGCGAGGAGGTCCTCGACCCCGCCGGTCGGATCCACGAGCTTGACGGACGGGACCTGCAGCGCCATCGCGTTGACCGTGAAGTCGCGGCGCACGAGGTCGCCCTCGATCGAGTCGCCGAACTCGACGGTGGGCTTGCGGGTCACGCCGTCGTAGCTATCGGCGCGGTAGGTCGTGATCTCGACCTGCTCCCCCTGCACGCGTGCGCCGATCGTGCCGAACGCACGGCCGATGTCCCAGTGCGCCGTCGCGATGGGCTTGACGATCTTGAGGATCTCGTCGGGCGACGCGTTCGTGGTGAAGTCGAGGTCGTGCGTCTCGCGACCGAGCAGCGCATCGCGCACCGGTCCGCCGACGACCGCGAGATCGAACCCGGCATCGGCGAACGCCGCAGCGAGGGTGCGGACGACCGGATCCTCGGCGAGCGCGCCGAGACGGAGGAGGCCGTCGGCCATGTTGAGCATGGGTTCCAGCGTACCGGGGCGGGTCAGAACAGCGGATTCTCGCCCTTGGCCTGCGCGATGGCCCGGGTGCGGGCCTGCATCAACCGCACCAGGAACATGCTCAACAGGAACCCGCCGAGCAGTGCGACCGCCACGATGTACCAGATGCCGATCTCGGGATCGATCAGCCCGAACCCGTAGATCACAGCGACGAGGACGGCGAGCACAGCGCCCTCGACGAGCGCGAAGGTGACGAAGAGACGGGTCTGGCGGCGCCCGAAGTCCGCGACGACCTCACGGACGCGGGCATCGATCGAGGAGTCACCGGCGTAGGTCATGAGCCCAGGGTAGCGAGCACGCCGACCGGCCGGGCAGCGTGAGAGGCCGCGCGGATTTATGGATCCCCCGAAACGAACCGCTGGTTTCCCGCGTTCCGGCGGGCCGGCGCCTCTCCCTAGAGTCCTAGACGCGCGGGGTGCCCGCGGCCGTTCCCCACACGAACCGAGGTCATCATGACTGCGTCTTCCCCACACCCGAGAGCTTCCCGATCGATCACCGCCGACGTCACGTGGTTCTTCGCGATCGCCGTCCTGCTGTGCTTCGCGCTGTCCGTGCCGATGGTGTTCCGGTTGGTCCCGGAAGACGTCAACAACCTGATCACCCCGCTCCTGCAGCTCACACCCCTGCTCGCCGCGATCATCATGTGGCTCGTCCGACGGCCCGGGACGTTCCGGCAGACCTTCGCCACGGGCTGGCGCGGCACAGCCCGGTGGATCGGGATCGGCATCGCCATCATCGCCGCGATCGCCGCGATCCAGACCGCGATCGCCCTAACGGCGGGGATCTGGCAGCTCAACCCTCTCGAACAGATCGCCGCCGCGACCATCTGGGTCGTCCCGGTACTGCTCATGCAGTCGATCTTCGCCATCGGCGAGGAGTTCGGCTGGCGCGGGTGGCTCGTGACGCGCGCCGCATCGTGGGGCTTCTGGCCCTTGGCGCTCGTCAGTGGCCTGGTCTGGATCGTCTGGCACCTGCCCGTGCTCGCCGTCATCGGCGAACGACCGTTCTGGGATATCGTCATCTACTTCGCGGGCATGCTGCCCTGGGCGCCGCTGCTGCTCGCGCTGCGCTGGCGGTCGGGGAGCGTCTGGCCGGCAGTTCTGACGCACGGCGCCATCAACAGCATCCGGGTCTACCTGCTGCAGTCCGTCCCGAACGCGACGGATCACCTGCTCATCGAGGTGATCGGCTGGGTGCTCACACTCGCGGCGGCCGCGTGGCTGATGCGTCCGAGCAAGGCGCGGTTCGTCGAGGCGAGCTAGACGGCACCGGATGCCGCGGCATCCGCTCTGTTCATGTTCCCGTCGCCTCGAAGTCAGCCGGGCGTCATCCGTCTTCGATGGGCTGAGGGGGCCCCGTGCGGCTGAGCACGAACCCCCACCCCACAAAGGACTGACATGACCTCCCCCACCCCTGCGGTGCGGTGGCGGCGTCGCGGACTGACGTCCGTCGCGCTCCTCGCCCTGCTCGGCGGCGCCGTCGTCGCCCCCGCGGCCTTCGCCGCACCGGATGCCGCACCCGAGGTGCCGACCGGATCGCTGATCACCGGCGACACAGCCTGGCACTACCTCGACGACGGCTCGGACCCGTCCCCCGCACCCGCGGCGCTGCGCGACTGGACGCTCCCCGGGTTTGACGACAGCGCCTGGAAGACCGCACCCGGTTCGTTCGGCGCGAAGAACGGCAAGCTCGCCGCGGTCGGCCCCGTCACCCCGAAGACGCTCCTGAACCACTACCTCGACGGCAGCACCGCCCCGACCGTCCCCACCTACTTCTTCCGCAGCACGTTCGAGCTGGAGGCGGGCGTCGCGGAGCAGGTCGCGTCGCTGTCGAGCTCCGTCACGTTCGATGACGCGCTCGTCGTGTGGATCAACGGGGAAGAGGTCGCCCGCTTCGTCGACGGCCGCATCACCGACACCGCGAACGTCGAGTACGCCGGCGACTCGAACGGCGACCCGCTGACGAGCACCATCACGGCGGAGGGCGACGTGCTGCAGGACGGCACGAACACGATCGCGGTCGCGCTGTTCCAGGACCGGGAGACGAGCTCGGACGTCTACTTCGACATGTCGTCGCTCACCCTGGTGAAGGCATCCGAGCCGGGTACCCCGGTGGTCGCCCCGCCGACCCGCGTCATCCTGACGCCGACCGAGCAGCCCGAGATCTCGCAGTCCTTCTCCTGGCTCGCGGGTGACGCCTCGCACACGATCGGCCAGGTCGAGATTGCCCCGGCCGCCGGTGGCGACACCCGCACGATCGAGGCCTACGACGTCGGCGTCGTCAACGGCAACCCGAACCACCACTTCTCCGCCACGGTCACCGACCTCGCCGCGGCGACCGCCTACCGCTACCGGGTAGGACTCCCGGGCAGCTGGAGCGACTGGTTCGAGTTCACGACGGCCGACCCGAACGCGACCGACTTCCAGTTCGTCTACTACGGCGACGCGCAGATCGGCCTCGACACCACCTGGCCGAGCGTCGTCAAGCAGGCCGAGGCGAACGCGCCCCGGTCGATCGGCTCCGTGCACGCCGGTGACCTGATCAACAAGTCCAACAACGAGGACGAGTGGCTGAACTGGTTCAAGGGCATGGAGGACTCGGCCGTCAGCACGAACGTGATGGCGGCTCCGGGCAACCACGAGTATTCCGGCGACAAGCTGCTCACGGCGTGGAAGGCCGCGTTCGAGTACCCGCACAACAACCCGTCGATGGAATCGATCGGCGAACTGGCCGACCTCGCGAAGGGTGACACCGAGGTCGCGGCGCAGTACCGCTCGCTGTTCGAGCACTGGAGCGCGTTCGCTGCTGAGACTGCGTACTACACGGACTACCAGGACGTGCGCTTCATCACTCTCAATGCGACGCGCGATGCGACCTTCCTGACCCCGCCGGCTCTGCCGTCCTGCACGGGTGCCGACTGCCCGATCAACAAGGGCGAGGAGCTGTGGATCCGATTCCAGGGTGCCTGGCTCGACCTGCTGCTGCAGAACAGCCCGTCGAAGTGGAACGTCGTCACGTTCCACCAGCCGGTGTTCTCGGCATCCGAGGGTCGCGACGAGCCGAAGCTCCGTGCCGACTGGGTGCCGGTCTTCCAGCGCAACGACATCGACCTCGTGCTCATGGGCCACGACCACACCTACGCCCGCGGCTACGTGAACACCGACGCGACCGAGACCCCGGGCCTCACGACCGGCCCGGTCTACGTCGTCTCGAACTCGGGCGCGAAGCACTACGAGCTCGAGACCCCCGAGAAGAACGTCTGGACCAACAACGGCGCCACCCAGGTGCTGCGCGGTCAGGGTGTCACGACCTACCAGGTGATCGACGTCTCGCACGACCAGCTCGTCTACCGCTCGTACCTTGCGGAGAAGCAGCCGAACGCCACGACCGACCTTCCCGTCGGCGCCGTCTACGACACCTTCACGGTGACGAAGTCGGATGCCGGTGAGAAGTGGGTCACCGAGGCCGGGGTCACGCCCCCGACCACCGAGCCCGAGGAACCCGCGAAGGTCGAGCTCGGGGCGGCATCCGTCGCGGCCGGCGGCACCGTCACGGTCTCGGGTACCGGATTCGACGCGGATGCCGAGCTGCGGCTCGAGCTGCGCTCCGACCCGGTCGACCTCGGCACGGTCACCGCGGGCGCGGACGGCGCGTTCTCGCGCACCGTCACGATCCCGACGGCCACCCCGGCCGGCGCGCACACCCTCGCGGTGATCCTCGCCGACGGCACCGAGGTCACGACCTCGCTCACCGTCACGGCGGCGACGTCGGGCGGCGGCGCGGTGACTCCGGGGAACGGCGGCGCATCGACCGGCGGCCTCGCCACGACCGGTGCCGACAGCACCCCGTACGTGGTCGCCGCCGTGGTGCTCCTCGCGCTGGGCCTCGGCCTCGTCGCTCTGCGGCGTCGCCGGCAGCGCGCCGAGTAGTCTGCAGCATCCGTCCTCAGGGCGCCGTCGGGGCTTCGGCTCCGGCGGCGCCCTCTGTCTCCGGACCCGACGTTTCGCGGAGTCCGTGACGAATCGCGGACCCATCCACGGAGAATCCTCCGCGAAACGTCACCTCCTCCGTGAAACGTCACCGGACGCGGTCGTAGGATCGGCCTCGTGACCGAAGACGACTCCCCTCCCGTCCCCTCCCGCCGAGGGTTCCTCAAGATGGGCGGGGCCGCGCTGGCCGGAGCAGTGGTCGGCGGAGCCGGAGGCGCCGCCATCGGGGCGACGATCGCCGGGGGCCACCGCGACGGCTTCGCCTCCGATCCCGATCCCTTCGCCGCTCTGACCCCGCGCAGCGAACCCGGCTTCGACCACCTCGTGGTGGTGATGGGCGAGAACCGCTCGTTCGACAACCTGCTCGGCTACCTCTACTCGAAGGAGAATCTGCCCACAGGCGAGACCTTCGAAGGGCTCGCCTTCGGCGACCACAGCAACACCGCTTCCGACGGGACCGTCGTCGCCGCCCACATCCACCAGGGCGACACCGACCGGATCATGAGCCTTCCCGACCCCGATCCGGGTGAGGAGTACCCGCACGTCAACACGCAGATCTTCGGCACGATCGACCCGAAGACGAACGCCGACCTCTTCGTCGACCAGATGACCGCGCCGTTCAACGCTCCGACCAAGGGCGAGAAGGCCACGATGTCGGGGTTCCTCGAGGACTACATCATCAACTTCCGGCGCCTCCGACGTGGGGTCGAGCCGCGGCCGGAGGAGGCCGCGCACATCATGGGCTCGTTCTCGCCCGAGATGCTGCCCGTGCTGTCGACGCTCGCCGCCGAGTTCGCCGTGTTCGACCACTGGTACGCCGGAGTGCCGTCGCAGACGTTCTGCAACAGGTCGTTCTTCCACGCCTCGACCTCGCACGGCTTCGTCACGAACCAGGGCGACGGCGGGTACCGGAAGTGGCTCGACGCCCCGGCCGCGCCGACGGTCTTCAACCGGCTCGAAGACAAGAAGCTGACCTGGAAGATCTATCTCGACAAGCTCCAGCTCGTCTCTTTCACCGGGATGCTGCATGCGGCCGTGCTCGAGAAGTACTGGCGCACCGAGCACTTCGGCACCATGGAGGACTTCTACGCCGAGGCGAAGGCCGGGAAGCTCCCCGCCTACGCGTTCATCGAGCCGCGGATGGTCTACGACCACAACGACTTCCATCCGCCGTTCGGCGCGGTGCGCGAGAGCACAGTCGACGGCGAGGAGATCTTCGACAGCGCGGTGTCCGACGTGCGTGCGGGCGACCGTCTGATCCACGACATCTACGAGGCGGTGCGCACGAGCGCCTCTCCCGACGGTTCGAACGCCGTCAACACGCTGCTGCTCATCACCTTCGACGAGCACGGTGGATGCTACGACCACGTGCCTCCGCCGGCCGCGACGAAGCCGACAGCAGACACGAAGGCCGGCGAGATGGGCTTCACGTTCGACCGGCTCGGATGCCGCGTCCCGGCGATCGCCGTGTCGGCCTACACGAAGCGCGGCACGATCATCCACGACGAGATGCACCATGGCTCGGTGACGGCGACGCTCTCCCGCCTGCACGGGCTGAAGCCGCTGAACGACCGTGATCAGTCGGCCAACACCCTGCAGAACGTGGTGAACCTCGACAAGCCGCGGCATCCCGCCGACTGGCCGGTCACCACCCCGGCCTATACCCCGCCCAACCCCGAGCAGACGCCGCCGCAGCCGAACGAGGCCGATCAGACCAAGCCGCTCACGCCGCCCGCGCGCGGCCTGCTCGGTCTGCTCATCGCGCGCTACGGCAAGCCCGGTGAGCCCGAGCCGCAGACCTTCGCCGACGCCTACCGGCTGCTCCACGAGCACGGCGAAGAGCTGTTCGGGCCGCCGAAGGGCAGCTGAAGACGATCCTGCTCAGTCCCTGGTCGACCGACGGCGCGAGACGACGAGCAGCACGGCTCCGATGACGAGCACGGCCGCGCCTCCCGCCGCCCAGGCGAGCGTCTCGGGGCCGAGGCCCGTGGCCGGAAGCGGCTTTCCACCACCGTTCCCGCCGCTGACGGGCGGATCGGGATCAGGCGACGGAGGTGTGACGACGATCGCCGCGACGACGAAATCCTGCTCCACCACGGCCTCGCCCGCGGCGGTGATCACGACGGTCCTGGTCGCCGAACCGACGACCGTGGTCCCCGTGGGCGGCACGACGGTGAACGTGTAGGTGCCGGGCGGGAGATCGCCGAGGCCGAACGATCCGTCGGCATCCGTGATCAACTGGGCGGGCACACCCGGACCGGTGACTTGGATGACCGCTCCGGGTACCGGCGCGCCGCCGTCGGTGCGCACCGTGCCGTCGACGGCGCCGAGGCGGGCGAGCTCGAAGTCGACGTTCTCGACGTCGGCTCCCGCGATCTGCTCGTTCCGCGTGATCGGCGTCACCGCCACGTACCCGCCGGGCGTCGTGATGGTGACCTCGTAGTCACCCGCCGGAAGACGCGGGAAGGCGTAGCCGCCGCTGCCGTCGGTCACGGTCGTGAGGACCGTGCCCCCGGGGCCGGTCGCCGTGACCGTCACGCCCGCGACGCCGGTGCCGTTCGACGAGACCGCTCCGCTGAGGCTGGGGTTCTCGGCGACCTGGAAGTCGACGTTCTCGATCGGATCCTCGCTCCCGGGCGGGATCGTGAAGGCGGGGGGTGACGTGACGAGGGTGTACCCGTCGGGCGGGGTGATGGTCGCGGTGTGCGTGCCGACCGGGATCGAATCGAACAGGTAGCGCCCGTCCGCATCCGTCGTGGTGGTCTGCCCGTCGATCGTCACGGTGACGCCGGCGACCGGCCCGCCGCCGGCATCGGTCACCTGCCCGGAGACCGCGACCGGGACGATGTCGCGCACGGTGAAGTCCGCGACCGCGTCAGCGGTCGTCAGATCCGCGGCCACCGTCACGGGGCCCGTCGAGATCTTTCCGGCCGGAGGCGCGACGCGCACGAGGTACCCGTCGGTCGCGATGAAGCCCGGGAACGCGTATGTGCCGTCAGCCGCGGTCGTCGTCGTGCCGACCACGGCGCCCGTGCCGTCGATCAGCGTGAGGCCGACGCCCGCGAGGGGTCCGTCCACCACGTCCACGACCGAGCCGGTGATGTCTCTGGCCTGTGACGCGAACCACGTCTGGTAGACGGGGAAGCCCGCGCGACGGGTGAAGAAGAAGGTGAGGGAGGTGATCGGCGCGGCCGGCTCGAACCACGCCGCAGAGCCGCTGGTGTCGGCGGCGGCCGCGTTCCCGGTGAGGGTGAGGGTCGCGGGGTCCCAGCTCGGGATGTCATCGGCCGCGCCGGTGCACGAGGGCTTGCCGACGACCCCGGGTGCGCAGTAGTTGAAGCCGCCCTGGAAGCCGAGCTCCGTGGCGTCGAGCGCCTGTCCGTCTGGCCCGATGGCCTGGATGCGCACGGAGTCCGCGTCGATGTCGCCGAGCGCGAACGCCCATCCGGAGGAGGGCGTCGGCGTCGCGAACGAATACGTCGTGGTCGACGGGCTCGCCGCGTTGTCGGCCTTCGGCCGCAGGTTCAGGTACGCCTGGTCGCGACTCGATCCGTACTTCGCGCCTATGGGCGTGCCTTCGGACAGCCAGGTGGATGCTCCCGAGATCACGCCGGGGCCGCCCCCGCGGGAGTCGCTCGTCATGGTGGCCGTGAGCGCGGGCTGGGCGGCGATCTGCACGGTCGTCGTATACGCCCCGGCGCCGCCGGCGAGCGGCTGCCAGGTCGCCCAGGCACTGGTCGTCGCCGCCGCGGCGGGAATGGCCCCGACCAGCACCGCCACCAGTACGATCGCTCCGGCGAGGACTCCACTTCGACGCACACGCATGCGGCCAGCGTACCGATATACCGGAATCCCGTGAAGAGACCTTCGGGCGGATGCCGTGGCATCCGCCCTTCCCTACTCGACGTCGCCCGGTGCTGCGGCGGAAGCGAGAACCTCGCTCGCAAGCGCTTTCGAGGCCACGAGAACCTCCACCCCGAGAAGCCGCCCCGCGGCATCGAAGTCGAGGTTCAGCTGCGATTCACCGTTCGGAGTATCGATGAAGGAGACCTGCTGAACCGCATCGCCCGCGCCGATCCTCTCGACGATCGAGATATAGGCGGCATCCGCTTCCGCGTCATACGTGATCTTCATGTCAGCCCTTCGTCACGGTGATGATGTTGCCCGTCTTGTTGTCGACGATGACTCGGATTCGGTTCGCACCGCTTCCTTGCGTGAAGACCGAAGTCCCCTTCTGTCCCGCGGACTTGACACCATTCTGAACCACTTGCTTGATCAGCGCTTGGCTCACTCCACGTGCGGCCGCCTGGGTGATCGCATGCCTCGTCAGGTGCGCCATGACAAGCAGCGCAGGAATCCAGAACGGGTCCGCGACGACGGGAAAGGCAGTGGCGGACGAGGTGTGGACTCGCTGCACGACCGCATTTCCTTCGATCACATAGTCGGTTCTCACGGCTGCACCGTTGGCATCGGAGGCCCAAGGGGCAGAGATCACACCCGCAAGTTCACCATCCGCGGTTCGCACCGTGATCCCCCCATCTTCCAAAGGGACCAGTTCGAAGTCGTCATCGATCTCGAAGCGGTACTCGGTCGGAGAGCTCGCGTCAGGAATGTGGAAGAGAGCGCGGAACGCTCCGTCCCCCTCGTCCATCACCGCAACGGCGAAGTCCTCATTCTCGGACTGGGCGGAGACCCCGACCTGCTCGAGATCCTTGAGAGGAAACGAGAGTTCGAGCTCAGCGTGTCCGGCTGCGGGCGCCGTGATGACACCTCGAGAGACATCGACCTGCCCCTCCGGAATCGATGAGGTGTCCATGAACACCTCGGGCCGCGATTCGAGCGCCTTCTGAATGTCGGAGTCGGTGTCGGGCGCGGCATTCACACCAGCAGTCGGCATCGTTGTTGTCAGCACGAGTGCAACTGCGGTGGACAACGCGGTGGTGGTGAGTATTTGCATTGTTCGTCTCCCTGACTCTTGGCGTACCGAGCACCCGGTACGACCCGGGGAACGTAACGTCGAGATGGAGCGTCGCTCGGAATCGCCTCGCGGCGAGCCATAACCACATACCGGTATTCCGGGAGAGCGGATGCTGCAGCATCCGCTCTTTCAACGAGCTAGACCGCGTCGCCCTGGACGGGTCCCTCGGTGTTGGGCTTCCACCCCAGCGCCGGAGCCACATGCGTCGCGAACGACTCGAGCACGTGGAGGTTGTAAGCCGGTCCGAGCTGATTCGGGATCGTCAGCAGCAGGGTGTCGGCACTCATGACGGCCTCGTCGCGCTTGAGCTGCTCGATGAGAACGTCGGGCTCCGCGGCGTACGTCTTCCCGAAGGTCGAGCGGAACCCGTCGATGACGCCGATCTGGTCGCCGTTCTCCTCGCTGCGCAGGCCGAAGTAGGCCCTGTCCATGTCGGAGATCAGCGGGAAGACGCTGCGGCTGACCGAGACGCGCGGCTGACCGGTGTGGCCGGCCTCCTTGTACGCGGCGCGGAAGAGCTCGATCTGCTCGCGCTGCAGCTCGTGGAACGGCTGGCCGGTGGCCTCGGTGACGAGCGTGGAGCTCATCATGTTCAGGCCCTTCCGGCCGGTCTCCTCGGCCGTGGCACGGGAACCCGACCCCCACCAGATGTGATCGCGGAGCGTCGGCGACTGCGGCTCGATCGCGAGGTATCGTCCCTCTCCGACCATGCGAGGGTCTCCGGCGGCGATCCGCTCGCCCTCGATCGCACGGAGGAAGATGTCGAACTTCTCGCGGGCCAGCACGCTCCCGCGCTCCGGGTCCTCCTCATCGACGTAGCCGAAGGTCTCGTAGCCGCGCAGAGCGGTCTCGGGTGAACCACGGCTCACGCCGAGGGCGATCCGGCCGTCGGCGATCAGGTCGAGTGCGGCTGCCTCCTCGGCGAACTGCAGCGGGTTCTCGTAGCGCATGTCGATCACGCCGGTGCCGACCTCGATGCGCTTCGTGCGCGCCGCCATGGCCGACAGCAGCGGCATCGGAGACGCCGCCTGCCGCGCCCAGTGATGCACGCGCACCGAGGCGCCGTTGACGCCGATCTCGTCTGCGCCCTCGGCGATCTCGATCGTCTGCTTCAGCATGTCGCCCGCCGTGCGGGTCGCCGAGCCGGGCACATCCGCATAGTGCCCGAAGGAGAGGAATCCGAAAGCCTTCATGATCTATTCCAACGCATGGATGCCGACCCTATTCCCCCGGCACCAGGAGGCCGTCGAAGACGAGCGCGCGGATGCGCGGCTCGAGCTCGGACCAGAGATCGGCCAGGGGAACCTCGAAGAGGTCGGAGAGCGCGGCGACGATCTGCCCGACGGTCAGCTCGCCGTCGCAGGCGCCGACGAACGCGGCGAGCGCCGGATCGACGTTTACCGTGCGGGCGAATCCGCTGCCCTGTCGCAGCTCGATGACGCTCGGATCATCGTTGCCTGGCAGCAGATGCCTCGCCTCGGTGACGTCGGCTGCCGTCACGAGCGTCGCCGGCATCCCCTCGGCGAGAAGATCGTGGGCAGCGAGTCCAGTGGCGAGCGCGGCGCCGACGTTCGACACCGGCTGCGACACCTTCTCCACACGACGGATCGGCGCGTCCTGGGTCCCTGAGCCTGTCGAAGGGCCCGTCAAGGGGCGTCGGATCAGCACGTAACCGAAGCCGATCGAGGTGACCCCACGCGCCGCGAAGTCGTCGAGCCAGGCGGAGAGCAGCGGGGTGAACTCGGGATCCCGCGGCGTCGTCCCTCCGTCGCGGATCCACAGCTCGGCGTATCCGAGAGGCGAGAGCTGCTCCCTCTCGATCACCCAGAGGTCGAGCTCGGCCGGCACCCAGGCGTCGAGACGCGCCAGCCCCGCGACGCCCGCGCGGGACTCCCAGTTGCCGAGCAGCTGCGCGATGCCGCCGACCGTGAGGAACGCCGGCGCCGTCCGCACGAACTGCTCGACCAGCGCATCGCCGACCAGTCCCCCGTCGCGGTACTCGTAGGCGGGCACGTCGTCGCCGCGCGGCGTGATCACGAAGGGCGGGTTCGACACGATCAGGTCGAACGCCTCTCCCTCGACAGGGTCGAACATGCTCCCGAGGCGGAATTCGATGTTGCCCACCCCGTTGAGCCGGGCATTGAGCTCGGCGTAGGCGAGAGCGCGTGCGGAGACGTCGGTCGCGACGACGGTCCGCGCGCGACGGGCCACGAGGAGCGCCTGGATGCCGCACCCGGTGCCGAGGTCCAGGGCGCGATCGACCTCGATCGGCACGATCGTCTCGGCGAGCGTGCGCGAGGCCCCGCCGACGCCGAGCACGTGGTCCGCGGGCAGCGCGCCGTCGAGCGCCACCTCATCGAGATCGCTGGCGATCCACCACTCCCCGACACCGTCGGCGTCGACGAACGACTGCGGGCGCAGCAGGGCGGTGGGCGTCACGGTCTCGGCATCCGCCGTCGCGAGGCCGAGGGCGATGAGCCCGTCGACACCCAGGCGCGGCAGGGCGGCACCGACAGCGGCCCTCGGCTGCGGCATCCCGAGCACGAGCAGGCGTCCGAGGGTGGCGAGGACACCGGCGTCACCGGCGATCGCGCGCAGGATCGGCTCGCGCATTCCGCGCGCCAGAGCGTCGTCCGCCTCCTCCCCCCACAGGCGTCGCAACGGCTCCGAACGGAGGTCGGCGGCATCGAGATCGGCGGCGAGGTCGGCGCTGCGCAGCGGCTCGGGAACGGGCGCGGGGGTGTCGGACACGGCCGTCACTCTACGCGTCTTCAGGGTTCTCCTTCCTCGGGCCTCCTAGAATCACAAGGTCAGTACTCACGAGCAGCCCCCGTCCCGGGGCGTTCGAGGAAGACCTTCATGTCCGTGAACACCCCCGAAACCGGCTTCCGTGCGCGCCTGCAGCGGCTCGCACGCAGGACCGTCGTCTTCGCGATCGCACTGACCCTCGGCGGATCCGCGGTTCCGAGCGCCGTGTCCGCCGCCGAGACGCCGTCGCCCGACGACGAGCAGAGCATCGAGCTCCACGTCTCCGCCGGTCTCCGCGGCACGATCGCCCCCGGCTCATCGACCTCCGCGACCATCACCGTGCGCAACAGGACCGATTCGGAGCTGAGCACCGGGCGCGTCCAGGTCGAGATCGGAAGCACGCCGCTGGCCGACGACGAGGCCGTCACGAACTGGCTCGACGACGAAGAGGCACCGGGTGACTTCACGGCGCTCGGGACCGACAGCACCGCGTCGATCGACGCCGGCGAATCCGCCACCACGACGGTGTTCGCGCCCGAGAGCGCGGTCGGTGAGCTCGCTCCCGGCATCTATCCGCTGCGGGCGGAGCTGACCGGTGCGACCACCGGCGGTCCTGCCGCAGACGACACCGTGGCCAGGGACGCGACGGCGACCAGCGTTCTCGTCGTGACCGCGACGCAGAGCTCCCTGATCGGCGTGCTCGTGCCGATCACGGCGACGCCGGCCGGCGGAGCACTCCTCACCTCCGAAGAGCTCGCGGCCCTCACCGCGCCCGAGGGTGCCTTGACGGCGCAGCTCGACGGCGTCGCGGGAACCACGGCCGTGCTCGCGATCGACCCGTCGATCCCCGCCGCGATCCGTGCCCTCGGCACCGCGGCGCCCGAGCAGGCGACGGCGTGGCTCGCGCGCCTCGACGACCTCCCGAACCAGCGTTTCGCCCTTCAGTTCGGCGACGCCGATGCCGCCGTGCAGGCGCAGGCGCAGCTCTCCGAGCTGCTCCAGCCGACGACGCTCGCGCCTTTCCTCGATCCCGCGAACTTCCCGGTCGCGCGTGTCACCACACCCCCGACCACCGCCGCCGATGAGACGACCGCGCCCACGCCTGCTCCGACCGAGGCCCCGGTCGTCCCGACTGACGAGGAGCTCGCGGCCGTCGACGGCGCGCTGCCCCGCATCCTGTGGCCGCGTGCCGACGTGACAGCGGATGATCTCGCCGCCTTCCAGACCTACCTCGGTGAGGGAACGACCACGATCGTCTCATCCGCCACGGTGGGCGGACAGAGCGCGGCGCACGCGACAGCCGCGGGCCAGGATCTGCTCGTCACCGATGCGGCGGCGTCCTCCGCCCTCTCGGATGCCGCAGCCGAGGCCGACCCCGCCGCCCGCCAGCGTCTTCTCGCCGAGGGCGCCGCGCGACTGTTCCTCGCCGAGGCTCGGGCTCCCGGGGCGCCGCTGCTCATCGGGCTGGACCGTGACGAGACCCGGACGCCTGATGCACTGCGCGAGGTGATCTCGGCGGCGGACTCGATCGGCTTCGAGTTCGGCGCGCTGCGCGACATCCCCGCGGCCGCCGCGGCGCTCTCCGTCGAGACGGGCACTCCGGGGGCGGCGGACGTCATGAGCCTGCTCGCCGACGAGCAGACCCTCGTCGCCTTCTCGTCGATCCTCACCGACCCGCGGGTGCTGCTCGGCCCGGAGCGGATCAGGATCCTGCGCACGCTCGCGGTCGGCACACCGGCGGAAGCCTTCGCTGCGAGCGTCGCCGCGCACCGGGCGCAGACCACCGCCACGCTCGGTGCGGTGAACATCCCGCCGTCGAGCACCATCCAGCTGCTCTCGGCCAACGCCGACCTGCCGATCCGCGTGCGCAACGATCTGCCCTGGCCGGTGACGGTGCAGCTGACCGCCTCGCCCAGCGATCCTCGCCTCGAGGTGAAGCCGCTCGTCGAGACGGTCGTGCAGGCGAACAACACCGCACGCGTCAAGGTTCCCGTCTCGGCCCGCGTCGGCAGCGGCGAGGTCGACCTGCGCCTGGGCCTCATCAGCCCCACGGGTGTGCAGATCCAGGGCGACCAGACCGTGCGCGTCGCGGTACGCGCGGAATGGGAAGGCATCGGTCTCGGCATCTTCGGCGGACTCGCCGTGCTGCTGATCGGCCTCGGCGTGATCCGCACCGTGCGTCGCAAGCGCCGCGAGGCGGCCGAGGAGGCAGCAGCGGATGCCGCAGCGCTGGAAGCAGCAGAGCCGAAGGACGGACGTGGTGAGTAGCCTCGGGCGCGCGAGCGCCGTCATCGGCGCCGGCACCCTGGTGTCGCGCGTCACGGGACTCCTGCGGAGCATCGTGCTCGTCGGAGTGCTCGGGGCCGTCGGCTCGGAGGCCGCCGACGCGTTCACGTTCGCCAACACCCTGCCGAACAGCGTCTTCGGCCTGATCTCCGTCGGTGTGCTCACGGCCGTGATCGTCCCGCAGATCGTGAAGGCGACGGCGGATGCCGACGGCGGAAACGCCTTCATCTCCAAGCTCTTCACTCTCGGCACCGTCGTGCTCGTCGTCACCACGTTGATCGCGACCATCGCCGCGCCCTGGCTCGTCGTGCTGGTCGCCGGCCAGGCGCCTCCCGAAGCTCAGGCGCTCGCCACGGCCCTCGCGTACTGGTGCCTGCCGCAGATCCTCTTCTACGGGCTCTACGCCCTGCTCGGAGAGGCGCTCAACGCCCGCCGGATCTTCGGGCCCTTCACCTGGGCGCCCGTCGTGAACAACATCGTCTCGATCGTCGGCTTCCTGCTTCTCGGCGCGCTCTTCGCCCCGGTGCCGACGAAGGCCGCGGAGTGGACGCCGGCGATGATCACCACCCTCGGCGCCACGGCGACCCTGGGCATCGCGCTGCAGGCGGTCGTGCTCCTGGTGTTCTGGCGGCGCACCGGGCTCGCGCTCAAGCCCGACTTCCGCTGGCGGGGCGTCGGACTCGGGGCCGTCGGCAAGCTGGCGGGCTGGACGTTCCTGATGGCCTTCGCGAGCCTCGCCGCCGGTGTGCTGCAGGGCAACATCGTGAGTGCGGCCTCGGGAACAGGCGCCTCGGCGACCGTGACCGCCAACGCCTGGCTCATCTTCATGCTCCCGTACTCGGTGATCGTGCTGTCGATCGGGACGCCGTACTTCACCCAGATCAGCGAGCACGCAGCAGCCGGGCGTCATGTCGAGGTCCGCGAGGACATCTCGCGCAGCATCCGCACCCTGCTGTTCTTCATCGTCGCGGCCGTCGCCGCCGTCGCCGCGGCCGCGATCCCCGCGTCCCGGGTCTTCACGAGCTCCCCCGCGGATGCCGAAGCGGCAGCCCTGGTGCTGATCTGCTATCTCGTGAGCCTGATCCCCCTCACGATCCTCTTCATCGTCCAGCGGACGTTCTACGCCTACGACGACACGCGCACGCCGTTCTGGTTCACGATCTTCCAGTGCTGCCTCATCGTCGCCACGGCCCTGATCGCGTGGGGCCTGCTCCAGGCCGACATCATCCCGATCACGGGTCTGGCGGCCGCCGTCGCACTCGGGCAGTCCATCTCCAGCACCGTCCAGACGATCGTCGCCACCTGGCTGCTGCACCGCAAGATCGGCAGTCTCGGTGTGCGGTCCTGGCTGGTCACGCTCGGCCGCTTCGCGGTCGCCGCGATCCCCGCGGGACTCGCCGGCTGGGGCGTCTTCGTGCTGTTCGGCGGAAGCGCCGGCTGGACCGTCGCCGACAAGATCCCCGGCGCTCTCGGCACCGCGGTGATCGGGCTCGTGGTGGTCGTCGTCTACCTCGCGATCCTCGCCCTGCTGCGCGCGCCCGAGCTCAAGGTCGCCGGCACTCTGGTGCGCCGGTTCCTCCCCGGTCGCTGACTCCCGCCGGGCACTCAGCGCAGGGAATGCCGCGCGGTTACCATGGGTTGAATCACTCGGGACGTCTTTCGACGCCACCGTAATTTCTCAGACGGAGAGCACATGCGTCAGGTCATCATCATCGGTTCCGGCCCCGCCGGATTCACGGCCGCCATCTACGCTGCACGCGCGAACCTCAAGCCGCTGCTCATCGCGAGCTCCGTCGAGGTCGGCGGCGAGCTGATGAACACCACCGAGGTCGAGAACTACCCGGGCTTCCCCGAGGGCATCCAGGGGCCTGAGCTCATGGCCAAGTTCCAGGAGCAGGCCGAGAAGTTCGGCACCGAGGTGCTCTACGACGACGTCACCGAGCTCGCCCTCGACGGCCCCGTCAAGACGGTCACGCTCGGCAGCGGCGCGGTGCACGAGACGCAGACCCTGATCTACGCGACCGGTTCGGCGTACCGCAAGCTGAACATCGCGGGCGAGGAGCGCCTCTCCGGCTACGGCGTCTCCTGGTGCGCCACCTGCGACGGCTTCTTCTTCCGTCAGAAGACGATCGCGGTCGTCGGCGGCGGCGACTCCGCCATGGAAGAGGCGACCTTCCTCACGCGCTTCGCCGACAAGGTCTACGTGATCCACCGCAAGGACACCCTGCGTGCCTCGAAGATCATGCAGGAGCGCGCGTTCGCGAACGAGAAGATCGAGTTCGTGTGGAACAGCGAGGTCGCCGAAGTCCTCGGCGGCGACTCCGTCACCGGTGTGCAGCTGCGCAACACCGTCGACGGCACGCTGAGCGATCTCCCGCTCGACGGCCTGTTCATCGCGATCGGCAACGACCCGCGCACGCACCTCGTGCACGACAAGCTGAAGCTGACCGCCGAGGGCACCATCTGGGTCGACGGCCGCTCGTCGGTCACGTCGGTGCCCGGGGTGTTCGCCGCGGGTGACGTCATCGACCCGACCTACCGCCAGGCCATCACGGCTGCCGGCTCCGGAACGGTCGCGGCCCTCGACGCGGAGCACTTCCTCGCGGATTTTGACGACGCCTCGGTCGAGTTCCCGGCCGCGGAGGCCGCCGAGATCCTCACCGCCTAGGCGCGCGGGAACAGTTTCACCTCGTCTGCTGTTGTAGCAGGCGAACCTCGAATCAAGGAGAGACTCTGATGAGTGCAAAGGCTACGAGCCAGGCGACCTGGGAGCAGGACGTTCTGCAGGCCGACGGTCCCGTGCTGGTGGACTTCTGGGCCGAGTGGTGCGGTCCCTGTCGCATGGTGGCCCCGGTGCTGGACGAGATCCAGTCCGAGAACCCCGACAAGATCACCATCCTCAAGCTCAACGTCGACGAGAACCCCGAGCTCGCGATGAAGTACCAGATCACGTCCATCCCGGCGATGAAGGTGTTCGACGGCGGTGAGGTCAAGACGACCATCATCGGCGCCAAGCCCAAGTTCGCGCTCGAGAAGGACCTCGCCGCATTCATCGGCTGATCCACTGAGACCCAGCAGGGCCGTCACCTCTCCGGAGGTGGCGGCCTTTTCTGTGCCCGGCTCTCGGTCGTTGAGCGAGCGAAGCGAGACGAAACGTCGGTTCCTGTGGTTCCGGGCTCCGGGATGTTCCCCTCTCTCGCAGAGCGGGTTCCCTCCCGCTGCGCGGGCCCCTCCCGATGCTCGTTCGGGGAACATCCCTGCGCCCTGCGCTGCGCGGACGGGCGCAGCCGCCTGGGATGAACCACACAGAGGTTGTGGTGAGGAGACGATCGGGGCAGGCGGATGCTGCGACGCGGCTACCTGTCGGCGACGGGGACCGAGGGCAGGCCGCGGGCGGCACGGGCACGGTCGACGAGGTCCTGGATGACGGGGGCCTTGGCGGCGTTGTAGGTGGAGGTGCCGTGGGCGGCAGCGGCCACGGCGTCGCACTTCGCGTGCGTGTAGCGGTCGGCATCCGCGGGGTGAGCCAGGAGCCAGTCGCGCAGGATGCGCTGGTTCACGGTGTCCCAGTCGGATGCGGGGAAGAAGTGCGCGATGCGGGTGCGGATGCCGTCCTCCTCGAACACCATCACCGGATGGCTCTGCACGCTGCTGCCGCGGCGCCAGCCGATCTCCTCGAGGGCCGGTCGGTGTCGTACGAAGTCCTCGGCACCCTCGATCCGCACGGCGAGGTCGATGATCGGCTTGGCTCGCATGCCGGGAACCGCCGTCGATCCGATGTGCTCGATCAGCCAGCTCGGTTCGCCGTGCGCGCGCAGCTCTGCGGCGATCTCCTCGAAGCGAGCCGGCCAGGACGGATCGTACGAGACGAGCATCCGAGGCATGTCAGGACGCGTCGGCGACCGTCGGGTCCCACCGGCGGTGACGCTGCTTCTCGTCGAGGAGTCCCCAGACGGCGGGGGTCAGCTCGGGGTACTCCAGGGCGATCTGGCGCAGCACCCGGTAGTGCCGGGCCGCGTTCGGCCGCACGCCGTCGTTCGCGGTGATGTTGTCGGCCCGCAGGAGGTAGACGACGAGCTCGTCGACGCTCGGGAGCTCCTCCATGAAGTCCCACGGGTCCTCGCCGCCGAGCAGACGCTCCTGGATGAGGACCGCGAGCTCGTCCGCCGCTTCCGCACGCAGCACTTCGAGGCTGGCGCGGCGCTGGACGGACTCTGACATGCTTCCAGCCTACGTCCGACTGGGGCGACGCCGGCGCTCGACCTTCGTGTCTTCGCGCATGTCCTCGAGCTCCTTCCCCTTGGTCTCCGCGACCTTGAAGTACACGAAGAAGAACGACAGCAGGGCGAAGAACGCGTAGAACCCGTAGGCGAAGGGCAGCCCGATCGCCGAGAAGGCCGGGAACGTCGTCGAGATGAAGAAGTTGGCGACCCACTGCGCTGCCGCGGCGACGGCGAGGGCCCCGGCGCGGATCGAGTTCGGGAACATCTCCCCCAGCAGCACCCACACCAGCGGCCCCCACGTGGCACCGAAGAACACCACGAAGCCGTTCGCGCAGATCAGGGCGACCGTCGCCCAGGGGTCGGGGAGCGTCACCGCGCCCGCGGCATCCAGTGTTCCGAAGGAGAACGCCAGCGCCATCAGTCCCAGCGTGAGCGTCATGCCCACGGATCCCACGAGGAGCATGATCCGTCGGCCGACCCGATCCACGAGGAGGATCGCCACGATCGTCACGACGATGTTCGTCACCGACGTGATCACCGTGATCAGGAGCGCTTCCGACTCCCCGAACCCGACGGACTGCCACAGCGTCGTCGAGTAATAGAAGATCACGTTGATGCCCACGAACTGCTGGAAGACCGACAGCAGGATGCCGACCCACACGATCGGCTTCAGACCCAGGCGGTTGCCCCGCAGATCACGCAGCGATTCCGAGCGCTCGGTGTTGAGCGTGCCGGTGATCTCGGCGATCTTCGCCTTCACGTCGACCGCACCGGTGACCGTGGTCAGAACTTCGGAGGCCTTCTCGAGCTCTCCCTTCGCGACGAGATAGCGCGGAGATTCGGGGAGTCTCATCGACACGACGCCGTAGACGATCGACGGAACCGCACCGGCGATGAACATCCAGCGCCACGCGTCCAGTCCCCAGAGCGGCTCTGCGGCTCCTCCTGCGACGTTCGCGAGCATCGCATCGGAGAGGAGGGCGATGAAGATACCTGTGACGATCGCCAGCTGCTGGAGCGAGCCGAGACGTCCGCGGATGTGCGCCGGCGAGACCTCGGCGATGTACGCGGGAGCGATAACGGATGCCGCGCCGACGCCGAGTCCGCCGATGACGCGCCAGAAGATGAGGTCGATGACCCCGAACGCGAACCCGGAGCCCAGCGACGAGAGCAGGAACAGGACGGCGGCCACGACCATCACCGGGATTCGGCCGAACCGGTTGGCTAGGGGCCCGGCGAACCAGGCGCCGACGGCGCAGCCGATCAGCGCCGACGACACGGCGAAGCCCTTGAGGCCCACGCCGAGGTCGAACCCGGACTGACTGCCGGCCAGAGCATCGACCGCACCGTTGATCACGGCGGTGTCGAAGCCGAACAGGAAGCCGCCGAGAGCGGCGGCGACGCTGACCGCGATGACGCGGCCTCGTATGGCTGATCCGGGTTGTGTGCGCGACATTGTGCCCCTCCTCGACATCATCTGACGCGAGTCTAGGCCTCCCCCTGGCGCCGAGGGCGGTCAGCCGCGCCCGTATCCCTGTTCGCCGAGTTCCTCGAGAATCCGGTTCAGATCCTGAATCGACGCGAAATCGATCGTGACCTGGCCTTTACGAGCACCCAGAGCGATCTTCACGCGGGTGTTCAGGCGGTCGCCGAGCTTGCCGGCGACCTCGTCGAGGTAGGCGCGTCGCGCTCCCGGGGTGGGTTTCGGAGCCTTCCCCGCGGT
Source organism: Microbacterium sp. LWH11-1.2 (assembly GCF_038397745.1). Taxonomy (NCBI): domain Bacteria; kingdom Bacillati; phylum Actinomycetota; class Actinomycetes; order Micrococcales; family Microbacteriaceae; genus Microbacterium; species Microbacterium sp. LWH11-1.2. The sequence goes on along the minus strand of NZ_CP151636.1, from coordinate 1,088,276 downwards.
CGACGGCTGCGACTTCGCGACCTCTTCCGTGGCGCGCACGGAGAGATCCTCGTTCACGACCTTGTCGGCCAGACGCTGCATCGCCTCGGGAGTCTCGAGGCTGAGGATCGCGCGAGCGTGGCCTGCCGTGAGCACTCCGGCGGCGACCCGCTGCTGCACCGGGACAGGGAGCTTGAGGAGCCGGATCGTGTTGCTGATCTGGGGTCGCGACCGCCCGATTCGGGTCGCGAGCTCCTCCTGCGTGATGCCGAAGTCCTCGAGGAGCTGCTGGTACGCGGAAGCCTCTTCCAGCGGGTTGAGCTCGGAGCGATGCAGGTTCTCGAGGAGGGCGTCCCGGAGGAGATCCTCGTCTGCGGTCTCGCGGACGATCACAGGGATCGTGTCGAGCCCGGCCTCCCGGGCTGCGCGGGTGCGCCGCTCCCCCATGATGAGCTCGTACTCGCCGTCGGAGTTCTTCCGCACGACGACCGGCTGCAGGACGCCGAACTCACGGACGCTGTGCACCAGTTCCGCGAGGTCCTCCGGATTGAAGTGCGTACGCGGCTGACGGGGGTTCGGGACGATGGTGTTCGGATCGACCTGGACGAGGTGGATGCCGGGAACGGCTGACAGCTCCTCCTGCTCGCGAGCGACCGTGCTGACCTGGTCCTCGCTCGGACGGAGATTCGCGCCCGGGAAGAACACGTCGACGGGACGCTCCGCCTGATCCGCCGTCGGAATCAGGGCGCCGATGCCCCGACCCAGTCCAGTGCGCTTCGCCATCATTTCTCCTTGCTCTGCGTCGCTGTGCGCGACGCGATCTCGACAGCGGCCTCGCGATACGCGATCGCGCCGGCGGACTGCCCATCGTAGGCGATCACCGTCTGGCCGAAACTCGGTGCCTCCGACACACGTACCGAGCGCGGGATCACGGTCTCCAGCACCTGCGTCGGGAAGTGGGTCCGCACCTCATCCGCCACCTGCTGCGCCAGACGGGTGCGCCCGTCGAACATCGTCAGCAGGATGGTGGAGAGGTGCAGCGAGGGGTTCAGGTGCTTCTGGATCATCTGGATGCTGCCGAGCAGCTGGCTCAGGCCCTCCAGTGCGTAGTACTCGCACTGGATCGGGATGAAGACCTCGGATGCCGCGGTGAAGGCATTGATCGTCAGCAGCCCGAGTGACGGCGGGCAGTCGATGATGACGAAGTCCATCGGGCTGTCGACGAGGTAGTCCTCCAGGGCCCGGCGGAGCCGATGCTCCCTCGCGACCTGAGCGACGAGCTCGATCTCGGCGCCGGCGAGGTGGATGGTGCTCGGAGCACAGAAGAGGTTGGGATCCTCGGGGCTCTGCTGCACGATGTCCGCCAGCGGGAACTCCTCGATGAGCACGTCATAGACGCTCGGGACCTCGGCGCTGTGCGGGACGCCGAGCGCCGTGGATGCGTTGCCCTGTGGATCGAGGTCGATGACCAGAACCTTTGCGCCGAGTCCGGCGAGAGCCGAAGCGACATTGACGGCCGTGGTCGTCTTCCCCACGCCGCCCTTCTGATTCGACACCGTCAGCACGCGGGTCTCCCCCGTGAACTCGACCTTCGCGGCTTCGAGCGCGCGGCGCCGAGCAGACAGGTCGGCGAGCTCCCGCGCGAGCGGTGTATCCATCCCGAACGACTCGTTCGGTGATGCCTTCTCGGATTGTTTCACGTGAAACATCCACTCCTTTCGGGGCCGCGTACCACTCTAATCGCAGGAGGCGACCTTGGACTTACCGGGGGTCTCCGAGGCTCTTCGGTTGACACCCTCGGTCACACTCCTTCGGTCTCTGCAGGGTGCCGGAGTGCTGACTCTTCCACTCAGGGCGCCGGTGTCTCCCCCACCCACGGCTCTGCGGATGCAGCTCCGGGAATCAGTCCACCCACGTCTCGAGCCGCGACCGCAGCAGGCGGCCGACGATACATGTTTCACGTGAAACATGTATCGTCGCGAAGCCCCAGCGTCGCGCTGACAACGCCCTGGGAGGCGCGACGGAGTTCTCTCTTCGCAGCGCAGGCACCCTCCCCTGCCGCATTCTCTCTGGTACGCGCGCCAGGGACTTCACCCCCCTGCGAGGTCAGGCGCTCACGCAACTGCGGTCACAACCGGCCACCGATGCCAACCTCACGTGGACCGGGTGCTCGCCCAGGACGGCGCCGAGCTGCCTGTTCCGTAGGGATCGATTCTGTTCATTCACCCCACGGACCTCTCCCCCACGACGTCCGGGGAGGACCATGCGCCGTGCCCGCCCACCTCCACCATCACGATTCTGGGGAGGCTGCACCCGAAGGGCCGTGCGGTGTGACCGTCTCCGGCGAACGGAGACCGCTCTCGATGGTCGTATTTCGGGAGCGCCCGCGTCTTGAGAACGCTGTTCATCCTCCCGTGACGCGCCTCATGACGCTCGGAGCACCCGACCACCCCGCCGCAGGAGTCACTCGAGGGTCAGGCGAGACGATCAAGCGAGATGTTTCACGTGAAACGGATGCTCGCGGCTAGCTTTCCCCGCAGTCCTCACGCGAGACTCTTCCAGGCACTCACATCAGCGAGTCGCGCAGTCGCGGCGTGACCCGTGCGGGTCTTGCATGTCTGCGGGCGGGAGTTCTCAAGATGCTCGCCGGACAGGATCCCCATTACGAAGCCCCGGATTCGGAGATCCACCCTCCTTCGAACATCGATCGAGTGCGCGGCGCCGGGCTGATCCGCGGTACTCGCGTCCACAGGGCGGCCCACCCCGTCCACCGCGCTGGAAATCAGACTCGGTCAGGAAGACGGATCTCGGTCAGGAGGACAGACGTTTCACGTGAAACGGTGGGCATGAGTCCCTGCCAGGCGCAACGTCCCCCCAGGTCCTCCCCTCAGGGCAGGCACCGGAGCCATCGACGCATGTCGGTGAGCCGGCAACCAGTCAGGGATGCACCCTTACCCGGTGCGGTGAAGGTCCCTCGCAGCCCAGATCTCCCAGCCCGTCGACATCGTCGATCTCGTAGGCGGCCACCGACCTCGGTCTCGACCTCATGTTTCACGTGAAACATCGCCCCCCGAGGAAGGCCTCCTCGCGCTCGCCTCCATCACGGAGCATGTAGGCGCGGGAATAGGCGACGGCTGGCACCCTATTGCAGAGCAGAGGGCACCGTGTGCATGCCGACGTTGATGACGCTCCCACCGGCATCGCGGTAGAAGAAGCGCGTGACGCCCCAGGGTTCGTCCGTCATCGGATACACGATCTCCGCGCCGGCGGCGACGGCCCGGCGCAACGCCTCCCCCACGTCATCCACGAAGACCGAGACATCCGGGTTCACCGCAGCGGACGCATCATGGGTCATGACGCTCAGCTGTCGACCGGCATCATCTGCGAGCGTCACGATCCATCCGTGATCCATGACCACCGACATCCTCAACACCTGCCGATGAACCTCGACTGCGCTCGCGACATCCGCCACGGTCAGGATAGGCACCACTCGCTCCACATGCATGCCCCCTATAAGACCTCACTGCCCGGGGCGACCACCAGTCCTACCCGTTGAGACCGACCTCGCGCTCATGGACTGCATGGAAGCTCGTCCGCGGATGCGGGATCGCTCCCGGCGTGAGCATCGGGAGGTGTCCCCGCTTGCGGGGAGGGTGCCCGCTTTGCGAACGAAGGGAGCGATCCCGCACCCGCCCACGGGGAACACCGCCCAGCAAGCGCCCCACATATGAGCTTCGAACAGTGGATGTTTCACGTGAAACATCCGAACCCGACTCAGCGGACGACGGCCCGCACGACTCGAGTGATCTCCGGCAGCACACCCTCGCCCAGCACCTCGACGCGCACGTCGGAGAGGCGGAACTTCTTGATCTGCTTCTGTGCCGCGGCGATCTCGTTCGCTGCGTTCATGCCCTTGAGAAGCGTGAGCTCTCCCCCGTCGCGCACGAGGGGCGCCGTCAGGGGGATGAGCGTGCGGAGTGCACTTACTGCTCGCGCCGTCACGACATCGAAGCCATCGGCAGGACGCACGTCCTCCGCCCGGGCTCGCACGACATCGACATTGTCCAACCCGAGAGCAGTGACCTGCTCGTTGAGCCAGGTGACCCGTCGCTCCATGGGCTCGATGAGCGTCCACTGCACGTCCGATCGGGCGATCGCCAGTACCAGGCCCGGCAGTCCCGCACCGGAACCGATGTCCGCGACGGATCCATGGAAGAGCGGCGCAGCGATCACGCTGTTGAGGATGTGTCGGGTCCACAGGCGCGGGAGCTCGAGCGGACCGATGAGACCGCGCTCCTCGCCTTCTCGCGCCAAGGCTGCCGTAAACGATCGAGCCACGTCGATCCGATCCCCGAAGAGCTCCGCAGCGATCTCGGGCTCGACCTCGAGCTCGGCACCATTCGCACTCACGGACATGGGATCAGACCCTCGCCATTCGATGTTTCACGTGAAACATCAACGGCGACGCAGCACCGTGTGCCGGTCGGCGCCCTCGCCATACGACTCGGAGACGAGGCCCCGGTCGGCAGCGATGTCGTGAACCAGCTTGCGCTCGTAGCTGGACATCGACGGCAGGGATGCCTGAGACGAGCCCTCGTCGAGCTTCGCGGCCGCAGCATCCACCAGCGTCTCGAGCTGTCGGCGACGCGTGTCGCGCGATCCGCCGATGTCGAGGATCAGACGCGAGAACGAACCCGTGCGGTTCTGCACCGCGAGACGCGTGAGCTCCTGAAGCGCCTGCACGGTGTCGGGCGCCGAGAGCAGAGCGAGTCCATCGCCCTCTGCCTCGACCGACACGTAGGCGCGACCCTGACGGACATCGAGGTTCAGATCCCCATCGATGTCGGCGATGTCGAGCAGCTCCTCGAGGTAGTCCGCGGCGACGTCACCCTCGTTCTCCAGCTGTGCCACCGTCGGTTCGGTGGTCTCGGTCACGACCTCACTCATGAACCGCTCCCCTTCTTCTTCGCGCGCTTCTTACCCACCGGCTGCTGACGCTTCGGTGCCTCTGCCTTGGCCTTCTCCGCCTCGTCCAGCAGGCGCTTCTGCTCCGCCTCGTACGCAGCCATCGGGACGACCTTGCCGGACGAATCGATCGCCTTGCCCTTCTTCGCGAGGCGCTCCTCGCGCGCCTTGGCGGCTTCGGAACCGGGAGTCGGCATCTCGCGGATGACGAGGAACTGCTGGCCCATCGTCCACAGGTTCGAGATGAACCAGTAGACGACGACGCCGAGCGGGAAGAAGATGCCCGAGAAGATGAAGCCGAGCGGCAGCACGTAGAGCATGATCTTCTGCATCTGGTACGCCTGGCCGGTCTTGGCCTCGGGCGACAGGTTCTTCGAGATGATCTGCAGCTGGGTGAAGAACTGCGATCCGATCATGAGCACGACCAGCGTGACCAGGATGATGATCGCCGTGGTGTTCTGCGCATCCACGGCATTGCCGAGAGTCTCATGCAGCGAGGCGACGCCGAACAGCTTGGCGTCGTAGAACTCCTTCGTCAGTTCCGGGCTGAGGAACCCGACGCCGCCGATCCCGGCCTTCGCGTGCTTGCTGACGTCGCTCAGCACGCTGAAGAGCGAGAAGAAGATGGGCATCTGCACGAGGAGCGGAAGGCAGCTCGACATCGGCGTCGTGCCGTGCTTCTTGTACAGCGCCATGGTCTCGCGGCTCATGGCCTCGCGAGAGAGCTGATCCTTCTTGCCGCGGTACTTCTCCTGGACTTTCCGCAGCTCAGGAGCGATTTCCATCATCTTTCGCTGGCTCTTGATCTGCTTGACGAACAGCGGGATCAGAGCGGCACGGACGACGATGACGAGACCGACGATCGACAGGACCCAGGTGAGACCGGATGCCGCGGGCAGACCCACCGCGGTGAGGAGCCAGTGCCACGCGACGAGGATCATCTCGACCAGCCACTTCAGCGGCCAGAGGATGGTGCCGATCAGGTCGAAACCACCTCCCGCAGCGTCGGGGCTGGGTGTGGTGCTGGCGAGCAGAAGGTCAAGACCCACCGTTCAGTCCTTTCGGGAAGGGACGACGAAACCGTGAGCAGTCAGGTCGTAGCGGAAGTGTTCGTGCGGACGGACGTCATCGACGCCGCCGCGAGTCCAGGGATTGCAGCGGAGGATGCGCCACGCAGAGAACAGCGTTCCCCGCACGGCGCCGTGCTGCTGCACCGCACCTACAGCGTAAGCGGAACAGCTGGGGTAGTACGCACAGACATCTCCATACAGAGGAGAGATGGTCTTGCGATACGCGGTCAGGAATCCCAGCACAAGATTCCGCGGTATCAGAGGGATGCTGCGCACGAGGTCGCGGGACTGCATCCGAGCCGAGCCGATCGACGATGCCGGCAGTGCGGTCATGAGGTGCCAGCCGTCGACACCGGCGCCAGCCGGCCGAGACAGCGGTTCACATCCGCGCTGAGCTCGGCGAAGGACGCCGTCGCGGATGCAGGAAGGGCACGGATGACGACATCCGTGCCCTCGGGTACGCGCGGGAGCGCATCCGCGCAGACGGCTTTCAGACGCCGACGCACCGTGTTGCGCACCACGGCGGTGCCCACCTGCTTGCTGATGATGAATCCGAACCGTGCGGCCCTGCTCTCACCCGTCGACATCATCGACGTGATGACGCTCGACCCGCCACAACGCGATCCGCGGCGAACGACCAGTCGATAGTCGCTCCCGCGGGTCAGCCGATACGGGCGGGCGAGCACAGCGGACTACGCGGAGAGCTCGGTGCGGCCCTTCGCGCGGCGGGCAGCGAGGATGCCGCGGCCGGCGCGCGTGCGCATGCGAGCGCGGAAGCCGTGCTTCTTGGCGCGACGACGGTTGTTGGGCTGGAAAGTGCGCTTAGTCATGGAATCACTCCGGGAATACTGCCACCGGGTTCACTGCGACCGGAGACATGGGGAACTGCCAAAAAAATGGCATAAGTCAACCAAGTAAGGGTACGTCCTGCCGGCGCGCAGAGCAAATCTGCGCGCTGGAGCGGCGGGGACCCGTCACGAACCGCACAGCCATTATCCACAACCGGGGCACGCCCGGGGCGCATGACACGCGCGCGGAATTCCCGGGGCAGGTTGCCGTTCCCAGCCGCGATGACTACCGTGGCAACCGAAGTTATCCACAGGGGCACGGCACGTCGGAGCCCTCATCGAATCCCCGTCCGGAGCGTCATGTCCTCACCAGCCCAGCCCGACGTTCCGATCTGGACCACGGTGCAGGAGCTCCTGGTGGACGACGACCGGGTCACGCCGCAGTTGCAGGGCTTCCTGAGCCTGGCGGTCCCGGCCGGTGTGATGGCCGCGACGCTCTACCTCGAGGTGCCCAACGATCTCACCGCCGCGCAGATCAACAAGCGTCTGCGGCTGCCGATCATGGAGGCCCTCTCCCACATCGGCGAGGAGGTCACCTCCTACCGCGTCGTCGTGAACCACGAACTCGCCGAGCAGCCGACCGCACCGATCGCCGTCGCCGACTTCGGCCGACACGAGCCCGTGCGCGTCGAGTCACCCATGGAGCAGCCCACACAGCTGCGCCACGAATCCCGGCTCAACCCGAAGTACACCTTCGACAACTTCGTCATCGGCCAGTCCAACCGCTTCGCACACGCGGCGGCGGTCGCGGTCGCCGAGGCGCCGGCCAAGGCCTACAACCCCCTCTTCATCTACGGGGACTCGGGACTCGGCAAGACGCACCTCCTTCACGCCATCGGCGACTACGCCCAATCGCTCTACGCCGGCGTCAAGGTGCGCTACGTCTCGAGCGAGGAGTTCACGAACGACTTCATCAACTCGATCGCAAACAACCGCGGAGCCGCGTTCCAGGCGCGCTACCGCGACGTCGACATCCTCCTCATCGACGACATCCAGTTCCTGCAGGGTCGAGCCGAGACGCAGGAGGCGTTCTTCCACACCTTCAACACGCTGCACGACCACAACAAGCAGGTCGTGATCACGAGCGATGTCGCCCCGAAGCACCTGACCGGCTTCGAAGACCGGATGCGCAGCCGCTTCGAGTGGGGTCTGATCACCGACGTGCAGGCTCCCGACCTGGAGACGCGCATCGCGATCCTCCGCAAGAAGGCGCAGAGCGAGGCTCTCCACATCCCCGACGAGGTGCTCGAGTACATCGCGACCGTGGTCTCGTCGAACATCCGCGAGCTCGAGGGCGCCCTCATCCGGGTCTCCGCCTTCGCGAGCCTCAACCGCTCGTCGCTCGACATCTCCCTCGCGCAGACCGTGCTCCGCGACATCATCGACACGGCCGAGGACAACATCATCTCGCCGACCGACATCATCACGGCCACCGCGCAGTACTTCAAGCTCACGGTCGACGACCTCTACGGCTCCAGTCGCTCGCAGCAGATCGCCACCGCCCGTCAGATCGCGATGTACCTGTGCCGTGAGCGGACCAGCCTCTCGCTGCCCAAGATCGGACAGCTCTTCGGCAACAGGGACCACACCACGGTGATGTACGCCTACAAGAAGATCAGCGAGCTCATGAAGGAGCGACGTTCGATCTACAACCAGGTCACTGAGATCACGACGCAGCTCGGCCGGCGCTGACCTCACGCCGCCTCCGGAAGGGGGACACGACACCGATCCCGGTGCCGTGTCCCCCTTTTCGTTGTCCCGACACGCCTGCGCAGCATCCGATAAATGCCTCTATGCACATGTGGATAACTTGTGGATGATCCGGGAAACCATCGGGACGAATGTGAGCTCAGACGTCAAACCTGTGGATAACTACGGGGACGGCGAAGAGAGGGTGGATGCCGTGAACCCGCGGATTCCTCAGGGATTCCACAAGTGACAGCCGTGTAGTTCCTTACTCGCGTCTGCTATCCACCGAGTTATCCACAGAATCCACAGCGGTTAACACCGTTAAGGAGTTAACCCTTTGAAGCGGCGATCCGATCACCAGACGATGGGGACGAGCGCCGAGCGGATCACAAAACCTCCGAGCGTAGGGATACGCGGGAGTGTGGGGCTAGCATGGGAAGCCCTGCACCGGCAGGACTGACGACGACATGTCACAGATCGACGACAAGGGAGCACCCGTGAGGTTTCAGGTCAACCGCGATGTCTTCAGCGAGGCAGTGTCGTTCGTCGTCAAGCTCCTCCCGCAGCGGAACCCGCAGCCGATCCTCGCCGGTGTGCTGATCGAGGCAGACGGCTCAGGCCTCACCCTCTCGGCTTTCGACTACGAGGCATCCGCTCGCACCACCATCGAGGCCACGGTCGAGACGCCCGGCACGATCCTCGTCCACGGCCGCCTGCTCTCCGACATCGCCAGCCGTCTGCCGAACGCTCCGATCGAGATCGCCGTCGAAGACGACGGTGGGATCACCGTCACCTGCGGCTCCGCCCGATTCACCCTCGCCGCCATGCCCGTCGAGGAATATCCGTCGATCCCCGAGGTCTCGGGATCCTCCGGTGTGGTTCCCGCCGACGACTTCGGCACGGCGATCGCGCAGGTCGGCTTCGCCGCGTCGCGCGACGACGTCACCCCCGTGCTGACCGGTGTGCAGCTCGCCGTCTCCGGCCAGAGCCTCAGCCTCGTCGCGACCGACCGTTACCGGGTCTCGATCCGCGACGTGCCGTGGGACGGCGAAGAGGTCGAGGCCACCGCGCTCGTCCCCGCGCGCACCCTCGTCGAGGTCGGGAAGACTTTCGGCCACGCCGGCACGATCCAGATCGCCTTCTCGGGTGCCGGTGAGCGTGAGATCATCGCCTTCACCGCGGGGAACAAGACCGTCACCTCGCTGCTGATCAAAGGCAACTTCCCGCCGGTCCGTCGTCTCTTCCCCGAGCAGACCGATCACTACGCGGTGGTCAACACGGCAGATCTCGTCGAGGCCGTGCGTCGTGTGTCGCTGGTTCTCGACCGTGCCGCTCCGCTGCGGTTCACGTTCACGAGCGACAGCGTCACGATGGATGCCTCGGGCAGCGAGCACGCGCGTGCGTCCGAGTCGGTTGACGCGATCCTCTCGGGTGGCGACGAGGTCACCCTCGGTCTGAACCCGCAGTACCTGATCGAGGCGCTCGGCGCTGTGAAGAGCGAGTTCGTCCGCGTGACCTTCACGTCGAGCGACAACGCCAACAAGCTGAGTCCGGTCCTCATCACGAGCCAGACCTCGGTGGATCAGGCCGGTCTCGACTCGTTCAAATACCTGCTGCAGCCCAACCTCCTCCTTCGCTGACCTACCCGTCGCCGTCTCGGCTCCCTTCGACAAGCTCAGGGACCCAGCAAGGGGGCACGTTTCGTCTCGCTCCGCTCGCTCAACGACCAGGCAACCGCGGATATCGCACGCAGTCGGAGAGCGAAGCGAGGCGCTGCCACCCCCGTATCCCTCGCATCTCCCACGCGATACGCGAAACCTCGCGATACGCGAAACCTGAGGACGTGGGGATGCTCCCGGAGTGAGCATCGGGAGGGGCCCGCGCAGCGGGAGGGAACCCGCTCTGCGAACGAAGGGAGCGTCCCCGCGTCCGCCTCGACGCCACCCTGCTCACCCCAAGACTGTCGGACCCCGAAGGTAGGCTGACCCTCGTGATTGTGGAACACCTGAGCTTGGTCGATTTCCGCAACTACGCGACCGCTGAACTCGCTCTTCACAGCGGCCCGAACGTTCTCGTCGGCCGCAACGGCCAGGGCAAGACGAATCTGGCCGAGGCCGTCGTCTTCCTCGCGACCCTGGGTTCGCACCGGGTGTCGTCGGATGCGCCGATGGTGCGCGACGGCCAGGAGTACGCAATCATCCGCGCGCGGCTGTCGCACGGAGAGCGCAAGGTCCTCGTCGAGGTGCAGCTGAATCGTCAGGGATCCAACAAGGCGCGCATCAACGGCTCCCCGTCGAAGGCGAACGAGCTGCCGCGGTATGCGCACGTCGTCCTGTTCGCTCCGGAGGATCTGCAGATCGTGCGCGGCGACCCGTCCGCACGTCGACGTTTCGCCGATCAGCTCCTCATCCAGCGCACACCGCGGATGGCGGCGGTGCTGGGCGACTATGACCGGGTGCTGAAGCAGCGTAACGCCCTGCTGAAGTCGGCGCGTGCGCGCGGCATCCGCGGGGAGGGTCTCAGCACCCTCGATGTGTGGGATGACAAGCTCGTCGCGCTGGGCTCCGAGATCATCACCGCTCGTCAGCGTCTCGCCGCCGATCTTCAGCAGCCGGTGGCCGATGCCTACGCGGCGATCGCCGGCGAAGACCATCGTCCTCAACTCGAGTGGGCCCTGTCGGTGAGCGGCGGCGACCCTGAGGAAGACGTCGCCGAGCCGACGGATGCCGATGGGCCGGCGCCGTATGACAAGGTCGGCGAGACACGTCTGATCGCCGAGATGTTCCGCGCCTCTCTCGCCGCCAAGCGCTCCAATGAACTCGACCGGGGCCTCACGCTCACCGGTCCGCATCGCGACGACCTCGTGCTGCGGGTGCGGGATCTGCCGGTGAAGGGCTACGCCTCGCACGGCGAGTCGTGGTCGGTGGCTCTGGCGCTGCGCCTCGCGTCGGCGGAACTGCTGCGGAGCGAATCCCCCGCCGGTGACCCGGTGCTCATCCTGGACGACGTGTTCGCCGAGCTCGATGCCGACCGTCGTCAGCGACTCGCGTCACTGACCGCGGCGTACGAGCAGGTGGTGGTCACGGCGGCGGTGGAGGAGGATATCCCCGCGGTGCTGCACGCCCATGTGGTGCGGATCAGCGCCGGCACGATCAGCGATGAACGAACCCCTGGACAGACCGAGGGACCCAGCGCAGAGGAGACGGGCGAAGATGACTGACGCCGCGTCCACTCCTGCGGCCGCCGAGGTTCCCGAGACGGTGGCCACCTATCTGCGTCTGCGAGGACTCAAGCCGAGTTCCACCTCGTGGAAACGCAAGCGCCGGATCGTCGACGACGAGAACGCGCCGTTCACCCCCGGCCGGGATCCCGGATCCCTGGGTGCCGTGCTCGATCGGCTGAGTCGGGACTCCGGATGGCAGACGACCCTGGCACGCGAGGACCTGGTGCGCCAGTGGGCCGATCTCGCCGGTGCCGACACGGCGAAGCACTCCGAACCGGTCTCCCTGGAGCGCGGACTGCTGACCGTGAAGTGCGATTCGACGGCCTGGGCGAAGAACCTCCAGTTCATGCGCGCGACCATCCTCACCGAGATCGGTCGGCGCTATCCGGATGCCGGTGTGGAGAACCTCCGCTTCATCGGACCGGACGTTCCCTCCTGGAAATGGGGTCCCAGAGCCGTTCCAGGACGGGGCCCACGCGATACCTACGGGTAGGGCACCATGCGAGGGGTCTGAAACGCTCAGAGGGCCACACGCGGCCTCTGAGCCGCATATCGTGACGAAATCCCGCTAGAATGGGAGTTCGTGATATCGATGTGGAGAATGCCCTCTGATGACGCCTGAATCCCCCGCAGACGAGACGGAATCGACCAACGGAGGGACCCCCGAGAACGGCTCCGTGAACGGACACTCGCCGATCTCACCCACCTCGAAGCAGCCCGGCGAATACGGGGCCGACGAGATCCAGATCCTCGAAGGACTCGAGGCCGTCCGCAAGCGCCCCGGCATGTACATCGGCTCCACGGGTCCGCGCGGTCTGCACCACCTCGTCTACGAGATCGTCGACAACTCCGTCGATGAGGCCCTCGCCGGCTACTGCGACGCGATCATCGTCTCCCTTCTGGAAGACGGCGGAGTGCGCGTGGTCGACAACGGCCGCGGCATCCCGGTCGACCCGCACTCCTCTGACCCGAACAAGTCGACGGTCGAGGTCGTCCTGACGATCCTGCACGCCGGCGGAAAGTTCGGGGGCGGCGGATACGCGGTCTCCGGCGGTCTGCACGGTGTCGGCTCGTCGGTCGTCAACGCGCTCTCGACGCGGTTCGAGATCGACATCAAGCGCCAGGGATACACCTGGCACCACAGCTTCGCCGACGGCGGTCACCCGCAGCAGGCCCTGGAGCGCGGCGCCGAGACCGATGAGACCGGAACCGACATCACGTTCTGGCCCGACCCCGCCATCTTCACCGAGGGCGTCGAGTTCGACTACGAGACCCTGCGCACGCGCTTCCAGCAGATGGCGTTCCTGAACAAGGGGCTGCGCATCGAGCTGCACGATGAGCGCGCCGGACACACCGAGGTCATCGAAGAGGACGGCACGAGCGTCGAGCAGCAGCGCGGCGACGTCTTCCTCTACGAGCGCGGTCTGGTCGACTACGTCGAGTACCTGAACAAGGTGCGTCACGCCGAGGTCGTGAACGACGAGATCATCGCCTTCGAGTCGGAAGACGCGGAGCGCAAGATCTCCCTCGAGGTCGCGATGCAGTGGACGACCTCGTACACCGAGAACGTCTTCACCTATGCGAACACGATCAACACGCACGAGGGCGGCACGCACGAGGAGGGTTTCCGTGCGGCGCTGACCACCCTGGTCAACAAGTACGCCCGTGCGAACAACCTGCTCAAGGAGAAGGACGACAACCTCTCCGGCGACGACGTGCGCGAGGGGCTGACCGCGGTCATCTCCATCAAGCTCGGTGAGCCGCAGTTCGAGGGCCAGACGAAGACCAAGCTCGGCAACACCGAGGCGAAGGCGTTCGTGCAGAAGGTCGTCGGCGATCAGCTCGGCGATTGGCTCGACCGCAACCCGAGCCAGGCCAAGAACGTGATCCGCAAGGCCATCGACGCCGCGACCGCGCGACTCGCTGCCCGCAAGGCGCGCGAGACCGCTCGTCGCAAGAGCGTGTTCGAGTCGGCGGCGATGCCCGACAAGCTCAAGGACTGCACGAGCAAGGACCCGTCGATCAGCGAGATCTTCCTCGTGGAGGGCGACTCGGCCGGCGGTTCGGCGGTGCAGGGTCGCGACCCGCACACGCAGGCGATCCTGGCGCTGCGCGGCAAGATCCTCAACGTGGAGCGTGCGCGTCTCGACAAGGCGCTCGGCAACCGCGAGGTCCAGGCGATGATCCAGGCCTTCGGCACGGGTATCGGCGAGGACTTCGACATCGAGAAGGCCCGCTATCACAAGATCGTCCTGATGGCGGATGCCGACGTCGACGGTCAGCACATCACGACGCTGCTGCTCACGCTGCTGTTCCGCTACATGCGCGGACTCATCGAGGCGGGCTTCGTCTACCTCGCGATGCCTCCGCTGTACCGCCTGAAGTGGTCGAACTCGGCGCACGAGTATGTGTTCAGCGACGCCGAGCGCGACGCCCTGCTCAAGCACGGCCTCGACAACGGCAAGCGCATCCCGAAGGACGCCGGCATCCAGCGCTACAAGGGTCTCGGCGAGATGAACGCCAAGGAGCTGTGGGAGACCACGATGGATCACACCACGCGGACGCTCCGCCAGGTGACCATCGAGGATGCCGCGGCCGCCGACGAGATCTTCAGCGTGCTGATGGGTGAGGACGTCGAATCCCGACGCAGCTTCATCCAGCGCAACGCCAAGGACGTCCGCTTCCTCGACATCTAGCGAACCCTGGGTCCCTGAGCTTGTCGAAGGGCACCCAGACGCTTCGACAAGCTCAGCGACCCAGAACTGAACGACCGGAATCGAAAAGACATGACTGACGAAGAACGCCCCGAGCCGGCGCACGATCACGGCAAGATCGACCAGGTCGACCTGCAGTCCGAGATGCAGCGCAGCTATCTCGACTACGCGATGGCCGTCATCGTCGGTCGTGCCCTCCCGGATGTGCGCGACGGCCTGAAGCCCGTGCACCGCCGCGTGATCTACGGCATGTACGACGGCGGTTTCCGTCCCGACAAGTCCTTCTCGAAGTGCGCCCGCGTGGTCGGCGAGGTCATGGGGCAGTACCACCCGCACGGTGACACGGCGATCTACGACGCGCTCGTGCGTCTGGTGCAGCCGTGGGCGCTGCGCTACCCGCTCGCGCTCGGTCAGGGAAACTTCGGCTCCCCCGGCAACATGGGGGCGGCCGCCCCCCGATACACCGAGACCAAGATGGCTCCGCTCGCGCTCGAGATGGTGCGCGACATCGAGGAAGACACGGTCGACTTCCAGGACAACTACGACGGTCAGACGCAGGAGCCGACGGTCCTCCCGGCCCGGTTCCCCAACCTGCTCGTCAACGGCTCCGTCGGCATCGCGGTCGGCATGGCGACGAACATCCCCCCGCACAACCTGCGCGAGGTGGCGGATGCCGCGCTCTGGGCGCTCGACAACGCGGGTATCAGCCGCGAGGAGCTGCTCGACGGCCTGATCCAGCGCATCCCCGGTCCGGACTTCCCGACCGGCGCGCAGATCCTCGGCACCAAGGGCATCCACGAGGCGTACCGCACGGGACGCGGCTCGATCACGATGCGCGCCGTCGTCAACGTCGAGGAGATCCAGGGCCGCACGTGCCTCGTGATCACCGAGCTGCCGTACCAGGTCAACCCCGACAACGTCGCGGTGAAGATCGGCGACCTCGCTCGTGACGGCAAGATCACCGGCATCGCCGACATCCGCGACGAGTCGTCCGACCGCACCGGTCAGCGTCTCGTCGTCGTGCTCAAGCGCGACGCGGTCGCGAAGGTCGTGCTGAACAACCTCTACAAGCACACGCAGCTGCAGGAGAACTTCGGCGCCAACATGCTGGCGATCGTCGACGGCGTCCCGCGCACGCTCGCGATCGACGGCTTCGTCTCGTACTGGATCACTCACCAGATCGAGGTGATCGTCCGCCGCACGCAGTACCGCCTCATCGAGGCCGAGAAGCGCATGCACATCCTGCGCGCGTACCTGAAGGCACTCGACGCGCTCGACGAGGTCATCGCGCTCATCCGCCGGTCGCAGACGACGCAGGAGGCGAACGAGGGACTCCAGAAGCTCCTCGACATCGACGACATCCAGGCCGACGCGATCCTGCAGATGCAGCTCCGCCGCCTCGCCGCGCTCGAGCGTCAGAAGATCATCGAGCAGGCGGAAGAGCTCGAAGCGCTGATCACCGACTACAAGGCGATCCTCGCCGACGAGGGCCGGCAGCGCACCATCATCCGCGAAGAGCTCACGGGCATCGTCGACCGCTTCGGCGACGAGCGCCGCACGCACATCCTGCACGGTTTCGACGGCGACGTCTCGATGGAAGACCTCATCGCCGAAGAGGAGATGGTCGTCACCGTCACGCGCGAGGGCTACATCAAGCGCACGCGCAGCGACAACTACCGCTCGCAGCACCGCGGCGGCAAGGGCATCAAGGGCGCGCAGCTCCGGGCCGACGACATCGTCGAGCACTTCTTCGTGACGACGACGCACCACTGGCTGCTCTTCTTCACCGACAAGGGCCGCGTCTATCGCGCGAAGACCTACGAGGTTCCCGAGGCCGGCCGCGACGCGAAGGGCACGCACGTCGCGAACCTCCTCGCGCTCCAGCCCGACGAGAGCATCGCTCAGGTCCTCGACATCCGCGACTACGCGGTCGCCGAGTACCTGGTGCTCGCGACCCGAGAGGGCCTCGTCAAGAAGACGCGTCTCGACGCATACGACACCAACCGCCAGGGCGGTGTGATCGCCATCCGCCTGAACGAGGAGGATGAGCTGGTCAGCGCTCTGCTGGTCGACGCCTCGGACGACATCCTCCTGATCAGCCGCCGCGGCATGTCGGTGCGGTTCGAGGCGACCGACGAGGCGCTGCGTCCGATGGGGCGTGCGACCGCGGGTGTGCGGGGCATGAAGTTCAAGCTCGATGACGACAGCCTGCTCTCGGCATCGTTCGCCGCACCCGGCAAGTTCGTGTTCGTCGTGACCGACGGCGGCTACGCCAAGCGCACCGCCGTCGAGGAGTATCGCGTGCAGGGACGCGGCGGAACGGGCATCAAGGTCGCCAAGTTGAACGACGATCGGGGCACCCTCGCGGGTGGTCTGATCGTCTCGGAGGACGACGAGGTCTTGGTGGTTCTGTCCAGCGGCAAGGTGGTACGCTCTGCCGTGGCCGAGGTGCCCGCCAAGGGCCGAGACACCATGGGAGTGGTGTTCGCACGGACGACGGAAGCCGACCGCATCCTCGCCATCGCCCGAAACGGCGAGCGAGGCCTCGCAGATGACGAGGCGGAGGCGGACTCCGAGACCGCGGCCCCCGAGACGACACCGACACCTGAGGAAAGCACGGACGAATGAGCACAGTAGCCGACAAGCTGGCGAAGAAGTCCACACGCAAGACCGGCGGCAAGCAGGTCCGCCTGCGTCTGGTCTACGTCGACTTCTGGTCGGCCGTGAAGCTCTCGTTCCTCGGAGCGGTCGCCCTCGCGGTCGTCACGATGGTGTCGTTCTTCCTGATCTTCCTGGTGCTGCAGGCGACGGGCATCATGGCCACGGCCGATGAGTTCGTGCGCAGCTTCACCGATGGAGCCGTTCCGCTCTCCGAGATCGTGGGCCTCCCGCAGGTGATGGCGTTCGCCGCCGTCGTCGCGATCCTCAACCTGATCGTGTTCACCGTGCTCGGCGCCGTGATCGCAGGAATCTACAACCTCGCCGTGAAGGTGACGGGCGGACTGCTCGTCGGCTTCATGTCGAACTGACCTACCGAACCCTGGGCCCTTCGACAGGCTCAGGGAGCCAGAGTCGAAAGGGGCGGATGCCACGGCATCCGCCCCTTTCGTGTTCCTAGACGATGCCGGTCGTGCCGAGCAGCGTGCCGATCAGCCAGGTCGCGAGCAGGGCGAGCGCGCCGCCGACGACCAGACGGACGGATGCCCGCACCGGTGCGGAACCGCCGATCACGGCTCCGACCGCGCCCGTCGCCGCGAGGGCGAGGAGCACGGCGGCGAACGTCACCGGGATGCGCCACTCGGGAGGCGGCAGCAGGATGGCGAGCAGCGGCAGCAGCGCGCCCAGAGTGAAGGCGACGGCTGACGACAGGGCCGCATGCCAGGGGTTGACGAGGTCGTCCTGATCGATCCCGAGCTCGACCTCGAGATGCGCCGACAGCGCATCGTGGGCGGTGAGCTCCTCGGCGACCTTCTGCGCGGTCGCTTCGGAGAGCCCGCGATCACGGTAGAGCGCCGTGAGTTCGGCCAGCTCCTCGCGCGGCATCGTGCGGAGCTCCTCGCGCTCCTTCGCGATGAGTGCGCGTTCGCTGTCGCGCTGGCTGCTCACCGAGACGTACTCGCCCAGAGCCATGGACACCGCGCCGCCGACGAGTCCGGCGAGCCCCGCCGTCAGCAGAGCCGCGTTGTCGGTCGTCGCGCCGGCCACACCGACGACCAGTGCTGCGACCGAGACGATGCCGTCGTTCGCTCCGAGCACGCCGGCGCGGAGCCAGTTCAGGCGCTGTCCCATCTTCGCCGCGTGCGGTTCCCCCTGATGAACGGTCATGGCCTCAGTGAAGCAGATGCATCTCCCGGCGGACAGCCCGACCGGCGGCTACGGAAAACCCGAAGACAGGAGTCCGGATGCCTCGGTGTCGCAGCGATGACCCCGCCCGTACCTTGGAACCATGACGACACACACTGCGCCTCCGCCGCAGGCCGCGGCCGCGAAACCGCCGCTGCGCATCTTCCTCACCGTCCTGCATCTCGCAGGGGTCGGCGTCCTCGGCGGCATCATCTTCACCATGCTCGGCGGGCTCCTCGGAACCGGTCTGGGTCTTCTCTTCGCCTTCGGCGTCGGCATCGTCCTGCTCGTCGGTCTGGTCTACGCGCTGTTCGGTGTCGGCTGGTTCGAGGTCGCCCGCGTCGGGGCGCTCTACGGCATCCCGATCGCGCCGCTCCGCCTGCGCCCTCGCGAGCGCCCCGGCTTCGGCGGCTGGCTGCGGTCCCTCGGACGTCAGGCCATCGACGGACGGATGTGGCGAGCTGTCGCGAACTTCGCGATCACCGCGATCCTCGGCTTCATCGTGCTCCGGCTCTTCTGGGCCCTCATCTGGTCGATCTTCATCTCGTTCGCCCCGCTCACCGACGCCGAGTCCGTCATGGGCCCGTTCGGCGGAACCGGCATCGGCGTCGAGTGGGCGCCGCTGGTCGGGATCCTCGGCATCGCGGCATCCGCCTTCGGCATCTTCTGCCTCGCACTCCTGCACCGCACGCTGTCGCTCGCAATCGTGATCCGCAGCCGTGAGGCCGAGCTCACCGAGCGCGTCCGCACCACGACCGCACAGCGTGAAGGCGCTGTGCGAGCGGCGGATGTCGAGCGCACCCGCATCGAACGCGATCTGCACGACGGCGTCCAGCCTCGGCTGGTGTCGGTCGGCATGACGCTCGGCCTCGCGCAGCAGAAGATCGACAACGATCCCGATGCCGCGAAGGAGCTCATCGCGGAGGCGCACACCTCCACGAAGGCGGCCATCACCGAGCTGCGGCAGCTGGCTCGCGGCATCCATGCCTCCGTGCTCGACGACCGCGGCCTCGACGCGGCGCTCTCCGCCCTCGCCGGCCGGTCGCACATCCCCGTGCACCTCGACGTCCGCATGGACGGGCGATGCAGCCGCGAAGCGGAGGCGGCCGTGTACTTCGCGATCGCCGAGTCGCTCACCAACGCGGCCAAGCACTCTCGCGCCAGCGAGTCGCGGGTCATCGTGCGACTGCGCGAGGGGAACACCCTCTGGGCCCGCGTCGAGGACAACGGAATGGGCGGCGCGCAGGTGCAGCCCGGCGGCGGACTCGACGGCATCGCGAACCGCATCCTCGCAGCCGGCGGTACCTTCCGTCTCGACAGCCCGCTCGGCGGACCGACGTCGCTGGAGGTGAACGTGCCATGCGCATCCTGATCTGCGAGGACTCCGTCCTGCTGCGCGAGGGGCTGGTCCGTCTCCTCGAAGACGCCGGCCACGAGGTGGTCGCCGCACTCCCCGACACCGTCGGCCTGGCCGACGCGGTGGAGTCGACCGACCCGGAGCTCTGCATCCTCGATGTGCGGCTTCCCCCGACGTTCACCGACGAGGGCATCCGCGCGGCGCTCGGCCTGCGGTCCACGCATCCGTCGCTCGCGATCCTCGTGCTGTCGCAGTACGTCGAGGAGCGGTACGCATCCGATCTGATCGCGGCGCAGGGCGGGCCGCTCGGCTACCTGCTCAAGGATCGGGTCGCCGATGTCGCGGAGTTCCTCGCCTCGGTGCAGCGGATCTCCGAGGGGGCGACGGTGCTCGACCCCGAGGTCGTGGCCCAGCTGCTCACGCGGCGGAACCGCGACGATCGGATGCTGCGCCTCACCGAGCGCGAGCGCACCGTGCTCGCGCTGATCGCGGAGGGCAAGTCGAACCAGGCGATCGCCGGGCTGCTCTTCCTCTCGGAGGCGAGCGTCGAGAAGCACATCACCTCCATCTTCCAGAAGCTGGGCTTCGAGCAGGGCGAATCGGGAAACCGTCGCGTGCTCGCCGCCCTCGCCCACATCGAGAACACCGGCGGGCCGACCCCGCCGACCGGCCCGACAGGAGCGGCACGATGACGAACGAACAGAACGACCTCACGGGCGGGCACACCCCACTCACTCCCCCGCAGGCCTCCGCGCCCCAGGCCGCGGCGCCGATCGAGATGCCGTCGGCGACACCCGAGTCGGGTCGGTCGCCCGGAAGCACGGCGATCCTGACCGTCACGGCCGTCGTCGGCGGATTCGCCCTCCTCGGTGCAGGCGGCACGGCGGCGTTCGCCGCGACGGGCGACCTGAGCAACGCGAGTCGACCGGATTCGGTGCAGACCGTCGACGTGGAGGGGATCGACTCCGTCGACCTCGACGTCAACGCGAGCAGCACTCGGATCGAGTTCGGCGACGTCGACGAGGCCGAGCTGTCGATCACGAACGGACGCGGGCCGGCGTGGACCTTCGAGCGCGAGGGTGATGAGCTCGTCGTGCGCAGTCCGGAGTCCCGGTGGGGATGGTGGTTCGGCACCTGGTTCGGCGACGAGGAGATCGCCGTGGTGACGCTTCCGGAGGAGCTGCGGGGCGAGCAGCTGGACGGCGACTTCACGGTGAACTCCGGCAGCCTCGACGTCAAGGGCGCATTCGGAGACCTGGGGATCGACGTGAACGCGGGCTCGATCGATGTCGAGGGCGAGGCCACGGGCATCGACGTCGACATGAGCGCGGGTCGAGCGGACGTCACACTCGACGGTGTGCAGCGGGCCGTTCTCGGCGTCTCGGCGGGATCGCTCGATGTGGAGCTCACCGGCACCCCGCCCTCGCAGACGACCATCGACGTGAGCGCCGGCTCGCTGGATCTGACGGTGCCCGATGTCGGGTACGCCATCACGCAGGACGTCAGTGCCGGCTCGCTCGACGTGAAGGTCGACCAGTCCGGCAGCGACCGCCGGATGATCGATGTCACCCTGTCGGCCGGGAGCGTGACCATCCGCCCCGGGAACTGACCGAGCTCGAGCGCGGGGCCTCTCCAGGGCGGCCCCGCGCTCGATTCGGATTTTCCGTCTTTCTCCGGTAAAGTCTTGGAGGTTGACGGGGCTATAGCTCAGGCGGTTAGAGCGCTTCACTGATAATGAAGAGGTCCCAGGTTCAAGTCCTGGTAGCCCCACCCTTTCAATTCAAGAAACACCCTCACGGGGCCTTAGCTCAGTTGGTAGAGCGCCTGCTTTGCAAGCAGGATGTCAGGAGTTCGAATCTCCTAGGCTCCACACTTTCAGACGTAGTCGAACCCCTGAGATGGATGTTTTCGCTTGTTGTCGCGGCGAAGGGTTACACGCCGGAGGGTTGCTTTCCGTCTCTTCGTTGATGTCGATGCCGGTCGTAAAGGTCTGGTTCGCGAGCCGCTTCCCTTGGGTGTCGGTGCTCTTGTAAAGACGCTGGCAGTATCGAGCGCGTTCGCGCAATGGCCGTGGTGAACTCGACACGGCTGGGGAGATCATACGGAGAATCGGCAGGCCGTGCCGCTCAAGCGGTGTCGCGGCCGCTCGCGCCGCCGGCCAAGCTTCGGGCGTCGCCCACATAGGAGCCCATGCTCTCGGGACTGCCGCATATGCGGCGAAGGTAGCTTCGCTCGCGGCGGCCGATCAAGAAACTGAGCGTCGCGATCAAGTGCGCTGGCAGATCGACCGCGTGACGCCCGCCGTTCGTCCTGCATTGTCGAGAATGCCCTTGCTCGGGGAGAACTCGTCTGGTCCGATGTGCACAGGGCTCTTGACGTCAGGAGTGTTCGCTGTGACGATCCGCGAGATCCAGTCAGAGCTGTCCTGCGACGCCGAAGTGTGAAGCCGCGGCAACCAGCAATGCGAGTGGGGGCCAGCGATTTAGCAGTACGGGAAGATGGGTTCGATGGTCACGTATCTTGATTCACACTCGGTCTCCGCAGAGTACGCCTTCTGGCAGATGGAGGAGCAAAAGGTCCGGGCGTTCCTGCTGACCACCAACCGAGGAATGGATGCGTGGCTAAGCGATCAGTGGGATGCCGCTGAAGTTCGCGCCAATGAGATCTTCGACCCGGAGGCACATGACGGCGGGCTGGTCGCCGAGATTTATGAAGACCGGATCGGCCTCTGGCCGACTGACTATTTCTGGCAGCTCTCGTCGGCCGTGGTGAAGGATGCGGTTGCGTTGTACGAAATCTTCCTGGAGACGCTGGCGAATCAGGTGCTAGGCCGCGCAGGGCATCGCCTGTCAACACTCGATACAGAGGACTCTTGGCGCTGGCCCGAGTACAAGAGCTTCTACACCCACTATGTCGGCGTAGACGTGGCTTCCGACGACATAGAAAGTGTGCTTTGGATTCGAAACAAGCTCGCTCACCTTCGCGACGGACTCCGTACAGAAACCGGCCGGGCGGAGTTTGCTTCACATGTCGAGCAGCTCGGGCTGGACGGCCCCGAGACGGCCGAGGAGCAACCACTTGGCCTGGTCGACCACGCGCCCTATATGACGCACGGCGTCTTTTTGACGCAGTTGCAGACATGGCGCCTGCTTGATCTCATCGCCGTGCAAGTCGGCAAGGTTGCACTCGCCGCTTTCCCCTTCATCTACGGGAGACAGACCAGCGCGCATCTTGAGGCCTTGCGGCTCGGGACTCCACTCGCGGCCCCAGATCTGACTGTCAAACAGGTTCAGAAGTACTTCGTTCGCTGAGCCAGTGGTCGCATTGCACGCGACCTGTCATCGCAGATGTGGCAACGCACGTCCGCTGACTTCATAGCGACCCGGTCCGCACGATCAGCGCCGGTATCAGGGGTGCCGTCCGCTGGGTCCCTCGTCGGAGCCTCCGAGGTATTCGTTTATGAGATGGTTCCCCCGGAACCACGAGCTTGCGACTTCGGACCATGCTGTGATCGGGAACTCTCCGTCGATTCGGAACAGCTTTCTGTAGCGGTCGCCTTTGCCGCGGCTCTTGAAGTTCTGTTGGGCTCGGGGGTAGTTTGCTGCGGCGAACGCTTTCACGGCTCCGTCGCAGTGGATGAAGGCGTGCTTGGTGGTGTCGCGGATGGCGTGGAGGTACCGGGCGAACACCCACTCAGCTTCAGGCTCCGGTGCTGGCATGAACTCTTCGATCTCAACGGTCTTGAGATCGCCGTCGACGGTCCATCGAACTGAAAGCCCCGAGTAGGGACTGAGCAGGGACAGGCCGCCTTCGGGGTCGCCGTGAAAAGTCTCACCGACGACCGTGAGGTCGTCGAGGTCAGCATCCGCGAGTGAGGGGCCGTACCAGTAGTCAGCCTCGTGGATCTCGCGGTACTCGTCCTTGAACTGGATGCGGCGTTCATCGAGGGCAAACCGTGCGGTCAAGGCATGTTCTTCAGACAGCCGAAGGATCGTTCCGATGAGGCCGTAGTGAATGCTGGAGCCGAAGCCCCTCCTCATGAGCTGGTGGTACTGGAACGCGTACTTGCTGGTGTGCAGGCCCCATGGACGTGCATCGAGTCCCGCCACGGTGATCAGGCCGCTCTCGTCGAGGAGTGGAACCAAGTGAGGAGCTGCGACGAACACGCGCGAATCGGTTGCGGGGTAGCCGAAGAGATCAATCAGGGGATCATCGAAGTCCATCCACATAGCGGCTTCAAGGAGAGAGTCGGACACCGAACGATGTTGAACGAGGTCCGGGAGTCGCCCGTAGATCTCACCGGTTGTCGTCGGCTCCGACGCTACCCATTTGCCAAGCAACTCGATCGCCCGCGTGCGCGCCTCAACCAGGCGGGGACGGTCGTCCTGGAACAAGAACACCGGATGAGCATCGACGTCGAGCATCACGCCATGAAGCTCGTAAAATCGGCTCCCCAAACGAGTACGAATCAGTGCGATATCGTCCGGGTCTAGGTCGGAGGGCATGGTCCGAGCGTACCGATCAGTGCAGGCGTTCCGAGGAGAAATCCGGGCTCCGAAACCACGATCTTCAAGAGGCGTGAGGTCAGAAGTGAGGTGCGTTGGCCCAACGCGGTTCGAGAAATCCTCTCGACGTTCAGAGGTTGAAAGCGCTCGCAGGGCCTTCCTGTCGGTGGAAGATGCTTGCTGATCCAGGTGTCGCGTCTCCCACACCGTCATCCGGCTTTCCACCCGTTCGAGCGCTTCCACTCGTGTGATGGGCGTCCGACCATTCCTTCATCCACAGGTGTTAACAACTCTGTTAACAACTCGCCTCAGAGCGCAGGGCCGCGAATGATCCGCACCGGACCGCGGGCCTCGTCCATCCGAACTGCCTCGCCCTTCTGCGTCACGACGATCTCGTCGCGGTCCGCCAGCTCGGCGGCGACGCGTCGCACATCGTCCATGCGTGTGCGCCAGGACGAGCCGCCGATCGCGCGCGCCACGTCGCTCGGACAGATCGACGATGCGCTGCGCTTGCGGACGAGGGCGCGCACGGTGGCTGCGGCGCGCTCCTCGAACGCGGCATCCGTCTGCTCCTCCCACCAGGGTTCCCCGCGCTCGCCGAGGGCTGTCTTCGCGTCGTGCACCCGCCGTCGTGCGTCCGGCTCGTCGGCCTTCACCGCGCGGCGGGCCGCCATCAGCTCGTCCACGAGCTCTTGACGGAAGGTGTCGGGGATGGACGGATCGGTCGCACGCCAGCGACGACCGTCGACGACGATGTGATGCCCGTCGGGTGTGTGCTCCGTCATGTCGAGCAGTCTGCGCCCCGACACCAGGCCCGCACAGAGGCTTGACGGATGGCGGGATCCTCGTCGCTACGACCGGCGGGGCTGCCGCAGCGCGGTGTCCAGGTGTCGGGCGATGCCGGCCCGGGAGCGGAGTCCCGTCTTCTGCAGGATCCGCGCGACGTGGCTCTCGACGGTGCGCGGGCTGAGGTAGAGGCGCTCGGCGATCGCGCGGTTGCTGTGCCCCTCGGCCACGAGCTCCGCCACATCGAGCTCGCGGCGGGTGAGCACGTCGAGCGGTCCTGCCTCGGCGGCGACCGACTCCAACTGCGCGACGGTCGCCTCCGCGAACCGACGGTAGAGCACCGAACCCGACTGCTCGAAGAGTCCGATCGCACGACGCGCGTCGTCGAGCGCGTCGTCGACGCGTCCTTCGGCGAGCTCCACCCTGGCGCGGAACATCGTGCCGTGCCCGGCCTGGGACGTGTGCTCCGCCTGCTCGCCCCACGCGATCGCGGCTTCCGCATGCGCCAGAGCCTGCGGCAGATCACCCGCAGCCAAAGCCATCTCACCGAGGCCGATGTGCTTCTGCGAGGCGAAGATGTCGTTGCGTTCGATCGAGAGATCGGCGAGGTCGGCGGGCAGCCCGAGCGCGATCGATGCGCGAGCGACGAAGAGGCGGACGATGCGCCGCCACCATCCGATCTGCGGGAGACCCGCGTCGACGAGGCGTCGGTACCGCGCGGCGAACTCGTCCGCGTCGACCCTGCCGGGGGCGGCGACGATGCTCGCCGTGAGCGCCAGTGGGATCGCGTCGGGCCAGTTGTACTTCTCCGCCGCGGTGATCGCGAGCGCGCTGAGCTCTTCGGCCTCCTCGCACCGATCGAGGGGGATGCAGAGGAAAGAGAGAATCAGGTAGAGGTGCGGCAGCACATGGAACCGTCCGCGCGACTCGGCGAGGCGGATGGCGCGTTCCACCAGGCGCGTGCCGTCGTCGAAGTCGGCGAGGAAGTGCGCGCACCACCCCATCGCGGTGACGACGTCGATCACCGGCAGCAGCTCCGACGCGGTGAGCGACTCGAACCCCGCCTTCGCGACGAGATAGGCGGCACGTCCGCGCTCCAGATCCCCGACTCGCAGATGCGAGAGCGCGCGCAGGCCGGCCAGGGCCATCGCGTGGCCGGGGCGGGCGTCGTCATCCTCCAGCCAGCTGCGCGAATCGAGCTCGGCGTCGCCGTCGTGCATGACCGCGAGGGTCGCGAGCTCCACGATCACGTCGGGTTCGAGGCGCGCGGCACCCGCTTCGCGGACCAGCTCGAAAGCCTCGTCGGGCCGGCTCTGGATGCGGAGCGACTGCAGCAGCAGTGCGAGCCCCTCCCCACGCGGTGCTCCGACCGCATGCACGTCGCGCAGCAGTTCCTGCGCGTCGACCGGACGGCCGTCGAGCAGGAGGGTGCGGGCGAGCAGGAGATCCCTCTCACGGTGCGGGATCCTGCGGGTACGCGTGAGCAGGGCGATGCTGCTCTGCGGAGAGGTCGCCGAGACGATCTCGGCCGCGCGGATGATCGTCTCGATCTCCTCGGAGGTGAGGTGCGATCCGACGTGCTGCAGGTGCGACGCCCGCTCGAGGATGTCGGCGGAGTGCTGCGCCGCGATGCGATGGGCGCGGCGGCGGCGAGCAGGCCGCATATGCCGGTACGCGGCGGCACGGATGAACGGGTGCACGATCCGCAGCTCGTCCGCATCGATGAGACCCCGACGTGCAAGGTGCTCGGTGGCGACGGCGAGGGCCGCGGCATCCGTTCCCGCGACCTCGCTCACGGTGGCGGGAGCGATCGCGGGCGTGAGAGCCAGGGCGTGCAGAAGCGCGAGCGAAGACGGGTCGAGCGCGCTCAGCTCACCGCGCAGCGCGTCGCCGATCTCCAGAGGCGTCGTGGCGTCGGCATCCACGAGGTCCACTCCGGCGACCTGGGACTCGGCCAGGAGGCGGAGGAACAGGGGATTCCCTCCGGCGAGGTCGATCAACGCATCGTCGGCGACACCGTGCCCGTCGAGAAGCGTCGCGGCATCCGCGGAGTCGAGGGGTCGGAGCCGGATCCGCTGCAGGGCGGCGCCCCCGCGCTCGACCGCGTGGAGCAGCGAATCGGGGACGGTGCCGCTGCGGAAGCACAGCAGCACGGCGAGTGCCGACATCCCAGGCGCGGCGATCAGGCTCTCGACGACGTCGAGGGCTTCCTCGTCGAGCCAGTGCGCATCATCGACGACGACGATGCTGGGCTCGGTCACCACGGCTTCTCGGATGCGGCGTCGCAGCACGCGCGGCGCGCTCTCCTCGAGTAGAACGGGGAGGTCGTCATCGAGGAGATCCTCGATGATCGGACGGATGCCGGCGAGCGGGATGTTCGTCGCCACTTCGTCCGGCCGCGCGAAGAGGACGCGAGCGCGGAGACCCGAGCGCAGGAACTCGTTCACCAGGGCGGTCTTGCCGATGCCGATCGAGCCCTCGACCACCACGACCGGCGGGACTGCGGTCGATCCGGCATCCAGGTGGGCGCGCAGCAGCGCGAGCTCGGCGTCTCGCCCGATGAACATGCATCCCCCTCACCCCAGACAGGACGAGAGTAGCCGCACCCGTGCGTGATCGGGGCGTTTTCTCGATTCAATCGAGGAACCCGGTGTTTCTACGGATGTGTCCCTCTGCGTGCTCTTCATAGCCTGTGCCTGAATGCGTCCGCACACCCAGGTACAGGAATCACTTGATGACATCGCAGCTACGACCACGCCTCACGCGACTCCTCGGGGCGGTGACCGGTATCGCGCTCGCCGTCGGCTTCAGCGCCGTCGCCGTCGCGGCCCCCGCCCAGGCAGCCACCGCCGACGGCGTGTACGTGGGTGAGAACAGCCATGGCTACGACATCTCCCTCACCGTCACCGATGGGAAGGTCACCGACGTCACCACCTCGTCGACAGCCTTCTGCGGCGTGAATCCGCCGTTCCCGTTCCCGGTCCCGTTCAACGAGATCCCCGACACGGCGATCGCCGCGGACGGGTCCTTCCAGGCGAACTGGACGTACCAGATCGACGCCGACACGCAGGCCGAGTACTGGCTCGGCGGCACCTTCCATGCCGACGGCTCGGTCACGAGCTCCGGGTCGAACGCCGCGGACCTCGTCGGGGCCGGCCTGATCTGCACCGGGACGCAGTTCACCTATGACGCCGCGATCGACGGGGTGGCCCCGCAGATCGCCGTCTCGCCGAACCCGGCGACGCTGTCGCAGATCACCGATCCGAACGGCGTCGTCCGCTTCACGGGCAGCGGGTTCGTGCCCGACAGCACCGTCGCGCTCTTCATCGACGGGCAGCAGGCGGCGACACGCACCGCCGGTGCGGATGGGAGCGTCGAGGTGATCCTGTACTGGCAGAACGCCACGGTGGGCACCCACTCGGCCCGGTTCACGAGCGGTACACGTACCGCGGAGACGACTCTCACCATCATCGCGGACCCGACGTACGACCCGACCGCGTCCGTCGATCCGTCCACCGTCACGGTTTCACGGCTCGCGGGAGCCGGCGTGGTCGTCGAAGGCTCCGGCTTCCCGGCATCCGCTCCCGTCGAGATCGCCTTCGACGGCGCGCTCGTGACGACCGTCACGAGCGGTGCCGACGGCTCCCTCACCTCCCCGCTGACACGATCTGCCGTCGCGCCCGGTGCGCACACCATCTCCCTGACCAGCGGGCCGTGGTCGGCGTCGACGGAGCTGACCGTGGAAGCCGATCCCGTCGTCTACGACCCGCAGGTCGTGGTGACGCCCGAATCGATCACGCAGTCCGCGCTCGCCGCCACCGGCGTGCAGGTCGCCGGAACCGGATTCCCGGAGAACGCACCCGTCGAGATCCTGTTCGACGGCGCCGTCGTCACCACGGTGACCAGTTCGGCATCCGGGTCCGTGACGACCACCGTCGCCCGGGCAGGCATCGCCGCCGGAACCTCCACGGTCCTGCTGCGGAGCGGAGCGTGGGAGGCATCCGACACGGTGGTGGTCACCGCGGACCCGGTCGATCCCGCGGAGGTCACGCTCACCCCGTCCGAGATCGCGACCGGCGCGCTCGAGACCGACGGCATCTCCCTGTCGGCCGAGGGGCTCCCGGCCGACGTCCCGGTGCGGGTGCTGTTCGACGGCACGCAGGTCGCGGCGTTCACGGCCTCGTCCGCCGGGGCGGGAACGGCGGCGTTCACCGTCGCCGACGTCGCCGCGGGTGTGCACACCGTGCAGCTCGTGCAGGGCCCCGGTCTCGCACCGCGCGGAGGCATCACGGCCGCTCTGGCACCGGGCGACATCCTCGGCGAGGCGACGCTGACGGTCACCGAGGATCCGATCCCCAGCGATCCGGAGCTGGTGCTGGGCGTCTCGAGCATCGCGACGGACGCGCTCGCTGCGACGGGTGTCCTGCTCACCGGCAGCGGGTTCACGCCGGATCAGGACGTCGCCGTGACGTTCGACGGGAGCCCGTTC
This sequence comes from Microbacterium sp. LWH11-1.2, assembly GCF_038397745.1. Taxonomy (NCBI): domain Bacteria; kingdom Bacillati; phylum Actinomycetota; class Actinomycetes; order Micrococcales; family Microbacteriaceae; genus Microbacterium; species Microbacterium sp. LWH11-1.2. The sequence goes on along the minus strand of NZ_CP151636.1, from coordinate 1,058,808 downwards.
GGCACCGTCGCCGCGAACGCCGACGGAGAGGTCTCCTACATCCTCCGCGTGCCGGGCGTCGCGCCCGGCGCCTACCCCGTCACCCTCGCGCAGGGCGACCTCAGCGCGGAGGCGACCCTCACGGTCACCGCCGCGTCCGTCCCGGGCACCCCAGGCCCGGGCACCCCAGGCCCCGGCACAGGTCCTGGACAGTCCGGCGGTGACGGCGACGGCCTCGCCGTGACCGGAGCGGATGCGGTGCTGTGGACCGGCATCGCGAGCATCGCCCTCGCGCTCATCGCCGCGGGTGGGCTCCTGCTGGTCCGTCGTCGCCGCGCATAACCCCTGCCGGCGACCCCCGCCGCGGAGCCGTATCCGCCGCCTCGCTCTCTTCGTGAGCGGAGCGGAGGGTGCGGCTCCGTGGTGTGCGGGAGGATGCGTCGTCAATCGCGGCGGCGGAAGAATCTCGCCCGGGCCGCGGCATCCGACGGCGTGTAGACGACGAGCTGGATCTCGGTCTGATCCGATGGCCGCAGCTGGTGGTGCTCGAAGACGAGGCGTCCGAGCGTCGGATGCTGGAACACCCGCTCCCGCGACTCGAAACCGCGCACGTCGTGGCTCTCCCACCGCTCCCGGAACTCGGGGCTCGCCTCCATGAGGCGCCCGACCAGGTCACGGTAGCGCGGGTCGCCCAGCCGAGGACCCGCCTCGGCGCGGAACTCGGCGAGGAAGCGGCGGCTGGTGTCGTCCCAGTCGTCGAGCAGTTCGCGCACCGCCGGATCGGTGAAGATGAGCCACAGGAGATTGCGCTTCTCCGGCGGGGTCGTGGCGACGTTCGGGTAGAGAGCCTCGTAGGCGCTGTTCCAGCCGGCCACACCCCAGTCGGGTGCCAGCGCATACGCGGGGTGCTCCTCCAGCGCATCGAGGAAGCGCTGCACGTGCGCGGGCGCCGTCTCGACCGCCTCTTCCGAGCCGGGCCGTGTCGGGGTGAAGCCGGCCAGACGCAGCGCGTAGTCGTGCTCGGCGACGCTCAGGTGCAGGGCGGTGGCGACGGCATCCAGCACCTGACGCGACGGATTGATGTCCCGCCCCTGCTCGAGCCAGGTGTACCAGGTGACGCTGACGCCGGAGAGGTACGAGATCTCCTCCCGGCGCAGGCCGACCGTGCGGCCGCGCCCGGCAGGCGGAAGGCCGTACGCGCCCCGATCGAGCTGCTCGCGCCGGGCACGGAGGAAGGCTCCGAGCTCCTTGCGCTGCTCCTCGTCGGTCGCCATGGAACAAACCTAGTGCTCTCACTACTAGTGTCAGCGCCGTCTTCCGGCATCCGCTCCTCGAGGCGAGAGTGGGATCATGCCCACCCCTCTTCGCTCCCGTACCGTCACGCACGGCCGCAACGCCGCCGGAGCCCGCGCCCTCTTCCGTGCCGCCGGCGTCAACGCCGCCGACTTCGGAAAGCCGATGATCGCCGTCGCGAACAGCTTCACCGAGTTCGTCCCCGGCCACACGCACCTGCAGCCGGTGGGACGCATCGTCTCGGACGCGATCTCGGCGGCGGGCGGCATCCCCCGCGAGTTCAACACCATCGCGGTCGACGACGGCATCGCGATGGGCCACGGCGGGATGCTCTACTCGTTGCCGTCGCGCGACCTGATCGCCGACTCGGTCGAGTACATGGTCAACGCGCATCAGGCCGACGCCCTCGTGTGCATCTCGAACTGCGACAAGATCACGCCCGGCATGCTGATGGCAGCACTGCGCCTGAACATCCCCACGGTGTTCGTCTCGGGCGGACCCATGGAGGCCGGCCGCGCGACGCTCGTCGACGGCTCGGTGCGCACGCTCGACCTGGTCGACGCGATCTCCGAGGCGGCGAACGACACCGTGTCGGATGCCGACATGAAGCGCATCGAGGAGAACGCCTGCCCGACCTGCGGCTCGTGCTCGGGCATGTTCACCGCGAACTCGATGAACTGCCTCGTCGAGGCGCTGGGTCTCGCCCTCCCGGGCAACGGCTCGGTGCTGGCCACGCACACTGCGCGTCGCGCCCTGTACGAGCGGGCCGGCGAGGTCGCCGTCGAGATCACCCGCCGCTTCTACGACGAGGACGACTCCTCGGTCCTCCCCCGCGAGGTCGCGAGTTTCGCGGCGTTCGAGAACGCCATGGCCCTCGACATCGCGATGGGCGGGTCGACGAACACGATCCTGCACCTGCTCGCCGCGGCACACGAGGCCGGCATCGACTTCGGCCTGGACGAGATCGACGCGGTCTCCCGTCGGGTGCCCTGCCTCGCCAAGATCGCGCCGAACCCGGCGTACGGCCGCATGTACTACATGGAGGACGTGCACCGTGCCGGCGGCATCCCCGCCGTGCTCGGAGAGCTGCGCCGCGGAGGATTGCTCGACGAGAACGTGTCGACGATCCACTCGACGTCGTTCGCCGGCTGGCTCGACGACTGGGACATCCGCGGCGGCAAGGCGACGGAGGCCGCGCACGACCTCTGGTACGCAGCGCCCGGGGGTGTCCGCTCGTCGAGCGCCTTCTCGCAGTCCGAGCGGTGGGCGGCGCTCGATGAGGATGCCGAGACCGGATGCATCCGCGACGTCGAGCACGCCTACTCGGTCGACGGCGGTCTCGCGGTGCTCCGCGGAAACCTCGCGATCGACGGTGCGGTCGTGAAGACGGCCGGCGTCGACCCGTCGATCCTCGTCTTCTCCGGCCCTGCGGTCGTCTGCGAGTCGCAGGAGGAGGCCGTCTCGAAGATCCTCGGCAAGAAGGTGCAGCCGGGCGACGTGGTCGTGATCCGCTACGAGGGACCGAAGGGCGGGCCGGGCATGCAGGAGATGCTGCACCCGACGTCGTTCCTCAAGGGCCGCGGCCTGGGCAAGGTGTGCGCGCTGATCACCGACGGCCGCTTCTCGGGCGGCACCTCGGGCCTGTCGATCGGCCACGTCTCCCCCGAGGCGGCCGCCGGCGGAGTGATCGCGCTCGTCGAGGACGGCGACATCATCGACATCGACATCCCCTCCCGCGGCATGACCCTGCGCGTGAGCGACGCAGAACTGGAGGAGCGACGCGCGCGGCTGCTCGACGGCACCGGGTACCGACCCGTCGACCGCGCGCGGCCGGTGTCGCTCGCGCTGCGCGCCTACGCCGCGATGGCGACGTCGGCCGACCGCGGTGCGGTCCGCGACGTGGAGAAGGTCGAGCGCGCCCTGCGCGAGCAGGAGCTGCGCGACGCGGCTGCTCTCGTCTGACGCCATCGGCACGAATCCGCCGGTCGCTTCGGGAGGAGATCCGCGCTTCGGGAGGACGGATGCCGGTGAGACATCCTTCCGAAGCGCCCGAATCCTCTCGAAGCGGGCGTCAGCGCTCGCCGGATGCCGTGGAACGCCGCGCGATGAGCCGCATCGGCAGCACCACGTTCTCGAAGCTCCGGGTGCGATCGCCGAGGCGGGCAACGGCCAGCCGGGCGGCTTGGCGTCCGAGGGCCTCGACGTCTCCGGTCACCGCGCTGATGCCGAGCACCTGCGCCCATTCCGGTTCGTCGAACCCGATCACCGCGGGCGACGGGGAGGAGGACTCCGCGATCTCCTCCATCACACCCAGGAGGATCCGGTTGTTCCCCGCGACGACCGCGGTCGGCGGTTCCGCGAGGGCGAGCAGGTCGCGCATGCACGCGCGTGAGGAGGCGATGTCGTGCGCGTCGGTCCGCAGGAGGTCGCGCCAGTCGGCATCCGTGCTGTCGAGGACGTCGCCCATGCCCGCCAGGCGCTCGCGGTAGGTCGGGAGCCAGGCGTAGTCGCCGATGAAGGCGATGCGGCGGTGGCCCGCGTCGATCAGGTGGCGAGCGGCGAGACGCCCGCCCTCGCGGTTGTCGAACACGACGGAGTCGGCCTCGACGTTCTCGGCGGGGCGATCGACGAAGACGACGGGGATGCCGCGGGCCTGGAGCTGCGCGTAGTCGGCGTGGTCCTGTGTGGCCGAGACCGTGATGACGGCCTTGGTCTGCCGGTCGGCGAGGTCGTGCGCGACCCGTTGCTCCTGCTCGGCGGATTCCCGGGAGTTCGCGACGGAGAGATGCATCCCGTGCGGGCGGATCTCGTCCTCGATCGCCTGTGCGAGGGCGGAGTAGAACGGGTTGGTGAAGTCTCCGGTGATCAGGCCGATCGAGTCGGCCAGGCGCCCGCTCGCGAGCAGGCTCGCTGCGGCGTTGCGCTGATAGTCGAGTTCGGTGGCGGCGGCCAGCACGCTGGCGAGGGTCTTCTCGCTCACGTACGACTCTCCGCCGAGCGCGCGCGAGGCCGTCTTCAGGCTCACCCCGGCGCGGGCTGCGACCTGCGCGAGCGTCGGACGCGGCACGACGGCCTGGTCCTCTGGTGTGGTCATGCGTCCCCCTGCCGCCCGGGCGGCGGATAGCTCATTATGACGGTCGGCGGATGCGAGATGCATCTTCCACACATCACCGGCGCTGTGATAGCGTCCTCATCATATGACAGCGGTGTCATAACCGTCCAGCCGCCTCGCGACGCGATCCACGGCAGACGAACGACACAGAGCAGTGAAGTTTCGAGGAGCAATCATGAGGGTCCCCAGCCCCGTTCATGCACGACCCGCGCGCCGATCATGGGCCGCGGCCGGCATCGCCGTCGCGGTCACCGCGGCGCTGCTGACGCCGATGCAGGCCACCGCCGCCGGCCCGACCGCGTTCGCCTCGTCGTTCGAGACGGATGACGCAGCGCCCGTGCTCGCCGGCACCGGTGAGGCGGTCAACGTCACGGGCAGCCGCTTCGTCCCGGGCAGTGTGCTCGGCGCGGTCACCGCCGTGACGGCATCCGATCAGAACACTCCCAACGAAGGCGCGGCGTTCCTCGCCGACGGCAACGCCGGAACCAAGTGGCTCGCCTTCAAGAACGCCGCGTGGGTGCAGTACCAGCTCTCCGCCCCGCAGCCGATGGTCCGCTACACGCTCACGTCCGGCAATGACGAGCCCGACCGCGACCCGAAGGACTTCCGCGTCCAGGGATCGAACAACGGCACCGACTGGGTGACCGTCGACGAGCGGTCCGGCGAGCTGTTCTCCGGCCGCGGCGAGACGCGCTCCTTCACCCTCGCGGCGCCGAGCGACGCTTTCGTCTACTACCGCCTCGACGTGCTCGCCACGAAGAACCCGAGCAAGAACATCGTGCAGCTCGCGGGTTGGGAGCCGATCGCCGTCGACGGCGCGACTCCGGAGCCCGCCGACCTGATGCTGCAGATCGGGAACGGCCCGACGAGCTCCGACACGGCCAAGACCGGCGTCGGCTTCTCCGGCACCAAGGCGCTGCAGTACACCGGACGCCACCTCGATGCCGGTCCCGCCTCGTCCACGAGCGTGCTCTACGACGCCGCCGACGTCACGGTCGAGCAGGACAGCGAGCTCTCGTACCTCGTCTTCCCGGTTCTCGACGGCGAGCAGACGTACGCCGCGACCTTCGTGGCCGTCGATCTGCTGTTCGACGACGGGACGACGCTCTCCGCCAGCGGAGCCGTCGACTCCTACGGCTACGGCGCGAACGCCCGTCAGCAGGGCCAGTCCAACGTGCTGTGGCCGAACCAGTGGAACAAGGTCACGGTCGACCTCGGCTCGTTCGCCGGTCGGACCGTCGACGACATCCTGTTCCGCTACGACCACCCGGGCGCCGAGGTCAAGGGCGTCGAGGTGCCGACCGGCGCGACCGCCTTCACCGGCTGGCTCGACGACATCGCGATCGGCGCGGCCGAAGAGCTCGACACGTCCGACGGCCTCGTCTCCTACGTCGACACGCGTCGCGGCACGAACTCGACCGGCGGATTCTCTCGCGGCAACAACCTGCCCGCGACCGCCTGGCCGAACGGCTTCAACTTCATCACGCCGATGACCAACGCCGACAACGTCGGCACGATCTACCAATACCAGCGGGCGAACAACGCGCAGAACCTGCCGGCGCTCAACGGCATCGGACTCTCGCACCAGCCGAGCATCTGGATGGGCGACCGCAACCAGATCGCGGTGATGCCTGCGGCCAACGCCGACCCGACCTCGTCTCTCAACGACCGCAAGCTGACGTTCCACCACGAGAACGAGACCGCGCGGCCGGACATCTACGGTGTCGAGTTCGACAACGGCATCCGCACCGAGGTCACCGCCACCGATCACGGCGCGATCTACCGGTTCGAGTTCACCGGCGACGCGAGCTCGGTGCTGATCGACCAGCTGGTCGACTCGTCGAAGCTGACGATCTCGGGCGACACGGTCACCGGCTGGGTCGACGGCGGCTCCGGCTGGCCCGGACGCACGCGCATGTACGTGTACGGCACCTTCGACCGGGAGCCTGCGAACGCGGGCGCGACCACGCGCGGAGACCGCAACGGCTCCGCCCGCTTCGCCGCCTTCGACACGGCCACCGACCGCACGGTCGAGCTGCGGCTGTCGTCGTCGTTCATCTCGCAGGATCAGGCGCGGACCAACCATGCGTTCGAGCTCGAGGGCGTCTCGTTCGACCAGGCGCACGCCGACGTGCGCGACGCCTGGAACGAGCGGCTCAGCGTCGTGCACGACGTGAAGGGCGCCACCGACACCCAGCTCGTGACCCTCTACTCGAGCCTGTACCGCCTCAACCTGTACCCGAACTCGCAGTTCGAGAACACGGGCACCGAGGCAGACCCGGTCTACAAGTACGCCAGCCCTGTCTCGGCGACGAGCGGATCGGCGACAGACACCCAGACGAACGCCAAGATCGTCGACGGCAAGATCTACGTCAACAACGGATTCTGGGACACGTATCGCACGGCCTGGCCGCTGTACTCGCTGCTCTACCCCGATGTGACGGAAGAACTCGTCGACGGCTTCGTGCAGCAGTACCGCGACGGCGGCTGGGTCGCACGGTGGTCGTCCCCCGGCTATGCCGACCTGATGACCGGAACCAGCTCCGACGTCGCGTTCGCCGAGGCGTATCTGGCCGGTGCGCTCAGCACCGACACGGCGCTCGAGGCCTATGACGCGGCCGTGAAGAACGCGACCGTGCTCCCGGCGTCGAACGCCGTCGGACGCAAGGGCCTCGGACAGTCGATCTTCCTCGGTTACACCGAGGCGACGACGCACGAGAGCGCGTCGTGGGGTCTGGAGGGCTACATCAACGACTTCGGCATCGCCGAGATGGCGAAGGCCCTCTCCGAGGACCCGAAGACCCCGGCCGAGCGCGTCGAGCAGTTGAAGGAGGAGGCGACCTACTTCGAGGCGCGTGCCGAGCACTACGTCGAGATGTACAACCCGGAAGCGGGCACGTTCACCTCGCGCAACGCCGACGGCTCCTGGACCTCGGGTGCGGACTTCGACCGCAAGGCCTGGGGTGGTGCCTTCACCGAGGCGAGCGCCTGGACCTTCGGTTTCCACGCTCCGCACGACGTCGACGGACTGGCCGCTCTGTACGGCGGGCGCCACGGACTGGTCGACGAGATGCACGAGTTCCTCACGGTTCGCGAGAAGGCCGACTACTCCGGCATCCACGAGGCACGCGAAGCGCGTGACGTCCGTCTCGGGATGCTCGGCATGTCGAACCAGATCGCGCATCACATCCCCTATGTGCTCGCCGAAGCCGGCGACCCGTCCGGGGCGCAGGAGCTGATCCGCGACATCCAGGACCGCCTCTTCGTGGGCTCCGACATCGGCCAGGGCTACCCGGGCGATGAGGACAACGGCGAGTTCTCGGCCTGGTACGTCTTCTCGGCACTCGGGTTCTACCCGCTCGAGGTCGGCTCCGGCGACTACACGGTCGGCACGCCGCTGTTCGACAGCGCGACGCTCTCGATCGGCGACAAGGAACTGGTGATCAACGCTCCCGGTGCTTCCGAGGGTCAGGACTACGTCGCCGGTGTCAGCATCAACGGCGAGGCGATCTCCGAGACCACGTTCGACGGCGACCTGGTTCGCGAAGGGGGAACGCTCGACTTCACGATGAGCGCCACTCCCTCGGCCTGGGGTGCCAAGGACCTCGGCGAGCAGCTCGAGGTGCCCACGACCCTCGTGGACGCCACGAAGCCCGGCCGCGGAACACTCGCGGCGACCGACGGCACGCCCGTCGCCTCCCTCGTCGACGACAACATGAACTCGAAGGTGACGTTCTCGGGTGACACCGCAGAGCTCGTGTGGACCTCGCAGTCCGGTCCGGTGTCGATCGGGCAGTACACGCTGACGAGCGCGGCGAAGGCCGATGCCCCGTCGAGCTGGACGCTCGAGGGGTCGATGGACGGCACGACCTGGACCGAACTCGACAGCCGAGACGGCCAGGCGTTCGCCTGGGACACTCAGACCCGCCCCTTCACGGCGAAGAACGACGACGGCTACACGAGCATCAGGCTCACCCTGCAGGGTGCGAGTGCGACGCTCGGTCTGTCGGAAGTCGAGCTGTTCGCCTCCGCCTCGGCGGCCGACGGCCTCTCGATCGCGGCCGGCCCCGCGCAGCGGGTCGCCGTCGGCACCGAGTTCGCCGGTCAGCTCGCGACGATCGTCGGAACGGAGACGGATGCCAGCGGCTACACCGTCACGGTCGACTACGGCGACGGTGAGGAGCAGGCCGACGCGCAGCTCACCCGAGACGACCTCGGCGGCTGGAAGGTGAGCGCTCCGCACACCTTCACCGCTCCCGGGACCTACTCGGCGACGATCACGGTGCGCGACTCGGCGGGTGCGGTGGCGCAGGCCACGGCGACCGTCACGGCCTTCCGCGACGAGACCTTCGTGGGCGCCTTCAACAACGTCTGCATCGGCGACCTCGGTCTGACCGCGGCGAACTGCGACTCGCAGGGCCACGGCTACTACCGCGACAAGCTGGCGGCCGACGGATTCGTGCAGGGCCAGACCCTCACGATCCCCGGCACGGAGCTGACCTACGACCTTCCGGCGGTGGCGGCGGGCGCGCCCGACAACATCACCGGCGAGGGTCAGACCGTCAAGCTCTCGCTGGGCACCGGGGCGACGCAGCTCTCCTTCATCGGCACAGCGACCGAGAGCAACCGCGACTCCGAGGCCACGCTGCACTTCACCGACGGCAGCACGCAGACGGTGACGATCAGCCTGGGCGACTGGGTCGGTGCATCCGGCAACCCCTACAAGAACAACACGGTGCTGACGATCTCGGAGGGTCGCCTCTCCGGGACCGGCGCCGAGGGCGGGGGCGCCAAGAACACCGCGATCTACGCGACGGCGCCGATCACGCTCGACGTCGACGACGCCGGTGCGCCGAAGGTCGTCGAGTCGCTGACCATGCCGCAGGAGCCCGGTGAGCTGAACGACGGACGGGTGCATCTGTTCGCGTTCGCCTCGGACGGCGACAGGGCGGCGGCCGCCCCGCTGAGCGTCGAGGCCGGCAGTGTGCCCGGTCAGATCGCCGGCGAGGAGTTCGACGCGACGCTGGCGACCGTCACCGGCGGCACCGGCGACGTCACCGCGGTCGTCAACTGGGGCGACGGGTCTCCCGTCACCGCGGTCGATGTCGCAGAGGGCGCCGTCAAGGCGGGCCACACGTACGCCACGGCCGGCACCTTCACGGTGACGATCACGGCGGACGACGGCGTGAAGTCGGCGGATGCCGCGCTCGAGGTCGTCGTCACCGAACCCGAGCCGCAGTACGACCCGCAGATCACGGTGCCGGCGGAAGCACGCCCCGGCGACGAGGTCTCGGTCACGGGCACGGGCTTCGCCGGTGGCGAGAGCGTCTCGATCCGCATCGACGACGAGGAGCCGGTCGTCGTGACGGCCACGGATGCCGGTGCCATCAGCGCCGAGATCCAGGTTCCGAAGAAGGCCGTCGACGGTGATCACCCCGTGGTCGCGATCGGAGACGTCTCGAAGATCGAGGCCAGGGCGTCGATCCGGGTCACGAGCGACACCCCGGCGCCGCAGCACACGAACGTGAAGCTGACGGCAGGATCCGACGACCCGGTCGCCGGCGAGTCGGTCGCGCTGACCGCGAGCGTGAAGCCGAAGAAGGCGGAGGGTACGGTCGAGTTCCTCGAGGCCGGCGTCGTCGTCGGTTCGGCCACGGTCACGGGCGGTGAGGCGACGGCCGATGTGCTGGTCGCCACGTCGGGAGCGCACACCTTCGTCGCCCGGTTCGTGCCGTCCGACCCGAAGGAGTGGGCGGGTTCCGAGTCGGAGCCGCTCACGATCGAGGTGCGCAGCACCCCGGTGCTGGACGCCGAGCTCGTGATCGGGCAGAGCAGCGTCGTGCAGGGTGGAAGCCTGGAGATCATCGGCCGCGGCTTCGCAGCGGGTGAGACCGTCACGGTCACTCTCCACTCCGACCCGATCCGTCTCGGTCAGGTGACCGCTGACGGGACCGGTGCCTTCCGCATCGCCGTGACCGTGCCGGCATCCGCTCCGGCGGGTGCGCACACGCTCGTCGCCGAAGGCGCGGACTCGGGCCTGAGCGCCCGCGTCGCGCTGCAGGTGACAGCGGCCGCAGGCGACGGCGGCGGACTCGCAGGAACGGGTGGGGCGATCCCCCTCTCGCTCATCACCCTGTTGCTCGTGCTGCTCGCAGCCGGAGGCATCCTGGTGGTCCGTCGGCGGCGTACGGAGGCCTGACCCTCACAGGCCCCACGTCACCGCCCTCCCGGAGTTCTCCGGGAGGGCGGTGGCTTTCTCGTTCCGGTCGCGATACGACAGGCATCCGTCCGCGGAATCGCTGCCGCTCTGCGATCTGAGCCGTCAGTGGGCGTGGCCTGCGGCGGGAGCCGTCGTCGGCTCCCAGAGCGACAGGGCGGTGATCCAGGTCTCGTCGCCCCAGCCGCGGTGCGACTGGACGGCGCGGTAGACGACGCCGAGATGCTGGACGAGATCGCCGCGCGTGTACGCGGCCGTCGCCGACCACTCCGGGATGCCGTCGACAGGGCCGGTGGGCTCTTCGGCATCCGTCGTCGCGGTGAGCACCGAGCTCGCGGTCTCCCCGGCGTCGGACACGGCCACGACGCGGTAGCGGTAGGTCGTCGCGGCGGTGAGGCCGCTGTCGAGGAAGCTCGTCGACGCGGTGGTGCCGACGGCGGTGAAGCTCACGCCGTCGAGCGATCGCTCGATGCGGTACTCGTCCGCACCGGCGGCCGCCGACCACATGAGGTCGACGGTGGTCGCCGTGCGATCCATGGTGTGCAGCCCACCCGGCGCGGCCGGAGCCGACGGGTCGACCGGGTCCACGGGGTCGACCGGATCGACGGGGTCCACGGGGTCGACCGCTCCCCCGCCGCGCACGTCGATGTCGATCGTGTTGTAGAAGGCGTTCTGCGTGTCGGCGATGTCCCAGACGGCGTAGATCACGTGGTAGCCGGTGTGGTCCGCCGGGATGTTCAGCGTGTGCACGGTCGGCACGGTCGGGATGCCGCCGCCGCCGTCGAAGCTGGTCAGCAGCTCGAGGTCGTCGCGCTCCAGCGGGTCGTTGGGGTCCCATCCCTGCTTCGTGATGAAGTAGCGCCATTCGGCGGTCCGATGCGCGGCGGTCAGGGACCATGCCACCTGGACAGGACCCGGCTGGACGAGGTTCTTGGCCCATCGGGTCGCCGACTGCTCGTCGAGGTCGCCGCCGAACAGGCCCCCGGCCGAGGCCAGCTTCCCGTCGACCGGACCGGCGGCGGGGAAGCCCTTCGGGGCTTCGAGGCTCTGCGGCTCGTACTGCACCGCACCGCGATCGGCGTTGGCCGACCAGGCGGCCCGGGCGATGAGCGACGACGACGTGCCGCCGACGTAACCATGAGCGGATGCCGGGGGCGCCGGTGCTATGAACAGGCCGGCGGCGGCGAGGGCCACCACGCCGAGCGCGGCGGATCCGAATCTCGAGAAGGATGTCATACATCCTTCCTAGAGTATTTCTGGACTCAGGCCAATATTTCGTCACACCGAGGTCAATGTGTGCGGTGCGACGTTGAGGCGCTCGCAGCCGTCCGCTGTCACGACCACGATGTCCTCGATACGGGCGCCCCACGAGCCCGCGAAGTAGATGCCGGGTTCGATGCTGAAGGCCATGCCCTCGCGCAGCTCCAGGTCGTTGCCGGGGGCGATGTACGGCTCCTCGTGCACCGAGACGCCGATGCCGTGACCCGTGCGGTGCAGGAACGCGTCTCCGAGACCGGCCTGCGCCAGGACGCCCCGGGCGGCGGCGTCCACCTCGGATGCCGTCGCGCCGGGGCGGACCGCATCGACGGCCGCCTGCTGCGCGCGCACGAGCACCGCGATGCGCTCGGCAGCGGCGGGGTCGGGCGTGCCCACGACGTAGGTGCGGGTGCTGTCGGAGTTGTACCCGCTCGGCACGGCACCGCCGATGTCGACCACCACGATGTCGCCGTCGTCGATCACACGATCCGACACCTCGTGGTGCGGATCCGCACCGTTCGGGCCGGAGCCGACGATCACGAACTCGACCGTGCGATGGCCCTCGGCCACGATCGCCTCCGCGATGTCGGCGGCGACCTCCCGCTCGGTGCGACCGGCGCGCAGCCACTCGGGCACCCGCCGATGCACGGCGTCGATCGCCCGGCCGGCGCGACGGAGCTCCGCGATCTCCGTCGCATCCTTGATCATGCGGCTCTCGCGCAGCACCGGGGTCGCGAGCTCGAGCGTCAGACCGAGGCGCGTGCCGAGCGGGATGACGTGCAGCGCCGGGAGGGCGTCCGAAACGCCGATCCGGGAGGCCTCTCCGACGGCCGCGGCGACCAGGTCGTAGGGGTTCTCGCCGTCGACCCAGTCCGCGACCGCGAGGCCGAGCTCGCCGACCGCGGTCGAGCGCACCTTCGCGAGCTCCATCCGCGGGACGACGACCGTGGGTGCGGCCGCTCCGATCACCAGGGCGGTGAGGCGTTCGATCGTGTCACCCTCGACCCCGACGAGATACTGCAGATCGGGGCCGGGACCGACGATGATCGCGTCGAGGCCGGCCGCTGCGGCGAGGGCCGCCGCCCGCTCGAGTCGGGCGGCGTACACGGAGGCGGGGAAGGGCGGTGTGCTCACGGCGTCCACGCTACTGCGCACCGCCGCGCCTGTCTCCGGGCTTCCAGCCGCGGCCGCGAACGTCAGCTGATCGCGAGACGAATGCGCTCCGCGAGGAGCTTCCTGTTCGCAGATGTCAACTCGAGCAGCGCGTACGCGGTCGGCCACATCGTGCCGTCGTCGAGGTTCGAGATCGGTTCGAAGCCGAACGTGCCGTAGCGCACCTTGAACTTGCTCGCGGGCTGGAAGAAGCACAGGACCTTGCCGTCCTTTCCCCACGCCGGCATGCCGTAGTAGGTGCGGGGCACGAGGTCGGGAGCGACCTCGGAGACCAGCTCGTGCAGCCCCGTCGCGAGCTTCTTGTCGGAGTCGTCCGACAGCTTGGCGATGGCCTCCTTGAGGTCGGCCTCGCCTTCGGCGCGCTGCTCCTCGGGCGTCTTCTTCGCCCGCGAGCGCTTGGTCTTGGCCTCTTTCGCGGCGGCCTGCATGGCCTCGCGCTCTTCGGCGGTGAAGTTCTTCGTGTCCTCGGCCATGATCGGCTCCTCTCGTCGTGCTCCGTCGATGTGTTCCAGGCTACGGATGCGCTCGGTCGCCGCGCTTCTCGATTCGTGATCGATCTCGCCCGCGCTCACCCCTCGGCGAGGAGGAAGGCGAGCTCCGTCGTCCAGGCGGTCTTCCGCGGCTCGATCCGGGGATCCGTGCGGAGGACCTCGAAACGGCCGGCCCACGCACCGGTCGACGGGTCGGCGTCGAAGTCCCGCGTCGACTCGTCGACCCATCCGAGCAGCATCCGATTGGCCTGGAGCGAGCTGCCGCGATACGCGAGCAGGGCGTAGTCGCCGGGCGGCTGCGTGCCCGCTCGCACGCGTCCGTCACCGGGGTGATCGATGCCGAAGACGCCGACTTCGATCTCCATGTCGGCGGCCATGTCGACGTGGTGGAGTCGCAGGAAGAAGGGCCCGTCCGTGTGCAGATCGCGCTCCGTGAGCCAGGCGGCGAGCTCCGCCAGGAGCTGATCCCGGACGCCGAGCATGCCGCGGAACGGCGTCACCAGACGGATGCCGACGGTGGGTGCGGCATCCCTGTGCTCGATGCGGGGGCCGTCGGAGACGTCGAAGGTCATGGGTCCATGATGCTCGCCGCCTCGCGCATCGTCCAGGTCGACGTCGACGAAGCGAGCGGGTCATCGTGGCCGCGCTACAGGCTCCTGATCGCGCGGACCTTCCCGGACTGATAGGCATCGTCGCCGAGGAGGAGCACGTCGTAGGCGTGGGGCATGCCCGGGTGCACGTGCAGCTCCGTGGACACGCCCGCCGCCCAGAGGCGCTGCGCATAGCCGACGTTCTCGTCGCGGAAGATGTCCATCTCGCCCACCTCGATGAACGCCGGGGCCAGGTCGGCGAAGCGGGTGTTGCGCCCCGCGGCGGCCAGGTGGGTGGGTTCGGAGCCGAGCTCGAGCGAGCTCAGAACGGCCTGCCAGGCGGTGCGGCTGTATGCGTACGAGAACAGTGTCGGAGACGCGGCGAGGTGCGGATCCGGCGGAGGGACGCGATCGTCGAGCATCGGATAGATGAGGATCTGACGCGCGAGACGGATTCCCGCGTCACGCGCGGCGATCGCGACGGACGCCGCCACTCCCCCTCCCGCGCTGTCACCCATCACGGCGATGCGGTCGCGGGCCACTCCGAGCCGTTCCGCGTTCTCGTGCAGCCAGGCGACGGCGGTCATCCCGTCGAGCGCCGCCGACTCCGCACCGCCCTCGGGTGCAAGACGGTAGTCCACCGAGAGCATCGGCACGCCCGTCCAGGCGACATAGGTCGAGATCAGCGGCCCGTACAGGTCGACGCTGCCTGCGACGCGGGCGCCGCCGTGGAAATGCACGACGGCGGATCCCGGTGGGACATCGCCGATCGAGTACCACGTCATGCGAACGGGGTGCCCGTCCGGCGCGGGCGCGGTGAACGATCGTGACAACACCTCGGGGTTCCCGGGCAGGGACCTCATCTGCGCGAGTCCGTCGTCGAGGATCGCGCGGAGCCGTCGATGGTCTCCCTCGCGGAAGTCCTCGGGTTGCGCGGGCCCCGCACCGAGGGCGATGAGATGGGCGACGGCGGGATCGAGATCGAATGGCATGGAAGCTCCTGTCGGTGGTGATGGGCGGAGGGGTCCGATCGCGGTCGGACCCCTCCCTGTCGGTCAACTGCGGTTCTGGACCTGGCCGGCGGCGAGAGCCGGGCCGAGGAGCATTCCGCCGTCGGCGATGTGCTCGGATCCGGTGATGAACGAGGCCTGGTCCGAGGCGAGGAACAGCAGCAGGCTGGTGATGTCCTGCGGCTCGGCCATGCGCTTGATCGCGAAGGCATCCGGGGAGAAGTAGTCGCTCACCGGTGCAGCGCCGGGGTGGAGCGGCGTGGTGATCAACGGGGTGTTGACGACCCCGGGATCGATCGAGTTCACCCGGACGCCGTCGCGGCCGAGCTCGATCGCGGCTGTGCGGGTCAGGCCCCGCACGCCCCACTTGCTGGCGACGTAGTGTGCGATGAGTCCCGTTCCCACATGCCCCGAGGTCGACGCGATGTTCACGATGGATCCGCCACCGCTTCGACGCAGGGACGGAGCGGTCGCGCGGATGCCGAGGTAGGTGCCCGTGAGGTTCACTCCGATCACGTCGTGCCAGTCGTCGAGGTCGCCGTCTTCGATGAGCGCCGTGCGCGCGAGGATTCCCGCGTTGTTCACGAGGACCGAGACGGGGCCGGCGAGGCGCTCCGTCTCGGCGATCGCGTTCTCCCAGTCCGCCGGCGACGTGACATCGAGGTGGAGGTAGTGGGCGCGGTCACCGAGCTCGGCGACCAGCGCCGCACCGGCCTCGTCCCGCACATCGGTGACGATGACGGTTGCGCCCTCGGCGTGGAAGCCGCGGGCATGGGATGACCCCATGCCTCCCGCAGCGCCGGTGATCAGCACGGTCTTGTTGTCGAAGCGAGTCATTGCTCTTCCATTCCTTCAAGTAAGTAATTGAATACTTATCAAAGTAGAACGGCGAACCCTATCCGTCAAGCCGAGGTCGTCGCCCTGTCAGCGGCGCAGGATCCGCTCGACGGCCGCGACGACCGAGGCTCGATGAGCAACGACCCGCTCCTCGTCGTCCGGCGCGCCCTCCAGAGCGGTGAGCCCCGTGGGGGAGATGAACCATGCCTGAGCGATCGCGTAGACGATGACGAGCAGGTCGACAGGAGAGAACGGCGCGGGAGTATCGGGGCGGATCAGTTCGACCTTGTCGGCGTAGGTCTCCAAGGGCTCGGCGGTCGCGCCGGGGCGCTCGAGTTGCGCCCACAGGCTCAGCCGCAGAACGTCAGGATGGCGTCGATGGTGATCGAAGACATCGCCTGCCCATCCCGTGAGATCGTCCGGTCGGGGTGGCGCGTCCTGCGCGAGCTGGCGGAGGGCGGTCGCCAGGGCCGCGTCGAAAAGCCCGCTCTTGTCGCCGAAATAGGCGTAGATCATTCGGACGTTGCTGCTCGCCGCCTTCGCGATCCGGTCCACGCGGCCGCCGGCGAGACCGCGTTCCGCGAACTCCGCGACCGCGGCAGCGAGGATTCGCGCCTTCGTGGCTTCGGCATCCCTCGTCGCCATGGGCTTGCTCCTTCTGTTCCGATTGACACGCGTCGACTCACACCCTAATCTATAGGTAAGTACTTATTTACTTATGGAGGAACGCATGACGGATTCAGCGATCGCCCTCGTCACGGGAGCAGGTCGAGGGCTCGGGCGCGCGACAGCGCGGGCCCTCGCAC
Organism: Microbacterium sp. LWH11-1.2; assembly: GCF_038397745.1. Taxonomy (NCBI): domain Bacteria; kingdom Bacillati; phylum Actinomycetota; class Actinomycetes; order Micrococcales; family Microbacteriaceae; genus Microbacterium; species Microbacterium sp. LWH11-1.2. The sequence continues at coordinate 1,042,043 of NZ_CP151636.1, read as the reverse complement.
AGCGGGGATACCGCGTCGTCGTCGCCGCGCGCGACGAGGAGGTCGCCGGGGGAGTCGTGGCCGAGATCGAAGCGGAAGGCGGCACGGCACTGCCGCTCGCGCTCGACGTCGCCGACCTCGACGGCATCCGCGCAGCGCGCGACGCGCTGTTGGTCACGATCGACGAGACATGGCCGGGCTCGGCGATCGAGGTGATCGTGAACAATGCGGGAATCGGCCTCTTCGGTCCGCTCGCGGACATCACCGCCGAGGACTTCGACGAGACCTTCGCCGTGAACGTGCGAGGTCCCCTGTTCGTGATCCAGGCGTTCGCGCCGCATCTCGCTGCCGGCGCGCGCGTCGTCAACGTCTCGAGTTCGCTCAGTCGCCACGTGAGTCCGGCGACGTCCGTCTATGCCGCGTCGAAGGCGGCGATCGAGGCGCTGGGGCGAAGTCTCGCCATCGAACTCGGTCAGCGCGGCATCCGCATCAACACGATCGCGCCCGGGCCCACCGCGACCGACTTCAACGGCGGCGCGATGCGCGACAACGCGGAACTCCGACACGGACTCGGTCAGCAGACCGCGCTCGGGCGCGTCGGCGAGCCCGATGAGATCGCCCACGCGGTCGCGGCCCTCGTGTCGCGCGACATGCGCTGGGTGACCGGCGAGCGCATCGAGGTCTCGGGCGGGGTGCTCCTGTGAGCGTCGCGGTCTTCGGCGCATCGGGACAGACCGGCCGCCGTGTCGTCGCGCGTCTCCGCGACGAGGGTCAGGAAGTGGTCGCCGTCAGTCGACGGACATCGGCGGAGGGCGAAGGGGTGAGGACCGCGGTCGCCGACCTCGCTCACGTCGGCGTCGAGGAGCTCGCCGGCATCCTGCAGGGCGTCGATGCGGTCGTGTTCGCAGCCGCAGGCGACCCGATCCGCATCGACCGCGACGGGGCCCTCCACGTCATCGAGGCCTCGGAACGCGCGGGCGTGCGGAGGTTCGTGCTGATCACCGGCATGGGTGTCGGCCGGACTCGTCCGGCGGAGTACTACGGCGGCTTCTGGGGCACCTACTTCGGAGCGAAGAAGGCCTCGGAGGATGGCCTGCGTGCATCGACGCTGTCCTGGACGATCCTGCAGCCGGGGGAGCTCCTGAACACGCGCGGTCGCGGCGCCGTCGAACTGGCTCCCACCGGAGCACTGCCCATCGGTGCCGTGAGCCGAGACGACGTCGCACTGGCGGTCGTCACCGTGCTCGCCGATGAGCGGACGGCGGGGCGGAGCTGGGAGATCGTCCAGGGTCACCGCCCCATCGAGGCCGCGATCGAGCGGGCACTCGGGGCTGCGATCGACCGCAGCGCCTGACACCGCGGTCGAGGACTTCAGTGCCCTACCGCGACCGCCGCGGGGGTGGCGAGACCGCCGCACGACTCGCGGATGATCAGCCGCGGGAGCAGCGACATCCGCACCGCGGGGAAGTCAGGATCGTCCAGTCGGTTGAGGAGCGTACGCGCCGCCTGGACGCCGATCGCCGCCTTGGGTGGGGCGACGGAGGTCAGGGGAGTATCGCTCAGATGCGTCGCCTCGTCGTCGTACGCGACGACGGCGAGGTCGCCGGGCACGGTGGAGCCGGTGCGCTGCACGCGAGCCACGAGTCGGGCGGCGTCGTCGTCGCCATGGCAGAACACGGCCGTCACTCCGTGACGGCGACAGCTCGCTGCGTAGTCGTCGATCTCGTCCGTCCCCCATTCCGCGCGGCGCACCACGGCGTCGTCGATGCGACGGAGTCCGAGTCCCGCGACGGCGCGTTCGAAGCCGGAGGATACGGCGTCGGCGGTGCCGGTTCGCAGACGGCCGAGGAACCCGATTCGTCGGTGACCGAGTTCTCGCAGATGGCGCAGCGCCGAGTAGGCCCCTGCCTCGTGGTCGCTGATCACGTACGACGTGTCGTCGTCGGGGTCAGGGGCCGGCGGCTTCCGCTCGGCGAGCACGTATGGCACGGGCATGTCGCGCAACCCGTCGACGAAGCGCTGCGGGTCGTCGAGCAGGTGCAGGTTCGGGACCAGGATGAGCCCCTCGACTCCTCCGGCGATCAGTCGGGAGATCTGATCGCGTTCCACGGACAGGCTGTACTCGGAACTCGCGAGAAGCAGGCCCACGTTCCGCGCGCTGAGCGCGCGCTCGGCGCCCTGGATGATCCGTGGGTAGAAGTACGCCGTCGACGGCACCAGCATCCCGACCAGGCGCGCACTGCCCTCGGGGCTGGGTGGGATGCGCAGGACGTAGGTCCCCGATCCCTGGCGTCGCTCGAGCACCTGCTCCTCGGCGAGGGCGCCCACCGCTCGGCGGACGGTGTTGATGCTGACGCCGTAGGTCTCGGCGAGGGCGGGCTCTGTCGGGATCCGCGCCCCCACAACCCACGACCCGTCGAGGATCGACCGGCGGAGCTGTTCGACCACGAAGTTGGCTTTCATTCCCTGAGCGAATGATCTGTCGGCCTGCTCCATCCCCATGAACGAATGATGCGTCAGGTGCCGCGGAGAGTCAAGGCGAGACCCCCGGATCCGATCGTCACGTCACACAGGACGGTTTCCCGTTCCTTCTCTCGCAGGGAATGAATGACGAACTCGCCTGTGGTCGCGAAATCATTCCGCAATCATGATGTCTGGAAGCGATGCTCGAGTGAGGGGATTGCGTGAATTCTCTTGACTTATCCGCGGTTACTCCATCATGATCCTGTCAATGTCCGATCTCAGGACACATTTCATTCCCTCAAAATATGAATCAGTCTCGTCGATTCCCGGTCGGAGCGATCATGCCCGCTTTCTCACGCACTGCTGCCTCAGCGCTGTCCGCAGTTCTTCTCGCCGGTCTCCTCACGGCGCCGCCCGCGATCGCGGCCCCGCCACCTGTCGTCGCGGCGACGGGCGCGGTCGCAGAAGCGGGGAGGCAGGATCCCGTCGGACTCGACCTGATCGTCAACGGCGGGTTCGAGCAGGCATCGGACACCGCGGCACAGGAATGGACGTCGTCGAGTGCCGCGGCGACCACCTTCACCGGCGAGTCGCACAGCGGTCAGCGCGCGCTCTCGATCTCGTGGGCTTCCGCGGACGCCCCTGCCAACCGCGGGGTCACCAGCTCACCGGTCGCCGTCCACGCCAGCCGTATCAAGAGCGTCCGTCTCAGCGGCTGGGTCAAGCTCGTCGACGTGCTCAAGGGACCGAATGCCGACAGCACGGGCAAGGTGTTCATCAACTTCCGCAAGGCGGACGGCACGAGCAACGGATGGTTCGGCACCGGGGGACTGACCGGCACCACGGACGGGTGGCAGCAGATCGACCAGGTGATCGCCGTGCCTGCGAACACCACGCACGCCGTCATCAGCGTGGCCCTCGACCGCGCGACGGGCACGATGCTCGCCGATGAGATCGCACTGACGCCCGCGAGCTGGAACAACCTGGTGCCGAATCCGGGGTTCGAGCTGGTCAACACCAATCCCGCCACGAACGTGCTCTCGCCGGCCCAGTCCTGGTTCACCCCCTGGCAGAGCGGCACCTATGCTCTCGACGATACGGTCGCCTCCGAGGGGATCCGCTCGATGCGCGTCGACGGGATCGCCACCCCCGCGGCAGGCACTCCCGCCGGGGGCGGAGCCTCGATCGGGAAGATCGGCGCGGCCGTCACCGTCTCGGGGGTGGATGCCGCGAAGTGGCCGCTTCTCCGCGTCTCGGCGAGAGTGAGATTGTCGGAGGTCGCGATCGCCGACTATGCCGCGTTCCCCGGCGCAGCCCGTGTCGCGCTGAACTTCTCGTACGTGAAGGACGGCACGACCGTCTACACGGGCTCCGGCATCCTCGGCGGGGTGAAGGAAGGCGACACCGACGGCTGGACGACGGTGTCCGGCACCTTCCGTGTCCCGCCGCTCACGACGCGGCTCACCGTGGTCCCCTCGGTCCAGACCGCCACCGGCACCTTCTGGGTCGATGACGTCCGCGCGACGCCGGAGGTCTCGACCATCGCCCCTGCGGAGCAGGTGAAGGCGACCGCGGGCGGGCCCACCGACCACATCGTCACCGTCACGAACACGACCGGCACCGCCCAGGCCTTCCGCGTGGTTCCCGATGCGGTGGGTGCGAGCGCCACGACGACCACCGCCACCACGGAACCGCTGCAGCCGGGGCAGTCCCAGACCGTCACCGTGACGGTCGCACCCGACGACGGCGTCGAGGAGGCGAACGTGCGTCTGCATGTGCTGCCGACGACCGGAACCACAGGTGCCGAGACCGCGCTGATCACGACGGTGGTGCGTTCCGCGTCTGCCGTGACCGGAGACCCCCGGGTGTTCAGCACTCCCGCCCAGCTGAGCGCGCTGCGCGACCGCGTCGGGGGGCAGGCGTGGGCCGGCCCCGCCTTCGACAAGATCCTCGCCAATGCCGACGCCTGGTTGGACGTGCCGCTGGACCAGCCGGTGCTGCACGGAGGGTGGAGCGGGAACTTCAAGTGCCCGGGGTCGAACACCTCTCTCACGTGGGATCCCGACAGTCCGACGCGACACCTGTGCCCGACCACCGGTGCCTTCGTGGAAGGAGACGCGCTGGTCGACAAGGGGTGGATCGAGATCTGGCACAACAACGCGGCGATCGCCGCCGCGGATCTCGGCCTGGCCTCGCGTGTGCTGGCCGACTCGGACCCCCGCGTGGAGCAGTACGTCGCCAAGGCGCGCGACATCCTCCGCTACTACGCGGACCGCTACCCGTCGATTCCGATGAACTCGCTCTACGGCAAGGTCCACTACCAGTCCCTGGACGAGGCGGTCTCGCTGCTGTCGCTGACCGACGCCTACGATCTGCTGCGCGGCCGGCTGGACGCCGCGGACCGCGTCGAGATCGAGGAGAACCTGCTGCGCCCTGTCGCGGAGATGCTGATCTCCATCCCGACCGCGACATCCAACTTCCAGGCGTGGACCACGGCAGCCGTCTACGCCGTCGGAGCTGCGATCGACGATCCTTCGCTGCGCGACTGGGCGATGAACGACCCGCAGGAGGGGGCGCGATTCCTGCTCGACAAGGCGGTCCTCTCGGACGGCTGGTGGTGGGAGGGTTCGGCCAGCTATCACCTGTACGCACTGCAGGCCCTCACTCAGCTCGCGATCGCCGCCAAGAACATCGGCGAGGCCGATCTCCCCGCCGAGCCGCGATTCCGTGCGATGCACTTCGCGATCCTGCCGTACTTGTACCCCGACATGACCATTCCGGCGAGCGGTGACGGCGGCAACTGGGGACGCCAGTACGGCCCGAACTCGACCATGTTCGCGGAGTGGGCCTACGGGCAGTACCGCGATCCCGAGTTCGCCGTCGGCCTCCACCACGCGTACGGGAGCCTGGGGACTCCGCGGACCGACGCCTGGGCGCTGCGCTACGGCGCGGACGAGATCCCGGCCAGCACCGGCTCACGGCAGGGGAGCGCGACCTTCTCGGGGCTGGGCGAGACGATCCTCCGGTCGCATGCCGCCGCGAGCCTCCTCGACAACGGCGATCTGGAGGAGGCGGCGCTCGACTCCTCGGTGACGCCTCGTTCGTGGACGCTGGAGGGCGCCGCATGGACCCCGGACGGATTCCTGGGGACGAAGGGGCTGATGCTGGTGAGCGGGCAGTCGGCGTCGGCCGAGCTCCGCGTCGACGGGCGCGCCGTCGACGCGCTGCGTCTGCGCGCTCAGGTCGCCGCCGACCAGACCACGGAGGCCAGGGTCACCGCGGACTTCGTCGATGATCGCGGACGCGCTGCCGGTTCGCAGAGCATCGACATCGCACCCACCGGGGACTGGCGACCGCTGGACGCGGTCCTCGAGATCCCTGAGGGGACGCGGACCGTGGACCTGACCGTCACGACGGGCGGGGGGACGCTGCGGATCGACCGCGTCGATGTCTGGGACGACGACCTCGTCCCGGACGGCGGCTTCGAGTCGGACGCCGCGGGGTGGTCGGCCACCGGTGACGCGACCGTCGTGAAGGACGCCCAGCGCGGCGAAGGCGCCGCGAACCTTGTCGGATCGGCGGAGCCGGCGCTGTTCTCCACCGACGTGCCGGCCGTAGGCTCCCGGGTCCACACGATGCGGTTGGACGCGGTCGTCGACACCGGGGACCTCACCGGCGATGCCGCGATCGAGGTCGGCTTCCTGAAGGCGGACGGCGAGGTCGTCCCGGGTCCGGCGATCGAGCTCGACCATGCCGAGGGCTGGACACCGGTGGGCACCGACATCACCCTCCCGCAGGATGCGCTCGCGGTGCGCGTCGGCATCCGGGTCGCCGCGCATGCCGGCGAGCTGCGCGTGGACGACGTCTCGGTGATCCCCGTCGACGCCGTCGACGCCACACAGGTCAACGCGATCCGGCTCGACCACGGAGTGCCGGGTGGCACGCACGGACATGCCGACAAGCTGCACGTCGACGTCGTGGGCGGCGGAGCGCTGTCGTCGACCGATCTCGGTCAGGTCTACGGTGTCAGCAATGCCGACCTGACGGCCAACTGGTATCGCGAGACGGTCGCCCACAACACCGTCGTCGTGGACGGCCGCAGTCAGGACTTCGACGTGCGCGGCAGCCTCGACGCGTTCGGGGTCACCGAGAACCTCCGCTCGGTGTCGGCGAGCGTGGCGGCGCCGTATCGCACCGCTGCCGAGCAGGCGGACGTCTCGCTGGGTCGGCGCCTCCTGATGACGGACGACTACACCCTCGACGTGTTCGACGCCGCCGGAGAATCCGCTCACCTGTTCGATCAGTCCTGGCACGCGGAGGGCGAGCTGCAGAGTCCGGCCGCAGACGCGCCCTCCTGCGGCGCGCCGGGATGCGTGCTGGACGCGGACGACGCGGACTTCGGCTACCGCCACATCAAGGTCGACGCCGAGGGAGCGGTGAGCGAATGGAAGGCCGAGTGGCAGACGCCGGGCGCCACATTCACCGTGCGCTCGCTCGACGACGAACCCACGACGCTGATCGATGCGACCGCCCCGGGCGTGGCATCCACCGGCGATGCGGTCGACCTGCTCCTGGCGCGACGGGACAGCGTCTCCTCGACGCGCTTCACCAACCTCATAGACACACGCTCGGTGAACGATCCGTCGGTGATCGAGTCGGCCGAGAAGGTCGAGGACGGTCGGGTCAGAGTGGAGCGGACCGACGGTTCGCTCGATGAGATCCTCTTCACGCCGGCGGGGGCTGCGGTGAGCGGCTCTGCGCTCATCCGATCGGATGCCGATGGCGACGTGACGAGCATCGATGTGATCGGCCGATCGAATGTCGCGCGCGGCGAGGAATCGCTGCTGGAGGCGACGGTCGACGGTCAACCGTGGATCATCCCCACCGCGACGGTGCGCCGGGACGGCTCGATCCTGAGGGTCACTCTCTCCCGACCGGCTGACGCGTCGGAGCCCACGACGGTCCGGCTCGCCGTCAAGATCACCGGCATCGAGAAGGTGGAGGTCAACGGGGTGCTGCAGTGCGTGGAGGCCACGGATGGCGGCATCGACGCCCGCATCGTGGTCGGCGACGGCGCCGAGCCTGCCTGTCAGCCCCCGGGCGCGCCGCGGCAGCTCACCGCCGGCTTCGGTGACGGGTCGATCGAGCTGGACTGGCAGAGCCCCGCCTCGGACGGCGGTTCCGACGTCACCGGCTATCTGGTTCAGCAGCGCACGGGTGACTCGCCGTGGAAGACCGTGGCGACACCCGAGGAGACGACGAGGACCCAGACGGGGCTGGAGAACGGCACGGTGTACGAGTTCCGCGTCGCCGCGGTCAACGCCGCAGGTGTCGGCGAATGGTCGGCCGTCGTCTCCCAGTTCCCCGGCGAGGGCCTCGATCGGATCCCGCCGGAGGTCACCATCAAATCCGGGGCGAGCTTCACGGTGGCGACGGGTGACACCTACGATCGCATCAGCGTCAAGCTGCATGATCGCGGCAAGGTGGACCGCGTCGTGATCAACGGCGTCACGAAGAACCTCACGGACGACGTCTGGTCGGACGTGAACTACATCCGCCCCGGTGTCTTCGGTGCCGTGCGGGGAGAGAACACGCTCATCGCCTACGACGTCAGGGGGAACAGCACGACGCTGACCTTCACGTTGAACTGAGGCAGCGAGGAGGCCCCGGCGCCCTCCCGAGGAAGGACGCCGGGGCCGAGGGGCACTCGTCAGCAGCTGCTGAGCTCGCAGATGTCGGCGGAGTTCGCCGACACCTTGACGTCGTCGATCCACAGATAGGAGTCGTTCGCCGGCGCATAGGCGGGCTCCGCGCCTCCAGGGAAGGTCGACAGGACGGCGGTGTCGACCTGATCGGCGTTGGTCACGAAGCGCAGTCCGGAACGGTAGAGAGCGGACTGGCCGTTGTACCAGACCTGGACCTCGCCGTTCGCGGCCGCGACCCCGCTCGAGACGGTGTTCGTGGTCACGCGGATGATCAGGTTGATCCACTGACCCTTGGGGAAGACGATGTTCGCGCCGCTCGGCGTCTTCAAGGGCAGCTCTTCGCCGTAGGTGCCCGGCTTGTCCATGTGGTACAGGTACAGGGCGGCCCCGCCGCCCGATCGCCAGATCACCCGCGTCGAGAACCCGTTGGTCCCGCTGCAGGTCTGTCCTCCGGAGCATCCGGCACCGCCGACGAGACCGAAACCGACCTTGCCGCCCTGTTTCGTCCCACCCCAGCTGAAGTTCGAATCGAAGCGCACCCACTGCGAGATCCAGTAGGTGCGGGACGACGGGAGGTCGAAGTTGGCGTGGGCTCCGGTGACCGCGGGGTCGCCGTAGAGGCCCTGCGGGAACGTGATGCGGAGCGACTTCGCGCCGCTGTGGACGATGCTCGTGTGTACGAAGGATCGTTCGTCGAGCCCGACCTCGCTCGGAGCGACGAACCCCTGGGCGGCGAAGTTCGAGAGGGTGAACGGGGCATTGGCCGTGCCGTTCTCGAATCCGGTCGAGGCGGTGAGTGCGGCCGTCGCCGGGGGCGGCGTCGGTTCGGCGACCGCCGGAGCGATCGCGAGGGCGGCGATGATCGGGATGATGGCGAGTGTCTTGCGTTTCACAGTCATGCTCCAGTTCGTCGAGATGAGGTGCTCGACCGGTGCGCTTCCGCGTCGGTCGAGCCGGCGGAGAGAAGAGGCCGGCATTGGCGTTCTTCTGAGCGCGATGATTCTCCGACCCCGGGGAATGACACAACGGAATGTCTGCGCACGTGCCGGGGTGCGATGTTCGGCTAGTGTCTTGCCCTGAAATGATCGTGAATCTGAAGCAGGTCGCTCGCCGGGCAGGTGTGTCCGTGCCGACGGCCTCGCGTGTGCTCTCGGGGAGCGACTACCCGGTCAGCGACGACATGCGCCGACGAGTCGAAGCGGCCGCCACGGAACTGAACTACATCCCCAACGCGCAGGCGCAGGGGCTCCTCCTGGGCAATCCGCGCGCCGTCGGGGTCGTCGTCGGCGGAGTGGGCGATCCGTACTTCTCCGACATGATCGACGGCCTGCAGTCGCTCGCGACCGAGCTGCAGTACCTGGTGACGGTCGTCAACACGCATCGGTCGCTGCGGCATGAGCTCGACGCGTTCCGCGCTCTCCGTGCGCATCGCGTCGGCATCGCGATCCTCGCCGGTTCGGGACTCGTGCGTGCTGAGTACGGCGAGGAGATGACGAAGGTCGTCAGGGCGGCCCGTGACGCCGGCGAGGTGGTCGTGACGATCGGACGACACCCCATCGACGTGGACGTCGCGGGGGTGTCGGTCGATAACGTCGAGGCGGGGCGGCTGCTCGGAGAGCATCTCGTCCGGCTGGGGCATCGTCACGTCGCCGTTCTCGCCGGCTCGATGGACCTGACCTCGACGGTCGACCGCGTGGAGGGCCTGAGACAGGCGATCGGCGAGGGCCTGCGCGTTCGGGAGGTGGAGCCCACACGCGACGGTGCATGGGCCGCCATGGCGGATGTGCTGGCGGAGAATCCGGGGTTGACGGCGGTCGTCGGGACGGCGGACCAGATGGCCATGGGGGCCCTTGCCTGGCTTCGGGCGCAGGGCATCGCCGTGCCGACGCAGATGTCGGTCGGCGGCATCAACGACATCTGGGTCGCGAAGGACACGACGCCGGCGCTGACGACAGTCCATCTCCCGCTCGCGGAGATGGGCGCCGCAGCGCTGCGGCTGGGAATCGCCGCCCGCGAAGGCCGGGTCGGACACGAACGGCTGGCGGTCGAGCTGATCGTTCGGGAGTCCACGGGAGCGGCGCCTGCAGAGGCGTCATCTTCGCGCAGACGCTGAGGACCGGCCCGTCTTCGAGATTGGTGCTTGACGGCGTTCCGATGACCTGTGTAGGTTCACAGAAAAGCATTTCTACGGTACCTCTGGCGATTCACCAGTGGTCAGGCAATCCAACACAGGCAACAAGGAGGTAGCACATGAAACCCGGAATCAAGGTGCTCGCCGCGATCAGCGCAGCAGCAGCAGTCGTCGGTCTTGTGGGGTGCACGGCGTCCGACAACGGAGACGGAGCAGACAGCGGGAGTGGCGAAGAAGTCACCCTCCGCTGGACCACGTACAGCCAGGAGCGACTCGAGTTCTACGAGAAGGCGGCGGCGGAGTTCAACAAGGAGTTCCCGAATATCAAGGTGGTTCCCGAGACGCTCGTGGAGGGGGACTACTACCAGGCCCTGCCGCTGAGCTTCCGTAGCCGGAATGCTCCCGACATCTTCGTGTACACGTCCCCGTCCGCCGGGGAGTACTTCGAACTCGCCGACGTCCTCGGCAACGAGTGGGCTCAGCCGCTGGACAAGAGCGTCCTGCCGGATGACTTCGCATCGCGTTTTCCCGGGACCTCGGACCTGGCCGAGCCGACGTACAGCAGGGACGGCGAGATCTACACGATCCCGCGTCCGCCGTCGACCGGCGCCCTCGGATACGGCTACATGTACTTCAACAAGGATGTCCTCGACGCCGCAGGGCTCGCGGACTCCATCCCCGAGACGTGGGACGAGTTCACCGAGGCGTGCGAGGCGATCGCGGAGACCGGCGCCAAGTGCCTGTCTGTGCCGACGCAGGGACCCGAGGAGATCGGACGCCTGCTGACGGTCTTCATGGGCGTCAACATGAAGGGCTACCGTCCTCTGGGGCCCTCGATCGCGGAAGGGGACTACTCCCAGATCCTCGATCCGGACTACGTCGACGCCCTCGAGTACCTGCGGAGCCTCTACGCCGACGGACATGTGGTCCCCGGCAGCTACGACAAGGTCGCGGGACGTCAGGCCGTCGCCACGGGCGACGCGGCCTTCTACTTCGACGGGGGATGGATGTCCTCGGTCTTCCCCGAATCCTTCGAGTTCGAGAATTTCGGCGTGGCCCTTCCCCCGGGTAAGGACGGCGTCGGGGCGGAGAACTACGAGGGTCTCATCGGCCAGGGCCCGCCCATGCCGGAGACGTTCATCAGCGCGCAGTCGGAGCACCCGAAGGAGGCTACGCAGTTCCTCGAGTGGATGACGCGTCCCGACGGGTGGTACGCCAAGGAATTCAGCAAGAACGGGTTCGACGCGCTGCCCTGGATCGACCCGGAGAAGGTCAGCGGCCTGGTCCCGGAGTCCAACCCGGCGCACGATCTCTTCGCGCTCAGCCCGAAGGTGCACGTGCTCGCCCCGCAGGCGTCGCTGAAGTGCCCCGACCTCGCCCAGTCGAAGGCTCTGACGAACGTCGAGAACATCAGGCCGCAGTGGGTCAACGGCACGATCGTCCAGTACCTCCTCAACGGCGGCGACTGGGAGGCGATCGCCGAACCGATCGTCGCCGAGCAGAACAAGGTGCTCGAAGACACTCTCGACGCCGAGGCGAAGTCCGGTCTCGATGTGTCGACGGAGTGCTTCGCCGAGCCGGACTGGGACGGCCTCACGCCGTTCGAGAACGACTGACGACGAGACGAGCCAGACGGGGTGCGGCTTCGCTCGCGAAGCCGCACCCCACCGCAGGCGGCATCCCGCCACTACCCTCGGAGGCAACCCGCATGTCGCGTGCGACGACTCTCGCCGGCATCCCGCTTCGTCGGAGCGAGATCAGCTGGGCCTACATCGCCCTCATCCCCTTTCTCATCCTGTTCCTCGCCTTCACGGTCTGGCCGCTCGTGCGCACCGTGCAGTTCAGCTTCTTCGACTACAACGGCATCGGCGCCCTCGATGAGTCCCCGATGGTCGGATTCGACAACTTCGCGTTCGTCTTCAGCGACCAGGTCTTCGGCACCTCGTACCTGAACACCTGGATCTTCACCGTCGGGCAGGCTCTCATCAAGCTGCCGCTGTCGTTCCTGATCGCCGTGCTGCTCGTCCAGCGCTGGCTCAAGTGGCGCGGGTTCTTCCGCGTGGTCTTCTTCCTCCCGTGGCTCATGCCGCCGTCGATCGTCGCGATGGTCTTCTTCTATCTGCTCAACCCGAACAACGGCGCCATCAACGAGCTGCTCCTCGCGACCGGACTCGTCTCCGCGCCCATCGACTTCCTCGCCTCTCCTCCGATCGCGTTCTCGACGATCGCCGTGATCTCGACCTGGCAGATCATGGGGCAGTACGTGATCTTCTGGATGGCCGCTCTGCAGCTCGTCCCGCAGAGCCTCTACGAGGCGGCCGAGGTCGACGGCGCCGGCGGATGGCGGCGGATCTGGCACATCACGCTGCCGATCATCCGTCCCATGGCGGTGATCATCGCCTCGCTGGGCCTCATCTGGTCGTTCAACATCTTCGACTGGGTCGACATCCTCACCTCCGGCGGCCCCGGCAACTCGACGTTCGTCGTCAACTACTACGTCTACGACAAGGCCTTCGGCAATGCGACTCCGCAGTTCGGCATCGCCAGCGCCGCGGCCACCCTCTTCGGGATCTCGGTCCTGATCATCTATGCCCTGGTCGGCCGAGCCGTGGCGAAAGCGCAGGCACGACGCAAGGAGTACGGAGTATGAGCATGAAGACACGTCGGCGCTGGCGCATCAGCGAGATCCTCATCCTCCTGGTGATGCTCGGAATCTCCTTCATCTGGCTGTACCCCGTGCTGTGGCCGGTCTTCTCGGCGTTCAAGTCGTCGCAGGAGATGTACTCGGCGGGCTACCACCTGTGGCCGGAGAACTGGATCTTCGACAACTTCATCCGGGCATGGCACAGCGCCAGCTTCAGCCGCTACCTGTTCAACTCGGTGGTCTACAGCGTGGCTTCCACCGCGCTGTCGGTGCTCGTGTCGGCATTCGCCGGCTACAGCCTCGCGCGCTACCGCTTCCCGGGGCACAAGCTGATCAGCGTGCTCATCCTGGCGTTCCTCTTCATCCCGACGGCGACGAGCATCCTCCCCATCTTCGATCTCATCGATCAGCTCGGCCTGCTCAACACCATGGCGGGCGTCACACTCGCGCTCATCGGCGGAGTCGGCTTCAACACGCTGCTGTTCCGTGGCTTCTTCGCCGCGCTGCCGCAGGAGCTGTTCGACGCCGCGGCGCTCGACGGAGCCGGGTTCGTCCGCCAGTTCCGTCTCACCCTCCCGCTGGTGAAGCCCATCGTCGCGACCACCGCGATCCTCGGCTTCACGTCGAGCTGGCAGGAGTACTTCGTCCCGCTGGTGTTCACGCTCGGCAGCCCGGAGCTGCGCACCGTCTCCGTGGGCCTGCGTGCCTTCACGCAGCAGTTCTCGGTGGACCTCTCCGGGTTCGCGGCCGGCGTCACGCTCTCGATGATCCCGATCATCGCCGTCTTCATCTTCTTCCAGCGGCACTTCATCGACGGCCTCGCCGGCGCGATCAAGGACTGAGTGATCGAGAGAATGACTGCATCAGACGGGACGAGGCGCCTGCGGATCCTCGTGACGACCGAGGCGACTGCGCGGCGGGAAGCCTATTTCCCCCGATCGATCCTGCGCGAGCTCGAACGACTCGGAGACGTCGAATATCACGACGGAAGCGTGCCTCTGACTCCGGGGGAGCTCGCCGCACGGCTTCCCGGTGTGGACGTGTGCGTGACGCACTGGGGGTGCCCGACCTTCACCGAGGAGGTCCTCGAACAGGCCGACCGGCTGGCGCTCATCGCTCATGCCGGTGGGAGCGTCGGGGACCTGGTGACCCCTGCCGTGTTCGCGCGCAGCATCACGGTGACGACGGCGAACTCCGCGATGTCCGCGAACGTGGCCGAGGGCGTGCTGGCGTACATCCTCGCCGATCTCCAGCGCCTCGTCGAGCGCGCGCAGCTGATGACCGAGGGCGGGTGGCTCCTCCCCGAGGCGCGGCCGACGAGGTCGCTGTCCGCGATCACGATCGGTCTGATCGGTCTGGGCGGCGTCGGCAGGAGGCTCGTCCAGCTCCTGGCGCCCTTCGCGCCGCGGATCCTCGTACATGATCCCTACCTCGCACCGGCGGAGACCGAGGAGCTCGGCATCGAGCTCGTCTCGCTCGAGATGCTTCTCGAGAGCTCCGACGTCGTCTCGCTCCATGCATCGCTCACGGCAGCGAGCCGCGGCATGATCGACGGCGGGCGACTCGCCCTCATCCGCGACGGGGCGCTCCTGGTCAACACCGCCCGTGCGGGGCTGATCGACAGCGCCGCCCTCGAACGCGAGCTCGCATCCGCCCGCATCCGCGCGGTGCTCGACGTCTTCGACGTCGAGCCGCTCCCGAGCGACAGCCCTCTGCGCCGGATGAAGGGCGTGACCCTCATGCCCCACACCGCGGGTTCCCCCGGTGGCGCCGGATACGCGGGACTCGCGGTCGACGAGGTCGCCCGCTTCTCGCGGGGCCTGCCGCCGGCTCACCCGGTCTCGCTTCGACGATTCCACCTCATGACCCGTGAATCCGAGGCGTCTCCCGACGCCCGACCAGACATCGACCATCTTCTCCAGGAGGCACAGTGACCACCACGACATCCGCATCGCCGAGCGACGAACAGGAGCTCGAAGAGCTCCTGTCCCGGCCCGACGACAGCGTACGGACAGCACTCGCAGGCGTGGACGGCGATCTGGTCGTGCTCGGCGCGGGGGGCAAGGTCGGCCCGACGCTCGCCATGATGGCGGCTCGGGCGCTCGACTCGATCGGGTCGTCGGCGCGCGTCATCGGCGTCTCCCAATGGAGCGATCCCGCGGTGCGCGAGCGGCTCGAGAACGCCGGCGTCACCACCGTCCGAGCCGACCTCGCGGATCCGGACGTCTATCAGACCCTTCCGGATGCCGCAGCCGTCGCGTTCCTCGTCGGCAACAAGTTCGGCAGCGCCACGGACACCTCCAAGACCTGGTGGATGAACGCGGCCGTGCCCGCGCTCGCCGCGAGCAGATACCGCTCCGTTCCGTCGCTCGTGTACTCGACGGGAAACGTCTACCCGCTGCGTCCGACCTCCACAGGAGGTGCGCGCGAGAGCGACCCGGTCGGCCCGGTGGGCCTCTATGCGCAGTCCTGTCTGGCACGGGAGGAGATGTACCGGCGCGCGGCGGCGACGTGGGCGACGCCGGTCACGCTCTTTCGGTTGAACTATGCGGCGGAGCTGCGCTACGGCGTGCTCTCGGACATCGCGGGCAAGGTCCTCGCGGGGGAACCCGTCGATGTCACGATGCCGGCGTTCAACGTCATCTGGCAGGGCGATGCGAACCGCTGGGCGCTCTCGTCGTTCGCCATCGCGAGCGCAGATGTCACGGTGCTCAACGCGGCAGGACCCGAGACGCTGTCGGTGCGCGCCGTCGCCTCCGACATCGCGCAGCTCGCCGGGCGCGAGCTGGAGATCACGGGTGTCGAGGCGTCGGATGCCCTCCTGAGCGACGCCCGATACTGCCACCGCCTGTTCGGCTATCCGACGGTGACGGCGCAGCAGCTGCTCGAGTGGACGGTGGAGTGGCAGCAGAGCGGCGGCCGATCTCTCGGCAAGCCCACCAAGTTCGAGCAGAGGACGGGACGGTTCTGATGGCGTCAGCACTCAGCGCTCCGACATCCTCGGTGGCCGATGGACTTTTCGCTCCCGGCACCGTCGTTCCGGCACACCCGCTCGCGCTGGACGAGTCCGGTGGCATCGACTGGGTGTCGCAGCGCGCCCTGACGCGGTACTACCTCGACGCCGGCGCCCATGGTCTCGCGGTCGGCGTGCACACCACGCAGTTCGCCCTGCACGAGGATCCTGCCCTGCTGGCGGACGTCTGGGCGGCCGCAGCGGAGGATGCATCCGCGGCCGAGCGACCGGTCGGGCTGATCGCCGGTGTCCGCGGCACGGCGTCGACGGCGCGGATCGAAGCAGGCGTGGCGGGGGGACTCGGATACCAGGCCGCGCTCCTCTCCCCGGCACCGGGGTCGACCGACGATGACATCCTGCGGATGGCGGAGTCCGTCGGCGAGGTGCTGCCGGTGATCGGCTTCTACATGCAGGACGACGTCGGAGGGCGCTATCTCGGCGTCGACTTCTGGCGTGCGCTCTTCGCCCAGCCGGCCGTCATCGGGGTCAAGATCGCCGCGTTCGATCGGTACCGCACGGGCGAGGTCGTGCGCGCGCTGCTCGAATCGGGTCGCGACGACATCGCCCTCCTCACCGGGAACGACGACAGCATCGTCGGCGATCTCGCGACGACCTACCGCGGAGACGTGGACGGCGTGCAGCAGAGCGCCTCGTTCGTCGGGGGTCTGCTGGGGCAGTGGGCCATCGGCACGCGGGCCGCTGTCGAGCTCTCCGCCCGGGTGGTCGACGCTCGCAACTCCGGAACCGTGCCGAGCGAGCTTCTGACGCAGGGCACCTGGATCACGGAGATCAACAGCGCGGTGTTCGACACTCAGCACGGCTTCGCGGGCTGTGTGGCGGGGGTCAACGAGGTTCTCCGTCAGCAGGGGCTCGTCCGCACGTCGCTGTGCCTCGATCCGGTCGAGCGGCTGTCACCCGGCCAGCAGGAGGCCATCGCGGAGGCACGACGGCGCTACCCCGAGCTTCTCGATGAGGCTTTCGTCGCAGAGAATCTCGAGCGGTGGCGATCATGACGGGCGACACCGACGGCGGCATCCGCATGCAGCGATATGCTCCGCGCGATCTCCCCGGCGTGTACCGGGTCTGCGCGGAGGTCGATGCACGAGGCGGGAAGCAGCCGCAGCGACTCCAGGTGCCGGAGCTCGCCGGCCATGTCTTCGCCGGGCCCTATCTCGTGAACGATCCGGCTCTCGGCTGGGTGGTCGCCGACCGGCTCGGCGTCGCGGGGTACATCGTGGGCACCGCGGATGCCGTGGCGTTCGAGCAGTGGCGCGAGAGGCAGTGGTATCCGGCGCTGCGCAAGCGGCATCCGATGCCGGCGGACGGAGAGGCGCACGGCGACGACGCCCGGTATCTGCGATTCCTGCACTCTGCGCCTCCGCAGCAGTCGGCGCCGGCGGAGCGGAGTGCGTATCCGGCCGAACTCCACATCAAGCTCGCGCCTCGGGCCGCCGGACTCGGCTGGGGTCGGCCGCTGGTCGAGGCGCTGATCGACGAGCTGCGGGCCCGCGATGTGCCCGGTCTGCATCTTCATGTGGCGGAGGAGAACTCGTCGGCGATCGCCTTCTACGAGCGGCTCGCCTTTCGTACCCTCCACCGAAACGACGCAAGTCGCACCATGATCCGGGAGATCGCATGACCATCGCCCCTGTTCCCGCGCCGCGGTCGGCGGTTGAGCGCTCGGAGGCGTTCGTCCTCGATGGCCGGACCTCGGTTCGAGCGAGCGCCGAGCTGAGACGAGTCGCGGAGCTGCTCCGCGAGCAGCTCACTCCCTCGACGGGACTCGCTCTGCCCCTGGCGGCTCCTGATGACGAGGGCGACAACCAGATCGTCCTCGCCATCGACGGGTCCCTGGATCCGGAGGCGTACCGGCTCCGCGTCGCTCCCGACGGGATCGTCATCGCCGGTGGCGACGCGGCCGGGGTGCACCACGCGACCCAGACCCTGCGACAGCTGCTGCCGCCGGAAGGGCTCAGGAGCGCCGCGATCCGTCGGGACGGATGGATAGTTCCGGGAGTCGACATCGTCGACGGGCCCGCTCATCGGTGGCGGGGACTGATGCTCGACACGGTTCGCCACTTCATCCCGGTGCGGGAGGTCCTCCGGATCATCGATCTGCTCTCCCTCCACCACATGAACGTCCTCCACCTGCACCTGACGGACGATCAGGGCTGGCGGCTGCAGATCCTGCGGCACCCCCGGCTCACCGAGGTCGGCTCGTGGCGTCTCTCGACGCAGGTCGGGCGCGGTGAGGAGGACGGGCGTCCTCATGGTGGCTACTACACGCAGGACGACATCCGTGAGATCGTCGCCTACGCGGCGGATCGCCACATCACGGTGGTTCCCGAGATCGAGAGCCCCGGACATGCGCGCGCTGCGCTGGCCGCGTACCCCGAACTGGCCGTGGGCGGGGTGGCGCCCGACGGCGTCTGGACGCAGTGGGGGATCAGCGAGGACGTCTTCAGCGTCGAGGAGTCGACGATCGCCTTCCTCTGCGACGTGCTCGACGAGGTGATCGAGTTGTTCCCGTCGGCCTACATCGGGATCGGAGGCGACGAGTGCCCGAAGACGCGCTGGCGCGATGATGCGCGCACGCAGGAGCGGATGCGCGAGCTGGGGCTCGACGATGAGGATCAGCTGCAGGCGTGGTTCGTCGGCAGGCTCGAACAGCACGTCCGGGCGCGAGGGCGCCGGATCTTCGGCTGGGACGAGATCCTCGAAGGCGGGGCGGCCGCGGACTTCGGAGCCGGCACGGCCGTCGCGTCGTGGCGGGGCGACGTCGGTGCTCGCGTCGCGGCACGGCGAGGATTCGACGTCGTCGCGTGCCCGGCCGATCGCGTGTACCTCGACTATCGGCAGTCCGAGCGGGCGGATGAGCCGGTGCCGGTGGGGATACCGCTCACGTGGCGCGATGTCTACGCCTTCGAACCGGTGCCGAGCGGACTGACCGCCGACGAGGCCCGCCATGTGCTCGGAGGGCAGGGCAACCTGTGGCTCGAGCACATCGATACGCCGCAGCGCGTGGACTACATGCTGTTCCCGCGGCTGGGCGCGCTCGCCGAGGCGCTGTGGACCGGCGCAGGACGGGATGCCGACGACTTCTCGCGGCGCATGCCCGAGTATCTGCGGCGCCTCGAGGCGCTGGGTGTCGATTATCGGCCGGAGGCGGGTCCGCACCCGTGGCAGACATGGCCCGGCGTGCCGGGAAGCGTGCGCACCCGCGCCGAACTCGACGAGCACCTGGCCCGGATCACCGCGGGCATCGTCGAGTCCGGCGTCGGACAGGGCTGACTCAGGCGGCGTCGTCGAGCAGCCTGCGGAAGGCCGTGAGCGCCGCGTCGAGGGGGAGCGCGTCGGGGAACCACGCGGCCTCCCACTCGAGCGAGACCCACTCCCGGTAGCCCGACGCCCGCAGGAGGTCGAGGATCTCGGCGAGCGGCACGGCACCTGAGCCCGCCAGGAGCGGGCTCAGGTCCGTGGCGGATGCGGCGTCCTTGATCTGCACGTGCCGCAGCCAGGGCTCCAGGTGCCGGGCGGTGGTGGACGGCTCCTCGCCGGCGCGCCAGGGATTGAGCACATCCCAGATCGCGCCCGCGGAGGGCACGGATGCGGCGTCCAGGACGCGCGCGACCGAACGCCCGTCGAGGAACGCGTCATGCGTCTCCAGGAGGATCGCGACTCCCGTCTCCATCGACGCGGCGGCGGCGCCGCGCAGTCGGTCCACGGCGCGCGCGTGCACGTCCGGGTCATCGGGGTCGCCGCCGAAGACGCGGACGGCCGATGCTCCCACCGCCGCCGCGATCTGCAGATGACGTTCGAGCTCCTCGGGAACCCCGGCATCCGGCGATCCGATCTGCACGTAGCTCGCGACGCAGATCGGATCGAGGCCTCCCGCACGCAGGGCGTCCCCCACGGCGCGGGCGGACTCGTCGGACTGGTCCGGAGTGATCAGCTCCCCCGCCCGGCATCGGAGCTCCACACCCGCGCACCCTCCGACGGCGGCGTGCGCGAGCACCTCCGGCACCGATTCTCCCGGGCATCCGAGCGTGCTGAAGGCGAGGCCTCTCCAGGCGGTCATCGGACGCCCGCCGTCCGTGCGGGGAGCGCGACCGGTGCGCCGGTCTCCGCGGATTCGTACATCGCGAGCACGGCGGAGAGGACGGTCCGGCCGTACGCGCCGCCGACCCGAGGCGCGTTCTCCCCACGGATCGAGCCGACGAAGTCCGCCAGCTGGCCGGAGAACGCTGCCGCGGTGCCGGCCGGCTCGAGCAGGAGGCGCTCCGCGCCGTCCTCGGAGATCCAGGTCCCCTCTGTCGCGGAGCAGCGCAGCGAACCGCGCTCGCAGATCACCAGGGTCTCGTCCACGAACGGGATGTCGGCGCTGGTGAGGACGATGGTGGCGGTCACCCCGGACTCGAGTCGTGCGGTCGCCATGACATCGGTCTCGACCGCGAGGCCGCCGCGCTTCCAGGTGCTGGCGCCGATCTCGGTGATGAGTCCTCCGCCGAACCACTGGATGCGGTCGATGCCGTGCGGACCGACGTTCATCGCGATCCCGCCGCCGGCGACCACAGGGTCGAAGAACCAGTCCGGACGGCTGCCGGGTCGGTAGTGAGCGGAACGCCGGTGCGAAATCGCGAGGGGGCGCCCGATTCGACCGGACTCGATGACGGATGCCGCCGCCTCGGCAGCGGGATCGAAACGGAGCACGTGGCCGACGCTGAGCGGCACGCCGGCTCGTTCGCAGGTGTCGATGATCTCGTCGGCATCCGCCAGGGTCGTGGCCATCGGCTTCTCGACCAGCACAGCGACACCCGCCTCCGCGGCGGCCTTCGCCATGGCGGTGTGCAGCGAGTGGGGCGAGGTGATCACGACGCCGTCCATCTGCTCGGCGGCGAACATCTCGCGGTAGTCCTGCCATGTGCGCGCCGCGAACCTCTCCGCGGCTTCGGCGGCCCGGCGCTGGTCGATGTCGCAGACGGCCACGAGGTCGATGCCCGGTGCCTCGGCGATCGCGTCCAGATGGAGCCCTGCCACGATCCCGGTGCCGATGATGCCGAGACGGGTGGGGCGGGACGAACGGTCGTTCATGGTTCTCTTTCCTCCCGATAGCGGGTATCGGGTGTCGGTGCGGCGGTGGAGGAGCGGATGACGAGGTGAGGCAGCAGCTCGATCCGACGCGATGGAGACGCGGAGTCGTCCATCCGTCGCATCAGGAGGCGCGCGGCCGTCGCCCCGACGTCGCGGCGCGGTGCGACGATGGCGGTCAACAGGGTGTCGTCGAGCGGGGCCACGCGGTCGTCGTGCGCGACGAGGGCGATGTCGTCGGGAACAGCCAGTCCGCGGCGCCGTGCCCGCGTGGCGAGTGCGGCGGCGTCCGCGTCGTCGTGGCAGAACACGGCTGTGACGTCGGATCGGATGATGGCGTCCAGATAGGCGTCGATGTCGGCTGCCGACCAGGCCGCGCGTCGCTGCACCACATCGGCGCCCGCGCTGAGACGCAGCTCGAGACAGGCGGATTCGAAGACGTGGGCCACAGCATCGGATGTCGCGGTGCGTCGGCGGCCGAGGAATCCGATGCGCCGGTGTCCCAGACCCACGAGGTGGCGAAGAGCCTGGTAGACCCCCGCGTCGTGATCGGTGGTGACGAAGGTCGTCTCGTCGTCCGGCGCGGGTGCCGGCGGACGACGCTCGGCGAGGACGTACGGAACCGGCAGGTGGCGCAGCTCGTCGACGTAGGTCTGCGGCTCTTCGACGAGGTGCAGGCTGGGTGTCAGGATCAGGCCCTGCACGCCGTCGCCGAGAAGCCGTCGGAGCTGCGCACGCTCGACCCCGGCACGATAGTTCGAGCTCGCGACGAGCAGTCTGATGCCTCGAGCGGCGAGCTCGTGTTCCGCGCCCGCGATCAGGCGGAGGAACCGGGATGCGGTCGTCGGGACGAGTACTCCGACGAGCTGCTGCGCACCTGCTCGGACAGGCCGATGGCCGATGACGAAGGTGCCGGATCCCTGACGGCGATCCACCGCGCCCCGGTCGACGAGGACGCCGATCGCGCGGCGGACGGTGTTGATGCCGACCCGGTTCTCGGCCGCGAGGACTCGTTCCGCCGGGAGGCGCGCGCCGGGCGCCCATTCGCCGCAGCGGATCGATTCCTCCCACTGTGCGACGAGAGCTTGGAATTTCATTCCCTTAGATAATGAATCTGATGAACTTCGCGGGTTCATTCATGAAATCATGCCATCTTCTCTCGACGAGTCAAGAGGGTGCCGCTAGATTTGTGCATGAGCTCGACCGTCAGATCTGGTTGAGCGCTCAAATAAAGAATGAATACATTCCTCAGGAGCCACATGTCTGACGTCACCTCCCGGCTGGACGGCCTGGAGATCACTGCGATCGAGGTCTTCTCAGTCGAGCTCACCGCCACGCGCGACTTCTCGGTGTCCGGCGGCGCTGTGGCTGTCGCCGGGAGAGTCCTGCCACGCGTTCTGGTGCGGGTGGAGGCGGGAGACCTGTGCGGATGGGGCGAGGCCACGCCCACGCCCGCGTGGACGTATGAGACCACGGAGAGCATCGTCACGACGATCCGGCACTATCTCGCGCCGGCGCTCATCCGGCACTCCGCCTGGGATCTCGACGGCGTGCACAGGACGATGGACCGATCCATCAGTCCCGGGTACACGACCGGATCCCCGATCGCGAAGGCCGGCATCGACATGGCGCTGCACGATCTCATCGGTCGAGCGCTCGGCGTCTCGATCGGTGAGCTCTGGGGTCAGCGCCGGGTGGACGAGATCCCGCTGAACTGGATCGTCTCCGCTGCTGATCCGGACGGGGCGGCGGAGGAGGCACGCGCCGGGTGGGCGGCCGGCTATCGGGCCGCCAAGGTGAAGGTAGGTCTCCACTCGGTCGAGGCCGATGCCGACCGGGTCGCCGCCGTGCGCGACGCCGTGCCGGAGGCGTCGCTCTGGGTGGACGCCAACCAGGCCTTCCTCCTGCATGATGCGATCAGACTGGTGCGCCGCCTGGAGCCGCTCGGCGTCGCGGTGGTCGAGCAGCCCCTGCGCGCGAATGATCCCCTCGGCTCCGCTCGCCTGCGCGGAGAGAGCGCCATCCCGATCGCCGTCGATGAGAGCCTTGTGCATCCGATGGATCTGGCGACCTTCGCGCGGCTCGACGCATTGGACCTGGCCGTCGCGAAGGTGCAGCGCTCCGGCGGGCTCTTCCCCTCACGGCGTCTGTGCGCGCTGGCCGAGGACCTCGGACTGGGCGTGATCGGCTCGGGGCTGACGGACTCGGCTCTGGGCTTCGCTGCGAGCCTGCATCTGTTCGCCGCGTTCGGAATGCACCACCCGGCCGATCTGAACGGACCCCAGTTCCTCACCTCCGACTATCTCGCCGAACCCTGGTCCCCGGTGACGGAGGGTCGTGCGTCGGTGCCGGTGGGCCCCGGTCTCGGCGTGACCGTCGACGAGGATGCCGTCGACGCGATCACACGGACTCGGGCTCGGATCGACGGCTGAGCTTCGAGGTCCGTCTGCGGCAGCGCGCGGCCTCAGGTCTCCGGCGACCAGGTCGCGTCCGGACCGATGGCGGCGGAGATGCGCCGGCTCGCCTCGCCGAGCTGGCGGGCCTGGGCGGCGGTGAGCGCGTCGAAGACCAGTCGCTGCACGAGGGCATGATGCCCCGGTGTCGACTCCACGATCGCCTCGTGACCCTCGTCGGTGAGGATGCCGAGAGTGAAGCGGCCGTCGGTCGGGTCGACCTGTCGCCGGACGAGTCCCTTGGCCTCGAGTCGGGAGATCGCCCGCGACAGGCGGGAGAGCGTGCTGTTCGCGTATCCGGCGAGCGTGCTCAGGCGCAGTGTGCGCTCCGGGGCGGAGTCGAGGGCGAAGAGGATGCCGTGCTCGAAGTGGGTGAGGCCGCTGTCGCGTTGCAGCTGCGCGTCGAGCGCGACGGGCAATCGCTCCAGGAGCGTGGCGACGGCCGACCAGGTCTGCAGGTTCTCTGCGCTGAGGGAGTGGTGACTCGGCTGCGGGGGCATGACGCCAGCGTACGGGATGCTGACACGACGATGACGCCCGTTTGACTTGCGTAAGCAAGTGAAACGGGCGTATATTGACTTTCCTAAGCAAGTAAAACGACGATGCGTGGGCATCGAGGAACGGGAGTGGTCATGGACATGGGTCTGCAGGGGAAGTCGGCATTCATCAGCGGTTCGAGTCAGGGGATCGGCTATGCGGTCGCGTCCGCGCTCGCCGCAGAGGGCGTCGCGGTCACGATCAACGGACGCGACGCGGCGCGGGTCGACGCCGCGGTGGCACGACTGCGCGGCGAGCACCCGACGGCCACCGTGTCGGGAGTGGCAGCGGACTTCTCGAAGCCCGAGGAGGTGACTGCGCTGATGGACGCGGTCGGCGACGTCGACATCCTGATCAACAACGTGGGGCTCTTCGGCCTCGCCGAGTTCGCCGCCGTCGCCGATGACGAGTGGCAGCGGTACTTCGACGTCAACGTGATGAGCGGCGTGCGGCTCTCCCGACGGATGCTCGGCGGGATGATCGAGCGCGGCTGGGGACGGATCATCTTCCTCAGCAGCGAGTCCGGGGTCAACGTGCCGGCGGACATGGTGCACTACGGCGTCACCAAGGCGGCGATGATCGCGCTGGGGAACGGCCTCGCCAAGCTCACCCGCGGCACGGCGGTCACGGTCAACACCGTCCTCGGCGGACCCACCTACTCCGACGGCGTGGCGGCCACGGTCGCGGCGGTCGCCGAAGCGCAGGCGCTGCCCGCCGATGCCATGAAGCAGGCCATCATCGGGCAGAACCGCACCACGCTGCTGGAGCGGTTCATCGAGCCCGCCGAGATCGCGAACATGGTCACGTACCTGGCGAGCCCTCGTGCGTCGGCGACCAACGGCGCCGCGCTGCGGGCGGACGGCGGAGTCCTGACCGCGATGCTCTGAGCCCGGATCCGAGCATCCTGTGAGTCGGACGCCTCGTCGTCCGACTCACGGTCGGGCCCTGTCTCACGCGGCGGATAGGGTGAGTGGCATGGACCTGCGTGTCGCGGCATACGCGGTCGTCACCGATGACGACGGCCGGCTGCTGCTCGCGCGCTGGACCGAGGGACGCCGTGTGGCGTGGACGATGCCCGGCGGCGGGCTCGAGCCCGGTGAGGCGCCGGAGGATGCCGTGCGGCGCGAGCTCCGCGAGGAGACCGGCTACTCGGTCAAGGTCGGCGAGCTGCTCGGCATCCACTCCCGGGTGATCCCCGCCAGCCGGCGCGTGCACAAGGCCGCCGTGCCCCTGCACACCCTGCGCATCGTCTACCGCGCCGAGGTCACCGGCGGGAAGCTCACCTTCGAGGCCGACGGGTCCACGGACATGGCCGAGTGGTTCCCGCTGAAGGCGGTCGCCGAACTGCAGCGGGTGAAGCTCGTCGACATCGCGCTGCGGATGGCCGGCATCCTCTGACCCGGCTCTGGGTCCCTGACGCGACCCAAGATCGCTCAGCGACCCATCCCGGCGATCAGCGCTCTTCCGGCACCGAGATGTCGGCGACCGTGGCGCCGTAGGCGGCGATCAGGTCGTCGGCCTCGACGAAGAGGCTGAAGCCGTGCGCGCCGGCACCCATGGCGATGCGCTGACCGACGATCGTCTCGTCCGCGTACACGGGCCAGTCGGTGGTGCTGCCGATCGGCACGATCGTCCCGCGCTCGTACCCCGTCGCCGCGAGAGCCAGCTCCGGTTCCGGAAGGCGCAGCTTGTTGACGCCGACCAGCGCGCGCAGCTTCGGCCAGGAGATCGAGCGACCACCGGGCACCAGCGCGAACAGGTACGTGTCGTCCGACCGCTTCACCACGAGGGTCTTGACGATCCCCGACGGATCGATGCCGAGCAGCTCGGCGGCTTCGAACAGGCTGTTCGCCGCGGGACGCTCGCGGATGTCGATGGTCAGGCCGCGAGCGGCCGCCGCATCCCGCACCCGGGCATGCCGATCCCCTCCGGCACCCGAGGCGACGGAGGGGAGATCAGGCGAGGTCACGCGTCCGGCGCGGAGAGCGGGTCGTCCGCGACCCAGAGCTCGTCGTCGGCGCGGAGTGCCTGCCAGGCGGCGTAGAGCACGCCGACGGCGGCTGCGGCGCCGAGGATGATCGCGACGACCGAACCGAGCCCGGGGCCCGACTTCTGCTTCTTGCCGAACGCTCCGCGGGGTGCCGGGGCAGCGACGCCGTGACGCTTGGCGTTCGCGTAGTCCCACGCGGTGAGAGCGCTGCCGACGACACCGCCGACGATCGGGACGACCTTGTCGTCGACGACGTGACGGCCGATCTTCACGCCCTGGTCGACGACGGGGGCGACGCGACGGTTGTACGTGTCCTGAACGACGGGGAGCACCTGCTCGCGACCGAGGCTGCCGAGCTGACGGCTCGCCTCACGGGCGACGTCTGCGGCGTGGCCGACGACGACCTGCTGCGACTCCCAGAGCTGGGTGGCTTCCTTCTGCAGACGACGCAGTTCCTTCTTCCGCTTGCGGCTGAGGCTCACGATGTTCTCCTGTCCATTGCAGTGCGGGTTCCCCATCTTGCCAGACGAGGCTGGGTGGGAGTCGGGAAATTGCGTCCCCTTGCCAACGGACGAGCCGAGCGGTAGCGTACGTGCCCCGCCGCGGGCGCGCCGTGAACGGGCGAACTCATCGGAAGCTCTGCGAGAATGGGCACATGGCTCACGCTTCCCACGTCGCAACTCTGCACACCAACCACGGTGACATCGTCATCAACCTCTTCGGCGACCACGCTCCGAAGACGGTCAAGAACTTCGTCGGCCTGGCCGACGGGTCCCAGGAGTGGACGCACCCCGCCACCGGCAAGCCGGGCGAGGGCGCTCTCTACAAGGACGTCATCTTCCACCGCATCATCCCCAACTTCATGATCCAGGGCGGCGACCCGCTCGGACAGGGCGTCGGCGGTCCCGGATACAACTTCGACGACGAGATCAACATGGAGCTCGACTTCAACGAGCCCTACATCCTCGCGATGGCGAACGCCGGCCTCCGCCGCAACGCCATCACCGGCAAGCCCGAGGGCACCAACGGCTCGCAGTTCTTCATCACCACCGACCCGACCCCGTGGCTGCAGGGCAAGCACACGATCTTCGGCGCGGTCGCGGATGACGCCTCCAAGGCCGTCGTCGACGCGATCGCCGCCGTTCCGACCGCGGCGGGCGACCGCCCGATCGAGCCGGTCGTGCTGCAGTCGATCGACATCGTCGCGGCCTGACGACAGCTGCGGCCGATCCGGATGACGACGCCTGAGTTCGCGGACAACCGCGACAACTTCTGCTACCGGCATCCGGGTCGGCAGAGCTTCGTGCTCTGCCAGCGCTGCCTCCGCACGATCTGCCCCGAGTGCCAGACGCAGGCACCCGTCGGCGTGATCTGCCCGGAGTGCATGAAGGAGCAGCAGAAGAATCGCACCCCCGCGCAGAAGCGCGCGCAGCGACGCTGGGGCGCGAGGAGCTCCAGCACGACGATGACGCTCGCCCGCAGCGGCAGGCCTCTCGTCACCTACATCCTGCTCGCCGTCACCTCGTTCATCGGCCTGGTGCAGCTCATCCCCGGCATCGGGCGTGAGATCACCAGCACCCTGCTCTTCGCCGCACCGTATCTCTATCCGAACCTCTTCGCCCTGCCCTTCGAGCCCTGGCGGCTGCTGACCGCGATGTTCGTGCACGGCGGCTTCATCCACCTGGCGCTGAACATGCTCGCCCTGTGGATGCTGGGGCAGAGCCTCGAGCCCATGCTCGGCCGCGCCCGCTTCCTCGCGCTGTATCTGATCAGCGGTCTGGGCGGGTCCGTCGCGGTTGCGGTC
This sequence comes from Microbacterium sp. LWH11-1.2, assembly GCF_038397745.1. NCBI lineage: Bacteria > Bacillati > Actinomycetota > Actinomycetes > Micrococcales > Microbacteriaceae > Microbacterium > Microbacterium sp. LWH11-1.2. The sequence continues at coordinate 1,014,236 of NZ_CP151636.1, read as the reverse complement.
ATCGCCCCGGGAACGTCGACGGTCGGTGCGTCCGGCGCGATCTTCGGTCTCATGGCGGCGCTGCTGATCATCGGCCGTCACATCGGCGCCAACGTCACCGGGCTCCTGGTCATCCTCGGCATCAACCTGGTCTACGGGTTCGTGTTCTCGCAGAACATCGCCTGGCAGGCGCACCTCGGCGGGCTCGTGATCGGTGCGCTGATCGCCTTCATCTTCACCCGCACCAAGCGCCGAGAACAGCGCGTCTGGCAGATCGTGCTGCTCGCCGCCGTCACGGTGCTGTTGATCGTGGTCGTGGCCTTCGTGCCGCCGCTCATCATCCTGGCCTGATCCACGCGTGTCGACAGGGTGAATGACCCTGTGAATAACACCGGTGTAATTCTCCCCAGGCTGTGCACAAGGTTGTGGATAACTTCTTGGGGGGACGGTCGGACGTGGCCGCCTTATTCGAAGCCGACTCGAGGCAGGGGAAACGAAAGGCCCCTCGCGATGCGAGGGGCCATTCGGAAGAACTCGGAGGCGGGTCAGCGCCAGCGGGTGGTCATGAGGAACCCGATGAGAGCGATGCCGAGACCGATGGCCAGATTCCAGTTGTCGAGTCCCGGGATCGGGAACTGCATGCCGGAGATGTAGAACACGAGGATCCATGCGAGGCCGAGCAGCATGAAGCCGATCATCACCGGCTTGAACCACACGGCGTTGGGAGCTGCCTCGCCTTCGGCGCGCTCGACGGCGGGTTCTTCGGTCTTACGCTCACGTGCCATGCCGACATTCTACCCATGACGCCTATCCCGCACCCAGACCTTCGTCCGGCGGCCAGCTGCGGACGATAAGATCGCGCCATGACTGCATCCGTCGTGCCTGGGGGGCGACGCCCGCGACGCGAGCGCCCGCGCTCCCGCGCGACCTTCGCGAGCGTTCTCGGCGAGCTCCTGCTCACCGCCGGCGTCGTCGTGCTGCTGTTCGTCGCGTGGCAGATGTGGATCGGCGACATCATCATCAGCGCCCAGAAGAACGACGAGGGTGCCGCGATGTCGCAGCAGCTCGCGCAGGGCGAGGCCCCCGAGCCGCCCCCGCTGATCGAGACCGACGACGGTGCGACGGTGTACCAGGCTCCGATCCCCGCGGCCCCGGCCGACGGCGAGTGGTTCGCCCAGATGCACATCCCGCGCTTCGGCGCCGACTACAACTTCGGGATCTGGGGCGGCACCAGCAGAGCGGGCACGCTCGACCAACTGGGGATCGGCGTCTACAAGAACTCCAAGATGCCGGGCGAAGCCGGGAACTTCTCGATGGCCGGTCACCGCACCACCTGGGGCAAGCCGTTCAACCAGCTCGACAAGCTGCAGCTGAACGACGCGATCGTCGTCGAGACGGCCGACGGTTGGTACACCTACCGGTTCCGAAACCTCGAGTACGTCACGCCGACCCAGACCGACGTGCTGGCCGACGTGCCTCAGATGCCCGAGCAGCAGACCGGCGAGCAGTACATCACGCTCACGGCCTGCTCCCCGCTGTACTCGCTCGCCGAGCGCATCGTCGCCTACGGGGTGTTCGAGAGCTTCCAGCCGCGGGCCGAAGGCCCGCCTCCCGCCCTCACCGACCCGCCGCCGCCCCCGGCCGCACCGTCGATCTGACCATGGATGCCTCCGAGGGAGAAGACTGATGTACTCCGCACTCTGGCGCCTGCTCCCCGGTCCCTGGTGGGTGCGGGTGATCATCCTGCTCGTCGTGATCGCCGCCGTGCTCTACGGGCTGTTCTGGTACGTGTTCCCCTGGGTGAGCCCGCTCATCACGCCGGGCGAGGTCGACGTCGAATGACGCGGGTCCTCGTGGTCGACAACCACGACAGCTTCGTGCACACCCTGGTCGGGTACCTTCACGAGCTGGGCGCCGACACCACGATGATCGAGTCGGATGCGACGGATGCCGACGCCCTCGAGCAGCTTCTCCCCGGATTCGATGCGGTGCTGCTCTCGCCAGGGCCCGGCACCCCCGCCGACGCCGGGGCCTCGATGGATGCGGTCCGCGTGGCGATGCGCCTGCGGATGCCGCTGCTCGGCGTCTGCCTCGGCCATCAGGCGATCGGCGAGGTGTTCGGCACGGCGGTGACCGAGGCTCCGGAGCTCATGCACGGCATGGTCTCGGCCGTGAGGCATGACGGATCCGCGCTCTTCGCCGGCATCCCCTCTCCGTTCGACGCCGGGCGCTACCACTCGCTGTCGCTCGCGGCATCCGCTCTTCCGGCCGACGTGGTCGTGACCGCGTGGACGGAGACCGGCACCGTGATGGGTCTCGCACACCGCGACCTCCCGATCCACGGCGTGCAGTTCCACCCCGAGAGCGTGCTCACCGAGGGCGGCTACCGACTCCTCGCGAACTGGCTCGAGATGTGCGGGGACACGGATGCCGTGGCGCTCTCCGAGCACCTGCATCCGCTCTCCCGCTGACGTGCGCCGAGCGCGCTTCGACAGGCTCAGCGCCCTTCGACAGGCTCAGGGACCCAGGGCCTGCGACGCGCTACGGTCCGGTGCAGAACCGGAGTTCGACCGCTGAGCCGATGGGCACGTCACCCGGTGCGACCGACATGGAATGGACGGTCGCCGGCTTCGTGGCCGGGCAGTCCGCCGCCTCCACGGGCGTGGGGGTGAGTCCGAGATCGGTGAGGTTCGTCGAGGCGGCATCCACCGTCCAGCCGGTGAGGTCCGTCAGCGTCACCTTGCCGCTCGCGACGACCAGGTCGACGACGGTCCCCGGAGGAACCTCCGCGTCGGCCGCCTGACTGGCCGTCATCACGGTGTCGGCCTTCGTGCCCTTGTCGTTGCGCTGCACCACCGTGCCGAGTTGGAGACCCGCATCGGCCAGGGCCTTCTTCGCATCGGTGAGCGCCATGCCCTCCAGCTGCGGGACGACGACGACATCCTCGCCGGATGACACGTAGAGCGTGACGGCCGTGCGCGCCTCGACGGCGACGCCGGCTTCCGGATCGGTGCGGATGACGTTCCCCTCGGCGATCTCCGAGCTCGACTCGATCACGATGGTCGAGGTGAGATCGAGTGCCGCGAGGTCGTCCTGCGCTCGCTCGGACGAGACGTTCACGAGGTCGGGGACGACCTTCGAGGAGCTGGGCACCTCGGGAGGACGCATGCTGATCGTGACGACCCAGAACAGCACCGAGGCCAGCAGCACGGCGAGCAGGGCGACGCCGGCCCAGATCCACGCGACCGGAGGACCGGACTGCGTGCGGGCCATCGTCGTGTCGGTGCTGAGCTGACGCAGCGAGCGCGCCGTCTCCTGCGCCTGGCGAGGGCTCGGACCGTAGAGCTCGCTGGTCAGCGCGCCGACCTGCTTGCGCGTGGGAGCGGCCCCGGTGAGCGCAGAGTCCAGTGCCGAGCGGAAGTGCGCGGCATCCGGGAACCGCTGGTACGGATCCTTCGCGAGGGCTCGCAGGACGATCGGGTCGAGTGCGCCCGGTGCGTCTTCGTTGACCTCGGTCGGCGGGACCGGCGTCTCGCTGACGTGCTGGTAGGCGACAGCCACGGGGGACTCGCCGCGGAACGGCTGTCGTCCCGTGAGCAGCTCGTACAGGACGACACCGGTCGAGTACAGGTCGGCGCGCGCGTCGACCGGCTCGCCCTTCGCCTGCTCGGGCGAGAAGTACGCGGCCGTGCCGATGATCTGCGTGGTCTCGGCGACCGTCGACGAGGAGTCGGAGACGGCTCGGGCGATGCCGAAGTCCATCACCTTGACCTGGCCCTTGTCGGTGACCATCACGTTGCCGGGCTTGATGTCGCGGTGCACGACGCCTGCCCGGTGCGAGTAGTCGAGGGCTTCGAGGATGCCGTCGACGTAGCGGACGGCGTCGTCGACGGGCACGGGTCCCCGGGCGATGATGTCCTTCAGCAGGGTTCCGCTGATGAGCTCCATCACGATGTAGGGCGGATCCTCATCCGCCTGGGTCGCTGAGCCTGTCGAATGCGCGCTCGAGGAGGGGTCGCCGGCATCGAAGACGCGCACGATCGACGGGTGCGCCATGCGCGACGCCGCCTGCGCCTCGAGACGGAACCGGGTGCGGAACGCCGTGTCACGGGCCAGGTCGGGGTCGAGGATCTTGATCGCGACGGCGCGACCGAGCGTCAGGTCGTATCCGCGGTAGACCTTCGCCATGCCGCCGTGCCCGATGAGCTCGTCGACGCGGTACCTACCCGCGAGAACGCGCGGCTCTGTGGACACGGAATACCCCCCTTGGAACGACGATGACTGAGCTGGAACTAGGCTACCCGGCGGCTCCGCCGTCGCCGTCACCCTCGCCGTCCCCGCCCGGGGCCGTGATCGTGACCGACAGCGGGGGCGACGCGTCAGAGGTGCGCTGATCGCCGCCGGAGCACATGCCCTGGTAGGTCACGATGAGCTGCTGGCCCGCGGCATCCGCCACCTTGATCTGCGTGTTGCGCTGCGTCGGCTGGAAGGTGGGGCCGCCCGACACGAACGTGCCGTTCTGCACCGAGACGACGTAGCCCGAGAGGGTGGAGCCGCTCGGGCAGGTGAAGCCGGTGCCCCACGCGACCGTCACAGTGCCTCCGGCGACCGGGTCACCCGTGATCGTGGGGGCATCCGTCGGCGTGGGCAGGGCGGTGCGAGCCGCGTAGACCGTGAGCACGATCGGCGTGGTGGTGAGCACGTTGCCCGAAGGCGCCACGTTGTAGACCTTGCCGACCTCGCCGTCGCTCGGAGCCGGGTCGCCGTCGACGCACGTGATGTCGCTGACGAATCCGGCGCCCGTGAGCGTCGCGGTCGCGCCGCCGCAGTCCATGCCGCCGAGGTTCAGCGCGGTCACATCGACACGCGTCTCCTTGGGCGTCGGTGGCGGGGTGGGCGTGGGTGTCTTGCTCGGCGGCGCCGAGGTCGTCGGCGACCCCGTCGGGTCGGCGTTCGGGTCACCCTGCTGCGACAGCGCCCAGATGGTGCCGCCGAGCACGATCACGAGCAGCGCGATCAGGGCGATCAGCGGCCACGTCCACGGGCTGCGCTTCTTCTTCTCCTTCTCCTCCGCCGCTTCCTCGGTGGGGAGCTGGGCGGTGGTCGGGAGGATGCGGGTGGCGCCCTCATCACCGGTGGCGGACAGCATCCGGGTCGCGTCGTCGTTCCCCGCGATCCCGCCGGTGGCGATCGCCGGCACGGCGATCGCTGCGGAGTTCAGGTCACCGCGACGCAGGGCCTGCGCGGCACGCGCCACGGTCGCCGAGGACGACGGCCGGTCGGACGGCTTCTTGGCGATCATCGCCATGACGAGGTTCTGCACCGGGATCGGCACGGTCGGCGGCAGCGGCGGAGGCTGCTCGTTGATCTGCGCCATCGCGATTGCGACCTGCGATTCGCCCGTGAACGGACGCTTGCCCGCGAGGCACTCGTACGCCACGATGCCGAGCGAGTACGTGTCGGTCGCGGGGGACGCCGGGTGGCCCGACGCCTGCTCCGGCGACAGGTACTGCACGGTGCCCATGACCTGACCGGTCGCGGTCAGCGGCACCTGGTCGGCGATGCGCGCGATGCCGAAGTCGGTGATCTTGACGCGGCCGTCGGGCGTGATCAGCAGGTTGCCCGGCTTGATGTCGCGGTGCACGAGACCGGCGGCGTGCGCGGCCTGCAGAGCGGATGCCGTCTGGGCGACGATGTCGAGCGTCTTGTCGGCGCTCAGCGCGCCGTCGCGCTCGAGCACGGTCGACAGCGCCTCACCGGGCACGAGCTCCATCACGAGGTACGCGCTGCCGTTCTCCTCGCCGTAGTCGAACACGCTGGCGATGCCCTCGTGGTTGACGAGAGCCGCGTGCCGCGCCTCGGCGCGGAATCGCTCGAGGAACCCGGGGTCCCCCATGTACTCGTCCTTGAGGATCTTGATCGCGACGGTACGTCCGATGACGTGATCCGTCGCCTCCCACACCTCGCCCATGCCGCCGATCGCGATTCGCGACTGCAGCTCGTAGCGACCACCGAACGACACACCCTGCGTCGGTCTCATCTGCCCAGCACCGCCTCTATGACCTTCTTCGCAATCGGAGCGGCGATGGTGTCGCCGCTTCCGGACTGCCCTTGTCCGCCGCCGTCTTCGACGACGACCGCTACTGCGACCGCGGGGTCGTCCGCCGGTGCGAAACCGGTGAACCACAACGTGTGCGGCCTGTTTCCGTTCTCTGCCGTCCCGGTCTTACCCGCCACGTCGATCCCGTCTATTCTTGCACCCTGCGCGGCGCCGTTTGAGACGCTCGCGACCATGGATGCGGTGATCTGGTCGGCCGTCTCCGCTTCCATCGCCCGGCCGAACTCGCTGTTCTCGAACGAGCGGATGACCGAGAGGTCGTTGCCGATCACGGCGTCGACCATCTGCGGGTTCATGACGACCCCGTCGTTGGCGATGCCGGCGGCCAGCATGGCGATCTGCAGCGGCGTCGCGGTGACCTGGCCCTGCCCGAATCCGGAGAGCGCGGTCTGCGCGTCGTCGAGGGCCCGAGGGTAGCTCGACGGCGTGGACTCGAGCGGCGTCGAGAAGCTCTTGTTGAAACCGAACTTCTCCGCCATCTCGCGGATCCGGTCGTCGCCCAGCTCGACGGCGAGCTCCGCCATCGGGATGTTGCAGCTCAAGCGGATCGCCTCGGCGATCGTGACCGTGTCGCCGGACCCGCAGGTTCCGCCCCAGGCGTTGGACACCGTGTTGGAGGATCCGGGGAGCGTGTAACGGGAAGGGTTCGGCAGGGTCGAGTCGGGTGTCCACTCCCCGCTCGCGTACGCGGCGGCGGCGGTGATGAGCTTGAACGTCGAGCCCGGAGGGTTCAGGTCGCCCCGGAGCGCGCGGTTGGAGAGCGGCTTGGTGGGATCGGACTCGAGCTGGTCGTAGGTCGCGTTGGCGGCATCCGCATCGTGCGAGGCCAGCAGGTTCGTGTCGAAGCCCGGAGTCGAGACCATGGCCAGGATGCGCCCGGTCGCCGGCTCGATCGCGATGACCGCGCCCTGGTAGCCCTGGAGCGCGTCGTAGGCGGCCTGCTGTGCGGCGGTGTTCAGCGACAGCTCCACGCTGAAGCCGCGCTGCGGCTGGCCGGAGAGGATGCGCTCGACCTCGGCGAGGAAGGCGTTCGAGCCCGTTCCGGAGAGGTCGGCGTTCATCGCCTCCTCGATGCCGGTCGCGGAGCCGAGCGCCGGGTTGAACCAGCCGGTCACCGGCTCCCACATCGGCGCGTCGGAGTAGACCCGCTGGAACTGGTACTGGTCGTCGCTCGGGACCGAGGTCGCGATCGCGGCGCCGTCGACGATGATCGATCCGCGCTGGATCTCGTAGCTGTCCAGGCGCGTGCGCTTGTTGTGGCTGTTCTGGGCGAGGCTGTCGGCCTCGACGACCTGGATCCAGCTGCTCGCGGCGAACAGCGCGATGAACATGAACAGCATCACGATGCTGAGGCGGCGGAGCTCTTTTGTCATCCGATCACCACCCGGGGCTGGCGGCGCACGCCGTCGGAAATGCGCAGCAGGAGCGCCACGATGAGCCAGTTCGCGACGAGCGACGAGCCGCCGGCCGCGAGGAACGGCGTCGTGAGACCGGTCAGCGGGATGATGCGCGTCACGCCGCCGACCATGATGAACACCTGCAGCGCGATCGTGAACGACAGCCCGGTGGCGAGGAGCTTGCCGAAGTCGTCCTGACCGGCGAGACCGATGCGCATGCCGCGGCTGACGAACACCATGTAGAGGCAGAGGATCGCGAACAGCCCGATCAGGCCGAGCTCTTCGCCGAGGCTTGTGATGATGTAGTCGCTGTGCGCGAGCGGTGTGATCTCGGGGCGGCCCTGACCCCAGCCGGTGCCGATGAGGCCGCCGCGGGCGAGTCCGAACAGGCCCTGCATGGGCTGGTAGCCGGCGCCGTCGGGGTCGACCTGCGAGGAGTCGAACAGGAAAAGCCAGTTGATGAAGCGTCCCTGCACGTAGCTGAGGATCTGGGTGGCGAGGGCGACGCCGGCGACCACGAGGGTCAGACCGATGAGCACCCAGCTCGTCTTGCCCGTCGCGACGTACAGCATCGCGACGAACATGCCGAAGATGAGGGTTCCGGTGCCGAGGTCGCGCTGGAAGATGATGATGCCGAGCGAGATGACCCAGACGACCAGCACCGGCCCGAGTTCGCGCATGCGCGGCCAGGTGATGCCGAGCACGCGCTTGCCCACCGACGTGAGGCTCTCGCGGGTGCGCACCAGGTAGCCGGCGAAGAAGATCGCGAGGGCGATCTTGGCCAGCTCACCGGGCTGGAAGGCGAAGACGCCGCCGAGCGATACCCACACGGCCGCGTTCGCGTCGTCGATGCGCAGGCCCGGCACGAAGGGCAGCAGGAGCAGCACGATGCCGGTGAGGCCGAAGATGTAGGTGTAGCGGAACAGGACGCGGTAGTTGCGCAGCAGGATGACCACGGCGATCGCGCCGGCGAGCGAGATCGCCGTCCAGGCGAGCTGCTTGGTCGAGTAGGCGTCCCAGCCCGTGTTCGCCTTCGCGATGTCGATGCGGTAGATCATCGCGATGCCGATGCCGCTGAGCAGGGTCGCGATCGGCACGACGAACGGGTCTGCGTCGGCGGCCACGACGCGCAGCACGAAGTGCAGGGCGAAGGCGAGCACCGCGAGTCCGCCGCCGATCGCGAGCACGACCGGGTCGATCACGCCGAGTGCGCCGAGCTGGACGAGGGTCAGCGCCGCACCGCTGATCGCGCACGCGAAGAGCAGCAGCCAGAACTCGCGGTTGCGCTGCGTCTGCGGCATCCGGATGCGCTTGAGGGCCTTGATGACGCTGGTGTCGGCGGCGACGTCGGTGCTCATCCCTCACCTCCGCCGGCGGGTGTCTCTTCCGGAGTCGGGACGGGCGTGGGCAGCGGAGTCGGGAGGGGCGTCTGCTCGATGGCGTTCGCGTCGGCGCCGGCGCGCAGACGGTCGACGATGGCCATCGCGTCGGCGAGCGAGCGGGCCGTGATCGTGCGCTCGACGGATGCCCGCTGGTACGGGGGCAGGTTCGCCAGGAGGATGTCGGTGTCTTCGAGCGGGGTCGACAGCGTGATCGGACCGATGTTCTGCTGCACGCCCTGGAAGATCACGACGCTGTCGTCGTCGGCGCCGATGAAGTACCGCGTCTGCGTCCAGCTGTAGGCCGCGAACGCGGCGACACCGAGCATCACGAGGACGACGAGGACTCCCGCGATCCAGCCGAGGCGGCGGCGCTTGGCGCGACGACGATCCTCCTCGATGAGCTCCTCGAGGTACTCGGGGGCCGGCTCGAAGTGGCTGGGCTCGTTGGCGGCCTGACGCACCGGGTGCAGCCAGTTGCCGCGCGTCGGGCGCACGGGCGGCACGTAGACGCCGGACGGGTTCGACGCCGAGCCGACGACGGTCGCGGTGCCGGTGTGGATCGGATGCTGTCCGCCGACGTCGACCAGCACGATCGTCACGTTGTCGGGGGCACCGCCGTCGAGGGCCTGCTTGAGCAGGTTGTCGGCCGTGCGCCCGGGGGCGAGGCCGAGCTGCATCGCCTTGAGGATGTGGGCCTCGTCGACCACGCCGGACAGGCCGTCGGAGCAGAGCAGCCAGCGGTCGCCGGGCTGCGTGTGCATGACGAACATGTCGAGCTCGGGGTCGGAGTCCATGTCGCTCAGCACGCGCATGAGCACCGAGCGGCGCGGGTGGTAGCGGGCTTCTTCCGGCGTGATGCGACCGGAGTCGACCAGGCGCTGCACGAAGGTGTGGTCGGCCGTGATCTGGGTCAGCGCGTCGTCGCGGTAGAGGTAGATGCGCGAGTCGCCGATGTGGCCGATGACCGCGTATTCGTCGACCATGATGATCGCGCTGAGCGTGGTGCCGAGGCCGGCGAGCTCCGGTCGGTCCTTCGCGGCGCGGATGAGATCGCCCGCTGCGGTGGTCGCCGCCGCCTGGAGAGACGCCTGCGCGTCTTCGGTGGACGCGTAGGGCTGGTCGAGGGGCTCGAGGCGGTGGATCGCGATGCTCGAGGCGACGTCGCCTCCGGCGTGGCCGCCCATGCCGTCGGCGACGACGAACAGGTTCGCTCCGGAGTAGCCGGAGTCCTGGTTGTTGGAGCGGACCTTCCCGGTGTGGGAGATCGCGACGCTCGAGCCTTCGAAGACCATGCCGGGGTCAGGCTCGCAGCTCGAAGGTCGTGGCGCCCACCTTGATAGGGGTGCCGAGCGAGAGGTTGACGGGTCCGCCGGTCACGCGCTGGCCGGCGACGAAGGTGCCGTTCGTGGAATCGAGGTCCTGGATCGCCCAGGCGTCGCCTCGGAGCATGAGGCGCGCATGATGGCTCGACGTGTAGTCGTCGCGGATCACGAGCGCCGACTCGCTCGAGCGGCCGATCGTCATCGAGTCGGCGCCGAGGGGGAGCTCGAGGCCCGTCTTCGGTCCGGAGGTGATGACCAGGCGCTTCGCCGTCGCGATCGTCGCGGGTCCCGTCGACGGCTTCGCGGATGCCGGGCGAGACGCCGCCGCGGGCTTCGCCGGAGCGACCGGAGAAGCGGCAGCCCCGGCGGTCGCCTCGGCGGGGAGCTTGCGCACCTTCACGCCGAACAGGTCGGCGCGCAGCGAGTACACGACGCCGAACACGAAGAACCACAGGACGATGAGGAACCCGACGCGCAGCAGGAGGAGGATCAGTTCGCTCATCCGAAGCCTCCGAACGCGCGGGTGGAGTCGTCGGTCGGGCGCGACGGCGCCGACACGGGGACGATCTTGAACACCAGGTCGGTGCGGCCGATGGTGATCGTGGTGTCGGAGGGGAGCGCGGCTTCGCGGAGCTTCTGGCCGTTGACCTTGGTGCCGTTCGTGGAGCCCAGGTCGCGCATCATGGCGCGCTCGCCGTCCCAGAGGATCTCGACGTGCTTGCGGCTCGAACCGGCATCCGCGATGGTGATGTCGGCATCCGAACCACGCCCGATCACGGTGCGGGCGCGCGAGAGCGAGTGGCGACGGCCGTCGACGTCGACGACGGCCTGCCAGCTGACGCGGCCCTCGACCGTTCCGGAGTCGACGCGGACCGTGCCGGTGGCGACCTTGTCGTCGGCCTCGAGGCTGATCGAGAGCGGCCCGGAGAAGCTGTAGCCCTGGGACTTGGCGTGCTTGTTCAGCAGCGCGTGCAGCTCTTCGGTGAGGGCTCCGCCGAGGCTCCGCATGCGCTCGGCGTCGTCGGTGCTCAGACGCACCACGAAGCTGTTGGGCGCGATGATGCGGTCGCGGCTGACGACCGCCGCTTTCGTGTCTGCTTCACGACGGACCGCCGAAGCGATCTCCACGGGCTGGATGCCGCTACGGAAGGTCTTCGCGAACGCGCTGTTGACTGCGCGTTCGAGACCCTTCTCAAAGCTGTCAAGTAGTCCCACTGGGCTCCTCTGGCATGCTGACCGGTAGGGACATCGTAGCCAGGTGACCTGGGGGAACGCCGCCGATGACGGTTTCCGGGTGTGCGAAGAGGCCGAAATCGCGTGATATCCTCGGGAAGTTGAGTTCTTCGGAACGAGACCACTCGCGCGAGTGGCGGAATGGTAGACGCGCTGGCTTCAGGTGCCAGTGTCCGTAAGGACGTGGGGGTTCAAGTCCCCCCTCGCGCACAGTAACGAATGAAGGCCGGGCCCGGAGGGTTCCGGCCTTCATTCGTTGGTGAGCGCGAGTGAGGCCCCTTGGGGATCAGGCGGTCAGGACCGCCAGAATCCGTTGGCCGCCGCGACGGTATGGAAGTTCGTCGCGACGACATGCGAGATGGCGACGAGCGCCCCGAAGTCCTCGGCGTAGTCGGCGCGGACCCGCTCGCGAACCTCGGCTGAGGGCTGGGTGAGCTTGACCGCGGTTCGGGAGAGTTTGACGGCGAGGGCGTATCCCTCCTCGGGGGTCTCGGTCCGCAGGGTCGGAAGCCAGGAGTCGGTCATGGGACTGCCTTTCGTCGAGCGTGGAAGGAGAGAAGAGGCGTGGCCCCGCGAGCGGTCAGTTCGCGCGACGGAGCGGGACGTGAGGGAAATCGATCGGAACGTCGAGCGCGATGTTCACGTAGTTCGTGAACAGATTGAGTGCGACCTGCCCGATGGTCTCGACGATCTGCTCGTCGCTCCAGCCCTCATCGCGCACTGCCTGCACGTCGGCCGCGGAGAGCTGACCGCGGTCGTTCACGAGCCTGAGGGCGAAGTCCAGCAGGGCTGCCGTCTTCGGGTCGTCGGACCGGCCGTTCTGCGCCGCGGTGAGAGCATCGCGCGAGAGGCCGGCCTTCTTGCCCAGGGCGGTGTGAGCCGCAAGGCAGTACTCGCAGGAGTTGCGGTCGGCGACCGCGACCGCGATCTGCTCGCCGAGCGCTGCGCCGAGTGCACCGGTGCCGAAGGCCCCGAAGGATCCCCACATGCTCGCGAGGGCAGCGGGTGAGTTCGCCACAGCCTTGAACATGGCGGGCACGGTGCCGAACGCCGCGGTGATCTGGTCGAGATTCTCCTTGACTGCTCCCGTGGCGGTGTCGCGGTCGATGAGAGGGACGTTGGGCATGATGCTCCTTGCTGGGAAGATGAGGCCCCGATTCGGGCTTGCCTCCAGCCTTCCGCCCAAAGCGAGACGATGCGCACCATAACGTCTTGACTTCTTGACGAATCGTCCACAAACTGACCACATGGCCTCCGTCGACCGCCTCACTCCCTTGCTGCAGCGATTCCGCGTCCGGACACGGCTGTTCCATGCCGGTCCGCTCTGCGGAGTGACCGCGTTTCCGGCTGAAGCCGATCGCGGCTTTCTGCATGTGCTCCGCCACGGCCAGATGGAGCTGACGCTCACCGACGAGCGCGGAGCGACCGTGCGCGTGCAGATCACTCGCCCGAGCGTGCTCTTCTTCCCGCGTCCGAGCGACCACTCATTCCTCAACGCACCGACCGAGGAGTCCGACTTCACCTGCGCGACCCTCGATTTCGACGGGGGCGCCACGCATCCGCTCGTCCAGGCGCTGCCGCCGGTCATCATCCTCCCGCTCGATGAGGTGGCCACGCTCGGTCCTGCGCTCGACCTGCTCTTCTCCGAGGTCGACAATGTGCGCTGCGGCCATCCGATCCTGGCGGACCGATTGTTCGAGGTCGTGCTCATCCAGCTGCTCCGATGGATGCTCGACAATCCCGCGCACATCGCCCTGAAGCAGAGCCTGCTGTCGGGCCTCGCCGATGAACGGCTCGCGCCCGCCCTCGTCGCCGTTCATGAAGCACCGGGGGAGTCCTGGACGCTGGAGACGATGGCGCGTGAAGCCAGGATGTCGCGCAGCGCCTTCGCCTCGCGTTTCAAAGAGGTGGTCGGACAGACCCCCGTGGACTACCTGACCGAATGGCGGCTGACGATCGCGCAGGAGAACCTGCGCGCCGGGATGTCGGTGAGCACGATCGCCGCCGAGCTCGGCTACGCGAGCGCGTCAGCCTTCTCCCGCGCATTCGCGCAGCGCCTCGGACACTCGCCGCGTACCTGGCTCGCGCGAGCGGCCTGATCCGCTCACGCCGCGCCTGTCGCCGCGCTCGTCGCACCGCTTTCCGTCCCCAGCCGGAACAGGGGCACGAAGTCGGGGTCGACGATCGCGGGCCGGCGCAGGCTGAACGACGAGATGTCGTGCGCCGTGCGGCCGACGGTGAGCAGGTCGGCGAGGATTCGCCCGACCAGGCTTGCGAACTTGCCCGCGTGCCCCGCCCCGTTGAAGACGGCGACATGCGGATGCTCCGGCAGGGTGTCGAGCACGAAGTCCCGGTCCGCGGGCATGTCGTAGAGGCAGGTCCTGCTCAGCAGCAGCGGTCCGTCGGCCGCCGGGAGGTACGTGCGCAGGAAGTCGCGGAGCAGCTGCGGCTCCTCGTCATCCGGGACGAACGACCGCTCCGACGGCGAGATGAAATGACCGCGCATGTCGCGGGCGAGCTTCACCGCTGCCTCGCCGTAGACGGGGAAGCCGTAGTGCACCTCGTCGCTGTGGTGGATCCAGATCGGGAACCTGTCCGGCGTGAACTGCGAGAGGTTCGGCGACGAGAAGTACCCGACCTGCTCCTGGCTCAGCGTGAGGGAGAACGAAAGGCCGAGGTCGGGCATGAGATCGCCGAGCCAGGAGCCCGCCGCGACGACGAGATGGGCGCCGTCGAACGATCCCTCGGACGTCGTGACGGAGACGCCGTGCGCATCGACACGAACCCCGGTCACGACCGTTCCGGAGCGGAACTCGACCCCGGCGGCCCGGGCGAGAGATGAATGGGCGGAGACCGATCGGCGGATGTCGAGGATGCCGCCGTCCGCCTGGTGGATCCCGATCGTGTCGTCCGACACCGTCCACTGCGGGTACTGCGTGCGGATGTCGTCGATCGTCAGTTCGTCGTACCGGATGCCCGCGGCATCCATCGCGCGACGGTACTGGTCGATCTCGGCCGCTCCGGCGCTGCCCGCTGCAGCGAGGTCGATCCCGCCGGTCCGTGTGTACAGCTTCAGGCCGGAGCGCTCCTCGACCTCGGCCCAGGCCTCGAACATCGCGTCGGTGAGTGCCGTGTAGTCGTCGCGATGGTAGGCCCGCCGGATGATCCGGGAGTGGTCGCCGGAGGAGCCGAGGGCGTGGCCGAGTTCGAACTGCTCGAGAACGAGGACGCGCTCCGCGCCGGCCTGTGCCAGCCAGTAGGCGGTCGCGGAGCCGACGGCTCCGGCGCCGATGACGATGTGGGAGTATCCCGGGGTCATGCTGTTCCGTCCTTTCGATCGAGGTGATTCCGCTACCGAGCGTCGCCGATTCCGCGTGCCGCTGTCGCGAAGGAGGCGATGAACTTCTCTGCGGCGGCGTCGACCTGGTCGGAGGGAGTCAGCAGCCGCTGCAGCAGCAGTCCGCGTACGCAGGCGATCGCGATGAGGCTCTGCTGCACGGCATCCGCTTCTTTCAGTCCGTCGCGGCGGGCAGCGGCCTCGAGAAGGCGGGTGAGGTCGTCGAGGTCGGCGACGAACCCGTCGAAGGCGCCGCGCTCGTACACCGCCAGCCCGATCAGATGGAAGAAAGCCCGCGTCCGCTCCTCGTGCGCCGTGGTGGCGTAGAAGCCCCAGATGGCACGGAGCATGTCGACGAAGCCGAGCTCATCCCCTGCCGCGGCGATCACGAGGTTGTCGCGACGGCGCGCTTCGGACAGCACGGCGCTCAGCAGCGCCGGTCGAGACCCGAAGTGGTAGGTGAGGAGCGTGTGGTGCACGCCGAGCCGCTCCGCCACCTGACGCATCGACAGGTTGGGGGTCGGGCCGTTCTCGCCGAATTCATCGAACAGCGCCTGCAGCAGCCGCGCCCTTCCTTCTCCGACCGATGCTCGCATGCTGCCTCCGTTGACACTTTCACCACTGTTGAGTACGTTAGCGTACAACGAATTCACCACTGGTGAGGACCGGGTGGTCGTCGGAAGAGGCTCAATGAACGAGATCTGGTTCGCGGGCGGCGTCATCGCCGACGGGTCCGGCGCGGCGCCCTCCGAAGCGGACGTGTGCGTGGAGGACGGCGTCATCACCCGGATCGGTTCCGCTCCGGATGGCGCGAGGACCGTCGACCTCGACGGCATGCTGCTGACTCCCGGGCTGATCGACGCCCACGTGCACCTCGGACTCTCGAGCCCGATCCGCGCACAGTTCGGCTTTCAGCTCTCGGCTGCGGAGATCGCCGCCGACATCTTCACCACGGCGAGTCGCACCCTCGACGCGGGCTTCACCACGGTGCGCGATACCGGCGGCATCGACGGGGGAGTCGTGGACGTCATCGCGAAGGGCAAGATGCGCGGTCCGCGCGTGCTGTCGTGCGGACCCGTGCAGTGTCAGACCGGTGGCCACGGGTATTACGGCGCCGCGTGGGAGCCGACCGAGCTGTGGGAGACGCACCATATCCCGGGCCTCGCTGCTCTGTCGCTCATGTCGGGCAATGCCGATGAACTGAGACGCAATGTGCGGGAGTCGTTCCGTCGTGGCGCGACCTTCCTGAAGCTGTGCGTCACCGGCGGCGTCGTCGGAGGCCACGATCGCCTCGACGACACGCAGTTCACGACCGCGGAGATCGCTGTAGCGGTGGAGGAGGCCGCCGCGCGCGGCACCTACGTCACCGTGCACGCGCACAACAACGCCGGCATCCGGAACGCCGTGGAAGCGGGCGTGCGCTGCGTGGAGCACGGCACCGGCATCGACGAGCCGACCGCGGCGCTCATGCGGGAGCACGACGTGGCGCTCGTCCCCACGTTCGCGGTGATCGAACAGATCATGAACCCGGACGGCCTGGACGTGGACCCGTCGACGCGCGACCGCATCGCCGGCACCCGCCGGCGCATGGTCGAGGCGCTCAGGATCGCCCGTGAAGCGGGGGTGCGCATCGGTCTGGGCTCGGATCTGCTCGGTCCCGCTCAGCACCGCCGAGGGGAGGAGCTTCGACTGCGCGCCGAGCTGGAGTCGCCCATGCGCGCGCTCGTCTCGGCGACCAGCGTCAACGCCGACATCCTCGGCATCGGGGACCGTGTCGGCACGATCCGTGTGGGGATGGCGGCCGACATGGTCGCCTGGGCGCGGAACCCGCTCGAGGACGCCCACGTCTTCGCGGATCCGGACATGGCCGCCTTCGTCGTGAAGGACGGCCGCATCATGAAGGGAGACACCCGATGAGCGAGATGTTGAACGGCTGCCTGGCCGATACGGAATACCTCGAGGTCACGGCACGTTCGGGCAACCGCTACGGCGTCTGGGTGACGACGCCTCCTGGTTACGCGGAGTCCGCCGATCCCCTACCTCTGATCTACGTGGTCGACGGCAACTTCGCCGTTGGGCTCACCGCCCCGCTCATCGTCACCCAGGCGGATCCGTACCTCACCGTCGCTCCGTACATCCAGGTCAGCATCGGGTATGCCGGCGAGGAAGCCGCGCAGTGGGCGCAGTTGCGCAACCGAGATCTCGTGCCGCCGGGTGAACCGGTCAGCGACGAGATGGTGCGGACTCTCACCGCCGCTCGTGATTCCGGGGCGATGACCCAGGAGCACATGGACACGTACCTCGCTCACCTGGCCGACACCCATGCCGATGCCTTCCTCTCGTTCCTGACGGAGGAGCTCCATCCGCTCCTGCAGTCGAAGGTGCGGGTCAGCGACTCCGGTCATGGACTCTTCGGCTACTCGTACGGCGGTCTCTTCGCGCTGTACGCCTGGTTGCGCGAGACGCCTCTGTTCACGACGTTCGGTGCGGGCAGCCCCGGCGTCGCCGCCACGAACAGCCAGGTCTTCCCCCTGATAGCCGCCCTGTCGGAGCCCGACCGAGGCTCATCGGCCCGGCTGCACGTCACGCTGAACGAGGCCGAACTGCTCGGGTCGATCCCCATCTATCGCGAGATCGGGCGCAATCTGCTCACGGTCGTGGAGGAGCTGCATGCTCGCGGGCGTTCGGGAGACGTGTCGAAGGCCCTGCTGCATGAGACTCACGTGACCGGGCTGCAGGCATCGTTCCTGAGCTACGTGAAGACCTGTCACACGCGTTCGGGATCTGCCCGCGGCGATGACGATCGTGAGTGAGTCCGCGCTCCTCGCCGACCTCGCGGCGGTTCTCCCCGCCGACCGTGTCACGACCGACCCCGACGTGCTCGAGAGCTACGCGCACGACGACGCCGAGTGGGCGGAGTGGGCGCTGCCGGTCTGCCTCGTGCGACCGCATACGCCCGAGGAGGTGCAGTCGACGGTTCAGGCGTGCCTGCGTCACGACACGGCGGTCGTCGCCCGCGGGGCGGGGACCGGGCTCTCGGGCGGCGCGAATGCGATCACCGGCTGCGTCGTGATCGCGCTGGAGCGTATGGATGCCGTGCTCGAGGTGGATGAACTCGAACGCCTCGCCGTCGTGCAGCCAGGAGTGATCAACGATGCCCTCCGGGCGCGGGTCGCGGAGCACGGCCTCTGGTATCCGCCCGATCCGGCCAGCTCGCCCTGGTCGACCATCGGCGGCAACGTGGCGACGAACGCCGGCGGCGTCTGCTGCGTCAAGTACGGCGTCACCCGGGACTACGTGCTCGGGATGCAGGTCGTGACCGGCACGGGGGATCTCGTCCGGCTGGGTCGACGCACCGCGAAGGGCGTCGCCGGCTACGACCTGACGGGTCTTCTCGTCGGCTCGGAGGGCACCCTCGGCATCGTCACGGAGATCACGGTGCGGCTTCGTCCGGCGCGCCCGCCCGAGCAGACGATCGCCGGGTTCTTCGACTCGCTCACCGACGCAGGCCGTGCTGTGCGCGAGGTCGCAGCAGCAGGCCTCACGCCGTCTGCGCTCGAGCTGATCGACCGCAACTGTCTGCGGGCCGTCGACGAGTGGAAGAACATGGGGCTCTCGGCCGATGCCGCCGTCGTCCTGCTCGGACGCGTGGACACCCCGGGGGTCGCCGGCGAGGAGGAGGCGGTCGCGATGCTGTCCGCGTTCCGACGCGGCGGTGCCACCTGGGCCGACCGCAGCACGGACGAAGCCGAGGGCGAGGCGCTCTTCGCTGCTCGGCGTCTGGCGTATCCGGCACTCGAACGTCTCGGGCCCGTGCTGACGGAAGACGTGTGCGTTCCGAAGGGCTCGGTCCCGGAGATGCTCAGCCGCATCGAGGCCATCGGGCGGGCCAACGACGTGCTCATCGCCAACATCGCGCACGCCGGCGACGGCAACCTCCATCCGCTCCTCGTCGTTCCGCCCGGAGATGCCGAGGCCCGCGCACGTGCGGAGAAGGCGTTCACGGAGATCATCGATGATGCCCTCGCGCTCGGCGGCACCGTCACCGGAGAGCACGGCGTGGGTCTTCTGAAGCGCGAGGGACTCCGGTCCGAGCTCTTTCCCCCCGTGCTCGACATGCATCGAGCAGTCAAGGCCGCGCTCGATCCCGCCGGGATTCTCAACCCCGGCAAGATCATCGGCTGACGTCGGGCAAACCGGGAAGAATGACTCCCATGCGCCTCCACTCCACCACCACCGGATCCGGCGAACGCCACGTCGGACTGATCCATGGGCTCGGCGGCGCGGGAGCGACGTGGCAGCCGCTCATCGACCGGATGCTGACCACCGGCCGCTACACCGTCACCACGATCGACCTCCGTGGGCACGGCGAGAGCGACCGCGCGCCGTCGTACCCGCTCGACGACCTCGCGGGCGATGTCGTCGAAGCCCTCCCGACCGGACTCCACAGCGTGGTCGGTCATTCGCTCGGGGGAGCGGTGCTCGTGCGCGCCGTCGCGCGCCTCCAGCCCGAGCGCGCGATCTACCTCGACCCGGGCTTCGAACTCTCGCTCCCCACAACCGGGTTCAAGGGCCGGGCATTCTGGGCCGTGCCGCCGCTCTCGCTCGGCGCCATGGGTCTGCTTCAGGCGCGGCGGAGCGCGCCCCAACGCGCGGCCTTGGATCCGAGCATCCGCGAAATCATGAAGCAGGCGCAGCAGCAGTTCGACGCCAAGATGGCGATCGGGATCTTCCGCGAGGTGGCGTTCCACCCGATCGCGATCGCCCCGCCCGCCGTGCCGTCGACGATCGTCCTCTCTGACGAGTCACCGGCCGTCCTGTCCGACGCCATGGCCACAGCGCTCGAAGGCGAGGGATGGGACATCCGCCGTCTCGCCGGCATCCATCACGACATGCATCTGGAGGATCCGGATCGCACCTTCGCGGCGATCGAGGACGTGCTCTGAGGCCTTCGTCCGCGCGTCCGCCGACAGTAGGGTGGCCGTGTGACCGATTCGGAGGCGACGCTCATCGCAGCGGTGATCGCTGCGGTCGTGGCCGGTGGCGGACTCGTGTGGTCGGTCATCGCCTTCCTCCTCACCCGTCGGAACCAGCAGGCGACCGATGCCCGCGCGCAGTGGTCGCAGCGATTCGAGCAGGCGTACGCACTGGCGCTGAGCACGGATGCCAGGGAAGCCCGCACCGGGCTGATGCTGATCGAGGCGCTGACGAACGAGCAGTGGGTGACCGATGAGGATCGTGCGACGGCCGTGAGCGTTCTCTCGTCGCTGTCGCCGGGTGCGGATGCCGATACGGCGGAGCGGCTGCGCACCAGCATCCTCGGCGACATCGGGAATCGTGAGGTCGCGGCGGAGCTCGCCCAGGCGGCCGACGGGCCTCGAGGGCGCTTCGAGATCTCTCAGGATGCTGCGGGCGCGTACCGCTGGCGGCTGCGGGCCGCCAGCGGAGAGATCGTCGCGACAGGAGAAGGTGCGTCGACCAGGGTCGAGGCGCTCCGCTCACTCGAGCAGGCCCGCCGCGCGCTCGGCGGTGGGACCGCGGTCGACGAGTGAGCTCTGGCGCGGCGCGAGACGCACAGCCCGAGACGCCGGAGCGTGGTGAGAGGATCGGACCATGACCGACGATGGATGGCTGGCACGGCTCGAAGCCGAGCACCTCGCGCTCGACCTTCCCCGATTCGACCGGCGCGATGCGTGGCGACTCGGCAGTTCGATCGCGGAGCGCGCGCTCGCCGCAGGGCATCCGGTGGCGATCGATGTGCGCACGGCATCCGGCATCCTCTTCCATGCGTCGATGCCGGGCGCGACGGCCGACAACGACGAGTGGGTGCGGCGGAAGGCTGCGACGGCGTTCCGCTTTGAGACGAGCACGGCACTACTGGAGGCCCGGGTCGCCGCCGGTGGACGCGACATGTTCGAGCCGGGATGGCTGGACCCCGCCGAGTACGCCGTCGCCGGCGGGGCGGTTCCCGTCCGGGTGACCGGCGTCGGTGTCGTGGCCGTCGCCACGGTCTCCGGCCTGCCCTCGGCCGACGATCACGACCTGGTCGTGCAGGCGCTGAAGGAGCTGCGGCAGGGGTAGTCGTGTCCCCCGAAGACCCGACAGACACGACGGGGCGCGCGACCGTACGCTCTCCCTGGTGCGGCTGCGAAGGTCGCGAGGGGACAGGACGGATGAAGGCGGTTCACGCAGGCGCGGTCTCGGTGCTCCTCGTGGCGGGTGCGCTCGTCGCCTGCGCGCCGCTGACCCCGGATCCGGCATCCGCACCGTCCGCGAGTCCGAGTTCCGCGCCGACCGCGACAGCATCCGACCCGCCGACATCGAACGTGCTGACGGTCTCGATCCCCCGGGATGAGAATCTCGTCGGCGAGCTCCCCGCGATGCGAGGCTCGGCGCAGGCCGGACCCTTCGACAACCCGACGGGGCGGGTGGCTCTGTACATCCTGTGCGTCGGCGAGGGAGACGTCGTGGTCGAGATCATCGGGGCCGCCGCAGTGACGCAGGCATGCCAGGGCGATCCGGACGATCCGGGGTCGCGGAACATGCTCGACGTCGGAGCGAACGAGGACATCGTGATCACCGGCTCGGCCGAGAGCACCGCTCTCTGGACCGTCGCGGTGACATCGATTCCGAATTCCTGAGTCCGAGCATCGAGCCTGAGGCGACCCCGCCCCGGTCGGAGCCGGGCAGACTGGGATCGACCACTCGCCATGAATCCGGAGACCCGATGACACAAGAGCAGCCGCGCCGCGCACCCGAACAGGCCGTCCTCACGGTTCAGCAGGTGGAGCAGGTGAGCCCCGACCTGATCCGGATCACGGCCGGCGGCGACGGGTACGCCGCGTTCCGCGACAACGACTCGACCGACAAGTACGTCAAGATCCTGTTCGCCGATCCGGCTCACGGGCTGACGCCTCCATACGATCTGGCGCAGCTGCGGGAGGAGAGCCCGGAGAAGCTCCCGACGCGGCGGACGTACACGATCCGCTCGGCCGATCCCGTCGCGCAGCGCCTCGTCATCGACTTCGTCGTGCACGGCGACGAGGGTGTTGCAGGACCCTGGGCGCGCGCAGCGCAGCCCGGAGATGTGCTCGTGGTGAGCGGCGCCGGCGGCGGCTACCGCCCGGATCCGACGGCACCCTGGCACCTGCTGGTGGGGGATCACACGGCCCTGCCCGCGATCTCCTCCGCTGTCGAAGCGATGGATATCGGGGCTCGGGGCCACGTGCTGCTCTCGGTCGCCGATCCCGCAGACCGCGTCCTTCCCGTGCCGCCGGCCGGGCTGACGGTGACCTGGATGCAGACCGACGACGAGCTTCTCGCCGCGCTCGTCGACCTTCCCTGGGCCGACGGCCACCCGCATGTCTTCGCCCACGGAGAGCGCGGGACCATCAAGGAGGTGCGCGCGGTTCTGAAGCAGCGCGAGGTTCCGCGTGAATCCCTGTCGATCTCGGCGTACTGGGCCCGGGGCCGCGCCGAGGATCAGTTCCAGGCCGAGAAGCGCGAGCCGATCGGTCAGATCGAGTAGACGCGTCCTTCCCGTCGAGCGGCCCCTCTGTGTGCGAGCGGCGCCCTTGCGGGAAGGGGCCGGGTCGGCGCGGTCGCGGAACGTGCAAGGCTGGAACGACACGCGCTGACGACAGAGGAGAGAAGACGGATGCTGGAGACGACCGACAACGTACGGCTGGGGAACACCGGACTCCGCATCTCGCCGGTTGTGCTGGGCTGCATGAGCTTCGGCGCACCCGACCGCGGCACCCACCGCTGGTCGCTCGATGAGGAGACCAGCCGTCCCCTCATCCGGCAGGCGCTCGAAGCCGGTATCACGACGTTCGACACGGCCGACGTGTACTCCGACGGCACGAGCGAGGAGTTCGTCGGCCGCGCGCTCGCCGACTTCGCGCAGCGCGACCAGGTCGTGATCGCCACGAAGGTCCACGGTCGCATGGGGCAGGGCGCGAACCAGGCCGGGCTCAGCCGCGCGCACATCCTCTCCGGCATCGACGCCAGCCTGCGGCGGCTCGGCACCGACTTCGTCGACGTCTACCAGATCCACCGCTGGGACCCGGAGACGCCGATCGAGGAGACCATGGAGGCGCTCCACGACGTCGTGCGCTCCGGGAAGGCGCGCTACATCGGCGCCTCGTCGATGTGGACCTGGCAGTTCGCGAAGGCACAGCACGTCGCCGTGAAGAACGGGTGGACGCCCTTCGTCTCGATGCAGGACCAGTACAACCTGCTGCAGCGCGAGGAGGAGCGCGAGATGCACCCGTACTGCCTCGACTCCGGCGTCGGCGTGCTCCCCTGGTCGCCGCTCGCGCGGGGTCGCGTCACCCGCGACTGGGAGGAGACGACCGCTCGTACGGCGACCGACGAGTTCGGCGCGACCCTGTATCGCCGAGAAGAGGAGTCGAACCGGGCCATCGTGGATGCCGTCGGCCGCGTGGCCGCGGAGCGCGGCGTCTCGCGCGCGCAGATCGCCCTCGCCTGGGTCGCACAGCAGTCGGCAGTCACCGCGCCGATCGTCGGCGCCACCCGTGCGCAGCACATCGAGGATGCCGTCGCCTCCACCGGCATCCGTCTGGAATCCGCCGAGCTGGCGCAGCTCGAGAGCGCCTACACGCCGCGGGAGCCGGAGGGCTTCTGAGCCCCTGCGTCCCGAGCACTCGCGGCCCTCGGGGTCCCAGGGTCGCCGTTCGCGCCCCCCGTAGACTGGTCGGGACCCCTACCCTCGGAGCCTCATGTCACGTCTTTCCCTCGGGACCCGCATCCACTATCTGCTGGGACGCGCGCGTCGCATCGACATCGGATCGGTGATGGAGCGGGCCAAGGAGGCCTCGAAGCAGCACCACAAGGCGGTGCCGGTCATCGTCGTCGACATGCTGTGGTCGGCCGCTCGGCACAACGTCGGGTTCCAGGACTACATCGACTACGACTTCGCCATGCTCACGAAGGCGGAGCGCGAGACGTACATGACCCACCCCGTCTCCAACCTGCTGTCGCACCGCTACGACCACCCGGACTTCCGCTGGATCTTCCAGGACAAGGTCGCGTTCGACCGGCACTTCGCTCAGCACCTGCACCGCGAGTGGCTGGTCGTGGAGGAGGGCAATGCGGATGCCGTCCGCGAGCTCACCCAGCGCCTCGGCACGATCGTCACCAAGGAGCCGGTCGGCCAGGCGGGGACGGGCGTGCACCGCTACCACGCCGCCGACGTCACGGACTGGGACGACTTCCACCGGGGTCTGCTCGCCCGCGGCGAGCTGCTGATCGAAGAGGTCATCCGTCAGCACGACGACCTGGCGGCCGTCTGCCCCGGCACCGTCAACACCACGCGCGTCACCGCGTTCTTCGACGGCGAGAAGGCGCACATCCTCGCGATGGCCCAGAAGTTCGGTCGCGGCGCGGTGAGCGACCAGATGACGTTCGGCGGCTTCTACACGATGCTCGACGAGAACGGCCACGCGGTCAGCGCCGGCTACGACTCGCACGGCCATGTGCACGAGAACCACCCGGACAGCGGCTTCCGCATCGCCGACTTCCAGCTGCCGTACATGGACGAGGTGCGGGCCTTCATCGACGAGGTCGCGCGCGTCGTGCCGCAGGTGCAGTACGTCGGATGGGACATCGTGGTGTCTCCCGACGGACCCGTCCTCGTGGAGGGGAACTGGGGCGCGGGCGTCTACGAGAACAAGCCCAGCGTCACCGGCATCCGCACCGGGCACAAGCCGCGCTACCGCGAGATCATCGGCTTCTGACCTCGCGGGCGCGCCACCGTCTACCGGTACGCTGAGCGCATGAGCGAGGCCCCCGCGCGCAAGCCCCACCCTGTCGTCTCCGTCGTGCGGCGCATTCCCGCGACCCTGACCATGGTGCTGCTGATCCTCGTCGTGGGGGTCGTCTGGGCGGGGCTGTGGACGTCGTTCGAGGACTCCGCCCTGTTCCGGAACGTGGCGTACGGGCTGCCGAACCTCGCCGAGGGGAAGTGGTGGACGCCCCTGACGGGCACGTTCTTCGTGAACCAGCCGTGGGTGTACATCTTCACCATCACCGGCTTCTGGGGCATGGCCTACGTGGAGTTCCGCCGCGGGTCACGCGTCGCTCTCGCGTACTACTGGATCGGCCAGCTGTTCGCGATCTTCGCCACCGCACTGCTGCTGTTCGCGCTCTCCCAGTTCCCGTGGGCATGGGCGACGACGCAGGCGCAGGCGCTCGACGTGGGAGCATCCGGCGGGACCATGGCCTGCATCGCCGCGGCCGTCGGCCTGTTCCGGCCGCCGTGGCGGGTGCGCGGGTGGCTGATCCTGCTCGGATTCGTGTTCATCGCGATGCTGTTCTGGGGCAAGGTCGCCGACCTCGAGCATCTGCTCGCCGTGCTGCTGATCCTGGTCGTCGACCGGTCGATGCGCGTGCGGCACACGACCGTGCGCGAGCAGAGGCTGATCGCCGTGGTCGCGCTGCTCGTGCTCGGTGCCGTCGAGATCATCACGACCTTCGTCCCGACCGACGGCCCGTTCGGAGAGACGGAACCGGCATCCGGAGGGTTCATCGACCTGGCGATCGACGTCGTCGTGATCCTCGTGATCGCGAACGGCCTGCGCCGCGGACGGCGGTTCGCCTGGGTGCTCGCGCTGCTGCTGGGCATCTTCAACGTGCTGGTCGCGGCTCTCGTGCTCACCCTCATCACCGTGTTCAGCCAGGCTCAGCTCGACCTGCGCTGGGACGGCGAGACCGAGCTCGCCCTCGCGAGCGGATTCCTCTGGTTGATCATGCTGGGGTACCTGGTGTGGGTGCGCCGCGCGTTCCGTGCGAAGCGACGCTCGACCCTGGGGCCCCAGCCGGCCCCGACCCTCGAAGACGTGAAGAAGGAGCTGCGCACGCACGGCGGCGGCACGCTGTCGTGGATGACGACCTGGGAGGGCAACAGCTACGCGCGCGTGCCCGGCGGCGTGGTCGCCTACCAGCGCCGCAACGGGGTCGCCCTCGCGCTCGCGGATCCGATCGGCCCCGCTGCGGAACGAGCGGATGCCGTCGCCGGCTTCATCAGCGCTGCCGAGCACGCGGGTCTCGTGCCCTGCTTCTTCAGCGCCGACGCAGCGACGCTCGCCGCGGTGCCGTCGACGTGGCGGAGCATCGTCGTGGCCGATGACACCATCGTCGACCTCGCCGGCCTCGAGTTCACCGGCAAGCGCTGGAACTCGGTGCGGTCCTCGCTCAACCGCGCCGGCCGCGAGGAGATGACGTTCAAGATGACGCAGCTCAAGGCCGAGTCATGGGGCGTGCAGCAGCAGCTGCGCGCGATCTCGGAGGCCTGGGTCGGAGACAAGGACCTGCCCGAGATGCGCTTCACGCTCGGCACGCTCGATGAGGCGGAGGACCCGGAGGTGCGGCTGGCGCTGGCTCTCGCGCCGAACGGGGATGTGGACGGATTCCTGTCCTGGCTTCCGGTCTACGGCGACGAGGGCGTGGTGCGCGGCTGGACCCTCGACCTCATGCGACGACGAGACGGCGGCTTCGGCCCGGTGATGGAGTACCTCATCGGCTCCTCGGCCCGGCAGTTCTCGGAGGAGGGGGCCGAGATCATGTCGCTCTCGGGTGCTCCGCTCGCGCACGACTATCCGCCGGATGCCGGAGTGATCGCCGCGCTGAGCGACAAGCTCGCCGAGGCGCTGGAGCCCGTCTACGGCTTCGGCTCGCTGCACCGGTTCAAGCAGAAGTTCCACCCGCGCTACGAGACCATGTACCTGCTGTTCCGCGACGAGAGCGACCTCACCCGCATCGGCGGCGCGCTCACGCGGGCCTTCCTGCCCGATGCGACCCTGCGGCAGTTCGCCGGAGCCGGGCTCGAACTCGTCCGTGGCGGCAAGGACTAGGAGCCGGCGGCCGCGGCGTCGATCCCGAACACCCGGACGGCATTGCGGTAGTACACCTTGTCGATGACGTCGCGCGGCAGCGCCAGGCCGGGGACGTCGGCATCCAGTGCCGTGACACTCTGGCTCTCGGCCGTCGCCAGATAGCGCCAGTCCGAGGTCCAGATGGCATGCGCGGCGCGGCAGAACCTCACCGGATCGGCGCTCGGGTGGAAGGACAGGTCGGTGCCGTACAGCACCCGATCCTGGTACCGGATGAAGAAGTCCCGAACGCGCTCATGATCCTGCAGCGACTGGAACTGCAGCTGGCTCATGCGCGAGGACATGTCGACCGTGGCATCCGGGAAGCGGTCGAGGAAGGCGCTCAGCTGATCGACGTCGTGCTCCAGGCTGCCCAGGTGCGCGCCGACGAAGCGCAGTCCCGGCAGTGCGGCGAGGAAGCGGTCGCGCATGGCGATCAGCTCGTCGTGGCCGGGCAGATCGGGATGCAGGTACATGTGGTACTGGGGCCGACGGCTGAAGTACCGGCGGTCGTTCTCGGTCGTCATCTGCTCCAGCGGCAGCCAGCAGTTGTGCGGCTCGCCCTGGTGGCCGATCAGCACCAGCCCGAGCTCGCGCGCCCTTTCCGCGATCGCCACGAGTCCCGGGTGGTCCAGCATGACCAGGTGACCGTCGGGGTCCTCGGCACCCATCCCGATGTCCTTCCAGAACTTCACCGCACGCGCGCCCTCGGCCGTGGCCGAGGCCAGATCGGCGGTCACGTGCTCGGCCCACCCCGGCTCACCGAAGCCGTGCATCGAGAAGGACGTCGACCAGTGCACCTCCGACGGGTAGGCCTCGGCCATCGAGATCGCGATCGCACGCTGATCGGCGATGGGCGTGAAATCCGGCGCGTCGACGTTGATCGTCAACAGCTCGAAACCGTCCTCGAGCGCCAGTTGGACGAGAGCCGGGTCATCGACGTTGATGTGCACGTGGGCGTCGAACTTCCGGACACGGGCGAAGTCCGCCATCTCGTAATGCTCGGAGGTCAGGGTGCGGGGACCCTCGTCCTGACCGGACGGGGAAGCGCTGGGAGAGTTCACGCCCCTCATACTGGCAGGAAAGCCGTCGGAGGCGGCGCAAGCGCCGCGCGGGAACATCGGTGACGACGCCCGGCGAAGAGCGGCGGCTAGTGGGCGGCCTCGGCATGCGGCTCAGAGCCGGACTCGTGCGCATGTCTCGAGCGCACGGCCATGGCGAGTCCATGCAGGATCAGGCTTCCGAGCACGACGACCACCATCACGTAGACCGCGATGTCGGCGTCGTCGTCGTTCATCGCGTTGTAGGCGAGCAGGCCGAACACGATCGATGAGGTGCCGCGAGGGCCGAGCAGCCCGAGGCCCATACGTTCCCGCCACGGCAGACGGCTGCCGAGCAGGGAGATCAGCACCGGGAGGAGACGGACCAGGGTGAGGGCCAGCAGCGCGAACAGGATCCACGTCCACTGGAACCCGATCTCGAGGACCAGGACGCCGACCGCGCCGAAGACGAACCACATGATCAGCGACGTGGTGGTGGCCAGGTCCTCGACCGCGCTCAGCTCTGCGGCGGGGATGTCGGTCTGGCCGTCGGCGCGAGCGTTGCGGCAGAGCTTGTACGCGATGCCCGCGAGGAAGGCGGCGACGAAGCCGTTGCCTCCGAGGGGGGTGGCGATGGCGTAGACGATCAGCGGGACGAGCACCATGACGATCCGGACGCCGCTGGTGCGGGTCCAGCCTCGTCGGACGGACACCCAGACCAGGGCTCCGGATGCGGCCCCGATGACCACGCCGACCAGGAGGGCGATCCCGGCGGCCTCGAGTGCGGCGCCGACGGCGGTTCCGAGGTCCTCGGTGTGGGACTGCGACAGGTACAGCAGGGCGAACGCGAACACCGGGGAGAAGATGCCGTCGTTGTACCCGCTCTCGACGGCGACGGTGTGCCGGACGCGCCGCGGCCATCGCCCGTCGCGCAGCAGATGCGCGGCCGGCGCGAAGTCGATCGGCATCACCACGCAGGCGATGGCCAACGGGACCGCCCAGGACGAGCCGTCCAGGAGCAGCACGCCCAGACCGAACGCCACGACGATGGTGAGGGGCAGGGCGATCCCCAGGAGACGGCCGACGAGACCGCGCTCACCGGCGAGGAATCCGCCGCGCACCTCCGTCGCATCGACGAACAGCAGCACGGCGAGGATGAGCTCGGCGGTCTTCTCGGCGATGTCGGTGTTCAGGTCGGTTCCGATGTCGGGACCGACCAGCAGGCCCGTGACGATCCCGGCGCACGCCATCGCGACGGGTCCCGACACATGCCAGCGCTCGAGCCGCGCGGCGAGCACCGCCCAGATGAGGATCGCCACCAGGCTCGCGACGATCACCATCAGCATGGTTCTGACGATAGCGGACCCGGGGGATGGACGCGCTTCCCCGCCCGACCCCGCCGTCCTAGTAGTTCTCTGCGGGGACTCTCTCGTACCACCAGAAGGGGTGCGTGAGCACGTGCATGAGGGGCTCCCTGCCGACCCACGAGCCGAAGTGACCCTCACGCCAGCTCATACACCGTGTCCGGCGTGATGATGGCGAGGCTCGCAACGGCAGCGTCGAGCTGCGGAAGAAGCGCGGAGAACGGATCGATGTCTGGCTAGACTCCTCAGCATGACGACGAACCCGCCGAGCGGCTCACGTCGCGGCGTCGCGATCGGCTCCGTGGTCGCGGGTGCTCTCGCCACCGTTATGATCATCGCCTTCTGGCTCATCGCGGGCGGTTCCGACGGTCAGGGGCTGTCGACAGGGTCCGTTCTCGCCGTCCTGTTCTTCTACGCGGCGCCCGTCGTCGGCGCGATCGCCGTTCTTCTCGGCATCGTCGCAGCGATCATCTCGCGGTCGAAGCTTCTGGCCGTCGTCGGCATCGTCCTGGGTGTCGTTCCGATCGTGGTCGTCCTCGTGTCGCCGTTCTCTGCGAGCTGAGAAGGATCAGCGAGAAACCTGCCTGCGGTACCTTCTTCAGCGCCGAACCGGGTCCGCGTCGCCGTCGAGGAAGCGCTCCAGGTCGCGCCGCGTCGGTGCTGCTTCCCAGTCCCCGGCCGTGAGGCAGGCCATCGCGCCGCAGGCGTTCGCCCGGTGCAGCGCCGCGTCGACGTCGAGGCCTTCGAGCAGGGCGCTCAGGTAACCCGAGACGAACGCGTCTCCGGCGCCGACGGTGTCGATCGCGTCGATCGTGAAGCCCGGCGCCTCGAACGCCGCGTCACGGACGAACGCCGTCGCGCCCGCCGGTCCGCGCTTCAGGACGACGGTCGTGCAGCCGGCATCACGCAGCAGTGCCGCGGCCTCGGGCGGCGCTGCATCCGGGTAAAGGATCGAGAACTCGTCCTCGCCGCCGAACACGATGTCGGCGCGCTCCGCGATCTCTCGCAGGATCGGGCCGGCCACGGCCGCCGGAGCCAGCGCGGATCGGTAGTTGATGTCGAAGCTCACCGGCACGCCGACGGATCGCGCACGGGCGACGGCGGTGAGCACGGCGTCCTGCGCCGTCGACGACAGCAGCGGCGTGATGCCGGTGACGTGCAGCAGCGCGGCCCGCTCGATCCAGCCGTCGGGAAGATCCGATCCGGACACCCGCGATCCGGCGGACCCCGCCCGGTAGTAGTGCACGGCGGTCGACGACGCCGACGGCCGCTCCTTCACCATGAGCCCGGTCGGGGCATCCGCATCCACCACGACGCGCACATCGACGCCCTCGGCACGGATCTCTCGCGCGACCCGTTCGCCGAGCGAATCGTCGCCGACGCGTCCGAGCCACGACACGGCGACGCCGAGGCGGGACAGTCCGATCGCGACGTTCGTCTCCGCCCCTCCGATGCCGAGCGCGAGACCGTGGGCGTGACGCAGCGACCCGATCTCGGTCGCGCGCACGAGCGCCATGGTCTCGCCGAGCGTGACGACGGAGGGAGCGGTCACGGCGTGCAGACCTCGACGAACGCCTGGGCCCTGTCGCGCAGCGCGAGGAGGTCGCCGCCCGAGAAGGCGTCGCCGAGCAGCGGTCCGCCGACGCTCACCGCGACGGCTCCGGCCGCCAGCCAGGCCGATGCGCCCGCCAGGTCGACGCCGCCCGATGGCACCGCGACGAGGTCGGGGAACGGTCCGCGGAGATCCTTCAGGTAGCCGGGTCCCACCTGGCCGGCGGGGAAGATCTTGACGGCCGCCGCGCCCGCCGACCACGAGGCGAACAGCTCGGTCGGTGTGAGCCCTCCGGGGACGATCGCGACACCGGCATCCGTCGCCTGCTCCACGAACGCGGTGGACGTGATCGGCGTCACGAGATAGCTCGCGCCGGCATCGACCGCTCGGGTGAGGTCGGTGGCGCTCGTCACCGTGCCCACGCCGAGATCGGTGACGTCGCCGTACTGCGCGAGCAGGTGCGGCAGCCGGTCGAAGGTCCCGGGAGTGGTGAGGGTGAGCTCGACGCTGCGGATGCCGGCATCGATCAGCACATCGAGCACGGTGTCGTAGTCCTCGGCACGGTGTGCACGAGCGACGACGACGAGCCGGGAATCGACCGTGCGCTGCGGCAGGGCGACCCGGCGGACCTCACCAGTCATGGACCGTGCCGTCGAGCAGACGGTTCACCGGCAGGTAGGCCTTGGTGTACTCGTGGCCGGCTGCGGCATCCTCATCGAGCTCCACTCCGAGACCCGGCTTGTCGCCGGGGTGCAGGAATCCCTTGTCGAACGTGAACGAGGTCTGGAACACCTCGAGCGTCTCGGCGTTGTGCGGCATGTACTCCTGGATGCCGAAGTTGTGGATCGCGAGGTCGAGGTGCAGGGCCGCGGCCATGCCCACGGGCGAGATGTCGGTCGGGCCGTGGATGCCGGACTTGATGCCGTAGATCGCGGCGAAGTCGAGCAGCTTCTTCATGGCGGTGATGCCGCCGGTATGGGTGACGGCCGAGCGCACGTAGTCGATCAGGCGCTCGGTGATGAGGGTCTGGTAGTCGAAGACCGAGTTGAACACCTCGCCGATCGCGAGGGGCGTGGTGGAGTGCTGGCGCACCAGGCGCAGGGCGGTCTGGTCTTCACCGGGGGTGCAGTCCTCGAGCCAGAACAGGTCGTAGGGCTCGATGTCCTTCGCGAAGCGGGCGGCCTCGATCGGCGACATGCGGTGGTGTCCGTCGTGCAGGATGCGCAGGTCGGTGCCGAAATCCTCGCGGATCTGCGAGAAGATCCCCGGCATGTGGTTCAGGTAGTTGCGGGTGTCCCAGGTCTCCTCGCTCGGGCGGTCGCCGGAGCGCTTGGCGGGCTCGTAGTCGTAGCGCACGCCGGGGCCGCTCGAGGAGACGCCGTAGATCTGACCGAGTCCGGGAACACCGGTCTGCACGCGCACGGCGGTGTACCCGAGCTCCTCGTAGCCGGCGATCGCGTTCTTCAGGGCGGCGTAGTCGGTGCCGGAGGCGTGTGCGTAGACCCGCACGCCCTCACGGCTGGCTCCGCCGAGCAGCTGGTACAGCGGCATCCCGGCCTTCTTGGCCTTGATGTCCCACAGGGCCATGTCGACGGCGGCGATCGCGGCCATGGTGATCGGCCCGCGCCGCCAGTAGGGTCCGCGGTAGAGGTACTGCCAGGTGTCCTCGATGCGGTCCTCGTCGCGCCCGATCAGCATCGAGGCGACGTGGTCGGCGAGGTAGGAGGCGACAGCGAGCTCGCGGCCGTTCAGGGTGGCGTCGCCGAGCCCGGTGATGCCGTCGGAGGTCGTGATCTTCAGCGTCACGAAGTTGCGGCCGGGGCTGGTGATGTTGACGTCGACGAGCTCGATGGTCATGTCGTTCTCCTGGAGGGGTGCGGGGTGCGGGCGTTCGGGCGCCCGCACCCCTGGTCGGGATGAGCGGTTCGGTCAGATCGCGTCGCGCGGATCGGTGAGGTCGCGACCGGCGACCTCCGGCATCCAGATCGCGGCGATGAGCGCGCTCAGCGTGAAGATCATGAGCATGATGATGATCGGGATGAACGAGCCGGTGACGGCCGAGACCCACGCGGCTGCGATGACGGGACCCGCGCCGGTCGCGACGATGGCGGCGATCTCTCGTGCCATGGCCGTGTACGTGTAGCGGTTGCGGGAGCCGAAGAGCTCGGGGAGGGTGAGGTTCTCGAGCGAGGCGAAGCTCATCACGGCGAGGTTGTGCAGCACGACGTAGCCGACGAAGACCTGCACGGTGTCCTTGCTGCTGATCATCAGCACCGTCGGGACGATGACGATGAGCGCGATGACCGCCCAGACGATGTACATGCGCTTGCGGCCGAAGCGGTCGCCGAGCCAGCCCGACAGCGGAACCGTGATGAAGGCGACGAGCGACGAGACGATCACGGCGTTGACGCCGATCGAGCGATCCAGCAGCAGCACGACCGTGATGTAGCTGATGAGGTACGTCTGGATCATGCCGGAGTTGCCGGCCTGCCCGAAGCGGAGCATGAGCGCGATCGCGAACGCCTTGAGGGGCTTGCGCTGCATGGCCTCGAGCGTGCGGACATCGCCGGTCTCGGTGGCGAGCTGGATGGTCTCCGCCTTGGACAGGGCCTTGCCGTCGACGACGTCGTCGCGCTCCTCGAAGACCGGGGTCTCCTTGAGGTTGAAGCGCACCCAGATCGCGAAGAGCATGATGACCGCGCTGCCGATGAAGGGGATGCGCCAGGCCCAGTCGATGACCTCCTGCTCGCTGAATGCGACGAGGAGGATCGCCCAGATGCCGGATGCGAGCAGCGTGCCGCAGTTGGTGCCGAGGGCGACGAGCGACGCGATGATGCCGCGGCGCTTGGCCGGGGCGTACTCGGCGAGCATGACGCCGGCGCCGGAGATCTCCGCACCGGCACCGAAGCCCTGTGCGATGCGCAGCAGCACGAGCAGGATCGGCGCGAGGATGCCCACCTGGTTGTACGTCGGCAGGAATCCGATGAGGGTGGTCGCGAGCCCCATCAGGAGGATCGTGTAGAACAGCACCTTGGTGCGACCGGTCTTGTCGCCGAGGCGCGCGAAGAAGAATGCGCCGACCGGGCGGGCGACGTAGCCGACTCCGTATGTCGCCATGGCCGCGACGACCGCGATGGCGGGGTTCTCGGAGGAGAAGAACAGATCGGCGAAGACGAGGGCGGCCGCCAGCGAGTAGAGCTGGTAGTCCATGAACTCGAGGGCGGTGCCGAGCCAGCCGGAGACGGCGGCGCGGACGAGGTCGCGGACCGACCTCTTCGCGGCGGGGTCGTCGACGGCCTGAGCCGTCGTCTGTGATTCGGACATGTGAGGTACTCCTTCGGACCAGGAACAGGGAGGGTGTTTAGAGGGAGAGCAGGACCTTCGCCGAGGCCGACGAGTCGCGAGCGATCTCGAATGCCCGGACGGCGTCGGATGCCGGGATGACGTGCGAGACGACGGAGTCGAGCGCGCCGGATTCGGCCAGCATGCTGACCGCGTCGTCGATTTCGGTGGAGAAGCGGAAGGCCCCGCGGATCGTCAGCTCCTTCGCGAGCATCGGAGCGAGGTTCACCCCGATGTCGGCGTTCGGGAGCATGCCGACCTGGACGACGGTCCCGGCACGGCGTGCAGCGCGAACGGCCTGGGTGAGGGCGACGCCCACGCCGGAGCACTCGAACACGACGTCGTAGGACTCGTCGTCGATCGCGTCGCGGCCCACGAGGGAGACCTCGGTCGCGCCGAGAGCCTGAGCCCGCTCGAGCGGTTCGATGCGCACGTCGCTCGCGCCGACGACGGCGGCTCCGGCGTGCAGGGCGGCCGCGACGACGAGCAGGCCGATGGGACCGGCGCCAATCACGAGCACCCGCTTCCCCGCCACCTCATCCGCCAGACCCACGGCGTGGATCGCGACGGCCAGCGGCTCGGCGAGGGCAGCGCGTTCGAGCGGCAGGGACTCGGGGAGCACGCGGATCATCTGCTCCTCGACGATCAGGAACTCGGAGGCTCCCCCCTGGCGGTGCGGGTTCGCGGCCGCGCTGCCGAAGTAGTCGCCGCCGGGGCGCAGGTGCGGGCGGTCCTCGAGTCCGGAGATGCTGGGGCCGTAGCGCGCCGGGTGCACGGTCACCGGGGTGCCGGCGGCCAGGCGACCCGACGGGTCGAGGTCGACCACGCCCGACAGCTCGTGTCCGGGGGTCAGCGGCTCACGGATCGTGTACTCGCCGTTCGCCCCGTGGAAGTAGTAGTGCAGGTCGGAGCCGCAGATGCCGACGTAGTTCACGCGGAGGCGCACCTCGCCCTCGCCGGGCGCCGGAACCTCGCGGTCCTCCCAGCGGATGTCTTCCTTGCCGTGGATGGCGAGAGCCTTCATGGCTGCAGCTCCTTCGTGATGGTCTGGGACGCCGAGACGGCATCGGCGATGGCCGAGCCGACGCCCTGACGCTGGATCGTATCGATCAGGTCACCGACGCGGGCGATGAAGGCGTCCTGCCCGGCGAGCCCGTCGCCGAACAGCTGGAGTTCGGAGATCACGCGCTCGGCGAGCTCGCGACCGGTGCGCGCGGTCGCTGCGAGAGCGCCGAGGCGCTCGCGCGCGGCATCCGTCATCGCCGCCGCGTGCGGGCCGGGGTCGAAGCCCGGGAGCGGAGCGATGCACGAGAGGTAGCCGGCGATGGTGAGGGCGATCAGGTGCGGCATCTCACCGCGGGCCAGCGCCTGGATGGCAGGCTCGGGGATGCGCTGGCGCAGCTTGACGGATCCGTCGGTGCCGACCTGGCTGGTGCGGTGGCCGAGAGCGCTGTTGCCCCAGCGCTCGAACAGCTGCGTCTCGTAGTCGCGGATGTCGACGCCGGACGGAACCTCGATCGACGGCTCGTACTCGCTGCGGAGAACGGAGAGCGCGGCGCGTGCGACGTCTTCGAGACCGATCGCCTCGGGGATGGTCGCGACGCCGCGGAGAGCGCCGAGGTAGGCGATGAGCGAGTGCGTGCCGTTGAGCAGCCGCACCTTCATCTGCTCGTACCGACCGACCTCGGTCGTGAACACGGCGCCGCCGGCCTCCCAGGCGGGGCGTCCGCCGGCGAAGCGGTCTTCGATCGCCCACATCGTGAACGGCTCGGCCGGCACCGGGATCTCGTCATGGGCACCGAGGAGGGCGCTGACGCGGTTCCGCAGCTCGGGCGTGGTCGACGGGACGATGCGGTCGACCATGCTGGAGGGGAAGGTGACCGCCTGGTCGAGGTACGTGAGCGCCTCGGCGCCTTCGCCCTGCGGGAGCGCCTGCAGGAATTCGCGGACGAGCTTCTCGGTGTGGGCGCCGTTCGAGGCGAGGTTGTCGCAGCTGAGCACGGAGATCGGGGCGCCGCCCGCCGATGCCCGGGCCTGGAGGCCGCGAGCGAGCTGCCCGATCGTGGAGCGCGGGGCGCCTCCGCCGAGGTCGGCGCGCACGGTGGCGTCGTCGAGGTCGAGGTGCTGGGTGGCGGCGGAGTAGCTGTAGCCGTTCTCCGTCACGGTGAGGGTGACGATGCGGATGCCGGAGTCGGCGATCTGTGCGACGACGCGCTCGGGCTGCTCGGCACCGACGAAGGCGTCGGTGTGCACGCCGGGGACCGTCAGCGCGGTGCTGTCGGGCGAGATGGTGGCGACCGAGTAGAGGAGGTTCTGCGCGTGCATCGCGTCGACGACCGTGCGAGAGCGCGAGGCGACGCCGACGATGCCCCAGTCGCCGCCGGCCGGAAGAGCGGCGGCCGTGTAGACGGCCTGGTGCGCCCGGTGGAAGCTGCCGAGACCGAGATGCAGGATGCCTGCGCGCTCGGGGCGGGGGTGATCGGCGATGATCGTCATGTAAAACAGTGTGAATGGTTTGTACAAACTTGTCAACCCGTTACATGGTGGGATGGACGATCATAGAGTGACAGTGAGCGAAGGGCGGGACGTGGCGGCGACATTGACCGACGTGGCACGGCGGGCCGGCGTGTCGATCGCGACGGCGTCGCGGGCGTTCGGCGAGCCGGATCGGCTCGCCGGCGGAACACTCGAGCGGGTGCTGCAGGCCGCCGTCGATCTCGGGTACACGAACCCGCAGAGCAGCGTCGCCACGCGGACCATCGGGGTCATCGTCCCTGACATCGCGAACCCCGTCTATGCGATGCTCCTCAAGGCCATCCAGGGTCAGGCCTGGCACGGCCGCCACCGGATCGTGCTGTTCGACGCCGACGAAGACCTCCGCCGGGAGCGCGAGCAGATCGAGCAGGCGCGCAAGCTCGACGGCATGCTGCTGTGCTCACCGCGCCTTCCCGACGAGGAGGTCCTCGCACTGGTCGGAGGCACCCCGTACGTGGTGGTCAACCGGCAGATCGACGGGGCGCCGTGCGTCGTCATGGACACCGAGCACGGACCCACCCAGGCGATCGAGCACCTCGTCGCCCTGGGCCACCAGCACGTCGCGTACGCCTCTGGCCCGCGCGGCTCCTGGGCCGATGCCCGCCGGTTCGACACGATCTCCCGCGCATGCGAGCGCCACGGCATCCGCCTCACGCGCCTCAGCCATCACGCCGCGTCGATCCAGGGCGGTCGCGCCGCCGCCGCGCTCGCCGCAGCCAGCAGCGCGACGGCGGTCGTGGCCTACAACGATCTGGTCGCGCTCGGACTCGAGGCCGGGATGTCGGAGCTCGGTCGCATCTGCCCCGATGACATCAGCATCGTCGGCATCGACGACATCGATCTCGCCGGTGCTGTGACGCCGGGCCTCACCACCGTGCAGATGCCGATCGACCGCTGCGGAGCCCTCGCGGTCGACCTGCTCCTCCAGGCGATCTCCGGCACCGTCGTCAGCGACGTCGTGACGCTCGGCTCGCAGCTCATCGTGCGAGCCTCGACCGCCGCCCCGGCCTGATCCGGTTCTGAAGAGGCGCAGCTCGATCTGCGCCGCCCGCGATACCGCCGCCGACGCCCTCTGTCAACGGACCTGCGCCGGCGCGGCATCCGATCGATCCTGGAGCCTCCAACCGAAGGAGAGCACCATGTCGAACCCCGAAGGCCTCATCAACAGCATGGATCCGATCGACGGCATCTTCCCGACGGATGTCGAGCAGCCCGAGACGCAGGGCGACGAGCCCCTCGAGGCCGAGCTCGGCGAGGACGGACAGGGCGACCTCGCACGGGAGGACGAAGGCACTCCGTACAGCGGTGAAGCCCCGACCGACCTGCGGACCGCAGAATGAGCGGCGGGAACGCCGCCTCGCCCGCCGAATCCGACGCGCAGGCGCGCATCACGGAGCACCTCGAGGCGCGCGAAGGCGAGGGCTCCGGCGAGCTGCTCTACGTCGGCGACACCCCGGCGGGCGGCGGCGGAGCGGACTCGGGTGCCGTCGATGCCGTGGGCGTCGACGAGGCGACGGAGCATGCGGCGAAAGAGGAAGCCGAGTCGTACGAGTCGGCCCACAACGACGAACCCGGCATCGGCACCCGCCCCGCCTCCGACTGAACTGCTGCGAGGCCGGGGAGGAGCCCGTCACACCCTCCGTGGCGCGTCTCCCCGACCTCGCATGTCCATGGGCGTCGACGTCGACGTCTCCCCCAGGTTTCCTCGCATCGAGGAATGTCGGAAGCGGGTTGACACATCCGCCACGATGGCCCACACGCGTGCGACGCGAGCCGAGGGGGACTTGTCAAGCACCTCGCCGGGTCGCTCATGAGGCCGCACGATGAGGGCGGAACGGAGACAGGATGGCGACCAACACCCGCGCGATGGACTGCACACCGGATGACGTGTTCCGCGTGCTCGGGAACGGCTGGCTCTACCCGACCTGGGTCGTCGGTGCCTCGCGCATGCGGGACGTGGACGAGGCGTGGCCGGGCCCGGGTGCCGAGCTCCACCACTCCTTCGGGGTGTGGCCCGCCCTGCTCGACGACACGACGCAGATGAAGGAGTGGGACCCGCCGCACCGCGCCGTCCTGCGGGCCCGCGGCTGGCCGGTCGGCGAGGCGAGCGTCACGATCCGGGTGCGCAGGCTCAGCTCCGGGTGCCTGGTGCGCATCGACGAGGAACCGGTGAAGGGCCCGGCCACCATCGTCCCGCGCTTCCTCACGACGCCGATGCTGCGCTGGCGCAACGCCGAGACGCTGCACCGCCTCGCGTACCTCGCCGAGGGGAACGCGGGCTGAACCGGGTCACTCTCCCGCGCTCTTCTTGAACTGCCGCTCCCAGTCGCGCAGCTCGGAGCGCCCGATCAGCGAATCCAGCGACACCTGGAACAGCAGTCCCTTGCGGGCGTTCACCTGCTTGATGTTGTCGACGATCTGCGTCGACACGGCGGCGAGTGCCTCGCGGACCTCGCCGACGCGCTCGTCCGGCGCATCCCACAGATCAGGGCGCGTCAGCAGATCGAGCAGATAGTCGCGGTCGAGCGCCGCCACGAGTCGGGCGAGCTTGTCGGAGTACTCCGCCTCGGCCAGCACGCCCTGGTCCTCGCCGGCCTTCGCGTCGAGGCGCACGAACAGCTGCTCGACATGCGAGGCGAGCGCGTCGATGCCGGCTGCCGTCTCCGCCGCGACCGGATTGCCCGGAAGCGACGCGTAATCGGCGCGCAGCTCGCGCAGGCGGTTCACCCGCAGACGGATGCCGGCCGGCACCGGATCCGCGCTCGCCGCGGGCTTTCTGCGGCGCCGGGCGATCAGGCCGATCGCGGTGCCGATGCCCGCGACGATCACCACGCCGCCGATCACGACCGGCAGGAGGAAGTCCGCGCCGCCGCCGACCGAACCCCCGGGAGATGACGGGCTCTCCTCGACGATCTGCTGCACGGTCTCGACGAGCGCCGCCTGCGTGTCGCCGCCCGCCGCGCTCTCGCTCTCGTTGGCGATGCGCAGGGCCTCTTCGCTGCCGATCACGGTTGAATCCGCCTGCACGTCGTCACCCACGGCGAGCACGATCGTCTGCTGGGGTGAACGCTCGGTCAGCCTGTCGAGGATCTCGAGGGCGTAGACGCTGCTGATGTCCGCGCCCTCCGGCAGCACCACGACCGCGATCGACCCGTCGTCGGGCACGACGCCCGTCAGAGCATCCGTCACCCCCGACGCGTCCGGCACCTTCGGCGCGACGTAGATGTTCCCCGACTGGAGTGCGGCGATGGCGTCGTCGACCCCGCTGGGATCGGATGCCGCGGCGATGAACATTCCCACCTCAGAAGTTGTTGATCACGGAGGCGAAGACGAGATCGATGCGCTCGGCATCCGAGGCGTCGAACATCTGGCCGCCGGTGGCGTCCGCGATGCGCTGCAGCGCCGTGGGGTCGGCTCCCTCGCCGTAGGCGATCGTGAAGATGCGCACCGGGGCGTCGTCGCCGCCCTCCTTCGAGCTCTTGCCGATCTTCGCGATCAGCGAGTCGAGAGAGGTGGTGGAATCCGTGTCCTCGCCGTCGGACAGCACGACGATCGCGTTGATGCGTCCCGGTTCGGCGCGCTCGCTCATGGCCTCGTACGCCGTGAGCACCGCGTCGTAGAGGGGCGTGCCGTTGCGCTGCGCATAGCGCAGGTCGTCGAGCGAGGAGTCGAGCTTCTCACCGTCGGCTCCGAGGGCCGTGACGTCGCGCAGCACCTGGATGCCGTCGCCCTCGTCGGACGAGATGCCGGTCGTGAACGCCCAGACGCCGACCTCATCGGAGGAGCGGAAGTGACCGAGCGTCGTCTGCGCGCCCTCGATCGCGCCGTCGAGCCGGGAGCGGCCGTCGCCGATCGGGTCGTCCATCGAGCCGGAGATGTCGATGAGCTCGAGCACGGACGAGGGCTTGCGCACCTGCGTCCACTGGTCGATGGCCGTGGAGATCACGTCGACCTCGGGCTTGGGGAGCGTGACGGCCGGCTGCGCGGGGTCGACGCCGAACTTCGCCGTGAACAGGTCGCCGAGGGGAACCGATTCGTCGAGCGGGCGGAACCCGTACTCCGGCAGGACCTTCTGCGCCGGCGTGGACTGCAGGAACTCCGCGAACGCCTCGCCGGCCGCGCGCTGTTCGGCCGTGACCCAGTCGGCCCCGAGGACCGTGACCGGGTTGTCCGACCACATCGAGCCGCCGGCGGGATACACCGCCACGAGCTTGGTCTTGGGCGGGGTCAGGGTCTCGCCCGGCTGCACGGTGTGCGAGTCGGGGTTGCCCTGGTTGTAGTTCAGCAGCGAGGTCTCCTCGAGCGCGACCGCCGAGACGTAGGCCGAGCCGTTGGCGCCGTTCTGCGTCTCGTCGTAGAGCGTCGACAGCACGTTGCCGGTCGTGTCGCCGTAGTGGATCACGCACTCCTCGAACACGCGCGAGAAATCGGCCGCGGCATCCACGTCCTCGGAGGTGAGCGCGTCCGCCTTGCCGGATGCCTCGTAGGACTGCATCAGGATCGTGGAGAGACCCGTGGTCGAGGTGTTCGGGTTCGTCTTCGAGATCTTGAATGCGCCCCAGATGTCCTTGCCGACGCTGCCCCATCCGCTCGGGTCCTGGCAGAGCCCCTCGAGGTCGGTGATGCTGATCGGCTTCTCGGGGTAGCCGAGCGCCTTCGCCATCGGCTCCGGCATCCCGAACACGACAGGCGTGCGCGTGAACGACGCGGGCTCGCCGACGAGGCTCGGCGATGCGGCCGCGGCGACGCGGTCGGTCCAGACGGTGGATGCAGGCGACCAGAGCGTGGGCCAGAGCGCGCGGTCGTCGCTCGGCCAGTCGTCTCCCGCCGTGAGGTAGCGGGCGGCGTTGCCCGAGGAGACGTTGGTCGGCCGCACGGTGGCGCAGGTCTCGAGGCCTTCGTGCTCCGGGGAGTCCTTGAACGCCGCGGCCAGCTCGTCGAGCATGTTCACCTTCTCCGACGAGGTCGCGATGGTGATGTGCGTGCACCCGTCATCGGGGAAGCCCTGGCTGCCGTCGGTCGTCGTGCCCTCGTCGCCGCCGCCCGTGCACGCCGCCAGCACGAGTGCCGCGATCGCCGTGGCGGCGAGGGCGGCGGTCGTCCGCCGGGCGATGGACCGTGGGGCGATGCGAGGCGCGCTCATGCGCCTAGGCTACCCAGGTATCGTGCTCCCGATCACGAACTTCCGCTTATCCGACGGCTCGTTCACCGTGCGTCACGCATGAACTCCTCGGCCGCGCGCACCTGGTCGGAAGAAGGACGGATGCCGGTGTAGAGCACGAACTGCTCCAACGCCTGCAGCGTCGCCACCTCGGCGCCGGTGATGACGGTCTTGCCCGCCGCGCGCCCCGCAGCCACGAAGGGGGTCTCGGCCGGGAGCGCGACGACGTCGAAGACGACGGATGCCGCGGCGATCGTCTCGGCCGGGAACGAGAGTGCGTGCTCCTCGGCTCCTCCCGCCATGCCGATGGGGGTGACGTTCACGAGCACATCGGCTGTGGCGGCACCGGCATCCGGGAGCCAGTCGAACCCGTAGAGCCGGGCCAGGGCGCCGCCGTTCGCCTCGTTGCGGGCGATGATCGTCACGTCGGTGAATCCTGCGTCGCGGAAGGCCGCAGCCGTCGCCTTCGCCATGCCGCCCGAGCCCCGCAGCAGCACCGACGACCCGGCATCGAGACCGTTGCGCTCGATCAGCTGCGCGATGGCGGAGTAGTCGGTGTTGTACGCGGTGAGCACGCCGTCGTCGTTCACGATCGTGTTGACCGAGTCGATCGCGGTCGCCGACGGATCCATCCGATCGACGAGCGCGATGACGTCCTCTTTATAGGGCATCGAGATCGCGCAGCCGCGGATGCCGAGACCGCGCACGCCGGCGATGGCCTGGCCGAGGTCGGTCGGGGCGAAGGCCTTGTAGATCCAGTTGAGCTCGAGCGCCTCGTAGAGGAAGTTGTGGAACCGCGTGCCGTTGTTGCTCGGCCGCGCCGACAGCGAGATGCACAGCGTCATGTCCTTGTTCAGCATCGTCACCGCCTCAGGCTACCCGCGATGGAGCGGGAGAACGTCCGCAAGAGCGGAAGCGATGGCCGAAGTCCGCCGGTGCTTGCGTCGCGCGAAACGCCGCATGTGTCGTCGTGCTCGGCATCGCCATCACGCAGGGCCGGGTGCGGTGGAGGCGCCCGAAGCGGAGCGGAGCGGCCTGAATGCGGGGGATGAGCGTCTCGACGTTCGCGGATCGTGCTCACCCGACGGGTCCATGGCGCCGATCGCGCATCCTCCCCTATGGTGAAGGTGCGTGCACAAGGGGATCGATCGTCTCCGTCTCTCCCCAGAGGACGGGCTGCCTTCCCCAGAGGCAAGACGATCCGTGCGCGCGATTGGGCCCTCTCGAGTAGTTCAGTCCCCAATGGACTATTCGAGGGGGCCGCTATCGACCATCCTCCCACCGATTTTCGATTTTGTCCCCCAAAAGGGGGACAAGAGCATGGAAAAAGGGTTAGGCTGTTTCTGACGCACCCTCCGGTCGTCTTCGGCCCTCATCGCTCCCCCCGCGGTGAGGGCCACACCATTTTCCGGGCACGTTCGAGGTGCCCGATGCCTCCGGTCAGCCAGCCGGCCGTGTGACGGCCGGATGCCGCTCTTGCAACATTTGGGTTACCTTCTTGCCCGCGCTCTTCCCCTCGGGGCCGCCTCCACTACCGTTAGCGATGTCGGGGCATACCTGCGTCGGCTTCTTCATCAGTAGAACGAACAGGCAGTACATGAGCACTCAGGGCACGGTCAAGTGGTTCAACTCGGAGAAGGGCTTCGGCTTCATCTCCCCCGACGACGGCGGCGCTGACGTTTTCGCGCACTACTCCGCCATCGAATCATCCGGCTACCGGTCTCTCGATGAGAACCAGCGAGTCGAGTTCGATGTCGCGCAGGGCCCCAAGGGCCTGCAGGCAGAGAACATCCGTCCGCTCTAAGAGCGGGCGAATCACAGAACTCCCCGTCCGGATTCGCCTCGTGCGACATCCGGCGGGGAGTTCTGTGCTTTTCGGGCCCGATTCGAGGGCCTCGGCCCCCTTCAGGCCAGGAGCAGAGCGCGCAGTTCGTCGACCGAGGCGGCGCGGAATGCCGCCTCGTCTCCCTCGTGCTGATCGCTGAAACCCCACTCGACGAAGATCACCGGGACGCCGTTGGCGTTGCCGCCCTCGACGTCGTGGTGCCGGTCGCCGACGAGCACGGGCCTCGACGTGTCGGCGCCGAGCTCCTTCAGACGGCGCAGGGCCTCGGCGACGATGTCGGTCTTGGAGGCGAGGGTCGACTCGTCAGGCGTGGCACCGACGGTCGTGAGGAATGACGGGCGCAGGCCGAAGTGGTCGATCAGGGCGTCGACCTGGATCTCCGGCTTCGAGCTCGCCGTCGCCTGCGGCACTCCCGCCGCATGCAGATCGTGGATCAGCTCGGTGATGCCGGGGTACGTCGCGGCATCGGTCGTGTAGCCGTCGGCCTTGCCGAGTGTGCGATAGAAGGTCACGGCTTCCGCGGATTCGGCAGGGGTCATGCCGGCCTGGTCCTGGAACGACTGGAACATCGGCGGACCGATCCAGTGGATCAGCTCCTCGCGGGTCGGCGCCGGCCGGCCGAAGTGGGTGAGGGCGACATTCAGGCGTCGCAGGATGCCGACGGAGGCGTCGACGATGGTGCCGTCGACGTCCCAGAGCACGCACGAAAAGGGAGAAGAAGAGGGCATGCCTCCAGCCTACGGGCCGTGGGTGGACGTCATCTCCTCCTGCACAGGTGTGCAGCGGATGGTGTTCTCCACGGTTTGCGCACCGCCCTCGAGAGGCCCTCTATAGTCCGAAGCAACTGCGGAGAGACATGGACAGGAGCCGGAAGTGCTGATGGAGCTGATCGGCCTTCGAACCTCAGAACAGGCGGGGGATTCCGGACTCGATGCCCTTCATGTCGTCGTAGTCCAGCACGAGGCACCGGATGCCGCGGTCCTCGGCGAGCACGCGCGCCTGGGGCTTGATCTCCTGCGCGGCGAAGACGCCCTGCACGGGGGAGAGGTGCGGGTCGCGCCCGAGGAGCTCGAGGTAGCGGGTGAGCTGCTCGACGCCGTCGATGTCGCCGCGGCGCTTGATCTCGACCGCGATGGCGGC
This sequence comes from Microbacterium sp. LWH11-1.2, assembly GCF_038397745.1. Lineage (NCBI taxonomy): Bacteria > Bacillati > Actinomycetota > Actinomycetes > Micrococcales > Microbacteriaceae > Microbacterium > Microbacterium sp. LWH11-1.2. The sequence goes on along the minus strand of NZ_CP151636.1, from coordinate 969,597 downwards.
GCCGTCGGCATCCCGCACCAGCAGATCGACCGGGCCGATCGCCGTCGGGTACTCACGGCGCACGAGGGTCGCGCCCTCCGAGATGCGGTCGACCTGTTCGGCCAGCAGCCGCTGCAGGTCGGCCTCGACGCCGTCCTTCTGCAGGCCGGGGTCGACGCCCAGCTCGTGCGACGTGTCGTGGATGATCTCGTAGATCTGCACGCGGAGGGCGTCGCCGGTCTTCTTGTGCGTGACGCGCCAGACCTCGACGACGCCGGCACTCGCCTCCTCCTCGCCGGGCTCCTCGCTGGAGAGCGAGCACGGCGGGCTCATCCAGTTCAGCGGCTTGTAGCTGCCGCCGTCGGAGTGCACGAGCAGACTCCCGTCTCCCTTGTGCACGAGCAGACGCGTGGCGAGAGGGAGATGGGCATTGAGCCGACCGGTGTAGTCGACCGAGCAGCGGGCGATGACGAGACGCACCCGTCGAGCCTAACGGCATCCGACCCGGCCGACGTGCGTCGATGCGGCGCGCGGGAGGTTCAGCCGCCGAGCCGGGACAGGGCGTCGAAGATCCCGAGCTCGGTGGCTGCGGAGCGCGCGATGAGGAAGCCGATGATGCCGATGATCCACGCGGTGTTCTCTGCGCCGGTGCGCTCCATCCAGGCGGCGAACCGTTCGAGCGGCCGCTGCACCAGCGGAGCGGCGACAAGTCGGAGGATGAGCAGCACGACGGCCGGGAGGACCATCAGTGCGCAGTAGCCGACGAGCGACAGCACCCGAAGCGGCGTGCCGACGCCGGCATCCGCCAGCATGGTCATCGCGACGATGTAGGGGAGCATCGTCGCGACCTCGACAAGACCGGCGGCGACCGCGACCGCCATCACCGCGGTGCCGCGGGTGCGAGGGTCGAGCAGGCGCTCGCGCCAGCGGGTGATCCGACCCGGCTGCGGCGCCGGCCGATCCTCGGCCTCCGCGTCGCGGACGGGCATGCCGGTCCACGGGGAGATCCGCGGAGCGACGCTCCCCGACGCCGGGGCTGATATGACGGCCGATGCCGATCGTGTCTCGACCTTCGTGCCGGTGGGCATCACGAACGCGGTGATGAGCAGCGCGGCCCCCACGACCAGGCGCGTGATCAGCCCCGCGGGCGACGCGAGGAAGTCCGCGGCCACATCGACCAGATTCACGAGGCCCCACAGGAAGAGGAGTCCGACCACGAGGTAGAACGCCGCGATCGTCGCCAGGTAGAGGAGGATGCGTCCCGCCCGGACACGGCCCGGATTGAGCAGGAGGAACACCGGGATGAGCAGGGTCCCGACGCTGAGGCCGTCGATCAGTGCCAGGAGGGCCAGGGAGAGGGGAAGCGGGAGTCCGCCGAACAGTTCCATGCCTCCACGCTCGACGACAGGCGCGCACGACGGATCGGGCGAAAGTCCCGTTCCGCCCGTCCGGCCTCATCCCTTCGTCGGATGCGCCGTCGGCGCCGTCGTGGTTGCATGAAGACCATGCAGGAGGCGACGGCGGAGCGGATCCGCACCTGGTCCCGAGCGCGCCGCCCCCTGATCGATGCGGTCCTCATCGGACTGTTCTGCGTGCTGAGTGCCGCGCTCGGCTTCAGCGGCGTCTGGAGCATCTTCTCGCTCCTCGACGCCGACGTCTCGCCGTGGTGGACGCTGGCGACGGCCCTTCCGGGCTGCATCGCCGTCCTCCTGAAGCGGCGCTTCCCGATCCTCTCGCTGGTCGCGGCGGCCGTCCTGTTCACGGTCGACCTGCTGACGATCGGCGGGCTCGGGCCCGTGATCATCCTGCTCGACGTGCTGTGGACCGCGGCCTTCGTCGCCTCACCCCGCATGCGTACCCGACTGCTCATCGCCAGTGCGGTCGCGGTGGTCACGATGTTCTTCGGCGCGCTGGCCCTGTCGGACGCCTCCGTCCCGGTGGCCTTCCTGGTGGCGGTGCAGTTCGGCGCCTTCGTCGGCACCGACTACTGGTGGGCGGTCGCGGTCTCGCAGGCGAACGAGCTCGCGGAGCTCCATCGGCAGCGCGCCGATGATGCGGCCGCCGTCGCCGAACGGGAGCAGGCGGAGGCCGTGCAGCGCGAACGCGAGACCATGGCGAGGGAGCTGCACGACGTCGTCGCCGGTCATGTGATGGCGATGGCCATCCGCGCCGAGGCCGCGCTGGCGACCGCTCCGGATCCGGTCACCGACCGCGATGCGCTGCAGGCCGTGCGCGACGCCGGTCTCGACGCTCATGGCGCGCTGCGCTCGATGATCTCGGTGCTCCGCCGGGGCGACGGCGCGTTCTCCTCCACTCCCGGATGGACCGACCTCGAGGGCATCGTCGACGAGGCGAGGCGCGCGGGTCTCGGCATCCGCTTCTCTGCGACGGACGTCGAGGGCGTGGGAGGCGCCGCCGAGCAGGCCGTCGTGCGGGTCGTGAGAGAGGCCCTGGCCAACGGCATCCGACATGCGAGCGGAGCGGACGTGGACGTCGCGATCGAGGTCGTGGACACCGATGTGCGAGTGCTCGTGCGGTCGCGCGGCGGAGTCGCCCACGCCGCGGCCACGCACGGCGGCCAGGGATGGGGACTGCAGATGCTCCGCGAGCGGGTGGAAGCGCTGGGCGGCGTCTTCGCCGCCGGCCCCGAGTCCGACGGATGGTCGGTCGCCGCCCGCATCCCGGTCGAGGTGCGCCCGTGAACGCGCCCACGGTGCTTCTGGCCGACGACCACGGTGCGATCCGGACGGGTCTGCGCATCATGCTGGAGGCGCACGGCATCTCCGTCGTCGGAGAGGCGGCGGACGGAGACGTCGCGGTGCGGAACGCGGCGGCGTTGCGACCGGATGTGGTGCTGATGGACCTGCGGATGCCGGGTCGGGACGGGATCTCCGCCACTCGGGAGATCGTCGAGCGGGGCCTCGGTGACGTGCTGGTGCTGACGAGCTTCGATGAGGACGATCTCGTGCTCGGTGCGATCAGCGCCGGTGCCGTGGGCTTCCTGCTGAAGACGGTCGACGCTCCGGCGCTCGCCGCGGCGGTGCGTGCGGTGGCCGCCGGGGAGGGCGCCCTGGATCCTCGTGTGACCCGCAGGGCGCTCGCCGCCGTCGCGCGGAGCGCCGCGACACCGACCGCGCCGAGAACGGAGCCGGGCGATCGGCCGGAGCTGACGGCGCGCGAGCAGGAGATCCTCGAGGGCATCCTGCAGGGGTGGTCGAACGCCCAGCTCGCCGAGCGCCTGCACATCTCGGTGCCCACGGTGAAGACGCACGTGTCGAACGTGCTGGCCAAGCTCGGTGCGCGCAGTCGCTCCCACGCGGCGGCGCTCGTCCGTCGCCGCGACGCGTGAGACTCAGCTCTCCCGTGCCGGGACGGCGGTCTTCTCCTCGTCGCGCAGGGGACGGGCGGCTCCCGAGAACAGTCCGGACGCCACGACCAGCCCGACGAGGATGAAGAGCGTGTTGAGCAGTCCGATGTGCTCGCTGATGACGCCCAGCACCGGAGGGCCGCCGAGGAACGCGACGTAGCCGATCGTCGCCGCCGCACTCACCCGGGCCGCCGCCTTGGCAGGATCGTCGGCTGCCGCCGACATGCCCAGCGGGAACCCGAGCGAGGCGCCGATGCCCCAGAGCGCGGCACCCACCAGCACGAGCGGGAAGCTCGGCGCGAGGATGAAGAGAAGGATGCCGGAGGCCGCGGCCACCGCGAGGATGCGCAGCACCAGCACGCGGCCGAAACGGTCGACGAGCGGTCCGCCGAAGAGGCGCACCACGGTCATGCCCACCGAGAACACCGCGAGCGAGACGGCCCCGGTGCCCTCGGCGAAGCCGTGGCCCTGCTCGGTGCCGAGCGCGATCCAGTCGTTGGCGCCGCCCTCGGCGAACGACATGCCGAGCATCACGACGCCCAGCAGGTAGGTGCGCGGCTCGCGCCATGCCTCGAGGGCCGTGTGCATGCGCTCCCGGAACGGGGGCTTCTCGTGGCCTTCCGGATCGAGTGCGGCCTCGCGATCGGGCACCTGGAAGAAGCACACCACGGCGATGACGACGATCAGCGTGCCGATGACGCCCGCATGCGTCGCGACATCGATCGAGAGGCCGGCGGCGAGGGCGCCGATGCCGGCGCCGATCACGGTGCCGAAGCTGAAGAGGGCATGGAAGACGGGCAGGATGGTCTTGCCCATCTGCTGCTCGATGGCCGTCGCCTCGACGTTCATCATGACGTCGACGCAGCCGTTGCCGAAGCCGAAGAGGACCATCCCGAGCAGCACGATCGGGACCGAGCCGAAGACGTTCGCGCCCAGGCCCACCAGGGCGATGCCGACGGCGAACATGAGCATGGCGAGGAGCATCCCGCGCCGCGCGCCGGTGCGAGCCATGACGGCGGGACTGGTCGAGATGCCGATGATCGACGCGAGACCCATGCCGAGCAGGATCATGCCGACCTGGGCGTTGTCGAGCTCGAGAGCCTGCTTGATGCCGGGCACGCGGGACGCCCACGTGGCGATCGAGAGTCCGCTGGCGAAGAAGATGGCGAAGATCGCTGCGCGCCAGCGCACGAACTGCGAACGGGTGAGGGCGGTGTCCATGCCGGACAGCCTATCGAATCGATTCGACTCCTGGCGACCGAACCGGGTTATCCTCGGAGTATGAGCACTCAGGAGACTCCGCGCCGAGCGACCATCGCCGATGTCGCGCGCCAGGCCGGGGTGGCGACCTCGACGGCCTCCGTCGTGTTCAGCGGCAAGGCCAAGGTCGCGAGCGCGACTCGCGAGCGCGTGCTCGCCGCAGCAGCTGAGCTCGGCTATGCCGGGCCGGACCCGCGGGCGGCATCGCTGCGACGCGGACGCAGCGGCATCGTGGCGGTCGTGCTCGAGGGGCACCTGCGAGCAGCCTTCCTCGACCCGGTGACGACCGCGATGATGGACGGCCTCACCGACGGACTCGCCGAGCTCAGCGCCGGCATCCTCCTCCTGCGCGACGAGCCCGGCGAAGACGGATCGGCCCTCGCGAACGCCCCGGTCGACGCGTTCGTGCTGATCGGATGCTCGGGCCGCACCCGCGCATCGCTCGAGGTGGTCCGCGGCCGCGGCCTGCCGGTCGTGGTGATCGAAGGAGACGCGGGGGAGGGGATTCCGCGCATCACTCTCGACAACGCCGCGGCGTCCGCCGACATCGCCCGCCACGTGCGCGACCTCGGGCATCGCGACGTCGCCCTCGTCACGCTCCCGCTCGACACGGACCGCGCGCGCACCGCCGTGACCGCCGAACGCGTCGCGACCGCGACGGTCGACGTCACCGTCGATCGCCTCTCGGGTCTCCGTGAGGTGTTCCCCGACGCTCCGGCGATCTCCGCGTCAGGGAGCCTGATCGACGAGGGCGTGCTCGTCGGCCGGATGCTGCTCGCCGATGCCTCCACGCGGCCGACCGCCGTGATCGCTCAGAGCGACCTGCTCGCCGTCGGCGTGATCCGCGCTGCGGAGGAGCTGGGACTCCGAGTTCCGGAGGACCTCTCCGTCGCCGGTTTCGACGGGATCGCCGTCGACGGCCTCGCGGACCTCACCCTCACGACGAGCGTGCAGCCCGCTGTCGACAAGGGACGCGCGGCGGGGGAGCAGGTAGCCCGGATGCTGCGCGGCGAGCCCGGCATCACCCAGCACCTCACCTGCCGCTTCCGGGCAGGGACGACCACGGCCGCGCCGGCGAAGCGCTGACTCGCCTCCTGGGTGGCTGAGCTGTCGTTCCTGGGTTGCTGAGCTGTCGTTCCTGGGTGGCTGAGCTTGCCGTTCCTGGGTTGCCGGCCTTGTCGTTCCTGGGTTGCTGAGCTTGTCGAAGCACCGGTGGCGGGCCCTTCGACAGGCTCAGGGACCCAGGTTCACCCGGGCCCTTCGACAGGCTCAGGCGAGGCGCCTCAGGAGTGCGGCGGACCGAGCGGGAGAGTCGTGTCGTCGAAGTCGAGGATGCGGTAGCGGCCGCAGTCGACGACCTCGGCGGGAACGACCGCCAGGGGCAGCTGCCACTGCACGGTCTGGGAGTCCTCGACGAGGAACGACACCTCGCCGACCTCGAAGTCGTGGCGGTTCACCAGCCACGCGTATCCGCTGAGCTGGTGATCGACCTGCACGAGCTGCGCCGGATCGTCGAGGTGCAGCTTCGGCAGCCGCACGGTCCAGAACTGGCCGGCGCCGGTGCGTCCCGACGCGCTCACCCAGTCGGTGACGCACACGAGATCTGCATCGGGGGCGTCGGCTGCCGCAGCGAGCCGCGGCTCGCTCAGCGCACCTCCGACCACCACGAGCACGGTCGCGACAGCAGCGGCCGCGCGACTGGCCCTGCGCGGCATCCGCGGAGTGAGCGGCGCCGCGACCAGGGCGAGCACCGGTGCGAAGGCGACCGGCTGCAGGTAGCGCGCCGCGTGCGTGCCGAGTGCGATGGCGCCGACCACCACGAGCACGGGCATGAGCCACGCGATCGTGGCGACGAGGCGCGAACCCGCGTCCTCCGCGCGCGTCATCCGGACGAGCGCCCCGACGAGCAGCGCGAGCGTGAGCAGGCACCCGATGACGCCGAGCGGCGACGACAGACGGTCGGCCAGGAGGCCGCCGTAGTACTGCGCGGACTGGGGCCAGAGGGCGGGCTGAGCGTACCCCGCTCCCGTGTTGGCGATCCATGCCCCGAACGGAATGCGACCGGCCAGTCCGAGGACGGACCCGCCGACGAGCACCGCCAGCAGGATCGGCATCCGCTTCTTCTGCGTCGACAGGCGCAGGGCGAACAGCAGGTAGATCGTGAGCGGCACGGTCGCCCACACCGCGTAGAGCGGATTCGTCAGGGTCGACACCACGGCGACGGCCCCGAGCGCGAAGAGGAGTCCGGCGTGGCCGCGGTCGCGGTCGAGCACACGACGCACGAGTCCGATCGACAGGACCACGCCGACCACCGTCGCCGCGTAGTACGTGGTCGTCAGCTGCAGCGAGGCGAGTTCGAGAGCGTCGCGCGAGGCCGAGATCTCGGTCGCGGCGAGGAGACCGAAGACGACGAGGGCGATCAGCGACCAGGCGACCGGTGCCCGCCCTTCGCGTCGACGGCCGGCCACCAGGCGCAGGGCACCGTAGAGCGCGAGAAGGTTGACCACGGCGCTCATTGCGAGGAGTGCGCCGACATCGAGGGGCAGCAGCGCATCGAGCCCGGCGAAAGCCGCGGACTCGGGCAGGAACAGCACGCTCGACATCGCCCAGTCCTGGGGCCCGCCGGCGATCACCGACCGCGCGAACATCGCGACGATCAGCGAGTCACCGTCACGGAAGAGCAGCTCCGAGCGGGCGGATGCCGAGACCTGACCGGCGATGATCACGCTGACTCCGAGGGCTGCCAGCCACCCCGTCAGCTCCCGCACCCACACCCGCCGCATGCGACCACTCTCGCACGCTCGGAGAAACCCGCGGTCCTCACGGATCCCTAACGCCGGTAAACTGGACGGACACCCGCCCGCCTGAGCCGATTCACCCCCGGCCGACGAGCCCCGAGGGAGCCGCGTATATGCTGACGCTCCTCGCCGTGTTCCTCCTCGGGTCCCTGCTCATGCCCGTGCTGGTGCGCTGGCTGGGATCGCAGGCATTCATCATCGCCGCGCTCATTCCGGCTGCGGCATTCGTCCACGCGCTGGTGCGGACCCCGGAGGTCCTCGACGGCTCCGCACCCTTCGTCTCGATCCCGTGGATCCCGCAGCTCGGGCTCAACCTCTCGATGCACATGGATGTCCTGGGCTGGGTGCTCACCCTCATCGTCACCGGCGTCGGCGCCCTGGTGCTGCTCTACTGCCGGTGGTACTTCCTCGACGACTCCGCGGGGATCGGCTCCTTCGCGGGCGTGCTGCTCGGGTTTGCCGGCGCCATGTACGGGCTCGTCCTCACCGACGACCTGGTGATGCTCGTGATGTTCTGGGAGGTGACGAGCATCCTCTCGTACCTCCTCATCGGGCACTACCGCCGTCGTGCGGTCAGCCGACGTGCGGCACTGCAGGCTCTGCTGGTCACGACGCTCGGCGGTCTCGTGATGTTCGTCGGGGTCGTGCTCCTCGTGGTGGATGCCGGAACGAGCAGCATCCGGGAGATCCTCGAGATCGCACCCACCGGACCGATCATCGATGCCGCGATCGTGATGCTGCTGATCGGCGCCATCAGCAAATCGGCGCTGTTCCCCTTCCACTTCTGGCTTCCCGGTGCGATGGCCGCCCCGACACCGGTGAGCGCCTATCTGCACGCCGCCGCCATGGTGAAGGCCGGCATCTACCTGATCGCGCGCTTCGCGCCGATCTTCGCGTTCAGCGGTCCCTGGCGTCCGATCGTCATCACGCTGGGGATCGTGACCATGCTGCTCGGCGGCATCCAGGCGCTGCGCGAGACGGACCTCAAGCGCATCCTCGCCTTCGGCACGGTCAGCCAGCTCGGCTTCTTCGCCCTCGTCGTGGGCTACGGCACGCAGGCGACGGCACTGGCAGGCCTCGCCCTGGTGATCGGTCACGCGCTCTTCAAGTCGGCCCTCTTCCTGATCGTCGGCGTGATCGACCGTCAGCTCTCCACGCGTGACATCACCGAGCTGTCCGGCGTCGGCAGACAGGCTCCCGTCATGGCGACCGCGGCATTCATCTCGGTGGCCTCCATGGCCGGCATCGCCCCGACCATCGGCTTCGTCGCCAAGGAATCCACTCTCACGGCGCTCCTCGACGACGGACTGCACGGTTCGCCGTGGGGTCTCGTGGCGATCATCGGCGTCAGCCTCGGGTCCATGCTCACCGCGGCATATGGCATCCGCTTCCTCTGGGGTGCGTTCTGGACGAAGCGCGACGAGCAGGGGCAGCGGATGCCCGACACCGCGTGGCCCGACCCGCCGGTCGGCTTCCTGTCGGCGCCGATCATCCTCGCCGGCGTGACCCTCGCCGCGGGCATCGGAGCACCGGCGCTCGACGTGGCGCTGCAGGGCTACGCCCTCACCGCGACCCCCGGACTCGACGCCGCGGGCGAGGCTGTCGAAGGCCCAGGACACCTCGCGCTCTGGCACGGTCTCGAACCTGCGCTCGGCATCTCGATCCTGACGATCCTCCTCGGCTTCGGGATCTTCTGGCTGACCCGCCGCACCGGCTGGGACGCCAAGGCGCGGATGCTGCCCTTCACGGCCGCCGACGCCTACTACCTCGTGATGCGCGGGATCGACCGCCTTTCGGTGCTCAGCACCACGCTCACGCAGCGGGGTTCTCTGCCCGTCTACGTCGGCACCATCTTCGTGGTCTTCGTCGCCGCCGAGGTGACCGCGCTGATCGCGAGCGACGTCGATCGCTACAACCTCTCGGCCTGGCACACCCCGGCGCAGATCGCGGTCGCGCCGATCATGGCGGTGGCCGGCGTCTTCGCCGTGCGCGCGCAGAAGCGCTACACCGGTGTCGTCCTGGTGTCGGTGACCGGGCTCGGCATGGTCGCGCTCTTCGCCACCAGTGGCGCACCCGACCTCGCGCTTACCCAGATCCTCGTCGAGACGGTCACGATGGTGACGTTCGCGCTCGTCCTCCGACGCCTCCCGGCGCGCATGGGCGAGCACAACGCGTCGGTGAGCCGGATCCCCCGCGCGCTGCTGGCGATCGGCGTCGGCGTGACCATGGCGTTCGTCGCCGTGGTCGCCACGCAGTCGCGCGTCGCCGAACCGATCTCCGAAGCCTTCCCCAAGCTCGCCTACGAGATCGGGCACGGCAAGAACGTCGTCAACGTCGCGCTCGTCGATCTGCGTGGCTGGGACACCATGGGCGAGCTGTCCGTTCTCGTGCTCGCCGCGACCGGCGTGGCATCCCTCGTGTTCGTCACGCACCGCGCCGATCTGCTCGCCGCGACCAAGGTCCTCCCCCGGGCGACGCGCAAGGCGGCCCGCAGCCGTCCCCTCGTCGAGACCACCGAGGGCATCCGCTTCCAGACCGCCGAGAACGAGAACAGTCCGCGCGCCTGGCTCGTCGGCGGGCAGAAGATGAAGCCGGAGAACCGCTCGATCCTGCTCGAGGTGATCGTCCGCATCCTGTTCCACACCATCATCGTCGTGTCGATCTTCCTGCTCTTCGCGGGGCACAACCTCCCCGGCGGAGGCTTCGCCGGTGGCCTGGTCGCGGGTATGGCGCTGGTCATGCGCTACATCGCCGGCGGTCGCTGGGAGCTGGGAGCTGCGGCACCCACGGATGCCGGTCGGCTCCTCGGCGCCGGCCTGATCCTCGCGGTGGGCACCGCGGTAGTCCCGCTGTTCTTCGGTCTCGCGCCGCTCACCAGCTCCTTCTGGGAGTGGGAGATCCCCGGCATCGGGCACATGGAGTTCGTCACGTCGACGATCTTCGACGTCGGCGTCTACCTCGTCGTCATCGGACTCGTGCTCGACGTGCTCCGCAGCCTTGGCGCCGAGGTCGACCGCCAGTCCGCGCTCCGCCCGCAGGAGAGCCCCACGCAGGGAGGGGTGCGCAGCTGATGGACGTCTCGCTCACCCTGATCGTCGTGATGGCGGTGCTCTTCGCCTGCGGCGTCTACGCGATGCTGGAGCGCAGCCTCACACGCGTGCTGATCGGCTTCCTGCTGCTCGGCAACGCGACGAACCTGCTGCTGCTGATCGTGATGGGCGTGCCGGGCAACGCGCCGTTCTTCGGCACCGAGGGAGAGATGAGCGACCCGCTCCCGCAGGCGCTCACCCTCACCGCGATCGTGATCACCTTCGCCGTGTCGGCGTTCCTGCTCGCGCTCATCTACCGCTCCTGGCAGCTGGGCCAGGCCGACACCGTCGAGGACGACGAGGCCGACATCGCCCTCCGCGAGCGCACCGACGCCGACGAGGACGTCATGGAGGACGACGCGAACCTCGAGGAAGAGGCGACCACCGACTTCGTCGGCGTGCAGACCGCGCCGATCACGGTGCTGCACATGCGCGACCATCCGTCGATCCACGACGACGCCCCCTTCGACGCGCCGGACCGCCGGGGCGACGACGAGGAAGGACGCCGTCCCGCCGAGCGTCCCGAGAACGAGGGGGACCGGTCATGACCGCCCTCGTTCCGCTCCTCGTCGCGCTTCCGCTGCTCGGCGCCGCCGTCACCCTCGTCTTCGGACGGAACGCCCGCCTGCAGGTGTTCGTCACGGTCGCCACCCTCGCGATCGTGTCGGTCATCGCCGCGGTGCTGCTGGTGGTGGTGGATGCCGGAGCACCGCTCGCCGTCTCCGTCGGCGGGTGGCCCGTGCCCTTCGGCATCGTGCTCTACGTCGACCGGCTGTCGGCGCTGCTCGTGCTCGTCTCCAGCATCGTGCTCCTAGCCGTCCTCCTGTTCTCGATCGGCCAGGGAGTCGCCGACGGCGCAGACGAGACGCCGATCTCGATCTTCAACCCCTCGTACCTGATCCTCGCGGCGGGCATCTTCAACGCGTTCATCGCCGGCGACCTGTTCAATCTCTACGTCGGCTTCGAGATCCTGCTCGTGGCGTCGTACGTGCTGATCACGCTCGGCAGCACCGAGTCCCGCATCCGCACCGGTGCCGTGTACATCGTCGTCTCGCTGGTGTCGTCGATCCTGTTCCTCGCCTCGATCGCGATGATCTACGGGGCGCTCGGCACCGTCAACATGGCCCAGATCGCCGAGCGCATGTCGGAGCTCCCGCAGGAGACGCAGCTGGTGCTGCATCTCATGCTGGTGATCGCCTTCGGCATCAAGGCCGCCATCTTCCCCGTGTCGTTCTGGCTGCCCGACTCGTACCCGACCGCCCCGGCCCCGGTGACCGCCGTGTTCGCCGGCTTGCTGACCAAGGTCGGCGTCTACGCGCTGATCCGCACCGAGACGCAGCTGTTCGCATCGAACAGCATCGACACGGTCCTCCTGATCATCGCCCTGGCCACCATGATCATCGGCGTGCTCGGCGCCGTCGCCCAGGCCGAGCTGAAGCGAATCCTGTCGTTCACGCTGGTGAGCCACGTCGGGTACATGATCTTCGGCCTGGCGATCGCGACACCGGCCGCGATCGGCGCCACGGTGTACTACATCGTCCACCACATCGTCGTGCAGACGACGCTGTTCCTCGCGGTCGGGCTCGTGGAGCGCCGCGCCGGCAGCACCTCGATCCTCCGGGTCAAGGGACTGCTGAAGGTGGCTCCGGTGATCGCCGTGCTCTACTTCGTGCCCGCGATCAACCTCGGCGGCCTGCCACCGTTCTCGGGGTTCATCGGCAAGTTCGCGCTGTTCGAGGCCGCGGCATCCGTCGGCACGCCCCTCATGATCGTGCTCATCATCGGCGGCATCGTCACCTCGCTCCTCACCCTCTACGCGCTGATGCGCGCCTGGAACCTCGCGTTCTGGCGCGAGGAGGAGGACTCGACCGAGACCGAGGGCCGCATCTCGTACCTCGGCAACGCGCCCGCCGCCGACGACCAGCAGAAGAAGCGCCGCATCCCGAAGATCATGACGCTCGCGACCGGAGGGATGGTCGCGGTCACCGTCGCGCTGACGATCTTCGCCGGTCCTCTTTACGCCCTCTGCGACCGCATCGGCTCGGCGCTGCTGCAGCCCGTGAGCCTCGTGCAGCTGGAAGACGAGGTGAGCGGATGAGAGACACCCGTCGTCACCTCTGGCGCGACATCCGCGTGCAGCTGCCGTTCCTGGCCTGGCTCGTCGTGCTCTGGATGCTGCTCTGGGCGCAGTTCACCGTGCTGTCGTTCCTCACCGGACTGATCGTCGCCGTGTTCGTCACGCGCGTGTTCCGCCTGCCGACGGTCGCCCTGTCCGGACGCATCAACGTCTGGTATGCGGCGCTGTTCGTCGTGCAGTTCCTGTTCGCCGTTCTGCGCGGGGCGCTGTCGGTCACGGTGCAGGTCTTCGACTTCCGTCGCCAGCCGGGAGCCGCGATCATCGCGGTGCCGCTGCGGTACGCCGACGACCTCGTGATGACCCACGTCGCGGTCACCTCCTCGCTGATCCCCGGCTCGCTCATCGTCGAGGCGGATCGTGACCGGCGCATCCTCTACCTGCACGTGATCGGCGTGCGCGACGCCGCCGACGTCGAGAGGCAGCGTGCGGGCGTCCTCCTCTGGGAACGGCGGATCGTGCGCGCGCTGGGCGACCCGGAGCAGTACCGTGCGCTGAAGGCCGACGAGCGCTCGGTCGGCGTCGGCGGATCCCCGAGAGGCGGTGCCCGATGAACATCCTCCTGCTGGTGATCATGGTGGTGTTCGGCGTCGCCGCGATCCTCACCGTGATCCGGATCGTGCGGGGGCCGTCGATCCTCGACCGCGCGGTCGCCTCCGACGTGCTGCTCACCGAGGTGATGTGCGTGCTCGGCGCCGAGATGGCGATCAACGGGCACACCCGCAGCATCCCGGTGCTGCTGATCATCGCCGCGATCGGGGTGTTCGGCTCGATCGCCGTCGCCCGCTTCGTCGCGAGAAGGGACAACACGACGCAATGAACGTGCTCGGTCTCCTGATCCCCGACGCCGTCATCGATGTGGCGGTGCTCGTGCTGATCCTGCTCGGCGCCCTGCTCTGCCTCTCGGCCGCCGTCGGCCTGCTGCACTTCCGCGACGTGCCGTCCCGGCTGCATGCGGCCACGAAGCCGCAGGTGCTCGGCCTCGTGCTCATCTGCGGCGCGGTCGCACTGTCGCAGCGCTCGGTCGGCGGCATCCTGATCGGCCTCGTCCTGGTGGCTCCGATCGTGCTGATGCAGTTCGCCACCGCGCCGCTCTCGGCCCACATCGTCGGCCGGCAGGCCTACCGCAACGGCACGACCGACGAGCGGAGCCTCATCGTCGACGAGCTCGCCGAATCGAAGCAGACCCCTCCCGGCGCGGGGTAGTGCCGAGCGGCGTCCGGGCCATGAGGACGTCGGGCTTCGACGCGCGACGTTCACTATTCAGCAAGAACGCGACTCTGCGGCTCTCTCGGCCACGAGTACGCCGCATCCGCGAAGTTCTTGCTGAATTATGCACGGCGCGCCTCGCTGAAACTACTTCTGCACCGACCGAGCGTGGCGGAACTTCGTCCACAATCCCCCACTCCTGGGCCCTACGAGAGCGGGTTGTTCACACACTTCTCGGATGACTGATGAGACGAGGACCATCCCGCAGCGCGCTGCCGCCGCCTATTCGCGCATCGCCTTCACCCGGGCAGACCTGCTCGCCCTGGGCATGTCAGCCCGCTCGATCTCACGGGAGGTCCGACGGGGGGCACCTTCAACATGTCCGACGCGATCGCTACGTCCTGGCCGAGGCGAACGGAGACATCGTGGAAGCGGTCCGGATCGGCGGGCGATTGACGTGTCTGTCGCTGCTCGCGCTGATGGGTGTGTTCGTGCACCGGCCGCGCGGCCTGCACGTCTTCGTCACGCGAGGGAGCTCTCGGTTGCGCTCACCGAAGGGGCGGCACGTCACCCTTCATTGGAACCTCTCGTCTGTCACGCCGGAGCTCCTCCACGTCGCGCCGTTGATCGACGCAGCACGTCACGCGGTGCGGTGCCAGGAGCCCCGCGCCGCGGTCGCCACGCTGGACAGCCTGGTGCATCACGGCCTGCTGACGGCTTCTCAGGTGGACGAGGTCTTCGCCGGACTGCCGGCCCGGTTGAAGGCCGTGCGTGGGCTCGTCGACGGCTCCGCCGAATCGGGACCCGAGACATTCGTGCGCCTGATCCTCCGGGCCATCGGCGCCCTATTCGAGACGCAGGTGTTCATCGCCGGCGTCGGGCGGGTGGACTTCGTCGTGGAGGGTTGGCTGATCATCGAATGCGACAGCAAGGAGTTCCATGAGGGATGGCAGAAGCAGCAGGACGACCGGCGCCGCGACCTCGCGGCCGCCCGCCGCGGATACGTGACGATCCGTCCGCTGGCGACGGACATCCTCGGTGACCGGCAGACCGTGCAGAAGGCACTGCGGGAGGTCATCGAGGTGCTCGGTCCGCGATTCACCGGCGATCGACGTTCACAATTCAGCAAGAACGGTGCCCGACAGCCCTCGCGAGCCCGGTATTCGCAGTCAGCGCGAGATTCTGGCTGAATTGTGAACGGCTGCGCAGCGGCACCGGTGACCGACCTGGAGAAATATGCGCGGGGGCGGTACCGTGCTGCCATGGAGACGTTCCTGATCGTCCTCGGCGTGATCGCTGTGGCGTGGTTCGCGATGCTGATGCGGCGGCCTCGGGCGTCGCGCGGGGCCGATCCGGACGGATTCGCGGTGGATCCGGCGCTGTCGAAGGCGCTCGACGACTCCGCGTCCGACAGCGTCAGGTTCCGGGGCTACCCCTGATTCAGCGGGCGTCCGCGAAGCGCTGGATCAGGCGGGCGGCCGGCTCAGAGTCGGTGATCAGGGTGCCGTGACCGTGGTCGGGGATGACCTTCAGGTCGGCGCCGGGGATCGCGTCGATGATCGCCTGGCACCAGCTCATCGGTGCGAGCGGGTCGTCCTCTCCTCGCAGCACCAGCACCGGGCAGTCGATGCGGACGAACGCGTCTTCGGGCTCATGCACGATCGTGGCGCGGATCTTCCGGATCAGGTGCGGGCCACCGCGCAGATACTCCCTCGCGCCGCGCCAGATCACGAGCGGACGCTCGCCCAGCAGGTCGATCAGCAGGTACCTCGCCTGGGATGCGACGTTGCGCGCCGCCTTGTCGACGGTCGGTCCGGCGAGGATCACCTTCGCGACGAGCGACGGATGCCGTGCCGCGAGCTCGGCCGCGATCTGACTCCCCATCGAGTGCCCGATGACGATCACGGGTTCCTCGCCGGTGTGACGGAGGTAGGCGGCGACGAGGTCGGCGTGACGCTCCATCGTGAGGTTCCGGGTGGGCTCCGGCGCCTCACCGAAGCCCGGCAGGTCGAGTGCGATCACACGGCCGTCGAGACGCTGCACCACGTCGAGGTAGACGCTGCGCCCCATTCCGATGCCGTGCAGCAGCAGGAAGGTGTGCTCGCCCTCGCCGAAGGTCTCGGCGATGAGGGTCGCCCCGCCGTACTCGTATTCGAGCAGGGTGACGGGGGTGCCCTTCGGGGCGAGGTAGCTGGTCGGCACCCGTCAACGGTAGTCGACCCGGCTGTGCGGGCGCTTCGATGGCTCAGCGACCCCGTGGTTCAGCCGGCGGGCGTCAGCACCAGCGTGTGCCGGGCGGCGGTGTCGACCGCCTTCGCGGAGAACGCCCACGGACGCTGGATGCCGACCGCCCAGTCTTCGGTCTGATCCACGTAGTGCTCGGCGAACGCATGGCCGGAGGCCCCGGTGAGGTGGATCCACGTCGAGGCGTCGAAGTCCGACAGGTCGACCACCATGCGCATCGAGGGCACCGTGGTGGTCGCGTAGGAGGTGCCGAGCTCCCACCCCGTCGCGTTCACGACCGATGCTCCGCCGCCGACACGGAAGGGGCCGCGGTTGAAGAGGGCCTCGATCGGCGCGATGCCCGAGGCGCCGAGGGTGTCGCTGCGGAGGGTGATCGCGTGCAGGTCGCCCCAGTTCCAGAGCGCGACCGCCGTGCCCTGAAGCCCGGAGAGCTCGTCATAGGCGTCTTCGGCCGAGAGCGCGAGCATCTCGTCCATCCCGTCGACATCGAGCTCCGTGTTGGTCCAGAGCGGATCCGACGGATCCTCCAGCATGCCCGCCACGACCGTGAACAGCCGGGCTTGTCCGTCGATGGGAAGCGGCTGCTCGCGTCGGCCGAAGATGTTCTGCACGAGGTTCGACCAGAGCACGTTCGCGTACGCGGCGGCGGCGGAGGATGCCGTGTTCTGCGCGTCCCAGGAGCGGAGCAGCTCGACGGCCTCTCGCGGGCCCGCCCCGGAGACCTCGATGTCGGCGAGGGCGGCGGCGAGCTGCTTGCCGATCCACATCTCGTTGTCCATCTGGATGGCGCGCATGTCCTTCGCCGTCAGAGGCCCGGCGGCGGCGCGACGTTCGATCAGGTAGGTGATGCGGGCGGCGCGGTACCCGTAGTCCCAATCGCGGGAGAGGAAGTACTCGTAGTCGTCGGTGACGATCGCGTTGTTCGCGGTGACGATGTAGCCCGAGGTCGGGTTGTACGAAACCGGCAGCTCCTCGAACGGGATGAATCCGGTCCAGTCGTAGCTGCTGTCCCATCCGGGCTGCGGCATCCACCCGTCGCCCGCGCCGCGGATCGGCAGGCGCCCCGGCGTCTGGTAGCCGATGTTGCCGTCGGTGTCGGCGTAGATGAGGTTCTGCGCGGGCACGTCGAAGAGTGAGGCGGCGTAGCGGAAGTCGTCGAAGTCCTGCGCGGTCGAGAGCGCGAAGATCGCGGTCGCGGCCGTGCCGGGGTCGAGGGCGGTCCAGCGAAGGCTGACCGCGTACTCGGGTTCCACCTTCGGCTCTGGCAGGGTTCCGCCGGAGAACAGATCGGGGCCTCCCGGAATGCCCGCCTCGAGCGCGGGGACCGGGTCTTCGGCGATCGCAGTGAAGTCGTCGGTGAGCCCGGAGATGATCGGGCCGTGGACCGTGGAGCGGATGGTCAGCTCGATGTCGTCGCCGCCCGCGACCTCGATCGTCTCGGTGCTCTCCTCGAGGGGCACGAGGACGCCGTCGCGCCAGTACTCGTCCCCCTGCACGCGCTCGATGTAGAGGTCCGTGACATCGGTGGTGAGGTTCGTGAAGCCCCACGCGACCTTCTGGTTGTGCCCGATCACGATGCCGGGAAGGCCGGAGAAGGAGAAGCCGCCGACGTCGAACGGGCAGTCCGCATTCACCGTCGAGCACTTCAGCTGCACCTGGTACCAGACGGAGGGGAGGGATGCTCCGAGGTGCGGGTCGTTGGCCAGCAGCGGCATCCCCGTGTCGGTGAGGTCGCCGGAGACGACCCAGGAGTTCGATCCGATGCCCTCGCCCAGGTCGCCCACGAGCATGCTCGCCGCGGCGATCACGTCGGAGGTCTTCTCCCACTCCACGGTCGTGACCGCCTGCTGCACGTCAGCGCCCGTGTCGGACAGGAAGGCGGCGGGTTCGGCATCCGTCTCGAGCGCGGGGACCGTCGAGATCTTCGGGACGATCACCGGATTCTCCTCGAACGGATACTCCGGGTAGAGCCTCTCGAGCATCGCGGTCGTGTCGTCTGCGGCATCCGACGCATCGTCACCCGCGGGGCCGGCATCCAGCTCGGCGGCGAGGAGCGCGCGCTCGGTCTCGTCCTCGACGTTGCCGCGCAGATCCCAGGCCATGGCCTTGAGCCAGGCGACGGAGTCGGCGGGCTCCCAGGGCTCAGGGGCGTAGTCCGGGTTCTGCATGCCGAGCACGGCATATTCCAGCGAGAGCTCTGCGCCCGAGCGCGAGGCGAGATACGCGTTGACGCCGGCGGCGTATGCCTCGTAGTAGCTCAGGGTCACGTCGTCCATCGCCTCGACCTCTGCCTCGGCGACCTTGCGCCAGCCGAGCGTGCGGAGGAAGGCGTCGGTTCCGGCCTGCGAGGCCCCGAACATCTCGGCGACGCGCCCCGATGTCACGTGCCGGCGGAAGTCCATCTCGAAGAAGCGGTCCTGCGCGTGCACGAATCCCTGCGCGTAGAAGAGGTCGTCCGTCGAGTCGGCGGTGATCGTCGGCACGCCGCTGGCATCGCGCTGCACCGTGACGGCGGCCGTGAGCCCTTCCACCTCGATCGCGCCCTCGGTCTGCGGGAACGACCGCTGGATCGTCCACGTGACGAAGAAGGCTGCGGCGACCGCGATCACGACGATCGCGGCGACGACGAGGAACGCGATCCGCCCGATCCGGACGCCCAGAGAAGGGCGGGAGGGGACGGCGGTGGCCGGCGAATCAGTCGTCATCGTTGAACGCTCTTCTCGGGATAGCAGGTGGGACTCAGTCCCACCGAGCCCCAGTGCGCGTTTCAGGGCCGCGCCTTCGCATCATATCCGCCGGAGGTCCTGGCTGCAGGAGCGCTCCGGCGGACAGGGTTCACCCGATGAGGCTCGGCTGCAGATCCCGCAGCGTGCGTCGGTGCGTCATGCGCGTCACCCCGACCATCGCGAGCGCCAGGGCGCCGACGAGCCACAGGGCGAGGACGGCCAGATCCCAGCCGGCCCGGGCGAGGTCTCCGCCGTACATCAGCTGACGCATCGCGTCGACGACGTATCCCAGCGGCAGCACATGGTGCAGGGCCGCGAGCGGGGCCGGGAGGGTCTGCCACGGGAACGTGCCGCCGGCGGTGACGAGCTGGAGCACCATCAGCACCAGGCCGAGGAACTGCCCGACGGATCCCAGCCAGACGTTCAGCGTGAGGATGATCGCGGCGAACGTCGCCGAGGCGAGCACCATCACCCCGAGTGTGCCGATGGGATTGTCGAAGGTGAAGCCGAGCGTGATCGCGAGGATGCCCATCAGTCCCACCATCTGCACGGCGCCCAGCATGGCGGGGGTCAGCCATCCCGCGAGCGTGATGCGGATCGGGGAGTGCAGCGCCGTGACCGCGCGACGCGAGATCGGCTTGACGATGAGGAACAGCGCGTAGATGCCGATCCAGGCCGAGAGCGCCGCGAAGAACGGCGCGAGCCCGGCGCCGTAGTCCTCGGCCGAGGCGACCTTGTCGCTCGAGACCTTCACCGGGTCGGCGATCGTGTCGGCCTGCAGCGAGCGGAGCTCGGGCGTGGATGCCGGGATCTGCCCGACCCCCTCGGACAGCCCGTCGCGCAGCTCCGCGGTGCCCGCCGCGAGCGTGCCGAGTCCGTCGCGGAGCTGAGCGGCGCCGGCATTCGCGGATGCCGCACCGCTGGCGACCGTGCCCGCTCCGGTCGCGAGCTCGGAGGCGCCGGAGGCGAGGGATGCGGCGCCGGCGGCGAGCTGATCGACCTGGCCGACCGCGGTCTGCACCTTCGAGTTGCCGTCCTGCAGGCGGCTCGCCAGAGGGTCGAGGGCCGCGAGGACCTGATCGATCTCCTCCTGTGTCACGCCCTGCTCGGCGAGGGTGGTCGCGATGTCGGCGCGCACCTGGGGCAGCGCATCGGCGGCCTGCTGCACGGCCGCACCCGCGCGGTCGGCGACGTCGGCGAGCTGTCGGTTCCCCGCGCTCACCTGCTGCGCCCCGCTCGCCAGTGTCTGCGCGCCCGCCGCGAGCTGCGCGGTGCCGTCGGCGAGCTGTGCCGTGCCGTCGGCGAGGGTGGAGCTTCCGGATGCCGCGGTGTTCGCGCCATCGGTCAGCTGGGTCGCTCCGTCGGCGGCGGTGATCAGGCTGTCGCGCACGTCGCTCAGGCCGGTGAGCAGACGCTCGGCGGCCTCGCTCCCGACCATCTCGGCCACGGAGCTGCGGATCTTCTCGACAGCCTGCGTTCCCATCGAGGAGGCGAGGTAGTTGTTGGCGTCGTTGGTCTCCAGGTCGATGCGCGCCTGGTGCGGGTCGTCGCCCGCCGCCGAGGTGAGCGCGGAGGAGAAGTCGGCGGGGATCGTCACGGTGAAGTCGACGGTGCCCTCGCGAAGAGCATCCGCGGCCTCTTCCGCGGTCATCCGCTGCCAGTCGAAGGCGTTGCCGTCGATGAGGTTGTCGGCCACGTCCTCGCCGTAGTTCACGGTGTCGGAGCCGGCCCCCTGGTTCCCTGAGGTTGCGGCAGGGGCGCCCTCGTCGTCGACGACCAGCGCCACAGGGACCTCGGGGAACTTCGCGTAGGGGTCCTGGTTGGCCCACAGGTAGAGACCGCCGTAGAGGATCGGCACGCAGATCAGCGCGACGAGGGCGATGATGCCCATCTTGCTCGCGGTGAGGCGCCGCAGCTCGGCGGCGATCATGGAAGGAACCTTCATCGCTCGCCTCCGTTCTCGGTCGGGGCTTCGGATTCCGGGGCTTCGGGCCCCGAAGTGGCGCCGGATTCCTCGAGCACGAGCGGCTCGATCGGCCCCGAGGCGTTGATCGCGTCGAACTCCTGCATCCGCTCGAGGGCGACGGCCGCCGAGCCCCCGATGATCACGAGCATGGCGTAGCCGCGGTCGGCGAACTCGCCGGCGATGCGCCACCAGCCGTCGGGGCTGCCGCCGTGCCGGTCGGGGGCGACGAGCACGATGCCCTCGACCCCGCCGCGCAGCACCGCGAGCTCGCACATGATGCGCACGCGGGCAGCGGGGTCGACGGTGCCGATCGGGACGGATGCCAGTTCGGCGAACCCGAGCTGAGCCAGCCAGCGGCGCGCGTGCAGGGGCGTCGCGCCGACGCCGGCGAACATGAGCTCCTCGCCCACGACTCCGGCGAGCGTGATGTCGGCGTGCGGGTCGCTGACGTCCGGTGCATCGACCAGAGCCACGCGTCGCCGCAGCTCCTTCGCGTTCTCGGCTCCGTCGAGGGTGACTCGGCCGGCGTCCGGTCGCATCCGTCCGCTCGCGATCAGGCCGAGCACGGTCGGACGCTGCTCGGTCTCGGCGAGGGCGAAGCGCACGGCCCCGGTGTGGAATTCGAGGCTGGTCAGGGGAAGCGCCTGTCCGCCGCGCCCCTTGCTCACCTCGTGCAGGGTGATCCTCACGCTGTCGCCTCCTCATCGATCTCCGCGGCGATGATGTCGGGATGTGCGGCGAGCAGCTCATCCGCTTCTCGCCACGACAGTCCGGCGATGCTCAGCACCGTGCGCACCGCGACGTTCGCGGCGCCCATGCTGGCGGCATCCGTCCGCGAGACGACCGTGCGCGCCATCTCCTCGATCAGCCGGGCGAGGGTGGGGGCGGCGAGGTCGGTGCGGAAGCTCCCGTCCTCCTGTCCGCGACGGGCGAGCGCCGCGACCGTGCGGCGCAGGGGCGCGAGTGCTGCCGCCGTGTGCTCGACGTGCGCCTCGTCGAGGGCGAGCGCGGCGGCGACCTGCACGTGCGCGGCCTCCTGCCAGAGACGGGCGGCGAGGCGGGCGAGGGCGATGCGGCTGTCGGGATCGTCGACCGAGGCCGCGATGGCGTTGAAGCGCTGCGCGCCGCTGGAGATGAGCTCGCGGATCAGGGCGTCGCGGTCGTCGAAGTGTCCGTAGAGGGTGCGGCGCGAGAGTCCGGCGCTGCGGGCGATGACGTCGACGGACGCGTGCGGATCGTTCGCGAGGGTCGCTCGGGCGGCGTCGAGGATGCCGGCGCGGTTCTCCACGGAATCGCGGCGGGGTGCACGGGTGGTCATGTTCCCATGCTACTTATAGTGCACACAAGTGTGCAAGATAACTCGGAGGAGTCACAGGCTCCGCGCATCTCCGCGTTCACAACTCAGCACGGAACGCCCGTTCTCGTTCGGGCGGGATGCTCTGCGCGGCGAGGCGGCGAGTTCTTGCTGAATTGTGAACGGCGCCGCGGAGTGTCGGAACGCAGAAGGGGGCGGATGCCGCAGCATCCGCCCCCTTCTGCGTCCCTGAGCTTGTCGAAGGGTCAGTCCGTGCCGGAGTCGAAGGCCGCGCCCTCGGAGGCGACGTCCACGGCATCCGCCAGGTTCTCGTCGACCTCTTCGACCGAACCGGTGATCTCGCCCGACTCGCCCGCGGTCACGCGGCCGACGAGCGCGCCCGTGGCGCCGCCGATGAGGCCGAGGCCGGCGTACTGCTCGAGGCGCGAGCGGGAATCGGCGATGTCGAGGTTGCGCATCGTGAGCTGCCCGATGCGGTCGACCGGGCCGAAGGCGGCGTCGCCGACGCGCTCCATCGACAGCTTCTCCGGACCGTACGAGAGGTTCGGCGACGTGGTGTCGAGGATGGTCCAGTCGTCGCCGCGGCGCAGACGGATGGTGACCGAGCCCGAGATCGTGAGGCCCACCCAGCGCTGGATCGACTCGCGCAGCATGAGCGACTGCGGCTCGAGCCAGCGTCCCTCGTACATCAGGCGACCGAGGCGGCGGCCCTGCTCGTGGTAGGTCGCGAGGGTGTCCTCGTTCAGGATGCCGTTGACCAGGCGCTCGTAGGCGATGAAGAGCAGTGCCATGGCCGGGGCCTCGTAGATGCCGCGCGACTTCGCCTCGATGATGCGGTTCTCGATCTGGTCGCTCATGCCGAGGCCGTGGCGTCCGCCGATCGTGTTGGCCTCCATGACGAGGGCCACCGGGTCGCTGTACTCGACACCGTTGATGGCGACGGGGCGGCCGGCCTCGAAGGTCACCGTGACGTCTTCGGTCTCGATCGCGACCGAGGGATCCCAGAACTTCACGCCCATGATCGGGTCGACGGTCTCGAGCGAGACGTCGAGGTGCTCGAGCGTCTTGGCCTCGTGCGTCGCGCCCCAGATGTTCGCGTCGGTCGAGTACGCCTTCTCGGCGGAATCGCGGTACGGGAAGTCGTGGGCGACGAGCCAGTCGCTCATCTCCTTGCGGCCGCCGAGCTCGGTGACGAAGTCGGCGTCGAGCCACGGCTTGTAGATGCGCAGGCGCGGGTTGGCGAGCAGGCCGTAGCGGTAGAACCGCTCGATGTCGTTGCCCTTGTAGGTGGAGCCGTCGCCCCAGATGTCGACGCCGTCCTCCTTCATGGCGCGCACCAGCAGCGTGCCGGTGACCGCGCGACCGAGCGGCGTCGTGTTGAAGTAGGTCTTGCCGCCGGAGCGGATGTGGAAGGCGCCGCAGGAGAGGGCGACGAGGCCCTCTTCGACCAGGGCGTTCTTGCAGTCGACCAGGCGCGAGGCCTCGGCGCCGTACTCCAGCGCACGGCCGGGGATCGACGCGATGTCGTCTTCGTCGTACTGCCCGAGGTCACCGGTGTAGGTGAAGGGCACGGCGCCCTTGTCGCGCATCCACGCGACGGCGACGGAGGTGTCGAGTCCTCCGGAGAAGGCGATGCCGACGCGCTCGCCGACGGGCAGGGACTGGAGGACCTTGGACATGCTTTCCAGTCTATCCGCGGGCGGCGTGTCGCCCTGTGCCGCATGACGAGTGCGTCAGCGGGGCACCGGACCTGCCGCGATCGGCTCCGCCTGCCGCTCCTCATCGCGGACGGATGCCGGAGCGGCCAGCATCCGTCTCTGATGCGCGGCGTACTCGCCGCCCCACCGGGTGAGGGAGTCGATCAGGGGGCCGGCGCCGCGCCCGAGGTCGCTCAGCCGGTACTCGACCTTGGGCGGCACCTGCCGGTACACCTCGCGGGTGATCAGTCCGTCGTCCTCGAGCTCTCGCAGCTGCCGCGTGAGGACGCGGGCCGTGGGCTCGAGCAGGAGGCGGCTCAGCTCGCCGAAGCGCAGCACGCCGTGCTCGCCGAGGAGGGAGAGGATGCTGGGCTTCCAGGCGCCGCCGAGCACGGCGATCGACACCTCGGCGTCGCAGGCATCCGTCCACTCCCGGACGATGCGCTCCGTCTTCTCCCTCATGAGCTCGCCTCTCGTGCTTCCTCAGTATCCAAACGGTCACTATGTGACCGGAATGACAGTACTTGTCCCCTCCGTACCATCACACCAGACTGGGACCGTGACGTCCAGTACCCCCACGACCCTCGCCCCCACCCGTGCCCTCCGCCACCCCTGGCTCGCGATGATCCCGCTGCAGCTCGGCATCCTCATCGGGGCCCTCGCGATCAGCAGCGTCTCGACCGCCCTGCCGGCGATCCGCGGCGATCTCGCCCTCACCGACAGCGGAGCCCTGTGGCTCGTCGACATCTACTCCCTGTCGCTCGCGGCCACACTCATCCTCGCGGCGCGGATCGGCGACACCTTCGGACGCAAACGCATCGTGCTCATCGGCCTCGCGGGGTTCGCCGTGCTCAACGCCATCGGTGGGTTCGCCGACAACGGGCTGGTGCTGATCGCGATCCGGGCTCTGCTCGGAGTCGCGGAGGCGTTCGTCGTCGCGGGCGTGGTCGCCACGATCGGCGCCCACTACCAGGCGCGGGAGCGCGTGCTCGCCTACGGCCTGTGGACGGCGACCTTCGGCGCCGGGAGCGCGCTGGGCCCGGTGCTCGGCGGGATCATCACCGAGGGCCCGGGATGGCGGTGGCTGCTCCTCGGCAGCGTGCCCCTGGCCGTGATCGCCGGCGCGCTCGCGATCTGGTTGGTGCCCGACTCCCGCAGCTCCCGTCCGGCGTCGTGGGACGTGCTCAGCATCCTGTCGTCGATCGTCGCCCTCGGTGCTCTGGTCTTCGCGCTGCACGAGGTGCTCGCGGCACCGGTTCCCGCGGCCGTCGCCGGTGTCGTCGCCGTCGCGGTCCTGATCTTCTTCATCCGCCGGCAGCGCATGTTGCGCGAGCCGCTCATCGACATGCGGTTGTTCGGCGTGCCGGGCTTCAGCCCCGCGATCACGCGGATCCTCGCGAGCAGCGGGGTGGCGTCGGCATCCGTGGTGCTGGTGAGCCTCCACCTGCAGGATGCACGCGGTCACAGTGCGGCCGAGGCGGGGATCGCGATCCTCCCGCAGGCGGTCGCCATCGCCCTCGGCGGCGTGCTGGCACCGGTGTTCCTGCGGGTGCTGAGCGCGAACGCGTTGACGGTGCTGGCACTGACGGTGCAGGGCGCAGGGCTCGCCTGGCTCGCCTTCGATCCGGATCTGGTCGCGCTCCCTCTACTGCTCGTCGGTCTCGGCTTCGGGATCGGGGCGACTCTCGCCGCGACCGCGCTGTTCGACGTCACGACGGAGGACGACGCCGGCCAGGTGGGTGCCATCCAGGAGGTCGGCTTCGCGCTCGGTGGCGGACTCGGCATCGCGGTGCTCGGCACCATCGGCTCGATCCTCGGAGCGAGCGGATTCACCGTCGCCCTGTTCATCGCGGCGGTGGTCGTGGTCGCCGCGGCCGTCCTTCCGCTCGTCCGCACCGGGAAGGCGACGTCATGAGCGCCGAGCGCCCGACCGCGCACTGGATCCTCGCGCACCCGCAGTCGAGCTCGTTCAACGCACGGCTCTTCCGGGAGGGAACCCAGGCGCTCGCCGCCCACTACGACGTGGTGACCACCGATCTCTACGCGCAGGGCTTCGATCCGGTCCTCGACGCGAAGGATCTCGGTGAGCCCTTCGGCCGCGCCGGCAACCTCGTGGACCTCATGGGCGAAGCTCAGGCTGCGGGGCAGCTGACCGACGACGTGGTCGAGGAGCAGCGCAAGGTCGCCGCGGCCGAGCTTCTCGTGTTCCAGTTCCCCCTGTGGTGGTACGGCGTGCCCGCGATCCTGAAGGGCTGGTTCGATCGCGTGCTCACGAACGGGTTCGCCTACGGCACGGTCGACCCCGAGAGCGGCGTGCCGCTGCGCTACGGCGCCGGACCCCTCGCGGGCCGGCGGGCGCTGGTGATCGTCACAGCCGGGGAGGACGAGCGATCCATCGGTCCGCGCGGCATCAGCGGAGACATCGACTCGCTGCTCTTCCCGGTGACGCACGGCACCCTCTGGTACACCGGGATCGAACCGCTCGACCTGCATGTCGTGCACGACGCCGACGGCCTCGACACGACGGGAATCGACCGCGAGATCGAGCGTCTCGGTCGGCGCCTCGCAGGGATCCGCACCGAGACGCCGCAACGACCGTACCGGCGTCTGCAGGACGGCGACTACCGCGGCACGAGAGCGCTGCGCGCCGACATCCTTGCTGATCGCACCGATCTCGGCATCCACCGCACCGGCGTCGATCCGGCTCGGTGAGAGCGGCCTCAGGTGTCTTCGTGCCGCGATCCGGGCAGTGAGGGAAAACGGAGATCGGATGCCGCGGGCGCGGCGTGTCCGGACGCGACTCGCCGATACGCGCAGAGATCGTCTCTGTTTTCCGCTCGCGGGGTGCCAGAGTGTCAGGCGGAGGCGTGACATGGGCGAAGCGGTGCTGTGGGGTGTGGTCGCGGCATCCCCGCTGTTCGTGGGAGCGGTGCTCGCCATGCTGCGGGTCTGGCCGCCGCGCTGGCTCGGCATCGTCCTCGGCTTCGGCGCCGGAGCGCTGATGGCCTCGATCGCCTTCGAACTCTGGGAAGAGGGGCTGGAGCGGGGCGGTGCTGTCCCGCTCGTCAGCGGAGTCGCAGCCGGGGCCCTCGCCTATTACATCGCCGCGCGCATCCTCGACGCCAGGGCGGCGAAGAAGAAGGGCGAGGCGGGAGGGGGTCAGCTCGCCGTCGGCGCCCTGCTCGACGGCATCCCCGAGCAGCTCGTGCTCGGCATCGGGCTCGCCTCCGGCGAACCCGTCAGCATCGCACTGGTCGTCGCGATCCTCGTCTCGAACCTGCCGGAGTCGATCGGGTCGGCGGCCGACCTCCTGAAGGGCGGCATGGCGAAGAACCGCGTGCTGCTCCTCTGGGCCGGCGTCGCCGTCATCTGCGCGCTCGCCACCGTCGCGGGCTTCGGCCTCGCGACCGTGACGGGCGATGCGTTCCGCACCGCGGCGAGCGGCTTCGCCGCCGGCGCCCTCCTCGTCATGCTCGTCGACTCGATGGTGCCCGAGGCGCAGTCGAAGGCGAAGGAGTCCACGGGTCTCGCGACCGTGCTCGGCTTCGCGCTCGCCGCAGGTCTGTCGTTCGCCGGCTGACGCCACGCTCCGGTGGCAGTTCGGCAGGGTCGACGGCCCGGGCACTGTGCTCTTCTGCCACGGGAGCGCCCCGCCGGATGGCGGCCGGACGGGGCGAGATCGGGGGCGGGTGGCGGGTTACCGTGGGGGAAGACGTGAAGGATGCTGGCGGGACGCCGCCACGCAGACGGCGAGGACAAAGGAGTTCTGATGACTGACACGCTGGCTCGCCCGCCCTTCGACCCCGAGCTCGAAGCCGCACTCGCCCTGGTCGCCGACCAGATCCCGTCCACCCTCACGCCGGAGATGATCCCGCTCATGCGCCAGGCGCCGGTCAGCGGCGACGAGGAGATCTTCGCCGTGCTCGAGGCGCGGGGCTTCACGCGCCGCGACGCGACGATCGCCGGGCACGGAGGGGACGAGATCGTCGTCTCCGTGATCGAGAAGGAGGGGCGGACGGGCACGGGACCCGGCTTCTTCCACACGCACGGTGGCGGCATGATCATCGGCAACCGGTGGCTGGGCGTCGTTGGCTTCCTCGACTGGGCAGAGCGCTTCAACGGCGTGATCGTGACCGTGGAGTACCGGCTCGCGCCGGAGTACCCCGACCCGTTCCCGGTCGAGGACTGCTACGCCGCGCTCGTGTGGACGGCGGACCACGCGGAAGACCTCGGCATCGACCTGTCGCGTCTGCTGATCGGCGGCGGCAGCGCCGGAGGAGGACTGGCGGCCGGTACGGCGCTCATCGCCCGCGACCGCAGAGGTCCGGCGCTCGTCGGGCAGCTGCTCATCTACCCCATGCTCGACGACCGCGACGAGACGGTCTCGACGCGGCAGATCGACGGCATCGGCGTCTGGGATCGCGGTTCCAACATCACCGGCTGGACCGCTCTGCTCGGTGACCGCAAGGGCGGTGCCGACGTCTCGATCTACGCCGCTCCTGCTCGCGCGACCGATCTCGCGGGCCTGCCCCCGGCGTTCATCGACTGCGGCAGCGCCGAGGTGTTCCGCGATGAGGACGTGGCCTACGCCACGCGCCTCTGGGAGGCCGGCGTCCAGGCCGAGCTGCACGTCTGGGCCGGAGGGTTCCATGGGTTCGACATGTTCGCACCGCACGCGGCCGTCGCGCAGGCGATGCTCGCCGCGCGCGACAACTGGGTGAACCGCCTGCTGTCGTGACGCCGTCCCCTACGGGGTCGCGAGTCGACCCCGTAGGGTGGAACTCCCGCGCGATGGAGCCGACATGCAAGATCTGCTGGGGCGTCTCACCGCCCTCGACCCGGACGCCAGCGAGACCCTCAAGGTCGTCACGTACTTCGATGCCCTCGTGGAGCGGTCGGTCGGCGTCGAGAGCATGCTGCGCGGCGCTGCGGTGTTGAGCGGCGCGACGGTCGGGCAACGCGACGGCCGTCAGATCATGCGTGTGCGGGCCGACGGCGTCCGCATCGATCCGATCGATCCCCGAGACGGATGGATGCTGCGCGACAGCGGACCCGACGCCGTCGTGTGGATCGAACGCGAGGGCGAGCCGCACACCAACGACGCGATGATCCTCGAGCGGCTCGCGCTCGCGCTCGGCATCATCCGCGCGCGCCGCTCGGTCGGCACGGCGAGTGCGGTCGAGCTCGCCATCAGCTCCTATGCGGGTGCCGACGAGCGGGTCGGCGCGCTGTCTCGGCTGCGGCTCGCGCCCGGACGCTTCCGCGTGATCGCCTCCCTCCCCGATCCGGCACCCGGCGCGCAGCATCCGTCCGCGGTCGTGGCGACCCGGCACGGACTCACCCGGGCGACGATCCTCCCGGAGGGGGTCGCGGTCGAGGACGCCTGGGATGACGATGACGATCTCCGACGCGGCGTCGGCACGGCAGGCACCGAGGAGCAGCTCCCCGCCTCCTGGGCCGCGGCCCTGGTGGCCGTGCGACTGACCTCGCCCGCAGAGCCCACCCTCGACGCCGCCGATCTCGGCGCGCTGCTGCTGATCGCCGAGAACGCCGATTCCGGCGCCCTGCACCCGGATGCCGCGGCGCTCGCGCACCTCGATGCCCGCAGCCTCGAACTGCTCGACGCGGTTGTCGACGAGCAGAGCGTGCGGGCGGCCGCCGTGCGTCTGGGCCGACACCACTCCAGCGTGCAGGATCGCCTCACGGCGCTCACCGAGACGCTCGGCTATGACCCGCGCACCTCTCGCGGGCATGCGCGGTTCGTCGTCGCCCGGATGCTGCTGCGCCTCGCCGACTGAGGCGTTTCGTCTCGTCGCTGCGCTCCTCGCTCAACGACCGGGCTGCGGATGCTGAGGCGCTTCGTCTCGTCGCTGCGCTCCTCGCTCAACGACCGGGTTCGGTGAGCGAGCGCAGGGAGACGCAACGGTGAACGCGGGGCTCAGCCGAAGCCGGGGTACTCCTCGAGCTTCTTCTCGAACTCGGCGCGGTCGGCCTCGCTGAGCACGCCGCTGGCGATCACGACGAGCTGCAGTCCTTCGAGCGGCTCCCCGGTGCGCGCGTTCTGCGCCTGGCGGGCGGTCAGGAAGCCGCCGTCCGGGTCGTTCGACAGATCGTAAATGTTCGCGTAGAACCGCAGCGGATCGGGGTAGTTCTCGGTGTAGTACTCCCACGTGTTCTGCGTGCGCGGGTCATCGCTGCCGTAGAGCTTCGCGATCATCGCCGGGTCGATGCCCGAGTTCGTCGGGTCGTTGAACGAGTAGAGGTCCCACAGCCCGTGCTCGAGCACGACCTCGTCGATCACGGCCATGACGTCGAGCTTCTGCGCGTAGTCCTGGATCGGCTCGTTCGTCGCCCAGCCCGGGGAGGTGTACTCGACGAGCATGGATTCGCCGCCGTAGCCGTTGCGCTCCGGGCGCAGGTCCTCATCGCCGACCGGCACCCAGGTGTAGCCGAACTCGGCGGTCAGTCGGGCGCGGATGTCGGCGAACAGCACGTCGGCCTGTGCCCGCACCTCTTCGAGGGACTGCTGGCTCAGCGTCTGCTGCGGGTCGGTGCCCTTGATCGCGGGATACGCCTCCTCGTGCTTCTGCTCGTCGCTCTTCACGCCCTCGTAGTTGCCGGAGGCCGACGTCTGCAGGGCGCTCATGCCGCCGACCGTCGCGACGTTGAACAGGATCGTCACGATGAGCGCGATCGCGCCCAGCATCCGTCCGCGCGGGGAGAACAGGGCGGCGATGATCACCGCGACGACCACCAGCTGCAGAGCCAGCATCGTCACGCCGTAGAGGATGTCGGTGCCGCCGGCGACGAGCGTGCCGAGGAGGATCAGCGCGAACAGGACGGATGCCGCCAGAGCGATCCAGCCGAGGGCGTTCGCCGGCTTCTTCTCCGTGTCGAGCGTCGCGACGGCACCGGGCGTCGGCGGCAGCGGCGCACCGGCTGCGGGTGCCTGCTGGCGCCGCGCGCCGCGGTAGCCTCCAGGCGGAGGGACGGGCGGCGCGCCCTCGGTTCCGGCGATGTACCGTGCCCGCTGCTTCTCGTGGTCCATCACCATGGCTTGTCCGTTCCCGAGCTGCCGGGGTCGTCGTTCTGCTGCTGATCGCGCTCCTGCGTGCCCTGCTCGAGCTTGTCCTGCAGGTCCTCCAGCTTGTCCTCGGACGGCTGCGGCTCCTGGTCCTCGGGCTGCGGCTCCTGGGGCTGGGGCTCCTGCTCCTGTTCCTGCTGCTTCTGCTTGAGCCGCTCCTCGGTGCCGTCGAGGGCGTCCGACATGTCGCGCTCCGGATCGGAGGACTGCTGCTGCGCCTCGTCGCTTCGGCATTCCTCGGGCGTCTCGACGGTGATCGTCAGCGCCTCGCCGTACAGCTGCGCCGCCGTCGCGCCGTCGCCGCCGGCGCGGGCCGCATCGCCCATGCGCTCCACGACCAGGGCCAGGTTGATGCGCACGCCGCACACCTCGAGACCGTGCGCGAGTTCCAGGGCCTCCTCGAGCTTCGCCCTCGCCTCGGGCAGCTGCTCGGCTGCGCCGAGCGCCGTGCCGACGTTGAAGGGCGCCTTGTACGGCTCGAACCAGTTCAGGAACTCCTGCCCGCGGGCCGACGCCTCGGAACCGGCGTAGTCGTCGACCACGTAGGCGGTCACCGCCTGATGGGCGAAGGCGTACATGCTCAGCAGCTTGCCGACGAAGAACAGCGCGGCGAGTGTGAGAGGGAGGGTCCCGATCGCGACCCAGCGGCGGATGCTGCGCCGTCGGCGGTTCGATCGCAGCAGGGCTGCGGCGGCCTGGGCCCCTGAGCTCGTCGAAGGGTCGGTCACGAGGCACCTCCTCCGTCGGGCGTCGAGCGTCCTTCGTCTCGTCGCTGCGCTCCTCGCTCAGGAACCGCGGAGCGAGACGACACGCGCCCAGGAACCGCGGAGCGTGCGCCTTTCGTCTCGCTCCGCTCGCTCAGGGACCGATCGGCACGGGGCGACCGCAGCTGACGGAGTCGCGCGATGAGCAGCGTCGCGCGGGTCAGCTCGACGCCGAGGAGGGCGATGATCACCAGCGCGGCGATCCAGTACAGCTCGGTGACGTTGCCGACCTCGCCGGACTCGGCGTAGCTCGTCGTGGTCGAGGGGGCCTCGGGCAGCGTCGGCGCGGCATCCGCCGTCCGGTGCTGGTAGTCGACGCCGAGCTGCTCGGCGACCGCCTCGAGGTTCTGCTCGTCGATGACCGAGAGCGCGTTCTCGCCCTGGTATTCGATGTACCCCTCGTCGGCGTTCACCCCTCCGCCCGTGATGCGCATGGGGCCGCCCTCGGCGGTACCGTAGCCGAACACGCCGCCGGCGTCGGTGTACTTCGCGCTGCCGCTGAACGGCTCGGGGGGCGTATCGACCGTCTGCTCGCCGTCGCCGAAGTAGAACACCATCCGCGAGCGGTCCGGGGAGGCCTCGGCGGCCGAGGCGAGCGTCTCGGAGACCAGCGGCGCGGAGATGCCGATCGAGCTGCCGCGCGACTGGCTGGTCACCTCGGGCCGCAGCACTTCGAGCGACCCCATCAGCGCGGTGGTGTCGGTGGTCAACGGCATCCGCAGTTCCGCCGCCGCATCGGAGGTGATGAGGGCGAACCGCGCGCCGGGGTATTCCTCGACGATCGCGCGGACGTCTTCACGGACGCCGTCGAGCCGGGGCTCTCCGTCGCCCCAGTCCTCCGCCACGATGCTCGCGGTGGTGTCGACGACGAGCACGATGTCGGTGTCGGTCGCGAGCGTCTGGGTCGCACCGCCGGGGATGCCGGGGCGCAGCAGCATCACGAAGCACGCGAGCAGAAGGAGAAGACGCAGCGCCCACAGGGCGCGCTGCTGAGCGCGCGAACGGGACTGCGCCCGAGACGCTTCGACAGGCTCAGCGACCCCTTCCCCTGACCCCTGCTTCTGCGGGGTTCCTGAGATCGTCGAAGTTCCCCCACGCACGGTCAGCCAGACGGCGAGGGCGATCACGGGCACGAACAGCAGCACGAGCAGCAGCGGATGGAGGACGGGCTGGAAGATCACAGTCTCACCCTCCACAGCACCACGGCGAACGAGAGCAGCGTGATCGACAGCACCACGATCCAGAGATTCGGACTGTCGGTCCAGACGACCTGCGCCTCGCCGCGCAGCTCGGTCGCCTCCTGCTCCTGCACCTCGGTCACGATGTCGGACACGGTCGTCGTGTCGCGCAGGCCGTAGGCGGCGCCCCCGGTCGTCTCCGCCGCGGCGGCGAGCTCGGCGCTCACCTCGGCATCCTTGCCCTGCACCGGGTTCAGGGCGAACACGCGCACGCCCTTGGCCTTGGCGTAGCCGGCCGCCTCCTCGAGCGTCACGATCGAGGCGCCGTTGATCTCGTTGTCGGTGGCGAAGATGACCGAGCGCGACCGCTCGTCATCGGGGCGGTCGAAGCCCATCGTGCACGCGGCGAGACCGTCGCCGATCAGTGAGGCGCCGTCGCCGTTGAGGGTTCCGACCCAGTGCTCGGGGATCTGATCGACGTAGTCGAAGCTCTCCTTGATGCTCGCGAGGTGCTCTCGGATGAAGTCGTAGTCGTCGGTGAGCGGGAAGATCTGCACGGGAGAGCTGTTGAAGATCGTCAGGCCGATCCGTTCGCCCTCGAAGTCCTCGAGCAGCTCTTCGAACACGCTCAGCACCTCGACGTCGACCTCGGTCATCGAGCCCGACACGTCGAGGCACAGCATGATGTCGCGGCTGGTGTTCACCGGCTGGATGGTCTGCGACGACATCGGCCGGGCTGCCACCACACCGGCCGCGACCGTCGCCACCGTGCCGAGCACGAGGATGCCGGACAGCGCGAGCGCCCGCCGGCTCAGCGCCTGGCGGAACGACGGCAGCGCGCGCAGACGCTCGGCACGGGCGACCCGCGCCCGTTCGCCGGCTTCACCGCGTCCGGCGCGGCGCAGGCCCAGCGCGAGCCCGATGCCGAGTGCGACCAGCACGACCGCGAGGGCGACGATGATCATCCAGAAGTTGGCTAGTGCCATGTGCGCACCACCGTCCGCGCCGCTTCGGCACCCGCGATCGGGTCGATCGCCGGTCCCTGACGGAAGATGCTCGGGTAGTAGTGCCGACCCATCGCATCGATGAGTGCGGGATGCACCCCGCGGGCCTTGAGGTCGTCGAGCGCGAGCACGGGCGCTTCGAGGCCGCTGTACTCGTTCACGAACGTGCGCACGACCCTGCTCAACTCGAAGTTCGCGTTCCGCGCGGAGAGCTTCCGCTCCCGGTAGTCGGTCTCGACCATCTGGATGCGGTCGAGGTACTCCGTGCGCAGCTGCGAGAGCACGTCGACCGTGAACAGGGTCGGTCCCTGGGGCTCTCCGGCGGTGGAGAGGACGCGCCGGGGACGGGTGAGCACGATCAGCAGCCATGCGCCGAGCACCAGCAGGATCAGGATGCCGATGGCGAGCAGCATCCATCCCCAGCCGTACTGCGCCGGCGGGTAGAGCTCGTCAGATCCCGGCATGAGACCTCCGGTTCAGCAGCTGCAGCAGCTGCGAGACCGCGTCGTCCTGCCCGTCGAGTGCGGCATGGCTGATCTCCATGCGCTTCAGGGTCTCGGCGAGACGCGCGGCATCCGCCTCGGTCTGCGCCGTGAGCTCGCGGACGATGCCGAGGTCGCCCTGCACGAAGTCCGGAACGTCCCACCGGCTGTCGACGTCGCTGCGGATGGTGCGCGTCGTGTGGTCGAGCACGGGGTCGGCGTCACGCACCGTGAGCCACAGCACGTCGTGCTGCACGCGCAGTCGTCGCAGCATCCGCTCGGTCTCGTCGGTGATCGGCGCCTCGTCGGTGATCACGACGACGATCATGCGGCGGGAGATCGTTCGCGTGACGTATGACAGCAGGGCGTCGCGATCGCTCGGGGCGGTGCTCGCGTCGATGGCCCTGTCGATCGTGCGCAGGGCGTGCTCGAGTGCGCCCTCGCTGCGGCCGGGCGCTCGGCGGCGCACACGCTCCGCATCGCCGTAGACCGTCGTGAAGTCGTCGCCGTGGCGCAGGGCGAGCACGCCGAGGACGCCGGTCGCGAGGATCGCCAGATCCTTCTTGGACTTCTCGTCGTGGGCGAGCGCGGCCATCGAGCGCCCGGTGTCGACCACGAACATGATCGTGTGCATGCGCATCGCGCGATGACGCTTGACCAGCGGAGTGCCCAGCCGCGCGGTCGCACGCCAGTCGATGTCGCGCACCTGATCGCCGTACTCGTACTTGCGCAGATCCTCGAAGTCGAGACTGCGCCCGTGCAGCAGCGACGCGTACGCGCCGTCGAGCGCGTGCAGCGACTTGCGCGACGAGTGGATGAAGAGCTTGCTCTTCACCTGCGTGATCAGGCTGGGCATGGGCGGGTCAGGGAGTGGGAACGGCCGCGAAGATCTCGTCGATGATCTCCTCGCTGCGGATGCCCTCGGCGTCGGCCTCGAAGGTGAGGAGCAGACGGTGGCGCAGCACCAGGTGACGAAGGGCGCGGATGTCCTCGGGCAGCACGTGCGCGCGGCCGTTCAGCAGCGCCAGCGCGCGCGAAGCCTGCAGGAACGCGATGCTCGCACGCGGGCTGGCCCCGTACTTGATGAGGCGTGCGCGCTCCTCGCCGATGTACGGCGCGGGGTTCCGGGTCACATAGGCGATCGAGACGATGTAGTTGCGGATGGCCGGGTCGACATAGACGCGGCTCGCGACGTCCTGCAGCAGGTCCACGTCGTCGAGGCTCACCGAGCTGGTCACGTGCCGGTCGGGGTCGAGCACGCCCGAGTCGATGCGGCTGAGGATCTCGAACTCCTCCGCCGGGCTCGGGTACTCGACGATCTCCTTGAGCAGGAAGCGGTCCATCTGCGCCTCGGGCAGCTCGTAGGTGCCCTCCTGCTCGATCGGGTTCTGCGTCGCGATCACGAGGAACGGCTTCGGGAGGTGATGGATCTCGCCGCCGATCGTCGTCTGGTGCTCCTGCATCGCCTCGAGCATCGCGCTCTGGGTCTTCGCGCTCGAGCGGTTGATCTCGTCGAGCAGCACGAAGTTCGCGTGCACAGGACCGAGCACCGTGCGGAACGAGCCGGTCGCCGACTCGTAGATCTGGCTGCCGGTGATGTCGCTGGGCAACAGGTCGGGCGTGCACTGGATGCGCTTGAACTGAGCCTTGACGGTGTCGGCGAGCGTGCTGGCCGCCGTGGTCTTGGCGAGTCCCGGCACGCTCTCGAGCAGGATGTGGCCGCCGGCGATGAGCGAGACGAGCAGGCTCATCCGCAGGCGGTCCTGGCCGACCATCTTCGCGGAGTACGAGTCCGAGATGACCGTGAGGACGGCGGCGGCGCGCGACATCTCGGCGTCGGTGGGGGCGCCCTGGTTCTTCGAGCCGGACACGCCCGCCGTCGTGGACGCCGACGCCCGGGTCTCTGAGCCTCCGCCCTGGGTCCCTGAGCCTGTCGAAGGGGCGGGAGGAGGAGGCGGGGGCGGCGGCGCAGAGCTCGCCTGCGGGTCCGGCGTGTAGGGCTCGTTCATGTGGTGGCTCCCTCAGTCACACGGGGACCACACGTCACGGCCATCCCCCGCGCACCAGCGTAATCGCATCCGGACCGGAGTCCGGCGGGCAGGGGTGCCCGATGGGCTCTGTTCTCCTCAGGCCTGCTGAGCGAGGCGACGCCAGATCGATATCGCGCTGTCGACAGCGCCTGCCTCACTGAAGAGTTCCGCGGCCTTCGCCCAGTGCTGCCGGGCTTCAGCGCCGCTCCCTCGTTGCTCCGCCGCCCGGGCCATCACTTCGTATCCCGTCGCCTGCGTCTGTGCAGGGAGAGTCGCCGTTTGGAGGGCGCGTTCCGCGAGAGCGATCGCGCCGAGGGAATCGGACGCGAGGAGGAGGAAATTCGCGCGAGCGATCAGGAGTTCACTTCGGTCATCGTCGTTTCCGACCAGTTCGAGCCCGAGCTCCGCGTCATGGAGGAGTTTCTCGACGCCCGCGGTGATTCCCGCGGTGATGCGTCTGTTCGCGGAGGCCTTGCAGAAGCGCGCCCACAGTCGAAGGTCCGCATCAGGACGCAGCCACTGCGAGGCGCGGTCATGCAGATCGAGCCCCGCCGCCGCATCGCCGAGGATGAACTGCGCATTCCCCGCAGCCCACGCGATGCGACCTCTCAACTGCGGGGAGGGGATGCTTTCGAGCAGAGATGTGAGCCTGTCGACCTGCGCGGGCAGCTCCTCTATGACGCCGAGTTCGCTGAGCGTTGCAATCAGCGCGAGTGCTGCGCGGGCGATGCTGCTCGAGTCCTGACTCTCTTCGGCGGCCGCGACGGCCTGTCTTGCGACCTCAAGGGAGCGGGTGAGCTGACCGATGGCGCGCAACGCGGTGGCGTGCAGTGCGAGTGCGGCTGTGCGCAGGGATGCCGACTCCTGGGTCAGCGGATGTCGAAGGAGTGCCTCTGCTGACTCGGAGAGTCTTTCGTACTGTCCGTGGTGCCGCAATCCTTCGGCGGCCAGGTACATGGTCACCCAGTCATCATCAGCAGGCGATGCTGGGTCAGCGGCAACCAGTCCCTCGGTCCTCGACCCGAGATCTCCATCCAGCGCGGTCTCGAGTGCTCTCACGTGAGCAGCCACCGACGCCGCATAGTGTGCGGCGCTGATCTGCGACGGTGCGGCGCGCAACTCCTCGACGGAAACACCCAGACGGCTGGCAAGATGCTGAAGCGCTTCCGGCGTCGCGCGCCGACGATCGTGCTCCAGATGTGAGACGTAGCTCGCGGAGAGGTGCTCGCCGGCGAGCTCGGCTTGGGTGAGGCCGAGCTTCTCGCGCGCGGCGCGAATGCGTTCTCCGGGGCTGAGCACATGACTCCGATCTTCTCCGATAGTCAAGCACATGACCGGCCTAGTCAGGTACTTGACAATTCTAGTCAAGTCCGGTTTCGTGGTCACACATCGGGGGGAAGAAATGAAGCAGATGCTGTTGAGAATCATCCTTATCGCGGCGATCGCGATCGGGACACCAGGCTGGATCGGCACTCACTTCGAGTCGTCGATTCTCACGACGGCAGGCGAAGGCGACTGGCCGTGATCGAGACGACCATGGGCGTGTTCGCGCCGTGGTCCGCCTATCGAAAAAGGAGAGGAGGAGACATGTCGTTCAACGTTCGACCCACGCGGGACCGGGACATCAGCTGGGGCGTCCTCTGAGATGTCCATCGACAGTCTTCGTGCCGCGTTGCCGAATCGGTGACGCGGCACGAAGCATGAAAGGAGCAGATCATGCGACCGCAGATCAAGCGGGCATTTCCCATCTACTGGCTCGCGCAGGACGTCGTCCGCATCGGCGCACAACAGGGAATCACCAAGGAACTCAGTGACCCGCAGGGCGAACTGCGGGTGCTTCTGCCCCTCTTGGATGGAACCAGAGGGGTCGAGGAGATCGTCCGTGAGATGCGGCACGCCGTCGCCCATCTTTCCGACGACGATGTTCGGCAGGGGATTCACTATCTCGATGAGAGCGGTCTGATCGAGGACGCGGCGGTCTACGACGACCTCCCTGCGCGACTGGAGGCCAACCAGACCTTCTTCGCCGCTGCCGCCGAGAACTCCCACGCGGCGGGAAACTCAGCGCAACGCGTGCTCGGTGATGCCCATGTCGTGCTGCTCGGGCTCGGGGGCGGCGGGAGCGCCAGCCTTCCCCAGCTCTTGGCTGCGGGATTGCGCAAGCTCACGATCCTCGACTACGACATCGTCGAGGAAAGCAACCTGAATCGACAGACCTTGTTCCGAACCGGTGACATCGGCCGGAAGAAGACCGAGGTTGCAGAGCAGTATTGTCGCGGCTTCGCTCCGGATTGCGACGTCGAGGTCGTCGATCTGAAGATCACCTCAGCGGAAGAGATCGTGCAGGTCGCGCGCGGAGCGGACGCTCTCATCTGCGCGATCGACGAGCCCAGGTTCATCGCGCAGCGCCGAGCGAACTCGGCCGCGGTTCAGCTGGGGATCCCGCTTGTCGTCATGCTCACCCAGCACACCAGTGGTCGCTTCTTCTCGGTGATCCCTCGTCGCTCCGGGTGCCTGGACTGTCTCCACATCTTCGACGAGCTCAATACGCAGGGGTTCCTCAGCCAATTCCGCGCGCTGATGTCCCCCGCCCGGGATGCCGCGACCGCCGCGATCTCACCGCACATCCAGCGACTCACGTCCTTCGGTGTCGATGAGGCGATCCGCCTGATGACGGGCTACACCGAACCGTTGGGCGTCGGAAAGCAGATCGAGGTGAACTACATCTCCGGGGAGCTCCGCACGATCATGGAATGGCAGCCGGAGGCCGGGTGTCCGACATGCGGATCCGGCGACCCCCGTTTCGATTACATCTTCGAGGCGGATCCGTTGTGAACAACGCGACGCCGAGCGTGTGGCGTGTGCGGGACTATCGCGCGTGGTTCGTGGGAGACACGCTCACACAGGTGGGGCTGAGCGTCGGTTCCTTCGCATTCACCCTGCTCGGATACCACCTCACGGCTGATGCCTTCCTGGCGGGGCTCATCGGCACCGTCTCGGCGGCGGCCCGCGCGGTGGCGATTCTCCCGGGCGGTGTTCTGGCGGACATGTTCGACGCCCGTCGTCTGATGATCTGGTCCGG
Source organism: Microbacterium sp. LWH11-1.2 (assembly GCF_038397745.1). Taxonomy (NCBI): domain Bacteria; kingdom Bacillati; phylum Actinomycetota; class Actinomycetes; order Micrococcales; family Microbacteriaceae; genus Microbacterium; species Microbacterium sp. LWH11-1.2. The sequence goes on along the minus strand of NZ_CP151636.1, from coordinate 930,189 downwards.
CCTGGGCGCTTTCGGGATCTATGGGGTCCTCTCCGGGATGTACCTGACCGAGACGTTGACGACGGGCTCTCTTCTCGTCATCGCCGCATGCGAGGGAATGGTCGTCGGGCTCTTCTTCAACGTGACCGATGTCGCACTTCCTCGTATCGTCGGGAAGGAGCTTCTGGCCGACGCATCGGCCGCGAATCAGTCGCGCGACGCTGCGATCCGTCTTGCCGCTGCCCCGGTGTCGGGGTTTCTGTTCGGGCTGCATCCTTCGGTGCCGTTGATCGTCTCGGCCGTCACCCGTCTGGGGGAGGTCGGTTCGGCGCTGGCCATCAAGAAGAATCTGGCCCCCGAGCGGCGGGATGATGCTCCGGCGGTCAGATCGTTGTCTTCGGGATCACGATGGTTGGCCGCTTGGCGGCAGCCGAGGGTCCTCATCGGCCTGGTCGTGCTGGTGAATTTCGCACTCGGCGCCTGCGGCATGACGATCGTGCTCAGCCAGCAGGAAGCGGGAACTCCGGCCTGGCAGATCGGTATCATCCAGACCTTCCAGGGAGCCGGCGTGCTTGCCGGGGGCGTCGTCGTGGGCTGGGCGCTTCGTCGCCTCAGCGGTCAGAGGATCGTGCAGATCTCGATCTGCACGATCACCATCGCATTCAGCGGACTCCTGTTCACGCAGAGCGTCTGGGTGGTCGCGGTGCTCGGATTCGTCGCGTCTCTGCCGTTGATCCCGCTCAACGCGGTGCAGGGATCGTTCCTCGCCCTGATCATTCCCGATCAGATCCGTGGTCGCGTCCTCTCGCTCTCCTCGCTGCTGGGTTCGCTCGCCGGGGCGCTGGCACCTCTGTTGGCCGGAACCCTCTTGGAGTACTCCAACTATGCGACGGCGATCGGGGTGCCGCTCGCCATCCTCGCATCCGCGGCGATCGCCGCCGTCTTCTCGAAGGCTGTCGCATCGATCCCTCGACGCAGCGAGTTCGGTCGAATCGAAGCGCTCCCCGTCCGCCCGCGGTGATCTCGGCTCTCGCGTGGTCGCGCGGAGGCGCTCACGTCGTGGAGATGTCCGCAGCACGGATGCCGCGGCGACGGCCGATCCAGACCACTCCCGCGGCCGCACCGATGATGATCGCGGCGATGAGGAGCACGTAGAGGGTGACGGCGCCGTAGCCGCCCGGCTGGTGCGGGTCGAGGAACGGGTACGGGTACCAGTACGGGTTCCCGGTCGCCGGGGCGATCACCAGGTTCGCGCGGATCAGCGTGTAGACGACCCACACGATCGGGAAGATCGCCGCGATCCCCACGGCGCCCCAGCCGAGCGCGCGCCGGCGCGGCGCGACCAGCACGTCGATCAGCATGATGATCGGGACGACGACGTGGAGCACCTCGTTGGACCAGGGGACCGTGGCACCCTGGGGCAGGGGGATGCCGCGGAGCAGGGTGTTGTAGACGACGCCGGTCACGATCATGTAGGTGCTGGCGCAGACGAGCAGCACCGCGAGCCACCGCGGTTCGACCAGTTTGTCGTCCTTCTGGCGCAGCGCCCAGATCCCGCCGATCGCGAGGGCGACGGCCGCCAGCACATTGGACTCGATCGTGAAGAAGCTGAAGAAGTTCGCGATCACGGTGGGCATGTGCTGCCCGTACTCGGTCTCGGCGCTTCGGGCGACGTCGATCGATCGCACGAGCTGCGCCACGATCGCCGCGACGGCGAGAACGGATGCTGCGAGTCGTGCGTAGGGCCACCAGGTCGTCATGTTCGCCTCCGCCGGTCACTGTAGCGGAACCCGTGTGTAGACCGTCGTACCGGAATATCGATAGTGTCTGACCGGGGACGCGCACGATGCACGGCGGAGGGCGCATGAGCGAGAGCGGGACCGGTACGAGCAGCGCGGACGGCGCGACGAGAGTTCGCCGATTCCGCGGCGGGGGCGGACTCAGCATCCAGTCGAAGCTGCTGATCATGCTGCTCTCGGTGAGCCTGGTCTCCTCGGTCGTCGTCGGGGCGATCGGCTTCATCAACGGGCGGCAGTCCCTGCACGACGCGGCCGTCGACCAGCTCATCACGATCCGCTCGATGAGAGCGGTCGAGATCACCGAGGCGATCGACGACGTCAAGCGCGAAGCCTCTCTGCAGTCCCGCAATCTCAGTGCGCAGACGCTCTCGAACACGATGAACGCCGCGTGGGACGACCTCCAGCAGCAGGAGATCTCCGCTGAGCAGTCCGCGCAGCTCGAGGCCTACTACGCCGACACCTTCATCCCGGAGCTCGAGGCCCGCGCCGGCGAGGAGTACGGGAACGAGGCGTTCATCCCGGAATCGAGCGCCGGCCGCTACCTGCAGCTGCAGTACACGACGAAGAACCAGGACTTCGACGCCGACTACGACGAGCTGCTCGTCGGAAACGACAGCGGCGACGGCACGAGCTATTCGGCCGGGGCCGAGCGCTACGGCGACTACTTCACGCGGCTGGTCCAGCAGGCCGGCTACGAGGACGCGCTGCTGCTGAACCTCGACGGCGACGTCGTGTTCTCCGCCTACAAGGGCATCGAGCTGGGCACCAACCTGAACACCGGGCCGTATCGCGACACGGCCTTCGCGCAGACGTACCGGGACACGATCGCGACCAACTCGGTCGACGCGATCGGCATGACCGACTTCGAGCGCTGGATCCCCTCGCTGAACATCCCCACGATGTGGGTCATCTCCCCGGTCGGCAACGACAGCGGCATCACGGGGGCGATGGCCCTCCAGGTGCCGGTCGACACGATCAACGACGTGATGACCGGCTCGGAAGGATGGAAGGCGCAGGGTCTCGGCGACACGGGCGAGGTCTACCTGGTGGGACGCGACGATCTGATGCGCAGCACCTCGCGACGTCTGGTGGAAGACCCAGAGGAGTACGTGAAGCGGCTGATCACAGGAGGCATCGCGCCCACGATCGCGAATCGCATCGGTGAGATCAAGGGGACCGTGCTCCTGCAGCCGGTCGACACGTTCGCGGTGGCCGAGGCGCAGGCCGGACGCAGCGGCACCGTCGTCGGCCGCGACTACATCGGCGGCGACAGCGTCACCGCGTACGCGCCCCTGGAGATCGAAGGACTCGACTGGGTGATCATCGCGCGCATCGACACCGCGGAGGCGTTCGAGCCGGTCAACGACTTCACGCGCAACGTGCTGTTGTCGCTGCTCGGCATCATGCTCGGCGTCTCCCTGCTCTCGCTGCTGCTCGCCCAGGTGTTCACGCGTCCGATCCATCGGCTGGTGGGCGCCGTGCATCGGGTCGCGGAGGGCGATCTCGACGTGCAGGTGCCGCAGGGGTCTCGTGACGAGTTCGGCGACCTCGGCAGCGCGTTCAACGACATGGCGTCGAGCCTGCGGATCAAGCAGGAGCTCATCGACGAGCAGCAGAAGGAGAACGAGAAGCTGCTGCACACCCTCATGCCGGAGAGCGTCGCGACCAAGTACAAGCAGGGCGACGAGGCCATCACCGAGGCGCACGAGAACGTGTCGGTGGTCTTCGCCGAGCTGGTCGGATTCGACGACGCCATGCGCGGCAAGAGCGCGGAGGAGGAGATCGGACTCCTCAACACGCTCATGCGCGGGTTCGACGAGGCAGCGGAGAAGGCCGGCGTCGAGAAGGTGCGCACGCTGCGCGGCGGTTACCTCGCGTCCTCCGGACTCATCGTTCCGCGCGTGGACAACATCCGCCGCAGCGTCGAGTTCGCCCGCAACCTGCTCGGGGTGCTCGAGCGCTTCAACTCCCAGCACGGCACCCAGATCGGGCTGCGCGCCGGCGTCGACACCGGCACCGTGACCAGCGGTCTCGTCGCGCGCACGAGCCTCGCCTACGACCTGTGGGGTGATGCCGTGAACCTGGCGTACCGGGTCCGGTCGGTCACGGGCGAGCCCGGGATCTACGTGAGCCAGAACGTGCGGGACCGCACGCAGGAGCTCGTGACCTACGTCGAGGCGGGGACGGTGGAGACCCAGGGCCGGACCGAGACCGTCTGGAAGGTGGTCTGACCGTGGCCGACGCGTTCGAGGACGGCTGGGCCTGGTGGGTCATCGGCCTCGCCGTCGGCGTGCCGGTGCTCCTCGTCGTGCTCACCGAGATCATCGGAACGCTGACGCGCCGAGGGAATCCGGTTGCCAAGCCGCTGCGGATGCTGCGCAACGGGGTCATCCCGGTGGGTGCGCTGTTCGGGCTCCTGGCCTTCGCGATCCAATCGCCCGCCGATCAGGTGTGGACGCGTGTCGTCGCGACGGTGTTCGGCTTCCTCGTCATCCTGCTCGTGCTCTCGGCCTTCAACGTGGCGCTGTTCGCCAACGCGGAGAAGGACTCGTGGCGCGGCCGCATCCCCACCATCTTCGTGGAGATCGCCCGGCTGATCCTGGTGGGCGTCGGGCTCGCCCTCCTGTTCTCCTGGGTGTGGGATGCCGATGTCGGCGGCCTCTTCACCGCTCTCGGCGTCGGGTCGATCGTAATCGGCCTCGCGCTGCAGAACGCCGTGGGCGGCGTGATCTCGGGGCTCCTGCTGCTCTTCGAGCAGCCGTTCAAGATCGGCGACTGGCTGGATGCGGCGGGGGTGAAGGGCCGGGTCGTCGAGGTGAACTGGCGTGCCGTGCACATCGAGACCGGCGGCGGCATCCAGATCGTCCCGAACTCGTCGCTCTCCGGTGCCTCGTTCACGAACATGAGCGAGCCGGAGGGGCCGTACTCGGCCGAGACGCCGGTGAAGTTCTCGACCGACGATCCGCCGCACGAGGTCATGACGCTGCTGGTCGCGATCGCGGATGCCCTGCCGATGAAGCTCCCGCGGGAGCGCGCGACCGTGCACTACTCGGGTGCCGGTGCGTACGCCGTCTCGATCCCGGTCGCCGGGCCCGCCGACGCGTCACGCGCTCTCTCGATGTACCTGTCCTGGCTCTGGTATGCCGCGCGTCGCCGCGGGTTCGCCCTCGACGGGGATGCGACCGATCCGCTCGCCGAGCCGCAGCGCCTCGTCGAGGCGATGACCGCGATCGCGCCCACGCTGCATCTTCGCGATGATGACATCGAGGCGGTGACGGCGGGTGCGCGCCTCGAGCGCTACGGCGTCGGTGAGACCGTGCTCGCCAGTGGAATCGTGCCCGACGAGGTGCGTGTGGTGGTCTCGGGTCGGGCCGTGCTCGCGATCGAGGCCGACGGCGGCCGCATCGAGTTCGCCGGCGCCGAGAAGGGTGACATCGTCGGGCACACCGCCCTCACCCGCGAGCGCACCCAGGCGGTCACGATCGCCGGCGAGGTCCTCACGGTCGTGGTGCTGCCGCTGTCGACGGTCGACGCACTGATCCAGAGTCGTCCGCGCCTGGCGGGCGAGATCGGCGAGGCCCTCGAGCTCAAGCGCACGCTGGCTGCCGCCCGGCTCGCCGAGCTCGGCATCGCGCGGAACGTCATCGGCGAACGCTGAGCCGCGTCGGAGGCGCTATCGGTCGCGGCGCCCCCAGCGCATGCGCGTGACGAGCACACCGAGGAGGCACAGCGCTCCACCGAGGAACATCAGCGGCGTCGGCACCTCGCCGAGGATCGCCCACGACATGAGGATCGCGATCGCCGGCACGACATAGGTGGTCGCCGACGTCTGTCCCGCGGTGCTGCGCTGCAGCACATAGGCCCAGGTGGTGAAGGCGATCGCCGTGGGGAAGATGCCGAGGTAGACGACCCACAGCGTGGCGTCGAGCGGCGCGGTCTGCAGGGCGCCGATGAGGCTGCCCGTCCACGGGAGCAGCGCGATCGTTCCGGCGGCGGCGCCGAGCCAGGTCAGCGTCGTCGCGTCGGTCCCAGCGGTGAGGAGGCGCTTCTGCAGGAGCGTGCACCCGGCGTACATCACCGCGGCCAGGAGGGCGAGCAGCAGCCCGGTGATGTCGGGTCCTTCGCTCGTGGACGAGTTCATGCCGATCAGCACGACGCCGAGGAAGGCGATCGGCGCCCCGATCACCAGGGGCTTCGGGAAGCCCTCGCGGAGGAACAGTCCGCTGAAGACGACGACCATCAGCGGGGCGAGATTCACCACCATCGCGGCCGTGCCCGCGTCGAGAGTGCGCTCGGCGGCGTTCAGCGCGAGGTTGTAGACGCAGAACCAGCCGACGCCCCAGACCGCGATCAGCCACCAGTGGCGGCGCTCCGGGAGACGGATGCCGTGGCGCACGGCGATGATCGTCAGCACCACCGTTCCCACGGCCATCCGCAACAGAGCCAGGGCCCCCGGATCGTAGTGCGGGCCGGCGCCGCGGATGCCGATGAACGCCGAGGCCCAGAGCACCACGGTCACGAGGGCCGCGAGGAGGACGAGCGGACCCTGCTTCCTGGGTGCGCCGGCGCTCGCACGAACGCCGAGGTCGTCGGATGCTGCATGTGGCATCCCCCGATCCTGGCAGTGGCCCCCGACATCCGTCGATCGGCCGGACCGACAGCATCCGTCGCTTTCCCGCCACCGTCGCGGCCGTCCGCTCAGCCCTCGGCCATGAGAACGCCCGAAACAGCCCCGAAACCCCCTCCCGATAGGATGGGAACGCCCGAAGAGGGCCAGCTCATCGGCCGGTGCAAACCCGGCGAAAGCAGGGGGGACACCCATGCCAGGAATCGTGATCGTCGGCGTGCAGTGGGGCGACGAAGGGAAAGGCAAAGCCACCGATCTTCTCGGTGAGCGCACCGACTGGGTGGTGAAGTTCAACGGCGGCAACAACGCCGGGCACACCGTCGTCGTCGGCGACGAGAAGTACGCGCTGCACCTGCTGCCGTCCGGCATCCTCTCTCCCGGCGTCAACCCGGTGATCGGCAACGGGGTCGTCGTCGACCTCGAGGTGCTGTTCTTCGAGCTCGAGGCGCTCGCCGCCCGCGGCATCGACATCTCGCGTCTGCGGGTCAGCGCGAACGCGCACATCATCACGCAGTACCACCGCACACTCGACAAGGTCACCGAGCGCTTCCTCGGCAAGCGCATGATCGGCACCACCGGCCGCGGCATCGGCCCGGCCTACGCCGACAAGATCAACCGCGTCGGCATCCGCGTGCAGGACATCTTCGACGAGAACATCCTGCGTCAGAAGGTCGAGGGCGCCCTCGACCAGAAGAACCACCTGCTGGTGAAGATCTTCAACCGTCGCGCGATCACCGCCGACGAGGTCGTCGAAGACCTGCTGTCGTACGCCGACCGTCTGCGCCCGATGGTCGCCGACACCGGCTACCTGATCGCCGAGGCACTCGGCCGCGGCGAGGTCGTCGTCTTCGAGGGCGGCCAGGCCACGATGCTCGACATCGACCACGGGACCTACCCGTTCGTGACGTCGTCGTCGGCGACCGCGGGCGGCGCCGCGACCGGCTCCGGCGTCGGACCGGGCGCGCTCGACCGCATCGTCGGCATCGTCAAGGCCTACACGACCCGGGTCGGCTCGGGTCCGTTCCCGACCGAGCTGTTCGACGAGCAGGGCGAGTGGCTGCGCAAGCAGGGCTTCGAGTTCGGCACCACCACCGGCCGCCCGCGCCGGGTGGGATGGTACGACGCGCCGATCACCCGCTACGCCACGCGCATCAACGGCATCACCGACCTCGTGCTGACGAAGCTCGACATCCTCACCGGTCTCGAGCAGATCCCGGTCTGTGTCGCCTACGACGTCGACGGCGTGCACTTCGACGAGGTGCCGGTGAACCAGACCGACTTCCACCACGCGAAGCCGATCCTCGAGTACTTCCCCGGATGGAGCGAGGACATCTCGACCGCGCGCACCTTCGAGGATCTGCCGCAGAACGCGCAGGACTACGTGCTGGCGCTGGAGAAGATGAGCAACACGCGCATCTCCGTGATCGGGGTCGGCCCCGAGCGCGACCAGGTCATCGTGCGCCACGATCTGCTCGACTGAACTCGGGGAGCGACCGCATGACACGGTTCTGGCTGGGCGGCTACGGTCCCGCGATGGAAGGCTCGGCCGACGGCATCGGCCTGCTCGCGGGCGACGAGGGCCGCGAGGCCACGACGCTCGCCTATCGCGGCGCCGTCACCGAGACGCCCTCGCCGTCGTGGCTGGCGCAGCATCCGTCCCTCGACGTCGTCTACGCGGCGCTCGAGGCGGATGCCCTGGTGCAGGCCTTCGCGCGTACCGGTGAGGCGGCGCTGTCGCCGCTCGGCGACCCCGTCGCCGTCGGCGAGAGCGTCTGCCACCTGGCCGTCGCCCCGAACGGATCCTCGCTCATCGCGAGCTGTTACGGCGACGGACGCGTGGTGCGGATCGGCCTGGATGCGGCCGGCCGCCTCGTTCCGGCGCAGCGGACGGCGGATGCCGCGGCGGCGCTCCGCGCGGCCCTGTTCGGAGACGACGACCCGGACGCACCGGCGGCGACCCCGCCGGGCGACGGCATCGCCGCATCCGACCCGCATGCGGCCGGCGCCGACCGGGTCTCGCACGCGCACGCCGCGGCTTTCCTGCCCGACGGACGCATCGCCACCACCGACCTCGGGTTCGACCTCGTGCGGATCTGGCGTGCTTCGACAGGCTCAGCAACCCAGGGGACAGGCTCAGCAACCCAGGGGTTGATCCTCGACCATGAGGTCGTGCTCCCGCTCGGCACCGGCCCTCGCCACATGGTCGTGCACCCGAGCGGGCATCTGCATGTCGTGACCGAGTACTCGTGCGAGGTGTTCACCCTCGCCGCGGGTGTCGACGGCACCTGGCGCGTCGTGTCGTCGACCCTGTCGAGCCCGATCGCCGAGATCGGCGTCGACTTCCCGGCCGAGCTCGCGCGCTCGCGCGACGGGCAGTTCCTGTACACCGCGCTCCGGGGCAGCAACACGATCGCGACCCTGCGGGTGCGCGGCGGTGGCGACACCCTCGAGTCGGTCGCGCTCGCCGACTCCGGTGTCGACTGGCCGCGTCACCACTTCGTGCACGAGGGCAAGATGCTCGTCGCGGGGCAGCGCTCCGACACGGTCACGCTGCTCGACCTCGACGAGCGCACGGGCGCGGTGCGCGGCATCCGTCACGAGGCGCAGGTTCCGGCGCCGACGCACTTCCTTCCCGTGCGCTGAGCCGCAGGTCTTGACCTCAACCTTTGTTGAGGTCTTATCGTCGTCTCTCATGACTACCGAAACAGGAGCGCCGGCGAAGCCGAACCCCGCCCCGCCGCGCATCATGAGCAGCGAGTACCTCTGGATCACGATCGGCGCGTGCGCGCTCGTGTTCCTCGGGGCGTTCGAGTCGCTGGCCGTGACGACGGTGATGCCGACGGTCAGCGCCGACCTCGACGGCGAGCGGCTGTACGCGCTCGCCTTCGCCGGGCCCCTGGCCACCAGCGTGATCGGCATGGTGATCGCGGGAAACTGGTCGGATCGCCGCGGTCCTGTCGCGCCGCTGTACACGTCGGTCGCCATGTTCGTCGTGGGTCTGCTGATCGCGGGCCTCGCGCCGAGCATGGAGATCCTCGTCGCCGGGCGCTTCGCCCAGGGGCTGGGCAGCGGAGGGCTGATGGTGGCCCTGTACGTCGTCGTCGCTCGCGTCTACCCGCAGGCACTGCATCCGGCCGTCTTCGCCGGGTTCGCCGCGGCCTGGGTCATCCCCTCGCTCATCGGCCCGACGGTCGCGGGGGCCGTGACCGAGCTCTGGAGCTGGCACTGGGTCTTCCTCGGCGTGGTCATCCTGGTGCTCGTCGCCCTGCTCATGGTGATCCCGGCGCTGCGCGGACTCGCGAACGACGGTGATGCGGCGACACCGTGGGCCTTCAGGCGGCTCGGCTGGTCGGTGCTGGCGGCCGTCGCGGTGCTCGCGCTGAACCTGGTCGGTGACATCCCCGGGTTCGGCCCGGTGCTCGCCGGCGTCGCGATCGTGATCGCGCTCATCGCGGTGCGCCCGCTCGTGCCCCGCGGCACGCTCCGTGCTGGTCGAGGGCTGCCCTCCGTCATCCTCGTCCGCGGCCTCGCCGCTGCTGCCTTCTTCGGTGCGCAGGTCTATCTGCCGTACCTGCTCACCGATCGCTACGACCTCACGCCGACGCTCGCCGGGCTCTCCCTGACCGGCGGTGCGCTCGCGTGGTCGGCCGCCGCGACCGTGCAGGGGCGGATGGGCACGCGCCTGTCGAGCATCACGGCGGTGCGGGTCGGCACGATCCTCGTCCTCATCGGCATCGCGCTGACCGTCGCCACCGCCGGGCTCGTCTGGGATGCCGCGATCGTCGCGGTCGCCTGGGTCGTCGCGGGAGTGGGGATGGGGCTGATGAGCCCCCGCACCAGCGCATTGACGCTGTCGATGTCGACCCCCGAGAACCAGGGCTTCAACAGCGGCGCGATGACCGTCGCCGACTCGTTCGGCAGCGCGCTGGCGTTGGCCGTCACCGGGATCCTGTTCACGTCGGTGACTGCGGTCGCGGATCCGTTCACCGCGGTGTTCGCCCTCGCAGCCGTCGTGGCGGTCGCGGCGGCGGTGCTGGCGCCCCGGATGCGGGCGGATGCCGAGGGCGTTGCGACCGGCGAGGAGGTCGGCGCATGAGTGCGGATGCTGTGACGGTCGGCTCGTCCAGCGCGCGGAGCATGCGGGCGGTCGTGCAGCGTGCCTTCGGGGCGAGCGAGGTGCTGCAGGTCGAAGAGGTGCCGTTGCCCGAGCCCGGCGAGGGGGAGGTGCGCGTCGCTGTCGCTGCGGCCGGTGTGCATGCGGTCGACACCGCCATCCGACGCGACGCCGGTCCGCCGTCGATGCCCAGACCCGTGCTCCCGATGACGCCCGGGCGTGAGGTGGCCGGTGTCGTCGATGCCGTCGGCCCCGGCGTCGACGCGGCACTCGTCGGATCGCGGGTCGTCGCCCACGTGGGCTTCCGCAGCGGCGGCTACGCCGAATACGCACTGGCGCCGGTCGAGGCCCTGCACCGCGTCCCCGATGGGGTGACCTTCCCGCAGGCCGTCGCCACGATCGGCACCGGACGCACGGCTCAGCTCGTGCTGGATTCCGCGCAGATCCGGCCGGAAGACGTCGTCGTCATCCCCGGGGCATCGGGCGGTCTCGGAAGCCAGCTCGCGCAGCTCGCCCTGTCGGCCGGGGCCACGGTCGTCGCACTTCACGGCGGCGAGTCGAAGCGCGCCGTGGTCGAGCAGCTCGCGCGCGGCGAGAAGCTCGCCGGCGGCAGGCTCGTGCCGTTGGACGCGACCGACGAGTCGTGGCCGGCTCGGATGGCCGAGCTCCTCGGCGAGCGACAGCCCTCGGTCCTGCTGGACGGCGTCGGCGGCGCGACGGGTCGAGCAGTGCTCGAGACACTCGGCCGCGGGGCCCGTGTCGTGATCATCGGCTGGTCGAGCGGCGAGGTCCTTCGCCTCGACTCCGGAGACATCGTCGAGCGCTCCCTCACCGTCACCGTTCCGCTCGGACGAGCCCTGCCGGACCTGCGGCTGCTCGAGACCCGAGCGCTCGCCGCGGTGGCGGAAGGCCGTACCGTTCCGCCCGTCGACGAGTACCGACTCGAGGATGCCGCGGCGGCGCACGACGCCATCGAGCAGCGCCGGCAGCGGGGGAAGGTCGTGCTGGTGCCGTAGCGTGTCGGTTCTTCCGCGGCGCGAGCTCAGTCAGGGCCGGCGAGCAGCAGAGCCGCGTTGTGACCGCCGAAGCCGAACGAGGTCGACAGGATCGTGCGGACCGGATGCGATCGCTCGGTGTCGCGGACGAAGTCCCAGCCGTCGGCGGGATCGCTCAGGTTGATGGTCGGCGGCAGGGACTGATCGCGCAGGCTCATCGCGGCGATGACGGCCTCGACGACGCCGGCCGCGCCGAGCAGGTGTCCGGTGGTGGACTTGGTGGCCGTGAGGGGGACGGCCGCTGCGCGTCGACCGAGCGCCCGCCGGAGCGCGACGAGTTCGGCGTCGTCGCCGAGCACCGTGCCCGTGCCGTGCGTGTTCACGTGATCGATCTCGGATGCGGCGACACCGGCATCCGTGAGGCAGTCCTCGATCGCCCTGGTCGCACCGACCGCCGCAGGGTCCGGCGCGGTGGCGTGGTGCGCGTCGCCGGTCGCGCCGAACCCGGCCACGGTCGCGACCGGCCGCGCAGCGCGCTCCGCCGCGAGGTCGCCGGCCTCGAGCAGCACCGCGGCCGCGCCCTGCGACATGACGAAGCCGCGGCGTGCGCGGTCGAACGGGCGGGAGGCCGCTGCCGGGTCGTCGGCGAAGCCGGTGACCACGGACCGGAGGTTCGCGTGTGCCGCGAGGTGCAGCGGACCGAGGCAGTCGTCCACCCCGACGACCAGCACGGCGTCCGCATATCCGTGGCGGATGCGCCGCATGCCCTCTCCGATCGCGACGGCACCGCTCGCGCAGGCCGCGGCGACCGCGTGAGTCTGGCCGAGGAGTCCGTATCGTCGGCTCAGCACGCCGGCGACGGCATCCGCTGTTCCGAAGACGGAGAGGCCCGGCGGCACCGCGCGGGGACCGCGTCGACGCAGAGCCGCATCCGCGTGCAGGACAGCGTCGACCGGTCCCGAACCCGTCGCGACGATCACCTGCACCGCGTGCGGGCCCCACGGCAGGTCGGGGCCCTGCGTCGCGCCCGCAGACGTCATCGCCTCATCGGCCGCGGCGATCGCCCACTGCTGCATCGGCGTGAGGTGGCGGATGAGCGGGGTCGGGAGGTCTCCGGGAGCCGCGAACCCGCGGATGACTCCGCCGACCTGCACCGGCCCGGAGCCGGAGAGCTCCGGGGGAAGGCGCGTGATCCCGCTGCGTCCGGCCCGCACGGACGCCCACAGGGCCGGGGCCGTCAGGCCGCTGGGAGTGACGGCGCCGACGCCCGTCACGACCGCGGACCTCTCCGGGTTCATGCCCGCCCCTGCCCGACGGCGATGAGCTCGGCGACGGCGGCGCGGCGGATCTTGCCACCCGAGGTGCGCGGAAGCTCCGGCAGGGAGTACCAGCGACGAGGAACGGATGCCGGTGCGAGCCGGCCCTTCGCCCAGGCGCGCAACTCCGCCGGAGGCGGCCCCTCTCCTTCGACGACCAGCGCGATGCGCACGCCGAGAGCAGGCCGGACCTCGGCGATCGCGCACGCTGCACCGAGGTCGGGCATGCCGTCGAACGCGCGCTCCACCTCGTCGAGTGCGACCGTGTGTCCTCCCGTGGTGACGACGTCGCCGCGTCTTCCGACGAAGGCGAAGTCCCGATCCCGAAGCCGCCCCTGATCGTGCACGCTCGCCCAGCCGTCGGCATCCGTCAACGACGTCGTCGTCGTGCCGGGAAGGTATCCGGTCGAGCACGAGCGTGAGCGCACCCACAGAGTGCCGAACGCGCCGGGTGGCAGCACCGCGCCGTGATCGTCGCGCACCTGCGCCTGCACCTGCGGATAGAGACGGATCATCTCTCCACCTCCGCGATCGTCGCCGATGAAACCGAGCTCACCGGTGCCGAAGTAACCGACCGCGCGGGCGCGCGGGAGCGCCGCGGTGATCCGGGTTCGCGCGTCCGCCGAGAGGGCGGCGCCGCCGGTGACGATCAGCTCGATGCCGTCGTAGCGTCCGTGCGTGCGTGTCGCGGCGTCGGCGAGAGCGTGCAGCGCCGCGGGAACGGTGACCAGGCGGGTGATGCCCTCATCGTGCACGCGGGAGGTGAGCCAGAGGTCGTCCAGACGGTCGGCGACATGCAGCCGACCGCCGGTGGCGAGAACCTCGAACAGTGCGTAGAGGGTCAGGCTGTACGACATCGGCCCGGGAGCGAAGGTGGCGATGTCGTCCGCTGTGCCCAGGTGGCGGCGGGAGACGTCGATGTTCGCCGCGTACTGGGCCCGCGTCTTCAGGAAGACCTTCGGCGTTCCCGTCGTCCCCGATGAGGTCAGCAGGAGGAACGGCGCGTCTTCGGCGATCGGCGTCGGGTCGGCCGGCACCGGCCCGATGAGGTCCAGGTCTGCGCACCCCAGGTCGGCGAGTCCGAGGACGAGTCCCGGCCACTCCGCGGCACGCAGGGCACCCCGCAGGGCGGGTGCGTCCGTGACGATCGCGCTCGCCCGGGTCGTGGCGAGCTGCTGCGTCTGCAGCGGGACCGGCCAGTGCGCGTCGATGACGGTGAGGATGCGGTCGCCCGCCTCCGCCGCCACGACCATCCGCGCGGTGTCGAACGCCGTGCGCAGGCAGACGGCGACGATCGGAGGTTCCGCGTCGACCGCAGACGCCGGAAGCAGGCGGTCGAGGGCCGCCGAGATCCGCCGCGACTCCGCGTACAGGTCGCCGTACGTCAGGCGGTCGTCCTCGCCGACGATCGCGGAACGGGTGGGGTCTTCGGCGGCGAGGCGACGAAGCGCGGGCGTGATGGACGTGATCGCTCCTCGGACGGGTTTGCAGGACGTGGACGACGCCTCTACTGTAGTGAACACCGTTCAGGTGAACAGTGTTCAGGAGGATTCATGTCGACTTCCCGCCCCGCCGGCTCCAGCGCCGTGCTCGGCCGCATCGCGGTGTTCTCCGCGCTGATCGTCGTGCTCGGCACGGTCATCGTGCCGCTGCCCGGAGGCGTGCCGATCACCGCGCAGACACTCGGGGTCATGCTCGCCGGGCTCGTGCTCGGCCCGCGCGTCGCGCCTCTCGCCGTCATCCTCGTCCTGGCGCTCGCCGCACTCGGACTCCCGGTGCTGGCCGGTGGGCGCGGCGGCCTCGGGGTGTTCGTCGGCCCCAGCGCCGGATACCTCCTCGGCTGGATCGCGGGCGTGATCGTGATCGGCCTGCTGATGCGGACGGGACGCGTGACGTGGTGGCGGGCCGCTGCGGCCTCCCTGATCGGCGGCGTCCTCGTCGTCTACGCCTTCGGGATCCCGGTGCAGGCACTCGTGACCGGCGTGCCCCTCGTTCCCACCGCCGTATCGAGCCTGGCGTTCCTGCCCGGAGACCTCATCAAGGTGGTCGCCGCCACGCTCGTCGTCGTCGCGCTGCAGCGGGCGTATCCGCGGGCGTTCCCCGCCCGTCGGTCCGTGCAGGAGCCCGTCGCGGCCTGACGCCGGTCGCCGGATCCGCGTCGTCGCTTCTCGTTGAGGCGACCGTCCATGAGGCGGAGGGCGAAATTGTCCAGTCGTCTGACTGCGCGACCGTCTGCGTCAGCACCCTCCCGCCAGCGCAGGTATAGCAAATCAGAGAGATAAGGTACGATTCGCGCATCAAACTGTGCCATTCGGCGATGAGGAGAATGCGATGAGGGCTTCTCGATGGGTCGCCGCTACGGCGGCTTTCGGACTCATACTGTTTGGCAGCAGCGTGGCCGTCGCCGCTACCTCCTCACCATCACTATCTGCCGACCTCAAGGACACTCCGCCAGAAGATGGATCGGAGCTCACGCCTGAGGAGGCTGCGCGCCAAGCTGCGCAGGAGCCGTATTTGGCGCTAGCCGATCGGGTTTCGCAGATCTCGGCACAAGGCACGGCCGGCCACATGGTCACAGGTCAGATCGAAGTCTCAGAGAAGCGATACGCCGTCACCTGGAACGGCGAAGTCCCACCGGAAATTCTCGAATTGGCTCCCCAGGCCGCAGCCCAAGGCATCAATCTAGAGATCACCCAGTCGGCACATAGCCGCGAAGAGGTCATGGCGGCCGCGATGGAACTGACCCAGTCAGTCCCGGAATTTGCTGGAATGAGCGTGACGCTCACGGACGACGGAACCGGGCTCATCGTCACCCCACCCCTCCGCATCGACGAAAGCACACAGGAAGCACTTGCAGCGGCTGTGGAGAAGGTTCGCGCTCGTGGGATCGCTGTCACTGTCGATACCAAGAAGCCCCAAGCTACCGACGCGGGGTGAGAAACGACAACGCGCCCCATTGGGCGGCGCCATGGGCGATGCCGACTTCTTGCGGGAATAGCTTCTTGGATCTGTACTTGTATCCGCTGAAGGGCGACGACGCGCAGAGCACCGTCGGAGCGATCGTCCAGCCGTTGAGCCGGCAGTGGTGCGAGCATCATTCCTCAATGCCGCTCATGGACTGCATGGGCGTGACGCCGGGCCCGTATCCGAGGCCGGGGTCGTCCTTGAGTCGCATGATGTTGAACAACGCGAATAACCGAAAGGCCCCGGATCTTTGCTGGAACTCCAGCGATTTCGGAACGGTAGCCGCGAATGTCTGGAGTTGCTGATCAGTCATATGTTTAGTGGCAGTCGCCGTTGGGTGCCGCTCATCCTCTTCGGATGGGCGGCCCTTGCGGTGAGTGTTCTTGTTCCACTCCTTGTTTCGCTGTCCTCATGGCTCCAGATGCGAGATATGAGATGCACAACCAAGTTCGAGTACACGTTCGCACCGCTCCTCGTCACCTGCGGAGAAAGATCTGCAGGCACACAGGTTCTGGGATGGATCCTGTGGGCACTCACCATCGGCAGCCTGCTGACCGCGGGCGCCCTCGCTATCGCGGCTCTCGTTGAGACGCAGACGCGAGTTCGCCGCAGGTTCGCGATCTTCGAGTCCTGGGTACTGACCATCGGCGCCGCGACAGTCCTCCTACTTACGTCCGGGATCCTCGCTGCAGATCAGGAACGACTCGGCGGCACGAACGCATGGATCATCTATGCCTCTGGAGGATCGACACTGCTGCTGATTCTCATCTCCATCGTGCACCCCATCATCTGGCTAGCCGTAAAGCAAAACTCGGGCGTCGAACGGTAACCCAGGACGCCACACTGTGTCCGTTTGGGGATTCCCTCACGAACACCGCGTGATCCTGCTGGCACTGCCGTCGATGGTCCCCGCCGCCGCGGTCCGCCCCGGCATCCGTCCGATCTCCCGACATCCGTACCGTGCTCCAGGGAACAACTCACCCGTGACTCGACGTTGCTCTTGAGCGAGACTGGGCGACGGAGAGGTGCGACATGACTGCTGCCGAGAAGACCGACGAGTACGACCTGATCGTCCTGGGCGGAGGTGCCGTGGGCGAGAACGTCGCGGACCGCGCCGTGCAGGGCGGACTCACCGCGATCATCGTGGAGAGCGAGCTCGTCGGAGGCGAGTGCTCGTACTGGGCGTGCATGCCCTCGAAGGCGCTGCTGCGTCCGGCCCAGGCCCTGCGTGCCGCGCAGCACGTGGGCGGAGCGTCGCAGGCGGTGACCGGCACCCTCGACGTGCGTGCGGTGTTCGACCGCCGCGACTCCTTCACCAGCAACTGGTCGGACGACGGCCAGGTCAAGTGGCTCGACTCGGCCGGTATCGACCTCGCCCGCGGCTTCGGCCGCCTCACCGGTGAGCGCGAGGTCACCGTGACGGATGCCGACGGCGGCACGCGCGTGCTGCGCGCCCGTCACGCGGTCGCGATCAGCACCGGGTCGGAAGCGGTGATCCCGCCGATCGACGGGCTGCGCGAGGCCGCTCCGTGGACCAGTCGCGAGGCGACGAGCGCCGAGGAGCTGCCGAAGAGTCTCGCGGTCATCGGCGGCGGCGTCGTGGCGGTCGAGATGGCGACGGTCTACGCGTCGCTCGGGTCGACCGTGACGCTGATCGCCCGGGGCGACCTGCTCTCGACGATGGAGCCCTTCGCGGGCGAGCGCGTGGCGGCCGGACTGAAGGAGCTGGGCGTCGACGTGCGCACCTCGACCGGCACGACCTCCGTCCACCGCAGCGACGCGGGTGTCACGATCACCCTCGACGACGGTGAGGAGATCACCGCGAGCGAGGTGCTCGCGGCGACCGGGCGTTCGGCGCACAACCGCGACATCGGTCTGGAGACCGTGGGGCTCGAGCCCGGACGCTGGATCGAGACGGATGACACGATGCGCGTGCCCGGCAGCGACTGGCTCTACGCGGTGGGCGACGTGACGGGCCGCGTGCTCCTCACGCATCAGGGCAAGTACCAGGCGCGGGCGGCCGGAGACGTCATCGCCGCGCGGGCCAAGGGCGAGGAGGTCGACGACGCCCCCTGGGGTCGGCACGTCGCCACGGCCGATCACGCCGCCGTGCCCCAGGTCACGTTCTCGTTCCCCGAGGTCGCCTCCGCCGGACTCACCGAAGCCGCGGCCCGCGAGGCGGGGCACGAGGTGGAGGTCGTCGACTACGACCTCGGCTGGGTCGCCGGTGCGAGCGTCTACGAGGACGGCTTCGAGGGTCAGGCGCGTCTCGTGATCGACACCGCGCGCGACGTGATCCTCGGTGCGACGTTCGTCGGCCCCGAGGTCGCCGAGCTCGTGCAGGCCGCCACGATCGCGATCGTCGGAGAGGTGCCGATCAAGAGGCTCTGGCACGCGGTGCCGGCGTACCCGACGATCAGCGAGATCTGGCTCCGTCTGCTGGAGGGCTACGGGCGTCAGTCCGCCTGACAGGCGGGATGCGGCGCGATCGCGCAATCCGCTGTCGCCTCGGCACCGAACAGATCCAGGAATGTTTCTCACATTGACGGCTCTGCGCGCAACCCCGACCCGGATGTCGCACACGTCTTATACGCTCGAACCCACATCTGAGGAGGCAGGACCATGAAGGCTGTACTCGCAGGAACCGTGATCGCCGAGGCCGACGAGAGCGATCTCGCCCGCATCGAGGGAAATTGGTACTTCCCGCCGGCATCCATCGCGACCGGTGCGCTCGTCGAGAGCCCCACTCCCTACACGTGTCCGTGGAAGGGCGCGGCCCAGTACTACTCGGTGCAGGCCGGAGACCAGCTTCACACCGACTACGCGTGGTCGTACCCGACCCCGTACCCGTCGGCCTTCGACCGCGTCGGCAAGGACTTCTCCGGGTTCGTCGCCTTCGATCCGCGGGTCGAGATCTCCGAATGACGACCGTCTGCCGGCGCCGAGGCGCCGATGCCCGCCTCGTCGATCGACCGTCTGGAAAGTAGCCCATGATCGAGTTCCGCAACGTCACCAAGCAGTTTCCCGACGGCACCGTGGCCGTCAACGACTTCAACCTCGTGCTTCCGTCGCGCAAGACCACCGTCTTCGTCGGATCGTCGGGATGCGGCAAGACCACGCTGCTGCGCATGATCAACCGCATGGTCGAGCCGACCTCCGGCGACATCGAGATCGACGGAGAGAACGTGCTCGTCGGCGATCCCGTGCAGCTGCGCCGTCGCATCGGCTACGTCATGCAGAACTCCGGCCTCATGCCGCACTTCTCGGTGATCGACAACGTCGCGACCGTCCTCCGTCTCACCGGCGTCAAGAAGCCCGAGGCGCACAAGCGGGCCCGCGCCCTGCTCGACACCGTCGGCCTCGACCAGGCGCTCGCCGAGCGCTACCCCAGCCAGCTGTCCGGCGGTCAGCAGCAGCGCGTCGGAGTGGCTCGCGGGCTCGCCGCCGACCCGAACATCCTGCTGATGGACGAGCCGTTCGGCGCCGTCGACCCGATCGTCCGCGCCGACCTGCAGCAGGAGACCCTGCGACTGCAGCACGAGCTCGACAAGACGGTCGTCTTCGTCACGCACGACATCGACGAGGCGTTCCTGCTCGGCGACCAGGTGGTCATCCTCGACAAGGGCGCGCGCATCGTGCAGGTGGGCAGCCCGAGCGAGATCATCGAAAATCCTGCCGACGACTTCGTCGCCGCGTTCATCGGTGCTGACCGCGGACGCCGCGCGCTGCACCTCAAGGAGACCCCGCACGGCACCGTCGTCGTCGACTCCGAGGGCCGCACGCAGGGAGCGATCGTGGCAGAGACCGAGACGGATGCCGTCGCCACGACCGCCGGGCAGGACGGACTGTCGTGAACTGGGTCACCGACAACCTCGGCCTGATCTTCGAGCTGACGCTGGTGCATCTGCGCCAGAGCATCGTGCCGATCGTGCTCGGCTTCGTGCTCTCGCTCCCGCTCGGCTGGGTCGCGTGGCGGTACCGGCTCGTGCGGGGTCCGATCATCGTGCTCACGGGTCTGCTCTACACGATCCCGTCGCTGGCCCTGCTGATCCTGCTGCCTGCCACGCTCGGCTACTCCGCGATCAGCGAGACCAACCTCGTGATCGCGCTGACGATCTACGCGGTGGCGATCCTGGTCCGCGCGGTCGCCGACGGCCTCGACTCGGTCGACGACGGCGTCCGCCAGGCGGCGACCGCCACCGGCTTCGCGCCGTTCCGCCGCTTCTGGGCGGTCGAGTTCCCGCTGGCGGGCCCCGTGATCCTCGCGGGGCTGCGGGTCGCCGCCGTCAGCACGATCTCGCTCGCCACCGTCGGCATCCTGATCGGCGTGACGAACCTCGGCTACCTGTTCACGAACGGGCTCGAGCGTCGCATCATCGCCGAGGTCTTCGCCGGCGTCGTCGCGGTCGTGATCATCGCGCTCGTGATCGACCTGATCCTGCTGCTGCTCGGACGCGCTCTGATGCCGTGGACGACCGCGACGAGTCGCGTCTCCGCGAGCCGCGCCGTTCCCGTGAGGGCAGCCGCATGAATCTCTTCGCGGACGCCATCGCGTGGATGCTCGCCCCGGCGCAGTGGACCGGGAACTACGCCCTGCCCAAGCTCCTCGGCGAGCACCTCGCGCTCACCGCGATCTCGGTGCTGATCGCCGCGATCATCGCCCTGCCGCTCGGCTGGCTGATCGGTCACACCGGCCGCGGCCGCGAGATCGCCGTCGCGGTGTCGGGAGCCGCGCGTGCCATTCCCGCGTTCGGTCTCATGGTGCTCCTGGTCCTCCTCCTCGGAGTGCTCCGAGTGCCGGAGGCCGCCATCACGACGTTCGTGCTGCTTGCGATCCCGTCGCTCCTCGCCGGTGCCTACACGGGCCTCGAGGCGATCGACCGCCGCGTGATCGATGCGGCGCGGGCCATGGGCATGACCGAGTGGCAGATCTTCTGGAAGGTCGAGGTGCCCCTCGGTCTTCCCCTGCTCGTCGGCGGCATCCGCTCGGCGCTGCTGCAGGTCATCGCGACCGTCACGATCGCCGCCTACGTCAATCTCGGCGGACTTGGCTGGCCGATCATCCAGGGCATCCCGCTGCGTCGCTTCGATCAGGTGCTCGGCGGCGCCCTCATCGTCGCCGTGCTCGCGCTGCTCGTCGACCTGCTGCTCGCCGCCGCGCAGCATGCTGCTGTTCCGCGCGGGCTCCGCACCGGTCGCCCGGCTCGCCGCCGCACCCGTCCGCTCACGCCGGCCCCCGCGCCGGCGGCATCCACCGCCTGATCTCTCCGTCCCGCTTTCACAGCACCAGAAGAAGTCCCAGAGAAGAAGAGGAAGTCCATGTTCACAGCACGAGGCAAGCGCTCCGTCCTCGCCGTCGGCCTGGTGGCCGCGGCGACACTCGCCCTGTCCGCCTGCGGCGGCAACCCGCTCGACGAGCCGTCGAGCGACGCCGGATCCGGGTCGGGCGACTCCGAGACGATCGTCGTCGGCTCGCAGGGGTACTACTCCAACGAGATCATCGCCGAGATCTACGCCCAGGCGCTCGAGGGCGCCGGGTTCACCGTCGAGAAGAAGCTCAACATCGGCCAGCGCGACGCGTACATGCCCGAGGTCGAGTCCGGCGAGATCGACGTGTTCCCCGAGTACACCGGCAGCCTGCTGGAGTACCTCTCCGAAGATGACGTCGACGTCACCTCGCCGGAAGACGTCTACTCGGCCCTCACCGAGACGCTGCCCGAGGGCCTGACCGCGCTCGACTACGCCGAGGCATCCGACCAGGACACCTACACGGTGCTCAAGAGCTTCGCCGAGGCGAACAACCTCAAGACGATCGAAGACCTCAAGAACGTGACCTCGCAGGTCACGATCGGCGCCCCGCCGGAGTTCGAGCAGCGCCCGTACAACCCGGCAGCTGCCAAGGAGGTCTACGGCGTCGACCTGGCGTTCTCGGCCACCGGTCCGACCACGCTCGAGTCGCTCCTCGCCGGCGAGATCCAGGTGGCCGACATCTACACCGCCGACCCGGCGTTCGAGACCGAGGACATCGTCGCGCTCGAAGACCCGAAGAACCTCATCATCTCGTCGAACGTGGTGCCGATCGTCGCGAGCGACATCGCCGACAAGGTGTCCGAGGTGCTCAACGCGATCAGCGCGAAGCTGACCGCCGAGGAGCTCGTGTCGCTCAACGTGCTCAGCACGGTCGAGCAGCAGTCGTCGGCCGACATCGCGAAGAAGTGGCTCGAGGACAACGACCTCGTCTGAGCCCCCTCGTTCCGGAAGCGCCCGGGCCCGTTGCTGATTCCTGCAGCGGGTCCGGGCGCTTCTGCGTGCGGCGCGGCTAGACCCTGGCGTCCTGGCGCGGGACCCAGACCTGCTTGATGATGATCAGGACGGATGCCGTGACCGGCACGGCCACGAGTGCGCCGAGCAGCCCGAGCAGCGTGCCGCCGGCGAGGGCGCCGATGACGACGAGCGAGCCGGGGATCGAGATCGCGCGGTTCATGACGCGCGGCGTGATGACGTAGGCCTCGATCTGCATGTAGATGAGATAGACGATCGCGAAGATCAGTGCGCCGATCGGATTGGTGAACAGCGCGATGCCGGTGCCGATGATCCAGAACATCACGGAGCCGACGAGCGGGATCAGCGTGATGCAGAAGGCGACGGTCGCCATCAGCGGCGGGAACGGCAGACCGAGGAAGAAGTAGAGCAGGAACGCGAGCAGCGCGTTGAAGAACGCGAGCACGACCATCCCCATGACGTACCCGCCGACCGAGTCGGTGATCTGGTCGGTGATGTCGCCGGCCCTGGCGCGGTCGCGGGCGGGCACGAGGCGCAGGAGGCTCGTCTTGATCCCGGCGAGGCTCGCCAGGAAGTAGAGGGTCAGCACGATGACGATGATCGTGCCGGAGATGCCGGTGGCGATCGACGCGCCGACCTTCAACGCGCCACCGCCGATGGTGGCGAGGTTCCCGAAGTCCGACAGGAACTTCTGCACCTCGGCCACCAGGTCCTGGAACTGCTCGCCGAACTGACGCTCCAGGGTCGCGTAGAGATCGCTCCGGGTGAACTCCTGGACCATGCCGGGCACCGAGCGGACGAAGCTCGAGATCTGGTCGACGACGATCGGGATGACCATCCACAGCAGGAGCGCGAACACCACGATGAGGCCGAGGGTCACGACGAGGACCGCGATGGCCCGGGACAGGCCGCGCCGCTCGAGCATGCGCACCGCGGGGTCGAGGCCGAGGGCCGCGAAGAGGGCGAGTGCGATGTAGATGAGGACCGTCGAGAGGCTCGTGAGGGCCAGGCCCAGCACGAAGGCCCCGAGGCCGCCGAGCGTCACGAGGAAGCCGAAGACGAAGGGGCGATCGATGCGGGTCCAGAACGATCCGCGCGGCGCCATCGGCTCGACGACGGGACGCGGCACGGTCTCGGTCCGCTGTGGGCCGGGAGCATCGGACGAGGTCTCGGATGCCGCGTCGTCGGTGGGTGCGGAGGCCGGCGACTCTTCGTTGCTCATGTGCTCACGATAGCGGTGAGCGTCGTCGGATCACGGGCGTTCGGCGGCTCTAGAGTAGGGGCATGACAGCCGCTGAGGACCCGAAGGCCGAACTGCTCCGACTTCGCGCCAGCATCGACAACATCGACGCCGCGCTGATCTTCATGCTGGCCGAGCGCTTCCGCGCCACCCAGCAGGTCGGGCATCTCAAGGCCGAGCACGAGATGCCCGCATCCGATCCGAATCGCGAGGAGCAGCAGGTCGCTCGCCTTCGCGCACTCGCGGAAGAGGCTCATCTCGACCCGGAGTTCGCGGAGAAGTGGTTCAACTTCGTGGTGGCGGAGGTCATCCGCCACCACACCGAGGCGGCCGAGGGCCGCTGAGAGAAGTGCCGGACGGGCGACGGTGTGTGCAGCACTCGCCCGTCCGGAGCTGGGGGAGGCCTTTCGGCCAACTAAGTTCAATGAATAAACTTACGGAGAGACTACGGATCGGCGCTCGATCTGTCAACACCTCGCACGCGAGTGCCTGAACGGAACCCCATGCTCAACACGGATGACGCCCTCGACACCCAGGCATCGGTCCGGCGCGCCAACCTGAGACGGGCGCTGCAGCTGGTCTTCCGGAACCCCGGCGTGCAGACCAGGGCCGGGATCGCACGGGCCACGGGGCTGACCGCGGCCACCGCATCGTCGCTGGTCGCCGAGCTGCTCGAGAACCGTCTCATCGTCGAGGGCGAGCAGGCGGCGAGCACCGGAGGGAAGCGGGCGACGACCCTCAGCATCGATGCGAGCCACCACCTGATCCTCGTCATCGTGATCCAGCCCCGCCATGCGCACGTCGCGCTCGTCGCCCTCGACGGCACGGAGGTCGACGTCCGACGCGTGACGTACTCGGCGGAGGACCGCGACCGCGTTCTCGATGAGGCCCTGGCCGACATCGCCACCGAGTTCGGCGACCGCCTGCTCGCCGCCGGCGTGCAGCTGCCCGGCACGACCGACGGGCGCTCCGTGCTGGAGAGCGTGCAGCTGAAGTGGCAGGACGTGCCGCTGGCCGACCGATTCGAGCGCCTTCTGAAGGCTCCGGTCCTGCTGGTCAACGACGTCGATGCCGAGGCCATCGCCGAGGCGGGGCGCGAGGAGTCCCCCGCGGGCTACCGGCTCTTCATCCACATCGGCGGGGGGATCGGCGCCGCGGTGACCCTCGACGGCGAGCTCGCTCCGGGGCCGCGCGACCGGGCCGGTGAGATCGGCCATGTGCAGGTGGTGTTCGGTGACGCGGCGCGCGACTGCAGCTGCGGCCGACGCGGGTGCCTCGAGTCGGCATCAGCCATGGGGGCGATGCTCGGCGAGGGCTTCTCCGACGCCATGGATGCGGCGGAGATCGCGGTGCTCGCTGCCCGCGCCGATGCGCGGCAGCTGGACGACGGCGCTCGCGCCCTCGCTCGCGCCGTCAAGCTCATCAGCGCACTCCTCGATCCGACGGAAGTGGTGATCGGGGGGCCCGCCACCGTCCTCGGGCCGCGATTCCTCGAGCGCGTCCGCAGCGAGACGGACTATTCGTCACGAGGAACCGCGCAGGTCCCCATCCGCTACGCCGATCCGCGCGTCGCGCTCTCCGCCGGCGCGGCCCAGGCCGCGCTGACCGCGGCGCTCGGGGTGCGCTGGAGTCCGGAGCAGCTGCTCGCGGCATCCGCTCCCGCGTCCTGACGCGCGACCGCCGACGTCTGGTCAAAGACCGTCGTCGTCGGACCAGTGCTCCTGCCACCGCCAGTCGATGGGGTCGGAGACGCGCTGGTAGCGGATGTCGGTCGACAGGCGGATGCGGTGATCCGGATCGACGTTGTCCGTCGAGGCATGCACGATGTGGGCCGAGTGCACCATGACGTCGCCCGCACGATAGTCGTTGATCAGCCATCGGGCTTCGTACTCGTCGGCCAGGCCCGGCAGGTCGGCCGTGATCGAGGCGGCCGGCATCTTCAGCGTTCCGGCGCGCTCCTGCGCCATCACACGATGGTGGCTTCCCTCGAGGTAGGCGAGACCGCCGTTCGCGACCGTGCAGTCACCGAGCGGGATCCACATCGACAGCACGCGGTCGGTGCCCTCGCGCAGGTAGACGAGGTCGTAGTGCGCCTGGGTGGCGGTGCCGATGCCCGTCTCGCCGGGCCGGGTGTGGCGGATGATGCGACGCTTGTGGAGATGCACGTCGTCGCCCAGGAACCACTGGAACCATCCGCGGATCGTCGGATGCGCGGTGAGCGCGGCATAGCGGTCGCCGGGAACGACGTCCTCGAAGAGCACGCGGCGGGTCAGGGCGAGGTCGACGTCGTCGTGCGAATCGATCCCGTCACGATCACCCCCGGGCCGCACGAGACCGGTCGGTGCGAGCTTTCCGAAGTAGTAGGCCCGGAAGTCGCGGACGAGCTCGGGATCGAGGTGATCGCTGAGGTAGAGGTACCCGTCGCGGCGGAGGCGCTCCCACAGGGCATCCTTGTCGTCGCGCAGCGCCGTCGGCACGGCCTCGAGGCGACCCAATCGCTCCGGTCTCTCGTCGAGCACATAGCCGTTGGAGGTGATCATGACCCCATTCTCGCCGCGGCTAGGACGATCCGTCCATGGACTTCCCTTCTCAACGCTTGTATTTTCGCGCCCTCCCGGACACACTTGGACGATCATGGACAACTGGGCGATCTACGCGAATCCCGCCCGCGGGCTCACCGACGTCACGGTCGCCTGCCTCGGCGCGGGGGAGTACGGCGGAAGTCACGAGGGCTTCCGCGGTCGTCGTCTGCGCTCCCATGCGGTCGTCGTGATCAGCGAGGGGAGCGGCTGGTACTCGAGTCCGCTCACGGGAGATGTCAGGGTCGAGGCTCCCGCCCTCATCTGGCTGTTCCCCGGTGTCGCGCACGGCTACGGGCCGCATCGCTCCGGATGGACGGAGCACTGGATCCTGTTCTCCGGCGCCGCCACCCGTGCGCTCGACGAGCTGGGGGCGTGGCGGCGCGCGGTCCCCGTGGTGGCGCTCGACCGCACACCCGACGACCTGACGACGACGTTCGATCGTCTGCGGGACGAGCTCGCGGACAGCGGCTCGATCGGCGCGCTCCGGGCATCGGCGGTGAGCTACGCCTGGATCGTCGCACTCGCGACCTCGACGATGCGGGACGCCGCCCCCGACCTCATCGATGCGTTCACGCGCGGTGCCACCCGTCAGATCTCGATGGAGACCCGCGCGCACGAACTGGGGATGGGGGTCTCCCAGCTGCGGTCCGCCACAGTGGCGGCGACCGGTCTGACTCCGCTGCAGCTGCTCATCGAATCGCGGCTCGCGCGCGCCCAGTCGCTGCTCGTCGAGACCGACCTCGAGGTGAGCGTGATCGCACAGCAGGTCGGATTCGACGATCCCTCCTACTTCTCGCGGCAGTTCACACAGCGCCGGGGGAGCTCGCCGAGTCTGTTCCGCCGCGAGCAGCGCCGGATGCCCACGCTGACGGATGACCGGCTGTGAGGGCCGCAGCGCCGCTGGTGCTCATGACCGACTGGGTGTTCGCCGCCCCGGCCGATGTCCTCGTCGCCCGCGCCATCGAGCAGGGCTACGACGGTGTCGAGGTCTGGTGGCCGCACGACCTCGAGGGGCAGCGACGTCTCGGCGCGGCCGTCGCGGGCGCCGGTGCCGAGCTCTCCCTCCTCGTCGGCAGCGCGCATCCCGAGCCGACGGCCCACATCGCCGAGATCGAGCGACAGCTGCAGGAGATCTCGCAGAGCGGACTCACCCCGCTGCACGTCACGCTGCACGCGGGTCGGGATCACTGGAGCGACGCCGATCAGGACCGCCTCGCGGAGCGGGTCGTGGAGAGTCGCGCCGCCACCGGGCTCGACGTCCTCGTCGAGCTGCACCGATCACGGATGCTGTACGCGGCGCACGCCGCGCGACGCATCCTCGAACGCCACCCCGGTCTCCGGGTGACTTTCGACGTCTCGCACTGGCTGGTGGTCGCGGAGTCGATGCTCGCGGATCAGCCGGCGGCGGTCGAGCTCGCGATCGCTCGCGCGGACCACGTCCATGCGCGCATCGGTCATCCTCAAGGGCCGCAGGTGAACGATCCGGAAGCCGAGGAGTGGCGCGACGTCGTCGAGCAGCACCTGCGATGGTGGGATCTCATCGTGCACAGGCTGCGCGGCGAAGGCCGCCCCGTCACGTTCCTCGCGGAGTTCGGCCCCGTCGACTACGCCCCCAGCACGCCGGGGTCGCGCCGCCCGCTCCGCGATCCCGAATCATCGAATCGCTGGATGCAGCGCGTCCTCCGCGACCGCTATCGCCCGGAGGCCGCGAGCGTGTGAGCGCGAAGAAGGGCCGTCACCGCGCTGAGGGGAGGCGGTGACGGCCCTGTGGGGAAGCCCGATCAGGCGCGGGGGGAACGCCTGCGTCGGACGGCGACGGCGCCACCTGCGAGGAGGAGCACTGCCAGCAGGATGGCCATCGTGATCAGGGTGGGGTCCTGGCCGGTGGTGGCCAGAGCGCTGCCGTTCGACGAGCCGGCGCCGGTTCCGGTTCCGGTTCCGGGACCGGCGGACCCGTCACCGCCGCCGGGGCTCGGGGCGGCACTCACGGTGACGGCGAGCGACATGCTGCCCGGCGTGCCTGCCGCGTCGCGTGCGCTCACCACGAGGTCGTGCGCCCCGGCGGGGACGACCGGCACCGTGAACGCGAGGCGTGCCGTGCCGTCGGCATCCGCCACAGCCGTGCCGAGCAGCACCGGGTCGGAGTGCAGTTCGAACGTCGCGGTGCTGCCGGGTTCCAGCCCGGCGACCGTCGCCGTGGCCTCCGACCCGACCGTGAGGGCGGTGTCCGAGATCGACACGTCGAAGGCTGCTTCGCGGTCGGCGAGATACGTGCGGGTCGCGGCATCGAGGGCGGCCTGGAGCCGGTCGACCTCGGCGGGGATGTCGACGTCACCCGGATCGATGACGCCGCCGTAGGGATCCTTCTTGAAGCCCGGGTTCGCCATCTCCGCCATCGCGGCGCTCAGAGCGGTCGCGGCATCCGTCGATCGTGCGGAGAGCCAGCGGACCTTCTCGGCGTCGCGGATCCCCTCGTTCATGTGCTCCCAGCGGACCGACGAGATGTCGTGCGGATACACCTGCGCCGCGTCTCCCGACTCCCAGGTCTTGAAGTCGACCGTCGCGAACGGATCCTCGACGAAGCTGTCGTACGCCCACCGCAGGTAGCCGTCGGATGCCGTCGCCGTCGTCTTCCACTGGCCCCACACCGCTTCGGCGAGGTTCGACCGCACGAAGGTGTTCGGGTAGATGCCGACGCAGTAGTAGATGCTCGTGATCAGTCCGAGCTCGCGGCGGTGCGCGGCGACGGTCTCGAACTCCTCGTCGCCGATGAGCACGTTGTCGGCCGAGACCGAGATCTTGTCGATGCGGTCGAGGCGCGGGTCGTGCAGGCTGTTGTAGTTCATCGCGGCGCCGACCTTGAGCCCGGGTGCTGCCTCGTCGATGAGATCGACCGCCTTGAGGATGTCGTCGAGCGCCCGCTCGTCCATCGCCATGTAGGTGATGTCGAACCAGCCCTTCTCCTTGAGGTGCGGACCGAACTTCTCCAGGAACGCGGTCCACATCTCGCGCCAGATGGGCGTGCCGACCGGCACCGACGCCGTGATCCGGCGGTTCTGAGCGACGTCGAAGTACTCGACCTTGCTCGCCCAGTTCACCATCGAGTACGCATCGATCTGGCCGTCGATCCCGACGTCGTCCATCATGAACTCGACCCATCGGTCGAAGACGCTGAAGTCGAACGACCAGGTGCCGTCGGCGTTCTTCGTCCACTCGACCATGGAGTCGTACGGGTCGTAGGTCTGCGACGCCCAGGGGTCCTTGACCACGGTCGTGGTGATGACGTCCTGGCCGGCGTCGCGGAGGCGCTGGTAGTGCGGCAGCATGGCCGCGAGATGCGCCTCGCTCCAGAGCTGGTCCTGCGGGATGCCCTCGGTGCGGGCGACCGCGTAGGGGTTCTGCCACAGGTCGACGAACTGCTCCCAGTCGCCCGCGGCCGGGAGACGGAGGTCGAGGACCTCGAGAGCGAGGGTCAGCTCGATGCGATCGCCCTGGTCGCTGACCACGACGACCGTGCCGTCGTACACGCCGGGCGCGGCATCGGCCGGCACATCGACCGTCATCCAGACGGGCTGCACCGAGCGCGGCGCCATCTCGACAGAAGCCACAGGCTTGAGGACGTCCGGGATCGGCTCCTGCGGCCTTCCGAGCGACGGGCGTCCGCGTCCGGCCATGACGGTCGAGATCAGCGTGGCGGTGATGCCGTCGTCGAGGGATGCGCCGTCGGCGCTCTGGAGGTGCGCGCTCTCCACGCGGACGCCGGTCTTGGCTTCACCGGCGGTCCAGAGCACGAACTGCGCGTTGACGCGGTCGCGCTGCCAGGCGGTGCCCTGCCACGCCGTCGTGTTCATCGTCACGACATCGGAGTAGTACTTGCGGCGGTAGTCGTCGAAGGACTTCGCGGTCACGTAGTGGAAGTTGGTGTCCGCCACGGATCCGGAGAGCTCGGTGCGCGCCGCGGTCACGGTGACGGTGCGGTGAGCGGTGAAGCCCCCGTCGCGCGTGGTGGCGGTGATGGTCGCCTCGCCCGCCGCGACCGCGGTGACCGTTCCGTCGGCGGCGACCGTGGCCACGCCCTCGTCATCCGAGGACCACGCGACCGTTGTGTCGGTCGCGTCGGCAGGAGCGACCGTCGCCTCGAGCTTCGCCGTGCTGGTGGCCTCGAGCGTCAGCGGCGTCTGGTCCAGCGAGACGCCGGTGGCGGCGACGAGCTCCTTCGTCACGCGGGCGAAGTCGATCTGGGCGCCGGCGCGGGAGGCGGCGGGGTTCTTCTGCCCGGTCACGCGCAGGACCACGGTGTGCGGTCCGGACGGCAGCACGCCGGTGGAGAAGAGGAGCTGCTGGTACTGGCGCGTGGCCGAGTAGGCGTCGACGATCGTCTCCGGCCCGCCGTCCACGGAGAACGCGTAGGTGCCGTGGGCCGGGTCCGTGTTGCCGAGGAGCTCGGCCTGCACGCCGGTGAAGCGGAAGGTCATGCTGGGGGTGTCGCCGGCGCGGACCCAGTGCTCGGTTCCGTTCATCCACTTCGTGGGATCGAGATCGGCGTCGCCGACCCATTTGGCGGGGAAGTCGAAACCCTCGGTCGTGGAGGTGACGGCGTCGTCGACGATCACGGTGGTCTCCTCTGCCGCCGCGGGCGCGGACAGCATCGGGAGGAGGGGGAGCGCGAGCGCGAGGGCCACGATCGCCGCGCCGCTTCTGCGGAGGGATCGGGCGCGCGAGCGGCGCGGGGGCAGCAATGTCTCAGGCACGTTCATCGGGTCCTGTCTTGTCGGCATCGAGAAAGCGGGGAACTCGGGTGTGGGACTTTACTTAGTGAGTAAGCGAAGTGGGGCTAGCGTAGAGTTTGGAGCGGCCGCGTGTCAAGGTTCCGCGGCGATCGGGCGCGAACAGGCGCGAAGGGGAGCAGGACGTCGATGCTGGCAGAGGTGCAAGGGACGAGGGCGCGGCTCGAGCGATCCGTCTTCGGCGGCGGTGCGGAGGGCCTCCTTGACGGCAAGGGGAAGATCCGTCGCGATCACCTTCGTCGTGCGCTCGCGCTCATCGGCTCCGACGACTCGGTGACCCGTGCGAGCCTCGCCCGCTTGACCGGCCTGACGACCGCCACCACGTCATCTCTCGTCAACGAGCTGATCGCGCTCGGCCTCGTCGTCGAGGGCGAGCAGGCCGAGAGCACCGGTGGCAAGCCGGGCACGCGCGTCGAGCTCAACCGCGCGTACTACCTCGTGTGCGTCGTGATCGTCCGCGCGCAGAGCGTGGAGGCCGTCCTGCTCGATCTGAGCGGCGCCCGCGTCCTCACCCGCGTGACGACATACGCCTCCGGTGTGCAGCCCGCCGACGTCGCCCGGGTGACCGGCGAGCTCGTGCGCGACTTCCCTGATCGCGTGCTCGCCGTGTGCCTGCAGTCCCCCGGGGTCACCGACGGAGCCGTCGTGCGAGAGAGCGTGCTCCTGGGGTGGCGCGACGTGCCTCTGGCCGAGCTCGTCCGCGCGGAGGCCGAGCTCCCCATCGTCATCCTCAACGACGCCGACGGCGAGGCGCTCACCGAATCGGTGTTCGACGAGGCGGCGGGCGTGCAGCGGCTCGTGCTGCGTATGGGCGAGGGCATCGGCGCCGCCGTGACGATCGACGGACGCGTGCTCCCCGGCGCGACGAATCGTGCGGGCGAGATCGGCCACGTCGCGTTCGGCGGCAACGGCTCCCGCGTTCGCTGCCGATGCGGCGGCTACGGGTGCATCGAGGCCGTCGCCTCGCTGACGGCCATCCTCGGCCCCGACTTCCACGACGAGCTGGAGCCGGAGGGTGTCCGTGCGCTGCTGCAGGCCGACGGCGCCGAGGAGCGGATGCAGCTGGGCGCCGAGTCCGTCGCCGCCGCCCTGCGCATCCTCTCGGGTCTCACCGACCCGCACGAGATCGTCATCGTCGGCCGCGCGCCGCTGCTCGGGGAGCCTTTCCTGACGGCCGTGCGCTCCGGCTTCGAGCAGAACCGGCCCAAGGGGACGGCATCCCCGCCGATCCGTTTCGCGCACGACTCCGACCCGGCCCTGGGGCCGGGTCGGCACGTGCTCGGCAGCGTGCTCGGCGTCTCGCTCATGCGCCCGTCGGCGCGCCCGGCATCCGACTGAGCGGCGGCGTCCGCCCCCGAGCGCCCTATTTGACGCTGCCGGCGGTGAGGCCGCCGACGAGGCGCTTCTCGATGAGCATGAAGAGGATGACGACGGGGAGGATGGCGACGATGGAGACGCCGAACACGTACTGCCAGCTGGTCTCGTACTGACCGACGAACTTCGTCAGTGCGACGGAGAGCGGCTGGTTCTTGTCGGTGGACAGGATCACCAGCGAGGCCGCGAACTCGTTCCAGCAGGCGACGAACGTGAACACGATCGCCGTGACGATGCCGGGCCAGACGAGCGGCAAGTTGATCTTGAACAGGACGGTGAAGCGTCCCGCGCCGTCGATCTGCGCGGCTTCGTCGACCTCTTTGGGGATGCCGGCGAAGAAGGAGTGCATGATCCACACGGCGAACGAGAGGTTGAATGCGGCGTTGATGAAGATCATCGCCGCCCAGGTGTCGCCGAGTCCGAGGGTCGTGAACTGGCGGAACAGGCCCGAGGTCAGCACGGCCGGCTGCAGCATCTGGGTCACGATCACGAGGAACAGGAACACCATGCGGCCGGGGAACTTGAACCGTGCCGTGTAGTACGCGGCGGGGAGGGAGACGAGCAGCACGAGCAGGGTCGCGAACACGGCGATGATGATCGTCGAGATGAGGTTGTACGGCAGTGGCGTCTCGGGTGTCGACCACATCGTGAGGTAGTTCTCCCAGTGCCATTCGGTCGGGAGGTAGGTGGGGTCGACGGAGCGGATCTGGGGCTTCGTCTTCACGGAGCCTGCGAACATGATCAGGTACGGGAGGACGAAGATCGCGAGGACGAGGAACCCGGCGGCGGTGCGGAGGATGACGCGCGGGAGGGTGACCTGGTCTTCGGTGTAGCGGCGCTTGCGACCGTTCAGCGGCGGAAGGGGGCGTCCGCCGCGGCCGGTGGTGGTGACGAGTTCGGTCTCGGTCACGGTCATGATCAGACCTCCTTCATGGGCTTGACGACCTTCACGTAGATCGCGACGATCACGATCACGATCAGGAACGCGACGACGGACAGGGCGCTGGCGACGTCGACCTTCTTCTGCAGCTCGATGTACTTGAAGATCATCGTCATGATCGTGTCGGCCCCGTAGCCGGGGATGGACCCGGTCATCACCTTGAGGATCGGCAGCGAGTTGAACACGTTGATGATGTTGATGAGGATCGCGACCGCGAGGGCGCTGCGCAGCTGCGGGAGGATGATCGACCAGTACGTGCGGACGGGACCGGCGCCGTCCATCTTCGCGGCCTCGATCGCGTCGGCGGGCACGGACTGGAGCCCGGCGAGGATCGTGTACGTCGTGAACGGCAACGACACGAAGATCGCGATCACGATCGACCAGGCGAACGCGGTGGCGGGGTTCTTGGTCCACCCGTATCCGACCGCGTCGTCCGAGAGGCCGATGTCGTAGAGGAACTTGTTGAACACCCCGAAGTACGGCTCGAGGCTGTAGTAGAACACCATGGTCGTCATCACGACGGATGCCGCCCAGGGAACGATCACGGCCATGCGGACGATCTGACGTCCCGGGAACGCCTTGTTCAGGATCTGCGCGAGGCCGAGCGAGATCACGACGGTGAACGCGACGACCGAGACGACCCAGATGATCGTGCGGCCGAGGATCGGCCAGAACTCCGCGAACGCGAACACGGTCGCGAAGTTGTCGAACCCGACTGAGCCCTTGTCGAGGCCCGAGAGGGAGATGTCGCGCGTCGAGTTGAAGAACATCACCCCGGCGGGGAAGAACACCACGCCGACGATCAGCAGCAGCGCGGGCGCGATCCAGGGCAGCGCCTGGACGAGGTCCTTGCCGCGCGACGTGCGCCGTGAGACGGCGCCCGGAGTGCGGGGGCGACCGGTGGCCGCCCCCGCGAGGTTCGAGGACTCTGTTGTCTGGCTCATGGGAATACCCGAACCTCTCCGTTCAGCGGGCTCAGCCCGCGTCGACCTGCGCCTGGATCTCGGTCAGGACGTCCTGAGCCGGCTTGGACTGCAGCTGACCGAACAGCGACTTGAAAGCGCCGTCGGCAGCGGACCACTGGGCGTTCGTCGACGGGTAGAACTTGGCGTCGGGCAGCACGTCGAGGAACGGCTTGAGGGCCTCCTCGCCGGACAGCTGCTCGGAGCCGGACTTCGTGACGGGCAGGAAGCCCTCGGCCTGCACCCACGGCACGTAGACGTCAGCGGAGTAGAAGTAGTCGAAGAACTTCGTGATCGCCTCGGCCTTGTCGCCGTCGTTCTGGAACGCCATCAGCTGGTCCATGACTCCGAGCGTGAACGGCGAGCCGTCCTTGGTCGGGATCGGGACGATGGAGTAGTCCAGGTCGGGGTTGCCCTCTTCGATCTGGCCGACCGTCGGCGGCAGGCCGACCTGCATGCCGATCTTGCCCTGGATGAAGATGTCCATCAGCGGCGAGCGCTGCGTCGAGCCGGGGTCGGCCTGCGTCGCACCGGCGTCGATCATCTTCTTGATCTGCTCGGCACCGACGAGGTTCTCCGGGGTGTCGATCGTGATCTCGGACGCGTCGCCGAACGAGCCGCCGCCGCCCCACAGCCACACGGCCGCCTCGGCCTGCGCCTCTTCGGATCCGAGCGGCATGCCGTAGCCGGCGACACCGCCGCCGAGGGCGGAGACCTTGGTCGCGGCGTCGAGCAGCGAGTCCCAGTCGGTCGGCGCCGTCGCGCCGGCCTGTGCGAGCAGCGTGTTGTTGACGAACAGGGCGCGAGCCGAGGCGATCAGCGGCAGGGCGTACGCGGTGCCGTCGACCTCGGCGTTCTTGATGAACGAGTCCTGGAAGTCGGCGAAGGTGTCCTCGGACACCACGTCCTCGACCGGGTACAGCAGCTCATCGCCGACGAAGCCGGCGAACGGACCGCCGTTGTAGATGTCCGGCGCCTCGCCGGCCTGGATCTTCGTCGAGACGACCTTCTCGAGGTTGTCCCACGACTGGAGCTCGAGCTTGACCTTGATGTCGGGGTTGGCCTTCTCGAACCCCTCGATCACGGTCTCCCAGTTCGCCTTCGTCCCGTCGGAGTAGCTGGGGACGAGGAGATCGATGGTGTTCGCGTCCTCTCCGCCGCCGTCTCCGGCCGAACCGCCGAACCCGCACGAAGCGAGCGAGAGCGTGGCGACGGCCGCAATGGCGGCGGCGCCGAACCGCAGTGACTTCTTCATGTGTATTGCATTCCTCACTGTGAGTGTCCGCTCCGGATGCGGAGGCCGTGTCCGGACGGGGTGTGGTGCACAGTCGCAAGCACGATCACGCGACAGTGCGTGGTGATCGCTTCGCCGGGGCAGCTGCGATCGTTCAAGCCGAGGCTCGGAGTTCGACGGCAGGATCGCCGTCAGGGTGGTGGAACTTGTTCGATTATTTGTCAAGGGAACAAACAAATCAAGAGAAACCTGATCTTGATGTTCCTGATCGTCATACTATGATCGAATCAATCCTTAAACAATCACAACTATGCAACAACCGCCCGAGAAAGGCACCCCGATGACCGAATCGCTGCCCGGCGCACACATGCGCGAAGAGCTCCACTCGCAGCCCCAGACCTGGGCGACCGCCGCCGACCTCAAGGCCGAGCAGGGTCTGCTTCCCGCCTCCGGGGCCCGCGTCGCCGTCGTCGGATGCGGCACCTCGTGGTTCATGGCGCAGTCCTACGCCGCCCTGCGCGAGACCTCCGGTCAGGGCGAGACCGACGCCTTCGCCGCCTCCGAGGCCTTCGTCGATCGGGGGTACGACGCCGTCGTCGCCCTCACCCGCTCCGGCACCACCACCGAGGTGCTCGAGCTCGTCGAGCGCATCAAGGGGCGCATCCCGACCATCGGCGTGATCGGCGACCCGACTTCGCCGCTCGTCTCGATGGTCGACGAGGCCGTCCTGCTGCCGTTCGCCGACGAGACCTCGGTCGTGCAGACCCGCTTCGCGACCACGGCGCTCGCCCTGTTCCGCGCCTCTCTCGGCGAAGACCTCACCGCGGCGATCGCCGACGCGGCCTCGGTGCTGGCCGACACCGACGACGAAGCTCTCCGCGATGCCGAGCAGTACACGTTCCTCGGTCGCGGCTGGGCGACCGGTCTCGCGCACGAGGCCGCGCTGAAGCTGCGGGAATCCTCGCAGTCGTGGACCGAGTCCTACCCCTCGATGGACTACCGTCACGGTCCGATCGCGATCGCCGCTCCCGGCCGCGTGACCTGGCACTTCGGCGCTGCTCCTGAGGGACTCGCCGCACAGGTGACGGCGACCGGGGCACGGTTCGAGCACCGTGCGATCGACCCCATGGCCGACCTCGTGCGTCTGCACCGCCTCGCTCTCGACCGGGCCGTCGCCCGCGGCCTCGACCCCGATCAGCCCCGCAACCTCACCCGATCCGTCATCCTGGATGCATGAGCGGATCCATCCATGACCGGACCTGACGGCGCAGCACCCGTCGCCGACGTCGAGCGCGACACTGCGGGCGAGAGACTCGCCGCCGTGCGGACGCTGGGCGCGGGTTCTCCCGTGCTGGCGTTCGACGTCGGCGGCACCGACATCAAGTCCGCGCTGTTCGATGCGGAGGGAAACGCGCTCGGGCTGCGGCGCACGCCGACCCCCGTCGCCGAGGGAGACCGCACCGACGTGCTCCTCGAGCGCCTCGAGGTGCTGGCGGGCGAACTCCGCGCCGCGCACCCCGATGTCGTGCCGATGGCGGCGGGTCTGGTCGTTCCGGGGATCGTGGATGCGGATGCCGGACTCGGCGTGTTCGCCAGCAACCTGGGGTGGCACGACTCCCCGCTGCGTGATCTCGCCACCGCCCGACTCGGGCTGCCGGTCGCCTTCGACCATGACGTGCGTGCCGCGAGCTGGGCCGAACGCCGGCTCGGCGGTGCCCGCGACTACGCCGACGCGGTCGTGCTCGTGATCGGAACGGGGATCGCCGGCGCTCTGCTCGTCGGCGGGGTGCCCTACACCGCCGGCGGGTACGCGGGCGAGATCGGCCACTCGCCGATCGCCGACGGGCCGATCTGCGCGTGCGGGGCCCGCGGCTGCCTCGAGGCGGTGGCCTCTGCCGGAGCGATCGCGCGACGGTACCGCGATGCGACGGGTGTGGTTCCCGACGGTGCGAAGGACGTCATCGCCCGTGCCGCCGCCGGTGACGAGGTCGCCGCCGAGATCTGGAACTCGGCGCTCGACGCGCTGACCATGTCGCTCGCACAGCTCACGGCCGTCGTCGCCCCCGAGGCCGTCGTCATCGGCGGGGGGCTCTCCCGCGCCGGCGGCGCGCTGTTCGACGAGCTGCGCGGTCGGCTCGCGGCGCGATTGAGCTTCCACCGCATCCCGGAACTGGTTCCGGCCGAGCTCTCGGGCAACGCGGGGCTCCTCGGCGCCGCGCTGCGTGCGAGGGAGCTCACGTGATCCTGACGGTGACCCCGAACCCGGCGCTCGACCTCACCTGGCGCGTCGATCGGCTCGTCGAGGGCGGCACGCATCGCGCGGATGCCGGCATCGCCCGGGCGGGCGGCAAGGGCCTGAACGTGGCGCGGGTCGCGCACGCGGAAGGCGAGCAGGTGCTCGCGGTCACGACGATCGGCGGGCGCGTCGGCGACGAGTTCGCTGCCGAGCTCGGCGCGAGCGGCGTCCCGCATGCGCTCGTCCCGGTCGCCGCCGAGACCCGCCGCAGCATCGCGGTGGTCGACGAGACGCTCGGCGACACGACCATCGTCAACGAGCGCGGCGTGAACCCGACCGACGTCGAGTGGGCGGCGGTGCTCGCCGAGGTCGTCGAGCGGCTGCCCAGCGCGCGAGTGCTCGTGGTCTCCGGAAGCCTGCCGCCCGGCGCACCCGACCCGCTGCTCCCCATGCTGATTGCGGTCGGGAAGGATGCCGGTGTGCCGGTGATCGCCGACACGTCCGGTCCTGCGCTCCTGCGCGCCGCGGACGCCGGCGCGACCGTGCTCAAGCCGAACGCGGCCGAGCTCGCGGAGGCCACCGGCATCGCCGACCCGGTCGAGGGCGCGCGATCGCTGATCGACCGCGGCGCCGAACTGGTGCTGCTGTCTCTCGGTGCCGACGGGATGCTCGCCGTCACGGCATCCGAGCTCGTGCACGCCCGTCTCGACGAGCCGCTGGCCGGCAACCCCACGGGTGCCGGCGATGCCGGGGTGGCAGCCTGCGCCGTGCTGTACGCGGGCGGGGTCCGCGACCCCGAGCAGATCCTCCGCCGGGCCACGGCGTGGTCGGCCGCGGCCGTCCTGATGCCCCTCGCCGGCGACATCTCCCCGTACTGGACCGCGCTCGAGCAGCAGCTCCGCATCTCCCGCCCCGATCCCTCGTCGTTCCGGCCCGCATCGTCCTGAAAGGACCCTTCGTGACCCTCGTCTCCGCCCGCGATCTCGTCTCCGCGGCATCCGCCGCCGGCACCGGCATCGGTGCGTTCAACGTCATCCACCTCGAGACCGCCGAAGGTCTCGTTCGCGCGTCGGCGCTCGCGCAGCTTCCGGTGATCCTGCAGATCTCGCAGAACTGCGCCGACTACCACGGCGGGCTCGAGCCGGTCGCGCTGGCCGCGCTCGCGATCGCCCGGCGCGCGCAGACGCCGGTCGCGGTGCATCTGGATCACGCCGAGCGTCCGGAGCTCGTCGACGAGGCGATCGCCCTCGGGTTCGGCTCCGTGATGTTCGACGGCGGTGCGCTCCCCTACGACGAGAACGTGGCGCTCACGGCGGAGGTCGCGGCCCGGGCGCATGCGGCCGGCGTCTACGTGGAGGGCGAGCTCGGCGAGGTCGGGGGCAAGGATGGAGCGCATGCGCCCGGTGTCCGGACCGACCCCGACGAGGCGCAGGCCTTCGTCGCCGCGACCAGCGTCGACGCCCTGGCCGTCGCTGTGGGCTCCTCGCACGCCATGACCGACCGCACCGCCTCGCTCGATCTCGATCTGATCGCCCGGCTGCGCGCCGCTCTGCCCGTGCCGCTGGTGCTGCACGGGTCGTCGGGGGTGGCGGATGCCGTGATCGCCGCCGCGGTGCGCGCGGGGATGACGAAGATCAACGTCTCCACGCATCTCAACGGATTCTTCACGCGCGCGATCCGCGAGAAGCTGGCCGCCGACGAGCGGCTGGTCGACTCGCGGAAGTACCTCGCGCCTGCGCGCGACGCCCTCGCCGCCGAGGCCGCGCGGATGCTGCGTCTCTTCGCGCTGACCGGGAGCGATACGGTGGCGGGATGAAGAGGGCGGCGCGGCTCAACGCGATCCTCGATCTGCTCGCCGAAGCCGGCGAGGTCACGATCGATGAGCTCGTGGACCGGTTCGGGGCGTCGGCAGCGACCACGCGGCGCGACCTCGACAGTCTCGCCGAGCAGCGGCTGCTCACCCGCACGCACGGCGGTGCGGTCGCGCAGACCGTCGCGTACGAGCTGCCCATCCGCTACAAGAGCCACCTGCGCGCCCATGAGAAGGCGAGCATCGCACAGGCCGCCGCCGCGCTCGTCGCACCGGGAACCGTCGTCGGGTTGTCGGGCGGCACCACGACCACCGCGATTGCGGCGGCTCTCGCCGCCCGTGACGATCTCGCGGCGAACGGCGGCATCACCGTCGTCACGAATGCCGTGAACATCGCCGCGCAGCTCGCCACCCGCCCCGACATCAAGGTCGTGGTGACCGGCGGGGTGATCCACTCGCGCAGCTACGAGCTCGTCGGTCCCTTCGTCGAACAGCTGCTGCGGGGTGTGCGCCTCGACATCGCCTTCATCGGGGTCAACGGGATGGATGCCGACGCCGGAGCCACCACGCAGGATGAGCGCGAGGCCGCCGTGAACCGGATGATGGCCGAGCGCGCGCGCCGCGCCGTCGTCGTCACCGACGGCAGCAAGCTCGGCATCGTGGCCTTCGCCGCCGTGGGCGGGGTGGATCTGTTCCCCACCGTGATCACCGATGCCGGAGCGGATGCCGACGTCGTCGAGGCCCTTCGAGAAGCGGGTCACGAGGTCCTGCTCGCCTGAGCCCTCGCGCGACAAAGGCCCGAGGCCGCGTGGCCCCGGACCCTCGTCGCGCATTCCTGAGAAGAGCTGCGACCGTCAGGAGCGGCCGAACACCTGCGTCCAGTAGATGCCGTACGGGCCGCCGTGGCCGATGCCGACACCCATCGTCGTGCTGCCGCAGTTCAGGATGTTGGACCGGTGCCCTTCGCTGTTCATCCAGCTCGACATCACGTCCTGCGCCGTGCTCTGACCGGCCGCGATGTTCTCACCGCTGCCGTCGGAGTAGCCGGCCGCCGCGAGGCGATCCCACGGCGAGCGGCCGTCGAGCGACGTGTGACTGAAGTACCCCTGATCCGCCATGTCCTGGCTGTGTGCGCGCGCGACCTCCCCGAGGACGGGGTTGGCCGTGACCGGCGCGCAGCCGGCCGCGGCGCGTTCGACGTTGACCAGGCGCAGCACCTCGGCCGCCGCGGCGGCATCGTCATCCGTCGGCGCGGGTGCGGGTGCGGGTGCGGGTGCCGGAGCGGGTGCCGGTGCTGGTGCAGGGGCCGGTGCGGGTGCCGGCTCGGGGGCAGGTGCCGGTGCAGGCACAGGCTCCGGTTCAGCGGTGGGTACCGGCGTCGGCGTGGGCTTCGGCTTCGGCTTCTGCGTCGGCGTCGGCGCGGGTGAGGGCTGAGCCGTCGGCGTCGGTTCGGCGGAGTGCGCCGCTGCCGGCGTCGCGACGCTCTGGGTCAGGGAGTAGTGACCGCAGAAGGTGGTGATCACGAGGAGAGCGCTCACGACGCTCCACCACGTGCTGTGACGACGAGCATGATCCGTCAGTCGTTGGAAAAACATGGAACCTCCATGCCGGCGCAGTATGCGTATAGACGTAGGCGGGGATATGTGTCCGGGGGTGCGCCGACCTTTTTACCCTAGGTGCAACAACGCGCGTGACGAAGAACTGTGAAGTTTCCGGGGCGCACCCAGAGGGCCTCGGCGTCCCCAGATCGCCGAGGCCCTGCGAGAGCGCCGCGGCCTCCCAGCCGCGGCGCTCCCAGAGCAGAGGGTGTCGTGTCGGATCCGCGCTCCCCAGCGAGCGGATGTCCCCAGCCGACTGCGCCTCCTCGCACCTCACACCTTCGAGGTCCTTCGCATGGCACCTTCTGAAAGACAGGAGCGCCCCGCATCTGTTCTGATACATCGAATGGAGAAAAAGATTCGCGGCCTTCAGGGAATGAGTCGCCGATCGCGGAGGTCCTGGAAGATCCGGAGGAACATCTGCTCGGTGTCCACGTAGCCGTGGAAACCCGCTCGACGTGATTTGGATGTGTCGGCGATGACGTCGTAGTCCCAGGCGAAGACGAAGTCTCCGAACTCCCACGAGGACACGTCGCTGTACGGTGTGCGGCGCAGCCCGTGGCGCTCCACCATCGTCTCCCACAGGGACGCCTTGTCGGCCATGATCTCGCTCAGCCGCATCGGTAGCGGCGGTGCCGTGTCGAGTTCGAAGAAGGCCGCGATCTTCGGCCACATGCTCGACCAGCGGAACATGTCGCCGTTCGTGATGTTGTAGGCCTCGTTGCGGCTGCCCGGCGAGGTGGCCGCCCAGACGGTCGCTGCAGCCAACACGTCGGCGTCCGTCATCTCGATCAGGCTCGTGTACGCGCCGGGCTTTCCAGGGAAGCGCAGCGGAATCCCGAGTTCCTTGCTGATGGAAGCGTAGATCGCGATCACCATCGCGAGGTTCATCGGATTCCCGAGCCCCACGCCGGCGACGACGGAGGGGCGGAGCGCAGACCACGACCACGATGCGCCCGCTTGTCGCCCTTCGAGGAACTGCTGCTGATCCACGTTGAACTCCGGCGGCATGTGCGGGGGATCGCTCTCCTTGGCCGGGGTGGCGAACGGACCCAGGTGCGCGCCGTACACCTTGTATCCCTGCATGAGACTGATGTGCTCCAGCCGCGGCGCGACCGGTTCGATCGCGTCCACGACGTTGACGAGCATGGCCAGGTTGGGCGGCACCAGTTCGGTCCAGCTCGGTCGATCCTGGTAGGCGGCGTAGAACAGGTGCGTGACATCGGTCAGACCGGACAGCCGAGCAACGGTGTCGTCGCGATCGAGCAGGTCGACGGCGATATGGCGGACCGCGCCGCCATCAGGTCCGCCGCGACGCGAGAGCCCCACGACCTTCCATCCGCCCTCTTTCTCGAGGTGCGCGATCAGGTTCCCGCCGATCACTCCCCGCGCTCCCACCACCAACGCTGTCCTGTCCATGACGCTCCCATCGGTAAATCGCGTTTTTACGATCTAAGGACTACCACATAATCGTTAAATCGCGATACTGCGATATGATCGACGCATGGTCGATGAGCATGCGGGGGATGAGCTGGTCACGGTCTTCAAGGCGCTCGCTCATCCGACGCGTCTGGCCATCCTCGGCTGGCTGAAGGAACCCACCTCGTTTCCTCCGCAGGATCAGCCCGCGGAGGACGTCGGTGTGTGCCTCAAGCACATCCAGGCCAGAGCGAACGTGTCTCAGTCGACCGCTTCACAATTCATGGCGACGCTGCAGCGCGCGGACCTCGTGACATGCACCCGAGTGGGGCAGTGGTCGCACTACCAGCGCAACGAGGAGCAGATCGCCCGCCTCGCTCGGGCGGTGGGAACCTCGATCTGAGTCGCGTCATCTCGCTCGATGGAGGTCAGAATCCGTTCCCGTGGCACTGGAACGGCGCTCGCAGGCCGGTGAAGTCGGATGCCGTGGCCAGTGCGACCGCGGGAGCATCGCCCGCGGCGATCCCGGCATGCACGGCGCCGAGCAGCTCGCAGGCGACGTCGTCGGGCACGGCCACCGGGGCGGCGATCACGCACTCCGCCCCCGCGTGCAGCCAGACCCGCGTCATCCCGAGGGCTTCCTCGCCCCACCGGATCGATGAGCGGCCGAGCTCGCACGCCGAGAGGATGACCGTGCCCGGCACGCGGGGGATGAGGTCGACGTCGTAGCCGAACAGCGTTCCGTCGGTCAGCTCGAAGCCGGAGAACAGCGGGTTGTCGACGGCGTGCCGACCGTGGGCGGCGATGTGCAGCAGGTCGACCTCGGCGGCGAGGGCTGTCACGGCGGCGACCGTCGCGTCGGGTCCCTCGATGATCCGCGTGGCGTCCGCAGGCCAGGCGGCCGCCGCCCGACGCACCTCCTCGCCCGCACGAGGAACCCGCGGACCCGCCGCGAAGCCGACCTGCGCCGAGCGGGCACCGCGACCGAGCGCACGCAATTCAGCAAGAACTTGCTCGCCATCGCCCGTCGGGGCGGATTCCGGGAGTCGGACGCGAGTTCGGACTGAATCGTGAACGGCCCGCCAGCGTGACACCGACGTCGCCAGCGTGAAGGCGACGCCGGCCATGCCGGGCAGCATCGCCCAGGGCACGCCGCCCAGCGC
Source organism: Microbacterium sp. LWH11-1.2 (assembly GCF_038397745.1). Taxonomy (NCBI): domain Bacteria; kingdom Bacillati; phylum Actinomycetota; class Actinomycetes; order Micrococcales; family Microbacteriaceae; genus Microbacterium; species Microbacterium sp. LWH11-1.2. Next base: position 886,768 of record NZ_CP151636.1, on the reverse strand, counting down.
GCCGGGTACCGTGATCACGAGCTTGTCGGCGTCCACGGCGGCACCGCGCGCGGGGGCGAGGAGCTCGGCGTCGAGCAGCCGCAGCCGTGCCGCGAGCGCCCGTTCGGTCACCGGACCCATCACGCCGCCGCGCGTGAGTGCGGCCATGTCGAGGTCGGCGCGCAGCCCGTCGAGCGCGGCGCGTACGCGCGGCCAGGAGAGGCCGACGACCGTCGCCCCGGATGCCGTCACCACGACGGCGAGCAGATCGGTGCCCGTGAACACGTACGAGAGCACGGCGGTGTCGCCGGAGAGCGAGGCCGTCGCCTCGGCCAACCCGAGCCGGTCGCGGGTGCCGCCGGACCCCGTCGTCGCCCATTGCCGCTCGCGCACGCGATCGCGCAGACTCCGCACTCTGGCGTCGGTCGTCCAGTCCTGGCCGGCGAGCTCGGCGCGCAGCATCCGCAGTTCCGCGAGGTCGACCGCGAGGTCCTCCTCGTGCGGCGGGCGCACCGGCGCGACCTGTTGGCTGAGGTGCCGCGCCCGCTCCGACCACTCGAACAGCACCGCTGGATCGCCGAGGCGTGCGGCGGCGGAGAGCCCCGCGAACATCAGGTCGCTCCCGTGCATCGCGATCGATGCCTGCAGGTCGAGCGCGCCGAACGACCGCTGCCATGCCGTGAGCAGGTCGAGACCCTCGGCCGCGGCACGGAGCGCATCCCGGTCGCGTCCCGCTGCGGCGGCCCGAGCCGCCCGCACCTCGTGGGCGTGCAGGCGCAGGGGGGTCGGTGCCGCGGGGTCGACCCGCGGCATCCGTCCTGTCCCGTCCCGTCGCGCGCTGAGTCGGAGTCCGGCCGCCTCGGTGCGGAATCCGCTGCGCTCCAGCGTCTTCGCGACGCGCACGAACTCCGCGGCGCCGGGAGGCTTCCGCGGCCGTGCCCGCTGCTGCGCCTCGAGACGCACGGCCTCGGCGCGCGCGGCCCACGCGTGGTTGTCCAGCGCCGTGAAGCGTCGCAGGGCCGTGCGCGCGGCCCGCTCCGCGGCGGCCGGGTCGTGGCGCAGGAGCGACCGCGCGCGATGGAACTCCGCCTCTCCGCGCGCCTGGCGCATGCGCTGCGCCCCGAACTCGCGGGCGACCTGCGCGAGCAGCGTCTCGGCCTCGGTCGTGAGACCGGCGTCTCGGAGCACCTCGGCGCGGTCGAGGTCGCTGATCGCCGCGGCGAGATCGCTGGTCGCAGCGAGGGTCGGACGGGAGCGTGTCATCAGGCTCAGCGCGGTGACGAGGTCTCCGCCGAGCAGGGCCGCATAGCCGAGGTTGTGTCGCGCTTCGGCGAGGGGCTCCTCCGCATCGGCGGCTTCGTACACGGCGACCGCGCGTCGGAGGTCGGCGGTGCACGCGTCCAGCTCGTGCCGCTGCATCCGCACCACCGAGCGGTTCATCAGGCAGTTGGCGAGCTCGATCGTCTCGGCGCCGACGGCCGTGAGTGCGTCGATCGCCTGCGTGAGCATCGTCTCGGCCTCTTCCAGCCGACCGGCGTGCGAGAGGAGGGTGCCGAGCTGACCGCTGAGCACCGTGATCGTCCCGGTGGTCAGGCCCGGGCGGGCGAGCGCCGCGCGACACAGCTGCTCGGCCGCGGCCGGCTCACCGGTCTGGCCGAGCACGTACGCGATCGTCCCGTCGATCCGGGCCCGCAGATCGGGGTCGTCCGTGCGCGCGGAGGCCGCGTCGAGCGCACGCCGCGCCTGCGTGAACCGTCGGGCGTTCGCCGCTTCGACGCCGCGCCGGTGCAGCTCGCTCGCGGACAGGGGCATCCGTCCAGGATGCCGTGCGCCGAGGTTCGGCGGAAGAGCGCGGGCGCCCTGCGTACCCCACGCCGAGCGGATGCCGCGGCGTCAGTCCCGATCGACCGGGGCGGGGAGGCTCTTGAGCACGGCCGCCACGGCCGCGGCGGCGGCATCCGTCTTCACTCCTTCGACGGGCACGGTGCCGAGCTGCGCTGCGATGCGCCCGGCGACGTACGGGGCGGCGAACGAGGTGCCGCTCCACACCGCGAAGCCCCCGCGGTAGTCGTCCGGATCGAGAGTCTCGCGGCGGAGACCGTCGAGGTCGGCCCTCGAGGTCGCCTGTTCGCCGCCGACGAAGGCGGGGGACGTGCTCACCACGGCCGCCCCCGGGGCATAGGTCTGCACCCACGGGCCGACGTTGGAGAACAGGGCGACCGACTGCGCCGACGGGTTGAGCGCGCCGACCGAGACGTGCGGCGCCGCGTCGTCGGGACGGATGCCGTTGTCGGATCCGGGCCACGGCCAGAGGGACGCGGGGAACGACGGACGGTCGATCGCGTCGTTGCCCGCCGAGCACACGACCACGCAGCCGAGCGCGCGGGCTGTCGCCAGCAGCGCGTACAGCGTCATGCTGAAGAGTCCGTCGGTCGGGGTCTCGTGGTAGTACCCGAGCGAGAGGTTGAGCACGTCGATCGGGAAGCCCGTGCTCGGATCCGCGCGATGCCGGCGCAGCAGCTCGACGACCTGGGAGACGGCGATCAGCAGGGCGCTCTCGTCGATCACGCCGAGGGCGCCGGCGACGCGCACCGAGAGGATGTCGGCATCCGGCGCCGCCTGCCGGACGATGCCCGCGATGAACGTGCCGTGACCCGAGACGGCATCGATCTCGCCGTCGAGCTGACCGTACAGATCGGGGTAGCGCTCCGGATCGGCGTCATCGGTCAGGCCGACGGGCACGCCGTCGAGCTCGACCTGACGGGTGACGATGTCGGCGGGCAGCCAGGCGTGCTCACCGCAGCCGGTGTCGAGCACCGCGACGACAGGTCGCCGACCGCGCTTCGGGTCGGGCCCGCGCTGCGGAGCCGGTCCCAGCCAGCTGACCGGCTGCCGGGCGCCGCGACCGGGCTCGAGGTAGTCGTCGCTGCCGCCCGCTCCGGCGCCGCGGATCGGGTTGGTGCGCGTGAACGGGTTCGTCCGCGTGAACGGGTTGGTGCGCGTGAAGGGGTTGAGCCCGACCGGGTCGATCGACAGCACGTGCTCGAGGCTCGTGCGCGGCATCGTCGAGCGCGACATGCGTCGCGCGCGCTGCAGCACCCGCCAGGCGTCGGGTGCGACGGGCGATTCACCTCGGCCCGGCTCGTCGGGTGTCGTCAGGTACGCGCGCCGGAATCCGGGTACGCCGGGGACGAGATCGACGGTCCTCCGCGCCTCGGATTCGATCTCGAGCTGCCAGCCGAACGTGTCGGCGGCATCGCGGAGCGTGCGCACCTCCTGGTCGTACGCCTCCTGATCGTCATCGGTCCGCGTGATCAGCAGCCGCTGCGGCAGATAGGCGGTGGGGAACGCGCGGATGCCGTCGACGGGCTCGAGGCTCGGATCGAGGGCCGTGCCGCGACGCACCGACCCCTCCGCGCGGTCCTGCCAGGTCCATCCCTTGGGCTGCTCCATGGATCATCCTCTCCGTGCGGGTCGCCCCGCGGTGTCATCGACGGGCAGCGCCCGTGCTCACAGCTCGAACTGCGGGGTCGCCAGCGTGCGCGCCGCGTCGCCCTCGCCCGTCGTCAGTCGCACGCGGGTGAGACCGGGCGGCACCTCGTCGAACACGAAGCGCCCGGTCTCGGCGGGTGACGTCGACGCCGACCTCTCCCCCTGGGTCAGGACGATCTCGGCGGTGGCCGTATCGACCCAGCCGTCGACCCTCCGTCGCCCCGTCGCCGTCGTCGTGACGTGCAGCAGGATGCTGGTGGTGCCGTCGCTGAACTGCAGGGTGAGGGCATCCGCGTCTCCGCGCACGGCGCCGAGCTCACCCTCGACCAGGGTGAGCAGGGCGTACTCCCGCGTGAGGCCGTCGGCGGCGACCGCGGCCACCATGCGGTCGATCAGATCGGCGGGCACCGGGTCGACCTCGCGCCAGAGCGTGCGCAGGCGGGCGAAGACCTCGGCGTCCTCGTGGTCGCTCATGGGAGTCCTCCCGTCTTCGGCGTCGGAGGTGCGTCCAGCAGGGCGCGCAGCTTGGCGAGGCAGCGGTTGCGGGTCGGTCCGATGCTGCCGACCGGCATCCCGAGGTCCGCCGCGATCCGTGCGTAGTCAGGCCGCTCGTCGAACGCGATCACGCGCAACAGCCGCTGGCAGCGTTCCGCGAGGCGCTGCACCGCCGACCAGAGCCGGCGGTTCTCGTCGCCGGTGGCCGCGTGCTCCTCGGCGGACGTCTGCTCGGGGAGCAGGGCATCGAGGTCATCGGCATCCGTCGTGTCCACGCGGCCGTGCGCCTTGCCGACCTTCCAGGCCTCGCGTCGCGCCGTGGTGGTGAGCCAGGCCGACACCGCCCGCGGGTCCGCGATCGAGCCGTGCCCGCGCACCAGCTGCAGCCAGGTGGTCTGCACGGCGTCTTCGGCGAGCGTGCGCTCGAGCCCGTAGGCGCGCACGACGTGCCAGAGCACGGGCGTCATCAGACGCACGAGCTCGTCCATCGCGTGACCGTCGCCCTCGCGCCATGCGTCGAACAGGTCTGCGGCTCGCTCCCAGCGTGCAGGGCCGCCGCCCGATGCAGGATCGAGAGCGGCGCCGGGTGCACCGTCGATCATGAAGCCCATTGTGATCACACCTACCAGGAGCACGGCAAGAGCATCCTGATACATGTCCGCGTCCAAGAATTCCGTCGCTACGGTGGAGGAGTGATCCCCCTCGCCATCGTGCTCTTCCTCAATGCCGCCTTCAACGCGATCGTGTGGCCGCAGTTCTACAAGCGGGTCGCGAGAGATCCGCGTGCGCGCGACGAGAACGGCAAGGCGACGACGTTCCTCACGGTGCACGTCGTGCTCATCTCGATCGCCCTCGTGCTCGCGCTGGTCTCGGTGCTGCTCGGCATCGCGGCCCTCACCGGCGCGCTCTGACCGGATCGCGACCGAGGCCCGTCAGGCCGATTCGTACTGCTTCGCGTGCGCGGCCCACTGCGACTCGACGGGCAGCGCGCGCAGCGCCCGGTTGCCCAGGGCGAGGGCGACCGCGACGAGGCAGAGCCCTGCGCAGATGAGGAGCGTCCACTCCCGCCCGAGCCAGCTGAGGCCGAAGCCGGCGATGAGCGGCGCGAGCGGCAGGGCGCCCATGCCGAGCACGCCGGCGGCGCTGTTCGCCCGCCCGAGCAGGTGGGTCGGCGTCGCGACCATGAAGTAGCCCATCATCCCGGCGTTCAGGGCGGGGAGCATCAGCACCGCCGCTCCCAGCACCACGACGATCGCCCAGGGTTCGGTGACCATCGAGAGGACGACGGAACCTGCTGCCGCGGACGACAGCCCGATGATCGCCAGGACCCCGGCCCGCACCCGGGGCACGAGCAGCGGGGCGACGACAGCGCCGGCGAGCATGACCGCGCCGATTGCCGCGGTCATCCCGCCGATCAGGATCTCCGGGTATCCCTCCTGCTGCAGGGAGTAGATGACCGTCGTGGTCGCCGCGTTGAATCCGAGGTTGATGATCGTGATGATGAGCAGCACGCCGCCGAGGTCGGGGCGGGACATCAGCCACCCGAAGCCCTCGCGCAGCTCGGCCCAGGCGTTCGGTTTCGCCTTCGCCGTTTCCGCGCTCGCGGAGGGATCGCTCTCGGCTCCGGCATCCACGATCCCGGCGCGGCGCGCCTCGCGGCCGAGCATCCAGGCGGTGACGGCGGCGACCAGGTGACAGAGGGTCATCGCGACCCCGACCAGCCACCCGCCGACGCCGAGCAGGAGTCCGCCGATCGGGCCGCCGGCCAGTTGCAGCGCGGCATCCCGGCCCTGATTCGCGGCCTGCGCGCGTCCCATCGCCTCGTCCGGCACGATCTCCTTGATCGCGCTCTCGCCGGCGACGTCGAACAGCCCGCTGCGCGCGGCGAGCAGGATGTCGATGACCAGCAGGGAGCCGAAGGTGAGCGCATCGCCGAGGGCGAGGAGCGTGAAGCCGCCGGCGAGCACGATGCCGATCAGCGACCCGAGGATCATGAGGGCGATGCGGCGGTGACGGTCGGCGAGGATGCCGCCGGCGAGGGTCATGAGGAGCCGGGCGACCATGCCCGCTCCGCCGATGATGCCGGCCTGCGCGGGGTCGTTCGTCACGATGAGCGCGAGCAGGGGGATCGCGAAGCCGAAGAGGGACGCGGCGAGGCCCTTGCTCGTATCGCTCACGAGCCACGTGAGATAGCGGCGGTTGCGCCAGAGGCGGTGCGGGGCGCTCGTCGTGCTCATGATCCGAGGATAGATGTGCAAGAACACTTGCGCAAGTTTAATTGCGCAAGTTTGAGTGCAGGTATGATCGGGACATGGCGGCGGATGCGGTGACGGGATCGGACGAGGATCCGCAGTGGATGACCTCGGCGATGCTGAAGGCGTACTCCCATCCGCTGCGGCGCCGCATCCTGCGACTGATCGCCCGCCGCGAGTTCATCCGCGCGGCCGATGCCGCGGCCGAGCTCGCTGTTCCGGCGAACAGCGTGAGCTTCCACCTGCGCACCCTCGCGGATGCCGGCCTCATCGAGGAGGCGCCGGAGAAGGCGCGCGACCGCCGCGACCGGGTGTGGACCGCTCGGAAGGGGGCGCTCAACGTCGGCGGCCCGGAGAGCCCCGTCGCCGACGAAGCCCTGGGCGCCGCGGTGATCGCGGCGCTCGCCGACGATCATCAGGAGCTGATCCGGCGCGTGATCGCCTGGACGCCCGAGTATGTCGCCGGCCGGACGACCGAGATCCATGCCGCGTTCACACAGCGCACGATCCGACTCACCGAGGCTGAGTTCGACGACGTCATGGTGAAGATCCACGAGGTACTGTCGGCCGCCGACGAGGCGCACGACGACGAGGATCCGAACGGGCGGTTCTGGCAGATGGACCTGATCGCGGCAGACGACACGATCTAGCGGCTTCTCGCTGCCTCCCTAGCGTTCGGCACGCGGAGCAGGAAGCCGCGCCACGAGGCGGTACAGCGGTCGGGTGAGCCACGACGGAAGGTGGCGATGCCGCTCCTCCTGCCAGACGCGAGCCCTGTCATGCGGGTGGACCGCCCGAAGCGCACGCTGCACGCTCCGCCGCGGGTGGAACACGGCTTCGGGTTCGTCGACATGCAGTTCGATGCGTGTCAGGTGCTTCGTGTTGATGTACCCGTACTGGTCGGGGCTGACCAGTCGGACGGGGGCGCCGTGCTCCGGTGCGAGCGGCTCACCGTCGAGCCGATCGGCGAGGAGCACGTTCGCGCCGACGGCATCCTCCCGCCGCACGATGGAGCGGTACCCGTCCGCTCCGACGAAGACGAGGAAGGCGATGCGTCCGCCGTCGGCGGCCTGCGGAAGGATGAGCTGGTTCAGCACGTCTTCGAAGCGCCATCCCTCCCACCTCAGGCCCGTCGCGGACCAGCCCGCGACGCAGTGGAAGTCGGCGTCGATCGATGCGCGAGGCAGCGATCCGAGGGTGGCATCGGAGACGGCGGCTGCTCCCGTCACAGCGCCGGTGATCTCGATGTCGATCTCGGATGCCGTCACCGGAGGAGGCGAATGCAGGTCGATGCCGAACCGGGGAAAGCCGATGACGGCGCGCTGTCCCGGCGGCAGCTTCGTCGGCTGTGGCATCCGAGCGCTCCCTTCCCTCTGTCGTGCGTCCATTCAACACCGACACATCGGTCAGTCGTCGTGGTTCCTCGCTTCGCCTCCGCTGAGGATGAGGATCCGGCGCAGGTGCATCGCCGTCAGCACACCGGGACCCATGGAGCTGCGCACGTCGAAGGTGCGGTCGTCGACCTGCTCGAGCAGCAGGCGGATGGCGCGCGCCGCCTCGCCGCGCTCCCGATGACTCTCGCTCGACGAGGGATCCTCCTGCGCGATCACCTCCGCGACCGCGTGACACGCGGCTGACAGGGGCTCCGGCAGGGTGGGGTCGAGCGGCAGGGCGGCCGGCCGGTCCCAGATCGTGTCGGCCGTGGCATCCGAGATGTCGCGGATGAGGTGCGCGACCCGGTCGAGGGTCGCCAGCTCATCGTGGATGTGCTGCGTGTCACCGCGCCGACCCCACGCCCGGGGGTTGCCACGGCGGCTCTCGTCGGCCTCCGCGAGCTCGGAGCGCAGCTCGGCGGCGGTGTCCGCGAGGGAGGCGGCATCGTCGGCCCACTGCTGGTGCTCTGGTGGCCATGACTCCGACACCGCGGAGCCGATGTCGTGCAGGTGCGATCCCAGCTGTGCGCGGAACGCATCCACCCGTGCCTCCGCCGCCTTCGTGAGGGGAGCGGGCGCGATCAGCACGTTCACCAGGAGCCCGATCACCACGCCGACCGCCATCTGCGTGAGGTAGCCGAGGGAGTAGTCGTCGGCATCCTGTCCGCCGACGACCAGCACGAACAGCGCCGCGATCGGGACGTACTCGCGTCCGGCGCCGAACCAGCCGGTGCCCGAGAGCAGCACGCCGACGCCGATGACGAGCGGGACTGTCCACCAGGTCGGGCCGATCGTGAGGATCACGAGCGTCGCGAGGCCGATCCCGGTCGCGAGTCCGAGCAGCGTCTGCAGGCTCGTCTTCGCCGAACCCATCAGGGTGGGGTACATGCTCACCAGCGCGCCGAGGGGAGCGTAATAGGGGTACTCGTCGGTCACTCCGGGCATGTGCGGCGCGATCGTCCAGGCGAGCCCGACGGCGAGCGTCGTCTTCGCGACGAACAGCAGCCGCGCCGGGAGCACGGCCTCGCGGAGGGAGCGCGCGATGCCGGATCGGCGCGTGCGCAGCGGGGAGGTCTTCACGTGCAGCGACACTAGTCGTCGGCATCCGCCGCGGACACCCGGTTGCATCACGAGCCGATGGCAGGTAGCGCGTGCCGCCTGACACGCCGACGCCGGCCGCCTCGAGGGGAGACCGGCGTCGGACGGATCGATGCGGATCAGGGGATCGTCCGCCGGAAGGCGAGGAACGAGACCGCCGTGAGCACCGCGGTGACGACGAGACCCCAGAGCGCGAGCCCGAGCGCGCCGAGGTCCATGATCCCCGCGCCCACGTGGTTCCACAGGTCCAGTCGCGTCACCAGGAACACCAGGCCGATCAGCGCGAGAGAGAGCGCGACGCTCACGATGATGAGGACGAGCTGTCCCCAGCTCTTGTAGATCGTCGCACCGGTGAAGCCGAGCACGAAGAAGAAGAGCGCGAGGGTGAAGAAGACGATGAAGGCCCCGCCCGGACCTGCATTCCACAGCCACGGCAGGTAGAACAGGTAGCCGTTGACGCCGTAGCCGTTCGTGGCGACCTCGATGCCGCCGCCGATCAGGAACAGCACGCCCATGAGCGCACTGGCGAGGATCGCGGTGAGCAGCGTGCCGAAGAAGAACTCCCGACGGGTGATGCTCATCGCCTGCGAGAACGGGAAGGTCAGGGTCATCGCCGACATCCCGATCGCGAAGAAGTACCAGAGCGGAGCCTGGCCTCCGCCGCCGTACTTCGGGGTGTCGACCGGGATCATCGCGTAGATCAGGATCGAGATCAGGGTCGCCGCCGCGAGGATCATCAACGGGTACCAGACGAAGGTGCCCTTGTTGATCAGCTGCAGGCGGATGACGTTGATCGTGCGTCGCATCAGCGGACCTCCTCTTTCGTGGTGGTGTCTGTGGTTGCGGAGCGGGACTCGGCCTTCTGGGTGAGTCGGACGACCAGCTGCTGCAGCGAGACCGGAGCGAGGTCCAGCCCGGATGCCGTGACCTCGGCCCGCTCCTCGGCGGAGAGCCGCCCGAGCACGGTGACGGATGCCACGCGGCCGAGAGCCTCGCGGTGCAGCACCTCGCGGCCGGAGACCCAGGCGTCGACCTTGGCGGCGTCGCCCACGACGGTGACGGCGCGCTCGCGGACGGCATCCGTGTCCTCGTTCAGGAGGATCTGGCCGTTGTCGATCACGATGACCTTCTCGATGAGGTTCGAGACCTCGTCGATGAGGTGCGACGACAGGATGATCGTGCGCGGGTGCTCGGCATAGTCCTCGACGAGGCGGTCGTAGAAGATCTGCCGGGCGACGGCGTCGAGCCCGAGATACGGCTCGTCGAAGAAGGTGATCTCGGCGCGGGAGGCGAGACCGATGATCACGCCGACCGCGGAGAGCTGACCGCGGGACAGCTTCTTGATCGTCTGCTTCATGGGCAGCTGGAACTCGGAGACGAGTTCGTCGGCGAACGCCTGGTCCCAGTTCGGGAAGAACAGGCGCGCCGCCTTGAACGCGTGCTTCGGGTAGGCGTCGTCGGGGTACTTCTGGCTCTCGCGGACGAAGCAGATCCGGCCGAGGACGTGCGCGTTCTCGTACGGGTGCTCGCCGAAGACCTTGACGGTGCCGGAGGACTCGAAGTTCTGCGCGGTGAGGATCGACATGAGCGTGGTCTTGCCGGCGCCGTTGCGGCCGAGCAGGCCGTAGATGGCGTTTCCCTCGATGCTGAGCGAGACGTTGTCGAGCGCTCGCTTCTCCTTGTAGCGCTTGCTGAGGTTCTGCACCTCGATGACGGCGGTCATGCGGGGGTCTTCCCTTCTGCGGTGGTGGCCGGGGTCTCCCGGGTCGTCTGTGCGGCGCGCTGCCGGAGCAGGGCCGCGAGGTCGTCGGGGCTGAGGCCGAGCGTGCGGGCCTCAGCGAGGAGCGGGTCGATGTAGCGGTCGGCGAATGCCGAACGGCGCTCGCCGAGGAGCAGCTCCCTCGCTCCGTCGGCGACGAACATGCCGATGCCTCGGCGCTTGTAGAGCACTCCCTTGTCGGTGAGCATGGCGACTCCCTTCGCTGCGGTGGCGGGGTTGATCCGGTAGAACGAGGCCAGCTCGTTGGTCGACGGCGCCTGGGCCTCCTCGGCGAGGGAACCGTCGACGATCGAGTCCTCGATCTGTTCGGCGATCTGGAGGAAGAGCGGCTTGCCTTCTTCGATCACGAGTCCTCCGCGGGGTTGGTGGGTTACTTACATGAGTAACTAACCATAGAACCCGACGAGGTGTCAACCCCTTCCGCGTCGCGGATCATGTCGTCGGCCGGGCACGACTTCGGAGCAGGCGACTGCACGACTTCGGAGATTCCCCGCGGCGCGCCGACACGGCGACCGGTCGGTCGGCGTGTCGCGTCCGGACTCCGAAGTCGTGCACGGCCGGCGGATGCCGGGGGCGAGGGCCGGCGGATGCCGGAGGTGGGGCGTCAGGTGCGGGGGAGGCCGACGTACATCGAGGCGTGCAGCTCGGCGACGTGGTCGAAGGCGAGGCGGCTCGCAGTCGCGGCATCCTGCGCCCGAAGGGCTGCGAGCAGGCGGGCGTGCTCATCGTTCGAGGCGCGGAGGTAGTCGATCCGGTACGGGATGAAGTACGCGTAGAGCTCGTGGGACACCCGGTGGTGGAGCTCGGCCGCGCCGCTGACACCGGATGCTTCGGCGAGGGCGGCGTGGAAGGCGCTGTCCGCGGTACGGAAGCCGGTCCAGTCCGCCGCGCTCCGCATGTCCTCGACCAGCGCGTCCATGCGCGCCAGCGAGACCTCATCCGGACGCGTGCTCACGAGGGCTGCGAGCCCCGCCTCGATCGTGGCGCGCTGATCGATGAGCGCGTGAACGTGCGCGGCATCCGCTCGGTACGCGTCGATCTCGACCACGGTGCCGACGGTGGGGGCGTCTGCGATGAACGTGCCGCCGGCGTGACCCGGACGTCGCACCACGACGCCCTCGTCGCTGAGCAGTCGATAGGCGCGCCGCACCGTCATCTCGCTGACCTCGAACGCCCGTGCCGTGTCTTCCGGTCCGGGGAGGCGCTGCCCCGGGGAGAGCATGCCGAGCTCGACGGCGAGTGAGATCCGCGCCCGAACCGTGTCGACAGCGGTCGTGCGGCGGATCGAGCCGAGGGCGGGGGAGGCCAGGTCCATCGCACTCCCCCGTCTCGTGTCGGTCGGCGCGTCTCAGTCCGCCGTGGTCTCCTCGACCGGCTGGGTGTCGAGTCGGAAGCGCCTGCCCAACACGATACCGATGACCATGGCCGCGACGGGAATGAGCGCGAGTGCGACGCTCACGGCGACGCTCCCGCCGGTCACGAGCGTGAAGTTCGACAGCACCAGCCAGAGTGCGAAGGCGAGTCCGACGACCGAGAGGATCGGGAAGACCCTCGCGCCCAGGGAGCGTCCGGCGACGAGTTCCGGACGGCGGACGAAGAACACCAGCACCGCGATCGACGTCGTCAGCATGAGCAGCACCATGCCCACAGTGGCGACGCCGGCCATCGAGCCGAACACGCCGACCAGCGGATCGAGCCCGAGGAGTGCGAGGACCGCGAGCAGGACCGCAGCGGTGATCGTCTGCACGACCGACGAGAACGCCGGCGAGTGGTGCGAGGCGTGGCGGCGGCCGAGTCTCGCGGGGAGCACGGCCTTCTGCGCGAGCGTGAACTGGTAGCGGGCGATCACGTTGTGGAACGACAGCACGCACGCGAACAGGCTCGTGATGAGCAGCACCTGCACGACGTCACGCAGGATCGGGCCGAGGTACTGCGTCGTGGTGTCGAGCAGCAGGTTGCCCTCGCCGGCGAGCGTCTGCTGTGCGACCGCGACCGCGTTGCTCGCTCCGACGCCGGTCACGAGTGCCCAGCAGGAGATGGCGTAGAACACGCCGATGATGATCACGGCGAGATAGGTCGCACGCGGGATGGTCTTCTCCGGGTTGCGGGCCTCGTCGCGGAAGACGGCCGTGGCCTCGAAGCCGATGAACCCGGTGAGGGCGAAGAGCACGGCGACCCCGATGCCGCCCGAGAAGACGTACGACGGGTCGAAGGTCTCCAGCGCGATGCCCTCGGCGCCGCCGGTCGCGAAGATGACCACGTCGAGCACGACGACCACCAGGATCTCGAGCGCGAGCGCAACCCCGAGGACCTTGGCGCTCAGATCGATGTGGCGATACCCGAGCACGGCGACGATCGCCATCGTCGCGAAGGAGTACAGCCACCACGGCAGGCTCGGGCCGCCGAAGAACGTGACGAGATCGTCGACCGCCCAGCCCATGTATCCGTAGATGCCGACCTGGATCGCGGTGTAGGCGACCAGGGCGGTGAAGGCGGAGCCCAGTCCGAGTCGCGAGCCGAGGCCCGCGGTCACGTACGAGAAGAACGCGCCGGCCTCCTTCACGAAGGGCGTCATGGTGACGAAGCCCACGGAGAAGACGAGCAGGATGACGGCGGCGAGCGCGAAGCCGATCGGCGCCCCTGGTCCGTTGCCCGCGCCGATGGCGATGGGGACGTTGCCGCCGATGACGGTGAGGGGAGCGGCCGCGGCGATGACCATGAAGACGATGGCGCCGGTGCCGAGCTGGCCGTCGAGGCGCTGTCGCGGCTCGACGAGAGGGGAGACGGTCATGGTGTCGCTTTCGCAGAGGGTCCGGTGGCGGACGCGGAAGGGGAGGGCGTTCAGTAGAGCTCGGGTCGACGGTCGGCGAGGTACGGGTTCTCCTGCCGGGCTCGCCGGGTCGCATCGGGATCGATCGTGGCGATCATGAGGCCGATGTCCGTCGCGCCGAGGGAGGCGAGCGCCTCGCCGTCGGGAGCGACGATGCTGCTGCGTCCGACGTAGGTGAGATCGCCTTCGACGCCGACGCGGTTGACATAGATCACGTGGATCTGGTTCTCCCACGCACGCACCGGGATGAGCCGCTCGGCGATGTGCGCGAAGGGCTCCATCTGCGCGGTCGGCACGATGACGGCATCCGCGCCGCCGATGGCGGCCCGACGCACGGTCTCGGGGAACTCGACGTCGTAGCAGATCAGCACCGACACCCGCGCGCCATCGATCTCGACGATGCCGGGGAGCGTGTCGCCCTGCGTGAACAGGCTGCGGTCGAGCGCGCCGAAGAGGTGGGTCTTGCGGTAGCGCAGCAGCTCGGTGCCGTCGCGGTCGACCATCACCAGGGAATTCGTGATGCTGCCATCCGGGAGCGTCTCCGGGAGGCCGGCGACGATGGCGATCCCGCTGTCCAGGGCGATGCGGGTGATCCGGTCGACGAGGCCCGGCGTCGCCAGCGGTGCCAGGCGATCGCCGATGTTGTAGCCCGTGACGAACATCTCGGGGGTGACGAGGATGCGCGCGCCTCTCGCAGCCGCTTCGCCGGCGGCCGCGGCGACGACGGCGAGGTTGGCATCGACGTCGCCGGGCGTGCCGTGGTGCTGAAGTCCGGCGATGGTCAGGGTCATGCGGATGCTCCTCGTGCGTCGATGCACCTATCAAACAGCTCAAACTGATCTATTTGATGTCCATTGTGTTTCGTTCGCGTGTCATCCGCAAGGGCCTGAACGCAGAACGGGTCGCTCAGTCCGTGATGTCGCGGCGCAGCGCGCGCCACTCCTCGACGATCTGCGGCATCCGGGCGGAGAGGTACCGGAAGAACTCGGCGAGCTCGACGGCCCGGTCCTGAGCGCCCGGGTCGTCGTCGTGTTCGGCGGCGATGTCGTCGATGTACCCGGCGAGGCTCGTGTAGACGGGCACGTTCCCGGCCATCGAGCTCGCGAAGGTGTCGTGCACGAACTCGTAGCGGTCGCGGCGATCGCCCGGCGAGGAGCGGCGCTGGATGAAGTGCAGCCGCTGCAGGTAGCGGACGGCACCCGACACCGCTGCTGCCGAGACCCCGAGCCGGTCGCCGATCTGGGCGGCCGTGTAGCCGCCGTCGGGGGCGGCGACGAGAGCCATCATCACGCGGGCCGGCATGCGCGACATCCCCGCGGCCGTCAGCATCGCCGCGGCCTGCTCGGCGGGACCGATCGCGCGGTGCACACCCGTCGCGGACGCCGCCGCATCCGCCCGCTCGTCGTCGGCCATCACGCTCCCCTCGTCCGCATGCTCAGCCGCCCGTCGCGAGCTCGCGGCGTCGCATGAGCGAGAGGGATGCTGAGAGTCCCGCGCCCACGGCCAGCACGAGCCACCAGAGTCCGCGCACATCGACGCCCTCGCCGTCGACCACCGGGGTCACGGCGAACGGGGAGATGTTCGCGGTCCACTCCGGGAGGCCGAACAGGGGGCCGAACATCCCGAGCATGGTCGCGACGAGCACGAGGGTCCAGGCCACGCCGATCGTGGCGCGCGGCACGAGCACGAACACCAGCGCGGTGAGCACGGTGAACACCGACGCGGCGATCGCCTGCCCGAGTCCCGCGACCGCGACGATCCGGTAGAGCGAGTCGTCGGCATCCGTCGCCCGGATCCCGGCCCAGCCAGCCAGGACGGCCGCGGCGACGACGATCAGCACGGCGATCGTGCCGACGATCACGTAGTCGGCGAGCCAGCGCACGCGACCGACGGGAGTGGCCAGCACGGCTTCCGCCGTGCCGCGGGCCTCCTCCTGCCGCGCGCGCACGACCGTCTGCACGGCGCAGCACGCGGCGAGGATGCCGAGGAGCGTGAAGAACACCGTGATCACGACCTCGTCGAGTCCGCCGGTGGCGCCGCCGATCTTCGTCAGGATGTCGGCGACGGCCGGGTTCTCGCCCGAGATCTGGTCGACGAGACCGCTGAGAGTGGTGGCGAGGATGCCGGTGACCGCTCCGCCGACCGCCCAACCGACGATCGCGCCCGACGTGAGCCGCCAGACCAGCGCGTGCGGAGAGGCGAGGCCGGATCGGGCCGAGATCCGACCGGGACGCTCGGCCACGAAGCTCGCATCGATGTCGCGCATCGACTGCAGCACGACGGATGCCGTGGCGAGCACGAGACCGAGGCCGAGGCCGAGGAAGACCGGTCCCACGAGGTCCGCGTCGTACGGCCGGGTCTGCTCGGCCCAGGCGAAGGGAGAGATCCACGCGAACCAGGCGCTCGTCAACCCGGAGAGGTCGTCGTCCGGCGTGCCGGCGGCGTTGCCGAGGCCGCGGATGAGGAACGTCGCCACGAGCACCCACACGGTCAGGGAGTTCGCGCCACGGGAGGTGCGCATCAGCTGCGCCGCCAGCAGCCCGATGCCGAGGAACGCGATGCCGGTGGCGCCGGCCGCGGCTCCGGAGAGCAGCGACCCCGCTGCCGGCAGGCCGGTCGCGAGCAGTGCCAGAGCGGTGAGCACGGCGAGCACGAGATTGGCGAGGATGCCGTGCACGATGGTCACGATCGTCGGAAGGCGTCGTCCGGCCGGGGTCGCCCAGACGAGCTCCGAGCGTCCCGCCTCCTCGTCTCCGCGCGTGTGCCGGACGGCGAGGAACGTGCTCATCAGCGCCGCGAGCAGCGCGAGCCAGGGCAGGATCTCGAACGCCAGGAACGCTCCCTCCGACGTGCCCGACGGCAGCCCGCGGAACATCAGGATCACCGGGTTCGCGAGCGCCGCGGCCAGGATGTTCTGCCGGTCCTCGAGGGTCGAGTACGACTGGGTGACACCGGCGTATCCGGCGCCCGCCATCGCCGCGGTGCCGAGGATCCACAGGGTGAGCTGGAGCCAGTCGCGCCGGATGCGCTGCCGCAGCAGCACGCCGAAGGTCGACATCACGCCTGCTCCTTCGCGCGGCGCGCACGGCGGGTCTGCGGCCGGGCGTCGTCCGTCGGGCCCTCCTCTGCGGCTTCGAGCGCCGCGAGGTCGTCGCCGTAGTGGCGCAGGAACAGCTCCTCGAGCGACGGCGGCGCGACGCGGAGGTCGCTGATCCCGAGCGCCGCGAGCGCGGGAAGAACGGCCGCGGTGCGATCGCTGTCGACCGTGACGCGGATGCGGTCGTTCTGCACCGTCGGATCGTGGACGTCGGGGATCCCGGCGACCTGGTCGAGCGAGATGCCGGATGCCGTGAACGACACGTCGCTGCGGGTGAGATGCCGAAGCTCAGAGAGGGTGCCGCTCTCGACGATGCGGCCGGCGCGGATGATCGACACCCGGTCGCACAGCTGCTCGACCTCGCTCATGATGTGGCTCGACAGCAGCACGGTCGCGCCGTTCGCGTGGGCTCGGGCGACCTCGCGCTGGAAGATCACCGCCATGAGAGGATCCAGGCCGCTGGTCGGCTCGTCGAGGATGTAGAGATCGGCGGGCACCGCGAACGCGGCGATGAGGGCGACCTTCTGCCGGTTGCCCTTCGAGTACGCGCGGCCCTTCTTGCGCGGATCGAACTGGAACGCGTCCATGAGCCGCGTCTTCTCGTGCTGGTACGCGGCATCCTTCGTGTGCGCACCGCGCAGTCGGGCGAGCAGATCGACGGCTTCACCGCCCGAGAGCGTAGGCCACACGCTGACGTCGCCGGGGACGTAGGCGATACGGCGGTGCAGGTCGACGGCGCGGTTCCACGGGTCCTCGCCGAACACGGCCGCTTCGCCGCTCGTACGCCGTGCGAGACCGAGGAGGATGCGGATCGTCGTCGACTTCCCCGCGCCGTTCGGGCCGAGGAAGCCGTGCACCTGCCCGTGCTCGACGGTGAGGTCGAGTCCGTCGAGGGCGTGGACGTGACCGTAGTGCTTGGTGAGGCTCCGGGTGTCGATGACTGTGGTCATGGCGGCGACGCTACGCCCGTTTCACAAAGTTGTGAATAGTGCGAAAAAACGCATGCGGAATCCTTACGGGCGCCGCGTACAGTGGGCTGGTGCCGGAGTTCCCCTACAGTCGCCTGCGCCGCCGGCCGGATGTCGAAGCGGAGAACCTCCAGGCGCACGACGTCACTGACATCCTGCTCGTCGAACGGGCGCTCGCGCTCGGGCTTCCCGGCTCCGAGATCGCGGTGATCGGTGACGACTACGGCGCGATCACCCTGGCTCTGGCGGATGCCGGGCGCCACGGCATCCGCGTGCATCAGGACCTCGCGACCGGGCGCCGGGCGCTCGCGCGCAATGCCGAGGAACTCGGACTCTCGGGGTTCGCCGCGGGAAACGCAGACGAATCCGCATCCCCTCGGGGTGTCGATGCCGGACGCGCCGCCACCGCTCCGAATGATCTGGGTTCTCCGGCGCTCTTCGCCTCGCACGAGCTCGGCCCCGAACTGCTCACCGGTGCGCGGCTCGTGCTGCTGCAGCTGCCGAAGTCGCTCGCCGAGCTCGAGGAGATCGCGGATGCCGTCGCCCGCTGGGCCGCGCCCGACGTCGTGCTCGTCGCCGGGGGTCGCGTGAAGCACATGACCCTCGGGCAGAACGAGGTGCTCGGCCGCCGTTTCGCGCACGTGCAGGCCGAGCGAGCCGAGCGGAAGTCGCGGCTCGTGGTCGCCTCCGAGGCCCTTCCTGTGCCGGTCGAGCCGCCGTTCCCGGTGACCGCCGCGCACGACGGACTGACCCTCGTCGCCCACGGCGGCGCGTTCGCCGGTCCGCGCCTCGACATCGGCACGCGGGCGCTGCTGGAGGTGCTCGGACTCAGTGGTGCACAACTCAGCAAGAACGACGGGGCTCGGTCGGAAAAGCGGCCGAACGGGGCCGAGCACGACAGTTCTGGCGGAGTTGTGCACGGGGGTGCGGCCCTTCGACAAGCTCAGGGACCCAGCGCTCAGGGGCCCAAAGTTCAGGGACCCAAAGCTCAGGGGCCCAGCGCTCAGGGACCCAAAGCTCAGGGGCCCGCGGGATGGGTCGCTGAGCCCGTCGAAGCGTCGCGGACTGTGATCGACCTCGGGTGCGGCACCGGTGCGCTCGCCGCGTCGTGGGCGCTCGCGCACCCCCAGGACCGGGTCGTCGCGACCGACCGGTCGGCGGCGGCCGTGGCCTCCGCTCGCGCGACCGCCTTCGCGAACGGCGTCGCCGACCGCGTCATCGTCATGCACGACGACGCCGGATCCGAGCTCGCAGATGCGAGTGCCGACGTCGTGCTGCTCAACCCGCCGTTCCACCTCGGAACCAGCGTCCACACCGGTGCGGCGACCCGTCTGTTCGAGGCTGCCGCGCGCATCCTCCGCCCGGGCGCGGAGCTCTTCACGGTGTTCAACTCCTCGCTCGGATACCGTGCCGAGCTCGCCCGGATCATCGGGCCGACCGAGCAGCTGCACCGCACGTCCAAGTTCACCGTGACGCGCAGCATCCGTCGCTGAACATATGACCAATCCCCCGGTCAGCAGGGGAAACCCGGGCGGTCCTGCGGCCGCGGATTTGCCCCTGATCAGCCATTTCGTTACGTTGGTCTGTGGGTCTTCTGGCCCGAAAGACCAGTCCGCGACCACGTCCTTCTTTCGATGAGCTGTGCTGCGAAGAGGCGTGGACGTACGGTCGATGCTCTCTGCGGCGGATCCGAAATCCGCTGCCCGTGCCGCCACAGCAGTCATGTCGAACGGCCTCGTGAGGATCACCCGGGCGTAACCGAAGCAGGCTCAGCCACCCGAGGCCGAGCCGCGGGGGAAACGTGTCCGAAATCGCTCTTGAAGCGCGCAATCTGTTCAAAGTGTTCGGGAAGAATCCGAGCCAGGCTGTCCGTCGTCTGAAGGCCGGTGAGAGCCGCACCGCCGTCGATGACGCGGGCACGGCAGCCGTCATCGACGCGAGCTTCACCGTCAACCGCGGTGAGATCTTCGTCATCATGGGCCTGTCCGGTTCCGGTAAGTCCACCATCATCCGGATGCTCAACGGTCTGCATGACGCGACCTCCGGCACCGTCACGGTGAGCGGCGAACCGATCACCGGCATCCCGGGATCGCAGCTGCGCGAGATCCGTCGTGATCGCATCTCGATGGTGTTCCAGCACTTCGCGCTGCTGCCGCACCGCACGGTCGCCGCGAATGTGGCCTACCCGCTCGAGCTGAAGGGCGTGGGCAAGGCCGAGCGTCTCGCGAAGGCCGAGGAGATCCTCGCGCTCGTCGGGCTCGAAGGCCAGGGCGACAAGATGCCGTCCGAGCTCTCCGGCGGCATGCAGCAGCGCGTCGGCATCGCCCGTGCGCTCGCCGCCGACAGCGACATCCTGCTCATGGACGAGGCGTTCAGCGCGCTCGACCCGCTCATCCGCCGCGAGATGCAGGAGCAGCTGCTCGAACTGCAGGAGAAGCTCCAGAAGACGATCGTCTTCATCACCCATGACCTGAATGAGGCCATGTTCCTCGGCGACCGCATCGCCGTGATGCGCGACGGCCGCATCGTGCAGATCGGCACGCCGGAGGACATCCTGATGGACCCGGCGAACGACTACGTCGAGCAGTTCGTGCAGGACGTCGACCGCGCTCGCGTGCTCACCGCCGCGAACGTCATGGAGCGTCCGCGCCCCGTGGTCCCCGAGACGGCCGGCCCCCGCACCGCGCTCCGCCAGATGCGCGACGCCTACATGTCGGCGACGTACGTCGTCGGCCGCGACCGGCAGCTGCTCGGCGTCGTGACCGACCGGGATGCCGTGAAGCTCGTACGCTCCGGTGCGACGAGGCTCGACTCGGTGCTCAAGCCCGTGCTGCAGAGCGTCCGCGAGGACGAGGTCCTGATGAACCTGTTCGTTCCGGCGGTCGAGTCGCCGCTGCCGCTGGCGGTGACGGATGCCGAGGGCCGGCTCGTCGGCGTCATCCCGCGCGTGACCCTGCTCGCCGCCCTCGGTCCCGGGCCGGGCGCCACCGAGGAGATCATCCTCCCGCTGATGCCCATGCCGCAGGCGGAGATCGACGCCGTGCTCGACGACGGATGGACGGACGAATCCCCGGTCGTTGAGCGAGCGGAGCGAGACGAAACGCACACGCACACGCAGAACACGATCGAGGAGGTGCGCTGATGGATGGTTTCCGCATCCCCCTCGGCAGCTGGGTCGAAGCCGGAGTCGACTGGGTCAAGGTCAACCTCGACGGCCTGCTCGACGTCGTCTCGTTCGTGGTGACGTTCCTCGTCGACGGACTCACCTCGCTGCTCCTGCTCCCCTACTTCTTCGTCGTGATCGCGCTCGCCGCGCTCATCGCGTGGACGGTGCGCTCGTGGCAGCTGGCGATCGGCACGATCGTCTCGTTCACGCTGATCGTGGCAATGGGCCTGTGGGTCCCCGCGATGCAGACGCTCGGCCTCGTGCTGGTCGCCGCACTCGTCGCCGTCGTGATCGCCGTGCCGCTCGGCATCTGGTCGGCGCGCAACGCCACGGTCCGCGCGGTGCTCAAGCCCGTGCTCGACTTCATGCAGACCATGCCCGCGTTCGTGTACCTGATCCCCGCGATCGTGTTCTTCAGCATCGGCGTCGTCCCCGGACTCGTCGCCACGGTCATCTTCGCGCTGCCTCCGGGCGTGCGACTGACCGAGCTCGGCATCCGCGGTGTCGACTCCGAGACCGTCGAGGCCGGGCAGGCCTTCGGCGCGAAGCCGGGGCAGATCCTGCGCGGCATCCAGCTTCCGCTCGCCATGCCGACGATCCTCGCCGGCATCAACCAGGTCATCATGCTCGCCCTCTCCATGGCGGTCATCGCCGGGATGGCGGGCGCCGACGGCCTCGGGAAGATGGTCGTCGAGGCGATCTCGACCGTGAACATCGCCAAGGGCGTGGAGGCCGGCCTCGGCGTCGTGCTGATCGCGGTCTTCCTCGACCGCGTCACCGCCGCGCTCGGCACGCTCGGGCAGAACCCGGCATCCCTGCTGGCGGTCATCCGCCGTCGTGGCGCGCAGCGTCAGTCGGATGCCGTCGCCACGGCATCCGCCCCCGTCGCCGAGGCGCCGGAGAAGCCCGTCGAAGAGAAGGAGCTCCAGAATGCGTAAGCGCAGGATCATCACCATCGCGGCCATCGGCGCCGCGGGAGCACTCGCCCTCAGCGGCTGCGCGAGCGACGGCGCGGGCGGCACGATCGAGCTCGGCGGAGGCGGCAGCGCCGGCGGCGGAGGCGACAAGGGCACCATCACGCTCGGGTTCCTCCCGTCGTGGACCGACGGCCTCAGTACCGCGTACCTGCTGCAGGACCAGCTCGAGAAGATCGGCTACGACGTCGAGCTCAAGACGCTCACCGAGGCGGGCCCGCTCTACACCGGGCTCGCGCAGGGCGACGTCGACCTGTTCCCGTCGGCCTGGCCCGAGGTCACGCACGCCGAGTACATGAAGACCTACGGCGAATCGATCGAGGACCTCGGCACGTACTACGACAACGCGCGGCTCACGATCGCGGTGCCGGAGTACTCCGAGCTCGAGACGATCGACGACCTCGCGGGAGCTGACCTCGGCGGCAAGATCTACGGCATCGAGCCGGGTGCCGGCCTCACCGCGCAGACGCAGAAGATGCTGCCGGAGTATGGCCTCGACAGCCAGTACGAGCTCGTCACCTCCTCGACCGCGGCGATGCTCACCGAGCTGAAGTCGGCGACCGAGAAGAAGCAGGACATCGCGGTCACGCTCTGGCGTCCGTTCTGGGCCAACGACGCCTTCCCCGTGAAGGACCTCGAAGACCCGAAGGGGGCGATGGGCGAGGCCGAGGGCCTGCACTTCCTCGGCACGAAGGGCTTCGCGGAGGAGTTCCCCGAGGCCGCCGACCTGATCTCGAAGATCGTGCTGGATGACGAGCAGTACGGCTCGCTGGAGGACCTGGTCGTGAACGAGTACGGCGAGGGTCGCGAGGCCGAAGCCGTCGACGCCTGGCTCGAGGAGAACGGCGACCAGTTCGACTGGGTCGTCAGCAGCTGACCTGAGGCGCAGCATCCGCTCGCGTTCTGAAGGAGATCTCGCTGTCTGAAGGGCCTGCTCGCGAAGGTGCTCCTTCAGATCGCGAGATCTCCTTCATTCCGTGCGGTGCGCGACCCCGAGGTGGGTCGCCTCTCGGATCGCCCATGCTCTGAACGTGGTGGCCGGTCGGCCGAGAACGTGGGCCACGCCGTCGGAGGTGTACGCGTCCGCGCCGGAGCGGATGCCGCGGAGCATCGCCATGCGCCAGCGGATGTAGCCCTCGGGTGTCCCTGCCGCGCGAAGGCGGTCGACGTGCGCATCGTCGGCTTCATCGACGAACAGCACGGGGGCGCTGCTGATCTCACGGAGCGTGTCCGCTGCGTCTGCGAAGGTGATCGCTTCGGGCCCGGAGAGCGCAAGCGTCTTGTTGTCGTGGCCTCGATCGGTGAGCACGACGGCCGCGACCTCCGCGAGGTCGTCGACATCGATGAACGGCTCGGCGCCGTCGCCGACCGGGGCGACGATGCGTCCGTCCACCGGTGCGAACATGGCCTCGGTGAAGTTCTGCGCGAAGTGCGCCGGCCGCAGGATCGTCCACATCAGCGGGCCGGATCGGAGCGTGCGTTCGGCCATATCGACGGCGCCGCCCGGGTGGAACTCGACTCCCCGGGCGGAGAGCAGCACGGCGTGCGTGACTCCCGCCTCTGCGGCGACATCGAGAAGGCGGTGGAGGAGCTCGCTCCAGTCGGTGGCGGAGCCGGGGCCGACGATGAAGATGCCGTCCGCGCCCTCGAGGGCGGATGACCATGTGGAGTCGTCGCTCCAGTCGAAACGGATCGGCGTTCGTCGACTGACGGCACGTGCGCGGTGTCCATCGCGTTCGAGCAGGCGGGTGAGGCGGCGACCGACTTTTCCGGTGCCGCCGAGGATGACGTATGCGGGCATGACCACGATGCTACGAACCTGTCGATAACGGAACAATGTCTGAATCACTCCAGAAGATTCGTGATCGTCTAGATTGGCTGTCGTGGACATCCTGAGCGACGAACTGGCTCGCGCACGGGCCGAGGGCGCACTGTTCTCCGTTCTGCAGTGCCTGCCGCCGTGGGGTCTGGGCTTCAGCGGCACCCGGCCGCTGACCGTGCACATCATCCTCGAGGGCTCCGCCTGGATCGAGCGCGCCGGCGAGGACCCCGTCGAGATCCGCGCCGGTGACGTCGTCCTGGCGACCGCGGGACCGGCGTACGCACTGGTCAGCGAACAGGGCGCGTCGGTCGTCCCGATCGAGGAGGCCCGTCAGCGACCCTCGTCTCCCGTGCAGGACCCCGAACGAGCCGCTGTGGTCATGTGCGGGGCGTACACGCTGAACGGCAGTGTCGGTGAGTCGCTGCTGCGCGGCCTTCCCCCGTTCGCCCTGGTCCGCGCGGATGATCAGGAGCCGTCGCAACGGATGGCCGTCGGCCTGCTCGTCGCTGAAGTCGACCGGGCGGCGGAAGGGCAGAGAGCGCTGCTCGATCGGCTGCTGGACGTCAATCTCGTATTCACGCTGCGCGCGTGGTGGCAGGTGTCGGACTCCGCGCCCGGCTGGTACAGCGCCCTCCGCCTCCCGACTCTTCGCCGCGTCCTCGAAGGGCTCTACGCCGACCCCAGTCACCCGTGGACGCTCGAGAGCATGGCGCAGCGTGCGGGAATCTCCCGGGCGGCGCTGGCTGCGCAGTTCCGCGCTGTGGTCGGAACGCCGCCCGTCCGATTCCTCACGCAGCTCCGGATGACGCGCGCGGAAGACGCCCTCATCCGGACCGACAGCACCCTGGCAGCCATCGCGGCCGAGGTCGGATACAGCAACGAGTACGCTTTCTCCACGGCATTTCGACGCAACCGTGGATGCTCCCCTGGGCGCTGGCGGCAGGAGCGCCGGGGCACCGCAGGCAGAGAGGTCTAGACCTCCGCGGAGTCCGGCCAGGTCGGGTGCGCCTGCAGCCAGGATCGGAGGTCGGCAGCCACGTCTTCGAGTGCGTCAGTCGCATAGTGCGTCGCATCCCACGATGCGTACAGCGTGATCGTCAGCGGGACGCCGTTCGCGCGCGCGGGGATGGCGTCGAGGCCGAAGCGCAGCGGTTCCGTCGTCAGGGCGTAGCCTTGACCGTTCGCGGCAAAGGCCTGCGCGACCGATCCGGCAGCCACATCTCGCACGGGCATCAGGAATGCCAGATGCGCCACAGCGCTCATCACGGCCGCGCCGACGCCGCTCCTCGGCACCACCAGAGATTCATGCGTCATCGATTCGAGATCGCCGTACTCGGCCCCCGGGAATCGTGTGCGGACGTCACGGGCCTGGATCATGATCGGTACCGTCGCGATCGCGATCTGGCGGCGATGCGCTGGCGGTACGAGTGAGCTCACGGCCAGGTCGGCGCGGCCGCCCAGAAGGGCATCGACTTCTGCCGCGGGCACGATCTCGAGATCCACGATCGGTACGTCGATCTCTGCGAGAAAGGGCGCCAACACGCTCTCGGTCGTGGCGTGCGGACATGCCACCCGGAAAGACGGCCTTCCCCGGAATCGAGATTCGAGCACCGCTTCGACCTGATCGAACCGGGCGAGTACGTCGGACGCCATCGAGAGCAGCGACAACCCCGCTGCTGTGGGAACCATGCCGCTCGACGTGCGATGGAAGACGAGCAGACCGAGGTCGGCTTCCAGTCGACCCACCTGCTTCGACACCGCTGGTTGGGTCAGGTGCAGATGCTTCGCCGCTGCGCTGACCGATCCGAGGCTGGCAACGGCGGTGAAGACGGTGAGCGCGCGCCTGTCCATTCCCAAATGTTATTGGCTACGGCGCAATAAGTCATTAGACAGAATATTGCGGCCTATGGATAGTTGTCGAAGCGGGAATCCGCGATCCTCGATGAAGAAGGAGACAGCTCATGGCGAGCAGCACGAAACGAGAACGAACTGCGGTGATCGGGGCCTTCATCGGCAACTCGCTCGAATGGTTCGACTTCTTCGTCTACGGGACCGCGAGCGCGCTCGTCTTCGGTCAGGTCTTCTTCCCCGAGTTGGACTCCGGTGCCGGCCTGCTCGCCGCGTTCGCGACCCTCTGGGTGGGATTCCTGACTCGCCCGCTCGGCGCCTTCGTCTTCGGGCACTTCGGCGATCGGATCGGGCGCAAGAACGTGCTCCTTGTCACCCTGGTGCTGATGGGGAGCGCGACCGTGGCGATCGGATTGCTCCCCACCTATGCGCAGGTCGGCCTCGCCGCACCGGTGCTTCTGGTCGTTCTGCGCGCCGCGCAAGGACTGGCTGTCGGCGGCGAGTGGGGCGGTGCGGTCCTCATCGCCACCGAACACGCATCCGACACGCGCAAGACGATCGCCGGAGCCTGGGTGCAGCAGGGGTCTCCGGTCGGATCGATCCTCGCAACCGGTTCGTTCCTCCTCGTCGGCCTGCTCCCGGATGACGCGTTCTTCAGCTGGGGCTGGCGGCTGCCGTTCCTGTGCTCGATTCTCCTGGTGGTCGTCGGCATCGTCCTCCGACTGCGGCTCTCCGAGTCCGAGGAGTTCCTCGAGTCGAAGCGAACCGGAGATGTCGTGAAGGTCCCGGCGCTCGCGGTCTTCACGAAGGCGCCGGTCATCCTCCTGCTCGGTATCGCCGTGTCCGTCATGGCGATCGCGAACTCCTACTTCACCAACACGTTCCTTCTGGCCTGGGCGACCGGTCCGCTCGGGTTCGATCGTCAGGTCATTCTGAACATCCTGGTCGGCGCCGCGGTCGTGCAGTTCTTCACGCAGCTCCTGGCCGGCCACGCAGCGCAACGATGGGGACGCACGCGAGTGATCCTCGTCAGTCTCACGACCGCGCTCGTCTTCACCGTCCCGTACTTCGCCGCGATCTCGAGCGGTGACCTGCTGCTGATCACTCTGGCGATGTACGTGTCGTTCGGGAGCATCTGCGCCTACTTCGCCGTGCTCGCCAGCTTCCTCGCATATGCCTTCCCCGCGAAGATCCGATTCTCGGGAATCTCGATCTCGTACCAGCTCTGCTCGTCGCTGATCGGCGGACCGACCGCATTCATCGCCCAGTGGATCCTGAACTCCACCGGGAACAATCCCTGGGCGGTCGCCGTCTTCTACGCGTCCCTCGTCATCGTCACGATCGGCGGCGCCATCGGGCTCCACATCGTCGTGCGTCGCCGTCATGCGGTCGAGTCCCCTCTCGCTGTCCCGGCGGCGCGGTCGTGAAGACATCGTCCACCTCATCGGCATCCACGTCGTCGGACACGCATCTCGGCGGTCTTGCCGCCCCGGTGACGGTCGTCGTGGACCGCACAGGCGTCTCGCACATCCGGGCGGAGTCGTCGGCGGATGTCTTCTTCGCGCAGGGCTTTGTCGCCGCTCGCGACCGCTTGTTCCAGATGGACCTGTGGATGCGCCGGGGGCTCGGACGGCTTGCGGAGGTGTTCGGTCCCGAATGGGTGGACCGAGATCAGGCGAGTCGAGCGTTCCTGTTCCGCGGTGATCTGCGAGTCGATCGCGCTGCGTACGGTCCCCGGGCGGAAGAAGCTCTCGACCGCTTCGCCGAGGGCGTGAACGCGTACGTCGCCGACGCGGTGTTTCGTGACGACCTGCCCCCGGAGTTCGTCGCGTACGGATATCGTCCGCTGACGTGGAAGGGAGAGGACATCAGCCGCATCCGCGTTCACGGACTGTTCGAGAATGCCCTTCAGGAAGTGGAACGCGATGAGGTGCTCGCGCGATGGGGGGCGGATGTCGAGCAACTCCGTCGGACGCTGCAGCCGCCCGTCGATCTGGGATCGCGTCCCTCGGCAGGCCTCGGCTCGCGCGCACTCGACTTCTACGCCCTGGCCTTCGGCCCGTTGTCGATCGATGCTCCGAGAGCCAGACGGTCATCCGAGCCGAGCGTGGACGGCAGCAACAACTGGGTCGTCTCCGGCGATCGCACATCGTCGGGCAGACCGCTCCTCGCCAGTGATCCGCACCGCGCGATGACCCTGCCTTCGCTGAGGTACGTGGTCCATCTCACGTGCCCCGAATTCGACGTGATCGGCGCCGGCGAACCCTTTCTTCCGGGGGTCAGCATCGGTCACAACGAACGCGTGGCCTTCGGCCTCACCTATTTCCCGACAGACCTCGAAGACGTGTACCACTACCGCACCGATCCCGACGATCCGGAGCGCTACTGGCTCGACGGACGATGGGAGCGGTTCGACCGGCTCGAGGAGCGAATCTCGGTCCATGGCGGTGACGAGGTCGACCGTGTCAACAGGTTCACGGTCCACGGACCTGTCGTGCACCGCGACGTGGTCGAGAACACCGCAGTGGTGGTCAGAGCAGCATGGCTCGAACCGGGAATGGCTCCGTACCTGGCCAGTCTGAGGAATCTGGACGCGCGCGATGCGGGGGAGCTCCGAGCGGGTCTCGAGCATTGGGGCTCCCCGACCACGAATCAGGTGTTCGCCGACGTCGACGGCCGCATCGGTTGGCAGGCGAGCGGAAGGACTCCGCTGCGAACGGAAGCAGACGGTCTCACCCCGATCTCCGCCGAGACGAGCAGGGGCTGGACCGAGCTGAGAGGCACGGCGGATCTGCCGGGCGTCGTGGACCCGTCCGCAGGATGGCTGGCTACTGCCAACGAGCACAACATCCCGCTCGACTCCCCTGTCAGTGCGAACCCTGTCGGCCATGAGTGGCTCGCTCCGTTCCGTTACGAGCGAATCAGCGCGCGACTGAGCGCCGAGCGGGAGTGGACCGTCGAGTCGACAGCGCAACTGCAGACCGACGTCCTGAGCGTGCCCGCCGTGCGCATCTGCGAGATCGTCGATGATCTCGCACGGAGGAGCCCGGGCATCCGTGCAAGCCTTGCGATCGATCTTCTTCTCAATTGGGATCGCCGAATGACCGAAGACTCGGCCGCCGCGCTGCTGTTCGAGACCTGGTTCCGCGGGCCGCTTCGTCGTCGCCTGCTCGCCGACGCCCTCGCGGGGTTGAACATCGAGGACGCGCAGATCGCTCTCGGCGTGATCGATCCGGCGGAGCGCGAGGAATCGGCTGGAGATCCGCAGGTGGATCTCAACCTGTTCGAGTCGGCCGCGTCACGTGGCGAGTACCTCCACGAGGTGGTCCACGTGACGCTCGCCGATGCTTTCGAAGACCTTTGCCGACGGTTCGGTTCGGACGTGACGAAATGGCGATGGGGGCATTTCCATCGGATGCCCTTCACTCATCCGGCCGGCGCCGCAAATCCCGGGTGGTCGCTCGACGCGGTTCCGAAGAGTGGGAGCCCCGACACGGTCGCCGTCTCGTCGAGAAGGAGCGACGGCACGCAGTCCGCGGGTGCGAGCTTCCGCTTCATCGCCGATGTCGGCGAGTGGGACGACTCGGTCTACATCAACGCTCCTGGACAGAGCGGTCGCCCGGGCGACCCGCACTACGACGACCATCTGGAGTCTTGGCGAAAAGGCGAGTATCGACGACTCGCCTACACGCAATCGTGCATCGACGACCTCGCGGAGACGACGTATCTCCTCCTGCCGATCGGGGCGGATGACGGTGTCGTCGAATGACCTAGCGATATCCCGGGTGCGCCAGGACTCCCACGCCGCACGCCCTCGCCGGTTCAGCCTCGGACACAGAGAAGGGGGATGCGACATGTCGCATCCCCCTTCTGCGTCCGCTCAGACCGCCGCCAGCACGGCATCCACCTCGATCTCGACCAGGAGGTCTGCGGCGGCCAGCGCCGTGGTGCCGATCGTCGAAGTGACCGGAAGGATCTCACGGAAGAGCTCTCCATGGACTTCGCCGACTGCATCGAAGTCCGCCATGTCGGTGAGGAAGATGCGTGTGCGCACCACGTCTTTCAGCGTGGCTCCGGCAGTCGCCAAGGCAGTCTCGATGCGGGAGAAGATCTCCCTGGCCTGCTCGGCAGCGGTCGATCCCACTCCGCCGGACGTGGTGCCGGCGACGAAGACGAGGTCGCCCACCCTCACCGCTCGGGAGTACCCGAGAATCGGCTCGCGCGGGGAGCCGGATGCGATGTTCTGTCGTTCCTTCATTTCGTTCCTCTGTTTCTTGATCAGGTGTGAGGGGTGAGCTCACGCCGCTTCGGCGCATTCGAGACATCGGATCCGCTGGTGACGCCGCTCACTCGGGTTCCCGAGCGACATCACGTTGTCGCGGCTGCTGATCGTGGCGACGTGCGCATGGGCGACGCACACACCCACCCCGCACTGGGTACAGATCGCGACGGCGGGGACGCCCTCGCCGTTCCTGGAGTGACTGAAGCAATGCATGTCGTTCCCTTTCGCCTGTGAAGGAGTACTGCAGCAGCAGCGCAGGGGCTCCCCGATCGGGTGTCGGCAGAGCCCCTGTGCTGCCCTCTAGCGGGCGAACTGCCCCAGGGCCTTGCCGATCGTCGCGGTGAGACCGCGTCCGCTGAGTCCTCCCGGATCCATGTCCGGGTTGTAGATCGTGATCTCGAACCCGATCGCCTTCGGAGAGCTGAGCGCGACCCTCAGCACGGTCGCCAGCTCGTCCCAGGAGAGCCCGTCGGGCTGAGGAGCGTCGACGGCCCACATGATCGACTGGTCGAGCACGTCGACGTCCACGTGAACCCAGAAGCCTTCGGGTCCATCGTCGCGCGTCAGATGGGCTACGGCCTCTTCTGCGGCAGTCTCTACGCCGAGAACCCGCACCGCGTTGCGATCGAACGCCAGCATGTCTGCGGGGAGCAGCTGGCTGCGGTTGTAGTTCTGAGTCGCACCATCGCGGTATGCGAACGGGACGGCGTCGTCATCGCGGACGAGCGGACCCAGTCCTTGGATGTTCGACACGATCTCCGGGCCTCGCCCGGTGGCCAGCGCGAGGTCACTCGCCGACGCGGCACCCTGAATCGGGTTCGCCTCAGGCTGGTAGAAATCGGTGTGCCCGTCGATGTAGAGGACGCCGTATCGCCCTCGTCGTCGCAGGCTCAGCATCGAACCGAGGACGATCGAGCAATCGCCGCCCAGCACGACCGGGAACTCGCCGCGGTTGATCACTTCGGTCACGGCGTCAGCCAGGGCGATCGAATAGTCGTGGATCTCCTGCGCGTTCATCAGCTGGGTCTCGGGATCGCGCTCGGGCCGCCACTGGGGAGACTCGACTCTCCCCGCATGCCGAGCTTTCAGACGTTCCTGCAGGCCGGCATCCAGCATCGCGTTCGGCATGTCGGCGACGGCGAGATGGGTGGGGATGTGTCCGAGCACCGAGGGTGCTTCGATGATGGCGAAATCACGCATGCGTGGGCTTCCTAACTTCGATCGGGTGTCACTGGCACGGGTGGCTCGCGTTCATCTCGCGCACACCTCATCGTGCATCTGTGTTGACTATCTTGGATTCCTGACCGAGCTTGTGTCAATACCTTGTTCTTCGCCGACTATTGACAGCTTCGCTCCTCAACGGTCACACTAAAGCTCGTTATACCTCTGAAAGCCACAAAGATCCTCGATGCGCCGATGCAGCGAGGAATCAGCTGGGCACGCACGGCGGACGCGGTTCACCCGAAAAGGGCTGCGGGAACGGAACGCCGCGTGCGCCCTCACGCCAACGAAGGAGCACGTTCATGGAACTGATCGGACAGGGCATCATCTACCTGATGATGGCGTTCGTCATCATCGGGGCCGTCGCGGCCGTGATCAATGATGAGAAGGGCCTCGGACGGGAGTTCAAAGAAGGCCTGAACATGATCGGCGTCGTCTTCCTCCCACTCGCGGGGATCATGGTCCTCATGCCGTACCTCACGGCATTCGTGTCCAACAACCTGGGCCCTGTCTACGCCTGGTTGCATGCCGATCCGTCGCTCGCTGCCACGACGATCATCCCCAGTGATCTCGGGGGCTATCAGCTTGCTGCGGCGACGGCATCCAGCCATGGCGCGTGGATCATGGCGTTCGCCGTCGGGCTGACCGCCGGAGCCACCATCATGTACAGCATCCCGGTGGGGCTGGCGATGCTCGACAAGCGCGACCACAAGTACATGGCTCTCGGGTTCCTCGCGGGGCTGCTCACGATCCCGATCTCGGTCTTCATCACGATCGTCGTCCTGCAGGTCACCGGTACGCCGCTGCGCGTGGACGTCTCGAACACCTCCGAATCCGTTCGGCCGTTCGACCTGCCCTGGAACGAGGTGCTGATCAACCTCGTTCCGCTGACCGCCTTCCTGCTGGTGATCGCGCTGTGCCTGCGATTCCTCACGTCGGTCATGGTGAAGGTCTTCATCGTCTTCGGCCGGGTCATCGACGCCGTCATCAAGATCGCCGTCGCACTCGCCATCGTCGAGTACTTCACCGGAATCTTCACCACGCTGTTCGGCGGTCTGGGGTTCGATCCCTTCATCGCCGACGAGAAGGACCAGTTCCGTGCTCTTGAGATCGCCGGATACGTGGGCGTGATGCTCGCCGGCGCGTTCCCTCTGATCTACGCGATCACGACCTGGCTCGCGAAGCCGCTGGCGGCGGCGGGGGCGCGCTTCGGATTCTCCGAGGTCGGGGCTGCAGGCGTTATCGCCGGCGCTGTCAACATCCAGGCGCTGTTCCGTCTCGTGCGGGCGATGCCGCCCCGTGACAAGGTGCTCACCACGGCCTTCAGCGTCTGCGCCGCGTTCGCGCTGGGAGACCACCTGGCGTTCATCGCGAACTTCCAGCCGAACATGGTGGGTCCGCTCATCATCGGAAAGCTCGCGGGCGGTGTTCTCGCGATGTTCCTCGCCCTGTGGCTGTCCATGCCGCAGGCGCGGCTGCTCGAAGCCAAGGACATCGCGGACGGTGTGATCGGTGCGGACGAGTATGCGCCGGTCGTCCGCCGCAGACGTATCGAGGCCGAACCCGCCGTATGAGCCCGACCCGGGCTGGTGCAGAGCGTGCGCTCAGCGCCAGCCCGGAACGGAATCCGCATCCCTCGAAGACGTCCGTGCTTCGAAGACCAATTCTCGGAGGTACTCTCACGATGCTCGATCTCGATCTCATTCGCCGCGCGACCCCAGCGACACGCGATGTGGTTCATCTGAACAGCGCCGGTGCTTCGCTGATGAGCACACGCACGCTGGAAGTCGTCGTCGGTCATCTGACCCTGGAAGCGCGGATCGGCGGATACGAGGCAGCGGCCGCCCGGCAGGCGGAGATCGAGGGGACGTATGAGTCGCTCGGCCGGCTCGTCAACGGTCGGCGAAGCGAGATCGCACTCTTCGACAACTCCACGCACGCATTCAACGCGGCGGTCTATTCGATTCCCTTGCGCGCCGGTGATCGCATCCTCACGACGCATGCGGAGTACGGTTCCAGCATCCTGGCGTTCCTGCAGCTCCGCCAGCGCTACGGTGTCGAGATCGACATCGCACCCAGCGACGAGAGCGGACAGGTGGACGTCGCCGCACTCCGCGCGCTTCTCTGCGACCGCACCAGGCTGGTGTCGATCTCCCATATCCCGACGTCGGGCGGGCTCATCAACCCCGCGCAGGACATCGGCCGGCTGGTGCGTGGCACCGGTGCACTGTATCTCCTCGACGCGACCCAGTCGCTCGGGCAGATCCCCGTCGATGTGGAGTCGATCGGAGCGGATCTCGTCATCGGGACGGGCCGCAAGTTCTTGCGCGGGCCCCGCGGCACGGGATTCCTCTGGGCGCGGGAGGCCTCGCTCGATCGGCTGGAGCCCTTCGTCAACGAGATCGAGGCATCCACCTGGGATGGCGCAGACGGCTACGCATGGCACACCGGGGCGCGACGCTTCGAGACATGGGAGAAGAGCTACTCGAACGTGCTGGGTCTCGGCGCTGCCGTGGATGAGGCACTCGAACTCGGAATCGACACGATCAGCAGTCGTGCGCTGGCGCTCTCGTCTCTGCTGCGGGACGGACTGGCCACGATCCGAGGCGTTCGCACGCACGACCTCGGGGTGCGGAACGGCGCGATCGTCACGGTGTCGGCAGATGGGGTGCCTGCTCCGGTTCTGGCCCGGGTCCTCAAGGACAACCGCATCAACGTCTCGCTGACCGTTCCCGAGCACAACCAGTTCGACGCGAGGGGCCCCGCGGTGCACCCGCTCGTGCGTCTCTCACCTCACTACTTCAACTCCGAACGCGAGATCGAACAGGCGATCGACGTTGTGGCCAGGGCTGTCGCTCAGGCTGACGGCGAGAGTTGACACCCCGAGCACCGTCAGACAGTGTGGACCACATGTTTCCACAGTTTTCCACACACGGCTCCCGCGATGCTTCCTGCTGAGAGACGGACGAAGGTCGCGGATCTCGTGCGCTCGGCGGGCGTCGTCAGCACGGAGGCGCTCGCATCGGAACTCGACGTCTCTTCGGAGACGATCCGCCGTGATCTCCTCGTCCTGGAAGAGCAAGGTGTGCTGCAGAAGGTCCATGGTGGGGCGACGATCGCTGGATCGTCGGTCGCCGTCTCCGAACCCCCCTTCGACGTGCGCAGCGAGGAGGAGCTCCAACGCAAGCAGCGGATCGCCTCGCTCGCTGCCGGATTGATCCCCTCGGGCAGCCTGGCCTTCATCGATGTCGGCACGACTGCGCTTCTCGCAGCCAAAGCCCTCCCGCATGCCCTCGCGGCAACGATCGTGACCGCATCTCTGCGTGTCGCGGTCGAACTGTCGGACCGGCCGGGCCTCGACGTGCTCGTCACCGGCGGGCGGCTGCGAAAGGGCGAGTTGGCGCTGTCCGGGATGCTCGCGACGGCGACTCTGGCTGAGATGCACTTCGATGTGGCGCTCCTGGGCTCGGGCGGACTGCACTCCGAAGCGGGGCTCACCGACTACTACTACGACGAGGCCCAGGCGCGGCGCGCGATCATCGCCAGGAGCGCGCGCTCCTACATCCTCTGCGACGGCACGAAATTCGAGAAGATCGCTCAGTACCGGGTGGCAGGGCTCGCCGACTTCACCGGTGTCGTCGTCGACGAGGCGCCAGACGAGCCGCTGGCGAAAGCCCTTCAGCAGTCAGGCGCGCAGATC
Source organism: Microbacterium sp. LWH11-1.2 (assembly GCF_038397745.1). Classification (NCBI taxonomy): domain Bacteria; kingdom Bacillati; phylum Actinomycetota; class Actinomycetes; order Micrococcales; family Microbacteriaceae; genus Microbacterium; species Microbacterium sp. LWH11-1.2. Next base: position 852,331 of record NZ_CP151636.1, on the reverse strand, counting down.
ATCTCGTCGTCCTGAGCGCGCATCCGACCTGCCCAGCACCGATGGTCGCACCGGAAGCCGCAGCGTCGCCACCAGCCCACCGCCCCTCCGTGCGACCAGACGCAGGTCTCCGCCGTGGCTCGTCGCCACGCTCTGCACGATGGCGAGTCCCAGGCCGGTGCCGTCGGGGCCCGCCGACGTGCGACTCTCGTCGCCACGATAGAACGGCTCGGTGAGCAGGGCGAGAGTCTCCGCCGGGATCCGTCTCCCCGTGTTCTCCACTTCGATGACGGCGTGCTCGCCTTCGCGACGGCAGCGCACCCACAGGTCTCCGCCGGGCACGTTGTGTCGGATGCCGTTCTCGAGCAGGTTGCGCACAGCCCTGGCCGCCAGCATCCCGTCGCCCTCGATGTCGACTCCGTCGATGCGGGTATGCAGCGTCACGTCGTGCGGATCGAGCTCCTCGACCTCTTCCTCGACGACCTCGTCGAGCGCCACGGGCTCGACGTGCTCGAGACCCGTGCGCGATCGGGCCAGTGCGAGCAGCGCGGTGATGAGACGCTCGCTCTGCTCGGTGGCACGCAGCGCCCGCCGCATGTTCGGCTCGAGGTCGACGGGGACGCTTCCCTGCTCGAGCGGGATCTCCAGCGCGGTGCGGGTCGTCGTGAGGGGCGTGCGCAGCTCGTGCGAGGCATTCGCGACGAATCGATCCTGGGCGGCGAAGGCCGACTGCAGGCGGTCGAGCATGCCGTCGATCGTGTCGCCCAGCTCCTTGATCTCGTCGTCGGGACCCGGCAGGTCGAGGCGACGGCCGAGATCGCGTTCCGAGATGTCGCGGGCGGTCGCGGTGACCTCGCCGATGCGATCGAGCGAGCGGCGGGCGAGCCAGAACGCGATGGCAGCGGCGACGCCGGTGAACGCGACGAGCACCACCACCGACCACAGCAGCAGTCCTCCGCCGACCTCGTCGGCCAGGAACGTGGACTGCTGCAGCACGGCGATGCCGACGGTGTCCACGGACACCGTGTCCATCGGCGCGGCCATCTGGAACTCGGCGGTGTCGGTGAAGGAGGTGCACCCGGTGCCGGAGGTCCCTGTCAGGAGCGTGCCGTCCGTGAGAGGTGCGACCTCGGTGAAATCCGTCCCCTCGGGCGCGGTCGTCCCCTCCGCGACGTTCACCAGCCCGGAGACCGGAACGCAGCTCGCGGCCGTCACGGAGATGGCGGAGGCGAACAGCTGCTGCACCACCAGGTACTGCACCGTGAGCAGGGCTGCGCCGACCGCGATGAACGCGCACGCGATGATGATCACCAGTCGCCTGTGGAAGCTCATCCGTCTCATGCCGTCCCCATCCGGTAGCCATGGCCGGCCGCGGACTGGATCACCGCGGGCGCCCCGAGTTTGCGGCGCAGGGTGTGCACCACGATCTTGACCACGCCGCGGGTGCGCTCCAGCGGCTCGTCCCAGACCTCGTCGAGCAGGTCGTCCGAGCTCACGAAGCCTCCTTCTGCGGCGAGGAGCGCTTCGAGCACCCCGAATTCCTTCAGGGTGAGTCGCACCGGTACGCCGTTGCGCTCGACGACGCGTCGCACCGTGTCGAGACGGATGCCTGAGAACTCGAGCACCGTGTTCAGCCGGCCGGACATCACACGGCGGCCGAGCGCGCGGATGCGCGCGAGCAGCTCGACATAGGCGAACGGCTTCGCGAGGTAGTCGTCGGCGCCGAGATCGAGGCCGGTGACCCGGTCGCTGAGCGTACCGGCTGCCGTGAGCATCAGGATGCGGGCCGGATACTGCTGCGCGACGAGCGTGCGGCATACGGCGTCACCGCTGAGCACCGGCAGGTCCCGGTCGAGCACGATCACGTCGACGTCGGATCCCGCCGCGACCGCGAGCGCGCTCGAGCCGTCGCGCGCGACGTCGACGTGGTATCCCTCGCGCCGCAGGCCGTCGGCCAGCGTGTCGGCCAGATCGGCCTCGTCCTCGACCAGCAGCAGACGCATGGAACCTCCTGCATCCGAGGATGCGCGGTCCGAGGTTAGTTTCCGGTTAGGCGCCGTCATACCGACAGCAAACCACCGCCTCCATAGAACTGACTGCAGAGTCGCAGACGACCTGCGACCGGATGAAGGGGAATGTCATGTTCGATGTGAAGATCCGCCGTTCCTTGGCGGTGGTGCCGGCGATCCTCGCTGTGGCCGTGCTCGCCGCATGCTCTGCGCCGTCCGCAGACGACAGAGCGAAGGACGACGCGGCGAACGACGCGGCCGCGACTCGGTTCGTGACCTGCCTCACGGGAGAGGGTCAGACCGCGAAGATCGTCGACGGCGGACAGGTGGGCGTGCTCATGCCGGATGCTCCGGGAGAGGGCGAGCTAGGAACGCTGAGCGGCGGCGGCTCGGTATCGCTCGACGGCGGTGACGGCGAGGACATGCCGATGACGATGATCTTCTCGGACGACGAGGGCACCTGGCTCGCGTCGACCTCCGCTGCCGGGTACCCGGAGGAGGGCGGCCAGCGCGCCGCCTGGGAGAAGTGCGAGGAAGAGGTCCCTGAGTTCGAGCAGCCCGAGCCCGACATCTCCGGCGAAGGAGCGGAGACGAAGATGATCTCGTCCGAGGAGATCATCGAGGCGGGGCTCGCCTTCGCCGCCTGCGCCAGAGAGAACGGGTTCACCGACTTCGCTGACCCCGATGCCGACGGCATGCTCGAGCTGCCGGTCGGCATCACGGAGGACGAGGCCCGCACACTCCTCGAGGCGTGCGCGGATGCCGTGGGCGACATGCCGCCCATGTTCACGCCGAAGAGCGTCGAGTCGGCCGACTTCGACTGGTTCGCCCTGATCGGCGAGTACTTCGAGGGCGCCTTCTCCGCGGCGACCGTGCTGCCTTCCGGCGGCGACGAATGAGCCGTCGACTGACCCGGGTGCTCGTGCCCGTCGGCGTGCTGCTCATCGCGGCCGCCGTGACGCTGGCGGTGCTGCAGCCGTGGAGCTCGGTCGCCGAGGCGCCGGACGTGAAGAAGCCGGTGACGGTCGACGCCGAGCTCACCACGCTGACCTCCGATCTCCGGATCAACGGGAACCTCAGCTACGGGGCATCCATCGCCCTTCCGGGTCGCGGCGGCACCATCACACGTCTGCCCGGCGCCGGCGACGTGATCGGTGTGGGCGAGGCCCTCTACGAAGTCGACGGCAAGCCTGTGATCGCGATGCGCGGCGACCGGCCGTTCTGGCGCGACCTGGGTATCGGGGTCGAGAACGGTCCCGACGTCCGACAGCTGGAGCAGGCGCTCGCCGACCTCGGCTTCGGCGAGGACATGACGGTGGACGACGAGTTCACCGCGGTCACGGAGGCGAACGTCAAGGCGTGGCAGAAGGCTCTCGGGGTGACGAAGGACGGCGTCGTGAAGCTGGGCGACGTCGTCGCGATCGCCGCGGCATCCGTTCGCGTCGAATCGGTCAAGGCGCAGCTGGGTGATTCGGCGAGTGCCAGTCCGCTGACCTACACGAGCACCGCGCTGCGGGTCGTCGCGAAGCTCACCGATGGGCAGGCGCGCGAGATCCTGCCGGCGACGCCCGTGATCGTGGTCCTGCCCGACGGCACCGAGGTTCCGGCCACGGTGACCGCGGTCGATCCGGGTGGTCAGCCCACGGAGAAGGAGGGCGAGACCACCCCCGCCACCGCGAACATCGAGTTCGCCGACCCCGCCGTCGCGGAGGGCATCGGACTGCGCGCGGTCAAGGTCGTCTTCGCGGCGTCGGAGGTGAAGGACGCCCTCGTCGTGCCGGTCACCGCCCTCGTGGCGACGACGGACGGCGGCTACGCGGTGGACGTGCTGCGCAAGAACGGCGAGGTCGAGCGGGTGTCGGTGGAAGTCGGCCTCATCGCCGACACCCGGGTGCAGGTCGTCGGCGGAGACCTCGCCGCAGGCGACGCGGTGGTGGTGGCGCAGTGAACCCCGGAACCGTGGTGGAGCTCGTCGATGTGGTCAAGGAGTATCCCGGCAGCCCGCCGCTGCGAGTGCTGCACGGCATGAGTCTCGCCATCGAGCGTGGCGAGCTGGTGGCCGTCGTCGGAGCATCCGGATCGGGGAAGAGCACGATGCTCTCGATCATGGGTACGCTCGACGACCCCACGAGCGGCACGGTGCTCATCGACGGGACGGATGCCGCGGCGCTCGCCGAGCGCGATCGTGCGGTGCTGCGCGCTCGCCGCATCGGCTTCGTCTTCCAGCAGTTCTTCCTGCTGCCGGCACTCAGCGCGATCGACAACGTCGCGCTCGGTCTCCTGTACTCGGGCGTCCCCGTCGCAGAGCGCGCCGTCCGCGCGGCGGCGGCTCTGGAGCGCGTGGGCCTCGGCGCCCGCATGACGCACCGACCAGGGCAGCTCTCCGGTGGGGAGCAGCAGCGGGTCGCCATCGCGAGAGCGATCGTCGGGGAGCCGTCGGTGCTGTTCGCCGATGAGCCGACGGGGGCGCTCGACTCGACGACGGGGGAGCGCATCCTCGAACTGCTCACCTCGATCGCCGGATCGGGCACTGCCGTCGTGATCATCACGCATGACGCTCACATCGCCGAGCGTGCCGAGCGACAAGTGAGCATCCACGACGGCCGCATCGTCAGCGACACCGGTCCCCGCGAGCGGGAAGAGGTCGCGGCATGAAGCGCCGGGGTGAGCGGATGCCGCGGCTCAGCATCGGCGACAGCATCCGGACCGCGCTGATCGGACCGCGCAGTCGCAAGATGCGCACCGCGCTGTCGGCGCTCGGGGTCGCGGTCGGGATCGCGGCGCTCACCGCCATCACCGGCATCGCCGCGTCGAATCAGGCCCAGCTCCTGGCGGAGCTCGATGAGCTCGGTGCGAACATGATCATGGTCCAGCCCGGATACGGGCCGGACAGCAAGCCGGTGGCGCTGCCCGACACCGCGGCCGGGATGATCGAGCGTGTGAAGGGGGTCGAGCAGGTCGGCGTGCTCGAGAAGGTGCCGGACGGCACCGGCGTGTACCGCAACGACCTCATGCCGAAGAGTCAGGGCAACGGCTTGACCGCGTACGCGGCGAGCCCGGAGTTCCTGTCGTCGGTCGAGGGCTCGGTCGCGAAGGGAAGCTGGTTCGACGAGACGGATCGCTCGCTGCCGGTGACCGTGCTCGGTGCCGCCGCCGCGGCGCGGATGGGCATCACGGAGACAGGCGTGCGCGTCTGGATCGGGGAGCGGTGGTACACCGTGATCGGCATCCTCGACTCCGCCGGCCTTGCCGAGTCGATCGATGCGAGCGCGTTCCTCGGCGACCGCTGGGCCGCCGAGCACGTGTCGGCGAAGGGTGACGACACCATCGCCTCGATCTACGTGCGCATGGCCGACGGCGGCACGGGCGAGAAGGTCCGCGAGGCGATCGCTCGAGCCGCGAACCCCGGCTCGCCGTACGTGCAGGTGACCGGGCTCGGCGACCTGGCCGGAGCGCGGGAGACCGCGGACGACTCACTCTCGGGTCTCGCCGTGGGTCTCGCCGCCATCGCCCTGCTCGTCGGCGGCATCGGCATCGCCAACACCATGGTCGTCGCCGTGCTGGAGCGACGTGGGGAGATCGGGCTCCGGCGCGCGCTCGGTGCCCGCCCCGGTCAGATCGCCGGCCAGTTCGTGGCCGAGGCCATCGTGCTCGGAGGGCTGGGAGGCATCGCCGGAGTGGTGTGCGGGGCGCTCGCAGTGGTCGCATACGCCGCGATCCAGGGGCAGTCGGCGACGATTCCCGTGCTGGTTCTCGTGGGGGGACCGATGGTGGCGCTCGCGGTCGGCGTGATCGCGGGTCTCTACCCCGCGGTCAGCGCGGCGCGGTTGTCGCCGACGACCGCGCTGCGGACGGTCTGAGGGACAGGGAGGATGCAGCCGCGTCGAGTGCAGCATCCCTCAGCCCACCCGTTGCGGAGGAGATCACGCGGAACGAAGGGCGAATCCTCGTGAAAGCTCCTTCATTCCGCGAGATCTCCTCCGTTCCGCGCGGCCGCAGCGCCCCGCGCGCCGCACCCCGAGCGCAGCGAAACGCCCCGGCCGGGGTATGAACCCCGGACGGAGCGTTCCGTCCCGCTCGAAGAGGTCAACTGACCTTCTTCCGGTAGGAGATGATCGCGAACACGTAGGCGACCACGAGGATGCCGACGCACCAGGCGAGAGCGACCCAGATGTCGTTCCCGACGGGCTTCTCGGCGAACAGCGCCTGGATGGTGTTGACGATCGAGGTGACCGGCTGGTTGTCGGCGAACCACTGCACCGGACCCGGCATCGTGTCGGTGGGCACGAAGGCCGAGCTGATGAACGGCAGGAAGATCAGCGGGTACGAGAACGCACTCGCACCGTCGACCGTCTTGGCGTTCAGGCCCGCGATGATCGCCAGCCAGGTGAGGGCCAGCGTGAACAGCATGAGGATGCCGATCACGGCGAGCCATGCGAGCGGGCTCGCCCCGGTGCGGAAGCCCATCAGGAAGCCGACGCCGAAGATGATCGCCAGGGTGATCGCGTTGGCGGTGAGTGACGTGAGCACGTGCGCCCAGAGCACGCTCGATCGGGCGATCGGCATGGAGTGGAACCGCTCGAAGATGCCGCTCTGCATGTCGGTGAACAGCCGGAACGCCGTGTAGGCGATACCGGAGGCGATCGCGATGAGCAGGATGCCGGGGAGCAGGTAGTTCACGTAGTTCTCGGCGCCGGTGCTCGTCTTCAGAGCGCCGCCGAAGACGTACACGAACAGGAGCATCAGCGCGATCGGGGTGACCGCCGTGGTGATGATCGTGTCGGGACTGCGGAAGATGTGCCGCATGGAGCGGCCGGTGAGCGTCGCGGTGTCCGCCGCGAAGTGCGTGGTCATGCTGCGTGTCCTTTCTGAACCTGGGTGCCTGAGCCTGTCGAAGGCGACGGGCCGATGAGGGTGAGGAAGATCTCCTCGAGGGTGGGCTGCTTCTCGACGTACTCGACCTTGGCGGCCGGGAGCAGCTTCTTCAGCTCGGCGAGGGTGCCATTGGCGATGATGCGGCCCTCGTGCAGGATCGCGATGCGGTCGGCCAGCTGCTCCGCCTCGTCGAGATACTGCGTGGTGAGCAGCACGGTGGTTCCGGTGTTCGCGAGTTCCTTGACCACGTCCCACACCTCGATGCGGGCTTCGGGGTCGAGGCCCGTGGTCGGCTCGTCGAGGTAGATGACCTCGGGGTGTCCGACCAGGCTCATCGCGATGTCGAGCCGGCGGCGCATGCCGCCCGAGTAGGTGCCGACCTTGCGTCCACCGGCATCCGTCAGACGGAATTTCGCCAGCAGATCGTCGGCGACCTTCCCGGCGTCGGCGAGGTGGCGCAGCTTCGCGACCAGCACGAGGTTCTCGCGTCCGGTGAGGATCTCATCGACCGCGGCGAACTGCCCGGTGAGGCTGATCCTCTCGCGGACGCCGAGCGGATCGGTCGCGACATCGACGCCCTGCACGGATGCCGTGCCGGCATCCGCCTTCAGCAGGGTCGAGAGGATGCGCACCATGGTGGTCTTGCCGGCGCCGTTCGAGCCGAGCAGGGCGAAGATGCTGCCCTTCTCGACCTCGAAGTCGACGCCGCGCAGCACATGCAGGTCCTTGTAGGACTTCTGCACGCCCTTCACGCTGATGGCTGCGGTGCTCATGATCAGTTCTCCTTCTTCTTCGCGTCGTCGAACGCCTTGATGAGGCGCGCGCGCTCCTTGTCGATCCACTGCCGTCCGCCGTACGCGGCGGCGTAGTTCTCTGCGAACTCGACCGGGTCGTCGCCGACGATGGCGCTGACCGGGGTGCCGTCGATCGCGGCGCGCTCCCACAGATCCGCGATGTCGAGGAACATCTGCACGATGATGTTGCCGTCGGTGACGCCGCCGTAGTACATGTTGTAGCGCTGCTGGGCCTTCGCCATCTCGCGGTACGGCTCCGGGAGGGCGTTGATGCGGGCCTGCGCCTGCTTGTACTGCTTCTTCTCCTCGAGCGATCCGGTGAGTGCTTCGATCCACTTCGCGGCCATGATCAGTTCTCCTTGTTCTCGGTGTTGTTCGTGTTCAGCTGTTCGATGTGCTTCTTGAGGAAGCTCCAGGTGTTCCAGAAGTCCTCGAGTTCCTGCGTGCCGGCGGCGTTGAGGCTGTACACCTTGCGCGGCGGGCCCTTCTCGCTCGGGACCTTCTCGACGTCGACGAGACTCTTCTGCTCGATCCGCACCAGCAGTGCGTAGATCGTGCCCTCGGCGATGTCGGTGAACCCGTGTTCGCGCACTCGCGCGGTGATCTCGTACCCGTAAGCCGGCTGCTCGGCCAGGAGGGCCAGGACGATGCCCTCCAGAGTGCCCTTGAGCATCTCGGTCATCTGCTTGCCCATCAGGTCCTCCTTTCGTTTCTGTCGGTACTCAGTGTTGCTGGGTACCGGTACAAAGTAACACTGAGTACCGGTACTTAGCAACACCGAATACTGAAATCTTTTCGGGGGAGGTCCTGCGACGTTCCGGCGACCGGGATCCGGCGGGCGTCGGAGGTTCCTGACACGATCATCGGGTGAGTGACGATCAGAAGGAGAAGTGGGCGAACCCTGAACTGCCGGTTCATCACGCGATCGCGGAGTGGGCTGCCGCCTGCGCCGAGCGCGCGCTGCCGATCTTCGACGAGCTGCGTCCTGGTGACGACAGGCCGCGCGCCGCGATCGCCACCCTGCGCGCCTGGATGCGCGGCGAGATCCCGATGACGGAGTGCCGCACGGCCGCCTTCGCCGCGCACGCTGCGGCACGGGAGGCGGCGGATGCCCCGGCAGCCGTCGCTGCCGCACGCGCCGCCGGACAGGCGGTCGCCGTGGCCCACATGTTCGATCACTCGCCGCACGCCGCGACCTACGCGGCCAAGGCTGTCGGACTCCACCGCGGCGACGCGGGCCGGGCTGCTGAACGCGACTGGCAGTGGGAGAGGCTGGCACCGGAGCTGCGCACGATCGGCTTCCCGCGGGGACGATGATCCCCCGCCTCGTCATCGGCTAACCTGTCGCCGATGGCTCTCACCGATCTCCCCCTGGACCAGCTCCGCTCCTTCCGGCCCGACGTGGCCGAGCCCGCGGACTTCGACGACTTCTGGGCGCGCACGCTCGCCGAATCACGGGCACTCGCGACCGCGCCCGTGGTCCAGCCTGTCGCGTCCCCGATCACGCAGCTGATCGTGGAGGATCTGACGTTCAGCGGATTCGGCGGCGAGCCGATCCGCGCGTGGATCACCCGTCCGCAGGCGGAGGGGCCGTTGCCGACCGTCGTCGAGTACATCGGGTACAACGGCGGTCGCGGCATCCCCGGCGAGCGGCTGCAGTGGGCGGCCGCCGGCTACGTGCACGTGCTGATGGACACCCGCGGCCAGGGCAGCGGGTGGGGTTCAGGCGGCGACACCCCCGACCCGCACGGGTCGGAGGGATCGATCCCCGGCTTCATGACCCGCGGCATCCAGCATCCCGAGACGTACTTCTACCGTCGCGTGTTCACCGACGCGGTGCTGCTGATCGACGCCGTGAAGCAGCTGGATGCCGTCGACGCCGGCCGCATCAGCGTGACCGGCGGCAGCCAGGGCGGCGGCATCAGCCTCGCGGCCGCAGCCCTGCACCCCGACGTCTCGGCGGCGATGCCGGATGTGCCCTTCCTCTGCCACTTCCGGCGGTCGGTGCAGCTCACGCCCGAGCTCCCCTTCACCGAGATCGGCCGCTATCTCGCCGTGCACCGCGCGCGGGCCGATGACGTCTTCGAGACGCTGTCGTACTTCGACGGTGTGAACTTCGCCCGCCGCATCACGGCGCCGGTGCTGTTCTCCGTCGCCCTGATGGATGCCGTCGTGCTGCCGTCGAGCGTGTTCGCGGCGTTCAACCACTGCGGCTCTGCGGATGCCGAGATCGCCGTCTACGAGTTCAACGGCCACGAGGGCGGGCAGATCGTGCAGTGGCACCGGCAGACCGCGTGGCTCGCGGACCGGCTCTGACTCCGCGTCAGTCGGCGAGCACCGAGAGCACGTTCCCCGCGGGGTCCGTGAACCAGGCGATGTCCGGGCCCTTGCCCGGGGCGCCGTGCGAGATGCCCTTCGCATCGGTGCCGAGGTCGGGGTCGGTGTAGATCTTCGTCACGACGCCCTTCGCATTGAGCTCGTCGACGGCGGCCTCGACGTCGTCGACCGGGAAGTTCAGGATCGTGTAGCTCGCCGGCGTGTGGTCGGGCTTGCCGTAGACGAGGATCGACCCGCCCTGCGGCAGGGCGATGTCGAGGAAGCCCATGGCGTTGTCGGTGACGTCCATGCCGAGCGTGTCGCGGTAGAAGGAGCGAGCCGCGTCGATGTCGTCGACGCTGAACCCGCTGAACGCGTGTGTGGTCTGGAAGGCGGTCATGGTCTCAGCATGCGCTCGTCCGGGCGACGTGTCCAGAGGCCCGCTCAGTCGCGGAGGTAGGCGAGCACCGCGAGCACCCGGCGGTGCCCGCTGTCGCTCGTCGCGAGCCCGAGCTTGGCGAAGATGTTGCCGATGTGCTTGCTCACCGCGGTCTCCGTCACGAAGAGCCGTGCGGCGATCGTGGCGTTGTCGAGGCCTTCCGCCATGAGGCCGAGCACCTCGCGCTCGCGCGGCGTGAGCGACTGCACCGGGTCGTCGGCCCGACGCCTGCTCATGAGCTGCGAGATGACCTCGGGGTCCATGACGGTGCCGCCCGCTGCCACACGGTGGAGGGCGTCGATGAACGAGGCGACCTTGCCGACGCGCTCCTTGAGGAGGTACCCGAGCCCGTCGGCGCCCGCGGCGAGCAGCTCCCCGGCGTAGCGGTCCTCGACGTAGGCGGACAGCACCAGCACGGGGAAGCCGGGGCGACGCGCCCGTGCCTCCGCCGCGGCCTTCAGGCCCTCGCTCGTGTACGTCGGCGGCATCCGCACATCGACGACCGCGGCATCCGCATCGTCGAGCCGGAGCAGGAAGTCGTCGGCGTTGTCGACCGCGGCGACGACGTCGAAGCCCTCGCTGCGCAGCAGCAGCGCGAGCCCCTCCCTCAGCAGGGTGTCGTCTTCGGCGATCACGATCCGCATGGCAGCTCCGCTCTCAGGGTGGTGGGTCCGCCGACCGGGCTGGTCAGCTCCGTCGTGCCCTCGAAGGCCTCGACGCGGCGTCGGATGCCGGCGAGCCCCCCGCCCGGACGCTCCACGGCACCGCCCGCTCCGTCGTCCTCGACGGTGATGATCAGGCGTTCTCCCTCGCGGCTCACCTGCACGGTCGCGCGCGCCGCGTCGCTGTACTTGTTCACGTTCGTGAGGGCCTCGGCGACGACGAAGTAGCTGGCGGACTCGACCGCGGCCGGCACGCGCCCGACCTCGGCGGCCTCGATCGTGCAGGGCACGGCGCTGCGGCCGGCGAGCGAGGCCAGCGCCCCCTCCAGGCCGAGTTCGTCGAGGATCGGCGGATAGATGTCGTGCACCGTGCGGCGCAGGCCGGCGAGCGCGTCGGTCGCGGCATCCTGCGCCCGACGGAGCGGTTCGAGCACGCCGCTCGGATCGGTCTCGAGCGCGCGCTCCGCGATACCGAGCATCATCACGACGTTCACGAGACGGTTCTGCGCGCCGTCGTGCAGGTCGCGTTCGATGCGGCGGAGCTCTGCGCCGTGGGCGTCGAGGGCGGCGGCGCGGCTGAGCGTCAGAGCATCCACGCGCGCCGCGAGACGGGACTTCTCGGGCGTCGCCAGCAGCCGCGCCGACGTCCAGGACAGCAGGCGTGCGACGGCGGGGATGAGCCACCAGGAGATCAGCGCGTAGGCGACGGCGACCAGCGGCATCGTGGCCGCGAGCTCCCAGGAAGTGACCGGATAGGGGGATCCGACCGGGTCATCGGCCGGCGCGAACTGCCAGTAGTACGTCACGGCGAGCGTGTTGACCGCGGCCAGCGGAAGCGTGACCGTGATCACCGACACCCACATCACCGGCAGGGCGTGCACCGCGAGCCACAGCGCGTCGCGCCCGGTCGCCCGCGAGAACGCGAAGCGCAGCCGGTCGTCGATCGTGGCCCCCGGCGGGAGCGCGCGCGAGATCGGGGGCAGATCCACCCCGCGGAAGGAGCCGATGCGCCGGCGGTTGCGGTCGCTCCACGCATGCAGCACGCGCACGGCCTGCGGCAGGATCAGCACGCCACCGGTGATGATCATCAGCGGCAGCAGCACCAGCCCGACGCAGAACAGCACGAGGGAGACGACGGATGCCGCGAACTCGACCGCCAGGAACCGCCAGTCCCGCAGCCAGCGCCGCATCCGTCCGTCCTTCACTCTGCAAGTCTGCCGGAGAGCGGATGCCGGCGCGGTATAGCCAGCACCACCATCGTTCCGGTGGACAGCGGGATGGGACCGCGCCGCCGCTGTTCGTAGCGTCGAAGCATGACCTCCACATCACTCGCATCCGCCGTCGACGCTCGTCCGGCCGAGGCGCTGCGCCTGCAATCCGTCGTCAAGACCTACGGCGCCGGTGTCGGCGCGGTGTCGGCGCTCCGCGGCGTCGATCTCGTCCTGGCGAAGGGCTCGTTCACCGCGATCATGGGCCCGTCCGGCTCGGGCAAGAGCACGCTGCTGCACAGCGCGGCCGGCCTCGACAAGCCCACCAGCGGCACCGTGCGGCTCGGCGGCACCGAGATCTCGGGTCTGCGCCCCGCGCAGCTCACGGCGTTCCGTCGCGACCACGTCGGCTTCGTCTTCCAGGCGTACAACCTGCTCCCCGCCCTGAACGTCGAGGAGAACATCACGCTCCCGCTGCGGCTGTCCGGTCGCCGGCTCGACCCGGGGTGGCTCGACTTCCTGCTCGACGCGGTCGGGCTCCGCGATCGGCGGCTGCGTCGTCCGGCCGAGCTCTCCGGCGGCCAGCAGCAGCGCGTCGCGATCGCCCGCGCGCTGATCACCCGCCCCTACGTGGTCTTCGGCGACGAGCCGACGGGAGCGCTGGACTCCCGGTCCGGCAAGCAGGTGCTCGACCTGCTCGCGCACACGGCGAAGGAGCTCGACCAGACCGTCGTCGTCGTGACGCACGACCCGGTCGTGGCCTCGCACGCCGACCGCGTGATCTTCCTCGCGGACGGCTCGTTCGCCGGGCACCTCGATGGGGCGAGCCCCGCGCAGATCACCGATCGCATGAGCTCGCTCGGGGAGTGGTGATGACCGGTCAGCGTCTGAGCTTCGGCGGCCTCGTGCGCGCCGATCTGCGCCACAACCGCGCCAGCTTCGCCGGGGTGGCGGTGGCGATCTTCGTCGCGAGCATCCTGGTCACGGGGCTCGGCGTGCTCGTCGAATCCGGCATCCGCGGTGGGCTCGCCCCCGAGCGCTACACCCAGGTCGACGTGGTCGTCGGCTCCTCGCAGTACGTCGACGTCCCGGAAGACATGCCGCTCCCGCTCCGCGAGCGCGCTCCGCTTCCCACGGATGCCGCGCAGGAGATCGCCGCGATCGACGGTGTCGAGAGCGTCGTCTCCGACGTCACGGTCCCGCTCACCGCGGGTGAGGATGCGGCACCCGTCGAGGCGCACTCCTGGGCCTCGACGACCCTGACCGGGTTCGTCCTGCGCGAAGGCAGGGAGCCGGCCTCCGCCGACGAGGTCGTCGTCACGGCCGTCACCGGCGAGGCCGTGGGCGACGCCGTGACCCTCTCGCACGGCGGCGTCACGGCCGAGTACCGGGTCGTCGGCGTCGTCGACGGTCCGGTCGTGCCCGAGCGCGCGAGCCACGTCTTCCTCACCGAGGAGCGCATCGGCCAGCTCGACCCGCACGGCGGCGCCGCGCAGGTGCTGGGAGTGTTCACCGCTCCCGGCGAGGCCGACCGCGCCGCCGCCGCGATCCGCGAGGCGCTCCCCGGCGTCGCCGCGCAGACAGGAGACGGCCGAGGCGACATCGAGTTCCTCGACTCCGGGGCCGCACGGTCGACGCTCATCGCGATCGGCAGCGCCTTCGTCGGCACATGCATCCTCGTGGCGATGTTCATCGTCGCCGGCACGCTCTCGCTCTCGGTGCAGTCGCGCCGTCGGGATTACGCCCTGCTCCGCGCGGTCGGCGCGAGCTCGAAGCAGGTCCATGCACTGGTCGCCCGCGAGGTGCTGTCCGTCGCAGTGATCGCCGCGCTCGCGGGTATCGCTCCCGGCTACCTGCTCTCGACCGTGCTGCAGGGAGCCTTCGTGTCGGGCGGCGTGATCCCCGGCGACTTCGCTCTGGCGATCGGTCCGATCCCCGCGGTCGGCGCCGTGCTGCTCGTGCTCGGCGCCGCGTGGGGTGCGGCGCGCATCGCGGCTCGGCGACCCGCGAAGCTCGACCCGATCGAGGCGCTGCGGGAATCGGCCACGGGCCCCGCGGCGAGCGGACTGCCGCGGATCATCACCGGCATCGTGTTCGCGACCGCCGGGATCTCCGTGTCGACCGTGCCGCTGGTCGTGCGCGGCGAATACGCGGCCGGCGCCTCGGCGGGAGCGGCGATGATGCTGATCGTCGCGCTCGCGCTGCTGGGGCCGTGGCTGGTGTCGCTCAGTGTGCGCCTGATCGGCTCCGTGCTGCGGCGGCTGTCCGCGGCCGGGTTCCTGGCGGCGGCGAACGCGGCGGCGAACAGCCGTCGGCTCGCCAGCGCGATCCTCCCGATCGCCCTGGGCATCGGCCTGGGGCTGGTGCAGATCGGCGCCCCCGCGGTCATCGCGAGCGAGGCCGCCGCGCAGGCGCAGGCCGGTGTCACGGCCGACCTCCGCGTCACGGCATCCGCGGGCCTCAGCCCGGCATCCATCGAGATGATCAGCTCGATCCCCGGGGTGTCGGGCGCCTCCGGGATCGCGATCAGCAGTGCGATCATCGATTCCCTCGACTTCGAGGGCAAGGTGCAGCGCGGGGAGCACGTGCTCCAGGGCGTCGACCCGGCGTCGGTCGACACGGCACTCGACCTGCAGGTGCAGGAGGGCACGCTGGGTGGGCTCGACGACGGATCGACCGTGGCGGTGAGCACGGATGCTGTGCAGACCCTCGGCGTCGGGATCGGCGACACGGTCACCGGCCGCTTCGGCGACGGGATGCCGCTCGAGGCGACTGTCGTGGCGATCTACGAGCGCGGTCTGGGCTTCGGCGACCTCACGATGGATGTCGAAGCGGTGCGCGAGCACACCACGACCGGGCTGGACGCCTTCGCCCTCGTGGCCGTCGACGACGGCGCTCTCGACCAGGTGCGCGCGGCTCTCGTCGACGCGGGGCTGCTGACGGCCGATGCGCGCGGGCAGAAGGCCGCGGGTGCCGACGCGCAGTCCCAGCAGGGCTGGGTGAATCTCGTGGCGCTGATCGTGATCCTGGGGTACATCGCGATCGCCGTCATCAACACGCTCGTCATGGCCACAGGGGAGCGGTCGCGCGAGCTCGCGCTGCTGCAGCTGATCGGCTCCTCGCGGCGACAGGTGCGGGCGATGATGCGCGTCGAGGCGATGATGGTCGCGACCATCGCCGTCGTCTTCGGAGTGCTGGTGGCCGTGCCGCCGCTGATCGGGATGAGCATCGGGATCTCCGGTCAGCCGATCCCGGCGCTGCCGGTGCTCCCGTCGCTGGCGATCATCGGGTCGATGGGCGCGCTCGCGCTGCTGTCGCTCTGGGTGGCGACGATCGCCGCGATGCGAACGCGGCCGATCGAGGAGATCGGCTCGCGGCAGTAGCCGGATCCCGGATCGCGCGTCTCCGCATCCGGCCGCCCGCACGGCGGCCGGATGCGAAAGACTGGTCTCATGACCTCCCCGCTTCTCGACAACCTCCTCGCCCGTATCGTCGACAGTGGACTGCTCGATGAACCGGTCGCCGAGAACGGCCTCATCTACGGGCGTGCGAGCATCGACGCCGCCGGCACCGTCGTGACGGTCAACGTCGACCCCGAGCTCGACGACGATGACGACGCGCTCGACGGCGAGGAGCTCGTCGCCGCCCTCGCCCGCATCCTGTCCGTGAACGAGACCCGCTGGCGGGCCGTGATCGACGAGGTCGCCGACGACATCGACGAGGCGGTCGACGACGAGCCGGTGATCGAGCAGGTCGACCTGCGCGACGACCTCGAGGCGACCTCGGTCGTCGTCTTCGCGGATGCCGTGCTGCTCGCCTTCGATGCGCCGAAGCAGTTCCCCGACTCGCGGATCCTGGTGCAGCTCGACGACGAGCTCGAGATCGCCAACATCGAGGTCAGGGATCGGGACGGCTCCGCCCCGCAGTGAGGCGGCCGCGCGCACCCGGGCCGCGCATACCCGCACGGGTGCGCTCGGCCCGGGTGCGGGCAGCCGCGGTGCGCTCAGCCGGGCGCGGGTCGCCCGGCGCGGGTCGCGCGCTGTGACGGCGCGGCGTGCAGCAGTGCCCTCGCCGTCAGGGCGACCGACGGCTCCAGATCCTCCGCGAGTTCGCGGAGCGCGGTGAACGCGCCGTCGCCGGGGAGGGATCCGAGTGCGCCGGCGAGGCGACGTCGAACCGCCGGGTCGTCGGATGCCGCGGCGGCCGCCAGGGCATGTGCGATCCGGGGCGCGAGGTCGTCCGACGCCGCCAGGCCCTCGAGGACCTCGAGGGCCTCGATGTCCCCGGTGCCGAGGACGATCAGCTCGACGATCGCGTCGATGGACTCGGCGTCGCCCGAGCGCCCGCGGGCCAGGTGCGCGCGGGCGCGGAGGAGCGGATCGTGGTGCTCGGCGAGGCCGGTCAGCACCTGCAGAGCGGCAGGGGAGCCGATCTTCTCGAGCGCCCGGAGGGCCCGATGTCGCCGGTCGTCGTCCGGTGAGTCGAGAGCGACCGTGAGCAGAGGGATCGCCGTGTCGCCCGCGCGTGCCACGGCCCAGGCCATAGCGCCGGCGGCGTTGGGATCCTGTTCGCGGAGAACGGCTTCGACCAGCACGCCGACATCGCGCCCGTCACCGTCCGGCAGGGAGAGCGCGTGTCGCTGGCGGGTGGACGCATCCTGCGCCTCGAAGCCTCGCATGAGCCCGATCGTGCGCATCACGTCGGGCCAGGCCTCGGGTTCCGACGCGTGCACCTGCTCCAGCCGGGAGACCAGTTCCTGCGCCCGGGCGAGGCGGTCGCGCGAGCGCTCGAGGAGCCGATCGATCATGCCGCGCGTGGTGAAGTGCTCGTCGGTGAGGGCCGCCGGTATCTCGGCGAGACCCAGCCCCAGCGACCGCAGACCCTCCACCCGGAAGAGGCGCTGCACGTCGGCATCCGAGTAGCGGCGGTACCCGGCGGCCGTGCGCTCCGTCGGCGAGACGAGCCCGATGCGGTCGTAGTGGCGCAGCATCCGTGCACTGATGCCGGTCTGCTGCGCCACCTCGCCGATCAGCATGCTCATTCCTCGGTCCGCGGCGCCGCGCGCAGTGCGACGATGCGCTGGGCCTCGGCGACGGCGGCGTCGAAGCCGTCGTCGGGATTCTCCATCACGTGCGCGGTCGCGATCGCGTGGATGCGCACCTCCGGTGCGGGGTACGTCGCCGCCTTCTCGACCGCTGCCGCCGCCGGCGCGCCGAGCACCGCGAAGGCCCGACTCAGACTGCGCTGCAGGTCGCGGTCGCCGCGGGCGAACTGCGTGGAGAGGACCTCGGCGAGCCGCTCCTTCTCGTCGTCGGGGGCGAGACCGGCGGCCGTGCGCCACGCGGCTCGCGCGACCTCGGTGTCGTCGTCGGTGAGTAGCGTCGTCGTGATCGCCGGCCAGGCGCGCGGGTCGCCGATCTTCGACAGCGAGTGCAGCGCCTGACTGCGCGCCTGTGCCGTGGTCGAGTCGAGCTCGGGCAGCAGGAGCTCGACGGTGACCTGACGATCGTGACGGGTCAGCGCCCACGTGAGCGTCTCCCGCACGGAGAAGTCCGGTTCCGTGCGGCACTGCGCGATGAGCACGGGCACGTAGGCGGTGCGCGGGTGCGTGCCGGCCGTCATCGCCGCCTGCAGGCGCGTCGATGCGGACTCGGCCGTCAGGGCAGCGCTGAGCTGCCCCACCGCAGCGGATTCGCGGTCGTCGTCGGTCATGGGACCACCTCCATCAGCCATCTCACACCTTGTCACGGTGTCAAGGTCAAGTCCTTCGGATGCGGGATGTCGATTTCGGCGGTCTCCGTTCGACGTCATGATGAGAGGGTCGAACGGCGACCCCGACCAGGAGGAAGAGCATGACCCGCGAACTCGTCTACACCGGATTCATCACCGCTGACGGCATCGTCGACTCCCCCGGCGGCGCGGTCGAAGGTCACCCGAACGGCGGGTGGGTGTTCCGCACACCGTTCGACGCCGACGCCTACTCGCTGAAGGGCGAGGAGCTGGCCGACACCACGGCGCTGCTGTTCGGGCGCCGCAGCTACGAGGCCTTCGCACCGTTCTGGCGGGACTCAGAGGACCACGCCGCGTATCGGGATCTGCCCAAGTACGTGGTGTCGACCACGCTCGCCGAAGAGGATCTGGTCGACGGCTGGGGTGAGACGAGCATCCTCCGTTCGACCGACGAGGTCGCGAGGCTGCGTGACGGCGAAGGAGGAGGCATCTTCATCCACGGCAGCGCCGAGCTCGCCCTGCGCCTCGCCGAGGCCGACCTCATCGACCGCTACAACCTGCTGGTGTTCCCCGTGCTGCTGGGTTCCGGCAAGACGATCTTCCCGTCCGGCCCGCGCGGCCAGGAGCTCTCGCTCCGTGAGTCCGCCGCGTACGCGAACGGAGTCGTGAAGGTCGTCTACGACGTGACGCACTGACGGATGCCGGGGCGCCCGGCTCAGAGCCACTTCTTGTACTTGAACACCCCGTACAGCGCGACGGCGAACGCGGCCATGGCCCCGATCGCCATCGGGTAGCCGAAGGCCCAGTGCAGCTCGGGCATGACCTCGAAGTTCATGCCGTACACCGTGCCCACGAGCGTCGGCGCGAAGATGATGGCCGCCCACGAGGAGATCTTCTTGATCTCGTCGTTCTGCGCGAGCCCGGCCTCGGTCTGGCGGCGGGCGACGAGCGCGGAGTGCACGGTCAGCGCGTTCTCGAGGATCGCGCGGAACGAGTCGACCCGCTCGTTCACCCGGATCGTGTGGTCGAGCACGTCGCGCAGCGACCGCTGCAGCTCCTCGTCGATGCGGTACTTCTCGGACCCGCGGCGCAGCCACTCCAGCATCCCGCTGAGGGGGTGCACGGCCCGCTGGAAGTTGATGACCTCGCGCGAGAGCTCGTAGATGCGGCGGGAGAGCTGGTCGTCGTCGCTGTCGCCGAAGAGCTGGTCCTCGATCTCGTCGATGTCGTTCAGCAGACCGGCGACGATCGGCTCGTACCCGTCGACGACCTCGTCGAGGATCGCGTAGAGCACGGCCTCGGGACCCATGGCGAGCAGGTCGGGGTTGGCCTCCATGCGCCGGCGCACGGCGGCGAGGTCCGGCGACTCGGCATGGCGGATCGTCACCACGAAGTCGGGGCCGACGAACAGGTGCAGCTCGCCGAACTCGATCGACTCCTCCTTGTCGCGGTAGCGCGCGGGGCGCAGCACCGCGAAGAGCGTGTCGCCGTAGCGCTCCACCTTCGACCGCTGGTGGCCCGACAGGGCATCCTCGACGGCGAGCGGATGCAGGTCGAACTCGCGCGCGACCGACGCGACTTCCTCCGGGCTCGGACGGTAGAGACCGATCCAGGCGGTGCCGCCGGCGGCATCCAGCATCCGGTACGTCTCGTCCAGGTTCTTCGGGGTCTCCACGCGACGTCCGTGGACGTACACGCCGTTGTCGATGAGGGCCATGATGCGGCTCCGTTCCAGCAGGCGCACGGCAGCAGAGAGCTCCGTGCGCAGATTCGTCAAGGGGCGGGAGACGCCGCCGACGCTGCGGAAGGACGTGCGAGAACGCGGAGCGGATGCTCAACGCGAAAGCGCAGGGAGTCGCGACGCAGCGGTGGCGGCGTCGTAACTATCACCGGACATCGCCATCACCGCCTTTCGGACTCTCTTCGGGTCGGACGACCCGAGGGGCCATGTTACTCCTCGAAACCGGAAGAGGCGTTTCGTCTCGCGTGCGGCTCGCTCGACGACCGGATGCGAACCGGCTACGGCACGATCGAGTCGATGTAGCCGCCGTCGACGCGCACCGCGGCCCCGGTCGTCGCGGAGGCGAGCGGCGAGGACAGGTATGCGACCATGTTCGCGATCTCCTCGGGCTCGATGAGTCGCTGCAGCAGGGACTGCGGCCGGTGCAGCTTCATGAACTCGCGCTGCGCCTCGTCCCACGGGAGCGCCTTGTCGACCAGCTCGTAGACGAAGTCCTCGACGCCGCCGGTGTGGGTCGGGCCGGCGAGCACTGAGTTGACGGTGACGCCGGTGCCGGCGGCATCCTTCGCGAACCCGCGCGAGACGGCCAGCAGCGCGGTCTTCGACATGCCGTAGTGGATCATCTCGGCCGGGATCACGACCGCCGAGTCGCTCGCGATGTTGAGCACCCGACCCCAGCTGCGCTCCTTCATGCCGGGCAGGGTCGAGCGGATCAGGCGCACCGCCGCGAGCACGTTCACGTCGAAGTAGCGGCGCCATTCGTCATCGGTGATGTCGAGCGCGGGTGTCGCGCCGAAGATGCCGAGGTTGTTGACGAGGACGTCGATGTCGCCGGTCGCGGCGAGCACGGCGTCTGCACCGGCCTCGTCGGTCACGTCGCCGGGCGCGGCGAGCAGGTCGCGCTCGGACCGCTCGCCCTGAAGGTCGGAGATGACAGATGCCACGGTGTCGGCGCTGCGTCCGTTGACGGCGACGCGCGCTCCGGCATCCGCCAGCGCGGTGGCGATCGCCCGCCCGATGCCCTGGGTCGAGCCGGTCACGAGTGCGGTCTTGCCGGTGAGATCGATGAGCATGATGTTCCCTCCGTGGATGGATGCTGACGGTTGGTGCGACAGAAGACGTCGTCTACGGAGTCGCGGGTGTCGACGAGTACCAGACCACACGATCGTCATCGCACAACGACATGCCGAAGCGATACCAGACGATATCCCCGAAACTCGGACTGTAGGGGCCGATGATGACCGAGCCGTCTTCGCTGGTGATCGTGATGTTCAGTTTTCGATCGGCCGACCATTCGGCTGTTCCCGTGAAGGGCTTCGCGCTGTCCCATTCGATGCAGTTCTCGACGACATCGACATCACCGACGGGAAAGTCCGTGAGCTGTGCGACGCCGTCCGGTTCGAGCCGCATCTCCCCGATACCTGCGGGATCGCTGTACTTCTCCGGGATCAGGAGGAGGGGGAGGCTCGCTTCGGCTTCCACGCGTGCTTGGCCCTGCTTCCGCACCGGGAACATGAGGGCCAGGGTCGTGACGACGGCCACGACGACGACCGAGAGAATCGTGATGAGCAGCCAGCGGTACCTTCGCACTCGCCCTCCAGGTGTACGCGTCATCGCGTCAGATCGTTGGGATACCCACGAGCTCCGCGCTCTTCTGCCAGAGCGCCTCGGCGAGCTCGGCGTCGTCGACCTGGGGATTCACCCGGGTGCTCAGCGTGCGCTCGTCGTAGTACGCGCCGGAGAACCAGGTCTCATCAGGCGTGCCCTCGATGAACCAGCGCAGCGTCTCGCCGCCCTTGTCGGTGCCGATCGTGAGCAGGTGCTTGAGGGGCGTGCGGTAGATCAGTCGCATCACGCTCGACGACTCGGCCGCGAAGTTCGTCCGTACGACGCCAGGGTGGAAGGCCACCGCGCTCAGGCCCTCGGCGTGGAACTTCGTGTGCAGGCTCTTCGTGAACAGGACGTTCGCGAGCTTCGCGTCGCCGTATGCCTTGTTGGCGCTGTACTTCTTCCGGTTGTCGAGGTCGTCGACGTCGATGTGGCCGAACAGGCGGTGGCCGACGCTCGAGGTGTTGATGACCGCGGCATCCGCCTTCCGCAGCTGCGGCAGCAGCAGGTTCGTCAGCAGAAACGGCGACAGATGGTTCACCTGGATGGTCTTCTCGAAACCGTCGACGGTCGGCGTCTGATCTCCGAAGATCCCGCCGGCGTTGTTCGCCAGCACGTCGATGCCGTCGTCTCCGACCAGGCCCGCGATCTCCTCCGCCAGTGCCCGCACATCGTCGAGGCGGGCGAAGTCGGCGGTGAGGTGCTCGGCTCCCGTCTCGCGCGCGATCGCCGCGGTCTTCTCGGGCGACCGGCCGACGAGCAGCAGACGATCTCCGGATGCCGCGAGTTGCCGGGCAGCGGCCGCGCCGATCCCGTCGGATGCACCGGTGATGACGACCGTCCGGCGGCGCGCAGCGCCGTCGGGACTCATGCGCCTTCTCGGCGCGCGGGCGGGGCGGGGCGCAGGGGCTCGGCGACCGGCATCCGCTCGGGCTCGGGGGCGGCGGGAGGCTCCGGCGTGACGACCGGTGCCGACAGCTCCTTCGCCACCTGCTTCTCGAGCACCGTGACCGCATCGTCGGAGAGCAGGATGAGACCGTCGAGCTCTTCGCGCACGCGCTTGTAGGCGACATTGCGCTCGGCCTGCGTCGCCGATTCGTCGACCGCGACCTTCAGCAGCTGCTGTGCGCGCTCGAGCCGCTTGCGCTCCGGCTCGGTGAACGTCGAGTCGCGCAGGCGCCGGGCGTCCTTCTCGGCGATCTCGAACGCGACCGCGTAGTCGCCCACGGCCTGCAGGTACTCGGCCACCTGATGCTCGGTGACCTTCGCCTCCGCGGATGCCGGGCGCAGCGCATCCGCCGTCTTCTTGGCCCGCAGGAACGCGGCGGTCAGCGGCTGACGGCCGTCGCTCATGGCGGGGAACGCGATCAGCTTCGCGACGTCGAGCTCGTAGTCCAGCCAGCGGGCGGTGATCTCGTCGTGCTCGGCGAACAGGCGCACGAGCAGATCGTTCGGAGCGACGGACGCCGTGGTGTCGACGACCGACGGCCCGCGGCGCTTCGCCTGCTGGGTCAGTGCCCTCGCCTCGATCTCGGCGGTCTTCAGCTGGGCCTTCATCTTCAGGGTCTCGAGGCGCCGTTCATGACGGCGCTTCGCGCTCTGCTCCCAGGCCTTCGCGGCGCCACCGGCCATCCCCATGATGGGGAAGATGAGCCACCAGTAGCTGCCCGCCCACTGCCAGAACTCTTGCATGATGGGATCAGCCTACTTCTCGGACTGCTCCCGCTCACCTGCCAGAAGACCCAGGATGCGGTCGACGAGCTCATCGGGGTCGGCATCCACGATGACGGTGACACCGTGCTCGTCATCGCCGAGCGGCTCGAGCGTGGCGATCTGCGAGCGCAGCAGGGCCGGCGGCATGAAGTGGTCCTCGCGCGCCTCCGCCTGTGCGGCGACTCTCTCGGGTGCGGCGGCGAGGTGCACGAACAGGGTCGCGGGAGCCGTCGCCCGCAGGCGGTCACGGTAGACGCGCCGCAGCGCCGAGCACGCGACGACGACGCCGGGTTCGGCGATGAGCGCGGCGCCGACGAGGTCGAGCCAGGGCCAGCGATCGTCGTCGACCAGCGGGATGCCGGCGCTCATCTTGGCGATGTTCGCCGGGCTGTGCAGGTCGTCGGCATCGAGGAACCGGGTGCCTCGGCGTCGCGCCAGCTCCTCGCCGATGGTCGTCTTGCCGACGCCCGAGACACCCATCACGACGATCGGGCTGTGCGGCGTCATCGGTGCTCCTCGTGTGCGGGACGGACCCTTCTATCGAACCATGAGAGGCGCAGCGGATGCCGCCACCGCCCCGGCGCTTGATACCGTCGGAGGATGATCCCCGCCTTCGTGCTGAAGATCGTCCTCTTCGCGTCGGCGCTCGTCTTCGTCATCGTGCTCGTGCGCTCGTTCTTCGGTCGCTCGAAGCGCGGGAAGGCCCCGGACGCCCGCATCCGTCTGCCCCGCTTCGTCGCCATCACCGCCGGGGTGCTGCTCGCCCTCGCGGTCGTCGCCTCGCTGCTGGGATTCGGCAGCGGGGACATGCGCGACCCGATGCCGTTCCGCATCGCGTCGGTCGTGCTGCTCGTCGTCGGTCTGCTGGTGCTGCTCGCGTACCGCAACCGGTACGTGCTGCCCGGTGTCGACGCGATCGCCTTCCGCACGGTCCTCGGCGCGGAGCGCAGCATCCGCTACCGCGACATCGTGTCGCACCGCACGGTCGATCGGTGGGGAAGACGGATGCTGGTGGTGCGCTCCTCCGCCGGCACGACGCTGAGGGTCGACACGTCGGCACCCGGGATGTCGCGGCTCGTCGCCGCGGTCGGCGACCGGAATCCCTCCTGACCGGCGACCGCGCACCCGACTAGCCTGGGCCGCATGATCATCACCGAGTTCCCGCGCGACCTGCTGATGACCGGCGCGATCTTCGGGGTCGCCGCATTCGTGTGGGCGGGGTGGGGCCAGGAGCGACCGCCGAAGCACGGGGCATGGCGCGTCGTGCTCGGTGTGCTGAGTCTCGGCGGTGCGGCGCTCGCCGGGGTCAGCGTGCCGGCCGTGATCCGCAACTGGTCGTCGCCGACCGCCATCGTCGTGGGCGGACCGGCGTTCATCTGGTACATCGTGATCTTCTGGCTCGAGGTGATCGCGATCGTGGTGCTGGCGATCTGGGCGGCGAGGCGCAAGCGGCAGGACCTCATCGCGCCGCTCGTGCTGGGCGTCGTCGGCATCCACTTCCTCCCGCTGGCGTGGGTCTTCGCGCAGCCGATCTACTTCCTCGTCGGAGTGCTGCTGGTCACGGATGCCGTGGTCGCTGCGGTCGTGAAAGATGAGCCCGCGGCGCGGAGCTTCTGGTGCGGCATCCTCGCAGCTCCCGTCCTGCTCGGCGTCGGCATCGCGTGCGCCGCCGCGGGGTTCGCCGCACTCTGACGTCGGGTTCGTCGGATCCCGGGCTATCCCGGCGCTCTGGTCATTGCTATAGTCAACGAGATTGACTTGTTGACTGGACTTCTCCGAGAGTGGGACGACGATGACCACACCCCGCACGCAGGTCGCGGTGGACTGCGACGGCATCAGGATCGCGGCCGAGGTGCGTGGCGCCGGTCCTGCGGTGCTGCTGCTGCACGGCTACCCCGAGACGAAGGCCATGTGGGACGACGTCGCCGAGGCCCTGGCCGTGGACCACACGGTCGTCGCGGCTGATCTGCGCGGCTACGGCGATTCGGCGAAGCCCCGTGGCGCGCACTACTCCAAGCGCGAGATGGCCCGCGACCAGGTGATCCTGATGCGCGAGCTCGGCTTTCCCCGCTTCGCCGTGGTCGGCCACGACCGGGGCGGACGCGTCGCGCATCGGATGGCGCTGGATCACACGGATGCCGTGTCGGCGCTGGCCGTGCTCGACATCGTGCCGACACTGCACATGTTCGAGAACGTCGACCGGGCGATGGCGACGGCGTACTTCCACTGGTTCTTCCTCGCGCGGGACGACGGGATGCCGGAGGCGCTGATCGGCGCGGATCGTGAGACCTGGCTGCGCAGCAGGTTCACCGGCAGGCGGCACGACGGCGACCGGCTCCCGGATGCGTACGACGAGTACCTGCGATGCTTCGACGTCGACACCGTGTTCGCCTCGGGGGCGGACTACCGGGCCGCGGCGACCATCGACCTCGACCACGACCGCGCGGATCGGGAAGCCGGCCGCACCGTCGACTGTCCGACGGTCGCGCTCTGGGGTGCGCACAGTTATGTGGGTCGGAACTTCGACGTGCTCGCGACCTGGGCGCCCTACGCCCCCGGGGTCACGGGTGCGGCGGTCGAGGCCGACCACTACCTGGCCGAAGAGGCACCGGCGGTCACCGCCGCCGCGCTCAGGGAGTTCTTCGCGGCGACCGAGGCCGCGGCATGAGCGCGCGGTCGCTCGCGGTCGAGCGCCTGGCCGAGCTCGTGTCGATCGAGACGCCCACGGGCGACGCAGTCGGCCTCGCGACCGCGCAGCAGCTCGTGCGATCCTGGCTCGATCCGGTGATGGGCGAGCCGGGGATCATCGAGACCGTCGACGGCATCTCGCACCTGCGCTGGCCGGGAGGCGAGGCGCCCGCGGTGCTGCTGATCGGTCACCTCGACACCGTGTTCCCGAAGGGGACGATCGTCGACCGGCCGTTCCGGATCGACGGCGACCGCGCCACGGGACCGGGGGTCTTCGACATGAAGGCCGGCATCGTGATCATGGCGGCGGCGCTCGCACAGGTGGCGCGGCCGGGGGCGGTCGCCGTCCTGCTGACGAGCGACGAGGAGGTCGGCTCGCTGACCTCGCGCGCCCTGATCGAACGGGAGGCGGCCCGTGCGGGCACCGTCTTGGTGCTCGAGCCGAGTCTCGACGGAGCGCTCAAGATCGCCCGCCGCGGCGGCAGCATCTATCGGATCGCCTTCACCGGGCGCGCGGCGCACGCGGGGCTCGAGCCGTGGAAGGGCCGGAGTGCTCTCGCCGAGCTCGCCCATCACGTGCTGGCCCTGCCGGAGCTGGCGGATGCCGAGGCCGGCACGACCGTGAGTCCGACGGTCGCCCAGGCGGGGACGGTGACCAACGTGATCCCCGAGCACGCCGAGGTGCGCGTCGACGTACGCGCCTGGACGCTGGGCGAGCTCGAGCGCGTCGACGTCGAGATGCAGCGGCTCGGGGCGCACACCGACGGCGTCAGCGTCGCGGTCTCGGGCGGCATCAACCGTCCGCCGATGGAGGAGAGCTCCTCGGCCGAGCTGCTCGACTGCGCCCGACGGGTCGCCGCGCGTCTCGGGCATCCGGACGTCGAGGCGGTCTCGGCCGGTGGAGCATCCGATGGCAACTTCACGGCGGCGGTCGGGGCGCGCACGCTCGACGGCCTCGGGCCACGCGGCGCGGGCGCGCACGCCGACCACGAGTGGGTGTCGATCGACTCGATGATGGAGCGGATCGAGCTGCTCACCGGCATGCTCGACGAGCTCACGGCCGGCGGCTGATCGCGGCGCACGTTCGGGAGGAGATCTCACGGTACGGAGGAGGTTTGAGCCCGGATGCTCCTCCCAAGCGTGAGATCTCCTCCGTAGTGGGTGCTCTCCCCGGCGGTGGCATCCGGAGCGCAGGCGCCTGCCGCGGCGGCATCCGCAGCGCACGTTCGGGAGGAGATCTCACGATACGGAGGAGGTTTGAGCCCGGATGCTCCTCCCAAGCGTGAGATCTCCTCCGTAGTGGGTGCTCTCCCCGGCGGTGGCATCCGGAGCGCAGGCGCCTGCCGTGGCGGCATCCGCGGCGCAAGTTCGGGAGGAGATCTCACGCAATGAAGGCGGTTTGGGAGCGGATGCTCCTCCCAAGCGTGAGATCTCCTTCGCGGTGAGTGCTCACAACGTGTGCATGCTCGGAACGGATGCCTGATCGCCACCGCTGCCCGACCGCAGAGCACCTGAGGCTCAGGCGCCGGGTGCGTGCCGCTCGATGCTCTCCAGCAGCAGCTCGAGCGCCGACTCCCAGGCCCGCGGGTCGCGCACGCCCGGAAGGCTGTCGCCGGCCCAGACGATGTTCGGGAACTCCTCGGGATCGAGCCGACGGTAGTCCATCTGCCAGGTGAGCTCGTCGGCGTCCTGCACGTCGGCGGGGAGCGCCGTGAGCGCGGCCTGGATGCTGGATGCCGAGCGGATCAGCTGTCCGAGCGCGCGGGCGTACAGCGCCGCCTGCTCCTTGTCGTAGCCCCCGCGGCGGAGGGCTCCGATCGAGAACTCCATCGACGAGAAGTCCGTCGGGCGGCGCAGCGCCATCTGCAGCGCGAACTCGGGGTAGCGCATGTAGTGGCCGTGGATGAGGTGCGCCTGGGTGCGCAGATCGGCCATCCAGTCGTCGGTCTCGACCATTCCCCCGCTGTAGGAGCGGGCGCGGAGCGTGTCGATGAGCGCGAGGAGCAGCTCGTCCTTGTCGCGGAAGTGCCGGTAGATCGATGTCGGGTGCGCGCCGAGCTCTTCGCCGATGGCCTGGAAGGTCAGGCGATCGAGGCCGTCGCGCTCCACGACGCGGTCCGCGGCGGCCACGATGATCTCGCGGCTGAGCGAGTCGCGTGCGCGGCGAGGACGTGCGGGGCTGCCGCTCGTGCGGGTCGGCGCCTTCGCCGGACCTGCGGCCTTCCGAGTCGCCATCGAGATGCTCCGTTCCGCTGTCGTCATCGCGCATCGTTCGCGCAGAGATCACGGTACCCCACGCTGGTCACGGCTCCTGTCATGCTCGTCGACAATGCCGGGATCCCTGGTCCGATGACGTAGCCAATGCTATAGTCAACGGCATTGGCGACGACGAGGAGAAGCAAGGATGCTGCACACCCCGGAAGACTCGACGGCAGCGACGATCGATCAGCGCTTCGCCGTGCCGTACCTCATGACCGTGCGCCCCGCCGCGGGCGGGTCCGACGCGGCTCTCGTGGTCGAGAACCACCCCGACGGCGCGCGCGGACGCCTCTGGCATGCGCCGGATGCCCCGGGGGAGCTGCTGCCGTTCGCGGTGAGCATGGGGGCGATCGTCGCGCCGGACGGGCGCTGGGTCGTCGACCTCGACGACGGCGGCGGCTCCGAGGTCGGTGCTCTCGTCGCGACATCCGTCGACGGATCCGAGCGCATCGCGCTCACGCCCGGACGCGAGCCCTATGTCCTCCGCGGGCTGGAGTTCTCGTTCGACGGCTCCGCGCTCATCGCCACGGTCGTCGACGAGGAGGGCTTCCATGTGCTGACGATCCCGGCTGCCCCCTGGGGCGAGCCGACGGTCGTGTACTCGAACCCGATCGAGGCCTGGTTCGGGAAGCCCTCGTCCGACGCGACGCTGGTGTCGATCGACACGACCGATCACAATCCCGGCATCCGTCGTCCTCGCATCACGGTGGTGGATGCCGCGACCGGCGGGACCGTCGCGACGCTCGACGACCTCCCCGACGGCCCGGTCCGCGCGGTGCGGTTCTCGTCCCTCCCCGGCGACGAGCGCCTGCTGCTCAACACCGAGCGGAGCGGCTTCTCGCGTCCCGCGATCTGGAACGTCCGTACCGGCGCCCGTCAGGACTTCGACCTGCCCGCGCTCGCCGGAGAGGTGATCGCGCTCGACTGGCATGCGCCGAGCGGGCGCCTCCTCGCGGTGCACGTCGACGCCGGCATCCATCGTCTGCTCGAGATCGACGAGGCGGACGGCTCGGTGCGGATCGTGCGCGAAGGCGGCAGCTTCGTGGAGCCCGACGTCGCGAACCTGCATCCGCACTACTGGACGTCGTATTACGCGCCGAGCGGCGCCGTCCGCGCCCTGCGCTCGAGCTGGGCGGTGCCGCTGCACGTCACGGAGATCGCCGACGATGGCACCGAGACGACGCTGATCGCCCCCGCGCCCGTGCCGCCGGGGCGGCCGCTCGCCTCGACCCTGGTCACGAGCGCCGACGGCACCCGGGTGCAGCTGTGGTCGGGGCGCCCCGCCGATCGCGAGCCGATCGGCACGATCCTCGAGATCCACGGCGGGCCGAACCTGGTCACGGTCGATCGGTACGACCCGGCCGCGCAGGCGTGGCTGGAGGCCGGCTTCGCCTTCGCGTCGCTCAACTACCGCGGCTCCGTGACCTTCGGCCGCGACTTCCGCGAGGGATTCTGGAACGTCGGCGGCGACCGCGAGATCGAGGACGTCGCCGCAGCGATCGCCTGGCTCCGCGAGCAGGGTCTCGCCGACCCCGCATCGACCTTCATCACCGGTGCCTCGTATGGCGGTCACATGACGCTGCTGAGCGTCGGCCGGCTTCCGGAGCTGTTCGCCGGCGGCCTCGCCCACGTGGCGGTCGCCGACTGGTCGGTGACCATCCAGGCCATGAATCCGGCCGTGCGCTCGGTCTGGAGCTCGTGGGTCCCGCCCGAGCTCGTCTCCCGCTTCTCGGCGATCTCGTACCTCGATGACGTGCGCGCCTCGGTCTGGATCAATCAGGGCTCGATCGACACCCGCACCCCGGTGGTGGGCGTGCAGGGTTACGTCGACCGGCTGCGCGCCGGCGGCGGGGACGCCGTGCTCGACATCTTCGAGGGCGGGCATGAGCCCACCGGGCTCGAAGGCGCCGCTCACGACCAGCGCCGCATGCAGGAACTGGCCCTCCGCACCCTTGCCGGAGAGCGCTGGGACGCCACTGGCATCGCTCCTAGTCATGAACATTGACTAAAGTGCTTGCTATCTCTTCCGGTCGGCTCTAGAGTCAGACCACCACCCGCACCACAGCACCTCTTGCACTGTTCCTTCGTCGCACGCTCACTGGAGATCCGTCCATGTCGAAATCACTGCTTCGCACCGCTGTACCCTCTTCCCGGCCTTCCCGTCGCGGCATCCTCGCTGCTCTGACCGCGGCCGCGCTCATCGGCTCCCTGGCCGCCTGCAGCCCGTCGCCCGCCCCGACCGAGACGAACGAGGAGGTCGCCGTCGTCGACGGCGGCGAGATCGTCATCGGCGCCGAGCAGGAGCCGGACTGCACCGACTGGATCGCCACCTGCGGCGGCTCCATCTGGGGCTCGTACATCATGCAGATCCCGACCATGCCCGGTGTCTTCCAGACCCGCCTCGTCGACGACGAGTGGCAGCCGGTGGCCTCGGATCTCGTCACGGGCGAGCCCACCACCGAGGTCGCCGCCGACGGCACGCAGACCATCACCTACGAGATCAACCCCGACGCGGTGTGGTCCGACGGCGAGCCCATCACCTCGGCCGACTTCGAGTACACCGCGCTGCAGATCCGCGACGGCGACGACATCTTCGACAAGACCGGCTACGACCGCATCACCGCGATCGACGCGAGCGATCCGAAGACCGTCGTCGTCACGCTGAACTCCACGTATGCGGGATGGCGCACGCTCTTCAGCGTGTACGGCGTGATGCCCTCGCACCTGCTCGAGGGTCAGGATCGCGCGGCGATCATGGCCGAGGGCTACGACTTCAGCGGCGGGCCCTGGAAGATCGAGAAGTGGACCAGGGGCACCTCGGTCACGCTCGTGCCGAACGAGAACTACTGGGGCGAGAAGCCGCACCTCGACAAGGTCACGTTCCTCTTCCTCCCCGACACGACCGCCGCGTTCCAGGCCCTCAAGAGCGGACAGGTCAGCGCCCTCTACCCGTCGCCGCAGCTCGACGCCCTCACGCAGATCGAGGCGGGGCTCCCCGGCATCAAGTCCCAGGTCGACGCCCGCAGCGGCAACCTCGAGGCGATCTGGCTGAACAACGCCGCCGCCCCCTTCGACTCGGTCGCCGTGCGCCAGGCGCTCGCCTACTCGATCGACCGCGACGCCATCGTGAAGCGCCTGTTCGGCAGCCTCGGCATCGATGAGGCGCAGCAGAGCTTCAACTCGCCCATGGTCGCGCCGTTCGCATCCGACGACTTCTCGCAGTACTCGCTCGATCTCGACAAGGTCGACGAGCTGATGGAGGGCGACGGCTGGAAGAAGAACGGCGACGGCGTCTGGGCAAAGGGCGGCGAGACCGCGACCTTCTCGATCAAGACTCTCGCCGGCAACAAGCGCCGCGACCTCACGGTGCAGGTGCTGCAGTCGCAGCTGGCGGATGCCGGATTCGAGATGACGATCGACCAGGTCACCCCTGCCGACCTGTTCGGCACGATCGCTCCCGAGGGCGATTTCCAGGCCGGCATCTGGGCGCTCGTCGACACCTTCGCCGACCCCACGCTCAGCGCGACCTTCTCGTCGGTCAACATCCCCAGCGAGGCGAACGGCTTCTCCGGCATCAACTTCTATCGCACGAACATCCCCGGACTCGACGATCTGCTCAGCCAGGTCGACAACGAGATCGACACGGATGCCCGCATCGAGGTCTCGCACGAGGCCGACGCGCTGATCGCCGAGAACGTGCCGTCTCTCCCGCTCGACACCGTGCCGAACGTGCTGCTGTGGGACGAGAAGATCGGCGGTCCGCTGCAGATCAACCCCATGGAGGGTCCGTTCTGGAACCTCGCCGAGTGGGGACTCGCGGGCTGAGCCCGCGGTCGGACACGGACGCGGACAGGAAGGAGGCGACGTCATGATCACGTTCATCACACGACGGGTGCTTTACTCGATCCCGGTGATCCTCGTCGCCTCCTTCGTGCTGTTCTGGGCGGTGCGAGCGACGTTCGACCCCCTCGCCAAGCTCCGCCTGGCGCAGGATCCGACCGCTCTCTCCCGCGAGATCGAGCGGCTGGGCCTGGATCGCTCGATCCCCGAGCAGTACTTCCTCTGGCTGCGGTCGATGGTCGTCGGGGACTGGGGTCTGAGCACCCGCACCGGCACCCCGGTGCTCCCGCTGATCGGCGAGGCGCTGTGGCCCACGCTGCAGCTGGCGTTCTGGGGGCTGCTGATCGCGGTCCTCATCGCGGGCGGCGTGAGCGTCTACTCGGCGGTGCGGCAGTACTCCCTGGGCGACAATCTGCTCACGGGTGCCTCGTACCTCGGCATCGCGATGCCGGCGTTCTGGTTCGGCCTCATCCTCATCCAGACGTTCGCGGTCTGGCCGAAGGAGGCGTTCGGGCTCAGCGAGCCGCCGCTGTACTTCATCGGGCTCAACTCGCCGGGGCAGACCGGCGTGCTCGACTACATCCGCCATCTGATCCTGCCCGTCGCCGCGCTCATGATCGCCCTCATCGCGTCGTGGAGCCGGTTCGGCCGTGCCGCGATGCTCGATGCGCTCTCGAGCGACTACGTGCGCACGGCCCGGGCGAAGGGCGTGCCGCGCCGCCAGGTGATCTGGCGGCACGCGGTGCGCAACTCGCTCGCCCCGTTCGTCACGGTCGTCGCGCTCGATGCGGCGATCCTCATCGGCGGGCTCGTGGTCACCGAGCAGATCTTCGCGATCCCCGGCATGGGGCGTCTGTTCCTGCAGTCGCTCGTCGCGGGCGACGTGTTCGTGCTGCTGCCCTGGATGATCGTGGTCGCCGTGGCGGTCGTGATCTGCAACCTGGTCGCCGACATCGCCTACGCGGTGCTCGACCCGAGAGTGAGACTGTCATGAGCGGTGCCGGCATCGCGGGGCGCGAGGAGCTGCTCGCCGAGCAGGAGCCGCAGAAGGCGCCCACCCGTCAGCTGTTGAAGGGCTTCCTGCGGCACCGACTCGGCGTGGTGAGCCTGATCGTGCTGGTGATCCTGCTGATCGCGTGCTTCGGCGCCGGCTGGATCGCTCCTTATCCGCAGGGGCAGCAGGACCTCCTCACCGGGCCCACCCCGCCCTCGGGGGCGCACTGGCTCGGAACCGACGAGCTCGGCCGCGACTACCTCAGCGAGATCCTCTTCTCCGGCCAGATCTCGCTCGCGATCGGCCTCGCCGTCGCCCTGCTCGCGACCGTCGTCGGCACGGCCCTCGGCGCGATCTCGGGCTACGTCGGCGGCTGGATCGGCGAGCTCATCATGCGCATCACCGACCTCTTCCTCATCGTCCCCGCGATCGCCCTGCTCGCGGTGATCCTGCAGGGGCTCGGGCCCTCGCCGACGACCATCGTCCTCGCGCTCACGGCGCTCGGCTGGACCTACATCGCCCGGGTCGTGCGGGCGCAGGTGCTGTCCCTCCGCGAGAAGGACTTCATCGACGCGGCACGCGGCATCGGAGCATCCGGCATCCGCATCGTCGTCTCGCACCTGCTGCCGAACCTCGCCGGGGTGATCGTGGTCGCGATGAGCCTGGCCGTGGCATCCTCGATCATCGCGGAGTCGACGCTGAGCTTCCTCGGGTTCGGGGTGCAGCCGCCGCAGACCAGCTGGGGCTCGATGCTCAGCCAGGCCGCAGGCTACGTCGGCACCCCGCAGGTGTACCTGCTGTACTTCCCCGGACTCTTCATCCTCGTGACCGTGCTGTGCGTGAACTTCATCGGCGACGGACTGCGCGATGCGCTCGACCCGCAGGGGAAGAACCTGTGAGCGGCGGCGAGGTGCTGCTGGAGGTCGAGGATCTGTCGGTCAGCTTCCCGACGGATGCCGGACTCGCCAGGGCCATCGAGGGCGTGTCGTTCGTGCTGCGCGAGGGAGAGACGGTCGGGATCGTCGGGGAGTCGGGATCCGGCAAGTCGATGACCGCGATGGCGATCATGGGGCTGCTGCCGAAGAAGGCGGTCGTCACCGGGTCGATCAGATTCCGGGGCACCGAGCTGGTGGGGATGTCGGATGCCGCGCTGCGCGAGGTGCGCGGCAAGGACATCGCCGTGGTCTTCCAGGACGCGCTCACCGCTCTCAACCCGGTCATGCGCGTCGGCGAGCAGCTGATCGAGGCCGTGCGCGTGCACCGTCCCGACACCACCCCGGCCGAGCGGAAGGCGCGGGCGGTCGAGCTGCTGGACGTCGTCGGCATCCCCTCGCCCGAACTGCGCGTCGACCGCTACCCGCACGAGTTCTCGGGTGGCATGCGCCAGCGCGTGATGATCGCGATGAGCATCGCCAACGAACCCGACCTGCTGATCGCCGACGAGCCGACGACCGCGCTCGACGTGACCGTGCAGGCGCAGGTGCTCGAGGTGCTGCGCGAGGTGCAGCGCCGCACCGGCACGACGGTGCTGCTCATCACCCACGACCTCGGCGTCGTCGCCGGCACCGCCGACCGGGTCATGGTCATGTACGCGGGCGGGCTGGTCGAGACGGCCGACGTCGATCCGCTCTTCTACGAGACCGCGCACCCCTACACGGCAGGGCTCCTGGCGTCGCTGCCGCGGATCGACCGGCGCGCGTCGCGCGACGAGAGGCTGTACCAGATCGCGGGTCAGCCGCCGGTGGCGACCGCATGGCCTGCCGGGTGCCGCTTCGCTCCGCGCTGCGCGCACGCGGTCGCGGGGCTGTGCGATGTCGCGGTTCCGCCCGCGGTGCCGGTGGGTTCCGGGCATACAGCGGCCTGCGTGCGCGTGGACGAATGGCAGAAGGAGGCGGCGTCATGAGCACGAGCCTGACCGTGCAGAACCTCGTCAAGGAGTACAAGGTCGGTGGCGGTCTCTTCGGCCGGACCCGCGACGTCGTGCAGGCCGTGTCGGACGTCAGCCTCTCGATCGACGGCGGACAGACCTTCGGCCTCGTGGGCGAGAGCGGATGCGGCAAGTCGTCGCTCGGCCGCAGCGTCGCCCGCCTGCAGACCAGCGACGGGGGCTCCATCCGGCTCGGCGCCGATGACATCACCGGCGTCGAGGGCGGACGGCTGCGGGCGCTGCGCCGGCGCGTGCAGTTCGTGTTCCAGGACCCGTACGCCTCGCTCAACCCGCGCAAGTCCGTGCGGGCGACGCTGACCGAGCCGCTCGCGATCCACGGGCTGCACCGCGGTCAGCACGAGCGCCGGGTCGAGGAGCTGCTCGCGCAGGTCGGGCTCAACCCCGCGCACGCCGACCGCTTCCCGCACGAGTTCTCCGGAGGTCAGCGGCAGCGGCTCGGCATCGCCAGGGCTCTCGCCGTGGAGCCCGAGGTGATCGTGCTCGACGAGCCCGTCAGCGCCCTCGATGTGAGCGTGCAGGCCGGAGTGCTGAACCTGCTCGACGACCTGCAGCGCGACCTCGGGCTCACGTACCTGTTCATCGCGCACGACCTGTCCGTGGTGCGACACCTCAGCGACCGCGTCGGAGTCATGTACCTCGGCAAGCTCGTGGAGGAAGGACCCGTCGACGACCTGTACGAGCGGCCCCGGCATCCGTACACGCAGGCGCTGCTGTCGGCGATCCCGGTTCCCGACCCGCGGGCCGAGCGGGCGCGCGAGCGCATCGTGCTGACCGGCGACGTGCCGAGTCCGGTGTCACCGCCGAGCGGATGCCGCTTCCGCACCCGCTGCTGGAAGGCCACCGAGGTGTGCGCCGAGGTGGTGCCCGAGCTCGAAGACCACGGCGGCACCCACCGGGTCGCCTGCCATCACCCCGACGAGCTCGACGTTCTCTGACCCCCGCCTCGACCGGAACGATCGCCCTGCTGCAACCGGAAGGAACCCCATGACGACCACCCACCGCATCGCCGTGATCGCCGGAGACGGCATCGGCACCGAGGTGATGCCGGAAGGGCTGCGGGTGCTGCGCGCCGCGGCGTCCCGATTCGACATCGACCTCGAGTTCACGGAGTTCGACTTCGCGAGCGCGACGTACTGGCAGCAGCACGGGCGGATGCTGCCGGACGACTGGTTCGAGACGCTGCGCGGCTTCGATGCGATCTACTTCGGGGCGGTCGGCTGGCCCGACGTCGTGCCCGATCACGTGAGCCTGTGGGGGAGCCTCATCCAGTTCCGGCGCGCGTTCGACCAGTACGTGAACCTGCGGCCGGTGCGGCTCATGCCCGGCGTGGTCTCGCCGCTCGCCGGTCGTGAGCCGGGCGACATCGACTTCTACGTGGTGCGCGAGAACACCGAGGGGGAGTACTCCTCGATCGGCGGCCGGATGTTCGAGGGCACCGACCGCGAGTTCGTGCTGCAGGAGACCGTGATGACGCGCACCGGCGTCGACCGGGTGCTGCGCTACGCGTACGACCTGGCGCAGCGCCGCGAGGCCAAGCACCTGACGTCGGCGACCAAGAGCAACGGCATCTCGATCTCGATGCCCTACTGGGATGAGCGCGTCGCCGCGGTCGGCGCCGACTACCCAGAGGTGCGCCGCGACCAGTTCCACATCGACATCCTCACGGCGAACTTCGTGCTGCACCCCGACTGGTTCGACGTGGTCGTGGCGAGCAACCTGTTCGGCGACATCCTCTCCGATCTCGGTCCCGCCTGCACCGGGACGATCGGCATCGCGCCGAGCGCCAATATCAACCCCGAAGGTGACTTCCCCAGCCTGTTCGAGCCTGTGCACGGCTCGGCTCCCGACATCGCCGGGCGCGGCATCGCGAACCCGATCGGGCAGATCTGGTGCGGCGCCATGATGCTCGAGCACCTGGGCCACCCGGATGCCGGAGCCGCCGTGCTCGCCGCGATCGAGGACGTGCTCGCCCGCGGAGCGGATGTCGCGCCCTTCACCCCCGACCTCGGCGGCACGGCGACCACGGTCGAGCTCGGTGCCGCGATCGCGGAGGCCGTCGCGGGGTAGGGATCGCCTCGGCCCACTCGTTCGGGAGGAGTTCCCGCCGTCGGGCGGACGTGCGCACGGAAAACCTCCGCCCGACGCGGCGAACTCCTCCCGACGACGCGTACCGCCGAGGACCATCAGCGCAGTTGCGGCACCGCCGTGCTCGGGTCGTTCACGATCGCCTCGAGGTCGGCACGAAGCCCGGTCGCGCGCTCGGGCACGCTCGGCAGGGAGATCTCGGCGCAGCGACGGGCGAGCTCGAGGTCACCGGCCAGCGCCGCGACCCGCGCCCAGGTGAGCAGGTGGGCCGGATGCGGAGGATCGACCACTGCCGCGCGCGCCGCCTCGTGGAAGTCCTGCGGCCAGGTGGCGAGCCGGCCGAAGAAGGCGCTGGACTGCCGGTCCCACTCCGAGACGAGGAACGACACCGACTCCTGCGCCTCCTCGGCGGTCGAACCGTAGACGAAGTCGGGGTCGTGATTGTTGCGGAACCCGGGGATGATCGACGACCGCCAGGCGCAGTCCGCTTCGCGGATCTTCGTCGGATCGATGACGTGACCGGAGATGTCGCCCAACAGAGTCAGATGCACGCCCACGTCGATGCGGAAGACGCCGCGCCGCGGCTGGTGCACGACCTCGACGACGTGCACGACCGGGTCGTCGGCGCGGCGCAGCACGTCCCCGTTGCGCGCGAACCCCTGCGCCTTCAGGAGCGGGAAGAAGTGCGCGCGAAGGAGGGCGGTCGTCGTCTGCTTGTCCACACAGGAATCGTAGCCAGACCGCGGCGCCCCATCCGCTGGGACGGCTGGTCGTGCGCGGGGATCGGATCAGCGAGCCGGTGGTGGTCGCGCGCCTCCGGGCAGCGACCGAGCTGATCTGGCGCGGGATGGTCAGCTCTTCGTGAGGTCCTGCGCGAACATCACCAGGATGCCGCTGGGGCCGCGGAGATACGTGAGCTTGTAGACGTCCTGGTAGTTCGCGACGCCACGGAGCGGGTGGTAGCCGTGCCGGGCGGCGATCGCCAGCGACTCGTCGATGTCGTCGACCGCGAAGGCGATGCGGTGCATCCCGATCTCGTTGGGCAGCGTGGGCTCGGTCTCGATCGCGTCGGGGTGGATGTACTCGAAGAGCTCGATCTGGCCTTGGCCGTCCGGCGTCTGGAGCACCGCGATCCTGGCGTGGTTGCCGTCGAGGCCGACGGCCGTGTCGGCCCATTCTCCGCTGACCTCGTCGCGGCCGAGCACGGAGAGCCCGAGGTCGGAGAAGAAGGAGATCGTCTCGTCGAGGTCGCGCACGGCGATGCCGACGTTCTCAAGTCTGATTGCCATGAGGGGATGCTACTCGCGCACGCCGACGTCGGGTTCGGCCGGATCTACTCGAGCCACTCCGTGATGAAGCGGTCGCTCGCATGCACGTGGGTGGCCTCGTAGGTGCCGCCGTCGAGCACTTCGAAGCGATGGGTGACGAGCGAGGGGACGACGAGGATCTGCCCGCCCACGCCCACGACCTGCTCCTCGCCGACCGTGAACAGCGCGCGGCCGTGGTGGATCACGAATGTCTCGGCGTACGGATGCCGGTGCAGTCGAGGCCCGCGGCCCGGAGTGGTGATGTACTCGCGCATGATGCTCACGGGCGAGCCGAGCAGACGACCCTCGATGTCTTCGTCGCGGCTCACGTCTCTGGGGTGGATGGTCACGGCTCCTCCGTTCACGCCCTCAGGGTACGCCGATCGCTCTCAGCGGCCGAGCTTCTCGGCGCAGGCGACGCAGTGGACGGCGAACGGCCGCACCTCGAGGCGCGCCGGCGGGATCGGCCGACCGCAGTTCGCGCAGACGCCGTACGTTCCGGCATCCATCCGAGCGATCGCCTCGTCGACCTGCCGCAGTTCGGATGCCGCGGCCTCGGCCAGACCCGTCAGACGCGACCATTCGGATGACAGGGTGACGCCCTCGGGGTCATGCTCGTCGTCGTCGTTCGAGCCCTCGCGATCATGCGTGAGTTCGTCGAGGGTCGCGGCCGTGGTGCTGACCCGTTCCGCCGCCTGCGCGCGCAGCTCCTGCAGGAGTGTGCGCAGGTCGGCCGTCATCCCCTCACCCTAGACAGAGGCACCGACACGCCGCGGTGCGAGTCGTCGGTGCCCATCGGTGGCTCATCGTGCGACGCCGCGGCCGGGCGTCACGGCACGCTCGCCGGTTCGCGCCTCGCGACCCGAGCGGTGCCCGTGCACAAAGGCCCCGGCATCCGCTCCCTGACGCCCGCGTGCCCGGCGGGTCGGCATCCGGTCGATCACGGCGTCCACCCTTTCGCGGCGGGAGGCGAGCACGAGGTCGGTGCCGCTGCCGGATTCCTCGATGATGCGGCGCCGGCTGTCGTCGATGCGCTCGGCCGCGCCGGCCGCGAACCCCCGGATGAACCCGCTGCGCGCGCGCCGCCTGTCGCCTTCCGTGCCCCACCGGTAACTGTCGCGCTGCGCGGCCCACCACGCCCGCATCGCCACCATCGCCTGCACCTCGAGACTCGCGGTGAGCACGCGCGCCTGCTGCGCGTCGGAGGCGTAGCCCACGAGGTAGAGGACCGACCCGGCCGCCTGGTCGGCGTGCAACGGGCGCACCGTGTCGAGCGCCAGCGCCACCCGGGTGCCGAGCTCGCGCATGTCGCGCGCGTAGACCCCGGTGAAGACGATCCGCTCCTGGACGATCTCCTCACCGGACTGACCGGATCGGGCGCGGCGCTCGTCGAGGCGCGCCTGCTCGATGCCGTATTTCACCATCAGCCGCTCGGCGTGCTCGGTGAGCGCCTCTGCCTCCTCGGGCGTCGTGCTCTCGGCCTTCGCCAGCAGCTGGGCGATCAGGTCCAGTTTCGCTTCGGTCATGGGGTCCCCTTTGCTCGTGATGCTCTGCATCCTCCGAGGGGGGTCTCCCATTCCGGCGCCCTTCGCCGCGTTCGGTGAAGAAGGTCGTTCAGCGGCTCGCTGTGGACGAGAAGTCGACCCGTCGTGCTGCGCGCGTCGACGAGCCGCGCGACCGGGGTGAGTGCGGCGGAGCCGCGGGTCAGCCGAAGATCAGCGTCAGCACGGTCGCGCCGCCGCCGCCGAGGATCAGCGC
This sequence comes from Microbacterium sp. LWH11-1.2, assembly GCF_038397745.1. Taxonomy (NCBI): domain Bacteria; kingdom Bacillati; phylum Actinomycetota; class Actinomycetes; order Micrococcales; family Microbacteriaceae; genus Microbacterium; species Microbacterium sp. LWH11-1.2. Next base: position 812,378 of record NZ_CP151636.1, on the reverse strand, counting down.
GACGATGACCGTCCAGGCGATGATCCGAATGCGGCGGTTGCGCGGCTCGCCCAGGTCGCCGTAGTCGTCGTCGGGCTTGCTCAGTTCGCTCATGCGTTTCGTCTCGCCTCTGTCGCTCAACGACCGGCGTCGGCCGGCTCCGCGACGGTCGGGCCGAAGTACGACGGCAGCGTGGCCTTCGAGCGCTCGCGCAGCTCGTCGACCGAGACCGTGAAGACGTCCTGCACCTCGAGCTGCGGCTCGCTGTCGGTCACGCCGATGCGCAGCACCGGGTAGTTGCGACCCTCGCACAGGCCGCGGAACTTCACGTCGTCCTCGCGGGGCACCGTCACGATGACGCGGCCGGTCGACTCCGAGAACAGCGCCGACGCGGCATCCACACCACAGCTCTCGATGATCTCGTTGAGCCAGACGCGGGCGCCGACGCCGAAGCGCGAGACGCCCTCGGCGAGGGCCTGGCCGAGGCCGCCCTCGGAGACGTCGTGCGCCGAGGAGATCAGCCATTCGTCGCGGGCAGCCGACAGCAGGCCGGCGAGGCGCTTCTCGCCCGCGAGATCGACCTTCGGGGGCAGTCCGCCGAGGTGCTGGTGCACGACGTCGGCCCAGGCCGAACCGGAGAGCTCGGTCGAGGTCGTGCCGAGCAGGTAGATGTTCTGACCGATGTCCTGCCACCCCGAGGGGATGCGGCGCGAGACGTCGTCGATGATGCCGAGCACGCCGACGAGCGGGGTCGGGTGGATCGGCACGTCGCCGGTCTGGTTGTAGAACGAGACGTTGCCTCCGGTGACCGGGGTGCCGAGCTCGTAGCATCCGTCGGCGAGGCCGTCGACCGTCTGACCGAACTGCCACATGACCTCGGGGTTCTCCGGGGATCCGAAGTTCAGGCAGTCGGTGATGGCGGTGGGCACCGCGCCGGTGACGGCGACGTTGCGGTACGCCTCGGCCAGCGCGAGCTGCGCGCCGGCGTACGGGTCGAGCTGGCAGTAGCGGCCGTTCGCGTCGGTGGAGATCGCGAACCCGAGGCCGGACTCCTCGTCGACGCGGATCATGCCGGCGTCATCGGGGAAGCTGAGAGCGGTGTTGCCGAGCACGTAGTAGTCGTACTGGTTGGTGATCCAGCTCGTGTCGGCCAGGTTCGGCGACGCGACCAGGTTCAGGAACTGCTCGCGCAGCACCTCCGGGTCGTTGGAGCGGGGCAGGTTCTCCGCGGCATCCGCCTGCAGCGCGTCGATCCACGTCGGGTACGCGACCGGGCGGTCGTAGACCGGGCCGTCGACCGCGACGGTCGAGGGGTCGACATCGACGATGCGCTCGCCCTGCCAGTCGATGATGAGGCGTCCGTCGCCGGTGACCTCGCCGAGCACGGAGGTCTCGACCTCCCACTTGTTCACGACCTCGAGGAAGGCGTCGAGCTTCTCGGGCGCGACGATCGCCATCATGCGCTCCTGCGACTCCGACATGAGGATCTCCTCAGCGGTGAGCGTGGGGTCACGCAGCAGCACGTTGTCGAGCGAGACCTTCATGCCGCTGTTGCCGTTGGCGGCCAGCTCGCTGGTCGCGCAGGAGATGCCTGCCGCGCCGAGGTCCTGGATCGCCTCGACGAGCTCGCCGCGGTACAGCTCGAGGCAGCACTCGATGAGCACCTTCTCGGCGAACGGGTCGCCGACCTGCACTGCGGGACGCTTGGTCGGGCCGGTGGAGTCGAACGAGTCGGATGCCAGGATGCTGGCGCCGCCGATGCCGTCGCCACCCGTGCGGGCGCCGAAGAGCACCACCTTGTTGCCGACGCCGGTCGCGTTGGCGAGCTTGAGGTCTTCGTGGCGGAGCACGCCCACCGCGAGCGCGTTCACGAGCGGGTTGGCCTGGTAGACCGAGTCGAAGACGGTCTCGCCGCCGATGTTCGGCAGTCCCAGGCAGTTGCCGTAGAAGCTGATGCCGCTCGTCACGCCGTGCACGACGCGGGCGGTGTCGGGGTGGTCGATCGCGCCGAAGCGGAGGGCGTCCATGACCGCGACCGGGCGGGCGCCCATCGAGATGATGTCGCGGACGATGCCGCCGACGCCGGTTGCCGCACCCTGGAAGGGCTCGATGAAGCTGGGGTGGTTGTGGCTCTCGGCCTTGAAGGTGACGGCCCAGCCCTCGCCGACGTCGATGACGCCCGCGTTCTGGCCCATGCCGACCATGAGGCGTTCCTTCATCTCGTCGGAGACCTTCTGGCCGAAGCGGCGCAGGTAGTTCTTCGACGACTTGTAGGAGCAGTGCTCCGACCACATGACGGAGTACATCGCCAGCTCGCCCGATGTGGGGCGGCGGCCGAGGATCTCCTTGATGCGCGCGTACTCGTCATCCTTGAGGCCGAGGGCGCCGTACGGCTGCTCCTTCTCGGGCGTCGCGATCGCGTTCTCGACGGAGTCGGGGACGTGCTTGTGGACAGGTGCAGGGGCGGTGGTCACGCGCACTCCAAAGGAAGGGGCCGGCGGGGCGGTTCCAGTCTACCGGCGGTCGGGTGCGGCCGGATTCGGGGCGTGTGGGACCGGACGCGGGTCCCACCGCGTGCACAATTCAGCAAAAATCTCCGCGGCGAGAACCGGCTTCCGAGTGAATCCGCGACGGTGCTCGCGCTTCGAGCGCATTCTTACTGAATCGTGCACACCGCCCGCCCGGTCAGGCGTAGCTGGATGCCGCGGCGAAACGGGAGGCCAGAGCCGAGGTGGCCGCACGCAGCTCCTCCGGGCCGACGATCCGGATGCCGCCGCCACCGCCGGCTCGACCCGACGCGAGAACGACACCACGGTCACCGACCGCACGTTCTTCCAGTCGGCGCGAGCCGAGTCGCTCGACGAGCTCACGCGCTCCTGGGATGGCCTCGCCGACGGTGCCGAGATCGTCGAGCCGCTCGCCGGCTTCGACGTCGCCGGAGCATCAAACTGCAACTTGGGGGTTGCACTAGGTCACTCTTTGTGCAACTGTGGAGTTGCAGACAGCGAGGAGAGATCATGATCGCGACCACCCGGAAGCGCGTCCGCCCGGCAGCCGTATTGGCGGCGCTGTTCGCCGGAGCATTCGTCATGGGCTGCGCCGAGATGCTCGTCGTCGGGATGATCGACCTCATCGCCGCCGATCTGTCGGTCTCGCTCGCTGCTGCGGGAGCGCTCGTGACCGCCAATGCGCTCGGGCTCGCGATCGGTGGGCCACTGCTCACCTTCCTCACCACGCGCTTCGACCGGCGGCAGGTGCTGCTGGCGACGGCATCCGTCTTCCTGGCGGCGAATCTGCTGCCCGCGCTGTTCGCGGACTACCCGATGTTCCTCGTCGCACGCGTCGTGATCGGTGCCGCGCAGGGCCTGTTCATCGCCGCGGCGATGGTGACTGCCACGTCGATCGTGCCGCCGGAGCGCACCGGCCGCGCGATGTCGGTGGTCATCTCGGGGTTCGCGACATCGAGCGCGCTCGGCCTTCCGATCGGGACCCTGCTCGGGCAGTCGGTCGGCTGGAGAGGATCGTTCGTCGCGGTCGTCATCGTCGCGGCCGCGGTGCTCGTCGTGCTGTTCGTCGTGCTGCCGTCGGTCCCGACGGACGCGGGCAGCGGCGCCGTCGGACAGGCGCGGCATGCCTTCGCTCCCCGTGTGCTCGCCGTGCTGAGCGTGAGTTTCCTCACCTTCGCGGCGATGCTCGCGGCGATCACGTATCTCGTTCCGTTCCTCGCCGAGTTGACCGGACTCACCGGCCCGCTCGTCACGGTCTACCTGCTCGTCTACGGGATCTCGACCACTCTCGGATCGGCGATCGGCGGGCGTTTCGCCGATGCGAACGCCGCACGGATGCTGATCGTCGGGGCCCTCGGTGTGCTGATCTCGTTGGGCGCCCTGCTGCTGTTCGGCGGAAACCCGTGGATCGTGGGACTCTCCGTGCTCGGGATCGGGATGCTGGGGATGGGCACAGCCCCGTCGATCCAGCATCGCGTCGTGGCTCTCGCCGGTCCCGGGGCGCCCCTCGCTGCGTCCCTCCCGGCGTCCGCGGTGAACGTCGGGATCGCCTTCGGATCTCTCGCCGGCGGGATCGCACTTGAGCAGTGGGGAGTGGCGTTCGCGGTGATCGTCGGGATGGGCATCGCGGTCGTGGCGATCGTGGTCGCGTGGGGGACGAGCTTCCTGCAGGCTCCCGCGGCGTCGGGACGACCTGTCGAGGCAGGATCCGCAGGGGTCAGGCGGCGTTGAGCTCCACGCGCCGGTCCCCGCGCACCAGGGCGCGAGCGGCACGGGCCACCTCGACGGCTGTGGGGCGCTCGCGCGGGTCGAGGCGCGTCATGTGCTCGAGCAGCCGTCGCCAGTCGGGATCGACCGAAGCCGGGATGAACGGCTTCGTGGTCAGGCGTCGGATCGCGGCGACGCGGCCCGTCCCGAGCGCGGCGTATCCGGCCTCACCGGTGAGAGCTTCGAGCATGACGAGCCCGAGGGCGAAGATGTCGACCGCGGTGCCGGGGTCGGCATCGCGCAGCTGCTCCGGCGCCATGTAGGTGAGTGTGCCGAGCACGTGTCCCGACGAGGTCATCCGCGCATCGTCGAGCTCGCAGGCGATGCCGAAGTCGGCGAGCTTCGCGGCCCACTGTCCTCCGCGGCGGGTGCGACGGGGCGCGAGGAGCACGTTCGAGGGCTTCACGTCGCGGTGGACGATGCCGGCGGCGTGCACCGCGGCCAGGCCCTCGGCGAGATCGCGCGTCAGGTGCGCGAGCTGGCGGGCGGGCACCGGTCCCGCAGCCATGCGTTCGGCGAGGGTCGGACCGTCCACGAACTCCATGACCAGGTACTGCGGACGCCGTCGCCGCAGCTGCGCGTCGAACAGCGCGACGAGAGAGGGGTGGCTCAGCGAGGCGAGAAGGGCCTCCTCGGTCCGCGCGCGATCGGCGTTGCGCAGCGCACCCTCGCCACGGTGGAGCATCTTGATCGCGACGGTCCGTCCGACGTAGGTGTCCTCGGCGCGATAGACGGTGGCAGTGCCGCCCTGTCCGACCCGATCCTGCAGGACATAGCGTCCGTCGAGCAGGGCGGACGAAGGAGAGAGAACCTCCAGCGTCATCACGCACTCCTCGTTCCGGCATCCGGGTCTTGTATTCCACTGACAGTATCCCGCGCCATCCTGGGCATCTCCTGCCTTGACGCGCCGCGAAAACAGTGGGTGAGAGCCGATCCCGACCGGATGCCGACACCGCGGAGGCGTAGCATCGCCACCAGGCGCGCATGGCGCGCCGACGATCGCACACGTACTCGGAGGGGAATCCCATGCAGCTGGCGATGATCGGACTCGGACGGATGGGTGCGAACATCGTTCGCAGGCTGATGCGCGCAGGCCACGACTGCGTCGTCTACGACGTGAACGCGGATGCCGTGCAGGCGCTGGTCGCCGAGGGGGCCGTCGGCGCCGACAGCATCCCCGACCTGGTGTCGAAGCTGCAGGTGCCGCGTGCCGTCTGGATGATGGTGCCCGCCTCGCTCACCGGCCAGGTGGCCGACGAGGTGGCCGCGGTGCTCGAACCCGGCGACGCCCTCATCGACGGCGGCAACTCGAACTACCGCGACGACGTGCGTCGCGCGGCCGCGTTCCGCGAGAGCGGCATCGACTACATCGACGTCGGCACCAGCGGCGGCGTCTTCGGGCTGGAGCGCGGCTACTGCCTGATGGTCGGCGGGCCGGATGCCGCGGTGCAGCGCCTCGAGCCGATCTTCCGCACGATCGCGCCGGGTCCGGGTGAGATCGAGCGCACGCCCGGCCGCACCGGCGAGTTCGCTCCGGAGGAGCAGGGCTTCCTGCACTGCGGCCCCTCGGGGGCCGGGCACTTCGTGAAGATGGTGCACAACGGCATCGAGTACGGGATCATGGCCGCGCTCGCCGAGGGGCTCAATCTCCTCGAGAACGCGGATGCCGGCATCCGCGAGGCTCAGCATTCCGCCGAGATCGCCCCGCTCGAGGAGCCCGAGTTCTACCAGTTCCCGATCGACACCGCGAAGGTCTCCGAGCTCTGGCGTCGCGGATCCGTGGTGTCGTCGTGGCTGCTCGACCTGACGGCGGCGGCGCTGAACCAGAACCCGACGCTCGACGGCCTCGCCGGGCGCGTGTCGGACTCCGGAGAGGGGCGATGGACGGTCAAGGCAGCGGTCGACGTGGGCGTTCCGGTCCCCGTGCTCGCGGCATCCCTCTTCGAGCGCTTCGCGTCGCGCGACGAGGACCGCTTCGCCAACCAGGTGCTGTCGGCCATGCGACTGCAGTTCGGCGGGCACCAGGAGCTCCCGGCCGGCGACGTGCTCGAAGCAGGCAGCCGCCGGGCGGAGTCCGGCAAGGGCAGTTGAACGGCGCGGGGTCGGCTCGCGGAGCCGTCATGCACGGAAACGCGGCATGCGTCGGGGCGGGATCGTCCGTATGTTGGGGCAGATGAGCGAGGACTGTCCGCCCCTCCCGTCGCACCCGTTCGACGCGCGCACGCGCCTGCACCTCGACCGGCCGCACAGCCGCAAGTGGAGCCTTCATCCGGGCCGGATCGGCGCGTGGGTGGCCGAGATGGACTTCGGCGTCGCTCCCGAGATCGCGGAGGCGATGCATCGGGCGATCGACGAGGAGAACCTGGGGTACCTGTCGCCGCCGCTGGCCGCGGACCTCGGAGTGGCGACGGCCGACTGGATGCGCGAGGAGTACGACTGGGCCGTCGACCCGGAGCGCGTGCATCCGGTCTCCGACGTGATGGCTGTTCTCGGCGTCGCGGTGCAGGAGTACGCCCCCGCCGGATCGGCCGTGATCGTGCCGACGCCGGCCTACATGCCGTTCCTGACATATCTTCCGGCGATCGGGCATCCGGTCATCGAGGTTCCCGGTGTGGAGGTCGACGGACGGTGGCGGCACGACCTGCAGCGCATCGACGAGGCCTTCGCCGCCGGCGCCCGCACGCTCGTGCTGTGCAACCCGCACAACCCCACCGGCACGATCGCCGATCGGGCCGAGCTCGAGGCGATCGCCGAGATCGTGGAGCGGCACGGCGGCCGTGTGTTCGCCGACGAGATCCACGCCCCGCTGCGCTACGACGCCAGGCCGTTCGTCCCCTACGCCTCGGTGTCGGAGGCGACCGCCGCGCATACCGTGACCGGCACGAGCGCCTCGAAGGCCTGGAACATCCCCGGTCTCAAGACCGCGCAGCTGATCACCTCGAACGACGCCGACCAGGAGCGCTACCGGCAGTTCGGGTTCGCGGTGCAGCACGGTGCAGCGACCCTCGGCGTCGTCGCGTCGACGGCCGCCTACCGACACGGTCGCCCCTGGCTGACGGACGTCGTCGACTACCTCGACGGATCGCGTCGCGTTCTCGGCGACCTCGTGGCGACGCGCCTTCCCGGCGCCGTGTATCGCATCCCCGAAGCGACATACATCGGTTGGATCGACACGCGCGCGCTCGACATCGAGGGCCCGCCCGCGGCGTTCTTCCGCGAGCAGGCCGGGGTCGTGCTCACCGAGGGCCGTCTGCTCGGCCACGGATACGAAGGCTTCGTGCGGGTGGTGTTCGCGACGCCCCGCCCGATCCTCGCCGAGGCGTTCTCCGCCATGCGCGAAGCGCTGGAGACTCGCGCGCTCTGACGAGGCAGATTTCTCTGTCAAGGGGCTCTCGCATGTCGGCGCCGCATCGTAGAAAGGAATGCGAGAGAAGGGATACGGCATGGCCGCAGGCGACATCGAGACATTTCGGCGCGACGGGATCTGGTTCAACCGCATCGAGGGGGAGTCGCGCACCTTGGGTGCGAGCTTCCTGACCGAGGCCGAGGCCATCAAGGTCGGGCGGGGTGCGGCCGTCGCGCGTCAGGTCACGCACACCGTGCGCACCGAAGAGGGACCCTCTCCCGACAGCGGCGTCCATGCCGTCCACCCGCGCGACCTGATCGGCTGACGGGTGCTGCCCGAGGCGCATGTCGATGACCGTCCCGGCCGACGGATGCTGCTGCAGGCATGCGTCAACGGCGCGCGAGATGTGGCTCAGCATCCGTGGTTGAGCACCGACGCGAGCGTCGTGGCAGGTGATGCGGCGCAGGCGGTGGCCGCAGGAGCCGGTGCCATCCACGTGCACCCGAAGAATGAACGAGGTCGCGACAGCCTCGAGGCCGGCGATGTCGCGCAATGGCTCCGCGCGGTGCGGGCGGCGTGCACCGGTGTCCCCGTGGGCGTGACGACAGGCGCATGGGCCGAGCCCGACGTCGAGCTCCGGCTCGCGGCGATCGCCGGATGGACCGAGCTCCCCGACTTCGCCTCGGTGAACTGGCATGAGGCGGGCGCCGACGACGTGGCCGCGCTGCTGCTCAGCCGCGGCGTCGGCGTCGAGGCGGGGGTCTGGGATTCGTCGGGACTTGCGGCGTGGCGGCGCTCGCCCGTGCGCGGCGACTGCCTGCGCGTGCTGATCGAGCTGCCCGACGAGGCGGCCGACGTCGTGCGCGGCCACGCCGAGGGATTGATCGCCCACGTGACCGCCGAGGAGCCGGGCATCCCGATCCTCCTGCACGGCGAGGAGGATTCCGCCTGGGCGGCCTTCGACCTCGCCGTCGAACTGGGTCTGGATACGCGGATCGGTCTCGAAGACGTGCTGACGCTCCCCGACGGGATGCCGGCCTCGACCAACGCCGCCATGGTGCGCGCCGCCGTGGGGCGGATGCCGGTGCGCTCGGACAAATAGTTTGCCTTGAGGCATAGTTTCCGTAATACTGTTCCGCATGGCTAACCATTCGCAGCCTCTGGACGAGGTGTTCCTCGCCCTCGCGGACCCGACCCGACGAGAGGTCGTTCGGCGTCTCGGGCGTGGGCCGGTGAGCGTCGGAGACCTGGCGCGTCCGTTCCCCATCACCCTGCCGTCGTTCATGAAGCACGTGCGGGCGCTCGAGGCGAGCGGGCTCATCCGCACGGCCAAGTCGGGGAGGGTGCGCACCTGCACGCTCAACCGCGAGCGGCTGGCAGTCGTCGACGACTGGCTCGCCGAGCAGCGGAGCCTCTGGGAAGAGCGCACCGACCGCCTCGAGAACTTCCTCACCGATCCTCAGGAGACATCATGACCGACGTGACCATCGACCCCGAGCACGATCTCAGCCTGCAGCGTGTGATCCGCGCATCGCCGTCCGACGTGTGGCGAGCGTGGACGGAGCCCGCGCGGCTCGAGAAGTGGTGGATCCCGGCCCCCATGGTCACCCGGGTCGACCGACTCGACGTCACCCCGGGCGGCGGGTTCGTCACGCGGATGAGTGAGGACGGGGAGGAGTTCGTGCCGCACGTCGACTCGATCTTCCTCGTCGTGGAGGAAGGACGCCGGCTCGTGTTCACCAATGCGGTGACGAGCGCTTGGCGCCCTGCCGACCCGGAGCCGGTCGCCATGACCGCGGAGATCATCCTCGATGACCACCCCGAGGGCACGGACTACCGCGTCATCGTGCGGCACGGCACCCCCGCGGCGCGTGCGCACCACGAGGAGCTGGGCTTCTTCGACGGTTGGGGTTCTGTCACCGCCGCGCTCGCGGAGCTGGTCGAGCAGGAGGCGTCGGCGTGAAGCCCGACGTCGAGACTGAATCGTCGGCGCACGAACATACTTGCGCAGTCCTATATATGTGTGGTCCTATATCGTCATGCAGCTCCGACACGCGATCCTCGGCCTCCTCGACGTGGCCCCGCAGAGCGGGTACGACCTCGGTCGCGCGTTCGAGCGATCGGTCGCCCATTTCTGGCATGCCGATCAGTCGCAGATCTACCGCACGCTCGACCGCCTCGAGACCGACGGGGCCATCGCGACCGAGACGATCCCGCAGCAGGGGAGGCCCGACCGTCGGGTGCATTCTCTGACGGATGCCGGACGGCACGAGCTCGAGGCATGGCTCGGCTCGCCGCTCGAGGATCTGCAGCCGAAGGAGCCCTTCCTCGCACGGCTGTTCTTCGCCGCATCGCTCGGCGTCGACGGCATCCTCGCCCTGCTCGACGAGCGCGAGGCCGCGATCCGCGAAGGGCTGGAACAGCTGCGCGCTCTTCCCTCGGCGAGCGGAGATCTCGGTGCCGTGCTTCGGATGGCGACTCTCGACGCGGGTATCCGGCAGGGTGAGGCCGAGCTGCAATGGCTCGCGTCGACCAGGCGTGCCGTCGCCGCGGAGGGCTCGTGATGAACGCGGCATATCCGATCGAGCATGGTGAGCGGGCAGGCGAGTCGATCATCCTGCTGCACGGCGGCAACGTCGGCAACTGGATGTGGGAGCCGCAGGTCGAGCGCCTCGCCGGAAGACACCTGATCACGCCCGACGTGGTCGGCTTCAACACGCGGGCCGCCGAGCGCTGGCCGGGGCTGGATGGGGCGGCGGATGATGTCGCCGCTATCATCCGGGAGCGGGCGGTCGACGGAAAGGCCCATGTGGTGGGGCTGTCGATGGGCGGTGTGATCGCCGTGCACCTGGCGGCGCGGCTTCCGGACGTCATCCGCTCGTGCATGGTGACCGGGGCGATGATGACCGGCATCCGAGGTACCCAGCGGCGTCTGGCGGAGTGGCAGCTGCGCGCGTGGGACCGACGGTGGTTCTGGCGCATGCAGGCGGCGATGTTCCGGATTCCCGCGGATGCACGCGAGCAGTTCATCGCCGCCGGGCGAGGGGTGAGCGCGGAGACGGCGCACGGCATGTACGGCGAGATCTTCGCGGGCTCGATGCCCGCCGGCCGGTTCGACTACGCCGGGCCCCTCCTCGCGATCGCGGGAGAGCGCGAGTCGAGGGACGTGCGGGTGGCGTTCACGGCGCTGACGCGGGCGATGCCGCAGACGCGCACCTGGGTGGCGCCCGGGATGCGTCATATCTGGAGCATCCAGGATCCCGATCTGTTCACGCGCACCATCGTCGACTTCGTGGACCGCGATGTGGTCCCCTGACGCCGACCCCGGTCGTTGAGCGAGCGCCGGCACGCGTGGGTGCGCGGGATCGTCGAGGGGCGCGGGCGATACTGGATGGATGCCGACCGCTGAGCAGAACCGCAACTCGATGCCACCCATCCTCATCGTGGCTCTCACGGTGGTGAGCGTCATCCTGTTGGCGGTGGCCGTGGCGTTCGCCCCGGTCGCCCTGTTCGCCATCGTCTGGGGGTCGCCTGTCGGGTGGATCGGAACCGCCGTGTGGCTCGTGATCGCCGTGCTGACGGTGTTGGTCATGCTCGGCCGGTCGTGGGCACGGTTCGGGATGCTCCTGCTCCCGGCCGCACTGGGCTACCTCGCCGTGTTGTCGGGCGGGGTGGGGTTCTTCGCGCTGATGTTCCTGGCAGCGGGGATGGCGCTCGTCGCCGTGCTCCTGATGTTCCACTCCTCGTCGAAGGCCTACTTCCGTGCTGTCGGAGCGCGCGGGCGGGACGAGGGTGCCTACGCGGACGTCGACGACGAGTCGAGCGAGCCTAGCTCTGTGCGAGTCGAACGCCCTTCTCAGTGAAGTAGGTCACTTCGCCGTCGGGGTCCTCGACGCCGAAGACGAACTTGCCGGTTGGGGTGGCGCGGACGTCGACGACATTGCCTCGTCCGCGGGCGGTGACGACCTCGACTCCGGGGGTGAAGATGCTCTCGCTCATGCTCCGAGTATGCGGTCGGCCGTTTCGGGGCGCATCCCCCGTGCGGCGGACCCGGTGGCCGCGACGGATGTCGGCCTGTTAGCGTGTCGGAAGCGTCGCGTGTCGGTGGCAGGCTGTGTCAGACATGGAGGCGTGGGATCCGAAGGAGCACGACGATGAACACGTCGACCCCTTCGCCCTCACGTGACTGAGGGCGAGAAGACCAGGCTCGTCGCCTGGAGCATGGAACTGCGCAGCGTCCACGAACGGCTGCGCACAGCACTGTCGATCGCGCAGGAGGCTCTCGCTTCCGGCGGACCACCGGGCGGATCGGCGACTCGCGATCTGCTGCTGTTCTGCCATGGCTTCTGTGCGGCGCTGACGGGGCACCACGAGGGCGAGGATCGGGAGCTGTTCCCGGCGATCGCCGCGGAGCATCCGGAATTGCGGGACACGCTGCGCAAGCTCGAGCAGGATCACTCGATGATCGGGCACCTGCTCGGCGGACTGCAGGCCGCGGTCGATTCGGCGGCCTCGCCCGAGGAGCTGTCGCGGCACCTCGAGGGCATCGCGGCGATCATGGAGAGCCACTTCCGGTTCGAGGAGCGGCAGCTGCTGACGGTCCTCGAGACGCTGGAGCTGGATGCCGAGGTGGGGCGGGTGCTCGGGCCGTTGTGACGCTCAGCGCGCGGGGATGCGCTGCCAGCCGGGCCAGTGAGGGCGGTCGACGATGCAGAACCGGTTGCCCTCGGGGTCTTCCAGAATGATGTAGTCGGCGTCGTCGGGTCGTCCGTCCCACGGCACCTCGCGCGCGCCGAGCTCAACGAGTCGCTGGACCTCAGTGGCCTGATCCTCGGCATAGATGTCGAGGTGGATGCGCGGGGGCAGCACGCGTTCGGAATGATGCGCGTCGAGCGCGATGCACGGGGCATCCGCATAGCGCGGCTTGAGCACGGCCCAATCGTCGCTGGGCGCATCGCGCTCGATGTAGTCGAGGGCGGCCTTCCAGAACTCGAGTTGAGAAGGCAGGTCGTTCACACGGATGACGATCGAGGCGATGGCGAGCATGCCGCGAGCCTAAGCAGGGCCCGCGCGTCGAGCCACCCCCTTGCGCCACCCCCTTGCGTCAGCGTGGATCAGAAATGCCTCTCCCACGTGCCACGGAGAGGCATCTCTGATCCAGCATCCGGCTTACTGCACCGACCAACCACCATCGCTCGCGAGGATCGCGCCGTTGATGTTCACCGCGTCATCCGACAGCAGGAACGTGATCGACGCCGCGAGGTGCTCGGCGGTCGCGACGGTCGGGATCGCCTGCTGGAACGGACCGAGACGGCCGGAGCCGTACTCCGACATGTTCGGGGGCATCGGGATGCCGGTGGCCACGCCGCCCGGAGCGACCGAGTTCACGCGGATGCCCTTCGGCCCGTACATGAACGCCGCCGACTTCGTGACGCCGATGATGCCGTGCTTGCTGGCCGTGTAGGCGTTGCCCGACGCGTTGCCGCGCAGACCCGCTTCGCTCGAGACGTTGAGGATCGCCCCGCGACCCGCAGCCTCCATGACCGGGAGCACCGCGCGCATGAGCTTGAACGGCGCGGTGAGGTTGATCGCGATGACCCTGTCCCAGACGGCATCCGTCGTCTCACCGGCGGGGGAGAAGTCGTCGTTGATGCCGGCGACGTTCGCGAGGCCGTCGATGCGGTCTCCCGCGGCGGCGAGGACGGCGTCGATCGCGTCCTGCTTCGTGAGGTCACCGGGGACCGTGACGATGTCGGCATCCGGCAGTTCCGCCTTCAGTGCGTCGAGCTTCTCGGCGGCGATGTCGCTGGCGATCACGCGTCCGCCTTCGCGCGCGATGCGGGATGCCGTGGCCTTGCCGATGCCGGATGCCGCGCCGGTCACGATCACGGTCTTGTCGGCGAAGCGTCCGGAGGTGGGCTTCTCGGTCCAGCCCGCGGACTCGTCGTCGGCGGGGATCTCGCCGCCGTTGGCCGCGCGCACGAGGTCATCGACGATCGACTGCGGCATGGCGCCCTGGCTCATCGCGACGAGCTGCTGCAGCGGGAGTCCGAGCACCGGGGTCAGCAGCGAGGGGTCGGCGCCCGTCTTCTCGAACAGTGCGCGGATGAGCGGCCCGCCGGTCGGGTCGTTCATCCAGTCGCCGATGGTGGAGTGTGCGGTGAGGGCCATGCTCGTTCTCCTTGTTCGAGTTTCGCAACGGTGCGTCTACTTATGTTTCAGTGTACGCCTGAGTACGCTCGGATGGTGCCTCGTCCTCGCAGTGAGAAAGCCCGCCAGTCGGTGCTCGACGCCATGCGTGCCGCGCTGACGAGCCACGCGTACGAGGCTGTGACGATCGAGGGACTGGCGGATGCCGCGGGCGTCTCGAAGCAGACCATCTACCGGTGGTGGCCGTCGAAGGCCGCGATCCTCGGCGAGGCGCTGCTCGAGGGTGGGCTTCCCGGATCCGACGTCGCCGTGCCGTTCACCGCCGACCTCGCCGCCGACCTCCGGGCCTGGTTCTCGGCGATGAGCACCGCCCTCGCGGATGCCGATGGCGTCGCGATCGCGCGAGCTCTGATCGTGATCACGGCATCCGATCCCGAGCTCGGGCTCGCGCTGAACGAGAAGCTCGCGGCGCCGATCCGCGAGTGGGTGTCGGCGCGGGTCGCGCTGGCTGTCGAAGCCGGAGACGTGCGAGCGGATGCGGATGCTGCCGCGATCGCGGACCAGTTCGTCGCGATGGCCAGCTACGCCGCGCTGCTCGGGCGGCCGCTGGGGGACGAGCGGGTCGATGCGACGGTGAGCGTGCTGCTGCGGGGGATCGCGGCCTGACCACCCCGAGTGGTATCACACCGCGCGACGACCTCGTCGGCTCGGGGTTCCGACCGGGGTACGACAGCCGATATACCGCCGAAGGATGTGGCGTCTCCGCGGCTCCGCGGAGCATGAGAGACACATATCCCCTATGGAAGGTTCGTCGTGATCTCACGCATCCGTTTCCCCCGTCCTGCTCTCGCCGTCTTCGGAGGGATCGTCGTCGCGACGGTCGTTCTGGCGGGCTGCGCAGCGCCCGCCCCCGCCGATCCCCCGTCGTCTTCGCAGGCGCCGGCATCGAAGGCCTTCGATGCCGAGACGGTCAAGAAGCTCGATGCGATCCTCGAAGCAGCTGTCACCGAGCACGAGATGCCCGGCGTCACACTCGCGGTCTGGAGCCCCGGGGGCGACTACGTCTCGTCGGCCGGGTATGCGGATGCCGAGAAGAAGACGAAGATGACGCCCGAGCTCAACCACCGCATCGGCAGCGTCACCAAGACCTTCACGATCACGGCTCTGCTGCGCCTCGTCGATCAGGGCAAGGCATCGCTCGACGACCACATCTCCGAGTACGTCGACGGGGTCACGCGAGGCGACGAGATCACATTGCGGCAGCTCGCCGCGATGACATCGGGTCTCCCCGACTACTCCGAGAACCCGGAGTGGCAGATGTCGCTGCTCAGCGACCCCTACGCTCCGCTGACTCCACAGAGCCTGATCGACGTCGTGAGCGGGCAGCCGTTGACCGATGAGCCGGGGGCCGAGATGTCGTACTCGAACACCAGCACGGTGCTCGTCGGGATGGCGATCGAGAAGATCACCGGGAAGACGCTCGCCGAGGTCTTGCAGGACGAGGTCGCGAAGCCCCTGGGGATGGAACACACCTTCCTGCCGGAGGGCAACGAATACCCGGAGCCGCACGCGCAGGGATACACGGCGCAGCAGAGCGACGACGGATCGCTCACGAACGCGACCGACTGGAACCCGTCGTGGGGATGGGCGGCCGGAGCGATGATCTCGACGCTCGACGACCTGAAGATCTGGGTGCCGGCTCTCGCCACGGGCGAGCTGCTGTCGCCCGAGCTTCAGAAGGAACGGCTCACCGTCACTCCCGAAGACCCTCAGCACCCCGAATGGGGATACGGTCTCGGCCTCTTCAATCTCAACGGCTGGATCGGCCACAACGGAAGCCTCCCGGGGTACAAGACCGTGACGATCTATCTCCCCGAGAAGGACATGACGATCGTCGCCTTCGTGAACTCGGATGCCGCCGGGAAGTCCTCCCTGGGTTCGGGGCTGGTGGGTCCGGTGACGCAGCTCCTCACTCCGGAGGCGCTCTTCGAGCTGGGCTGATCGGTCGTCCGTGCGAACGCCCCGGGTCT
Source organism: Microbacterium sp. LWH11-1.2 (assembly GCF_038397745.1). Lineage (NCBI taxonomy): Bacteria > Bacillati > Actinomycetota > Actinomycetes > Micrococcales > Microbacteriaceae > Microbacterium > Microbacterium sp. LWH11-1.2. The sequence goes on along the minus strand of NZ_CP151636.1, from coordinate 796,599 downwards.
TCTCGGGGCGTTCGTGCTCGCAGGTCACTCCGACGCCAGGCACTGTCGATGACTGAGCCTGCAGACGAGCCGCCGCCGTCGCTGATCCAGCAACGCATGGTTACCCAACGGCAGAAGACATCAAACCCCGCAAATATATTGCAACCGTCCTCATATGTGTACTTCTCTAGAGGTAGTCCGCGCGCTCGGATGAGAAGGGACGACGATGTCTGATGCTTCACACCCGCGATCGTGGTTCGCGACGATCTTCGAGCCTGGGGTTCCCCGATGGGTGACCTGCATTGTGCTGGTCGGCTTCGCCGCGCTCATCACCGCGGGCGTATCGATGCCCGAACATCGCTGGTGGTTCAACGGGCCCGCTGTGCTCGGGGTCGTCACCTGGCACCTCCTCATGATGGCGAGGTACGAAGAGTCATTTCCCGAGAAGGTGTCTTGGTTCGGCATTCTGACGCGTCCCACGAGCCACCTCGTGGGGACCACCGCGGTGAACACGATCGGCGCGGCGGGCTGGGCCCTCTCTGATTCTCGCCCTGACTGGCAGCCGACGATCATCGCCGTGGCGCTGGCGCCGATGCTCGTCTGGTACACGATCATGTCGTACGTCCACAGGCGGCGGAAGGTGAGGGCTTGGCGGGTGCCGTCAGCGCGCGCCTGAGTTGGCGGTCAGGTGGTTGTTGATCGCGAACCGCACAATGCCGCCCGCGGTCTGCACGGGGAACTCGTCGTCGTTTGCCGGGATGCGGACGAGGATGATGCCGATGCCGGTCGTGCCGCCGGTCGGCAGATCGACCTCGAGGAAGTGGGGGCGGTCGCCGGTGGGCACCTGCTGTCCGGTCGCGGTGGTGGCGTGGACGGGATAGGTCCCGGGGGCGAGGTCGTGGCGGCTGCCGTCGTCGACGATGACGGTGATCCCTGCGGGGATCGTCACGGTCGCGCTCACTGTGCGATCCTCGCAGGGTTTCCGCCGGGGTGTCAGCCCGCCGCGCCCGCGGAGGCAGGTGCGATCGACCGCCGCGACACCACCGCGACGACGAGTGCCAGCGCCGTCAGCCCTGCGGCCACCCACATCGGCGCGACCACTCCCGCGCTGAGCGCGACTCCGCCGAGCACTGGCCCGACCGCCGCCCCGACGTTCAGTGCGGCGGTCGCGTACGACCCGCCCATCGTCGGAGCTCCGGATGCCGCATAGAGCACCCGCGCGATGAGAGTGCTGCCCACGCTGAACGACAGCATCCCCTGCAGGAGCACCAGCGCGAGCAGCAGCACCGGATGCTCGGCGACCAGGGCCATCGCGACCCAGCCGGCGAGCAGGAGCGGCCCGCCGATGCCGAGCACGAGTCCGGGGTGACGGTCAGACAGTCGTCCCGCGATCGTGACGCCGAGGAACGATCCGACGCCGAACAGCACCAGCGCGACCGAGACCCATCCGGCATCCAGCCCGGCGATGTCGGTGACGACCGGCGCGAGGAAGGTGAACGCCGCGAACGTGCCGCCGTTGATCAGAGCTCCGAGCGCCATCGCGAGGAGGAGGCGCGTCGCGGCGAGCTCACGCAGCTCCCGTCGAAGTGACGACGGTGCGTCGTGTCCTGCCGTCTTCGGGATGCCGCGCAGCACACCGAGCACGGCCGGCAGGCAGAGGACGGCGATCGCCCAGAAGGTCGACCTCCATCCGAGCGCGGTCCCGAACAGCGCCCCCGCGGGGACCCCCGCGACGGTGGCGATGGTCGTGCCCGAGAGCAGCACCGCGAGGGCGCGTCCCTTCCGGTCGGCGGGGACGAGTGCGGTCGCCGTGGTCAGCGCGACGGCCAGGAATCCCGCGTTCGCGACAGCGCTCAGGATGCGCGTGATCAGCAGGACCGCGAACGTCGGGGTGAGGGCTCCGACGACGTGGCATCCGGCGAAGACGAGCAGGCAGGCGATCAGGGTGAGTCGTGGCGGCCACCGGCGGGCGAAGGCTGCCATGGGGGGTGCGCCGACGACCATGCCGACAGCGAAGGCCGATGTCAGCAGGCCGGCGGTGCCGACCGAGACGTCGAGGTCACTCGCGATGGCGGGCAGCAGTCCCGCGAGCATGAATTCCGAGGTGCCCATGACGAAGACCGCCAGGGCAAGCAGATAGAGAGAGAAAGGCATCGAGTACTCCGAGGTGAGAGATCAAGAAAGGGAGCTTCTTGGTCACCACGGCCATCGCCCGGAGACGACGGATCGGCGCCCGCACAGACAGCGGGCGTCGGGTTCAGCGGATCCGGGGGCTGGCGGTGTGACCGGCAGCCCCTGACCTGTCTGACTCAGGACTCGACATGGGGACGACTCTATTACGCGCGCCGGGTCCGCGCTCGGCGGTAGTGCAGCGTCATGACGAGGAACCAGACCATCAGAATCACCACGGCGGGCACCTGGAACCAGAGTTGGTACTCCGGGAGGGCTACGCCGAGCGCGATGCCGGCGACGAACGCGACGAGCGCGAGGACCGTGAAGATCATCCGTGAGGCCGGTCGGGTGATGGTCCGGAACCAGGACTGCTCAGTGTCGATGGGGTTGGTCATGATCTCTCCTGAATCCGATGGCTCTCAGACAGTCCTGCTCGAACGCCGCTGAAGCACGAGGGTCGACAACACGGTAGCGCCGATGGCGACGCCAGATAGATACGGCATCCATGCGACGAAGAGGCCGGCTGCACCGACGAGCATCGCCGGAAGCGCAGCGAGGAGACGAAGCGTCCCAGCTCGAGCTACTCCTCGAGCGCCTCGCGGGCGCACCTTCTCTCAGTGATTCGCGCCCGAGTGTTGCTGTCGCCCGGTGATCGCGTCCGTCACGGCGGGAGCGAACGGAAGTTCGCGGAAACTCGCCAGTGGCATGAACTGGAGCGCGGCGGGCACTTCGCGTCGTTCGAGCAGCCGGAAGTAGTGGTGGGGAGTTGCGTGGATGTTCTGAGGGGCGACGGTTGAATGTGCCCAGCATCGATGGTTGTCCGAAAGGCGAGCTGTTCGGCCGGCGTCCGAAACAGAGGTACAACGTTCTAGACGTCGATTCCGAGCCACTCGCATAGCTCGTGGCCCGCGACTGCGCGGTCCTCGACTAGGTCGTTCGCTTCGGCCATCGTGATGATCCGATCAAAGAGGATGCCTCGGACTTCACTGGCGGTGATGTCCCGCGAAATCCGGCTCCTGCGATTGACCGCCTGAAGAACGTAGGCGGCATGAGGGCGCACAACCAAGGTTCCGCGAGTTTCTGCATCCGAGCGAGCTTGTTTGGCCAGACCTTCGAGTTGCGAAAGTGTGGCGTTGCTGCCCTGGAGTTCTAGCTCAGCCTCTTGAAGCACGTTGGTCACTGAGGTAACTACCTGCTCCAGCCTTTCGGCCCCAAGCAATGGAATCGCCTTGTCGTAGGTTCGCAACTCGCGCACGATTGACGGCACAGCCCCTTTGCCTGCGTCTTCCGTAATCCATCCATCTGGGACAGGAGTGTTCGGGGGGTGGATATACCCGGGTGGAGGTCCAGAAAGTCGCGACTCCGGGACCGTTGCCTCCAAGAACTTCTTAAAACCTCCGCGTTTGGCCCAGGTGCGCGTGATTTCGGTGCCGAAGATGAGGTTAAGCTGCTGCGATAGCGCGGCTAGAGCGACCGGCTTCGTCAATCCCCGAGTGATTCGAAGAGTCTCGTCCACGAGGGCTGCCTCGAGTTCTTCGGCGTCGCGTCGCTGAGCTTCCGAGCTGGTCTTCGGAGCGCTGGGTTCCAATCCCGCAGCGATGCTTATCGAGGTCGGAGTAGCTGATTCTGCGGTGCCCGCGACAAATGCGACCTCCGGAGACTTCTTGCCGTCGTCTACCGCCAAAACTGATCGCTGCGTCTCGACGTCTAGTCCAGTTCGAAGGTCTTGAGCGATGTTGTCAACCGCCGCAAGTAGTTCCGCCATGCGGAGCGACATGCCAACAATCCACTCAGGAACCGTCGATCCCGGCTTGTATGTGTCCTCATGCGTGAGCTCGCCCCAACCGTCCTGGAGCAGTGTTCTAGCCTGCACCTCGACGCAAACGCGCCTGGTTCCGTTCATCTGAGGAACCGGAACGACGAAGTTCACGTGGTAGGCCCGATAGCCGGACGCCTTCGGATTCGTAAAGTAGTCCCGATGTGAATCGCGCTCGACGGCCAGGCTCGATTGCTCGTCGGCGTCGATCGGCAGCTCACCCACCAGTTCCTGAAACGTGTTGATATCGGAGAGATTGTTGCAGATAAGTCGAAGGCCCACGAGGTCGTCCAGAACCTGCGGCACATCTTCGTAATCGTTCACTTGACCGCTGTACTTAGCGCGACCGAGTTTTGCGAAGGACCGTTGGGCTGTCTTGACGCGGCTAGTTGATATGCGAAAGCGATTCCGATCGACTGAATCAACGCGATCGTCGAGCAGCTCTTCTAGCAATCGGACGGCCGTCAACCTCGCCGGTTCCAAGTAACTTCGCTTCGCCGCGTCATGCCACTCCGCGTACTCCACGTACTTCGGTTCGAAATCGGTCATCGCGTTGCCACGCCTCTCTGCGCTGGATGCTGACCGCAGTATAGGTGAGCCTCGCCGATGCGCAACTCTCCCGAGCGATGTGACGTGGTGCTGTTCACTACCGCCGTCTGCCTTTCCGCAAACCGCGCCTGCGCCCGGTCCTGTCGCTTCCCGACCTCGACCAACTCCGTCGCTTTCGGTAGCCCCATCGGCTTGATCGACACATAAACGGTCTCGGCGCGGTCGACGAGGAAGGTCTCGTGCCAGATGCCGACCGCTCCCGGAGCCTTGCGCGCCATCCTGTTGAAGCAGGTCCAGGCGGGGCGGTGCTCCTGCGACGGGCTGGACGCGTAAGCGTATCGCGGCCACATCCCACCGCCCTTCACTCCAATGGCGAAGCACGGTCGGGATCAGGGCCGAGGAGCGCGCCGATGACGAGCAGCGCAGCCGCCGCGGCGAGCACGACGGCCACCGCAGGGCCAGCGCCGAGCGAGCTCTGGAATCCGGGCAGCCAGAACGGGTAGAGCGCGGGGATCACCATGGAGAGCGAGTAGCCGACCCCGTATCCGCTCGATCGCACGGCAGCGGGAAAGCGCTCGGCGAGGTAGGCGCCGACCGGGCCGTAGGCCGACACGGTGACGATCTGCACGACGGTGACGGCCAGCACGGCGCCAGCTCCCTGAGAGGACATCGCCCACATGAGGGCCAGCGGAGCGGCGATGATCGCGAGGCCTCCGAAGACGACGAAGAAGCGTCGCCGTCCGATCCGCTGCGAGATTGCACCGCTGGCGATCATCGCCGCGGCCGAGACGAGGGTGGCGACCAGCATGATGAGCGGCACGGTGGTCGGGCCGATCTGGGGTGCTTTGCTCAACAGGCCGGTGAGCACGGGGATCGCCATCTGCGTGAACAGCCAGAGGCCGGTCATCAGCGTGAACACCTGCCAGAGCTGGTGGCGGAACGGTCCGACCAGAATGTCGGCCAGAGGTCGAGTGCGGGGGTGTCGGGCGCTCGTCGAGACCGGGGAATCGTGGACCCCGGCGGAGTAGTAGAAGAACAGCGCCACCGCGAGCAGGGCGCCGGCGATGAACGGCATCCGCCATCCCCACATTGCGTAGTCGTCGGCTCCGAGCACCTGCAGGAGCGTCAGGGTGAGCGCGGCGATGAAGGAGTTCGCGAGCGGGGACATGGCCATGATGCCGCCGCTGAGCAGGCCGCGCCGGCGTGGGGCGGACCATTCCATGGCGAGCGGGATCGCCGCGGAGTATTCGCCGCCGAGGAAGATGCCGCCGACGAAGCGGAGGGCGACGAACGCCCAGAGCGTCGCTGCACCACCGAGGTCGTGGTTCGGGATCAGGGCGATCAGGAGCGTTGTGATCGCGATGCCGGCGATCGCGATCTTGGTGGTGCTCGTGCGACCGTAGCGGTCGGCGAGGCTTCCGAAGACGGCGGCTCCGAGCGGGCGTCCGAGAAGGGTGGCGACGAAGATCAGGCCGGTCTGAGCGGGGTCGGGGCCCAGCACGACCGCGGCTGCGGGGGCGAGCGCGATCACCGGCAGGAAGATATCGACCTGGTCGACGAAGTTGCCGAGCAATCCGCCGCGAACGGCCTTTCGTGCTCGGGAGGACGTTTCGGGCTCGGTGATGAGGCGCGACATATGACTCGACTTCCTACGGCGGCATGACCCGCATCAGGTGTGAGGGTCGGCGCTGCGTCAGCGCCCTCTCAGCCCCTGCCGGGACTCCCCTGTGGTTGGAAGGAAGTCTAGGGGAGGCGCGGTTCGCTCAAGATCTCCGGGGACTGCGCCTGGCCAGACACCGTCCGCCCTTCCGCGAACCGCGCCTGAGCCCGGTCCTGCCGCTTCCCCACCTCGACCATCTCCGTCGCCTTCGGCAGCCCCATCGGCTTCGTCGACACGTACACGCTCTCGGCGCGGTCGACGAGGAAGGTCTCGTGCCAGATGCCGACTGCGCCCGGAGCTTTGCGCGCCATCTTGTTGAAGCGGGTCCAGGCGGGGCGGTGCTCCTGCGAGGGGCTGGACGCGTAAGCGTACAGCTTGTCGACGGATGACCAGTACTGCACGACGTAGGGACCGCCGGATCCGAACAGCAACTGGTAGCCGAGCATGCCCGAGTCGGGATCCATGGAGAGTTCGCGCAGCATCGGCGGCATGGCGAAGAAGGTGGGCAGCCACAGGTCGGGTCGCCACCAGCGGTTGATCTGCATCCCGATGTGGAACACGACGAGCTCGCCCTCGTGGCGGTGGGTCATGCGGCCCGTGATGACTTTCGACATGATGACTCCTCTTGATTCGATAGTGTCACTATCCATAATGGATAGCGCTACTATCGAAGTCAAGAGGTGGCCATGAGAATTTCCGAACTGTCAGCCCGGACGGGTGTGACCGTGCCGACGATCAAGTACTACCTGCGCGAGGGTCTGCTGCCCGAGGGTGAGCGCAGCGCGCCGACGCAGGCCGCCTATGGCGAGAAGCACGTGGAGCGGCTGCGGGTGATCCGGGCGCTGCTCGATGCGGGGGTGAGCATCGCCGAGACGCGGCGGGTGCTCGGGGCGCTGGACGATCCGCCGGAGAGTCCGCACCTGCTGCTGGGCGAGGCTCATGCGGCGATCACTCCGCCAGCGGATGAGGAGCTGGATCGGGCGGAGGCCGAGGCCTTGGTTGCTGGGCTCGGGTGGCAGCCGGGGATGTGCGACCCCGCGGTGCTCCACGCGGTAGCGCGGGCGCTCCAGAGGTTGGAGCGCGCGGGTTTTGTCGTGCCGGATGCCGTGATGGCGGAGTACCTCGCGAGCATTCGGAGGATCGCGGATGCCGAGATCGCCGGGGTGCCGGAGGAATCAGCCGAGGCCGCGGTGCGGTACGTGGTGCTCGGGTCGGTGCTGGTGGAGCCGTTGCTGCTGGCGCTGCGGCGAGTGGCGCAGCAGGTGAGCTCGGGGGAGCGGTTCAGTTCTATGTCTTGAGTCTCTTCCGGCGACCGGGTCCGGTAGCGGTGCCATCTGTAAGCCGGTATGTAGTCAAAAAGCGACGACTGCGTGTATACGAGCGTCAGGTACCGGCCCTCATCACTAGTCTGGAGAAGTTGCCAACGTGGTGAGTAGAGAAGAGAAGAGTTGCGCAGTGAGCGACGAGCGTAACCGTAGCGAGGCCCTGAATCGCCCGATCGACGATTGGCTGCATCGAATCAGCAGCGGTCAGCTCCGGCTTCCGAGTTTCCAAAGGGGTGTCGCCTGGGACCGGGGTCGAGTTGCATCCATGCTCACCACGATCATCCAGGATCTCCCCTTGGGCATCACGCTGATCTTGGACGTTGGCGACGAGGAGAAGTTCCACTCTCGCCCGCTTGCGACCGCGCCGGAGCCGAGCTCGAAGGTCACCGAGCACCTCCTCGATGGTCAGCAGCGATTGACGGCCCTGTGGCAGGCGCTCAAGGCGACGAGCTCTGACGCGACGTATTTCATTCACGTGCCAGAGCTGGACGAAGATCCCGACAACGACGATCACGGTCTGTCAGTTAGAGCAGTCGTCCGCTGGCGCGATCGCCGCGGTGTCAAGCCGTTGTGGGCTGATGACCCGGCCGAGTGTCGACGACGCGGATTGGTTCCCGTTCGCCTTCTCGACCCCAGCGGAGATCAGATCGACCGCTGGGTGGATGCCGCGTACCCTGCGCCGACCATCGATGCAGCAGCGAGCGCCGAGGAACAAGTACAGGTACTTCTTGCGGAGCGCGCAGTCAGTGCAAGTAGGAGCGTCCTGAAAGAACAATGGATTGGCCCGCTCCGCGAGCGGGTGAGGCACTACAACCTGCCGTACCTCAGGCTCCCGGCTGCCACGCATAAGGACGTTGCGCTGCGCGTGTTCATCAACATGAACACAAACGCCAAGCCATTGCGGGCGTACGACATCGTCGTCGCCGAGCTCGAGAACGCCACGGGGGTGCGCCTGCGGGAGTGGCTGCGAGCATTGAACGAGGCCCAGCCTGCGCTGGCTCGATACTTCGGCGATGTTGGTGACGCGGTTTTGCAAGTCTCCGCGCTGATGCAGGGCAAGCAGCCCAACCAGAAGGGCTACTACGAGCTCGACTACGCCAAGTTCGTAGCCGACTGGGACACGATGTCGGCAGGGCTCGAGCGCCTCACCGAACTTCTCGCCGGCGAAGGGATCTTCGCGTCGTCGCAGATCCCGAGTGGGCCCCCGTTGCCCGTCGCTGCCGCTCTCCTCGCGAATTCAGCGGCGGATGGCGACGAGCGGGCCCGCGTCGACCAGCTCGTGCGTAGGTATCTTTGGTCAGCGTTCTTCACCACTCGCTATGTCGGTGCAGCCGCTACGCGAGCTGCCGCCGACCACGCACCTCTGCGGGCGTATCTGGATGGTGCGGGCGAGCTGGACAGCGTGCCCGTCTTCGACCGCGAGCTGTACCCGCTGCCGACGCACCGAGATCTGCTTGCGGCGGACTGGTCGAAGAAGGCCGATCGACTCGGACGAGCGGTCCTCGCAACGTCGACCTATTTCGGTGCACGCGACTTCGCCGACGATACAAAACTTTCGGCGGACAACATCGGTCGCCGCGAGTATCACCACCTCTTCCCCGACGCCCTCCTCCGTGCTGCGGGGATCAACTCGTACCTCGCCCTCAACTGCGCGCTCATTACCTGGAAGACCAATCGTACGATCGGCCGGCTGGATCCCATCCAGTACTTGGAAGACCGGGCGCAGAAGGCGCCAGACCCCAGCGATGTGCGTGCGCGTCTCACGACGCACCTCGTCCCATATTCGCTTCTTGTCGCGGCTGGGCCATATCCGCTCGATGTGGAGGGCGCCGAGCTCGCGCAGCTGGTGAGACCGCACTTCGACGATTTCTTGGCCGCTCGCGCCCAGCTGGTCAGCAGGGCCGCTACCGAGCTGACCGAAGGACGCCAGCCAAGTCTCCACAACATCGTCGATGCCGCCACCTCGGAGGAACACGCGTGAGCACGGATGTCCCGCTCTCGTCGGGCCAGCGACCCGCGCGGATTGATTCCATGTCGCTCGCCGAGCTGGAGCAGTACCTTGCCCGTGCCGCTGACCTCCTACGCGGCAGCATTGACCAAGCCGACTTCAAGGCCTACATCTTTCCGCTCATGTTCTTCAAGCGGATCAGCGACGTGTACCTCGAAGAGTTCGAGCGGGCACTCGAGGAGTCCGGCGGCGACCACGAGTTCGCCTCGTTCGCCGAGAACCACCGCTTCGCCGTCCCCGACGGCAACCTTTGGTCGGACGTTCGCGAGAAGACCGAGAACATCGGCCCCGCCCTGCAGATCGCGTTCCGCGAGATCGAGAAAGCTAACCCCGAGACGCTGTACGGCATCTTCGGCAACGCGAACTGGACCAATAAGGACAAGCTCCCCGACCGCAAGCTCGCCGACCTCATCGAGCACTTCTCGACGAAGACTCTGAGTAACGCGAATGTCGCACCGGATGTCTTCGGCAACGCGTATGAGTACCTCATCAAGCGGTTCGCCGACCAGTCGAACAAGAAGGCCGGCGAGTACTACACCCCGCGCTCAGTCGTCGGTCTGCTCGTGAACATCCTCGATCCGCAGGAGGGTGAGAGCGTCTACGATCCCGCATGCGGGACGGGTGGCATGCTGATCGAGGTCATCGAGCACGTGAAGGATGCCGGCGGCAGCCCCAAGACGTTGTGGGGGAAGCTCTACGGTCAGGAGAAGGTGCTCGCGACCTCGGCGATCGCGCGCATGAACCTGCTCCTTCACGGGGTAGAGGACTTCAAGGTCGTGAGAGAGGACACCCTGCGCAACCCCGCCTTCTACACAGGCAATAGGCTCGCGCGGTTCGACAATGTCGTAGCGAATCCGCCGTTCTCCCTCAAGGCGTGGGGTGACGTCGAGTGGGCATCCGACCGGTGGGGACGGAACCAGCTCGGCGGAGTCCCGCCCAAGGGATACGCCGACTGGGCATGGGTGCAGCACATGCTCACCTCGGCCGACCCGAACACGGGCCGGGTAGCGGTCGTGCTGCCTCAGGGTGCGCTGTTCCGCCAGGGCGCAGAGGCGCGCATCCGCACCCATATCCTGAAGGCGAAGAAGGTCGAAGCCGTCATCGGTCTTGCCCCGAACCTGTTCTACGGCACGGGCCTCGCAGCCTGTGTGCTGATCCTGCGTCACCAGCGACCCCTCGACCAACAGGACAAGGTGCTGTTTATCAACGGTGAGGGCCTGATGAAGAAGGGACGCAACCAAAACACCCTCGAACCTGAGCATGCGAAGGAACTGTTCGACGCGTACCGCGGATTCGCAGGCATCGAGGGGCGTGCCCACGTCGCCGACCTGGCCGAGATCGAGGGCAACGAGTTCAACCTCAACATCCCGCTATACGTCGCACCCGCTGACACCGGCGAGAAGATCAGCATCGCCGATGCCCTGGCGAACCTCGAAGCGGCACACGAGCGTGCGAGGGAAACTCGAGCGACCCTCGAAGCGGAGCTGGCGGAGTGGGGGCTCGGCGCATGACTGGGAAGATCAGCCAGCATGAGCTGGAGAACTACCTGTGGGGCGCCGCCGTCATTCTGCGCGGACTCATCGACGCCGGCGACTACAAGCAGTACATCTTCCCGCTGGTTTTCCTCAAGCGCATCTCGGATGTCTACGACGAAGAGCGCGCGGCGGCTATCGAAACCTACGGCGACGAAGAACTCGCCGACCTGCCCGAGAACCACCGCTTCGCGATCCCGAACGGATGTCACTGGCGCGACGTTCGCGCGGTGACCGAGAACATCGGCGCGACCGCCTTGCGGGCCATGCGGGCGATCGAGTCCGCCAACCCCGACACGCTGACCGGAGTGTTCGGCGATGGGGACTGGGGAAACAAGAACCTGCTGCCGGACTCGACTCTCGCCGACCTGATCGAGCACTTCTCGACTCAGACGCTGTCGATCGCGAACCTGCCCGAGGACGAGCTCGGCAACGGGTACGAATACCTCATCAAGAAGTTCGCCGACGACTCGGGCCACACCGCGCAGGAGTTCTACACGAACCGCACGCTCGTGCACCTGATGGCCCTCATGCTCGAGCCCCGGCCAGGAGAGTCGGTCTACGACCCGACGTGTGGCACCGGCGGAATGCTCATCTCGACGGCGGCCGAGGTGAAGCGCCAGGGCAGGGAGTGGCGCAACCTCAAGCTGTACGGCCAAGAGCTCAACTACGGAACCTCGGCCATCGCCCGCATGAACCTCTTTCTGCATGGCATCACCGACGGCCAGATCGCGCACGGCGACACCCTCGCAAGGCCTGCGTTCCTGAACAGCAAGGGGGGGCTGCGAACGTTCGACGTCGTGCTCGCAAACCCGCCGTACTCGATCAAGGCCTGGAATCGGGATGCCTTCACCAGGGATCCGTTCGGCCGTCAGATGTGGGGTGTGCCGCCGCAGAATGCCGCGGACTATGCATTTGTTCAGCACATCGCACGGAGTCTGCACCCCGAGACCGGGCGTGCTGCGGTACTACTCCCGCACGGCGTTCTGCATCGAGTGGCAGAGGCTCGAATGCGTGCAGAAATGATCAAGTCTGACCTGGTCGAGGCAGTGATCGGCCTCGCGCATGGACTTTTCTACAACTCCAGCATGGAGGCAATCGTTCTCGTCCTTCGGGCGAACAAGCCTCTCGAGCGCCGAGGGCGCGTGTTGTTCATCGACGGCAAGAGCGAGTATTTCCGTGAGGGCGTCCAGTCGTTTCTTGCCCCTGTGCATCAGATGAGGATCCTCAACAGCTATGCGAGTTTCTCTTCCGAGCCAGGCTTCGCCCGCGTTGCAACAGTCGATGATATTGAGGCGAAAGGCTGGGCGCTTTCTATTCCCGAGTATGTCGGTGGCGGCTCGGGGAATCTCAGGGACGACGCTCCCAGCGACCCTTCGGTCGACGTGCGGCTGTGGAGATCTGCGGCGCAGGCGGCCGAGGCGCTGGGAACGCAGCTTCTAAAGGAGTTGGCGAAGTGATGCTCGATCTGCAACCTTCCGCTTGGAGCAGGGTGAGGCTCGGTCATGTCGTCGACCGTTCGCGCAAGCAGGTGGACCCAATAACGGCAGAGGTGCAGCGATACGTCGGCGGGGGCCACATAGACGGCGACTCATTGACGGTCGATCGTTGGGGTGACCCCAGCGACGGGCACATGGGTTCGACGTTTCGGTTCGTCTTCGAGCCTGGACAGGTTCTGTTCGTATCAGCGCGGCCGTATCTGCGCAAGACAGGGCTTGTGAACTTCTCCGGCGTGGTCGCCGACAAGACCTATGTGTTGGACGCCACTCCCGGCGGGGGGCTACTGCAGGCGTTTCTGCCGCTCGTGCTGTCTTCCGATGTCTTTGTGAGCTACGCATCGGGTGCAGCCACCGGTTCGATGAATCCACGGCTTTTGTGGGGGCCGATGCAGAAGTACGAGTTCGCACTACCTCCGCTTGAAGAGCAACGTCGGATCGCCGATCTTATGTGGGCCGTCGAACGTCATCGGCACCGACTTCGAGAGGAGCTCGCTGCCACGCGGAGAGCGGTGGAGCACGAGGTCGAGCTGGCCATCCGGTCGGCTGGGCGAATGGTGTCGATCGGCGATGTGGCGGAGATAAATCCCGAACAAGCGTCGCGTTGGGATCCGACCGCTTCCATTGACTACATCGACATCGCCTCGGTGATGCCGGATGCCCAGGGCCTTGACGAGGCAGCGGTGAAGTCAATGGCGTTTGGCGAAGCCCCGGGACGAGCGAGGCGGATAGTTCGAGCGGGCGACATCCTGGTGAGCACAGTGCGACCCGGGCTTCGATCTGTTGCTCGAATACCTCCTACGCTGCACGGCCAGCTTGCGTCAACGGGATTCGCCGTGCTCCGGCCCGGGCCGGAGATATCGCCGTCGTTTCTGTGGCAGCTGGTGTGTTCGGACCGCTTCACGAACGACATGATCAGCAAGAGCACGGGAAGCGCTTATCCCGCCGTTCGTGGAAGCGACGTCGCGTCATTCCAGTTCGGCTTGCCAACCCGTCCGATCGCCGCGAGTCTCGACGAAATGATGCGCCTGGCGGAGAAGGCCACGCTCGCGCTCGCACGCGAGGCGTCGGCATTGGACCGCCTTTGGGGATCACTTCAGGCCGCGATCTTTGGAGGCAACTGATGGCGCAGTTCAATGAAGCGAACACGGTCCGCGACTTCGTCCGCGATCTGATCACGTCTCCGGACGTGCAATTCCTGCCGGGAAGCCAACTTCCGCGCCGCCCCGATGAAGTGTTGCTTGAAGGGCTCGTCGCTGCCGCGCTGATCCGCCTGAATCCCGAGATCGCAGCTGATCCGCGCAAGGCTGATGAGGTCATCCATGTGCTGCGGGCGATCCTGATCTCGGCCCGCAACAGCCCACATCCGGTGGTCGCGAACGAAGAGTTCATGGCGTGGGTGACGGGGCAGAAGTCGATGCCGTTCGGTCCGAACGGCGAGCACACCTCCGTCCGCCTGATCGACTTCGACTACCCGGACGATGACTCGTCGAACCAGTGGATCGTATCCACCGAGGTGACGTTCCAGCTGGGGCGGCTAGGCAAGCGATTGGACGTTGTGCTGTGGTGCAACGGCTTCCCGCTCGTCGTCGGCGAGGCGAAGACGCCGATCCGGGCGGCCTACTCCTGGATCGACGCGGCCGCGCAGATCCACGACGACTACGAGGCAAGCGTTCCTCAGTTCTTCGTGCCAAACGTGCTGTCCTTCGCGACCGAGGGCAAAGACTTCCGCTACGGTTCCGTCGGCATGCCGGTCGAGCTGTGGGGTCCGTGGCGCGAAGATGAGACCGATCCGAACGCGCCAGCGAAGGTCGGCCTCGAGGTGGTCAAGGACGCCGTGAACGGCGTGCTGGCGCCAGCATCCGTCCTCGACTTCCTGCGATTCTTCACCGTATTCGCGACCGATGCGAAGCACCGCAAGATCAAGGTGATCGCGCGATACCAGCAGTTGCAGGCGGCGAATCTCATCGTGGACCGTGTGCTGCACGGTCGTATCAAGCAGGGGCTCATCTGGCACTTCCAGGGGTCGGGCAAGTCACTGCTGATGGTGTTCTCGGCGCTGAAGTTGCGCGCGATGGCCGAGCTGACGAACCCGACGATCCTGATCGTCGTCGATCGGATCGATCTCGACACACAGATCACCGGCACGTTCAACGCCTCGGATGTTTCTGGACTGGTCTCGACAGACTCGCGCAAGGAATTACAGACCCTGCTCAGTCAGGGTGTACGGAAGATCATCATTACGACGATCCACAAGTTCGGCGAGATCGACGGTGTGCTTGATGATCGACACAACATCATCGCGATGGTCGACGAGGCCCATCGATCGCAGGAGGGCGACTACGGACAGCGGATGCGCGAGGCCCTGCCAAAGGCCTTCCTGTTCGGCCTTACCGGCACACCCATCAACAAGCGCGACCACAACACGTTCATGTGGTTCGGCGCAGCCGAAGACGAGGGCGGATACCTCTCGCGGTACTCGTTCCAGGATTCGATCCGCGACGGCGCTACCCTGCCGCTGCACTTCGAGCCGCGGTTGAGCGAGATCCACCTCGACCAGGAGAAGATTGACTCCGCCTTTGAAGAGCTGGCGGCGGAGCGCAATCTGACTGAGGGCGAGAAGATCACGCTGTCGAAGAAGGCAGCGTCGATCGAGGTGCTCATCAAGGCGCCCGATCGCATCCGGCAGATCGCCGACGACGTTGTCACGCACTTCACAACGAAGGTCGAGCCGGAGGGCTTCAAGGCTCAGCTGGTGGCCTACGACAAGGCATCCTGTGTCGCCTACAAGCAGGCGCTCGACACGATGCTTCCGCCCGAGGCGTCCACCATCGTCATGTCCAAATCGCGCACCGACCCTGTCTCGTGGGCCCCCTGGACGCCGGGCGCGGACGAGCTCGAGCAGATCGTCGCACGGTTCAACGACCCGGCAGATCCGCTGAAGATCCTCATTGTCACTGCGAAGCTGCTCACCGGGTTCGATGCTCCGATACTGCAGGCTCAGTACCTCGACAAGCCGCTCAAGGAGCACACCCTGCTGCAGGCGATCACTCGAACCAACCGGGTGTACCCGCCGAGCAAGACGCACGGGCTGATCATCGACTACCTCGGCATCTTCGATGACGTCGCCAAGTCGCTCGCGTTCGACGAGACCGCGGTTCAGCAGGTGATCTCGAACATCGAGGAGCTGAAGGCGGAGCTCGCGCCGGCGATGACAGCGGCGCGTTCATTCTTCCCTGGCGTCGATCGTTCAGTCGGCGGCTATGAGGGTCTCATCCAGGCGCAGGCCGCGCTCGCCGCAGACGGGGTTAGGGACGCGTTCGGCCTGGCCTACAGCGTCGTATCGCAACTATGGGAAGCGCTCAGCCCCGACCCGATGCTCAAGGAGTTCCGCGACGACTACAGGTGGCTCACCGATGTCTACGAGTCGGTTCGGCCGGCTGACATCACCGGTCGGCTTGTCTGGCATGCGCTGGGGGCGAAGACGATCGAGCTGATCAACGAAAGCATCCACGTCGAGATCCCGCAGGGTGATGAGACGATCGTCCTCGACGCGCAGACCATCGATGATCTGATGACCGGCAGACGCAAGGACGTCTCTCCCGAGGAGATCGAGAAACAGATCACCGCGCGTATCGCACGCCATCTCAACAACCCGGTCTTTATCGAGCTAGGACAGCGTCTCAACACGCTCCGCGAGAAGTACGCCGACATCCAACAGTCCAGCCTCGACTTCCTCCGCGACCTGCTCGAGCTCGCCAAGGATACGGTCGCGGCGGAGAAGGCGGAGAACGAGGTCCCGCGCGAGGAGAGGGGAAAGGCAGCGCTCACTGAGCTGTTCGAGGCGCTCAAGGGCGACGAGACGCCGATCATCGTGTCGAATGTGGTCGACCGCATCGACGAGGTTGTTCGGGCGGTTCGTTTTGACGGCTGGCAGTCAACGATCGCGGGTGACCAGGAGGTGCGCAAGGCGCTGCGGCAGACGCTCTACGTACAGTTCAAGATCCGCGACAATGATGTGTTCGAGAAGGCGCTTGGATACGTGCGGGAGTACTACTGAGCAGTGAAATGTTGAGAACGCGGTCTACTTCGGGGTATCGAGCGGCGTTGACATAAGAGCCTTGTTCGCTAGTCTCGCTGTGAAGCTCGTCAATCCACCGTCTCGGAGATCAAGGCCCTGGATGCCCGGTGGTGCGGAGGCAGGCACCACGTCGGTGCTCGGCTCACCGGGTGGTCTCGTCAGCTGCCTCAGTGGTCGCAACAGGATCGGGCGGGGAACCTGATGATGACTCCGACGTGCCGACCAAATCGGTCGGTTGCACACTGGGCATGCCCGCGTCTGTCGCGTTCGTCGACTGCGCCTTCTTCGCCTGCTTCTGGTCGTACATCCGACGATCCGCAGTGCCTATAACCGACGTGTGATCGTCATCTACATCGGGCCAGATGGCAATCCCAGCACTAAACGAGCGCCCCGATGTCGCAAATCGACCTTGGGCGTCCACGATCACTTGGCTCAATACGTCATCCTCAGCTTGAAGGGCTACAACGACTCCGAACTCGTCGCCGCCGTATCGGAACGCTTGACCGGACACCTCGAGTGCGCTTCGACGGAGCTCTTCCCCAAGATCGCGAAGAAAGTCATCTCCCGCGGCGTGGCCCTCGTTGTCGTTGATCTGCTTGAGACCGTCGGCATCGATCGAGGCATACGCGAACCGGGTGCCAGCAATCACGAAGGCGCCGACTAGCGCTTCCATCTTTCGCCGGTTTCCGAGGCGGGTTAGCTCGTCCACCTCCGCCTCCCCGCGCCAGGTGCTTACGAGGAGCCCAACCGCAGCCTGCCCGACGAGAGCGAGGATGTCGATCGCGGCTCGATGGTCCGCACTTGCATCTTTCGCAGCTTCCTTTACGAGCATCGCCAGTTGGAGATATCTTGCCTCTCCGCTCGACTCGTAGTCAGAGCTTGCGAACCCAGTGGCGGCGCCCACAACGATGGGGTCTGGCGGCTGACCGCCACCGCGCACACGGTTGAGTACGTGTTGTACAAGACCGAGCTGATCGACTGGCTCAGGGAAGCGGCGGGTCAGTTCGTCTGTGCGGCAGGCCCGCTTCCAATTCTCTTCGAGTTCGACAGCATCCATCTCAGGCTCCTTCCTGGGGGTCGGGAAGGAGGGGCCAGATGCGCACAGCTCGCTCTGCCATTACGGACTGACGTCTGCCAACCTCGTCGAGCGCCAATTCGTTCCACGGGACTAGCACTCCGCCTGCCTGCTCGGCGCGTGCAGTCAAGTAGGCGTAGCGGGCGAGCGGCTCCAGCGGTGCGTCGCCGACGTCCTCCCGATTGATTAGGACAAAGTTGCCGAGACGGCCAGTCACATCTGCGAGTTGGTCAGCGCTCGCGATGCGAGTCCATAGCTGATTGGGGTCAGTCCTGGGAAACATCGGTACAGGTACGAGCCCGTCTGATCCGTCGGGGAGTGCTTGCTCGGCACAGAGCGCGCGAAGCAAGTACCGGAGTGTTGCCGAACGGTGGATCCTACGAGCCGCGAACGCCGCTTCAAACTCCTTATCTCGTGCGATGAGGGTGCTGACGTCGGAGAACACAGCTTCAGCGTTGTCGGACCGCCCGTTCATAACCCGCACGGCCGCTTCCGCGTATAGACGCTCGGCTGTGCCACCACCCGAGCCGCCAACGATAAGAGCTCGAACGGACCACCCCACGGCAGCCAGGAGGATTTGAGTGACGGCCGAGGGTGGTAGTTGGCTGAGGACAGCGAGAGCGAGCGGCCGGTACTGCTCCAGACCAAGATCGATCAGAACGGAGGCTGCGCTCCGTGCAGGTCCTTGCTGTTCTTCCCAGAGAAGGTGACCCACATCTGTCAATGAGGCATACATGGGAGCTTCCCTCGCCAGGTCTTTGAGAGCGCTCATGGACTGATCCCCTGAGCGGATCGCCGACCGGATGAATGCGTACAGGTCGCGCTCGCGGGTGGCGCCACTGCGCGCGTTCCACCAATGACGTATGAAGTCAGTCAAACTATCGCGCGGTCCGGACGCTTCGATGGCGTCGACCGCGGCGAGCCAGAGCGCAGACGCGTCCTCCAGCCTCGATCTCGAAAGGCTCAAGAGGTAGTTCTTGATGACATCGGCAACCGCAAGCGGTAGTCCTCGATCGTTGAGAGTCTCAAAGACCATGAAGGCATCGCCGTCATTCGCGGTCTCCATCAGGATGACCTGAGCACGTCGATCGAGGTACTCGACCCACTGCAGAAGTCGCTCCACCCAATGCGGACCGGCAGCCTCGGACTCCGCAGCGACAAATCCCCTCAGTCGATCGAACGCTGCTGACAAGAGCGGACGGTGTGGCGTAGCCGCGTTGCCCAGCTGGTGCAGGACCGCTGATCGAAAGTAGGGTCTATCCGCCTCATTGAGGTCGAGCCGCGGCTCGTCAACATTATTTTCGAGCGACCACCCCGTTAGGTATCGACTTTGCAAGGTTCTCGCCCGATTCGCCTCATTGCCGTCGGACAATCGATCGCGTATAGCTGCAAGCAGCAATGATGTGGTTGCGAGGCGTTGCTGCCCATCGATGACTATCGCTCCCGGCCCGCCGTCGCGGCTTACGACAACCGTGCCCATGAAGTAGTACGGCTGCGCTGCGGAGATCGCTGCGCGTAGGTCGTACCAGTAATCGGAGACTTGTTCCTCGGTCCATGAATAGTTGCGCTGGAACGGCGGGACACTCAACGTCATGTCGCGTAGTACGTGACCGATACCTCGGAGATTCGCCTCAATCTCAAGCCCTGTGCCAGCCATTCTTCCCCCTAGTAACCGCAGCGATCTCGCCTCTCGGCAGATGTTCTCGACCAAATCTACGGGTTGCGGCCTCGTGGCGCGGAGCATTTGCGGACACGGCGGGTGCACCCGTGTTCCGCGGTGTGGAGCGGGCACGCTCCTTGCGAAGTACTGCTACCCATCCTGCACAAGTTCGAAAGGTACCAAGGGACGAGAGATGGGCCGTCCTTCGAGACACGACCACGCAATGCACGGAGGCACCCACGGTGGGCGACGCCGTTTCATACCGCTTTGCTACAGCTACGAGATCGCCGAGCTCGCTGGTGCCGTCCCCCTCTTTCGTCGATCGGCGTAAATCGAAGCCAACCGCGGGTGCCTCATGGCGGAGTGATCGGCAGTGCACGGAGTAGCCGCGCCGGGCGTGGAGGGCTGCAGCAGATCGATCGGCGCGCGTGGGCGGTTTCGCGTCCGAACAAGCTGGCCGATCTCGACGAGGCGTCGGGGGAGGCGCGCACCCGCGACGAGATCGCAGCGATCGATCCGAGTCTGACCACCCCCCGCACCCGTTTCGACCGCTGCGACGGACGCGCGCGCCGTCGATCTGGATCTGCTCCCTGCACAGGCGGTTGTCGACGGGGACAAACGGTCCACATGATGCGGTGGGAGGTTCAGCATCTTCGACATCCGCGCGGGCGCGGGGCGCGAGATCGGGAAGTAGTGGTGCTGGATCGGCAGCGTTTGGCCAACGCTCGGGCAAGCCCCTGGCGCGCCGTCGCCGTTGGAAGCCGCTGCGGGCGTTTGCGTGCTTAGAGTCTCTTCACCCGAGTGGAAAGCTCGCGCAGAGCCGCATCGGAGGTCGATGATCGGTTCGTACAAGAACGATTTGCGTGGGTGTTCTCCGGAGTCATGAGTACGTCGCCGTCGAGTGTGCGGACCGGCGCGTCGGTCCCGTGGCCCCGGCTTTGTACGCCCGGAAGAGCGCCTGGGTTTGGTTGCCAATGATCCCCTCCGTGAGCGTCAGGGCAGCAAGGACGGCCAACATGTGCTGCTCGGCGACAATGCGGGGCGCGATCGGCAGCACGATCTTGTTCTCGAAGTTGATATTCTCGTCTGCGGTGAGCGCGATTTCCGCCTGCAGCAGCAGCAAGTCGATGACCGGCTTCTTTCCAGTACCCCACGACTTCTTCTTCGTATCGGTTGGAAGGTCTCGTGGAAGATCTTGTCAAGCTCGGCGTTGTCGACGCGCGACGACTTGGCCCTCCAATGCAGGGGCGATCGTCTTGCCGTCGCGTTCCCGCGACGCCAATGGTGCGCCGTCGGCTTGCGGAATGAGGATTGACTATCCTGAGGTGTGACCTCCTTCGCGGCGAGACCTAGTGAGGACGGGACCTGTCTGGTACTCGTCGACTACGACAACGCGTTCCCGCCCAACCGTGACATGTCGGACGGCGAGATCGCCGTCGAGGTCGCACGCTGGCTCCAAGAACTTGCAGCACGCCACCCACAGCTGGGAGCGTTCGAGGTTCGTCTTTACGGCGGATGGTACGACGACAACGACCTCAGCCGTCACGGCAGCAATGTCGCCCGAGTCCTCGCATCAATGCCGGACTTCCCGATGATTCTGTCGAACAGGCGAGTGGTTCGCGGCGCCATCACTTTGGCCGTAAACCCGATCGGATCTGCATCCAGCACGCCGCTCTACGGCACCTATCGTCGGCGCGGTTCGCTCCCGCGCATCCGTCCGCGACAGCCTCATCCCGATGCCTGCGTCCAGCCGGACGCGACGTGTCCTGCCGCCATTCTGAGATCCTTTACTAAGCATTCGCGCCGCGAATGCCCTGTCAACACGTGTTCGATTGTTTCAAGCGAAGCGTTCGAAGTTCACGAACAGAAGATGGTCGATACGCTTCTTTCGACGGACATCCTCGTGGCGGGACGCCGTCAATCCGGCTACGCGATGGTCGTCGTAGTGTCCGGAGACAGCGACTTCTTGCCCCCTCTGTTGGTAGCTAGTGTCGATGGCGGGGTTACGCTGGTACAGCTCGTGCCGCGTGCGGAAGAAGCGTCCGATTACGCCTCTGCAATACTTTCCGGTGTTGGCGTCGAGATCATGGGAATGAGTTCGTGAACGAGTTCGAGGAAGTCGCCGCCGACTTGTCGGCATTCGCAGACGATGAGTCAGGCGCCGCTGTGGATGCCGACGGGATCTTTATTCTGCAGCGCAACGGAGAGGAGCTCAGTGGCTCGCTTAGCCAGGGCTCCGATGGTCAGATCTGGGTGGACCTTGATGGTGAGAGAATCCCCTATCGACGCTTCCTGACGCACAATCTCGCGCGCCTTGATGTGCTGGCGCAACGACTGATTGAGAGACGCGCGCCCGTCCCAGGCTTCGTCAATGCGGCCGCCACGCTGCAGCGGGCCGCTGAGAATGTTACCCGCGGCGACGGATTGGGTCTTCTTGACGCCCGGTGCGCGCGCGTGTCACCGTTCGCCTCGCGCGTTCTCTTTGTGACCGCTGATGCCGGGCACGGTAAGACCGCACTCTTGCGGGAGCACCAATTCAATCAAGCGAATGGATTCCTGAAGGGCCAGTCTCATTACCTGTTCTGGCACCTCGATCTGCAGGGCCGACAGCTTCTCAGGCTCTCAGAGGCCTTGATGGGAGATCTGGCCGAGTTGCGCCTTTCCGGACTCTGGATGCCCGCAGTCGTACGCCTCATGCGGCGCGGTGTGCTCATCGTCGGAATCGACGGCTTTGACGAACTCGCCGCGGAACAGGGCGGCGTGGACGCGCTCGGCGCCCTCGCTTCTCTAGTGTCCCAGCTGGGCGGTCATGGGGTGGTAGTTGCAGCCTCGCGACGTACATTCTTCAACACGGACGACTATCTGAGACGCGGCGGTATGGTACGGCGCGGAGTGCCCGACCCGTGCCAGTTCGACCAGATGGAGCTTGAAGCTTGGACGGAGCGTGACGCTCTAGCGTTCTTCGAGCGAGCCGAGTTCGATGGCAAGCGTATGCAAAACCCGCAGGATATGTACGCGAGAATTGTGGCGGCACTTGGAGGTGACAAGACTCATCCTCTTGTCACCCGCCCCTTCCTAGTAAGTCAAATTGCACGAGCATCGGTACTTTACGATGCCTCACCCGAGGAGTTCCTTCGGGCGCCCGATGATCCGTATAGTGGCGTTGCCTCGGTCGTATCGGCATTTGTCACCCGCGAAGTGGCCGAGAAATGGAAGGTGCGCGAAACCGGTGAGCCATATTTGTCCGAGGAGCAGCATTTCGCATTCCTGGCCGACGTCGCAGAAGAGATGCACCGGAGCCAAAAGGATCGGCTGCACATAGAGGTCATCGAGACGATCGCTACTCTCCTACTAGATCAATGGGAGATCGATGGGGCTCTGCGCCAACAGATCATCGAGATGGTCCGGATGCACGTCCTATTGGTTGCGCCGCCGTCGAGCAACCAGTCCCAGAGAATGTTCGACCACCCGGAGTTCCGAGACTACTTCGTCGCGTATGCGCTCAAGGAGCGAGTCGCCGCAGTCATCGCGGGCGCGGGAACGAATGATCTAATCCGCTTCCTCAGCATCTCGCAGTTGAGCGACTCGACGGCACGGTATGTGTGTTCGATGCTTGACCGGACGCCACTCGGCGTCACCACTTTTCTGTCCTCAATGGAGGAAGCATTAAAGAAGGAGTGGAAGCCCACATACCTTCAACAGAACCTCGGCACACTCATCCCGTTCATGATCGACGGAGTGGAGTTCGCCTCTCCCACATCGTTCGCGGGAAAGGTGATCTACTCCAGCCTTGTGCTCGAAAACACGCGTATCCGCAACTTCACCTTCAAAGATGGAACCTTTGTGAATGCTTCGCTGCGAGGCGTTGATTGGCGCGAAGTCACCCTCGAGGCCATGACGCTAGGCGAGTTGCAACTCGACCGGACCTCAGGCTTCGTCGATGTCAGTCTTGTTCGCTGCACAGTCGAGGGCGTCCGCGTGCAGAGCCACGACGAGGACGAACTGCGAGAGTATGCCCCTATACGAATCCGCCGAGAACTGGAGAGGAGCGGCCTCACACTCGTAGACGAGGAACTCCCGATCGAAGCCATAGACGACGTCGCCGACTCGACGAACGTACGTATGCTGCGGAAGCTGCTGCGGGTGTTTCACCGCACGACCATCGTCTCCGATGAGATCCTTCGCACACGATTTGGCGCTGACTCGGTGATTCTCGACAATGAGCTACTGCCACTCCTGATCAAGTACGGAGTCGTGGCCAGTCGGAAATGGCGAGGTTCGGGCAACCATAGTGCCTGGGCGCTAACCGTCAGCCTCGACGACTTCCTCGCGGGAGAGGGCACAGACGACGTACACGGCAAGGTCTGGCGTGCGCTTCAGGCCAGCGGGTAACGGCGCCCGGCGGCGAGACTCGGGGGCTTGTCGCTACCGGTATGTGGCACTTGACGTAGGGGGGCTCCAGTTCTCGATGCGTCGACGCTTTCGAGGTCATCGATTGCACCTCGTGACCAACCGCCTGGGGCCAGTTTGACTGAACCGTCTGTCAAGCATCGACGCCGAAGGCACGCGGCAGACTGGCGCGACGGATCATCCGGCGCGGGCCGAGACGGACTGTGGCGATGGTCCCGCTCTCGATAGTCGGTTCAACTTGCGTCGCCGCTTCGCTACGTCAGGCGAGTGTACGACCGGGTGTTCAGGCTGGTGCACGCCGCCATTACCGACGCCGGGAGCGCGACAACGCCCGCCCCTGCACGTTTGCACGGCAGAGTGGCGGTGGTCTGATCCGACGAGCGCGAGCGCGAACGCGAACACGAGGCGCACGGCGTCGGGCACTCGCCGTGTCGGGAAGCAAATCGAGGAGCCGCAGGTGCATTGGGAGAGCCTGAAGGTGAGGATGAGCAGGCCGCCTATGGGACAAACCGCCGCCGCCATCCCGCGAACTAGGCTCGTCCCGTGCCCTGGAGAACCGTCGAACTCCGCGTCGATCGCGACAGCGTCGCCATGGGTGACGACATGGAGTCCCATGCGCGGGTGATGACTGTGCCCCGCGGCACCATGCTCAGCGCCGCGATCGAGAAGTGCTCGCCCGAGATCAGATCCCGCGGCTGGTCGTGGATCGTGGTGGTGGATGGGGAGGTCGCCGCGGTCTGGTCCGTCGATCACGGCGCTCGCCTGCTGGTCGCAGATCGGCGGCTCACGCGGGGGCCGGTCGACATCCACTTCCGCTACTTTCTGCAGATCGATCCCGAATGGCTCTTCGAACGCCTGGGGCAGGGCGCCCGCGCGCATCGCGAGGAGCTCTCACGCGAGTACGCGCCCATCGCACGGGAGAAGTACCGGGCCGAGCTGCGTCGTCGCGAGCGGGAGATCGACACGCGACTGCTGAGCGCCGAGTGCGTCGAGGCCATGCGGCACTTCGAGGCCGACGTGACGCTGCACGCCGACATCGTGTGCGAGTTCACCCAGGGAGGCGATGCGTGGGTGGTGCGCCGCGCCGACACCATGCTCCAGGTGTTCGTCGGCAGCGGAGGACCGATCGCGTCGATCCGACCGCACGCCCTCGGGGAGGCGTGGCTCGTCGGCATCCTCGGCGCCTCCACGCGGAACGCTGCGGGCCTCCCCGAGCTGCCCGACGTCGAACCGGTGCCGGTTCTCGAGCTCGCTCAGCGCGGCGGGCGCTGGATGTCGCAGGGAAGGAACGTCATTCAGGTCGGTACGGAACGCGCCGCGCGGGTGGCGGAGTTCGTCTTCGGCCGGTCGCTCGACGAAGTGCGGGCGCTCCTGGAGGTGTGAGCGCGGTTCGACTCGCGGAGACTCGCACTGAGCGAGCGAAGCGAGTCGCAGTGTCGCTCAACGACCGGAGTTACTCGAACCCACCCGTCAGCCGCCCCCGCATCCGCTGACTGCTTTCGTTCATCCCGACGATCTCCGCGGTCTTCCCCAGTGCCGCGTACTTCGTCTCGATCGCATCCAGCGCGGCGACGGTCGACGCGTCCCACACATGCGATCCCGACAGATCGACTACCACCCGCGAGGGGTCGTCGGAGTACGAGAACAACGTCGTCAGATCATTGCTCGATGCGAAGAACAATTCGCCCTCCACGACGTATGTTGCGACGTCCCCGGCATCCGACACCGTCCGACGAATCGTGACGAAGTGCGCCACCCGCCGCACGAACAGCACCGACGCGACCAGCACCCCACCCACGACCCCAACCGCCAGATTGTGGGTCACCAAGACCAACAACACAGTGGAGATCATCACGAAGGTCTCGCTCTTCGGCATCCGCTTCAACGTCGACGGACGCACGCTGTGCCAGTCGAACGCTCCGATCGCGACCATGATCATCACGGCCACGAGAGCTGCCATCGGTATCGTCCCGACGAAGTCGCCGAACACCACGACCAAGACGAACAAGAACAGACCGGCGCAGAACGTCGAGATGCGGGTCCGCGCCCCTGACGCCTTCACGTTGATCATCGTCTGACCGATCACCGCGCAGCCGCCCATGCCGCCGAGGATGCCCGACAGCACGTTCGACACTCCCTGTGCCCATGCCTCGCGTCCCTTGCGCGAGTGCGTGTCGGTGATCTCGTCGACGAGCTTCGCGGTGAGCAGCGACTCCATCAGCCCGACCAGCGCCACCCCGAGCGCGAACGGGGCGATGATCGTGAACGTCTCCCACGTCAGCGGCACGTTCGGGATGAACAGCGACGGAAGGCTGCGAGGCAGCTCTCCCTGATCGCCGACGGTCGGCACGGTGATCGCGAACGCCAGCACGACGCCCGTCACGATCACGACCGACACGAGCGGAGCCGGCACGATCTTGGTGATCTTCGGCATCACGATCATCACGATGATCCCGAGCGCCACCAGCGGATACACCAGCCACGGCACATCGATCAGCTGCGGGAACTGCGAGCTGAACACGAAGATCGCCAGCGCGTTCACGAACCCGACCATGACGCTGCGGGGGATGAACCGCATCAGCTTCGCGACGCCGAGCACTCCGAGGATCACCTGGAACACCCCCGCGAGGATCACCGTCGCGATGAAGTAGTCCAGCCCGTACGTCGGCGCGACCGGAGCGATCACCAGCGCCACGGCTCCGGTCGCCGCGGTCACCATCGCCGGACGTCCGCCGAGGAACGCGATCGACACCGCCATGATGAACGACGAGAACAGCCCTACCTTCGGGTCGACTCCGGCGATCACCGAGAACGCGATCGCCTCGGGGATGAGCGCGAGCCCGACGACGAGTCCGGCCAGGACCTCGCGCGTCAGCATCCGCGGATTCTTCAGCGCCTGAAGCACCGTGGGATTCGCCCGATAACGGGCACGATCGTCGACCGTCGTTGCAGACATGGGAGCTCCAGGGAAGGGCGTCTGCGGGAAGAGGCAGACGTTCCAGCGTAGAGCGGATGCTGAACGCCGAAGGACTCGTTGCCGCTCAGCCACCGGGCAACGACGCGATTCGGATCGTCGCCGTCCTACGCCCCGTCTGACTCGATCGCAGTCCGGAATCGCTCTGTCACGTCCACGCCATCGCGCTCGACCACCGATCGCGTCAGGAAGTCCGCATTCACATGGTCGGAGTGTCTAGCGGCCGCTTTGGCCTGCTCGGACGTCATCTCCCGCGCCCAGAGCAACGCGTAGCTGCGGGCGTCGAAGAGGAGGAAGCTGGCGACATCGAAGTCGAACGACCGGAACGCGGAGAACTTCGTGGTGCGTTTGACGCTCCGACCGACAGCCCGGGCCTTCACCTGAATGTGCCGGTTGTCGACGGTCAGTAGGTCGTAGGACTTGACCGAGTTGCTCGCGAGCATCCCGCCGTAGACCCGTTGCGCGAGGTACTCGGCGTAATCGCCGATCGGTGCGTTCGCGGTCCGCACGACATCACGCGCCCGCAGCTCCGCGAGGATGAGGGCGTAGCGCCCGAGCAGCTCAGGGGTTGGCACGGCTTCCAAGGGACGAGCGGTCGCCTCGGGGAACCTGCCGCGCAGGTATGCGACCCGATCATCGTCGAGTTCGAGCGTCGCGCTGCCCCGCCCGGGCGGTCCATACTTCTCGCGAAGCGCCTGCCGGATCTCTGCGGCAGGGATGTCATAGCGTCGGGACAGGTCCTGGATCGTGGCCGGCATGTCATCGATCATGGCGGACCCGCGCTCCATCTGGGGGTTCGCGACGGGTCGTAGTCTGGTCGGGGCCGGCTGCCGCGCGAAGGAGATTCATGAACCCGTTGATTCCAGGACCCTGGGACGTGGCCTGGTCCGTGGCCTGGATTGCGGCCGTGGCCCTTGCGGTGGTCGCCCTGATCACGCTGTACCGAACGAAGGCAGCGGTCGGCGCGGCTGCAGCAACACTCTGGGCGCTCGGGATCATCCTGATTCCGGTCATCGGTGCATCGGTGTGGTTGATCGCAAGTCGACGCCTGAGACGTGCCGAAGCGCGGAGGAAAGCCGCCGCCGCGGGTTCGGACGCGGCGTGACCTGAGCGACGATCAACCTGGGTTGATCGTCGCTCAGATCCGCGGGTTCTTCAGCGCCTGAAGCACCGTGGGATTCGCCCGATACCGGGTTCGATCACTGATCGTCGTTGCAGACGTGGGAGCTCCGGGGAAGGGCGTCTGCCGCGAAGGCTCAGCACCGCACGAGCGTCACTGACGAATGGCTAGTCGCAGGCGATGCCATCTCCGTCACGATCGAGCTCATACACATCCGGCCCCACGACGGTCAACGGTCCGCTGATGTACGACGGACCGTTGCCGCCTCCACCCTCACAGTCGACATCGGAATCGATCGGAACGCAGACACCTGCGTAATTCGAGTGGCAATCCCCGGCTGGCTGCACGAACGGCACAGGCGCGGGTGGCGGAGCCGGCTGCCGTGTGCCTGTGGACGTCACCTCGTTCACCGGCGGGACGGTCACGACCACGCCCGAGACTTCACGCGAGACCTCTTTGCCGTCCACGTACGTCACGCGGTAGGTCGTCACCTTCGTTCCGTTGACCCCCTCTGTCGTGATGACGGTCTGTCCGACATCGATGTTCGGATCCTCCACGGCGGCGCGTTCGAACGGGATCGAGGTGGATTCCTCGACGTTCTTGTAGGTGGTCGGCTTCGGTGAGGGGGATGGCTTCTCGGTAGGTGTCGACGCGAACGGCTTGGCCTCCGCGTCGCTGCCCGCGTTCCCGGGGTTCGACCCGGGGCCTCCCAGGGCAGCGTTGGCTCCGGTCCCGACGAACATCAGCACAAGGGCGATACCGAGGGCCGCCCAGGCGGCTCCCCGCGACCGCACCCGGAAGAACCTGGCCGAGCCGCGCACGATTCCATAGATCGCGACGAAGAACAGGACGGCTCCGGCGAGAAGGAGGATCGCTCCGAGGCTGCGCGTCACCAGCAGGATCACCAGAATGACGCCGCCGACGATCAGCGCCACCGTGCGCTTCGACGACTTCGCCGGCGGGTCCGCCGCGACAACCGGGGCCTGGCCGAGCGGAGCGGTGTGCTCCGTCCACTGCGTCCCATCCCACCAACGCTGCTGGGCGGACTGATTCGGGTCGGCGTACCAGCCCTGAGATGTCTGAGGCATCGTTGCCGGCTCTCTGTTCGGGTATGGGCGAACACTATCGATATATCGGGGTCGGCGATGTCGCGATTTGGTCAGCGCCCACTCCATGTATCAGGAGCACTGTTGCGAACTCCTGATACATGAAGTGCCGGAGATCGTCCGGTACTTATGATGCAAAGGAGCAGTTGCGGCTGGACGATCCGTCGGGTCGCGGCCAACGTGACGGAAGCGGGGCCGACGGGTACACCGGTATGCCGCCGTGCTCTCCCCGGCCGGTCGCCCGCGAGACGCCGGATGCCGCTCGTACAGTGGCCGCATGCAACTCGGCTCCGTCGCAGACGTCATCACTGCCCTGACCGCCATCGGCGCGCTCTTCGCCGCGATCCTCGGCGCGAAACACGCAGGTCGTCTCTTCGGCATCGAAGCCAAGCGAGACGAAGCCGCGACCGCGCGCGAGATGCAGTCGCAGGCGAGCAAGGTGTTCGCCTGGGTCGCGTCCCGCATCGGCGAGGAGCAGACGACCTACGGAGTCGTGGTGGTGAACTCCTCCGAGCAGGCGATCTACGACGTCGAGGTGCGCGTCACCGATGCGTACGAGAGTGAACGGCGTCCGATCCAGCTCACGATCCTTCCTCCCGGCGCCTACTACCTCGGCGAGAGCGACGAGGCCTACGCGTGGGAGTTCGCGTCGCGGCTGCGTTCCTTCGACGACGAGATCCGCCCGGTGACCAAGTCGCGCAAGCGCCGCATCGTCGGGATGTCATTCCGCGACAGCTCGAATCTCACCTGGGTTCGCGACGTCGAAGGGCTGCTCGCGCGCAGCTAGCACCCGGGGGCTTTGGGCTGCTCCGCGCATGTGCGAGCCACGAGAGCGGTGTGCGCCTCGTAGATGCGAATCACTGCGGCGGACCATCGATGGTGAGTTCGCCGACGATCGGGGCCGCCGCGGCGAACGCCTCCCCACCCCATCGCCCCCGTCGCCGTGCACCAACTCGGCGTTCCCGTCGACCTCGGTTGTCCCGCCAGACCACGATCCCGCCTTTCGCGCGAAAAGTCACCCCCACCGCTTCACACGAATCTGCTTGACTACCGCCATCTGCGCCTCGCGTCCCCTCCCCACGGAAAGGCGAAACCCATGAACGCGCACCTCGAGAATCCGTTCCACCACGCGCCGACCGGCATCCGTCCGTTCTCGGACAACCTGGACTTCGACTACGAGATCCGCGGTGTCATCGGGCAGGGCGTGTACGGAGCAGGCGAGCCCGGCGAGGTGCTCGCCGCCACAGTCGGCATCAAGAAGAACGACCACGACGGCTGGTACAAGGCTTGGCTCGACCTCGCCGAGCGCAGCCTCGCCACGGCGCAGACCGCCGTCGCCGCAGGGCGCAAGGCCACGGCCGCGGGCGCGTTCCTGCGTGCCTCCACCTATTACGGCGTCGCCGTCAACGCGATCAGCGCCCTCGAGAACACCGACGACCTCGCTCCCACCTTCGCCAAGCAGCAGACCGCGTGGAAGGGCTTCATCGCCCACACCTCTGCGGACGTCGACGAGGTCAGCATCCCGTATGAGGGCGGGACGCTTCCCGGCTGGTTCTTCCGCCGGTCCGAGGCCAGCGGAGCACCGACCATCGTCGCGGTCAACGGCAGCGACGGCTCGCTCGCCGCGCTGTGGGCGTCGTGCGTCGCACCGGCCCTCGACCGCGGCTACAACGTGCTGGTCTTCGACGGGCCCGGCCAGCAGTCCGAGCTGTTCGAGCGCAGCGTGTCCTTCCGCCCCGACTGGGAGCACGTGCTCACCCCGGTCTTCGACTTCGTCGCCGGCCTCGACGGCGTCGATGCCATGTCGATCGCGGTCTACGGCATCAGCCAGGGCGGCTACTGGGTGGCCCGCGCCCTCGCCTTCGAGCACCGGTTCGCCGCCGCGATCACCGATCCGGGTGTCGTCGACGTCTCCACCTCGTGGACCAGCCACCTGCCGAAGAGCCTGACGAAACTGCTCGACGAGGGAGACCTCGAGAAGTTCGACAAGGAGATGGCGCTGGCCATGAAGTTCTCGCCCGAGACCGCCCGCACCTGGCGGTTCCGCGCACGGCCCTACGGCACCACCGGCTACGGCGAGACGATCAAGGAGGTCCAGAAGTACACGGTCGTCGACGTCGCGAAGCAGATCGTCACCCCGCTCGCGATCCTCTCGCCCGAAGGCGAGCAGTTCTGGCCCGGTCAGTCCGAGCAGCTCGCCGCGCTCGCCCCCGACCTGTCGACCCTCATCCGGTTCACCGCCGCCGAGGGCGCCGACCTGCACTGTCAGCCGCTGGCCCGCAGATTGACGGCAGAGCGGATGCTGGACTGGCTCGACGAGCGACTGGGGCGCTGAGAAGCGGGAAGCGTTTCGTCTGGCTGGCGCTCGCTCATCGACCAAGCGGGTCGAAGTGCCGCTCGATGACCAGCAGAAGGCTACTCATCGCGAGGGCCGCGCTCGAGCGGTCGGGCCAGGCTGAAGGCACCCGGGGCATCCTGAATGATGCCGGCGCCTCCGATCTTGCGGATGCGCCTCGCCTCATGGCTCATCGCTGCGGCGAGCTCGCGCAGATCCTCTTTGCTCGGGATGCCGGCGCGCTGCTCTGACTGCGACATGAAGGTCGCGCACGCCCGCGTCATCCGCCGCACGGGATCGAGGTACTTCGACCCCGGGCGCAGCTGCATCCGAGCCTCTCGGATCTGCGAACGAACATGATTCACCGACGCGAGGATGCGCTCCGGCGACCCCTCCGACCACGGCTCATCGAGCGTGTCGGACGCGAACGCCCGCTTCGCAGCCAGGTCGATCAGCAGATTGTCTATGGCTGCTCGCTCCGTGCGCTTGGCATCGCTCCACTTGCCGAGGCGATCGGCGCCGAGCGCGAGTGCCGCGCCGACGAAGGTGGCCACCAGAGTCCAGATGAAATCCATGTGGGCTGCTCCCGTTTCGTTTCGCCCTCATCCTCCCAGAGCCGGGGCGACGCGGTCCGCATGTCCGGGCCACTCCGCGAACTTACGGTACTTCGGTGCCGACCAGCTTCTGGAAGAGGTCCGATGCGCCGGCGCCGATGACGATCAGGCCGTTCCCCGGTCACGCCTCGACCTTCCTCCGCAGCACCACCGACAGCCGGATCGCCGACACCAGGAAGAACACCGCACCAACCAGCGCATACCCGGCGACCCCGACGATCATCCCGCTGCCCGACAATCCCTGCGCGACGAACGCCCCGCCCGCGAAGAGCGAGATGCCGCCCGACAGCATCTGCGGAACCTGCCCGCCGGAGCGGCGGTTGCGGATGGCGGTGATCAGCTGCGGAAGTCCGGCGCCGATCGCCCACACGCCCCACACGGTCAGTGCGACGGACGTGGACACCGTCGACGCCCAGCCCAGCGTGATCGCGACCAGCACGCTGACGATGACGTTGATCCACTCCGAGACCTTCGCCCGGCGATCATCGCCCTCCGCGCGGATCTGCCAGTAGACGGATGCCGCATCGAACAGCGGATACACGATCAGCAGGATCGTGAGGAACGGACCCATGGCGCCGCCGATCAGGAACAGCAGCGCCGCCCAGACGAGTGTGAACCCGAAGCGGACGAAGTAGAGGCGGCGCAGGGCGCTGCGCAAGGTGGAGGAGGGGGTTTCAGACATGTTCAGCAGTTCCTTCTGATGGAGATCGGCTAGTAGAGTTACTAGTACGTCTACATGGACGCTAGTCTGCCTAGACATCGAGCGCAAGCGACCACATCAGCTCCAGGGATACATTCAGTGCATGCGACCGACCTTTCTCCCCGCCCACGAACAGATCGCGCGACGCCGATGAAGACGATCGGCGTGCTCGGCGGGATGAGCTGGGAGTCCTCGCTCGAGTGGTATCGCCTCGCGAACGAACGCGTGCGGGAGCAACTCGGCGGCCATCACTCCGCGCGCATCATCCTCGACTCGCTGGACTTCGCCGAGATCGAAGGCCTGCAGGCGCGCGACGACTGGGATGCCGCGGGCACCCTGCTCGCCGACCATGCTCGTGGCCTCGAGCGCGCAGGCGCCGACCTCATCGTGCTCTGCACCAACACCATGCACCTCGTCGCCGACCGGATCGAAGCCGCGATCGGCATCCCGTTCCTCCACATCGCCGACACCACCGCCGCGGCCGTGCTCGGCGCCGGCATCCGCAGAGTGGGTCTCCTCGGCACAGCCTTCACGATGGAGAAGCCGTTCTACCGCGAACGGCTCGAGGCCCGGGGGATCGAGGTTCTCGTGCCGAACGCGGAGCAGCGCGCCGGAGTGCACGCCGTCATCTACGACGAGCTCGTGCACGGTGTCATCCACCCCGAGTCCCGCGCGTTCTACCGCGAGGTCATCGAAGACCTCGCCGCGCAGGGTGCCGAGGGCGTCATCCTGGGCTGCACCGAGATCGAACTGCTGGTGTCTGCGGAGGATTCGCCGGTGCCCGTCTTCCCGACCACCGCACTGCATGTCGACGCTGCGCTCGCCGCGGCCCTGCAGGAACCATGAAATCCTGGAGGCGCTGATGCCATCCGCCCGAACCAGACCGGAGTCCGACGTGCACGATGAGACGCCCGCCCCCGCGGCGAAGCCGTCGAGCGGCGCGAACACGCGGCAGCGGATCCTCGACGCCGCCAACGAGCTGTTCTACCACCACGGCATCCGCGCGACGAGTGCCGACCGCATCATCGAGCAGGTCGGCATCACCAAGGTCACGTTCTACCGGCACTTCCGCGCGAAGAGCGACCTCGTCGTCGCCTACCTCGAGCAGCAGTCCGCCGCCGAGCAGGCGTGGATGACGAGCACGGTCCACGAGGGGGACGCGCTCGCGACGGCGCGCACGATCGCCGCCGGTATCGGCGCGGCCAGCTGCAGCCCGGGATTCCGCGGATGCGCGTTCATCAACGCGGCCGCGGAGTACCCCGACCCCGCGGATCCGGTCCGCGTGGCCGTCGACGCGCACCGCGCCTGGCTGATCGACTTCTTCGCCGGGATCGCCGGACAGGCGGGGGCGCGCGACGTGGCGTCCGTCGCGAACCAGCTCATGATCCTGCGTGACGGCGCGATGGTCAACGGCTACCTCGGCGACGCGCCGGCGCTAGCGGGATCGCTCGAGGCCGGCTTCACCGCGATCCTCGGGTCGGTCGGCGACAGGGGGCGGTGACTTTTCGGCACCCTGAACGCATGCCTCCGATTCGCGCAGTCCTCTTCGACCTCGACGGTGTCGTCCGCCATTTCGATGCGGACTTCACCGCCGACATCGAGACCAGACATGGGCTCGCACCCGGCGCTGTCCTGCAGACGGCTTTCGAGCCGGATCTGCTCGAACAGGTGACGACCGGCGCGATCTCCCGTCGCCTGTGGGTCGACCGGGTCGGCGCATCGCTCGGCTCGGTGGCGGCGGCAGAAGAGTGGGGGCGACAGCCATCTGAGGTCGACCCCGAGGTGCTCGCGATCGCGGACGCGCTTCGTGCCGCCGGCATCCGCACGGCCATCCTCACCAACGGCACCGACACGATCCCCGCCGAGACCGCGGCGCTCGGCCTCACCGCGCACTTCGACGCCATCTTCAACTCCGCGGAGATCGGCTGGGCGAAGCCCGACATCCGGGCGTTCCAGCACGTGCTCGACGCCCTCGGGCTCGCGGGTGCGGAGGTCTTCTTCACGGATGACTCTGCCTCGAAGCTCGTCGGCGCGGAAGAACTCGGGATGCCGACACATCGCTTCACGTCAGCGGACGGGCTTCGTGTCGCGCTGCGGGCGGCGGGGGTCGGGGTCTGAAGCGCGTTACGGGGCGCGGGGGTGGGGACGCTTCGACAAGCTCAGCGACCCAACGGGTCAAGGTCAGCGACCCCGGGGGCGTTTCGTCTCGCTTCGCTCGCTCAACGACCGAAGGGTGGGGGAAGCTCAGCGACCCAGGGGTGTCAGTCGGCCTTCGCCTTGCGTCGGCCGGCGGACCGCGGGGGATTCGCCCGCAGGTGTCCGCTGACCTGCGTCATCATCCGCGAGAGCGCCTCGACGTCGGCGTCCGTCAGCGACTCGAACAGCAGACTCTTCACGGCCTCGATGTGTCCCGGGAACACCGCGGCCAGCACCTCGCGGCCCTCGGCCGTGATCGCGACGATCGTGCTCCGCTCGTCCTCGGGTGACGGCGCACGCGTGACCAGACCGCGCTCCTCGAGGGATTGCGCCTGGTACGTCAGTCCGCTGCGGCTGTAGACGACGCCGTCCGCGAGATCCGTCATCCGCTGACTGCCGCCGGGCGCATCGCCGAGCCGCGCCAGCAGCTGGAACTGCACGTAGCTGAGCTGCCCGACATCCTTCAGCTGCTTCTCGACTGCATGCCGGAGCAGGCTGCTCACCTCGGTGAAGGCGAAGTAGGCCGCGAGCTCCGTGGGAGAGAGCCGAGGAGGTTGTGTGCTCATGCACCCAGTATACGTGTTGCTTCGAATTCGAAGCAGTGCTATTGTCTTCCTATTGCTTCGAATTCGAAGCACCTACGAAAGAGAGAAAGATCATGAAGGCAGTACGGTTCCACGAAGTGGGCGGCCCCGAGGTTCTGCAGTACGGCGAGATCGAGCGGCCCGTCCCGGGCGCGGGCCAGGTGCGGCTGCGCGTCGCGGCATCCGCTTTCAATGCCGCCGACAACGGCATGCGCGCCGGATTCCTCCCGATCCCGATCGTGCTCCCGCACGTGCCGGGGTACGACGTCTCGGGCACGATCGACGCGATCGGCGACGGCGTCGAAGGCTTCGCGGTGGGCGACGCCGTGATCGGCTTCCTGCCGATGGCCGAAGACGGCGGAGCGGCCGAATACGTCGTCGCTCCGGCGGAGGCGCTCGTCGCAGCGCCCACCTCAGTGCCGCTCGCGGACGCTGCGGCGTTCCCGTCGGTCGCCCTGACCGCCCGTCAGGCGCTCTTCGACGACGGCCACCTCGAAGCCGGACAGCGCGTGCTCATCGTCGGCGCCGGCGGCGTCGTCGGCAAGTACGCGATCGCCCTGGCCAAGCGCGCAGGCGCCTACGTCATCGCCACGGCGAGCCCTCGGAGTGCGGATGCTGTGCGCGCCGCAGGCGCCGACGCGATCATCGACCACACTGAGACCGCCGTGCTCGACGCGGTGTCCGAGCCCGTCGACCTGCTCCTCAACCTCGCGCCGATCGAACCGGACGAGTTCACCGCGCTCGTGCGGCTGGTCCGCGACGGGGGAGTCGTCGTCAGCACCACCGCCTGGATGCCCGCACCCGACGACGCCGAGCGGAATGTGCGGTCCGTCGTCGTCTTCGTCCGCAGCGATGCCGAGAAACTGGCCGAGCTCGTGTCGCTGGTCGACAGCGGGGCTCTCCGCCTCGAGGTCACGCGGCGCATCCCGCTCGAGGAGCTTCCGGCGCTGCACGCGGAGGCGGCCGCGGGGCGGATCGCGGGCAAGGTCATCGTGGTGCCGTGA
This sequence comes from Microbacterium sp. LWH11-1.2, assembly GCF_038397745.1. Taxonomy (NCBI): domain Bacteria; kingdom Bacillati; phylum Actinomycetota; class Actinomycetes; order Micrococcales; family Microbacteriaceae; genus Microbacterium; species Microbacterium sp. LWH11-1.2. The sequence goes on along the minus strand of NZ_CP151636.1, from coordinate 760,203 downwards.
TCGCCCGCGACTGATGTGCACGCCGGAAGGGGACGTGCGCTTCGCGAGGTCGATGCACCGGCATCCGTCCTCGCGAAGCGCACTTCTCCTGCGGAAGCGCACCGCGCCAGTGCGACGTTTCGTCTCGCAGAGACCCGCACTGAGCGAGCGAAGCGAGTCGAAGTGTCGCTCAACGACCGAGGGCCCGCGGCCTGTACCTCTGCACGACGACCCCCGACCGGAACTCCTGCCGCTCCACGAGTTCGAGTTCGATGCGTTCACGCAGCCCGTCGAAGAGTCTCGGCCCGCTTCCGGCGAGCACCGGATGCACGGCGAACGTGTACTCGTCGATCAGGCCGAGATCTGCAAGCGCGAGGGTGAGCGTCACGCCGCCGACGGAGAGGCCCTTGCCGGGTTCCTGCTTCAGCGTGCGGATCGCCGCTTCCAGGTCGCCCTCGACCAGCTCGGCATTCCAGTCCACCGAGGCGAGGCTGCTCGACACGACGTACTTCTTCGCCCGGTCGATGCGCTCGGCGAAGCGGACCTCCGACTCATCCATCCAGTCGGGCCACACGCCATCCGCCGGCCGCCGCCAGGCGGACTCCATCATCTCGTAGGTCACCCGGCCATAGATCTCGGCGTCGGACCGATCCATCTCGGCGGTCCAGAAGTCCATGAACTCCTCATCGGGAGTGAGCCCCGCCTCGTGATGCACGCTGCCGTCGAGCGTGACGTTGATCGCGTACCGCAGTGGTCTCATCTCGTCGCTCTCCTTCGATGCGCAGCGGACTCTCCCGGACGGTACCAGATGCTGATCGCGAGCGTTTCGTCTCGCTTCGCTCGCTCAACGACCGGGTGGCCGATCGCTCAGTTGCCGAGGCCGTCGAGCATCCAGTGATAGCGGAGGCGGAGGCCGCGCTCCATGCTGGCCAGCGCCGCACCGGCGCCGAGGGCGATGTTGAGCCACAGCGGGAGATGGATGGGCGAGACGAACGTGCCGAAGCGCTCCGCGATCGGTTGGATCTCGGAGATCACCTGCACCAGTTGCGGGACATTCACTCCCACACCGACGATCAGGATGACGATCGCTGTGGCGGCGATCCACCGGCTCGCGACCGGATGCGTCTGCTCGAGTCGCAGACGGCGGCCGACCGCCGATCTCGGATGCGGGGTGAGTCGGCGCTCGGACCCGTCAGGCGTGACGTAGTGCATCCGCCGGAGACCGTACGAGCCCGCCGCCACCTGGATCACGCCGCCCTCGACGGCGAACCTCGCCGGCAGCTTCGACACGACGGCCTGTGCCCCGTCGCGATAGAGGTAGGCGCGAGGGTCGCCGTCCTCATGGGATCGCACATCCACGGCATAGGTCACGTCCGGCGCGCCCGGCCGCGGAACGGTCAACGCGAACAGCTTTCGACCGGACACCAGATGCCACCAGCGGAAAGGTTCAAGGGCGCGCCCGTCTCCGCGCTTCTGGCGGCGGGGCATGGGGCCGTCGTCGGCATCGCCGAGCATGCCGAGCGCGTCGGCATCGTCTTCATCGAACATGGAGGTGCTCCTCTCAGAGCAGCAGCTGCGCGAGCGGATGCACCAGGTAGCGCAGTGAATACGCCTCCCAGACGGCTCCGATGATGAGCAGCACGAGCGCCGGGAGTGCGAGCAGGCCCAGCTGACGGAGGCCCCGCACGTAACCCTGGCGCCGGTTCTTCGCCCCGGCTGTGCGCGGGAAGAGCCAGTACTTGCCGATCAGGAACGCTCCCAGCAGGAACAGCACGTAGGCCTGCAGTTCGATGAGGAACGTCAGCGAGTGCGGGATGAGCGCGACCCACCCCGTGTCCGAGGTCGGGACGAGAGTGATCCCCGTGGTCAAGGACCAGTACCCGAAGAACGCGAGTCCCGCGAACGGCACGATGAGCGACGGCAGCACGATGGTCAGAGCGCTGAGGCGGAACAGGTTGACGCCGAGGGTCGTCAGCGCGAACAGCGGAGGTGTGTTGACGAGCCAGCGCACGAGCTCGCCCGTTCCGTCTTCCTCCAGCCCTGCGGCTCGGGCGGCGACGAGATCGGGGAAGATGATCCCGATCGCGAAGCCGAGGAGAGCGAGCCCATAGGCAGCAGCGTTGAGGATGAGGTAGACGCGCATGTTCTCGCGCACGACCCGGAAGGGCCTCCGCCAGAAGCGGACGGGCTCGGGATGAGCGATGGAGATCTGCTGAGTGGACATCCTTCCATCGCACTCCATCGTCGGTGGCGTGCACAGTGTCCCCGTGTCATGAGAAGGTGTGACCGGTGTCACCTCATTCCGTGACAGTGTCTCGCGGGGGAGCCGCTGACGGCGGATGCGCTCTCCTTCGATGCGCGACGCGGTTTCCCGGACGGAAGCACGAAGGCGCTTCCGATCGGGCGCGGGTATGGGCATGATCGAGCCATGACCGTCTTCGTCAATGCCGATAACTTCGCCCTCGCCGAGACTCACCGCATGATGCACGACCTCCAGGCCAATGCCGGCGGCGTGAATCTCTTCCTGCACAACCGCGAACCCGCGGCGATCGACAATCAGACCGTCATCCGGCTGAACAGAGACACCCTGTACAGCTTCGCCGTCGTCGACATCAGCGCCGGTGCGACGTTCACCATCCCCGAGCACGGCGATCGCTACGTGTCGGCGATGGTCGTCAACGAGCACCACTACATCGACGCGATCTTCCATGACGCGGGCGAGCATCGCCTCACCGTCGAGCAGTTCGGCACGCCTCATGTGGTGCTGGCGATCCGCACGCTGGTTGACCCCGCGGACGAGGTTGACCTCGCCCAGGTCGCGGCGCTGCAGGATCAGATCCGGCTCGACAGCGCCTCGGCCATCCCGTTCGAGATGCCCGACTACGACACGACGAGCCTCGATGAGACCCGCGACGCGCTGCTCGCGCTCGCCCGCAACCTCACCGGGTTCGACCACATGTTCGGCACGAAGGAACAGGTCGACCCGGTGCGCCACCTCATCGGGACTGCGGCCGGCTGGGGCGGGCTCCCGTCGTATGAGGCGAGTTACATCGGAGTCGACCCGCGCCTCCCCGTCGGCCAGTACGAGCTGACCGTCGGCGACGTTCCCGTCGACGGATTCTGGTCGATCTCGGTCTACAACGCCGCCGGATACTTCGAACCGAACGACCGCGACTCGTACACGGTCAACAACATCACCGGAGTCCGCAACGACGACGGCAGCATCACCGTCCGGTTCGGCAGTTATCCCGACGATGTGCCGAACGCGATTCCTGTCGTCGAGGGCTGGAACTACCTCGTCCGGCTGTATCGGCCCCGGCCCGAGATCGCCGCTGGCCGCTGGAGCTTCCCCCGGCTCGCGGAGCAGAGCCCGACCGTCTGAGCGGAGTCGGAGTCAGGCGTCGAGCAACGCGCGCAGGTCGGCGACGGAACGTCCGTACGCGAGCTGCGCGACTCGCGCGGCGAGTTCGGATCGCACCTGGACGACCGTCGCCCCGCGGGACATCCACCGACCACCGGATGCCGTGAGCTCCAGGCCCGGGAGGGGCTCGGCATCGGGCAGGTCGGCACGCCCTGCCGCGGTGCGCGCCGAGGCGCCGAGCATGCCGACCAGCCAGGCCTCGCCGAGGGCATGCGGCCGGATCGAGGCGATCGGTCCACCACCACCCCGGAAGACCTGGAACATGGTGTCTGCGCGTCTCACCGACCAGGCATCGCCGTCATGAGTGAAGTCGCAGGCGACGTCGGCGTGCAGGGTGATCTCGGCGCCGAAGTGCTGGAGGGTATCGACGCACTCCGTGCTCAGGAACCGGCCGTCGAGCTCGCGCTCGCGACGGCGCAGCTCCGCCCGGTACTTCTCGCGCGCGATCGGGGCATACTCCTCCTCGAGCGCGCGTCGATCAGCACGGACGCCGTGCGCGAGGCGGTCGAAGAGCCATGCCGGGTCGATCTGGACGAAGTAGCGGAAGAAGACGTCGACCGGTCCGCGCGTGAGCTTCCGGTCGGCGACGAGGAGCTGCACGCCGTGGTCGACGGACCACACGGCAGTGGTCGCGCCATCGACGACCGCGACCCACGACCACCCTGGCGAGCGGATCTCGGGCGAGGCCAGCTCGAGTGCCGCGCTGAGCAGCGTTCCCCGGGGGGCCGACAGGACGCCGGCGTGCGAGACGACGTCATCGCCCATGGCGACGCTGTCGCGATCGACGTGGAGCTCGATGGTCCGGTGGGGCATGGAGGGAGCCTAGTCGGCGAGGTGCTCGTCACACTCCTCGTACGCGCTCATCGAATGCGTGAGATCAATATGTAAATCTGATGATGGAAATGGCCGCAAATATGACAATGCTTGGATGACCTCTTGATGTCATATTGCTCTCCGATTTGGAGCGGATGCCGCTGACGGCGGATACTCATGGCATCCGCGTCGCCCTGTTCGACCGGCTCTCATCATGAATCCTGCCTCTGCTCTCGCGCCTGAGACGACCATCGCCGTGATCGGCGCCGGACGTCTCGGCGGCGTTCTCGCTCGGTCGCTCCGCACGGCGGGGTTCGACGTACTCGGGCCGCTCCGCCGCGACCAGTCGATGCCGTCCGCCGACATCGCGTTGCTCTGCGTTCCGGATGCCGCGATCCCGGCGGTCGCGTTCGTCGCCCGCGCGCACGTGCGACTCGTCGGGCACGTCTCCGGTGCGACCGGGCTCGACGACGTCGATTTCAGCATCCATCCGCTGCAGACGTTCACCGGGTCCGAGACGCCCGACGTCTTCCGCGGCATCGGCGCCGCGATCGCCGGCCGCACCGACGAAGCCCGAGCCATCGCCGAGCAGCTCGCGCGTGCCCTCGGCGCCCGCCCGTTCACCGTCGATAACGATCACCGCGCGACCTATCACGCGGCAGCATCCTTCTCCTCGAACTTCGTGCTCGCCGTGCTCGACGCGGCCGAGCAGCTCGCCGCCGAGGCCGGCATCCCCGCCGACGACGCGCGTGAGCTGATCGCCCCGCTGGTCCGCCGCAGCGTCGACAACTGGGCGGATGTCGGGGCCCCGGATGCGCTCACGGGCCCCATCGCCCGCGGTGATGTGCTCACGATCGAGCGGCAGCGCGACGCGATCGACGCGGATGCTCCGCACCTCGCGCCGCTCTTCACCGAACTCGCCACCGCGACGCGTGCCGTCGCCCGCCGTGCGACCAGAATCCCCACGGTCGATTCCGGCACCCCGCCGACCGTGATCCCCGAACCGGAGGCGGCGGGCGAATGAAGATCCTCCGCACGATCGTCGAGGTCCGCGCCGCCGTCAGCGCGGCCCGGCGCGAGAACCAGAGCGTCGGCCTCGTCCCCACCATGGGCGCCTTCCACGAGGGGCACCTCTCCCTCATGCGCCGCGCCCGTGCGCAGAACGACCTCGTCGTCGTCTCGCTCTTCGTCAACCCGACCCAGTTCGGCGCGAACGAAGACCTCGGCGCCTACCCGCGCGACGAAGCCCGCGACGCCGCGCTCGCCGAGACCGAGGGCGTCGACATCCTCTTCGCTCCCGCGGCATCCGAGATCTACCCCGACGGCTTCGCGACGAACATCCACGTCGCAGGGCTCACCGACGTGCTCGACGGAGCCGCCCGCGGAGCCCACCACTTCGACGGCGTCGCCACCGTGGTCACCAAGCTGTTCGGCATCGTCCGCCCCGACGTCGCCTACTTCGGGCAGAAGGATGCGCAGCAGGTCCTCGTCGTCCGCCGCGTCGTGCGCGACCTCGACCTCGACGTGCGCATCGAGGCGTGTCCGATCGTGCGCGAGGCCGACGGACTCGCCATGAGCTCGCGCAACGTCTACCTCGACGCGGATGCTCGCGCGCGAGCGACCGCGTTGAACCGGGCGCTCGACGCCGCGGCATCCGTCTTCGAGGCGGGGGAGCGCGACGCCGACGGCATCCTCTCCGCTGCCCGACGCGTGCTCGCGGATGCCGGGATCACGCCCGACTACCTCGAACTCCGCGACGCATCGACGCTGGAATCCGTCGACCGCGTGGAGGGCGACGCGCTCCTCGCCGTCGCGGCCCGTGTGGGCGCCGCCCGGCTGATCGACAACCACACTCTCTCCGCAACGAAGGATGCCTGATGCGACGCACCATGCTGAAGTCGAAGATCCACCGCGCGACCATCACCGCGAGCGACCTCCACTACGTCGGTTCGATCACCATCGACCCCGACCTGCTCGAGGCCGCCGATATCCTCCCGCACGAGCAGGTGCACGTCGTCGACGTCGACAACGGCGCGCGCTTCGAAACCTACACGCTCGTGGGTGAGCGCGGATCCGGTGTCATCCAGGTCAACGGCGCCGCCGCTCGCCTCGTGCACACCGGCGACACGATCATCGTCATCTCCTACGCGGACTATTCCGCGGAAGACCTCGCGGAGTACTCGCCGACGGTCGTGCACGTCGATCGGGCGAACAGCATCATCCAGGTCGACGACGCCGTCGACCGCCTGCTGACGGAGGCAGCGCTGTGAGCGCGCACGCGGCACCCCGCAAGCGGGTCACGCTCGCGAGTCTTGCCACGAAGAAGGAGGCCGGCGACCCGATCGTCATGGTCACCGCCTACGACCACCCGAGCGCGCAGATCGTGGAGGATGCCGGCGTCGACATGGTGCTCGTCGGCGACTCCGCCGCGATGACCGTGCTCGGCTACGAGAGCACGGTGCCGGTGACGGTCGACGAGATGCTCATGCTGACCAAGGCCGTGCGGAGAGGGCTCACCATTCCGCTGCTCGTCGGCGACCTGCCGTTCGGCTCCTATGAGGCGTCGGACGCGCTCGCGATCGCGACCGCCCAGCGCTTCGTCAAGGAGGCCGGAGTGGACCTCGTCAAGATCGAGCGCGGCGGATCGACGGTCGACAGGGCGCGGGCCCTCGTGCGCGCCGGAATCCCGGTGGTCGGTCATGTCGGCCTCACCCCGCAGACCGCCACGGCACTCGGCGGCTACCGCGCGCAGGGACGCACCGCCGAGGCCGCGCTCGCCGTGATCGACGACGCCCTCGCGCTGCAGGATGCCGGCTGCTCGATGCTCGTGATCGAAGCCGTGCCGTCTGAGGTCACCGCGGCGCTCATGCCCCTGCTCGACATCCCGGTCATCGGGATCGGAGCGGGAGCGGATGCCGACGGCCAGGTGCTCGTCTTCCACGACCTGCTCGGCCTGTACGACGGCGGCGCGGCCAAGTTCGTGAAGCGCTACGCGGCCCTGCGCGATGCGGCCGTCGCCGGCGTCTCCGAGTACGCGGCCGAGGTGCGCGGCGGGGTGTACCCGGGCGCCGAGCACGGATACGCGATGCCGGCGGACGAGGCCGCACGGCTGGGGGAGCTGCTGGCGCGGCGGTAGTCCCGCGCCGCGGCATCCGCTGTGCGTCTCTCGAGGAGATGTGCGCTCCGGAAGGGCGGACTTCCGGGTTCCGTCCTCCGGAGACGCACATTGCCTTGTCTGGGTGTCAGGGGTCGGGTGGTGCGGGGTCAGATGCCGGGTGCCGGGTGCCGGCTGCCGGGTGCCGGGTGCCGACCCCTACGAGTCGGCCCCTTCGGCGCCCTCGGCCTCCCACCGCAGCAGATCTCCGGGCTGGCACTCGAGCACCTCGCACAGCGCGTCGAGGGTCGTGAAGCGCACGGCCTTCGCGCGTCCGTTCTTGAGCACCGCGAGGTTGGTGGGCGTGATGCCGATGCGCTCGGCCAGCTCGCCGACGCTCATCTTGCGGCGGGCCATCATCACGTCGATGTCGACGACGACGGGCATCAGATCACCTCGTTGTCGAGCTCTGCGCGGAGCGTCTGCGCCTCGGCCTCGCTGGCGATCGCCTGACGCAGCAGCGCCTTCATCACGACGACGAGCAGCGCCATCCCGCCGAGGACGAGCGAGGCACCGCAGATCAGCCCCACGACTCCGGGGGCCGCATCGCCCGGGGCGAGAGCGATCGCGAGCGACAGGGCCAGGATCGCGGCGACGAGGATCGCGCCGATGATCACGTCGACGTAGAGGAACGACGACTCCGAGAAGATCGATCCCCGACGCACCTTGTTCAGCAGCAGCCACACGCAGATGCCGAACACCTGCAGCGTGCCGACGCCCAGAACGACGATGCCGACCAGGAAGATGCGCCCGAGCAGCTCGCCCTCGCCGAGGTCGAGCCAGAGCAGGGGGGCGATCAGGGCCTGAACGGCCACCGATCCCACCAGGGCGATCGCGATCACGACCTGCAGCACGACGATCGTCGCTTTTCGCATGGCTTCACCTCTCGTCGAAGAACAACAGGAATCTATCGTTTATCGACAGATTCTGCAACCACGCGTTGCCGCGGGCGAAGAGTGAGTGTACAGTCACTCATATGCCCACCTCGCGTAGCTCCATCCTCTCCACGGCAGACGCCCGCCGGCCCCTCGTGGCCGCGGCGGCGCTCGCGGAGTTCGCACGCGGCGGGTATCACGGCACGACCGTCGCGGATGTCGCCCGCGAGGCCAAGATCTCCCCGGCCTACGTCTTCAAGCTCTACGCCGGCAAGGAGGCGCTGTTCATCGCGGCGCTCGAGGCCTGCTTCGAGGCCATCATCGTCGCCCTCGAAGAAGGAGCGGATGCCGCCTCGGCGCAGACCCCGGAGGCCATCCTCGACGCGATGGGCGATGCCTACGCGCACCTCATCTCGGACCGGAAGCTGCTGATGCTGCAGGTGCACGCGCAGTCCGTTGCCGAGATCCCCGAGATCGGCGCCGCGCTCCGAGCGGGACTCGGCCGCGTGACGACGTACGCGCAGAGCCGCTCCGGGGGCTCCGACGAAGACGTGCAGACCTTCATCGCGTTCGGTCAGCTGTGCCACCTCATCGTCACCACGCAGCTCGACGGGCGCCCCGAGAAGTGGGCGACCGTGCTGACCCGCGGCATCCGCCACCCCGACTGAACCGCCACCCGGCTCGCGCCGGTTTCGCTTGTCCTCAAGAGTGAGTGAGCAATCACTCATCCATCGATCCACCGACATCGCACCACCGAGAAGGAGAAGATCATGACCGCTCTCACCACCCCGCCGATCACGCAGGCGGCCCCGCGCAGTTCGCGCCGCTGGCTCGCACTGGGCATCCTCGCGCTCGCGCAGTTCCTCGTCGTGCTCGACGCCTCGATCGTGAACATCGCGCTCCCGGTGCTCGGGCAGCAGCTCGGTATGGACACCGCCGCCCTCGCCTGGGTGATCACCGCCTACGTCCTCGCCTTCGGCGGGCTGCTGCTCCTCGGCGGACGACTGGCCGACCGCTACGGCCACCGCCGGGTGTTCCTCGTCGGGGCGGCCGGGTTCGTCGCGGCATCCGCCCTGGCCGGCCTCTCGTTCTCGGCCGAGATGCTCCTGGCGGCTCGCGCCCTGCAGGGCGCGTCGGCCGCGCTCCTCGCCCCGGCGGCACTGGCGCTGCTCACGCACCTCTTCCCGGATGCGAAGGAGCGCACCACGGCACTCGGCGTGTGGGGAGGAGTCGCCGGCATCGGCTCCGCGGCCGGCGTGCTGCTCGGCGGTGTGCTCACCGCGACCCTCGGATGGCAGTCGGTGTTCTTCGTGAACGTTCCGGTCGGGGCGATCGTGCTCATCGCGATCCCGCTGCTCATCACCCGCGACGGTGCCCGCGCATCGGGACGCCTGGACGTGGCCGGCGCCGTCACCGTGACGGCCGCGCTCGTCGCCCTGGTCGGAGGCTTCAGTGCCGTCGAGCAGCTCGGGTTCCTGCATCCGCTCCCTCTCGTGCTCTTCGCGGGCGCGCTGGTGCTGGGAGCCGCCTTCCTCGTGATCGAGCGTCGGAGTGCTGAGCCGCTCGTGCCGCTGTCGGTGTTCCGCAACCGCAGCCTCGCGCTCGGCAACGTCGTGATGGTGCTGGGTGGCGCTGCGATGGTCGCGCTGTTCTTCGCGCTGTCGGTCTACATGCAGGCGGTGCTCGGCTACGACGCCCTCGCCGCCGGGCTCTCGCAGCTTCCGCTCGCCGGTGCTCTCGTGCTCGTGGCCGGAGCGGTGCCGAGCCTGATCGGACGGCTCGGTGTGCGCTCCGTGCTCATCGGCTCGCTGCTCGTGCTCGCCGGCGGGCTGGCCTGGCTCGCGGCGGCACCCTCGGATGCCGAGTTCGTGGCGCAGCTGCTCGGCCCGACGCTGCTGATCGGCGTCGGCCTCGGCGGAGCGTTCGTCGCCACGACCCAGCTCGCGGTCGACGGCGTCGAGGGCGGCGAGGCGGGACTCGCCGGAGGACTCATCAACACGAGCCAGCAGATCGGCGGCGCGGTCGGGCTGGCCGTGCTCGGGACGATCGCCGGGCTGCGCACGGCGTCGCTCGAGGCCGGCGGCGCGTCGACAGCGGATGCCCTCACCGGCGGCTTCGCCTGGCTCTTCCTCGGTGCGGCGGCGCTGGCCGTGCTCGGTGCGGGGGTCGTCGTGGTCTGGCGGCGCGGGTGAGGGTGCGGCGCGGCGCCGAGCCTCAGTAATGGGCGGAGAACTCGTCGTCGGGCGGAGGATCCTCACGGATTCCTCCGCCCACGCGCGAGTTCTCCTCCCGACGCGCTGCGGCTCCGCGCTCTCGGCGCTGCTGCGGCCCGAGGGTCTCGGCGCTGGCCGTGCTCGGTGCGAGTGTCGTCGCGGTGTGGCGCAGCGGCTGAGGGTGCGGCGCGGCGCCGAGCCTCAGTAATGGGCGGAGAACTCGTCGTCGGGCGGAGGATCCTCACGGATTCCTCCGCCCACGCGCGAGTTCTCCTCCCGACGCGCTGCGGCTCCGGGCTCTCGGCGCTGCTGCGGCTCGAGGGTCTCGGCGCTGTTGCGGCCCGAGGGTCTCGGCGCTGCTGCGGCCCGAGGGTCTCGGCGCTGGAGCGGCTCGGGCGCTCGGTGCTCGAGCGCGGTGGTCAGTCCGCGCGGCGCAGCCGCGACACCAAGGCCACGAGGGCGAGCGCGATCACCACGATGCCGTATCCGACGCACACGGTTCCGAGCCCGACGATGCCGACGAGCGATCCGGCGATCACCGCGGGCACCCCGAATGCGAGGTAGGCCAGCAGGTAGATCACGGCGAAGGTGTCGGCGCGCTGCGTCGCGGGGATGCGCGGGGCGAGAGAGGCGACGACTCCCGAGAACGCGGTGCCGAAGCCCATGCCGGTCACGGCGGTCGCGGCGAGATAGAAGGGGAGCGATCCGAGTCCGAGCGCCGCGAGCGACAGGGCGGTTCCGACGGCCAGCGCCGTGGTGCCGAACACGACCGAGGTGCGCGGCGGGCGGCGGCGCATCAGGAACGCGGTGATCGCCCCGACGCCGGCGAGCATCGCGACCGCGAGCCCCTGCCAGACGTGGGCGGAGCCGCCGAGCTCGTTGTGCACGATGTTCGCACCGAGCGACAGGAACAGGCCGCCGGTGGCCCAGCCCGCGACCACGGCCGGAGCGCCGCGCCAGAAGTCCGCCCGGATCGCCGCGGGGATCGAGAGGCGGAAGCTGAGCGATGCCCAGACGCCGGGCTTGCGCGGTGCGGTCTCCGGGATGAGGAAGAACAGCACGGCCAGCACGAGGTAGGCGGTGCTGAGCGGGGCGAACACGTCGAGCAGCGCTTCCCCGCTCAGATCGAGCACCACGCCGGAGGCGAGCGCCCCGAGCGCCAGACCGATGCCGGGGCTCAGTGCGTTCCACAGGGCTGCGACGCCCGCGCGCCCGCCCGGCGCGAAGTCGAGCGCGGTCGCCGAGAGCGCGGAGATGAGCAGACCGCTCGCGATGCCCTGCAGGATCCGGGCGAAGAACAGCGTCGCCACGGCATCCGCGTGCCAGAAGAGGAACATGCTGCCCGCCAGGAGCAGCAGGCCCGCGATGACCACCGGCCGACGGCCGACGTGGTCGGAGAGCGAGCCGGCGGTCAGGAGGGTCAGCAGCAGGGAGACGGCGTAGACGGCGAAGACCGCCGCGATCACGATCGCATCGAAGCCGATGTCCTGTGCGAGCACCGGGTAGAACGGCGAGGGCGCGCTCGCGGCGATCATCATCGCGACCTGGGCGACGATCGCGAGTGCGAATCCGAACCGGGCGCGGGGGATCGTGGGTCCCTGCGCCTGCGGAAGGGCGGCGGCCTCGGCCGACGGCCGGACGATCGGCTGGGTGGTGGTCATGCGTGCTCCTCAAGGGTTCGAGAATAATCGAACTATCGGAGCGTACTCGCCATTCCGTGATTGTTCAACTATTCTCGAACTATGCCAGGCGACCTTCCGCACCCGGAGCGCTCCGAGATCCAGATCACCGACGTGCTCTTCGCGCTCAGCGACCCCGAGCGTCTGGCCATCGCGCGTCAGCTCGCCGACGGTCCGCTCGACATGGCCGCCTGCCACGCGACCGACCCGAATCTGCCGAAGTCGACCAAGTCGCACTTCATGAAGGTGCTGCGTGAGGCCGGCGTCATCCGCAACGAACCCAACGGGCGGCGACGGATGCTGACGCTCCGACGCGACGATCTCGACACGCTCTTCCCCGGGCTGCTCGACTCCGTGCTCCGGGGCTGAGAGCGGAGCGCGCCCGACCGCTCAGGGTGCCCGACGCGCTCGCGCGCCCGACCGCTCGCGAACGCTCAGCGCGACGGTACCTCCACGGCGCAGTGCGCCGCGGCTGAGCGAGCCAGACGCTGGTCGAGAGTGAGCAGCGCCGATCGCGTGACCTCGGCGAGGACGACGTACGCGGCGTCGTAGGCGCTGAGGTTCTGCCTCATGTCGAGCACGCGCGGCACGAGTGGCAGTGGCGGATACAGCTCGACCCGAAGTCGAGGGAGGTCGGATGCCGCGCGGGCGAGGCGTTCGTCGCTGAGTATGCCGCCGCGGTTCAATCCGCGCAGGGCGGAGGCGGCTTCGATCGGAAGGATCTCGGGCGCGATCAGATGCTCGGTGACCAGCCGTTCGTGGAGCCGCGACGGCTCGCCCGTCGTGGTCATGCGTCCACCCTCGGGGATGCGCCACCGCGGTCCGAGACGTGAGGCGCGATCCGTGGGCGGATTCTCGCGGACCCCGACTGTGCAGGAGTGGTCAGGAGGCGATGCGTGCCGCGGTGGTGCGGCGCTCGGCATCCGTCCCGATCTCGGACCAGACGGCGTCGAGCGAGAGGCCGAGCACGCCGCTGATCGCCGCGATCGTCGAGAAGGCGGGCGTCGCGACGCGGCCGGACTCGATCTTGCGCAGCGTCTCGGGGGAGACTCCGGCGTCCAGAGCGACGGCGAGCATCGACCTTTCGCCGCGCGCCCGGCGCAGCAGGGCGCCGAGGCGCTCGCCGCGTTCGACCTCGGCGGGGGTGAGCGGCATCCGGACCATCATGATGCCCATACTAATCCCGGGATAGTATTACCGGGATAGTTATCGGAACCGGAAAGAGAACCATGATCGAGATCCTGAACGACGACGAACTCGCCCGAGCGCGTGACGCCGGCGCCCTCGTCGGCGGCATCCTGCAGGCGCTGAAGAAGCGAACGGCCGTCGGCGTGAACCTGCTCGATCTCGACCGCTGGACGAAGCAGATGATCGAGGATGCCGGAGCCGAATCCTGCTACGTCGACTACGCGCCCTCCTTCGGACGCGGACCTTTCGGCCACTACGTCTGCACCGCGGTGAACGACGCCGTGCTCCACGGCATGCCGCACGACTACTCCCTCGCCGACGGCGATCTGCTCACGCTCGACCTCGCCGTCACTCTCCGGGGCATCTCGGCCGACGCGGCGATCAGCTTCATCGTCGGAGAGACGCAGGCGCCCGAGGATCTGGCCCTGATCGACGCGACCGAACGCGCGCTCGCCGCCGGTATCGCGGCTGTGCGGCCCGGCGCCCGCATCGGCGACCTGTCGCGCGCGATCGGCACCGTGCTGCGTGGCTCCGGCTACACGGTCAACCTCGAGTTCGGCGGGCACGGCATCGGCTCGACCATGCACCAGGACCCGCATGTCGCGAACGACGGTCGACCCGGTCGCGGCTACATCCTGCGCCCCGGGCTGCTGCTCGCGCTCGAGCCGTGGGTCATGGCTGACACCGACGAGCTCGTCACCGACGCCGACGGCTGGACGCTGCGCAGCGCGACCGGATGCCGCACCGCCCACACCGAGCACACGATCGCGGTCACGGCGGAGGGCGCCGAGATCCTCACCCTGCCGCGCAGCTGAGGTCGCCGCCTGCCACGGCATCCGAAACTCCCACCCAACCTCCAGGCTGAACGATATATCGTTGACTATCGTTCACCACCCCATCTGGAGGTCATCATGAACAACGCATTCCCCTTCGGCGCATCCGGCAGCAGCAACGCCGACAACCCGCTCGGCGGCCTCTTCGGCACCGGCGGCCTCGGCGGCGCGAACGGCCCGGCCGGCGCTCTGTTCGACGCGTTCGACCAGTTCCGCAAGTCGTTCGAGCAGCGCCCGTCCGGCGGCTCGCGCATGGCCCGCGGCGACGTGCGCACGGCGGTGCTCTCGCTGCTCGCCGAGAAGCCGATGCACGGCTACCAGATCATCAACGAGATCGCCGAGCGCAGTGGCGGAACCTGGAAGCCCAGCGCCGGATCGGTCTACCCGACCCTGCAGCTGCTCGCCGACGAGGGTCTCATCTCGGCCGAGGAGCAGAACGGTCGCAAGACCTACTCGCTGACCGAGGCGGGTCGCGCCGTCGCCGACGAGTCGTCGGAGACGAAGGCTCCGTGGGAGTCGTCCGACAAGGACGGCCACCGCAACGACCCGCGCTTCACCGCGCTCCCGAAGGCGGGCGTCGACCTCGCCGGTGCCGCCGCCGCGGTGGGTCGCAGCGGTTCGCCCGAGCAGGTGCAGGCCGCGATCGACGTCCTCGACGACGCGCGCCGTAAGCTCTACTCCATCCTCGCGCAGGACTGATCGGATGCCGCGGTCCGCGGCTCAGCGGTCGGGGGAGGGCTGACATGGTCACAGCGTGTCGACGCGGTTCGAGAGGATGACGGAATGACGGATGCCGGCGAGGGGCGCTTCGCAGCGCCACCGACGATTCCGGGGACGGGCGGCCGCAGCGCAGCGGCCCGCGATCCACGGCCGGCACCGGGGCACCGTGCCCGTTACCGACGGATCCTCAACTTCGCGGCACGCGAGTTCCTGAAGGTCTGGTGGTACGAGCTCGTGCTGCCGCGCCTCGGGATGTCATCGGTCGCGGAGCGCACGCGTGGACCGCGGATGCAGAGGTTCGCCCGGCGATTCCACGTGCTCGCGGTCGACCTCGGCGGGCTCATGATCAAGGTCGGACAGTTCATGTCGTCGCGCCTCGACGTGCTCCCGCCCGAGATCACCGCCGAGCTCGAGGGGCTGCAGGACGAGGTGCCCGCGGTGCCGTTCGCCGACCTCCGCGTCGTCGCCGAGGCTGAGCTGGGTATGCCGCTGACCCGCGCGTACGCCTGCTTCGACGAGACTCCGGTGGCCGCGGCATCCCTCGGTCAGGCGCATCGCGCCCGGCTCTCGGAGCAGGACGCCGCCGACACGGGACTCGACACGGTGGTCGTGAAGGTGCAGCGTCCGGGCATCGACGAGATCGTCGCGGTCGACCTCGCCGCCCTCCGCCGGGTGGCGCGCTGGGCGATGCGCGTGCGGCTCGTCTCGGATCGGGTCGACGCCCCCGCGCTCGTCGAGGAGTTCGCCGAGACGAGCCTCGAGGAGATCGACTACCTGCACGAGGCCGCGAGCGCCGAGCGGTTCCGGGAGAACTTCGCCGACGACCCGCGCGTCGACACCCCCGAGATCGTGTGGGAGCGGTCGACCCGTCGCGTACTGACGCTCTCGGATGTCACGGCGATCAAGATCAACGACATCGACGCGCTGCGCGCCGCCGGCATCGACCCCTCGCAGGTCGCCGACGTGTTCGCCGAGGTCATGTTCGACCAGGTGTTCACGCACAGCTTCGTGCACGCCGACCCGCATCCGGGGAACATCTTCGTGACGCCGGTGCTTGAGGCGGGCCCTTCGACAGGCCCTTCGACAGGCTCAGGGACCCACGGCGCGGGTTCAGGGGCGCAGGGTGAGGGCGCAGAAAGCCAGGGGGAGGGCGCAGGGACGCAGGCGCGGAACTTCCGGCTGACCTTCATCGACTTCGGGATGATGGCCGAGGTGCCGGACAACCTCCGCAACGGTCTGCGCACCCTCCTCATCGCCGTCGCCGGGCGCGACAGCCGAGGACTCGTCGCGGCCGCGAAGGAGATCGGCGTGCTGCTGCCGTCGGCCGACACCAACGAGCTCGAACGGGCGCTCACCGCCTTGTTCGCGAGATTCGGCGGCATGGGATTCGCCGAGCTCAGCACCGTCGACCCGCGCGAGTTCACCGCCTTCGCCGATGAGTTCGGCGACATGGTGCGGTCGCTTCCGCTGCAGCTGCCCGAGAACATGCTGCTGCTGATCCGCGCCGTCTCGCTGACGTCGGGCATGTGCAGCGGCCTCAACCCCGCCTTCAACGTATGGGATGCCGCGGAGCCGTACGCCGGCCGCCTGTTGCGCGACGAGTCGGGCAACCTGATCCAGGACGTGGCGAAGCGGGCCATGGCGACCGCCGCCGTGACCATGCGGCTGCCGCAGCGCATCGACAACATCATCACGCGCATCGACGACGGCAACGTGTCCTTCGACACCTCGCGTCTCGAGCGTCGACTCGATCGTCTGGAGGGTCTCGCGCGCCGAATCGCCTCGGGCGTGCTCTTCGCCGCGATGCTCGTCGGAGGCGCGCTGCTCGTGACGCCGCTGCCCCCGCTCGGCATCACGCTGATCTGCGTCTCGGCGCTGCCGCTGCTGCACGCGGTCTTCGCGGGGATGGGGCGGCGCGGGCCGCGCTGACGCGCTTCCGGCGCGCGGCATCCGAGATCCGGCATCCGGCATCCGGCATCGGGGTACGCGGCACTCGGGCATCCGACAAGGGAATGTGCGCTTCAGAAGGATGGAATCCGGGATTCGGGCCTTCGGAAGCGCGATTCTCCTCGCGAGGCGTACAGCGGATGCCGCGCTGACGCGCTTCGACAGGCTCAGCAACCCAGGACCGGGTTCCGCACTCATGGCTGGGCCCCGCACTCAGGGCGGTTCCCGAATCCACGGCTGGGTCCCTGAGCCTGTCGAAGGGCCGTGGGAGGATGGTCTTCCATGGAGACCCCTGACGAGAAGCCCGCCGCACGCTCTGAAGGACCACCGCCGGGAACGGGCATCGTCCCGACCGCGAAGAAGATCGTCCGCGACATCGCCGCGGTGCCGCCGCGCAGCGTGCATCCGGCGCTCGTGCCCGGCGTCTCGGTCGAGGAGACGGGCCGGTCGTACCGCACCGATCCGCTCGTCTTCGGCATCGCGGTCGCACTGACCGTCGCCTTCATCGCCTGGGGTGTGTTCGCGGGCGACAACCTCGCCGGAACCACGCGGACCGTCCTCGACGCGGTCGTCGAGTACACCGGCTTCTTCTTCACGACGATCGCCACGGTCATCCTGGTGTTCATGCTCTTCATCGGGTTCAGCCGCTACGGTCGCATCCCGCTCGGCCGCGACGACGAAGAGCCCGAGTTCTCGATGTTCTCGTGGATCTCGATGCTGTTCGCGGCCGGCATGGGCATCGGACTCGTGTTCTGGGGTGCGGCTGAGCCCCTCACCTTCTTCGAGAACCCGCCGCCCGGGACCGTCGAGGCGAACACCCTCGAGGCGATGCACACCGCGCAGGCGCAGGTGCTCTACCACTGGGGTCCGCAGGCCTGGGCGTTCTACGCGCTCGTCGGCGGGGCCATCGCCTACGGCGCATTCCGCCGCGGCCGCACCCCGCTCATCTCCTCGATCTTCGCGCCGCTGCTCGGCGAGCACCGCACCACCGGACCCCTCGGACGCACGATCGACGTCTTCTCCATCATCGTCACGCTGTTCGGCACGGCGGCATCCCTCGGGCTCGGCGCCCTGCAGATCGGGCACGGCGTCGAGATCGTCACGGGCATCGGCGAGCTCGGCAACGGCATCCTCATCGCGGCGATCGCCGTGCTCACCGCCTGCTTCATCGCCTCCGCCGTCTCGGGCGTCTCCAAGGGGATCCGCGCGCTGTCGAACATCAACGCGGTCGCGGCTCTCGTCCTGGCCTTCTTCGTGTTCTTCGTCGGTCCGACGCTGCTCATCCTCAACGTGATCCCGTCGGTCGCGGTGCAGTTCCTCGGCGACCTGCCGACGATGATCGCCCGCTCGGCCTCGCAGGGTGACGAGGCCCAGACCTTCCTGTCGACCTGGACGATCTTCTACTGGGCGTGGTGGATCTCGTGGTCGCCGTTCGTCGGCATGTTCATCGCGAAGATCTCGCGCGGCCGCTCCCTCCGTCAGTTCGTGTCGGTCGTCATCGTCGTGCCCTCGGCCATCTCGCTCGTCTGGTTCTCGATCTTCGGCACGACTGCCATTCAGCAGCAGATGGACGGTGCCGGACTGAACGTCGACCCGCCGGAGGAGGTGCTCTTCGGCGTGCTCGGGAATCTCCCGTTCCCGCTGGTCACCAGCATCCTGCTCATCCTGCTGATCTCGATCTTCTTCATCACCGGCGCGGACTCCGCCTCGCTCGTGATGGGCACGCTGTCGCAGCAGGGCCGTCCCGAGCCCGCGCGCTGGGTGACGGTCATCTGGGGGGTGTTGGTCGGCGTGATCGCCGCAGTGCTGCTCATCTCGGGCGAGGAGGGGAGCGGACTCCGCTCGCTGCAGAACGTGACCATCATCGCCGCGCTGCCGTTCGCGGTGATCATGGCGTTCATGATGGTCGCGTTCATGAAGGACCTGCGGCGCGATCCGCTGATCCTCCGCGACCGCTATGCGCGGATGGCCGTGCGGCACAGCGTCATGGCCGGGCTCGAGGAGTACGGCGACGACTTCGCGCTCGTCCCGGTCGAGTACGACCACTCCGAAGACGACCTCGCCTGGATCGACGAAGACACGGTAGACGACACCCTCGCCGAGGTCTACGAGGCTGCCACCGAGGCGATCGACATCGTCCCGACAGCGGATGCCGGACCGGATGCCGGACCGGATGCCGACGCAGGAGCGGCGCTCGACGGACTCGCCGAGGAGACGGCGGAGTCGGCCGGCGCCCAGGGCGCGGTGCAGGGAGAGCATCCGCGGGCGGAGGAGCGTCCGGTCGACTGAGGAGCCGCCCGCAAAGCGCCGGGCCGAATCAGGCGATCACGCGGAACCAGAAGCTGTTCGCCTGATTCCGCGCGCTCGCCCGCCGTCGCAACGCCACTTCCTCGTCATTCGGATGCTCGTTCTGTACAATCTTCTGTACAGAATGTGAAGGAGCTGTGATGGATGTGACCTCGGTCTCGGATGCGCGGGCCGGCCTCTCGCGCATCATCGGGTCTTTTCGCGAGGGATCCGATGAGCCGGTGATCATCGGATCTCACCGTCGGCCGCAAGCAGCGCTCCTCCCGTACGACCGGTTTCTCGCGTTGACCGAGGGGAGGTCGACGAAGATCGGGCTGGATCGGCTGCGTGCGCAGCGCACACTCATCGAACGCCTGGCCGCGCTCTCGCATCTCGGTGACGTGCAGGTCTACGGATCCATCGCACGTGGAGACCAGAACGAGCTCAGTGACGTCGACCTGCTGGTGACGCCGCACGCGGAAGCCACGCTGTTCGACGTCGCCCAGTTCGAGATCGACATGGAGGCTCTGCTCGGGGTGCCGGTATCCGTCGTGAGCACGGCGGCGCTGAATCCCGAGCACGATGCGACGATCCTGCGGGAAGCCGTTCGGCTGTGAATCCCGATGATCGAGTGGACCGATGGCTCGGCGATCTTCGAGACACCCTCGCCCGAGCCGCGGATCTCGCTGATCGCGGTCGAGATGCCTTCGACGTAGACCCTGCTCTGCCTCTGGCATTCGAGGCGCTCTCGAATCGCATCGGTGATCTCTCGAAGCGGCTCGTGCACGCCGACGAGGCACGGTTCTCTCACCTGGTCTGGCGTCAGGCGGCCCGCAACCGAGACTTCGTCGTCCATCACTATGACCGCGTGGACAGAGATCTGCTCTGGCGCACGGTGATCACGGCCTTTCCGGAGCTTGCGGCTCGGGTGCAGGCGGAGATCGGATCAGGCGGTCACGTCTGAACGGGATCTCCCCTCGCCAGCGCCACTCGTACCGCCCGTCTCGGCTGCGGCCGTGATCCGCGCCGCCATGCCCGCGAAGATGAAGCCGTGGAAGGGCAGCACGGCGAGCCAGTACAGCCGTCCGCCCAGGCCCCGCGGGAAGAACACCGCGCGCTGCTCGTAGCGGGCACCCGGGCCCTCGGCGATCGCCCGCAGTTCGAGCCATGCCTCACCGGGAACCTTCATCTCGGCGCGCAGGCGCAGCAGCCCGGCATCCTCCTCGCCCGAATGCGGCTGCGACACCGCCTCGACGCGCCAGAAGTCGATCGCGTCGCCGATGCGCGCGGCCGTGCGGCTCCGGCGTCCGCGGCGGAGCCCGACCCCGCCGACCAGGCGGTCCATCACGCCGCGCACCGCCCAGAGGAACGGCGACGAGTACCAGCCGTTCTCTCCGCCGATCCCGATGATCACGCGCCACAGGTCGTCGACGGATGCCTTCGTCTCGAGCGACCGCGCGTCGGTGAAGACCGTGCGCCCCGCCCAGTCGGGGTCGCTCGGCAGAGGATCGCTCGGGGCTCCGCTCACCTCGGCGTCCTGCCAGCTCGTCTCGATCGTGTCGGCGTCGAGGCGTCCGAGAGCCAGCGCGACGGCTCGGCGGTACGGGGTCAGGCCGTCGGCGGGCGGCGGGATGAGCTCGTCGACGGTGCGGTCCTTCACGACGCACTCGTTCTGCAGCGAGGCGACGAGCGGCCGCGCGATCGACCGCGGCACGGGCGTGACGAGGTTCACCCAGTGCGAGGCGAGCCCCGGGGTGAGCACGGGCAGTGCGGCGATCGCCCGCTGCGGCAGGCCCGCCTCGACCGCATAGCCGTTCATCATCTGCCCGTAGCGCAGCACATCGGGTCCGCCGATGTCGACGGCGCGATTCACGTCCGCGTCGACCCGGGCGGCCCCGAGCAGGTAGTGCAGCACATCGCGCACGGCGATCGGCTGGATGCGGTTGCGCACCCACTTCGGAGCGGGCATGTAGGGCAGCACATCGGTCAGGTGTCGGATCATCTCGAACGACGCCGATCCCGAGCCGATCACGACGCCCGCCTGGAGCACGAGCGTCGGCACCCCGGAGTGCAGGAACGTCTCGCCGACCTCCACGCGCGAGCGCAGATGCGGCGACAGCTTCACGTCGTCGGGGTGCAGCCCGCCGAGGTACACGATGCGGCGCACGCCGGCTCGGGCCGCGGCATCCGCCACCGTCGTCGCGGCGCGCTGATCGCTCTCCTCGAACCCCTTGCCCGCGGTCATCGAGTGGATCAGGTAGTAGACGACGTCGACGTCGTCCATGGCCTCGGCCACGGCATCCGCGTCATCGGCCGATCCCTCGACGATCTCGCAGTCGGGACCCCAGGGGAAGGATGCCGCGCGCACGGCGTCGCGCGCCAGGACCCGCACCCGGTAGCCGGCGTTGAGGAGACGGGGGGTCAGGCGGCCCCCGATGTATCCGGTCGCTCCGAGCACGAGGGCGCGGGGTGCCGTGCCGTCTTCGCGCGGGACGGCGCGCAGCGCCTCTTCCTGTCCGGTGGGCTGGGTGAGCTCGGTCATGGCTCGAGCGTAGGCCGCGGCGGAGATGCGGAGAAGCGGGTGGCGCGCGGCGGGGCGGGCATGTAAGGGCGCTATCGTAGTGCAACCCAGGGGTTGCAGTATCCGTCAAAATGTGCAACTCTGTAATTGCAGGTGAGTGGCGATCCCGCTGCTCCGCGAAGAAAGGACGCATCATGGTGAACATGACGGAGAACACCGCTTCCGTGGTCGACGAAGACACCTTCTCGGTCCGACGCACGATCAGCATCGCGGCATCCATCGACAAGGTCTGGCGGGCGGTCGCCGAGCCGGAGCACATCTCGCGCTGGTTCGGCCGCACGGTGCTCGACGGCACGGGTGTCGGCGCGACCGGCACGATGACCTTCCCCGACTACGACGTGATCCCGCTGCGGGTCGAGGCCTCTGACGAGCCCCATCTCATCAGCTACCGATGGAACAACGACGACGCGCTCGGTCGGCTCCCCGACGCGGTCGACGAGAGCACCTCGACCGTCTTCACCTTCACCCTCGATGAGATCGACGGCGGCACCCAGCTCACCGTCGTCGAGAGCGGCTTCGAGCGCACGTCCGCGCCGCTGAAGAACCTCGAGAGCCACCGCACCGGCTGGGACCTCGAGCTCGACAAGCTGGTCGCGCTCGTCGAAGCGGATGCCGTCGAGGGCGACGCATGACCACAGGCACGCTGATCCCGATGTTCTCGGCGCTGGCAGACGAGACGCGGTGGAGCATCCTGACGGCTCTCGGCGAGGGCGATGCCTCGGCATCCGCTCTCGCCGGGCGTCTGCCTGTGAGTCGTCAGGCCATCGCCAAGCACCTCGCGGTGCTGCAGGAGGTCGGGCTCGTCGAGCCCGTGCCCGTCGGCCGCGAACTGCGCTACCGCGTGATCGGCACCGAGCTCGCCGCCACGGCCGCGCAACTCGACGCGATCGGACGCGCCTGGGATCGCCGGCTCGCCGCGATCAAGGAGATCGCCGAGGGCCTCTGACCGCGGCGCCTCTGCGACGGGACGCAGGGCGCTCGTGGAAGGATGGGCGCGATGGACGATCCGAGCGACAAGACGGCGACGGCCGCCCGCCCCGGCCCGGATGCCGCGGCCCGCCGCGCGCGCATCGCCGTGTCCGCGCTCTTCCTGACCAACGGCGCCCTGTTCGCCAACATCCTGCCGCGCTACCCCGAGATCAAGGCGACGCTGGGTCTCGACAACACCGCCTACGGTCTGTCGATCGCCGCGCTCCCGGCCGGGGCCATCGTGGCCGGTCTCGCCGCCGCCGTGCTGATCCGCCGGTTCGGCTCGGGCCGCCTCGCGGTGCTGGGCACCGCGCTCACCAGCATCGGCTACCTCCTCGCCGGGCTGTCGCCGTCGGCGCTGCTGTTCGCCGGCGCACTGTTCCTCACCGGCGCGTGCGACGCGATCACGGACGTCGCGCAGAACGCTCACGGTCTGCGGGTGCAGCGCCGGTACGGTCGCTCGATCATCAACTCCTTCCACGCGATCTGGTCGATCGGCGCGGTGCTCGGCGGCGCGATGGCCGCCGTCGCGATCGCGGTCGGCCTGCCCGTCGGCATCCACCTCGCGATCTCCACCACGGTGTTCGCCGCCGTCGCCCTCGGTGCGCTGCGCTTCTGCCTGCCCGGGCGCGACGAGGAGTCGGCGGATGCGGCAGAAGATGCGGATGCCGTCGCAGACAGCCCCGGGATCCGCCCAGCCGGGCGCCGTGGCCCGAGCCTGCGCACGGTCCTCCTGCTCGCGGCGCTCACGCTCATCGCGATGGCCGGGGCGGTGGGTGAGGATGCCGGCAACTCCTGGGCGACGCTCTACCTCGCCGACTCGCTCGACGCGGCCGCCGCGATCGCACCGCTCGGCTTCATCGCCCTCATGCTCGCGCAGTTCGTCGGCCGCATCCTCGGCGACCGGCTGACCGACCGGTTCGGTCAGCGCCTCGTCGCGGGTGCCGGCGGACTGATCGCGGCCACGGGGATGGGGCTCGCCCTCGCCTTCCCCCGCATCCCGGGGACGATCGTCGGCTTCGCTGCGCTCGGCTTCGGCATCGCCACGCTCATCCCCGCAGCGATGCATGCGGCGGACGAGCTGCCCGGCCTGCGGCACGGCGCCGGGCTCACGATCGTCTCGTGGCTCCTCCGTGTCGGATTCCTGCTCGCACCGCCGTTCGTCGGCTTCATCGCCGACACCGAGAGCCTGCGCGCCGGACTCCTGATCGCGCCGGTGGCGGGGGTGGTGGCCGTCCTGCTCTCCGGGGCTCTGGAGAAGCGGCGACCTCGCTCGGAGTGACGCCGCCCGGGCGTTTCGGCCGGCATTCCGCGCGTCGCCCGCAAGAGCCTGCGGGCAATCGTTACGTATACGTATTCAGCGGGAATACATTCCCGAAAAATAGGCTTCCCTAAGTTGACTGCATACGTATACCATCAGCCCTATGGGACTCAACAAGCATCGGGCATTGCCGGTTCTCGCTCTCGCAGCCGTGGGCATCGTCGCCCTCACCAGCTGCGGCGCGGGCTCCCGCACCGACAACGAAAACTCGACCACGGTGTCATGTGACTACACGGCACCCGAGGGCAAGACGACGGTCAACGTCCTCGCCTACAACTCCTCGGCGATCGACCCCTTCACCGACACGATGGTGTCGAGCTGCTCGACCGACGACGTGACGCTCAAGCACGACCCGATCGACTTCGGCGGTCAGGTCACAAAGACCACGGCCACCCTCGCGGGTGACACGGGCACCTACGACATCATCGAGACGTACGGCTTCGTCATCCCCGGATTCGGCGAAGAGGAGAAGCTCGTTCCGCTGAACGACCTCTGGGACAAGTACGCCGCCGACTACGGCCTCGACGAGATCAGCGAGTCGATGGTCGAGGGGATGTCGTACGACGGCGACATCTACGCGATCCCGATGCAGGCGCAGATGTTCGTGATGGCCTACCGCACCGACGTCTTCGAAGACCTCGGCCTCGAGGTCCCGACCACGTTCGACGAGATGATCGACGCCGCCGAAGCCATCAAGGGCGCAGGGCTCATGGAGTACCCGATCGCGCTGCCGTGGCTCGCCACGGCCGACGTCACCACCGGCTTCGAGGGCGCGATGAACTCCCTCGGCGCCGACTTCGTCACCGCGAACGGCGAGGTCACGCTCGACACCCCCGAGGCCAAGCAGGCCGTCGAGGCGATGCTCTCGCTGAAGCCCTACATGGACCCGCAGGTCACGACCTTCGACCAGCCCAAGGTGCAGCAGCAGATGTTCAACGGGACGGCGGCCATGTCGATCATGTTCTCCGGCCGCATGTTCGACCTGACGCTCCCGGCCAACTCGAAGCTGTCCGACTCGTTCGGCTTCGCCGGTGCGCCGAAGGTCAGCGATGACGCGGAGTACTCGTACAACCGCCTCTCGATCGACGGCTGGTCGATCCCGTTCAACACGAAGCTCGACCATGACATGCTGTTCCAGATGATGGCCTCGGCCGTCAGCGAAGACGCCTCGAAGGCATCCGTCCCCGCGGCCTACCCGGCCCGCGAGGGAATGGTGACGGAGAAGAACTCTCCCTACGGCGCGGCGGCGAACGACTCGATCGCCAGCGCGATGCCGCCGATCGTGTCGCCGGTCATCGCCGACATCACGAACGAGATCCGTCCGATCCTGGTCTCGATCCTCAACGGCCAGGTGTCCGTCGACGACGGACTCGCCCAGATGCAGGCCGCCGGCGAGAAGGTCGCCGGCTGACCACGGACCGACGTCCATGACTGTGGCCTGAGCGCGAGTTCAGGCCACAGTCCGTCCAAGGGAGGACGCACATGAAGGCACGCGAATTCTGGCTGCTCTTCGCTCCGAGCCTGCTGGTGATGGGTGCACTCCTCGTGCTCCCGCTGGTGCGCACGGTGCAGTGGAGTTTCGAGCAGGTCCGCTACGGCACACCGGGAACATTCGTCGGGTTGGAGAACTTCACCGACGCTCTGACAGATCCCCGGTTCCACAAGGCGGTGCTCTTCACCGTCGCCGTCACGGTCGTCACCACCGCGATCCTGCTGGTGTTCGGATACATCATCGCCACCGGCATCAACCGCATCACCACGTCCCGCCCGCTCGTCCTCGGCATCATGCTCGTCTCGTACGTGCTGCCGAACCTCGTCGGCGCCGTCGCGTTCTCGTGGCTGTTCGACGACAACTTCGGCGGCGTCGTGAACAGGCTGATCGGGTTCTTCGGCGGCTCGCAGGTGCTGTGGTTCACCGACCAGGTGCCGAACGCGATCCTCGTGATCGCGAACACCGTCTGGCACATGCTGCCGTTCGCGATGCTCATCATCCTGGCGGGGCTCCAGGGCGTGCCCAACGAGCTGAAGGAGGCCGCCAAGATCGACGGCGCCAACGGCTTCCAGACGCACATCAACGTGATCATCCCGACCATCCGCGGGGTGCTCGGCTTCGTGACCCTGATCACGATCATGGACGTGCTGCGCATGTTCGACAACCTGATCCCGCTGTCGCCGCAGGCGCAGAACATCGGGAACGAGTCGATCATGCTCTACGTCTACTCGGTGGCGTTCGCCGACGGCGCCGAGAACCTCGGGCTGGGCAGTGCGATCAACGTCCTCACCATCCTCCTGATCCTCATCATGCTGATCCCGTTCATCCGGGGCATCTTCAAGGAAGCGAAGGCCGAACGATGAGTCTCACCTCCGCAGAGCTCTCGACGAGGGCCATCGTCACCAAGGGCGCACCGCAGCGCAAGCGCCGCGGTCAGAACCGCCCGCCGTACATCACCGGTCTGCTGCTCGGCATCCTCTGCGTCGTCGTGCTCAGTCCGTTCATCTGGATGACGCTGTCGGTGACCAAGCCGACCGACGTCGCGTTCTCCAACCCGCCGGTGCTCTGGGACTACCAGCCGACGCTGCAGGCGTTCGTCGATCTGTGGCAGACCACGTACTTCGCGGACTACCTCGTGAACACCGTGGTCGTCGCGACCGTGTCGACCGTGATCGCGCTGGTCATCGGCATCCCGGCCGCCTATGCGCTGTCGCGGTTCCCGAGCTACGTCTCGGCGATCCTGCTGGTGCTCGCCCTGATCTTCCGTGCGCTGCCGCGCTTCGCAGTGGTGCTGCCGATGTACGACATCAGCCGCGCGCTGGGGATCTACGACACGACGTTCGCGCTGGCGATCGCCCTGGTCGCGATCAACCAGCCGTTCACGATCTGGCTGCTGCGCAACTTCTTCGCCGAGATCCCCAAGGAACTCGACGAGGCCGCGATGATCGACGGCTGCACGAGGATCGGGATGCTGCGCCGCGTCATGATCCCGCTGATGGGACCCGGCATCCTCACCGCCGGCATCTTCGTGTTCCTCTTCGCGTTCCAGGAGTACCTCACCGCGCTCGTGCTCACCGACACGTCGTCGAAGACGGTGCCCGTGTTCATCGCCACGCAGCTCGGGCAGACCCTGCCGATGCTGCAACAGGCGGGAGCGGCATCCATGCTCCTCACGATCCCGGTGTTCGTGATCGCATTCATCGCGCAGAAATATCTCGTCGCGGGACTCAGCGACGGCGCCGTCAAGGGCTGACGTGTCGTCGCTGGTGCTGCTTGCCGGCATGAACTGCACCGCCGATCTGTGGGCGGATGCCGGACCAGACGGGGCGATCCAGCCGGTGCTGGATCGCCCCTCCATCCCCGACCAGGTCGAGGCGCTGCTGGACTCGCTTCCGGAGCGGTTCGTGCTCGTCGGGCACTCGCTCGGGGCCATCGTCGCGATGTCGGTCGCGTTGGCCGCTCCCGAGCGGGTGGCCGGACTGTGCCTGGTCTCGACGAATGCGAAGGCGCCGACCGAGACGCAACGCGAGGGGTGGCGCGACTGGCTCGGGCGCATGGATGCCGGCGCGGATGCGCGTGAGCTGCAGGAGAGCATCCTTCCCGCGCTGCTGGGCGCCGAGGCCGTGCGCGATCGACCGGACCTGGTGGAGCGGACCCTCGCGATGGGCACGGTCACGGGCGAGGCGCGGCTGCGGGCGCAGCTGCAGTTGCAGCTCAGCCGGGGCGACCTGCTCGGGCGACTGCCGGGCTTGTCTGTGCCGACGCTGGTCGTCTCGGGGCTCGACGACGTGATCACGCCGCCGCACTTACACACCGAGATCGTCACGCGGATGCCCGACGCCCGGCTCGTCACCCTCGACGCCGGGCACCTGCTGCCGATCGAGCGCCCGCAGGCCTTCGGCTCATTGCTGCGCTCGTGGCAGACCCAGCTGGCGGATGCCGCCGCGGGCGCCGGGCGGCGCTGAGGGTTCCGGCCTTCGCGTGTCCTCCTAGCGCCGCGCGTCTCCTGTGCGTGCTGCGCTTCTTGGGGCGGAGAACTCTGTGATGGGCGGAGCGCTTGTGGTGTCGGCATCCGCTCGTCGGGGAGAACTCCGCCCGTCACGGTGTCGCACCCGCACGTCATGCAGGAGAACTCGCGGGATGAAGGGGCGGATGCCGCGACAGCATCCTTCGTTCTGGGAGATCTCCTGCATTCCGCGCGAGCGGATGCCGGCGGCTCAGCGCTCCGGCGAGGCCAGGTCGCGCAGATGCCGCATGAGCGACGACGCCAGGTTGTAGATGACGAGGTCGGCGCCGCCGGCGAAGGATGCTTCGGCCGCGGCACGAGTGCCGACGATGTCCATGCGCAGCGAGCCCGCGCGAGCGAGCTCCGCGTGCACGGCGGCGATGGCCTCCGGAACGGGCTGGTCGTCGGGGCCGGTGGACGCCGCGAGATCGGCGGGACCGACCAGGATGCCGTCGAGCCGCGGCGTCGCGACGATGTCTCCGACGTTGCGCACGCCGTCCGGCGACTCGATCATGCCGAGCACGAGTGTGTTCTCGAGGTACCACTCCAGGTGGTCCCCCGGGTCGACCTCGCCGAAGCGACCGGCGCGGCTGTACGTCGCGAAGCCGCGGGTGCCGAC
The DNA here is from genome assembly GCF_038397745.1 of Microbacterium sp. LWH11-1.2. Lineage (NCBI taxonomy): Bacteria > Bacillati > Actinomycetota > Actinomycetes > Micrococcales > Microbacteriaceae > Microbacterium > Microbacterium sp. LWH11-1.2. The sequence continues at coordinate 731,607 of NZ_CP151636.1, read as the reverse complement.
CGGCGGATAGAGCGAGGCGTCGACGAGAGCGGCCGCGTCGGCGACGGTGTCGAGGTGCGGCGCCAGGATGCCCTCGGCGCCCTGATCGAGCACCCGCAGGATCTGACCGCGGTCGTTCTCGCCGACCCGCACGATCACGGGGACGCCGTGCACGGCAGCGAGGGCGATGTGGTTGCGGAGGGCGGTGATGTCGGCAGGTCCGTGCTCGCAGTCGATGAGCACGAAGTCGAACTCCGCGACCGCGAGCATCTCGACGAGCTCCTCCGACGGCATCCGCAACAGAGCGCCGAGGAGCTTCTCCCCTGCCAGAGCCCGTGCACGCAAGGATGTCATCAGGCGACCATCCCCGCGGACAGGTCGACGTCGGCCCCGCACATGCCCGGCATCGCCAGCATCGCGAGGACCGCGGCGCCGACCTCTTCCTCGGTGACCATGCGTCCGAGCGCGGCGCGCGAGACGAACACCTGCTCGGCATCGTCGACAGTGGTGCCTGAGCGCTCGGCCTCGAGCCGGAAGTTGCGCTCCATCCGCGGTCCCTGCACCGGCCCGGGCGAGAGCGAGTTCACGCGCACGCCCGCGGGGCCGACCTCGAACGCGAGCGTCGAGGTGAGTCCGATCACGGCCATCTTCGACGCGCAGTACGGAGTGCGATGCGCGAGCGGACGCTTGCCCGACACCGACGCGATGTTGATCACGTCGCCGTCGCCGCGCGCGATCATGCCGGGCAGCAGCGCCTTGCAGACGAGGAACGTGCCGCGCACGTTCACGGCGAACACCTCGTCCCAGTCGTCGACGCCGATGTCGGTCAGCGCCGCGACCGGACCGGGGATCCCGGCGTTGTTCACGAGGATCGACACCTCGGTGCCCGACAGCGCGTCGCGCAGGGCATCCACGGATGCGGCATCCGACACATCGCACGCGATCCCGCGGGCGCGCTCCCCGAGAGCGGATGCCGTGGCGGCGAGCTTCGTCTCGTCGCGGCCGACGAGCACGACCTCGGCGCCGGCGGCGTGCAGCGAGCGGGCGATGGCCGCCCCGAGTCCGCTGCCACCGCCGGTCACCACGGCCGTGCGGCCTGTGAGATCGGTCATCGCGAGCTCGCTGCGGCCGCCTGGCTTTCTTCGATCCAGGCGAACTCCGTGCCGGCGTGACGCCAGGCGCGGGCGTCACCCGAGCGGGCGTGGCCCTCGAAGAGCTCCACGCGCGCGGCGCGACCGCAGACGGCGCCGAGCTCGGCCGACGACTCCGTGTTCTGCACCTCCTGGTACGTGACGGTGCGCAGGTACTTGCCCACCCAGAGACCACCCGTGTAGCGGGCGGCGCCGAGCGTCGGCAGCACGTGGTTGGTGCCGATGACCTTGTCGCCGTACGAGACGCAGGTGTTCTCGCCGAGGAAGAGCGCGCCGTAGTCGTGCATCTTCGTGAGGGCCTCGCGCGGGTTCTCGGTGAAGATCTGCACGTGCTCGAAAGCGAAGGCGTCGGCGATGCGGTAGGCCTCGTCGAGGTCGTCGGCCACGATGACCTGCCCCCAGTCGCGCCAGGCCGGACCGGCGTAGTCGCGCGTCGGCATGCCGGGGAGGATCTTCTCGATCCAGTCCATGACCTCTTCCGCGAGCGTCTGAGACGTCGTCACCAGCACCGCGGGGGAGTCGGGGCCGTGCTCGGCCTGGGAGAGCAGGTCGACGGCGGTGAAGAACGGATCGGCGTGCTCGTCGGCGACGATGAGGATCTCGGTCGGTCCGGCGAACAGGTCGATGCCGACCTCGCCGAACAGCTGACGCTTCGCCTCGGCGACATACGCGTTGCCGGGACCGGCGATCATGTTGACCGGCTCGATCGTGTCGGTGCCCACGGCCATCGCCGCGACCGCCTGCACGCCGCCGAGGATGTAGATCTCGTCGGCGCCGGCCATCTTCATGGCGGCGACCGTGGCGGCGGGGATCTCGCCGCGGATCGGCGGGGTGCACGCGACGACACGGGGGACGCCGGCGACCTTGGCCGTGATGATCGTCATGTGGGCGGATGCCGTGAGCGGGTACTTGCCGCCGGGGATGTAGGCACCGGCCGCCTGCACCGGAACGTGCTTCTGGCCGAGGAAGACGCCGGGGAGGGTCTCGACCTCGATGTCGACGAGCGAGTCGCGCTGCGCCTGGGCGAAGCGGCGCACCTGGTTCTGCACGAACTCGATGTCCTGGATCACCTGCGGGGGGAGGGTGCCGATGATCTGCTCGATCTCGGCATCCGAGAGGCGATACGACTCCGGGCTCCAGTTGTCGAACTGCTCGGCATACCGCCGAACGGCGACGTCGCCGTTCTCGCGGATGTCGCCGATGATCGCGCGGACGCGTTCGGCGACATCCTGCTGCGCGGTGTCCGCGAACGTCTTCGTCGGCGCGGACTTCAGATGCAGGGGCATGGCCCATCCTTTCGTTGCATACGTATGCTCTGATTATGACCGCGTATGCACGGACGCGTCAAGGCGCTAGAATTTCCCGCGTTGAGGGGGAGGCATCACATGGTCGTGACGAGTCGCGATGTCGCGCGGTTGGCGGGGGTGTCGCAGCCGACCGTCTCGCGGGCTCTGCGGGACGACTCCCGGGTGTCGGAAGCCACCAAGGTGCGCGTGCGCGAGGCCGCCCAGCTGCTCGGCTACGTGCCCAGCGAGGCGGGTCGCGCTCTCTCCTCGGGTCGCACCCGGCGCATCGGCCTGCTGCTGACCGACCTCGACAACCAGTTCTACTCGCACATCATCGCGCCGGTGCACCGGGAGCTCGAAGCCCTCGGGTATCAGCTCATGCTGCACACCGAGACCGCCGACAACGACACGATCGTCGAGCGCCTGCTGGCGAACGGGCTCGACGGCCTGATCCTCGCGACCACCACGGTGGAGTCCGCGGCGCCGCTGCGTCTCAAGGACCGCGGTCTCCCCTTCGTGTACTTCAACCGGATCGGCTCTCTGATCGAGGCGGATGCCACGGTGGTCGATCCGGTGGACGGCTACAAGCAGGCCGTCGATCGAGCCGTCGAGCTGGGACACCGCCGCATCGGCGCGGTGCTCGGTCCCACCAACACCAGCACGGCGCAGGCGCGGGAATCCGCGCTGCGCGACGCCGTCCTCTCGCACGGGCTGACCCTCGCCGAGGCGGACACCCGGAAGGTCTCCCGGTTCAGCGCGGACGAGGGCGAGGCGGCGGCCGCCTCGCTGCTGAGCGGCGATGATCGTCCGACTGTCCTCTTCTGCGGCAACGACGTGGTCGCCTACGGCGTGCTGAATGCCGCGCATCGCGCGGGCCTCCGCGTTCCCGAGGATCTCTCGGTGGTCGGCTTCGACGACCTGCCGGAGGCCGCCTGGCCCATCGTCGATCTCGCCACGGTCCGCTACGACATCATCGGCATGGCCGAGGCCGCGGCCGACCTCATCGTGCGCCGCATCGAGAACCGCGAGGCGCCGATCGAGAACGTGCGCTTCGCGTCCTCGTTCGTGCCCCGTCGCACCCTCGCCGCCGCCGCGGCCGGCTGACGCGGCATCCGCCGCTGACACCCGTGTGTCAGGAAAGTCTCTCTTGCACTCGTTTGTGCATACGCATACACTGACGAAAGAAGCCCGCGATCACCGACGAAACGCGGACTCATCTGTCTAAGGAGTGAAACAGCGTGCCTCTCGATCCGGTCGCCTATCTGCCGTACAAGGACCCCGATGACTTCATCCGTGAGGTCACCGACCTGATCTGGGTCGATCGGTCGATCCACTACATCCGCGAGAACTACGAGCCCGACTCGATCGTGCACGGCGGTCTCGGCACCTCCTCGAACCGTGACGAGGTCATCGAGGGTTCGCTCATGCGCATCTCGGCGACCCCCGACCGCACCGGGCAGGCCGAAGACGTCATCTGGGAGGCGCGCGGCGACGACGCGTTCCTCAGCTCGCACCTCGTGCTCTCCGGTCACCTGCAGACCTCCGAGTTCAGCCGCACGATCGCCAACTGCCTCTATCGGCGCGGTCGCATGGTCGAGGAGTGGGTCGTCCGCGACACGCTCGCGGGGCCCCTCGCACGCGGCGAGGACCTCGACGAGGTCGCCAGCGCGCAGACCTTCCGCGGCTTCTCCGGATCCTGGAACGAGCCGGCACCCGCCGACCCCATCGCGAAGGGCGACTCCGGAGAGCGCCCCGACGAGTACCGCGCAGAGGTCGAGAAGGTCATCGACCTGATCAAGACCGTCTGGAACGATCGCGATCTGCAGAAGGTCGAGAAGTTCTTCGAGCGCGACCTCGTGCTCCTGACCGTCGGCAACCGCCTCGTCATCCGTCCGGAGGGGTACCGTCGCGCACTGCTGCGCTTGCTCGAGTCGTTCCCCGGCGGTCAGTTCGAGATCCGCGACATCCAGACCAACTACGACGTGCGGTACGCGGGTCTCCGCGTGGCCGTCGTGTGGAAGTTCGTCGGCGACTACAACGGCGTCCCGAACTACGGACCGCTCACGGGCAAGCCGGTCGACGTGCTGGGCATCTCGCAGTTCACCTTCCACAACGGCGCCCTCGTGAAAGAGGTCCGTCTGTGGGACGACATCGCGCTTCGCGCGCAGATCCAAGGCCAGCGCGGCGACGAGCCCGTGGCCTTCGCCAACATCTACTGATCGATCCCCCGATCACCAAGGAGAAGAAGAAATGAGCAACGCCATCGTCGACGCGACCGACGTCATCGTCGACGCGAACGAGATCGAACGCCGGACCATCCGTCGCTCCGACTGGGTGCCGTGCAACTCGGCGTTCATCGACTGCCGCACCCCGGGCTCCGACCGCAAGGAGAACTACTCCTTCATCGGTGCCGGCGTCTCGCAGAACGCGAGCCAGTACGTGAACCTCGAGGTCAACCACGGGTTCAACACCGGGGCCGCCGGCATGCCGAACGGCATCTCGAACAACCTGCACCTGCACTTCACGGCCGAGGTGTTCATCAACCTCGGCGGCGAGTTCCGCCTCCGCTGGGGTGTCGACGGCAAGCAGGGCGAGTACATCAGCCATGACGGCGACATCGTCACGATCCCCACGTGGATCTTCCGCGGCTTCACGAACGAGGGTCCGGACGACGGCATCCTCTACACCGTGCTCGGTCGCGACGACAACGGCGGCATCATCTGGGGCCCCTCGGTCCTGCGCGAGGCCGAGTCCTACGGGCTGCACCTCACGGCCGACAACAAGTTGATCGACACGGTCGCCGGCGACGTGCTCCCCGATGACGTGCCGCTCATCACGCCGATGAAGCAGCACTACATCGACGAGCTCACGACCTACACGGTCGAGGACATGCGCTCGCGCGTGATCCAGCCGGGCGACCGCAGGTACTCTGCGGCGGCGCTGCTGTGCGCGGCCGTCGACGGCGGACGCGTCGAGCTCGCGACCGCGATCGGCTACGGCATGAGCGAGAACCGCCGCCAGGTGCCGAACGTGACCGAGCCGCATTCGTTCAACCTCGCGTGGGTGAAGGCCGAGCCGGGTCAGGGCGTGCTGCGTCACCGTCACGACAAGACGCAGGCGCTGCTGTTCAAGACGGGGCGCTGGGAGGTCACGCTCAACGGCGATCCGTCGACGACCGTGAACCTCGGCGCCGGAGACACGTTCTCCGTTCCCGAGGGAGCCTGGCGCGAATATCGCTGCGTCGAGGGCGACGAGACCGGCTCCGGCACGGTGCTCGTGATCAACGGCGGCGACGACCGCGTCTACCTCGAGTGGGCACCGGAGGTCGTCGAGGCGGCCGCCGCGGCCGACTGGACGATCGACCCGAACGGCTACCTCGCTCCGCTCGGAGTGATGGTCACCGCCACGGAAGACGACTGAGAATCGAAGGAGCGCGAGGGGCCGACGGCTCCTCGCGCTTCGTCGTCTCCGAGGGGAGGATGAGGGTATGCCTGCAGACATCGATGACCTGCGCGTCGCCGCGCTGTCGCCCGAGATCGTGATCGGCGACGTCGACGCGAACCTCGGCCGCATCCGCGATGCCGTCTCGGCCGCGGCCCGCCGTGACGCGCGACTGATCGTGCTGCCCGAGCTCGCCACGAGCGGGTACGTGTTCGAGGATCGCGCCGAGGCCGAGAGGGCGGGCATGACGGCGGATGACGCGCGCTGGGCGTCAATCCAGGAGGTCATCCCCGCGGATGCCGTCGTGGTGGTGGGCTATGCCGAGATCGACGGCGAGCGGCTGTACAACACCGCCGCCGTCCTCACCCATGACGCCCACCTGGCCGACTACCGCAAGTCGCACCTCTGGGGCGCCGAGAAGATGGTCTTCGACGTCGGCGCCGAGGCGGGCCTCGTCGTGGACACCTCGTTCGGGCGCCTCGGCGTCGCGATCTGCTACGACAACGAGTTCCCCGAGGTGCCGCGCCGCCTGGCGCTCGCCGGGGCCGACGTGCTCGCGCTGCCGGTCAACTGGCCGCTGGTGCCGCGTCCCGAGGGCGAGCACGCCCCTGAGCTGATCCAGGCCATGGCATCCGCCCGCTCCTCGCGCCTGCCGGTGGTCGTCGCCGACCGCTGGGGCTCCGAGCGCGGAGTCGACTGGACCGACGGCACCGCGATCATCGACGAGCAGGGCTGGATCGTCGCGTTCCGCGCGGTGATGGGCGCGACCGCCGTGCTCTCGCTCGCGGCCGTGCGCGAGAAGTCGCTGCCGCCGCACAACCACCTGTTCGACGACCGTCGGGGCGACCTGTACTGAGGCAGGCGTTTCGTCTCGCTTCGCTCAACGACCGGGGTGCGTCGTCGGGAGGAGAACTCTGCGTGGGGAGGAGCATCCGCGTCCGAGGCTCCGCCCATGGGTGCGAAGTCCCCCCGGGCGAGCGGGGGACCCTGAGCCTAGGTGGGTCCCTGATCCTGTCGAACGGCGCGCCGTCGGGAGGAGAACTCTGCGTGGGGAGGAGCATCGGCGTCCGAGGCTCCGCCCATGGGTGCGAAGTCCTCCCGGGCGAGAGGGGAACCCTGAGCCTAGGTGGGTCCCTGAGCCTGTCGAAGGGTCAGTCGAGCGGGGTGCGGCCCTGGTGCTCGGGGAGCCTCTCGCGCAGCATCCGCTCCGCCAGCTCGGCGAGCCGCTGGGTCGCGGGCGACAGCAGCATCCCCTCGCGCTTCACGAGTGCGATCGTGTCGTGCATCGGCTCCGCGAACGGGAAGGTGCGGATGCCGGCGGCGAAGCCCTCCGCCTCGGTGATGGACCGCGACACGATGGTGTCGGCGGCGCCCGCGGCGACCAGGCTCAGCGCCGTCTCGACGTTCTCGACCTCGACCGCGGGCTCGATCGACAGGCCGTGCAGTCGTGCGCGCTCGAGCAGCTGGCGCCTCGTCGGATCGTCCCACCCGGCGAACGCGTCGTAGAGCACGAGCTTCGCCTCGGCGACCTCGTCGATCGTGACGGGTCCGGCGTCGGCAGGGCGGGTGGCCGAGGCGTAGAGCACCTCGTCGCGGAAGAGCGGGCGCACCTCGAGGCCATCTTCATCGATGGGAAGCACGAGCAGTCCGGCCTCGAGCTCGCCGCTCGCGATCGAGCGCGCGACGTGGGCCGAGTTGATGCCGACCAGGCGGAGCCGCACGTTCGGATGCCGGTGGTGGAAGGTCTCGGCGAGGTCCGCGAGAGCGTAGTACGCGGCGTTGCGGAGCACGCCGAACGTGCAGGTGCCGCGGTCGAGAGAGGTCAGTGCCTGGATCGTGTCGATGCCGTTCTGCACCGCGCTCACCGCCTGGGTGGCGTGCGGACGCAGCTCGAGCGCGGCCGCCGTGGGCACGAGTCGTCGGCTGCCGCGGGTGAACAGGGTGACGCCGAGCTCGCGCTCGAGGCGGGCGACGAGCTCCGACACCGACGCCTGGGTCATGGCGAGGCTCGCGGCGGCCGCGGTGAAGGAGCCGTGCTCCAGGGCGGCGAGGAAGGCGGTCAACTGGGTGATGGTCACAGCCAATGGTAAACCCGATGCAAGGCCTCGGACCATCAGGCTTGTCGGATGGTTGGTATCGATCTAGCCTTCCAGCATGCGTTACTCCTCACCCGTGCTCGCCCGCCTCGACGGAGCGTTCCACCACCTCAAGACCCCGCTCATCGACGCACCGGCCGCGCAGCGCGATCCCGCCGTGATCGAGACCGTGACGAACATGCTCGCCGACATCCGCGAGCGCGGTCTCGACGCCGTGCTCGACTACGCCCGCAAGCTGGACAACTACCAGGGCGCCGACATCGAGCTCACCGCCGAGCAGATCGCGACCAGCGGCGACCGCCTCGCGCCCGACCTCCGTGCCGCGATCGAACTGGGCGCCGCCCGGACCCAGGCTTTCGCCAAGGAGTCCCGCGCGCACCTCTCCGACTTCGAGACCGAGCTCGTCCCCGGCATCGTGACCGGTGCCAAGTACATCCCGGTCTCGCGCGTCGGCGCCTACCTCCCCGCCGGGCGCTTCCCCCTCACCGCGAGCGCCTTCATGACGGTCGGCGTCGCGAAGGCCGCCGGCGTCCCCACGGTCGTCGCCTGCACGCCCCCGCAGCCCGACGGAAACGCGAACGACGCGGTCGTCTACGCCGCGCACCTCTCCGGTGTCGACCGCGTGTTCGTCATCGGCGGCGTGCAGGCGCTCGCCGCCATGGCATACGGACTGCTCGGCGAACTGCCCGTCGACATGCTCGTGGGCGCCGGGAACGCGTTCGTCGCCGAGGCCAAGCGGCAGCTGTTCGGCACGGTCGCGATCGACCTGCTGGCGGGCCCGAGCGAGGTCGCCGTCATCTCCGACGAGACGGCCGACCCCGAGATCGTGGCCGCCGACCTGCTGGGTCAGGCCGAGCACGGCCCGAACTCTCCGGCAGCTCTCGTCACGACATCCGAAGAGCATGGCCGCGCGGTGATCGCCGCCGTCGAGCGTCAGCTCGAGACCCTGGCCACCGCCGAGATCTGCGGTCCGGCCTGGCGCGACTACGGTGTCGTCACGGTGGCGAAGGACCGCGAGACCGCCGCGGCCCTCATGGACGACCTGGCCCCCGAGCACCTCGAGCTCATCACGGCCGACGACGACTGGTACCACGCGAATCTGCGCAACTACGGCTCGCTCTTCATCGGCCCGTGGAGCACGGTCGCGTACTCCGACAAGGGCATGGCGGGCACGAACCACGTGCTGCCGACGGCGGGCGGGGCCAAGCACAGTGCCGGACTCTCGGTCTCGCGCTTCCTCAAGCCGCTGACCTACCAGCGCATCGCACGCGAGGCGACGCCCGAGCTCGCGAACGCCGTGCAGGTCATCTCCGACTCCGAGGGCATGGCGGCACACAGCGCGACCGCGACGATGAGGCTCGCGACCTACGAGTGAGCCCCGTGCGATCAACCCGGAAGTGCCCGTCGCCGTCAGGTGGCGGGCACTTCGTCGTGTCGCGTATGGGTTCCGTGTGGAGTGCTGGTGCCGCGGAGCGGGATGTCCGATCCTTCTCTGCATGCCTCTCGAACAAGCTCCTGATGATCGCCTGACCCGCACGCAGGGCCGCAAGTCCCGACCCGTGCGGTGGGGCCATCTGCAGCAGGCGGTGGCTCGTCATGGCGTCGTGACCACGCGGCTGGTCGTGTACCCGCCGGATGCCTCGGATGCCGAGCGGCGCTGGGCGCATCGTCTCCACGACTTCGCCCCGATCGCCGTGGGCGCGGGTACCTCGTGCTGGCTGCTCCTGATCGCACTCGGCGTCTCCCCGGAATACTCCGCGCTCGCGCTCCTCTGCCTCATCGCTCCCGTCGGCATCCATCTGTGGCGGCGAGCTCGACCGGTGCGGAGTCGAACGATCTCGCTGTGGTCGAACCGGGCGGGGTTCCGATCGGATCCTGCGGACGAACGGCGTGAGGAGATGCTCGCGCTGTACTCCTCGGTGATGGAGAACGCCTGCGATGACCTGCGGCGAGGACTGATCACGCGGGAGACCTTCGAGCGCATCTGGGCTTCGGTCTACGCGGATGCTCGCCGCGCCCGGTTCGCGGACGGTGCTTCCCTGCCGTCGCGCTGAGGCCGCCCGCACGAACTCCTCGGGCGTCGTCTCCGCTCACTTCATGCAGCGCCCGGGCCAGCCGTCATCGGCCGCGCCGGGATCACGGTCGTGCGATCTGACCTGACTTGCGGCGATGGTGCCCTCGCACACGAAGGTCAGGAGGTCTCCCGGTGAGGTGTCGGCGGGCAGGAAGACCTGCAGCGGGGGCGCCTGGCGGTCCCGCTGCTGCACGAGGAGCCGGGTGCGCTCTCGCGTACGGGGACCGTTGAGCAGCAGCGCATCGAGGAGTCGGGGGCCGATGATGCGCAGATCGCAGTCCACGGTGATCTCCGCGGGCCGGCGGTGATCACCCTCCGTGCGTCCCAGGACGGTCGCCAGGACGACCGTGCGGTGTCCGTCCCCGCGGTCGGCGTCGCCCGCGCGGGCGATGAGGACGCAGGGTGTGCCGCGAGTGCGGGCGAGGTCGGTCAGCGACCTCCCCGCGACGGCGATGTCTCGCGGGCTCACCGTCGTCTCCGCCGGCCAGGCCGAGATGCGACGGCGCTGCGCCTGCTGTCGGATCAGCAGCGACGTGGCGAAGATGCTGTGCAGCATGCTCACGACGCATCCGTCCGAGCTGCGGGACTGCCGGGTCGTCGGGTGGGAGGGATCTCCATGGAGTTCATGCCTCAGTCCTACGGCGCCTTCCCGCCGCGGGGAACGCGTCTCTACGGAACTCATGCGGGTCGTCGGAGAGAACGCGCAGCAGCTGCGGAAGGGGGATCCCGGGCCGGACTTCAGCGTCTCATCCCGGATTCGTTAGGGACCCATGAGAGTCGTCGGGGTCGGCGTATGCGTTCCGTTAGAACGCCATTCCCGGGTCGCCGCCGGGTGTTTGATCGGTGATTGCGCCCGCAGTGGGCAGTCCGGTCAGCGTGGGCTGACGTGGTCCTTCGAATGGAGCTTGTTGTGCTTGACATCGTCTACGTGCTGGGCGTGATCGTCCTGTTCGTGGTTGTCGGATTCCTGGGGAAGGCGGTGGAGAAGCTGTGATCGTGTTCGAGCTCCTTGCGGCCGTCCTCGGCATCTCGGCGATCGTCTATCTCGTCGTCGCCCTCGTGAAACCGGAGCGATTCTGATGACGTGGTGGTACGCACTTCTCGCCTTCGCCTCGGTCGCGCTCGTCATCGGCGTCCTCTACCGGCCCGTCGGCGACTACATGGCGTGGGTCTACACCTCGCGCAAGGACTGGAGGGTCGAACGCGGGATCTACAAGATCATCGGCGTCGACTCCCAGGCCGGGCAGACCTGGCAGGCCTACCTGCGCGGAGTGCTCGCGTTCTCGGCGGTCGGACTGCTCATCGTCTACGTCCTGCAGCGCACGCAGCAGTGGCTGCCGTACTCCCTGGGTCTCGGGGCGCCGTCGGAGCACCTGTCGTTCAACACGGCGGCGTCGTTCGTCGGCAACACGAACTGGCAGTCGTACTCGCCGGAGCTGACGGTGGGCTACACCGTCCAGTTCGCCGGCCTCGCCGTGCAGAACTTCGTCTCCGCGGCCGTCGGCATCGCCGTCGCGATCGCGCTCGTCCGCGGCTTCGCCTACCGTCGCTCCGGCACGATCGGCAACTTCTGGGTGGACCTGACGCGGGGGACGCTGCGTCTGCTGCTCCCGATCGCGGTGATCGGAGCGATCGTCCTCCTGGTCGGCGGAGTCATCCAGAACTTCAACGGCTTCACCACCGTCTCGACCCTCACCGGGGGTGAGCAGTCCATCCCGGGCGGCCCGGTCGCCTCGCAGGAGGCGATCAAGCTCCTCGGCACGAACGGCGGCGGCTTCTTCAACGCGAACTCCTCGCACCCGTTCGAGAACCCCACGGCGTGGACGAACGTCTTCCAGGTCATCCTGATGCTGCTGATCCCGTTCTCCCTGCCGCGCACGTTCGGCAGGATCGTCTCCGACAACCGTCAGGGCTACGCGATCCTCGGAGTCATGGCCACCCTGTACACGGTGTCGTTCGTGATCCTCACCGCACTCGAGTCGGTCGGCAAGGGCACGGCGCCCGAGCTCGCCGGCGGCGCGATGGAGGGCAAGGAGCAGCGATTCGGGATCATCGGATCCACGCTGTTCGCGACCACGAGCACCGGCACCTCGACGGGTGCCGTGAACTCCATGCACGACTCCTACACGGCGCTCGGCGGCATGATGCCGATGCTCAACATGATGCTCGGCGAGGTCTCGCCGGGTGGTGTCGGCTCCGGTCTCTACGCGATGCTGATCCTCGCCGTGATCGCCGTCTTCATCTCCGGTCTGTTGATCGGTCGCACCCCCGAGTACCTCGGGAAGAAGATCGGTCCGAAGGAGATCAAGCTCGCCGCCCTCTACATCCTGGTGATGCCGACGCTCGTGCTGGGCGGGACCGCGCTCAGCTTCGCGATCCCCGGTGTGCGGGAGGAGCTCGAGAGCACCTCGATCTGGAACCCGGGCATCCACGGGATGTCGGAGGTCCTGTACGCGTTCACATCGGCGGCGAACAACAACGGATCGGCTTTCGCCGGTCTCACGGCGAACACTCCGTGGCTGAACACCGCGCTCGGCGTGGTGATCCTGCTCGGACGATTCGTGCCGATCGTCTTCGTGCTCGCGCTCGCCGGCTCCTTCGCAGCTCAGGACAAGGTCCCGACCACCTCGGGCACCCTGCCCACGCATCGACCGATGTTCGTGGGGCTGCTCACCGCCGTCACCGTCCTGGTGACCGCACTCACGTTCTTCCCCGTTCTCGCGCTGGGTCCCCTGGCAGAAGGGCTGATGTAAAACATCATGTCGACGACAACCGAAACCCGTCCGGCAACGGCGGCGAAACCCGCGCAACGCGGAGGGTTCACCTGGGAGCAGGTCCGAGCCGCGCTCCCCGGCGCAGTCCGCAAGCTCGACCCGCGCGAGCAGTGGCGCAACCCCGTCATGCTCCTGGTCTGGCTCGGCGCCGCTCTGACGACGGTTCTCGCCGTCGCGGAGCCCTTCATCGGCGGCGCGGCGGACTCGGGCGGCACGACCGTGCCCTGGTCGTTCACCGGCGCGATCGCCGTGTGGCTGTGGCTCACGGTCCTCTTCGCGAACCTCGCGGAGTCCATCGCCGAGGGACGGGGCAAGGCCCAGGCCGAGACCCTGCGCAAGACCCGCACCAGCACGATGGCCCATCGCGTCGCCGAGTACGACGCACTCGGCGATGCTCCGGCCGAGCGCACGCCGTCGTCCGACGTGTCGTCTGCCGAGCTGTCGCTGGGAGATGTCGTGGTCGTCTCGGCGGGCGAGCTGATCCCGGGCGACGGAGACATCGTCTGGGGCATCGCCTCGGTCGATGAATCCGCCATCACGGGCGAGTCCGCCCCGGTCGTGCGCGAGTCCGGTGGCGACCGCTCTGCGGTGACCGGCGGCACCCGCGTGCTGTCCGACCGCATCGTCGTGCGCATCACCTCCAAGCCGGGTGAGACCTTCGTCGATCGGATGATCGCCCTGGTCGAGGGGGCGTCGCGTCAGAAGACGCCGAACGAGATCGCGCTGAACATCCTGCTCGCCTCGCTGTCGATCATCTTCGTCGTCGTCGCCCTGACCCTGAACCCGATCGCGTCGTACGCCGCCGCACCGGTGAGCGTCACGGTGCTGATCGCGCTTCTCGTCTGCCTCATCCCCACGACGATCGGTGCGCTGCTCAGTGCCATCGGCATCGCGGGCATGGACCGGCTCGTCCAGCGGAACGTCCTGGCGATGTCCGGCCGTGCCGTCGAGGCGGCCGGCGACGTGACCACCCTGCTTCTCGACAAGACGGGGACCATCACCTACGGCAACCGCCGCGCGAGTGCCTTCGTGCCCGTCAGCGGCGTGCCGCAGGAGGAGCTGATCCTGACGGCCGCGCTGTCCTCGCTGGCGGACCCCACGCCGGAGGGCGCCTCGATCGTCGAGCTCGCCAGAGAGAAGGGCGCGGTCGTCGGATCGAGTGCGGAGGGCGAGATCGTCCCGTTCACCGCGCAGACCCGCATGTCGGGGCTCGACACCCCGGACGGGGTCAGCATCCGCAAGGGCGCCACGTCGGCGGTCGTCGCCTGGCTCGAAGCCGAGGGCGATCGCCTGCCCAGCAGCGCGCTGGCCGAGATCGAGGATGCCGTGGAGGCGATCTCGCAGTCGGGTGGCACCCCGCTCGTCGTGGCGACGAAGAACCGTGCGGGCGAAGGCCGTCTCCTGGGCGTCGTGCATCTGAAGGACGTCGTCAAGGAAGGGCTCCCCGCGAAGTTCGCGGAGATGCGCGCCATGGGCATCCGCACCGTCATGATCACGGGCGACAACCCGCTGACGGCTGCGGCGATCGCCAAGGAGGCCGGAGTCGACGACTTCCTCGCCGAAGCGACCCCCGAGGACAAGCTCGCCTACATCCGCAAGGAGCAGGACGGCGGCAACCTCGTCGCGATGACCGGTGACGGCACGAACGACGCTCCCGCACTCGCGCAGGCGGATGTGGGCGTGGCGATGAACTCCGGCACGTCGGCGGCGAAGGAGGCCGGCAACATGGTCGACCTCGACTCCGACCCGTCGAAGCTCATCGACATCGTCCGGATCGGCAAGCAGCTGCTCATCACGCGCGGCGCGCTGACCACGTTCTCGATCGCCAACGACATCGCGAAGTACTTCGCGATCATCCCGGCGATGTTCATGGGGGTGTTCCCGCAGCTCGGAGCGCTGAACATCATGGGGCTGCACTCCCCGGCATCCGCCGTGCTGTCGGCGATCATCTTCAACGCGATCGTGATCGTCTTCCTCATCCCGCTCGCGCTGCGGGGCGTGAAGTACCGGCCCGGCGACGCCTCGAGCATCCTCGGACGCAACCTCGCGGTCTACGGCCTCGGCGGCGTGATCACCCCGTTCATCGGCATCTGGCTGATCGACCTCCTCGTGCGTCTCATCCCCGGCTTCTGACAGCCGCGAAAGAAGGAAAGAAATGAACACCTCAACCCGCCAAGCGGGACGGACGATCTGGGTCGCCACCCGCGCGATGGCGCTCTTCACCATCGTCCTGGGCGTCGTCTACACGCTCGTGATCACCCTCGTCGGCCAGCTGGCGCTTCCGGCTCAGGCCAACGGATCCGTGGTGACCGACACTCAGGGCTCCCCTGTCGGCTCCTCGCTGATCGGCCAGTCCTTCGCGGATGCCGAGGGCGAGCCGCTCCCGGAGTACTTCCAGCCGCGTCCGTCCGCCGCGGGCGACGGCTACGACGGGGGTGCGTCATCGGGCTCGAACTACGGGCCGGAGAACGCGGATCTCATCGCCGCGATCACCGAGCGCAAGATGCAGGTCGCCGAGTTCAACGGCGTCGCAGAGGAGGATGTGCCGGTCGACGCGGTGACCGCATCGTCGTCTGGCCTCGATCCGCACATCAGCCCGGAGTACGCGGCGATCCAGGTCGCCCGTGTCGCCGAGGAACGCGGCCTCTCGGTCGATGACGTGCGAGCGCTCGTTGCCGCGCACACGAACGGTCCCGACCTCGGCTATCTCGGCGCCTCCACGGTCAACGTGCTCGAGCTCAACCTCGCCCTGGACGAACGGGAGGGATGACGATGTCGAAACGGGGGCGGCTCAGCGTCCTGCTCGGCGCCGCCCCCGGCGTCGGCAAGACCTTCACCATGCTCGAGGAGGGTCGGCGCCTGCTGGCCGAGGGCAAGGACGTCGTCATCGGGATCGTCGAGACGCACGGACGTGCGGCGACGGCCGCGATGACCGACGGGATACCCGCGGTGCCGCGCGCCCGATTCGCCCACCGCGGGGTCGACCTCGAGGAGATGGATCTGGCCGCCGTGCTGGCGCGCCGACCCCAGATCGCGCTGGTCGACGAACTGGCGCACACCAACGCCACGGGTTCGGAGAACGAGAAGCGCTGGCAGGATGTCGAGGTCCTCCTCGATGCCGGCATCAGCGTGATCTCGACCCTGAACATCCAGCACATCGAATCCCTGAACGACGTCGTCGAGCAGATCACGCGCGTGCCCCAGCGCGAGACGGTGCCCGACAGCTTCCTGCGCAGCGCGGATCAGATCGAGGTCGTCGACCTGGCCCCGCAGGCGCTGCGCGACCGCCTCAGCGGCGGGTTCGTCTACCCGGCGGAGCGCATCGACGCGGCGCTGTCCAACTACTTCCGGCTCGGCAACCTGACGGCGCTCCGCGAGCTGGCCCTGATCTGGCTCGCCGACGAGGTCGACCAGGCACTGAAGGGCTACCGGCAGGAGCAGGGCATCGACTCGACCTGGGAGGCGCGCGAGCGCGTCGTCGTCGCCCTCACCGGCGGCATCGAGGGGGAGACGCTGCTCCGGCGCGGGGCGCGCATCGCGTCGCGCTCGGCCGGCGGCGAGCTGCTCGCCGTGCATGTGACGAGCCAGGACGGTCTGCGGTCGAGCAACCCCGTCGCCCTCGCGGAGCAGCGGACGCTCGTCGAGAAGCTCAACGGCACGTATCACCAGGTCATCGGCGACGACATCCCGACCTCGCTCGTGGAGTTCGCCCGCTCCGTGAACGCGACGCAGCTCGTCCTCGGCGCCAGCCGTCGCGGACGCCTCGCCGCGGCCTTCACCGGCCCGGGGATCGGCGCGACGGTGGTCCGGGAGTCGGGCGACATCGACGTGCACATGGTCAACCACGGCGCGGCCGGACGACGCTTCGCGCTTCCTCCGCTGACGGGCGCGCTCACCCGCAAGCGCCGGATCCTCGGTCTCGTCGTCGCTCTCCTGGGCGGGCCGCTGCTCACCGCGCTCCTCAGCGTGTTCCGGAGTCCGGAGTCGATCACCACCGACGTGCTGAGCTTCCAGCTCCTGGTCGTCGTGGTGGCTCTCGTCGGAGGCATCTGGCCGGCGCTGTTCGCCGCCGTGCTCTCCGGTCTGACGCTCGACTACCTCTTCATCGAACCGCTCTTCACGATCCACATCCACGAGCCGCATCACCTGCTCGCGCTGTGCCTGTACGTGGTCATCGCGAGCCTCGTGAGCTTCATCGTGGATCGTGCCGCCCGGTACACCCGAGCCGCGCGTCGATCGGCGGCCGAATCCGAGCTCATCCAGACGATCGCGGGCAGCGTGCTCCGTGGAGACAACGCGGTGCAGGCGCTCGTCGACCGCACCCGCGAGGCGTTCCAGCTGCCCGGCGTCCGTCTCGTCCGGGGAGAGGACGTCCTCGCGCGTGCCGGAGAACCGCTCCCGGACAATCGCCACACCGAGGTGCGGATCGGCGACGATGCGGTCCTCGAACTGCACGGCGCCGACATCGCGGCATCCGAGCGGCGCCTCCTCGCGGTCGTGACGGCGCAGCTCGCCGCGGCCCTCGAGCATCAGCAGCTCGAGCACACCGCGAAGCAGATCGAGCCGATCGCGGCATCCGATCGCGTCCGCGGCGCGCTCCTCTCGGCGCTCAGCCACGACCTCCGTCGTCCTCTCGCGGCGGCATCCGCGGCGGTGGGCGGCCTGCGCGCGGCCGGCCCCGAGCTCGCGACCGCGGACAAGCAGGAACTCCTCGAGACCGCGGATGAGAGCCTCACGGCTCTCGCGACGCTCGTCACCGATCTTCTCGACGTGAGTCGTCTGCAGACGGGCGTGCTGTCGATCGCCGACATGCCGACCGACCCTGCAGAGGTCATCGCGCCCGCCCTCGACGAACTCCACCTCGGTCCCACCGACGTCTCGCTGGCCCTGAACCACGGAGACGCCCTCGCGCACGCCGACCCGGTGCTGCTGCAGCGCGTTCTCGTGAACCTGCTCGCCAACGCCCACCGGTACAACCCGGACGGACCTCCGGTGCACATCAGCACCAGCACGTTCGGCGGTCAGCTCGAGATCAGGATCATCGACCACGGACCGGGCGTCCCCGCAGAGAAGAAGGACGACATCTTCCTGCCCTTCCAGCGCCTGGGCGACACCGACAACTCGACCGGTCTCGGACTCGGGCTCGCCCTGTCTCGCGGATTCGTCGAGGCCATGCACGGCACGCTCATCCCCGAGGATTCGCCGGGCGGGGGACTCACGATGGTCATCTCGCTGCCGACCGCGCCGGCAGACGCATCCGCATCCGAGACCGTGGAGGACGCACCATGAAGATCCTGATCGCCGACGACGATCCCCAGATCGTCCGCGCCCTGCGGATCACCCTCAGCGCGAAGGGGTACGAGGTCGTCACCGCCCCCGACGGCGCGCAGGCGATCGCTGCCGGGATCGACCATCAGCCGGACATCTTCCTCCTGGACCTGGGCATGCCGCGGCTCGACGGCATCGAGGTGATCGAGGGCATCCGCGGATGGTCGCAGGCGCCGATCCTGGTCGTGTCCGGACGCGCGGGCGCCGCGGACAAGGTCGAGGCGCTCGACGCCGGAGCCGACGACTACATCACGAAGCCGTTCGCCGTGCAGGAGCTGCTCGCGCGGATCCGGGCGCTGACGCGGCGAGTCCCGCAGGACACCACGGCGCCGATCGCGCACCTGGGGGACGTGACCATCTCCCTCTCCGCGCACAGCGTCGTCCGCGCCGGAGCGGAGGGTGAAGAGCACATCCGCCTCACGCCCACCGAGTGGCAGATGATCGAGCTCCTCATCCGCAACCCGGGCAAGCTGGTCACCCGGAAGACGCTGCTCACGAGCATCTGGGGCACCGAGCACGCGGAGGACACGGGCTACCTGCGGCTCTACGTGTCGCAGCTCCGCAGGAAGCTCGAGGCCGATCCGTCGCATCCGGTCCACATCCTCACCGAGCCGGGGATGGGGTATCGGCTGGAGGGCATGGTGGGGTGACGCGGGGTCTTTCTGCGCCGACCTCTTGACATCGCCTTCACTCAGGCATAACGTACAACCAAATGGTTGCACAAAGAGAACTGAGCGAAGCGGAGGTCGACCGTGTGTTCCACGCATTGGCGACGTCGACCCGGCGCGACATCCTGCGTCGGACGATCGAGCGTGAGCAGTCCGTCTCGACCCTCGCCTCCGAATACGAGATGTCGTTCGCCGCGGTGCAGAAGCATGTGGCCGTGCTCGAAGCCGCGAACCTCATCGTCAAGCGCGCCGAGGGACGCGAGCGGCTCGTCCGCGCGAACCCCGAGATGATCGCCCGCGCCAGGGCGCTCCTCGCCCGATACGAAGAGCTGTGGCGGTCGCGCATCGCCCGACTCGACGACCTGCTGGCCGGCCCTTCGACAAGCTCAGGGACCCAGCGAGAAGATAACGAAACCAAGGAAGAGGACTGACAATGCCTGTCACCGACGTCATCACCGACACCGAGAACCTGACCATGACGGTCGTGGCCGATTTCGCCGCTCCCGTCGACCGGGTGTGGAGCGCCTACAGCGACCCGCGTCAGCTCGAGCGCTTCTGGGGCCCTCCCGGATGGCCGGCGACCTTCAGCGCCTGGGACCACACGGTCGGCGGGCACGCCGTCTACACGATGAACGGCCCCCGGGGTGAACGTTCATCGGGATCGTGGGAGTTCCTCGCGATCGAGGCGCCGCACCGCTTCGAGGTGCTCGACTCGTTCGTCGACGAAGACGGCAAGCCGCTGGAGGGCTTCCCCGCGCAGCGGATGACGTTCGCCTTCGAGCCCACCGCCGACGGCACGCGCATGGTGACGACGAGCCACTTCGCCTCGGTCGAGGCCATCGAGCAGGTCGTCTCGATGGGCCAGGTCGAGGGCATCAAGATGGCGATGTCGCAGCTCGACGCCGTGCTGCAGGACCTCCGCGACTACGCGCAGGGCAAGGGCACGAGCGTCGAACTGCTCGACGACACGCACGTGCGCATCACCCGCCTCGTCGAGGGTCCGCGCGAGCTCGTCTGGCGTGCGCACAACGAGCCGGAGCTCATGAAGCAGTGGCTGCTCGGACCCGACGGCTGGGAGATGACGGAGTGCGTCGTCGCCACCGAGGTCGGTCAGACCTACCGCACCTCGTGGGCGCCGGTCGGCGACACCGAGGGGCAGCCGTTCGGCTTCGAGGGCGAGGCACTCCTGGTCGACGCCCCGCGCCGCTCCGTGCAGACCGAGCGGATGATCGGGATGCCGGTCGAGACGCTCAACGACCTCAACCTGTACGAGGAGGACGGCGCGACCCTCATCACGCTCTTCATCGAGTACCCCGACAAGGAGACGCGCGACATGATCCTCGCCACCGGCATGGCCGACGGCATGGAGGCGTCGTACGCCCGACTCGAGAAGGAGCTGCTCGCCGTCTGAGCGTTCACAATTCAGCAAGAACCGGTCGATCCGCGGCGGATCGGCCGGTTTCTGCTGTCTGGGCGACGTTCTTGCTGAATTGTGAACGGGGACCGCGGCGCACGACCCGGGCGGATGCTGTCGCTCACACCAGCGGGGCGGGATAAAGTGGCGACACGATGAGGATCACGCGCCGCACTCTGCTCATGGGCGCCGGAGTCGGTGCCGTCTCGGTGCTGCTGGCGTCGTGCACACCCGACCCGGAGCCGACCGCGAGCCCGACGCCGACCCGCGAGCCGCAGCCGCAGCCGGGTGTCCCCGAGCCGGCCGATCGCCTGCGGAGCTCGTGGACGACCGACCCCTTCTCATACGGCGCCGTGAGCTTCACCCCGGTCGGCGTGCTCGCCGAGACCCGGTCGCAGCTGGCCCGTCCGGTCGTCGATCGTGTGTTCTTCGCGGGCGAGGCCACGGATGCCGACGAACCGGGCACCATGCGCGGCGCGATCCGCTCAGGTGCGCGGGCGGCGGATGAGGTCGAAGACCTGGCGGAGGCAGGCGAGCGGATCGCCGTCATCGGCGCGGGGCTCGCGGGCGCCACGGTGGCGGCGCGCCTCGCGGCGGCCGACATGCAGGTCACGGTCTTCGAGGCGCGGGATCGCATCGGCGGCCGGGTCCATTCGGTCGTCGACGACTCCTGGCCCATGCCCGTGCAGCTCGGCGCCTGGCTCTTCGGCGAAGGAGACGAAGACCTGCGGCAGCGCATGGAGGCATGGGAGATCGGCGTCGTCGATCTCCCCGACGCGCAATGGCACGGACCCGAGGGCGATATCGAGCCGGTCGACAGCGCGCCGCTGCAGGCCGCCATCACCGCGGCGCAGGCGGCTCCGGCCGACATCTCTCTCGCGGACGCCCTGATCGAGGCGGGCGGCGATCCCGAGGATCCGTCGACCGCGGCCCTGCTCGCCGCGCTCGCGACGACGGCGGGAGCGGATGCCGCGCAGCTGTCCAGCTGGTTCCCGCCGGCCCTCCCGGCCGCTGCTCTCACCGGCGCGCGCGACGATCTCACGCCGCTCGTCGAAGACGCACTCGACGGTGTCGAGGTCTCCCTGTCCTCCCCGATCAGCAGGCTCGCCTACGACGACTCCGGGGTCAGCGTGCGGCTCGGGACGGGGGAGGCGCTGTCCTTCGATCGCGTGGTCGTCACCGTGCCGCTCGGTGTGCTGCAGGAGCAGGACCTCGAGTTCGATCCGCCGCTGCCGTTCGTCAACCGCACCGCGATCGGCGCCCTCGGGATGGGGCGCATCGAGACCATCTGGCTGCGTTTCGACGAGGCGTTCTGGGACTCGCAGGCGGCGATCTGGCACACCGTGGGCGCCGACGTCGGCATCCGCACCTGGATCAACCTGCGACCCGCGACCGGCGAGAACATCCTCGTCGGGATCGTCGGGGGCGCGGCGGCGGAGGAGTTCGCCGACCTCGATGACACCGAGGCTCTCGAGTCGGCGATGGAGTCGCTCGCCGTCTACGCGTCCTGACCCACGGACTCGCGCGTGTCCGCGCGGTCGGCGGGTTCGATCTCCGCGTCATCGGATGCCGCGGGTGAACGCCACTGCCTGCGCGTCGGCATCCGACTGATCAGCACGAGCCCCGTGGCCACAAGGGCGAAGACGGCGAGGGCGATCGCGGAGAAGGTGAGGAACTCCAGCGGGCCGCTCACTTGGCGCGGGTCGAGGAAGTAGTACGGATACCAGCCGATGAGCGGGCCCCGCCACAGCGTGAACGCGCCCCAGACGAGGGGATAGGCCAGGGTGATCGGCACCACCCGCCACGGCACCCGGCGGTGGCCCGGCGCGAGTGCCCACGCCGCGATCGTGCACGCCGGCAGCCAGAAGTGCAGCACCTGATCCGACCATGGCACGTCGATCCGGATGCCGCGCTCGCCGCCCTGCCACACCATCACGGCGAAGACGATCCCCGCGGTGATCGTCCAGGAGAGCACGAGCGCGAGGGCGACGGTCAGCCAGCGCGGATCCGCCGGGCGACGCAGCGCGATGACGCCCGCGACGGCCAGCAGCACCACGAACGCGATGTTCGACTGGTTGGTGAGGTACGCGAAGAAGTTCTGACTGGCGATGGTGTTCGACGCCAGACCCCAGCTCAGTCGATGGATGAGCGCCACGAGGCAGATGGTCGCCGCGCCGAGACGGAGCAGGCCGAAGACGGTGCGCGCCTTCACCTCTGCGTCACCCTCTCTCCCATCAGCCGAGTCTACGGATCGGCACCCCTGGCCTCGCTGACCCACGTCGGTTCAGGCGATCACGCGGGTTCAGGCGGATCGGTCGTGAAACGGCTTGATTCCGCGCGCCGGCCTGGTTCCACGCGGTGAGGTCGCCGCGTCAGCGACGAGAGCCGCGTCAGCGTCGAGAGCTGAGTCAGCGTCGCGGGCTGCGCGTCGACCAGAGGGCCAGCGCGACGAGCACAGGCTGGAAGAACAGACGCACGAAGCGCTTCATCTCGGTGTCGAGCCCGAAGCCGTCGCGGTGATGCATCCACTGCGCGAGGTTGCCCGGGAACACGGCGACGAAGAACAGGGCCGCGATGACGCCGACCAGGCCGCGGCGGCGGCGCGCGAGCAGGAGCGCCGAGCCCAGCGCGATCTCGACGACCCCCGAGGCCACCACGGTCACATCGGGATCGAGCGGCAGCGACTCCGGCACCTGCGCCTGGAACTCCTCACGAGCGACCGTGAGGTGCGAGACCCCGGCGAAGACGAGCGAGGAACCCAGGAAGATGCGGCCGATGGTGCGAGCGGGAGTCGACATGGTGCGAGTGTACGCCGCGGCATCCGCTGGTCAGATGAGGCGGCGGAGGGCCTCTTCGAGCGAGACGCCCTGTGCCTCGGCGCGATCGCGCAGGCGCGCGTGCTCGTCACCGGACAGTGCGAGGCGCACCTCGATCGGGTCGTCGACCGGCGCATCGAGGCCGTCGAGCAGATCGGATGCCTCTGCCCACAGCGGCTCGGCCGTCGCCGGCTCGGACCTCGCCGGCGCGGCAGCGGGTGCCGGGGCGGCAGCAGGCGCAGCCGCGGGGACGGCGCTCGCCGCGATCGGCGCGGAGGCGGCGACGGCGGCCCCGGCATCCGATCCGCGGGTGAAGCCCGGGCCACGGCGCGGCTCCTGCTTGTTCTTGTACGCTGTCGCCGCGGCGTTCGCCCGCTCGTCGGCGGCCTCGTTGAGGTCGTCGCCCGCGTGCCCCTTCACCCAGGAGAACTGCACGTCGCGTCCGCGCATGGCCTCGTCGATGCCCTCGAGGAGGTCGCGGTTGAGGACGGGTCCGCCGTCGGACTTGCGCCATCCCTTGCGCTTCCACCCGGGCATCCACTTCGTCACCGAGTCGATCACGTACCGGCTGTCGCACCAGATGTGCAGCTTCTCGTCGGTGCCGGCCGTCGCCTTCAGCAGTTCGAGCACCGCCTGCAGCTCGCCCTGATTGTTCGTGCCGTGCGGTGATCCGCCGGCCGCCCAGTTGTCGTCGTCGATGTACCAGGCCCACCCGTTGGGGCCGGGATTGCCCAGGGCGGAGCCGTCTGCGGCGGCGGTGATCGTCATCCCTCCACCGTAGCCGTGGGCGGTGACGCCGCCGGACGAGCCTCAGCCCTGCGCAGCGCGCCGGGCATCGGCGGCATCGAGCCCGCGCTTCATCTCCGCCCGGGATTCGTCCGCCCACGGACCCGAGCAGGCGAGGGGGATCTCGGTCATGAACCGTCTCTCCTCGGCAGGGATGCTCGCCGCCACGGCATCCGGATCCGAGGCGGCCGTCTCGTAGAGAGCCGGGCCGTCGGCGTAATAGGGGTCGGTCAGCACCAGGCGGCCGTCGCCGCCGCGCATCACGTTCGACGGGTTCTCATCCAGCGGACCGCACCAGGGCAGCTCGGCCTGCGCCCGCGCGTGGATGCGACGGATGCTGTCGACCAGCGTCGCGACCTCGGACGCACCGTCGGCGATCAACGCGTGGAAGGCGACGGCGTCGGCTTCGTCGGCCTCGCGCAGCCACTCCATGATCTGCAGGTCGCCGCCGCCCGCGAGGCGCCGGTGTGCGAACAGCCTCGGGACCTGACCGGTTCCTGCCGCGTCCCGGTACAGCTCTGCCGTGTACGGTCCCGTCGGATCGAAGAAGCTGATCCGCGCGACAACCTTGCCCTCGGGGGAGCGCAGCGCCCTGGCCCAGGCCCCCGCGCCGCACGGCTGCCAGCCGGCATCGCCGAACAGCCGCTCCGCGTCGCGGTGATCGGCGTCGGGCCCGAGCTGAGCCAGAAGGGCCTCGATCGGGTCAGTCGCCATCGGATGCGGGATGGTCGTCCGGTTCGCGGCTCTCGATCGAGACGGTGGTGGACGGCACGGGCGCGACCGGGAACACGATCGAACTCACATCGGCTCCGAGGCCGAGCGCCATCGGATCGACCGACGGTGCCTCATCGAGGACGTCGGCGCCCTCGCGAACGAGCGGCTCGGACGGAAGCGTCCACTGGTTCTCTTCGTCATCCTTGCGGTGCTGGAACAGTCCCATGTGTCCCATTCTGATGCCGGCCGTCGGTGTCGAGCACCGATTCACACCGGATTGATCGGATGCCGCGACGCGCCGGGTGTCACTCGGAGCGCTTCGACGCCTCCCGCACGGCGTCGACCAGAGCCCGCCACGGCCCGTCGACCTCGGCGTCGCTCAGGTCGCGTTCGCGGTGCTCGGAGGGGGTGCGGGCGCGGATGGTCCACACGAAGCGATCGGCGCCGGGTGCGGCAGGTGCCTCCTGGTCCCAGGGGCACCGGTCGATGAGGGTGATCCATTCACCGGCGTCGGGTTCCTCCGCCTCCACGCGCCACTGACGACGGATGCCGGCGATGCCGCCGGAGCGCACGACCGCGATCACGACGCGGACGTCAGTCGGAGGACGGGACTCGCTCATCCTCATAGACTCCCACGGTGCTCCACGCGCGTCGAGCGGCTGTTGCCGTCTCGTCGCCCAGCTCGGTCGCCGCGGCGACGGTCGCGTCGGCGAACTCGGTGAAGGTCGCGGTGCTCGAGAGCCCGCCGGTGAGCGCGCGGTACCAGACGGTGCCCGCGGTCTCCCACGCGTTGCCACCGAGATCGATCGCGAACAGCGCGAACGCCCGGTTGGGGATGCCGGAGTTGATGTGGACCCCGCCGTTGTCTTCGGTGGTGCGGACGAAGTCGCTCATGTGCGCCGGCTGCGGGTCTTTGCCCAGCTCGTCGTCGTCATAGGCGGTGCCGGGCTCGAGCATCGAGCGCAGCGCCTTGCCCTCGACGGCATCCGTGAAGATCTCGGCGCCGATGAGCCAGGTCGCCTTCGCGGCCGTCTGCCCCAGGGAGTACTGCTCGGTCAGGGCGCCGAACACGTCGGCGATGGATTCGTTGAGCGCACCGGGCTGCCCCTGGTACTCGAGGTTCGCGGTGTGCTGCACGACGCCATGGGCGAGCTCGTGCCCGATGACCGTCGTGGAGCCGGTGAAGTCCTGGAACACCTCGCCGTCGCCGTCGCCGAAGACCATGCGCTCGCCGTCCCAGAACGCGTTGTCGTAGTCGACGCCGTAGTGCACGGTCGCATCGAGCGGAGCGCCGGCGTCGTCGAGCGAGTTGCGGCCGAACGCGGAGAGCAGCATCTCGAACGTCGCGCCGAGGCCGTCGAAGGCTTCGTTCACGGCGGTGTCGTCGACGGGGCCGTCGTCTTCCGTGCGCACGACGGCGCCGGGGAGCTGCTGGGTGTTGCCCGCGTCGCTGATGGTGCGGTTCGGGGCGTCGGAGAGCTGGGCGACCAGGGCTCCGTTCTCGTCGATCGAGAGGTCGATGCGCGCACGGAACGGCGGCCGTCCGGCGGTGAGCGTCTGCCGCGCTGCGGCGGCGGCCTTGGGGAAGCGGCCCGACTCGGCCAGGCGCGCGAGCAGATAGGAGGGGACGACCCCGTGGCGTTCGAAGGATGCTGTGCTGCTCATGGTGCGACCCTACGCCGGGGCGCCGACGTTCAGCATCGGACGTTCGGCCACAGCCGCGTCCGGATGGTGCCGGATGCGACACGCTCCCCCGCATCACACCAACCATGATTTGAGATTGAGAATCGTTATCAATAGGGTGTGAACCCTATGACTCCGCCCACCCTTCGCACCCGCCGCGCCGCGCCGCTGGCCGCGCTGGCGCTCGCCCTGCTCGCTCTCCCCGCCTGCGCCGCGCCCGCGTCGTCGACTCTGGATGCCGCGCCGACCTCGGCATCCGACGATCACGGCATCCCGGCCGGCGCGGCCGCCGAGGTCGCGTCGCCGGCGCGCGCGCTGATCGTCGCGGATGCCGAGGGCGAGGTCGTGATGCTCGATCTCGACTCGGAGGAGCGCTCGGTGATCTCGCCCGCGGCATCCGATGTCGAGAGGATCGACGCCGACGGCCGCCTCGTCTTCGTCACCCATCGCGACGGCGATCGCGTGCGTGTCGACGTCATCGACACGGCCCGCTGGACGGTGCCGCACGGCGATCACACGCACTCCTTCCTCGGGGAGCCGCAGCTGCGCGGATCCGTCGACGGCACGGGGGAGGTCCGCGTGACCGCCGGCGCGCAGCGGGCGACCGTGCACTTCTCGAGCGGCGAGGTCGTGGAGCTTCCGCACGACGACCTCGCCGAGGTTCTCGACGACGCACCGCGCGTGACGATCGCGGCCGACGGCCCCGTCGTCTCCTTCGCCTCGCATCTCCTCGCCGCGACGGCGGAGGGCACCGTGGCGGTCTTCGATGCCGACGGCGCTCCCGTCGCCGGCGGGGCGATTCCCTGCGCTGCGGCGGCAGATGCCGACATGACCCGCGTCGGCGTCGTCTTCGCGTGCACGGAGGGGGCGGTGCTCTTCACCCGGGAGGTGGGCGGCACGATCGCCGCGGAGCCCCTGCCGCTTCCCGCCGGAGCGGCGGCGGCCACGGAGCTCTCCGGGCGCGCGGACCGCCCCGACCTCGCGGGCGTCGCAGGCGACCAGGGCGCATGGCTGCTGGATGTGCGCACCCGGCAGTGGACCCTGCTCTCCTCCGACGTGCCGCTCCTGCGGGCGGTCGCGGTCGGCGACGACGACAGCCGCACGGTCGCGCTCGACGCCGAGGGGCGGGTGCGCGTGCTCGCGGCCGACGGCACGGTGCTCGTCCGCACCGAGCCTCTGCTCGCGGCATCCGTCGCCGATCCCGCACTCCTCGCCCCTGTGCAGCTCGTCGTCGACGCGGAACACGCCTACCTCTCCGATCCGGCGGCCGGCGTCGTGCACGAGATCGACCACACCGACGGCATCGTCACCCGCACGTTCGCCGACCTCGATCCCCGCTTCCTCAGCCAGGTCGGCTGACCCGGCCCCGTACGCAACCCCTCAGCACCACACCGAAGAAAGAGAGACACCATGTCCCGACCCGTCCGCAGCCGCCTCGCGGCCGGCGCATTCGCCGCCTTCGCGGTCGTCGCGCTCGCCGGATGCGCGACCGCATCGCCCACGGCATCCGGCGGTTCCGCCGCCCCCGAAGAGAAGCACGAGGCCGACACCCGCGTCGCCGTCACCTACGACGGAGGGGTCGTCGTGCTCGACGGCGAAACCCTCGAGCAGATCGACCAGGTCGAGCTCGGCGGATTCCTGCGCGTCAACGGCGCCGGCGACCATGACGGCCACGTCTTCGTCACGGCGGAGGACGGCTTCCACGTGCTCGACACTGGACTCGCCTCCGACACCGTCGAGTTCACCGGCGAGGTCTTCGAGGCCGTGGCCGCCGGCCACGCCACCCCGCACGCCGGGCGCACCGCCCTGTTCGACGACGGCACCGGAGAGATCCGGGTCTTCGACACCGACGCGGTCGGCACCGGCACGCTCCCGGAGGTCGACACGATCACCTCGGAGGCCGCGCACCACGGCGTCGCGATCGAGCTGTCCGACGGCACAGCGCTGGCCACGATCGGCACCGAGGAGGCTCGCACAGGAGTGCGGCATCTCGCAGCCGACGGCACGGAGCTCGCCCGCAACGAGGAGTGCCCGAGCGTGCACGGCGAGGGTGCGCTGAAGGGCGAGACGGTCATGTTCGGCTGCGAGGACGGTGTGCTGCTGTTCTCCGACGGAGCCTTCACCAAGCTCGATGCTCCGGACGAGTTCGGCCGCACCGGCAACGCGTACGTCACCGACACCAGCGCGATCGCCTTCGGCGACTACAAGACCGATCCGGATGCCGAGGGCTACCTGCTCTCGAAGCTCGTGCGCATCGACACCGACACGCAGGAGCTCTCGGTCATCGACCTGCCCGACGGCGTCGAGTACACCTGGCGCGGGGTCGGCCGTGACGGTCACGACAACGTCGTGGTGCTGAGCGCCGACGGCAGCCTGTACCTGCTCGACGAGGCCGGCGAGGTCATCGACCAGTGGAGCGTCATCGAGCCGTGGGAGAGCCCGACCGAGTGGCAGCAGCCGCACCCGGGCCTGCGCGTCGTGGGCGACATCGCCTACGTGACGGAGCCGGCGTCGGACAAGATCCTGGCGATCGATCTGCACTCCGGCGAGGTGGCGGCATCCGCCGTCCTCGATGTCGTGCCGAACGAGTTCGTCGTGGTCGGCGCGGCCGGCCACTGAGAGAAGTCCGAAGGGCGGGTCCGTGGCGGCGGGCCTGCCCCTCGGCGTCTGTGCCGGCACGTTCTGCGGACGGTGTCACGTTCTGCGGATGTTCTGCCGCAGAACGTCCGCGAATCGTGAGCCGGTCCGCAGATCGTGCCGGGTGGCTGCCCCGGTCAGTCCTGTTCGATGCCCAGCACGGTCGTGCGCATGCCGTCGGACTCGTACAGCACGGGCATCCCGGGGTGCGCGATCGAGAACCAGAACACGCCGTCCTCGGTGTCGTACTTGCGGCAGGTCAGCTCGCCGAGCGGGGAGGACAGCGAGACCGTCGACACGCTCGTCGTGTCGGCGTCGAAGGCCGCGTGACCCTGCAGCTCCGCCCAGGTCACCCGGTGCGAGACGATCGCCTTGGGGTCGGCGGCGTCCCACCGGTCGAGCGTCGCGCCCTCGGCATCCGTGTCGCTGAATCGGTTGACGTGCTCGCCCAGGGGGCCGTCCGGTCCTTCGAGGAGCAGCCGGATCACCTTGCCGGATCCGGTGGCGTCGCGGATCTCATCGGCGGTGAACGGCGTCGGGAGGAGTCCGGGGCCGAGGAGGTGCGGGTCGGTGGCGTCCATCCCGCCATTCTCCGTCTTCGCGACAGGTCCCCGTGCACAATTCATCAAGAACGTCGCCGGAGACCCCGAAAGAGGGGTGGTCGTCGCCGCTGCGCCGAGTTCTGGCTGAGTTGTGTGCGCCGATCGATGGGGAGCCGCTTCGCTGCCGCATCTTGACTGCCGCATCTTGACAGGATTGCGTTCTGTATACAGAATACGAGAGAGCCCTCAGGGCATTCCCGACACGATCTTCCGATGATGAAAGAGGTAGCGAGATGGCACGTGCGAACGTGACGCGGTATCTGGCACTGGGTGCCGCCGGCGCTCTGGCACTGGGACTCGCCGCGTGCAGCGGCGGGGGCGGAGGAGGCGGCGTCGGTGCGGACGGCACGGCGACGGTCATCTGGTCGACCTGGGGCACGCCCGACGAGCTCACCCGCTACGAGGAGTTCAACAAGGACTTCATGGAGCGCCACCCCGACATCAAGGTCAAGCTGCAGCCGGTCGCCAGCTACGGCGACTACCACTCCAAGCTGCTCGCCCAGCTCACGAGCAACACCGCCCCCGACGTCTTCTACGTGGGTGACGACATGATCGGCCAGTTCGTCGACTCGAACCGCCTCATGCCGCTCGACGACCTGATGGCCTCGAAGGAGAGCAAGACGAAGAAGGATGACTTCTTCCCCGGTCTGTTCGGCGCGGCCGAGCACGACGGGGAGGTCTTCGCCGCCCCGAACGACTCGAACCCCGACGTGTTCTGGTACGACAAGCAGGCGCTCGCCGCGGCCGGGATCACCGAGGACCCCGCGACCCTGGCCGAGAACGGCGAGTGGACGACCGACACCTTCCTCGAGATGAACGCGAAGCTGCACGACGCGGGACTCACCGGCACCATGTACTGGAACTACTGGGCCACGCACTGGAGCTGGCTCTCGTCCCAGGGCATCGACGCTCCCTACGACGACTCGGGCGCCTTCGTCGCGAACGAGGATGCCGATGCGGTCGAGGCCGTGCAGCAGTTCGGCGACCTGTTCCAGGACGGCACCTTCGTGGTCGCCGACACGCTCCCCGACGGCGCCGGTGCCGACAGCGTCTTCGTCACGCACAAGGCCGGGTTCTTCGTGCAGGGCCGCTACACGATCGGCACGGTCGACGCGACCGGCGAGCAGGACAGCTACGACATCGTGCCGTGGCCGACGCCCGACGGCGAGGCCGCGCCCACGGGCGTCGCGACGAGCTTCCTCGCCATCAACGGCAAGACCAAGGTGAAGGACGCGGCGTTCACGTTCTGGACCGAGTTCCTCTCGGCCGAGGGACAGACGTTCCGTCTCGAGGGCGGCGGCAACGCGGTCCCGTCGATCAAGGGCGCCGACGACGTCGTGCTCGAGGGCGACTACCCCGCTCACGCGCAGACCTTCCTCGACATGCGCGACATCGGATTCGAGGACTACCCCGCCGAGGCGCGCGTCCCGGGTCTGCCGACCGCGATCGCGGAGGAGTTCCAGAAGCTCTACGAGGGCAAGACCGACGCGCAGGCCACGCTCGACACCATCGCCGACGTGATCAAGGAACGGTCGGAGAAGTAAGAGTGACCACCCTCACCGAGAACGGACGGATGCCGCAGGCCGCGCCTGCGGCATCCGCCCTGCCCCTGCGGAAGGAGGCGGCCTGGCGCCGCCGCGACCGACGGTGGGGGTACGTGTTCGTCGCCCCGCAGCTGTTGGGCATGGCGCTCTTCGTGGTGCTGCCGTTCGGTGCGAGCCTCGTGCTCGCGTTCGCGGAGTGGGACGGGCTGAGCGACCTGAAGTGGGTGGGGCTGGCGAACTTCGTCGACCAGCTGCAGGACCCGCTGCTCGGTCGCTCGATCATCAACACGCTGCTGATCGCGCTCGTGACCGTTCCGATCGGCCTCACGCTCTCGGTGATCGTGGCGGTCGCACTGGAGAAGCTGAAGACCCGCACGCTCTACCTGATCCTCTTCTTCGCGCCGGTCGTCACCTCCACCGTCGCGGTGGCGATGATCTGGCAGCAGATGTTCCGTGCAGACGGCCTGCTCTCGGTGACGATCTCGAAGGTGTTCGGGGTCACTCCGCCGGATTGGCTGCAGGACCCGAAGCTCGCGCTCCTCGCGGTCTGCATCGTCACGATCTGGTCGTCCATGGGCCTGAACGTCGTGATCTTCCTCGCCGGTCTCCAGAACATCTCGCCCTCGGTGATCGAGGCCGCCCGCATCGACGGTGCCGGCGCGTGGCGGCTGTTCACCAGCATCCGTCTGCCGCTGCTCTCGCCGATCGTGTTCTTCTCCTCGGTGATCGCCTTCATCTCTTCGCTGCAGACCTTCGACACGGTCTACGTGCTCGTCTCCGGCGGAGGCCCCGACAACGCGACCCGCACGATCGTCTATCACATCTTCGATCTGGGCTTCGGGCGGTTCGAGTTCGGGCTGTCCAGCGCGGCCAGCATCATCCTGCTCGTGCTCACCCTCGTCATCACGGCGATCCAGTTCGGCGCGCAGAAGAAGTTCGTCCACTACGAGGATGACCCCGCATGAGCATCCAGACGCCTCCCCTCGCGGCCCCCGCGCCCGCGACCGACTCGACCATCGCGCTCACCGCCCCCGGCTACCGTCGGCGCGGCCGTGGCGGCCCCGGGGCCGATCGGGCACGTCGTCGCGTCGGCGCCACCGCGCTGCACGTCGTTCTCGTCATCGGCGGCATCTCGATGGTGTTCCCATTCGTGTGGATGCTGCTGACCTCGTTCAAGACGCTGCCGCAGCTGCTCAAGAACCCGCTCGAGTTCCTGCCGAATCCGTGGACCGTCGACAACTACACCGAGGCCTGGAACGCCGTGCCGTTCGGCCAGGCGTACCTGAACAGCGCGTATATCGCGGTGCTCGTCGTGGTCGGCACGCTCATCACCGCATCGATGGCCGGCTACGCGTTCGCGCGCATCCGCTTCAAGGGCAGCAAGGTGCTGTTCATCGTGTTCCTCGCGACGCAGATGATCCCGGCGCAGGTCACGCTGATCCCCTTCTACCTGCTGATGTCGCAGCTCGGCTGGGTCGACTCGCACCTCGCGCTGATCGTGCCCGGAATGATCGCGAACCCGTTCGCGGTGTTCCTCATGCGCCAGTTCGTGCTGGCCCTGCCGCGCGAGCTCGAGGAGGCGGCGCTGGTCGACGGCGCCGGCCGCTGGCGCATCTTCTGGAGCATCGTGCTCCCGAACCTCAAGCCCGGACTCGCCGCGCTCAGCATCATCACCGCGCTCGGCGTCTGGAACGCGTTCCTATTCCCGCTCGTGCTGCTGAACACCCCGGACCTGTTCACGGTGCCGCTGCTGCTGACCTCGTTCCAGGGGCAGTTCGGATCGATCAACTACGGCCTCGTCATGGCGGCATCCGCCATCGCGACCGTGCCGATGCTGATCGTGTTCGTGATCGGCCAGCGCAAGATCCTCAACAGCATGGCCGCCTCGGGGCTGGGAGGGCGTTGATGGATGCCGCGGCTCTGGCCGGACGCCACCTCGACCTGGTCTCGGCGCCGTTCACCCTGCCGCGGTCGCGCGTGCTGGTGTTCCGCGAGGGCGACGGCGTGCGCGTGCACACCTCGGAGTACGAGCGACGGCTGGCGGAGTGCCGGGTGCTCGACCTGCTGACGCTGACGGATGCCGCGGGTGTCGCGTTGCCGGTGGCGGAGGTGCTGCCGGGGCGGGTCACATTCGGCGGCCCTTCGACAGGCTCAGGGACCCAGGGGCTGGGTCCGTCGACAGGCTCAGGGACCCAGGACGGTTGGGTCGCTGAGCTTGTCGAAGCGTCCCGGCCGACCGCGACGCTCACGTTCGCCGATCCCTCGACGCTGAGTCTCGGCGCTGCCGAGGGCGCGACCGGGCTGACCGTGCACCTCGAGCTCCCGGACGGCAGCGTGCAGCGGCATCCGCTCGGCGACGGCATCCGCCTCCACATCGCGGCCGATCGCTCCGCGACGGTCGAGCCGGGCGACCATGCGGCCGCGCTCGCCGCGACCGAGCGCATCTGGGCGGAGTGGTTCGCGAAGTGCCCGACCGTGCGCGACGACCTGCAGGAGATGACGGCCTTCTGCTGGTGGGTCCTGGGCGCGAACATCGTCGAGCTGCCCTCGCTCGGCGACGCGCGGGCGATCGTCCCGTCGAAGATCGGCTACGTCGGACTCTGGCAGTGGGACGCGTACTTCATCGCTGTGGGGCTGCGTCACGGCGACCCCGAGCTCGCCCGCGAGCAGCTGGAGATCGCGTTCCGATTCCCGCAGCCCGACGGTCAGCTGCCGGATGTCGTGCATGAAGAGGGTGTGCTCGCCACGAGCGACGACCTGCCCGAGAGCGACCGTGCGAACCTGCGTCGAGCCGGCTCGCAGATCGCCGACCCGAGCGCCCCGGTGCCGCTGACGAAGCCGCCGCTCGCTGCCTGGGCGCTGCGCAAGGTGCTCGAGGTCGAGGACGCACCGGACTGGGCGCGAGAGCAGCTGGCCAGGGTCATCCGCTCGCAGGACTGGTGGTTCGCGGGCAGCGACCTCGATCACGACGGGATGCCGGAGTACGGGCATCCGTACTCCTCGGGTCTCGACGACAGCCCGATCTTCGATGGGCCGCTGCCGACGGCGGCGCCTGACCTCGGGGCGTACCTCGTGCGGCAGGACCTCGAGATCGCCGACCTGCTCGCGCGATACGAACCCGGCGTCGATGCGTCCCGGTTCGACGAGCGGGCCGCCGCCACGCGGGCCCTGCTGCTGGACATGTGGGATGCCGAGCGCGGCAGGTTCCTCGCCTTCGGCGGGGGTGAGGCGCAGCTGAGCGACACCGTCGTCGGGCTGATGCCGTTGCTCACCGGCACCCTGCCCGAGCCGATCGCCGAGTACCTGGCGGCGGCCGTCGATGACCCCGAGCGCTTCGGCCTCGAGTGGGGTCTGCCGACTGTCGCGGCATCCGATCCCGACTTCTCGGACGAGCGGATGTGGCGCGGACCGATCTGGGTCAACACGAGCATGCTCGTCGCCGAGGGGCTCGAAGCGTCCGGATACGCCGATCGCGCACAGGAGCTCCGCGAGCAGACCGTCGCGCTCGTGATCCACGGCGGCGGCCCGCACGAGTACTTCAACCCGCGCACGGGGCAGAAGGCCCGCACCGCGACGACGGCATTCGGCTGGTCGGCCGCCCTGTTCATCGACCTCGCGGTGACGCTGTCGGAGTGACGCGGCGGGGGAGGGTGAGCCTCGATCAGGCGTGGATGAAGTCGCGCCAGTTCACCGGCACACGTCCCTTCGGGCCCGGCGCGGGCTGATCGGCCGGATGGCTGGTCGGCGCGGCCAGCTCCGGTCCTTCGAAGGTCGCCTCGTCGACGAAATCCCAGAACCAGTCCTCGCCCGGCTCGAAGCTCTGGATGAGTCGGTGACCGGTCTCGCGGTAGTGGGCGGTGGCGTGCTGGCCGGGGGAGGTGTCGCAGCAGCCCACGTGGCCGCAGGCCGCGCAGCGGCGCAGGTGCACCCAGAACCCGCTCTGGTCGTCGCACTCCCGGCATCCGGTGCCGGACGGTGCTGCATTCGTGTCGATGTCGGAGGTCATGTCTTTCCCTTCAGAACGCCAGTGCGCGATGGACGGATGCCACCGCGCTCGAACCTTCGCCGACGGCGGCCGCGACCCGCTTCATCGACCCGCGTCGCACGTCTCCGGCGGCGAACACCCTCGGAGCGGACGTCTCGAACGGTAGCGGCTCGCGACCGAGACCCTGCCACAGCTCCAGGGTCTGCACGCCCACGTCGGTTCCCGTGCGGATGAACCCCTCCGCGTCGCGGTCGAGCGTCGGGAGCCAGGACGTCGCGGGTGTCGCGCCGATGAAGCAGAACAGCCCGCGGGCGTCGACGTCGCCGACGGTGTCGATGCGCACGGACTCGAGGGTGTCGCTCCCGTCGAGGCCGACGACGTTCGACGAGGTGTGCACGCGCACGCGCGGGTCGTCGGCGAGCCGGTCGGCCAGGTAGCTCGACATCCGCGTGCTCAGATCGGCCCCTCGTACGACGAGATGCACCGGCGAGCCGTGGGCCGCGAGGTAGAGCGCCGCCTGGCCCGCGGAGTTCGCGCCGCCGACGACCACGACGGGCTTCCCCTGCACCTGGCGCAGTTCGAGCGGTGTCGCGGCGTAGTACACGCCGGATCGCTCGAAGTCCTCCCAGCGGTCGAGCTCCAGCCGGCGGTACGCCGCTCCCGAGGTGACGATCGTGCTGCGCGTGCGGATCAGGCGGCCGTCGGACAGCGCCACGTCGAGCAGATCGGGTCCGACGCGCGACAGCCCGACGGCCTCGCACGGCGCATAGACCCGCACGCCGAACTTCAGCGCCTGCAGGATGGCCTGGCCGATCAGGTCGCCGCCGCTGACGCCGAACGGGAATCCGAGGAAGTTCTCGATGCGCGACGTGGCCGCAGCCTGACCGCCGGGGGCCACGGCATCCAGCAGCACCGTGCTCAGCCCCTCGGAGGCGCCGTAGATCGCGGCGGCGAGCCCGGCGGGACCGCCGCCCACCACGACCAGATCGACGATCTCGTCAGCCTGCGCCTGATAGCTGAGTCCCAGTCGCTCGGCGACGAGCCCCGGCGTCGCGCGCGTGAGCGGCTCGCCCTGGATGAAGGCGACCGGGAGATCGTCCATCGTGAAACGGTGCGTGTCGAGAGCGCCCAGATCGCCGAGTTCTGCCGGCGTCAGAGCCACTGCCTTGTGCACCAGATCGAGACGCTCGGCGAAGCGGCGCAGCGCCAGGAAGTCGCTCGACGTCGTCGTGCCCAGGAACTTCAGCGTCATGGCCGCAGGTCCCGTGCGGAGGGATTCGCGGCGCGCCCAGAGGGCGTGCAGGATGACGTCGCACAGCTCGTCGTCCTCGTTCATCAGCGTCCGCAGCGACGCTCGCGTCACGCGGTGCACCCGGCCCGGCTTCGTCACGCGGGCTGAGAGGAACGCGCCCTGCCCGTTCAGCAGTCCCAGCTCGCCGGCGAAGGTCCGCGGACCCATCGTCGTGATGATGACCTCGCCCATCCACGGCAGAGCGTCGCGGAGCACCTCGACCTCACCGGATTCGATCGCGATCAGGTCGTACCGGGAATCGCCCGTGCGGAAGACGTAGTCGCCGACGGCGACATCCTGCGGGGTGCCGGAGGCGACGAGACGCAGCCACTGGTCGTCGGTCAGTGTCGGCGACATGATCGGATCCATCTCGACCGGCTCGGTCTGCTCTTCGAATCCGCCCACCGCCGTGCCTCCGATCGTCGTGGCGTCCACGGTAGCCGTTCCGAGGGCACGGACTCCAGTGTTCGGCTCAGACCGCCGGGCGTGTACCCCGCGACGTTCCGATGATCGCCGCGATCAGGTCGGAGTGCTTCACCTCGGGCCCGCTGAACGAGCCGTTGTTCCTGCCGTGGCGGAGCACCTCGACGCGGTCGGAGACCGCCTGGATGTCGCCCAGGTTGTGACTGATGAAGATCACGCCGAGGCCCAGGTCGCGCAGGCGCTCGATGTGGGTGAGCACGTCAGCGGTCTGCGCCACGCTCAGCGAGGCGGTGGGCTCGTCCAGCACGACCAGGCGCGGCTGGCTGATCAGCGTGCGCGCGATCGCGACCGCCTGCCGCTGCCCGCCCGACAGCGTGCTGAGCGGCGCCCGGATGGAGGGGATGCTCGCGCCGAGGTCGTCGATGGCCTGACGTGTCGCCGACTCCATGTCCGCCTCGCGCAGCATGCCCTTCGAGGTGCGCAGCTCGCGGCCGAGGAAGACGTTGGCCGTCACGTCGAGGTTCTCGCAGACCGCCAGGTCCTGGAAGACGGTGGCGATGCCCAGCGCGTGCGCGTCGGCGGGCGAGCCGATGTCGACCGTCTCTCCGGCGATTCGGATCTCGCCGTCGGTCGGGTCCAGCGCCCCGGAGATGATCTTCGCGAGCGTGGACTTTCCGGCGGCGTTGTCGCCGATGAGGCCCACGACCTCGCGCGCGTTCACCGTGAAGTCGACGTCGACGAGGGCTTCCACGGCGCCGAAGCGCTTCGTGATGCCGTTCATGGCGAGCAGCGGTTCCGCCTGCGATGCGGTGATGCTCATGTGCGGTCCTCGAGCAGCTGCGACGGATCGGTCGCCTGGAGGATGTGGATCGTCGCGCCGACGAGCACCGCGTCCTTGCCGAAGGAGGTGGGGACCGGGTCGCGGCGAGCGGCTCGGCTCTGGGGTGCGTGATCGCGGACAGCCGAGGCGAAGGGCAGGAGGAAGATCGGTCCGGCATCCACCAGCTCTCCGCCGACGGTGATGACCTCGGGGGCGACCGACTGGCAGACGCCGGCGACGACTCGACCGAGCAGCGTGGCGGCATCCGCGATCACGCGCGCGCAGCCGGGGTCTCCGGATGCCGCCTGCGCGATCACATCCCGGAAGGTGACCTGGCCGTACGTGGCACGCAGGGGTGCGGTGATGGCCTCGGCGCCGACGAGCGTCTCGAGGCAGCCGCGCTGCCCGCAGGCGCAGATGGATCCGGACGGATCGACCTGCACGTGTCCGATCTCGCCCGCGGTGCCCGAGCCTCCGCGGTAGAGGCGAGAGCCCAGCACGATGCCGGCGCTCGTCGTGTACGAGGCATGCACGAACAGGCTGTCCTCGACGTCGCGGGCCGTGCCGAGGGTGGCCTCGGCGAGAGCGGCGAGGTTCGCATCCTTCTCGACGAGCACCGGGCAGCCGAGACGCTGCTGCACGACCTCGGCGACCGGCTGATCCTCCCACCGGCGCATCACGCCGCGGTAGGCGATGAGTCCGGATTCGGGGTCGATCGGTGCGGGAACCGCGATGCAGACGCCCACCAGGTCGTCGGCATCCGCCGCGATCATGGCGAGCATGTCGATGAGGAGCAGAGTGATGCGATCGAGCACCGTGTCTTCGGCGTGGTCGGCCGGAAGCGGCATCGAGCGATCGGCGAGGACGTCTTGGCCGACGTCGCTGAGTCGCACGCGCATGCTGCGGCTGCCGATCTGCACGGCCGCCACGAGCCCCGCCCGGCGGGCGATCGTGACGAGCTGGGCTCGCCGCCCGCTCCGCGAGGTGGGGTGCGTCTCCACCAGACCCGTCTGCGAGAGCTCCTTCACGATCGCCGACACCGTGGCCGTCGACAGGCGCGTCGCTTCGGCGAGCTCGACCTGAGTGAGCCCGCCGAAGCGCTTGACCGCATCGACGATCTTCGCGGTGTTGGCCTCGCGCAGTCCCGACTGGGAACCGCCGGGCCATCTGCTCATAGCGGGAGCCTACCGCGCAGTGCCGTCGTCGCCGAGGTCAGCGCGCGGCTCCGGCGCGACGCTTGTTCCAGACGTCGAACGCCACGGCGATCAGCAGCACGAGACCCTTCACGACCTGCTGGGTCGCCTGGTCGAGGCCCATGAGCTGCATGCCGTTGCTCATCACGGCCATGATCAGGCCACCGATGATGGCTCCGCCCACGCGGCCGACGCCACCGGTCACCGCGGCGCCGCCGATGAAGCAGGCCGCGATCGCATCGAGCTCGAACATGTTGCCGGCGCCCGGCTGCGCGCCGTTGGTGCGAGACGAGAAGACAACACCCGCGACACCGGCGAGCATGCCCATGTTGACGAAGATCCAGAAGTTGATCTTCCGCACGTTCACACCGCTGAGCAGCGCCGCGTGCAGGTTGCCGCCGATGGCGTACACGTGGCGGCCGAACACGCTCTTCTGCGTGATGACCGAGTACGCGATGATCAGCACGGCCAGGATGATCAGCACGAAGGGCAGACCACGGCTGATCGACAGCTGGTAGCCGAACCACATCACGACGGCGGCGACGAGGGCGATCTTGACGATGAACCAGGGCAGTGCCTCGATCGTCTGCTGATGCGCGATCTTGGAACGGCGTGAGCGCACCTGCCAGACCGCGTACCCCACGACACCGAACGCGAAGATGGCGAGCGTGAACACGTCGACGCCGTAGCCGCCGAAGAGTCCGTTGATGAATCCGTTCGCGATCTGGTAGTAGGTGCCGCCGAAGGGCGAGAGCGAGACGTTCTGGAGCACGAGGAACGTGAGCCCGCGGAAGAGCAGCATGCCGGCGAGCGTCACGATGAACGCCGGGATGCCGACGAACGCGACCCAGAAGCCCTGCCAGGCTCCGACGAGCAGACCGACCGCGATCGCCGCGATCACGCCGACCCACCACGGGTACTGCCCGCGGATCACGACGACCGCGGCGACGGCGCCGGTGAGCGCCACGACCGAGCCGACCGAGAGGTCGATGTGCCCGGCGATGATGATGATCACCATGCCGATCGCGAGGATCAGGATGTAGGAGTACTGCAGGATGATGTTGGTGATGTTGCCGGGGGAGAGGAACGTCGGGTTCAGGATCGCGAAGAAGGCGACGATCGCGACGAACGCGACGAGGATGCCGCTCTGACGCAGATTCCGCGTCGCGAGACTCATCAGGTTGCTGACGCCGTTCATGATGCGGCCGTCCTTTCGACAGTCATGAGGTGCATGAGGTTCTCCTGGGTTGCCTGGGCGATCGGCACTTCGCCGGTGATCCTGCCGAAAGCCAGTGTGTAGATGCGGTCGCAGATGCCGAGGAGCTCCGGCAGCTCGGACGAGATGACCAGCACGCCCTTTCCTTCGGCGACCAGTCGATTGATGATCGTGTAGATCTCGTACTTCGCCCCGACATCGATCCCGCGGGTCGGCTCATCGAGGATGAGGACGTCGGGTCCGGTCTGGATCCATTTGCTCAGCACGACCTTCTGCTGGTTGCCGCCCGAGAGGTTGCCGACCATCTGCAGGACCGTGGGCGACTTGATGTTGAGCTCGGCCTTGTACTGCTCAGCGACCTTGAGCTCGCGGTTCGCGTCGATCCAGCCGCCGGGGCTGATCATGCGCAGCGACGCCATCGTGATGTTGTGACGGATGTCGTCGATGAGGTTGAGACCGAACTTCTTACGGTCCTCCGTGGCGTAGGCGATGCCGGCGCGGATCGCCGCGCTCGTCGTCGACGTGTCGACCTGCTTGCCGCGCACGAACACCTTGCCGCTGGCGTTGCGTCCGTAGGTGCGGCCGAAGACGCTCATCGCCAGCTCGGTGCGCCCGGCGCCCATGAGGCCGGCGATGCCGACGACCTCGCCGGCGCGCACCGTCAGCGACGCGTCGTCGACCATGACGCGGCCGGGCTGCGTGGGGTGATGCACGGTCCAGTGCTCGATGCGGAGGACCTCGTCGCCGATGTCCGGCGTGCGCTCGGGGTAGCGGTTGGCGAGGTCGCGGCCGACCATCGCGCGGATGATCGTCTCCTGCGTCGACTCCGGATCGCTCATGTCGAGCGTCACGATCGTCTTGCCGTCGCGGATGACGGTCGTGCGGTCGGCGATCGCGGCGATCTCGTTGAGCTTGTGCGAGATGATGATCGACGTCATCCCCTCGTCGCGCAGGCGCCGGAGCAGATCGAGCAGATGAGCGGAGTCGGTGTCGTTCAGCGCCGCCGTGGGCTCGTCGAGGATGAGCAGGCGCACGTTCTTCGAGAGAGCCTTCGCGATCTCGATGAGCTGCTGCTTGCCGACGCCGAGCTGTGACACCGGCGCCGTCGGGTCCTCGTCGAGGCCGACCTGGGCCATCAGACGGGAGGCCTCCGCGTTGGCGCGGTCCCAGTCGATCAGTCCGCCTCGGCCCCGGCGCTCATTGCCGAGGAAGATGTTCTCGGCGACGCTGAGGTGCGGGATGAGGGCGAGCTCCTGATGGATGATCACGATGCCGACGCTCTCGGAATCGTTGATGGAGCCGAACGTCGCCTCTTCGCCCTCGTAGACGATCTCCCCCTCGTAGCTGCCGTGGGGGTAGACGCCCGAGAGCACCTTCATGAGCGTGGACTTCCCCGCGCCGTTCTCTCCGCAGATCGCGAGGATCTCGCCGGGCTTCACATCGAGGTCGACGCCTTGGAGGGCCTTCACCCCCGGGAAGCTCTTCTCGATGTTGCGCATCTCCAGGATGGCTGTCGTCATGGACGGTGTCCTTCCGATCGAGCTGTGGGGCGCGCGGCCGTCCGGCCGCGCGCCCCACGGTCAGGGACTATTCGGCGACGCCTGCGTCGACCTCGGCCTGGGTCCAGTAACCGGAGTCGATGAGGAGCGACGTGATGTTGTCCTTGTAGACGATGTCCGACTGGAGCAGGTACGACGGGACGATCTTCACGCCGTTGTCGTAGGTCTTCGTGTCGTTGGCCTCGGGCTCGTCACCCTGGAGCATGGCCTCGGCGACCACGACCGACTGCTCGGCGAGCTTGCGCGTGTCCTTGAAGATCGAGGCGAACTGCACGCCCTGATTGATCAGGCTGACCGAGCCGATCTCGGCATCCTGACCGGTCACGATCGGGAGTCCGGCCTCGATGTTCGCGCCGAGTCCACCGGTGCCCTGCAGCGCCGTGATGATGCCTCGGGAGAGACCGTCGTAGGGCGAGAGCACTCCGTCGAGCTTCGTGCCGTTGCCGTACGTCGAGGTCAGCAGGTCTTCCATGCGCTTTTGCGCCGTCTCCTGCTGCCAGCGCAGGATCGCGGCCTGCTCGATGTCGGTCTGACCCGACGGCACTGCCAGCACGCCGTCGTCGATGAACGGCTGCAGGGTGTCGATCGCGCCCTGCCAGAAGAAGTGCGCGTTGTTGTCGTCGAGGGATCCGGCGAAGAGCTCGATGTTGAACGGGCCCTTGACGTCGGTCTCCTTGCCGTCCGCGTCGAGCACGCCGAGGCCCACGAGCAGCGAGGTCGCCTGCTGGACCCCGACCTTGTAGTTGTCGAAGGTGACGTAGAAGTCGACGTTCTCGCTGTCGCGGATCAGTCGGTCGTAGGAGATGACCGGGATGTTCGCGGCCGCTGCGGCGTCGAGCTGCGAAGAGAGCGCCGTGCCGTCGATGGCGGCGATGATCAGGAGATCGGCGCCCTTGGTGATCATCTGGTCGATCTGCTGACCCTGGGTGGGGATGTCGTCGCCGGCGTACTGCAGGTCGACCTGGTAGCCCGAGTCCTCGAGGCCCGCCTCGACGGCGCTGCCGTCGGCGATCCAGCGCTCGGAGGTCTGCGTGGGCATGGACACGCCGATCAGCAGGTCGCCCTTGTCGACCGAGCCCTTGTCGTCGCCGCCGCCCGCTGAGCCGGCGCCGCCGCCACCGCATCCCGCGAGGGCGAGCGCCCCCACCAGGCCGAGTGCGGCCAGTGCATACTTCTTCTTCATTCCGAGCTCCTTCGCTGTGAACGGCGGCGTCGTTCTCGACGCCGTGCGAACCCGCTTCGGTGATGGTTCGCTTGAGCAACTTTCTTGAGTTCGAGACTCGAAGTCAAGCCGCTGTGATGGTTTCGTTACAGTCGCGAGATCATCCATCGAACGTTGAAATCTCGGGAAAGGCTTGTTCGTGCAGAGTTCGAGACGTGAAGACAGGCGGTTCGTCGTACCGCGTGCAGGCACGTCTTCCCCGCCATCGTATGTTGACGTCGACATGTGGAGCGAGCGCGACGCTCATCCGTTGAGGTGGCGAGCCGGAAATGGGAGTGCCTGCTGAGGAGACCGCTTCCACCCTGAGAAGGGCCGAGCCTGGAGTGCAGATCGCTTTCACCGGGAGACCCGGGATCTGTGTAGTTACGAACTTGTTATCGACTTCTCGTCGCGCTGGAATCTCGGCATCCGCTATTTCTTAGCTATGCGGCCGCAGTACCTCCGCAGCTCGTCCTTCGAAGGGTCCGCGTGTGGTCGGTGTTGTTCGAGGCATCCTCGCCTCGCTGCCTTGTCGCTGCGCTCGTTGTGATCGCCCCGGATTCGGCGGCGGTGGCCGACGCGATGATCGCGTAGAGGATGAGTTCAGGGCCCCCGGCATCCGCACCGATCGAGAACCGCGACATCCCCGAGAACGGCCAGCGGTCAAACGAGGATGTCGAGCGTTGGGGTGGTGAGCCCGATGAAGCATTCCATGATCATGGTTTTTGATTGCATTGTCTTGTTCGCTCTCTTTGCATTCAGGTCGCTATATTTGTTGGTGTTGATACCCGTAACCTTCCTTGGATGGATCTTCGTCCACGCGTGGTGGCAGAAATCTAGTTATGGCGCGTGTTTGGGTTGGTACGACTGGAATATCTTTGTGCTTCTCGTGACCGGATTAGTTGGAGCCCGCATGGATAGGTACGGTCGAGGTATGCGTCATGTCAGGCTGGTAGATATGAGCGCAGTCTCACACAGAGTGGGACGAATGGGGCGAACGCTAAGTAACCTGGAAAGTAACTCATCGCAATTGAGGATATGACCGGGGTCTGATCCAAACCAGGTTGCGGGAAATCAAATCTCTGGCTAATGCACGAGGCACCCACAATTCGGAATAAAATCCACTCGATGGAGTGAGGCGATATGCGAGATAGGCCCCTCAGGGCAGTGTCTGTGATCCTCTTGCTCCCGATCTTCGTCCTGAGTGGGTGCTTCATGGGGTCAGGGAATGAGGAACCGATCTCGGTGACGCTGCGAGACGGAGAATACGTACTTCATTGGTGTGGTGACGCGACCGAAGAGTACAAATACCTCCAGATCAAGTTCGCAGAATATGCGCCGGATCGAGTGGACGGTGACGCCTTTCGGGGAGCAGGACTCTTCTCGCTCAATGCCGGGGATGAGTTCACGGTATCGTCGCCACCGTCCGGGGTCGTGCCCAGCGTTCAGAGCCAGATCCCGGTGTCCGAGAATGCGTTGCAGCTGTTCCTGCGCGCGGGTTCGTCAGAAGATGAACTCGACGGGATTCGGGCGATCTACCGCATAGACCACCCATCCGACCTTCAAGATCGGTGGCTGTACCCATCGGGCAGCATCGAGGACGAGCCCTGCGCGATGAGGGGAGCGGCGGGCGGAGGCTGATGATGCTGAAGTCGAGTGCAGAATCGCCACCCTGGGCGAAGGATTCCCGGGTGCCGCCCGGGCCGGAAGCTCAGCTTTGTGGTTGCCGCGCGGACAGTCACGA
This sequence comes from Microbacterium sp. LWH11-1.2, assembly GCF_038397745.1. NCBI lineage: Bacteria > Bacillati > Actinomycetota > Actinomycetes > Micrococcales > Microbacteriaceae > Microbacterium > Microbacterium sp. LWH11-1.2. The sequence goes on along the minus strand of NZ_CP151636.1, from coordinate 687,182 downwards.
CGACCCGGCAACTCGGTATGCTCATCGACAGGTGATGGTGACGACCTTGTTCCATCTCGGCGGACCGACCAAGGCTGGCAACGCGGCCGGAGTGGGCGGAGCGATGTTCTCCTTCGCGCAATCTGCGGCGCGGCAGTTCGTCCCTACCGGAGAGAGGTCGCGGATTTGAGGCCTCTGATACCGCAGCTGTACATGGTCGACTACGGGTCGTGGGTCGTATTTCTCGTAGTACTACTAGCAACCCCACTTCCTTTCTTGACGCTGGGCCACGTGACTCTCGGCAGCTGTGTTGCGACCCTGATCATTGGCGTGACTGCGGTTGGTTCGCTCGTCATGATCTTGATGCGCGGTCACGGACTCCGCCGGCTGGCACGAAAGGTCGCGGAGCGACGCGACGGGTGGGCAATCGCTTTCGACGAAGCGCAACTGCAGAACAGCGGCGGAGTTCCTCACCGGGAGTTCAGGAATGGATCGATATGCGTCGATCCAAGTGGCGAGATCAGCGTTTGGGAGGGGCATGGAGAAACCCCGGTCGCTGCGTACTCGAAGGAGAGTTTCGTCGTCGCACACAGCACGCACGCCTACAGATTCTTCTGCTACGCAGTGATTATCATCGACTTGGCTGACTCGCGGAGGCTGACGATTCGTCCCCTCAAACCTCGGGGACCATCATGGCGGGTCGGCATGACGCGTCGAGAGAGCATAGACGCCGCCTCTCGTATTTCCCGAAGTGCTGACTCTGGTGCCACGTAACGGATCGGGACTGCGCGGGTCTCGCGAAGAAGAGATCGATGCGGCGATCGCCGACATTCGGGCGGCGATCGCTACGCGGTGAAGTAGCTGCTCGTCGCGTTGTCGAGGATGCGCTGCATGCCGTGCAGCCAGTTGAGCTTCAGCGCCTCGACGGCGCCGGGGATGTCGCCCGCGGCCAGGCGGCGGGCGATCTCGGCGTGCTCGGCGGCCACGCGCTCGACCTTCACGTCTTCCGGGACGAGCAGCGACTCGTAGCGGTGGAAGGAGCTGCGCACACTCTCGATGACCGCGAGTAGACGCGTGTTCGGGCAGGCCGACAGCATGACGCTGTGCCACTCGTCGTCCTTGGTGATGACGAGCTGGTGCTCGACGAGCTCGTCGGCGAAGGCATCCGCCATCTCTTTCAGACGGATGCCGATCTCGCGCAGCTCGTCGGGCGGGCTGAGCTCGAGCGCGAGGCTCTCCAGGGCGGCCATGACGGGAGCGAGGTCGCGGAATTCCGAGGCGCTGAGCGGCACGAACCGGAAGCCCTTGCCGTTCTCGCTCTCGATCTGGCCCTCGGATTCCAGGGCGATGAGTGCTTCGCGCAGCGGTGTGCGGCTGACACCGAGCTCGGTAGCCAGCTGCACCTCGTTGATGCCCTCGCCGGGCTGCACGAGGCCGGCTCGCATCCGCTCCAGAAGCTCCGCACGCACCTGCGAGCGCAGGTTCCTGCGTTCGATCGCCATGCCTCTCCCGTTCTGCCGCCTGCCCGTCAGCCTATGGGTTGACGGCCTCTGAACGACGTCCTAGTCTGTGTATACAGAATACAACCGGTTCCGGAAAAGCGCCAGAGCGAGACCGTGACTGCAGGGGAGAACTCAGAGAGGAGCCGTCGTGCCCGCATCCGCAGCCGACCAGCCGATCCGGCGCGTCCGCCTCGACGCGCTCGCCTACGGCGGCGACTACAACCCCGACCAGTGGTCGGAGGAGACCTGGCACGAAGACATCCGCCTGATGCGCGAGGCGGGCGTGAACATGGTTAGCCTGCCGATCTTCAGCTGGCCGCAACTCGAACCCGAACCCGGCGTCTACGACTGGGCCTGGCTCGACCGCATCATCGACCTGCTCTGGGATGCCGGCATCGCGATCGACCTCGCCACCGCCACTGCGACCCCTCCTTCGTGGCTGTTGCGCGCGCACCCCGAGATGGCGCCGTGGGATGCTGACGGCCACCGCCTCGAGTTCGGATCCCGGCAGACCTACTGCCCGTCGTCGCCGGTCTGGCGCGAGAACGTCGCACGCATGGCCCGCGCCATGGCCGAGCGCTACGGCGCACACCCGGGGCTCGCGATGTGGCACATCTCGAACGAGTACGGCGACCACACGTCCCGCTGCTGGTGCCCCGAGTCGGCACGCCACTTCCGCCGCTGGCTGCGCGATCGCTACGGCGACCTCGACGGACTCAACGAGGCCTGGGGCGTCAACGTGTGGGGCCAGCGCTACACGTCGTGGGAGCACATCGAGACGCCGAAGAAGGCGCCCGGTCCGGTCAATCCGACCAAGCTCCTCGACTTCGAGCGGTTCTCGTCCGATGCGCTGCTCGAGCTGTTCCAGCTCGAGATCGACGTGCTCCGCGAGGTCACGCCCGACATCGCGGTGACCACGAACTTCATGAGCATGTTCCGCGACCTCGACTACTGGGACTTCGCGGCCGTCGAAGACGTGGTCACCGATGACGCCTACCCCGAGCCCGCCGACCCGACCTCGCACGTCGGCGCCGCCCTCAACTACGGACTCATGCGCTCGCTCAAGGGCGGGCAGCCCTGGCTGCTGCTCGAATCGTCGGCCAGCGCCACGAGCTGGCGAGACGTGAACGTGCCGAAGGCCCCGGGCAAGATCCGCGTCGAGAGCCTGCAGGCCGTCGCGAACGGATCGGATGCCGTGATGTTCTTCCAGTGGCGTCAGGCCCGGTACGGGCAGGAGAAGTTCCACTCGTCGATGCTCGGCCACCGCGGCGAGCGGTCGCGCAGTTTCCGAGAGACCAAGGCCCTCGGGCTCGAGCTGAAGAAGCTCGAGCCGGTGCGCGGCACCCGGGTGCGCTCGCGGGTGGCGTTGGTCGTCGACTGGGATTCCTGGTGGGGCATCAGCGCGGTCGAGTCGCTCCCCTCGCAGCGACTGCAGTGGGCGCAGCAGGCCCGCGCCTGGCACCGGGCCCTGTACACGCTGGGTCAGCCGACGGATGCCGTGCGCGCCACGGGTCCGTTCGACGCGTACGACGTGGTCGTGGTGCCGAACCTCTACATCGTCGAGCAGCCGCAGGCCGATGCGCTCCGTGCGTTCGTCGAGCGCGGCGGGCATCTGGTGGTCGGGCCGTTCTCGGGTGTCGTGGACGCGACCGAGAAGGTGCACGAGGGCGGAGCGCCCGGTCTGCTGCGCGACCTGCTCGGCATCGAGGTCGACGAGCAGTGGCCGATCGCCGACGGACTGACCTCGCTCATCGACTACGCGGGTGAGAGCCTCACCGTGCCGCAGTGGAGCGAGTGGCTCGAGGCCGACGGCGACGTCGAGGTGCGCGGGACGTATGTCGGCGGCGAGCTCGACGGCCTCCCCGCCGTCACGCGGCATGCGGTCGGCACCGGCTCCGCCTGGTACCTCAGCGCGATCGTCGAGCCCGAGGGCATGCTGCCGATCTTCCGGGATGTGCTGCTCACGGCCGGACTCCCGGCCCGCGACCGCACCGACGTCGACGTCGAGGTCGTCACCCGCGCCGACAGCGACACCGACTACACGTTCTACCTGAACCACGGACGCGCTCCGGTCTCGGTCGACATCGCCGGTGCGGGCACCGATCTGCTCACCGGCATCCGTCATTCCGGGCGTCTGGATCTCGACCGCTACGGCGTCGCTGTCCTCGCGTCGCCCCGGTCCGACGCCATCCCGTTCGCCACTCTGGCCCCGCCTCTGCACGACCACGATCCGAAGGAGGAAGCATGACGACGTTCGTGCATCCGTACATCCCCAACACGGCACCCGAATCGCGCGCGGCGATGCTCGAGGCCGTCGGCGCCGAGTCCGTCGAGGAGTTCTACGCCGACGTCCCGGCGTCGCTCCGTCTGAACCGCCCGCTCGACCTGCCGGCCCCCCTGATCGCCGAGCAGGATCTCGCGCGCCACGTGCGCGGCATCCTCGCGACGAACCGCTCGACCGAGGAGCGTCTGAGCTTCCTCGGCGCCGGCACCTACAACCACTATGTGCCCGCCGTCGTCGACGAGGTGATCCGCCGCAGCGAGTTCCTCACCGCGTACGCCGGCGAGCCCTACGAAGATCACGGGCGCTTCCAGGCGCTGTTCGAGTACCAGTCGCTGATGGCCGAGCTGCTCGCGATGGATGTCGTGAACGTGCCGACCTACGACGGATACCAGGCCACGGCCACGGGGCTGGCGATGGCCGGACGCCTCACCGGCCGCGGCCGCGTGCTGGCGCTGAGCGACGTGCTGCCGGAGAAGCTCTCGAAGGTGCACGACTACATCCGCACGAGCCTCGCGATCGAGCAGGTCGCGCCCTCCGACGGCACCGCCGACCTCGACGCCCTGAAGGGCTTGCTGGGCGACGACGTCGCCGCCGTCTGGATCGAGACGCCCAGCGCCACCGGCGCCGTCGAGACCCGCCTGGCCGCGATCGCCGAGGCCGCGCACGCGGTCGGCGCGATCGTCGTGGTCGGCACCGACCCGATCGGCTACGGGGTGTTGACGCCGCCGTCGATGCAGGGCGCCGACATCGTCACCGGCGACATCCAGTCGCTGGGGCTGCACCAGTGGTTCGGCGGGGCGCACGCCGGTTTCATCGCCGTGCACGACGACGAGCGCTTCGTCATGGAGATGCCCTCGCGCCTGTTCGGGCTCGAATCCACCGATGTGCCAGGAGAGTACGGCTTCGGCGACGTCGCCTACGAGCGCACCTCGTTCGCGCAGCGCGAAGAGGGTAAGGAGTGGGTCGGTACGGCAGCCGCGCTGTGGGGCATCGCCACCGGCGTCTACCTCTCGCTGATGGGCCCCGCGGGCATGGCCGAGCTGGGCGAGCTGCTGCTGGCCCGCACGCGCTATGCGCAGCAGAAGCTCGCGGCGATCCCGGGTGTGGAGCTCGGCGACACCGCGCTGCACCTGCGCGAGTTCACGGTCAGGTTCGTCGCCGCGCGTGCCGCCGACGTCGTCACGGCGCTCCGCGCCCAGGGCATCGAACCCGGGATCGCGCTCGACGAGCGGACGCTGCTGGTGTGCGTGACCGAGGCCACCTCGGCCGCCGACATCGACCGCCTGGCCGACGCGATCGCGGCCTTCACCTCCGACACCGGATCTTCCGACACGACGAAGGAGCACGGCGCATGAGCCTCCCCATCGCCCCCACCACCGGCCCGCGCCGCTTCCACCAGGCCAGCTGGAACGAGCCGATCATCTTCGAGCTGTCCACCCCGGGCGAGCGGGGCGTGTCGATCACGCCCGTCGAGCCGAACGTGCGCGACGCGGTCGGCGATGTGCTCGCCGATCTGCCCGAGGGGATGCGGCGGTCCGCGCCGCCCGCGCTGCCCGAGATCGCGCAGATGCGCGTGCTCAAGCACTACCTGCGGCTGTCGCAGGAGAATCTCGGCTCCGACCTCAACATCGACATCGGCCAGGGCACCTGCACCATCAAGTACTCGCCGAAGATCAACGACCAGCTCATCGAGGTGCCGCAGCTGCGGGCGCTGCACCCGGCGCAGGACCCGGCCGACACGCAGGGCGCACTGGAGCTGATCTGGCGACTCGAGCAGATGATGCAGGAGATCTCCGGGATGGATGCCGTCTCGCTCGCCTCTCCCGGCGGATCGGCCGGCATCTGGACGAACATCGCGATGATCCGGGCGTACCACGAGTCCCGCGGCGAGGGGGATCAGCGCGACGAGGTCATCACGACGATCTTCAGCCACCCGTCCAACGCCGCCGCCGCCAAGGTCGCGGGGTACAAGATCATCACGATCTACCCGGATGCCGACGGCTACCCGGACCTCGATGCGCTGAAGGCCGCGCTGTCCGAGCGGACCGCGGCGATCATGGTGACGAACCCCGAGGACACCGGCATCTACAACCCGGCCATCCGGGAGTGGGTCGACGCCGCGCACGCGGTCGGAGCCCTCGCCTCATACGACCAGGCCAACGCCGCCGGCATCCTCGGCATCACCCGTGCGCGCGACGCCGGCTTCGACGTCTGCCAGTTCAACCTGCACAAGACGTTCTCAGCCCCGCACGGCAGCGGCGGCCCGGGAGCTGCGGCCAACGCGGTCTCTGCGGCGCTGGCGCCGTTCCTCCCCGGACCGCGGGTCGAGAAGGTCGACGGTCGCTTCGTGGTGCGCGAACCCGGCGAGCTGTCGATCGGGCACGTCGCGCCGGCGCACGGAGTCATCCTGCACGTGGTGCGTGCGTACGCGTGGATCATGGCGCTCGGCGCGGAAGGCCTGCTGACCGCGTCGCAGATCGCCGTGCTGAACAACAACTACCTGCTGAAGAAGGTGCTCGAGATCCCCGGAGCCTCGGCGCCCTACGCGACCGGACGACGCCGCATCGAGCAGGTGCGGTATTCCTGGCAGGAGCTGTTCGAGGACACCGGCATCACGTCGGAGGAGATCGGCATCCGCATGGCCGACTACGGCTTCCACTACTGGACGAGTCACCACCCCTACGTGGTGCCGCAGCCGTTCACGCTCGAGCCGACCGAGTGCTACTCGAAGGCCGAGATCGACGAGTACGTCACGGCGCTCGCCCGTGTGGCCCAGGAGGCGCGCGAGGACCCGGAGCTGGTCCGCACGGCCCCACACAACCAGACCGTGCACCACACGCATCACGATTCCCTGGACGACCCGGCGCTCTGGGCCGTCACCTGGCGCGCGTACCGGCGGAAGTATCTCAATGACGTGCCTACGGATGCTGTCGAGTCGATCCTCGAGGAGTCCATCGCCTCGTGATCGGACTGGTCGTCAACCCTGTCGCCGGAGTCGGCGGGCCTGCGGGCCTGGCCGGCTCCGACGGCGCGGACGTGCAGCGTCTCGCGGTCTCGCGAGGTGCGCGTTCGCGCGTGCAGGAGCGGGCGGCCCTGGCTTTGACGGTGCTGGCGGCGCAGCATCCGGGTCTCGTCGTGGCCACCGCAGTCGGCGAGATGGGCGCGGATGCCGTGCGCGCCGCGGGTCTCGTGCCGTGCGTCGTGTATGCGCCGCGCTCATCCCGGTCGTTGAGCGAGAGAGCCCTTGGCGACCGAGACGAAACGCCGTCTGCCGCGGTCGACCTCGGAGGCACGCGTTTCGTCTCGCCTGCGGCTCGCTCAACGACCGAGGGGGTGGACACCTCTCGTGCTGTCGCGGCAGTCGCTGCTGCCGGAGCAGACCTCCTGCTCGTCGTGGGCGGCGACGGCACGTTGCGGGATGCGGCGGCCGGACTCGGTGCGGCCGGTGCCGCGTTCGCAATTCAGTCAGAATTCCCGGTGCCGAGTGGTTCGGGGAGGTTGGAGACCGGTTCCGGCGAATCCTTGCTGAATTGCGAACCGAGCGACCGGGAGCCCGACGCCCGGATGCCGGCGATCCTCGGCATCCCGGCCGGCGTGAAGATGTACTCGCCCGTGTTCGCCGTGAGCCCGCGGGCGGCGGGAGCGCTCGCCGCGGACTGGGTGACCCGCGGTGGACTGCCCACCGACGACCGCGAGGTGCTCGACATCGACGAGGCCGCGATGCGCCGGGCGCGCGTCGAGCCCACTCTTCACGCGATGCTCCGGGTGCCCTATCTTCCGGGGCGCACCCAGGCGCGGAAGGCCGCGACGCCGGCGTCCGAAGCCGCGGCCGTCACGTCCGCCGCGCGCGGAGCAGTGGCGCGGATGCGGCCCGGCATCCGCTATCTGCTCGGTCCCGGTGGCACCACCGGCGAAGTCGCCCGGCAGCTCGGCGTGCAGGGCAGTCCGCTCGGCGTCGACGTGATCCTCGACGGCGCAGTCGTCGTGCGCGGCGCGAGCGAGCAGCAGCTCCTCGCCGAGATCGCCCGGGGGCCCGCTCAGGCCGTGGTCACGGTCATCGGCGGGCAGGGCTTTCTGCTCGGCCGGGGCAACCAGCAGCTCTCGGCATCCGTGCTCCGTGCCCTCGGAGACGATCCGCTGCTCGTCGTCGCGCCCGAGCAGAAGCTCATCGACCTGCATGGCCGTCCCCTGCTGGTCGACACCGGCGATCTCGAGCTCGATGCGCGGCTCGCCGGGCACGTCCGCATCGTCACCGGGGTCGGCGCGAGCAGCCAGTACGCCGTGACGGCCCCCGAACTCACCCCCGTCTGAACGAACCCGAAAGGAATCCCATGCGACTCGAGAACAAGAAGGCCATCGTCACCGGTGGCGCCGGCGGCATCGGCCGTGCCACGTCGATCGCGCTCGCGGCGGAAGGCGCCGCGGTCGCCGTCGTCGACCTGAACGTCGAGGCCGCCGAGGCGGTCGCCGTCGAGATCCGCGAGGCGGGCGGCACGGCCCTGGCGATCGCGGCCGATGTCGCGAGCGAGCCCGACATCGAGCGGGTCGTCGCGACCGCGGTCGCGGAGTTCGGCGGGGTGGACGTCGTCTTCAACAACGCCGGCATCATCCGCCGCACGACCGCGGTCGAGACGACCGTCGAGGAGTGGGACCGCGTCTTCGGCGTGAACGTGCGCTCGATCTTCCTCATGTGCAAGCACATCGTGCCGATCATGGAGGCTGCGGGTGGCGGTTCGATCATCAACACGGGCTCCGGCTGGGGCCTCAAGGGCGGCGGGCAGGCCATCTCGTACTGCGCCTCGAAGGGCGCCGTGGTGAACATGACCCGTGCGCTGGCGATCGACCACGGGCCGGCCGGCATCCGGGTGAACTCGGTCAACCCGGGCGATGTGAACACCGGGATGCTGCGCGAAGAGGCTCGCCAGCTCGCGCAGGACACGAACGCGTTCCTCGCCGAGGCCGCCGACCGGCCGCTGCGCCGGATGGGCGAGCCGCACGAGGTCGCGCAGGCCGTGGTCTGGCTCGCGAGCGACGACTCGTCGTACGTGACGGGTTCGGCGCTCGTGGTCGACGGGGGCGGGATCGCCTGACGACTCGTGGAGGGCGTGCACGATTCAGCAAGAATCCGTCCGATCGCGGCGCTGGGAGCCGAACCGGCCGGATCGCGCGCGTTCTTGCTGAATTGTGCACGCGCACCCGGCCGCACCGAACCCCCAGGACACTCGCGTAAAATCGGCACAATGACCGACGCGCCTGGACCCTTCGACGAGCTCGGAGACCCCGCGGGCGAGGTCACCGCGAGCGATCGGCTGCGCGACGTGCTGGGCGCCGGCATCGACCCCGACGATCTGGCCACGACCCTCCGCGTGCTCGCGCACCTGCACGAGATCGACAACGAGCATCCGGACTTCGTCGCCGTGCGCCACGCGACCGCCGCGATGTTCAAGGCCGTCAAGCGCGTGCGCCGCAAGGAGATCCGCGATGCGATCGCCGAGGCCGACAAGGCCGTCGTCGCCCGCACGGCCACGGGTGCTCCCGATCGCATCGACGACGAGACCCGCGGTCATGACCTCGCGACGAGCGTGGTGGATGCCCCGATCGCGGGGGAGCTGCTGAAGCCCCGCAACTGCTACATCTGCAAGCAGCCGTACACCCTCGTGGACGCGTTCTACCACCAGCTGTGCCCCGACTGCGCGCGCTTCAGCCACGGCAAGCGCAACGCCCGCACCGACCTCACCGGCAAGCGCGCACTGCTCACCGGAGGCCGCGCCAAGATCGGCATGCACATCGCGCTGCGGCTGCTGCGCGACGGTGCGCACACCACGATCACGACGCGCTTCCCGCGGGACGCCGTGCGCCGTTTCTCGGCCCTGCCCGACTCGGCCGACTGGCTGCACCGCCTTCGCGTCGTCGGCATCGACCTGCGCGATCCCGCCCAGGTGATCGGGCTGGCCGATTCGGTCGCTGCGCAGGGACCCCTCGACATCCTCATCAACAACGCCGCGCAGACCGTGCGCCGCTCGCCCGGTGCCTACTCGCTGCTGGCGGATGCCGAGCTGCAGCCGCTCCCCGACGGTCCGCTCCCCGAGATGGAGACCTTCGGGCACACCGTCGACCCGCACCCCCAGGCGCTGCAGGCGTCGGTCGACTCGCACCCGCTGCTGTCGGTCGCCGCCCTCGGCGGAACGGTCGCCGAGCAGGGTGGCCAGGCGCTCACGGCGGAAGACCTCGCAAGGCTGGCGATGGCACCCGGGTCGTCGTCGCTCGAGAAGCACGCCGACGGCACCGCGATCGACGCGGGCGGACTCGTGCCCGACGTCAACCGCGTGAACAGCTGGGTGCAGTCGATCGACCAGGTCGATCCGCTCGAGATGCTCGAGGTGCAGCTCGCCAACACCACGGCGCCGTTCCTGCTGATCAGCCGCCTGCGCGCGTCGATGGCGGCATCCGATTCCCACCGCAAGTACGTCGTCAACGTGTCGGCGATGGAGGGGCAGTTCTCCCGCCGGTACAAGGGCCCGGGGCATCCGCACACGAACATGGCGAAGGCCGCGCTGAACATGCTCACGCGCACGAGTGCCGGGGAGATGCTCGAGACCGACGGCATCCTGATGACCGCCGTCGACACCGGCTGGATCACCGACGAACGCCCGCACTACACGAAGGTGCGCCTGGCCGAGGAGGGCTTCCACGCTCCGCTCGACCTGGTCGACGGCGCCGCCCGCGTGTACGACCCGATCGTGCGCGGCGAGGCCGGCGAAGACGTGCACGGCGTGTTCCTGAAGGACTACGAGCCCAGCCCCTGGTGAGCCGCGGCCGGCCCGGTGTTGTCCGATCTGGGGCAGGATGTCGGTCGAGATCGCACTTTGCAGGTCAGAATCGAGGATCTCGACCTGCAAATGTGATCTCGACCTGCAAACCGGGGATGGATGCCGGGAGTGGGCCTGCCGGGGACGGATGCCGGGGACGGATGCCGGATCTGATCAGGGTCTCAGGCCTCGCGACGCTCGAGGTTCGCCGAGGCCCACGCGCCGAGCTGATCGAGGATCGGCAGCAGACCCTGCCCGCTCGCGGTCAGGGCGTATGACACGGTGACCGGAGGGCCCGCGTCGACGGTGCGGGCCACGAGCCCGGTCTCGGCGAGTTCGGCGAGCCGGTCGGAGAGGACGGTGTCGCTGATCCCGGCCACAGCGCGGCGCAGCGCGACGAAGGTCGAGGGCCCGGCGCCGAGCGAGGCGACGATCATGCCGTTCCATCGCTTTCCGAGCACGCTGAAGGCCAGTGTGACGGCGGCGTCACACCGTTGCACTGCCTCCTCGAGCTCGGGCATGCCTCCATCCTACTCGTGCTACGTTAACCACTGCCGCTAAGAAAAACCTAGCGACTACGAAAACGAGAGGTTTGACATGTCCCTGTTCCGCCTGGATGCCAGCATCCTTCCCGCGTCGTCCGCCAGCCGCGCACTCGCCGACCTCGTCGAGGCCGAGTGGACGGCATCACACCCCGACTCGACGGTCACGCGCCGCGACCTCGCGGCCGACCCCGTTCCCGCGACGGCGTGGGCGGATGCCGTCACCGGCGGTTTCGTCGACGCAGCCCAGCGCACCCCCGCGCAGAACGAGGCCCGCGCGCTCGCCACGAGCTTCGCCGACGAGTTGATCGGCGCCGATGCGCTGCTGTTCGCCGTGCCGCTCTACAACTACGGCGTCTCGCAGCACTTCAAGACCTGGTTCGACCTCGCCTACACCGATCCGCGGATCGACCCGACGGGCACGGCCCTGAACGGCAAGCCCGCGACCCTCGTCACGGTGCTCGGCGGAAACTACGCCCCCGGCACGCCCAAGGACGGCTGGGACCACTCGACCGGATGGCTGCGTCGCGTGCTCGAGGATGTCTGGGGCCTCGACCTGCGCGTCGTGCAGCGTCCGTTCACCCTCGTGGGCGTGAACCCGGCGCTTGACGCGTTCGCCGACACCGCGCAGGAGCTCAAGGAGGCCGCCGAGACCGACGCGGTCACGTACGGCCGCGAGGTCGCCGCGCTGCGGGGCTCGCAGGTCGCCTGAGTCACGGCATCCGGCCGCAACTTCTGCGGCCATCCGCGACTTCTGCGGCCCGGATCGGGGGATTCGGGCCGCAGAAGTTCTTATCGGCCGCAGAACCTGAGGCGGAAGGCTGCCCCTGGGCTCCGGATCCGCCCGGTCCCGGCATCCGTTCGGCGCACTTTGCAGGTCGAGAACACGGATGCAGGTCCAGAAAGCGCGTTCTGGACCTGCATCCGTGAAATGTCCCGACGACTGTGGTGGGGGCTACCCGATCAGGGTCAGGAACAGCCGCACAGAGAGGGCGAGCACGGCCACCAGGCCGATGATGCCTGCCGCGTTCTGCCACCAGGTGTTGCGCATGTCGCCCATGAGCTTCACGCGGTTCGCCATGACGATGATCAGCGCGGCGAGCACCGGCGCGACGAAGACGGTCAGCGCCTGCGCGATCACGATCAGCTGCACCGGCGACTCCTGGAAGATCACCGTCACGGCGATGCCGAAGACGAGGATGCCGGCGCTCACGAGCTTCGCGGTGAGCGAGCTCGACGACGCGCCACGACCCAGTCCGTCGGACAGCATCGTGCCTCCGGCCGTCGCATTCGCGATCATCGACGAGAACGCCGCGCCGAAGAATCCGAGCGCGAACACCGTCGAGCCGACGGGACCGGCCAGCGGCTCGAAGATCCCGGCGAGGGCGACCACGGTCGGCGCCGCCTCTCCGGTCTTGCCCAGGACGGATGCCGCGACGACGATGACCAGCGCGGTCATGATGCCGGGCGCGACGATGCCGGGGATCGTGTCGACGATCGTCACGTCGCGGTAGTCGGCCTCTGTGCGACCGCGCTCCTTGGTGCCGTAGGCCGTGTAGAACGCGGCGTTGATGGAGAAGTTCGTGCCGACGAGCGCGACGATGAGAAGCCACGCGCCGCCCGGGAACGTGGGGAGGAGTCCTGCTCCGGCCGCGGCCCAGTCGGGGTTCGAGATGAACGCCGAGGCGATGAACGCGATCGCCATCAGCGCGACGATCACGATGAGGACCTTCTCGACGACGCGGTAGACGTTGCGGAGCAGCAGCAGCGCGGCGACCGCGGCGGTGCAGATGACCGTCCACATGATCGGGCTGCCGCCGAAGAGCATCGACAGGCCGAGGCCGGAGCCGACGGCGTTGCCGACCGAGAAGCACAGCGTGATGAGGAAGACGCCGATGCCGGCGAGCACGCCCACCCAACCGCCGAGGTGCTCCTTGATAGAGGAGATGAGCGACGTGGGCGACTTGATGCCGAGGCGCACGGCCATGTCGGTGAGGAAGATCATCAGGATCGTCGAGACCACGATCACCCAGATGAGGGCGTACTGGTAGCCGCTGCCGGCCTGGACCGCGGTGGTCAGGTTGCCGGGGCCGAACTGCCAGGCGCCCGCGACGAACGCCGGGCCGATGAGGGCCAGGTGCTGCCAGAACGGGCGCCGTTGCTTGCGTGAGGTGACGATGTTCTTCATCGTCTCAGTGGAGACCCGCCCATAGCCAGTGCCGGGTGTGGGCGAGGCGTGACGCGTTTTCGTGCGTTCGTTCATGTTCGTGTCCTTCGAGTCGTCGTTGACTGCAGGGGGGTGATGGGCGGGGCGGTCTCGGGCGACCGCCCCGCCCTGGTCGTCACGCGGAGACGGTGACCTTGCCGAGTCCGGCGAGAGCGAAGGCGGCGGCGATCTCGGCATCCGCCCCGTCCGGCAGGGGGAGGAGCGGCGTGCGGACGGTCGCGTGATCGAGGATGCCGCGCTGCACGAGGCCCCACTTCAGGGCGACGGTGCCCTCCATGTGCGAGCCGCGGTGGTACACGTTCTGCGTCACCGGGAGCAGGCGCTCGTGGATCGCGTGCGCTGCCTCATAGTCGCGCGCCTTGCCTGCGGCGATGAGCTCGATGAGCGGCTCGGGAGCGACGTTGCCGTAGCCGACCAGCAGGCCGTCGACGTCGAACATCGTCGGCAGCAGGTACTCGTCGTGGCAGGACAGGATCTGCAGGTCGGGGTAGGCGGCGCGCAGCGCGGGGATCTCGGTGTACCAGCGGCGCATGTTGCGGACGCCGTTCTTCGTGGCGAACACGCCCTCTTGCCCGGCGATCTCGAGCTGCGTGTCGAGGTCGTACGTCGCCTTGGTGTTGTCGGGGTACTGGAAGAGGATGAGGGGCAGGCCCGACTCCTCGTAGATCTCGCGGTACCGGGACTGCGGGGCGCCCTGCTGGTAGCCGAAGCGCAGCCAGCCGTGCGACGGGTACACGAGACCGGCGGTCGCGCCGGCGTCGACGGCGGCCTTGGCCTCGAGAGCAGCGGTCTTGTTGCCCTCCTTGGTGATGCCGGCGATGACCGGGACGCGGCCGTCTGTCGAGGCGACGAACGCGCGGATGACGTCGAGCTGCTCCTCCTCGGTGAGGAACGTGCCCTCGCCGGCGTGGCCGAGCACGACGAGGCTCTTGACGCCGTCGATCGAGCCGAGCCAGGAGCCGAGGCGCTGGATGGCGTCGTAGTCGACGGCTCCGTCCTCGGTGAACGGGGTGACAGGGGCGGGGTTGAGGCCGCGGAGGTCGAGAGTCATAATCGGTCCTTTCCTTGGAGCTTCTTCGCTGATGTTCTCGGCTTCGAGATTGTGGGAACGTTCGCGGGAACGTTTGCAGGAACGATTGCAAGTATGATCGGAGGCACGGGGGATGTCAACACCCGGATCCGGAATCAGTCGAGGGGGACGCCGTGGACGAGCAGCAGGAGCGACATGTCGTCACGCTGAAGGACGTGGCCGCGGCATCCGGCGTCAGCATCTCCACCGTCAGCCGCGTGCTCGACGATCGCACGCCGCCGTCGCGCTCCTCGACGGCCGAGAAGGTGCGCCGGATCGCCGACGAGCTGGGCTACCGCCGCAACATGTTCGCGTCCGGGCTGCGCCGCGGTGCGACCGGAACCATCGGCGTGCTCGTCCCCCGGCTCACCGACCACGTCATGGCGCTGATGTTCGAGGCGATCGAACGCACTGCCCGTTCCCGCGGCTCGTTCGCCGTGGTGGCGACCTGCGGCGACGACCCGGTCGAGGAGCGGCGGGCGACCGAGACCCTGCTCGACCGGAACGTCGACGGCCTGATCCTCGCGACCGCGCGGCTGGATGACACCCTTCCGGCGTCGCTGCGCGAGCGTGGAGTCGCGCACTCGCTCGTCCTCCGCACCGACGGCGTCAGTCCGTCGGCGCTCGGCGACGACGAGGCCGGCGGCTACTTCGCCGCCCGGCATCTCGTCGACCTCGGACACCGGGAGATCGCCGTCATCACCGGGCCGTGGTTCACCTCGAGCGCGCGCGATCGCCTCTCCGGGGCTCGACGGGCGCTCGCCGAGGGCGGGATCGAGCTCGCGGAGGAGCGCGTCATCTCGACCGGGTACGGCATCGAGTCGGGCCACATCGCGGGGCGTGAGCTTCTCGCTGCGGCATCCCGCCCGACCGCGATCTTCGCGGCCAACGACAACCTCGCGATCGGGGTCGTCGCCGCCGCATCCGCCGCCGGATTGACCGTCGGGCGCGACGTGTCGGTCGTCGGATACAACGACATCCCGCTGGCAGCCAGGCTCCCCGTGCCGCTGACGTCGGTGCGCACGGCCTTCGATCAGATCGCCGCCAGCGCGCTCGACCTGCTCGGTGGCCCGGGGGCCATCACCCGCGCCCTGCCGACCCTCATCCCCCGGGCGTCGACAGCCGCGCTCGGCCGCTGACCGCAGCGGCATCCGCCGTCTCCCGGCATCCGCTCGGCACACTTTGTCGGGAGAAATGACGGATGCAGGTCCGGAAAAGGTAGTCCGGACCTGCATCCGTGAAATCGGCCTGCAGGTGTGCTGCCGCCCCGACGGGCCGGCTACCGCAGTGCCCGGAAGAACTCCCGCACGTCGGCGACGAGCATGTCCGGCTCCTCCATGGCGGCGAAGTGGCCGCCCTGGCCCACCACGTCGGTCCAGCGCACGATGTGGTGGGACTTCTCCTCGGCGAAACGCAGCCCGACGTCGTGCGCGAACACGATGACCGCCGTCGGGACACCGGAGCTTTCGGGGACCTCGCCCCAGTCGCCTCCCTGCGCGTATCCGACGAACGCCGACGTGCCGGCGGATGCCGTGAACCAGTAGAGAGCTGCGTTCTCGAAGACGAAGCGCTCGCCGAGGATGTCGATGGCGGGTGTCTCGACCGGATGCGTCCACGCCTGGAGCTTGTCGAGGATCCAGGCGAACTGCCCGACCGGGCTGTCGGCGAGCACCTGTCCGACGAGGCCGGGACGCGTGGACTGCATCGAGATATAGCCGAACTCGTTCTGCATGAACTCGGAGATACGGCGCAGACGATCCTGCTCGAGGGGTGTGAGAGACGCGGTGGTCTCCTCGTCGAGGTCGCCGACGAAGTTCCCGAGCGACCCGTTCACATGCACGCCGATCACGCGTTCCGGTGCGAGCCGGCCGATCTCGGGAGCGACCCCGGCGCCGACGTCGCCGCCCTGCACGGCGAAGCGGTCGTATCCGAGGCGGGTCATCAACTCGAGCATCGCTCCGGCGATCTCGCGGGTGCCCCAGGCAGTGCCGACGAGCGGCATCGAGAATCCGAATCCGGGGAGCGAGGGGACGATCACGTCGAACGCGTCGCCCGCATCTCCCCCGTGCGCGACGGGATCGGTGAGCGGGTCGATCAGCCCTTCGAACTCCAGGAACGAACCCGGCCAGCCGTGCAGAAGCAGCAGCGGCGTCGCATCCGGGTGGGCAGATCGCACGTGTACGGCGTGGATGCTCTGACCCTCGATGTCGGTGATGATGTGCGGCAGAGCATTCAGGCGCTCTTCGGTCCCTCGCCAGTCGTGTTCGGCCCAGCGCGCGACGAGGTCCGGCAGTTCGGCGGACGGGATGCCGGTGCGCCGGTCGTCGACCGGCAGGGGCTGCGGGAATCGAGCATTCCGCAGCCGCGCGCGGAGATCGTGCACGGCGGCATCGGAGACATCGACGCGGAAGGAGTGGACGCGGGGGTCGATCTGTGTCGTGTTCATGACTTCACTCTCTCGACCAAAGCGGTCACAATATGACCTGAGAGAGCAAGAGGATCGGATTATGACCCGCACCACCGGACGCACCCTCGAACTCCTCGGTCTGCTGCAGGCCCGTCGAGAATGGAGCGGCGCCGAACTGCGGGAACGGCTGGAGGTGAGCGCGCGCACGCTGCGCCGCGACATCGACGACCTGCGCGAACTCGGCTACGGCATCGAGGCGACGCGTGGACGACACGGCGGCTACCGGCTCGGAGCGGGTGCGGCCGTGCCGCCGCTCACGCTCTCGGTCGACGAATCCGTCGCGATCGCGGTCGGCCTCCGCGCCGCGGCCACGGGTGTCGTCACCGGGATCGAGGAGGCGTCGGCCCGAGCGCTCGCGAAGCTCGAGCAATCACTCTCGGCGGCGACCCGGCGCCAGATCGTCGAGGTCGAACAGGCGATGGTGCCGCTGTCCACACGGCACGATGACGTCGACGTCTCGGTCGTCACGACGATCGCCACCGCGATCGCGGAGCGTCGGCGGATGCAGGTGGACTACACGAGGCACGACGGAGAGGAGGTGCGTCGGGTCGTCGAGTCGCACCGCGTCGTGCACACCGCTGAGCGCTGGTACCTCGTCGCGTGGGACCCGGAGCGCGAGGCGTGGCGCACGCTGCGCGTGGATCGGATGCAGCATCCGCTCATCCTTCGCGAGGAGTTCCCGCGCAGGGACATCCCCGACGACGCCCTTCGGCAGTTCACCGCTCGCAGCATCACCACCGCTCCGTATCGCCATCGTGCGAGGTTCCGCATGCACGCTCCCGCGGATGTCGTCACACGGCACTTCGACGCCACGGTCGCGCAGGTCGTCGACCAGGGCGACGGCACCAGCATCCTCACCGCCGGTTCCGATTCACCGGAGGAGTTCGCCCTCTACATCGGCATCTGCGGCATCGCGTTCGAACTGCTCGACGGCGACGAGGTGCGGCAGGCGATGATCGAGATCGCGGCGCGGCTCGTGCGCGGAGCCGGAGCGGACTGAGCCTCGACCGGGCTCTGCACCGGCATCCGCGGGCTCCCCGCCCGCCAACAGCCGGCGCCCTCAGCCGAGCGGCGACGGGTACGGATGCGGCAGCCACACCGTCACGATCAGACCGCCGTCCGCCCGCGGGGTGAGCACGAGGGAACCGCCGTGGGCCTGGGTGATGCGCTGTGCGATCGCGAGTCCGAGCCCTACCCCGGCATGATCCTCATCGCGCGTGCGCTCGGCACCCCGCTGGAACGGCTCGGTGAGCGTCGCCACGCGATAGGCGGGCAGCACCTCGCCGGTGTTCTCGACCACCAGCGCCACGGCGTGCGGCGTCGCGTGCGTGCGCACCGCCACGGCGCCTCCGGAGGGCAGATTGTGCACGACGGCGTTGAGCACGAGGTTCGTGACGAGCTGCTGCAGCAGAGCCGACGACCCCAACACCGGAGCGGCGACGCCTCCCACCTCGACGGCGACACCGCGTCGATCCGCGAGCGGGAGGAGGGCTTCGACCGCCTCCTCGGCCAGGAGCGACAGGTCGACGACCTCGCGGGTGAACGACCGGCGCTCGGCGCGGCTGAGTAGGAGCAGCGCCTCGGTGAGCTCGATCGCGCGGGCGTTGACCTCCTGCAGTCGGGTGATCAGCGCATCGACATCGCGCTCGGGATCGGTGCGGGCGACCTCCAGCAGGGTCTGCGAGATCGCCAGCGGAGTGCGCAGCTCGTGCGAGGCGTTCGCGGCGAACCGCTGCTGCTCGGCGACCTGCGCCTCGAGCTGCTCGAGCATCGAGTCGAAGACGTCGGCGAGGTCACGGAACTCGTCACGCGGCCCTTCGAGCGCGACGCGATGCGACAGCGAGCCCTGCGTCGCGAGCTTCGCCGCGTCGCTGATCCGGTCGAGCGGTGCCAGCATCCGTCCGGCGAGGAGCCAGCCGCCGCCGAGCCCCAGGGCGATCAACACGACCATCACGACACCGGCGACGGGCACGAAGGCCCGCAGCAGATCCGAGCGGTTCGGAACGAAGATGTCGGCCACGATCTGCGCGTCCGGCACATACCGCAGCAGGAAGAGGCCGACGGCGGCGAGGAGCAGGATGCCGGAGAACACGACGATCCCGGCGTAGCTCAGCGTGAGCTTGAGGCGGGCGCTCATCCCGGCCCGCCTAGGCATCGGCATCCGTCCCGATCCGGTACCCGACACCGGGCACGGTGAGGATCAGCCAGGGCTCGCCGAGGCGCTTGCGCAGCGACGACACCGTGATGCGCACGGCGTTCGTGAAGGGGTCGGCGTTCTCGTCCCAGGCGCGCTCGAGCAGCTCCTCCGCGCTCACCACTCCGCCGTCGGCGTCGACGAGCACCTCGAGCACTGCGAACTGCTTGCGGGTCAGGGCGACGTAGCGATCGTCCCGGTACACCTCGCGGCGGAACGGATCGAGGCGGAGCCCCGCGACCTCGAGCACCGGCGGGCGGGCGCGCTGCCGTCGACGGTCGAGTGCCCGCAGGCGCAGCACCAGCTCCCGCAGCTCGAAGGGCTTCGTGAGGTAGTCGTCGGCGCCGATCTCGAACCCGGAGGCCTTGTCGTCGAGCCGATCGGCGGCGGTCAGCATGAGGATCGGGATGCCGCTGCCCGATGCCACGATCCACCGCGCGATGTCGTCGCCGGAAGGGCCGGGCACGTCGCGATCCAGGACGGCGATGTCGTAGGCGTTGATGCTCAGCAGCTCGAGGGCCGTGTCGCCGTCGCCCGCGATGTCGGCGGCGATCGCCTCCAGGCGCAGCCCATCGCGAACCGCCTCGGCGAGGTAGGGCTCGTCCTCGACGATCAGCACACGCATGGCTGCGATCCTACGCACCCGCGTATATCGGGAGCGTATGGAAAAGCTCATACGACCGGGCAACAGCCGCCCTTCTTCACTGGAGACATGAACACCCGCACTCGCCCTCTCCGCCGCAGCATCCGCCGCCGACGGCTCCTCGTCACGGCCATCGCGCTCGTCGCCGTCCTGATCCTCGCGTTCGCCGTGCAGCAGTCGCTGGTCGCGGCATCCGCCTCCGTCTCCTCGCAGGAGACGCCGACGGACGAGTCCGGCGGACTGCCACCGCAGGCCCTCACCGGCTCGGTCCTCGCCCCGAGCGACGCCGACGGCGTGATCCGCGACGGCGACGAGCCCACCGTCTTCGACACCGACCGGGTCGCGATCGCCAACCTCGATCTGGCCCTGCTCGATGCGCTGCAGCGCGCCGCGAACGATGCCGCCGCCGACGGCCTGGAGTTCCGCGTGAACAGCGGGTGGCGATCGGCGGTGCTGCAGGAGCGGATGCTGCAGGACGCGATCGTCCAATACGGCTCGGAGACCGAGGCGGCGCGCTGGGTCGCCACCCCGCAGACCTCGGCCCACGTGTCGGGTGACGCCGTCGACATGGGCCCGCTCCCCACCCTCGACTGGCTCGCCCAGCACGGCGCGGACTACGGTCTCTGCCAGACCTACGCCAACGAGTCCTGGCACTACGAGCTGCGTCCGGATGCCGTCACGGAGGGGTGCCCCGAGATGTACTCCGACCCCACCGAAGACCCGAGGATGACGCCGTGACCGTCCTGGTCGCCACGGAGCGCGCCGCGGTCTCCCTTCTCCCCGCTCCCCTGCTCCGCACGCTGCCGGATGCCGTCGCTCAGAACGTGCACCGGGTGCGGTCCGGGACGGACGCCCGCATCATGGCCGTGGTGAAGGCCGACGGCTACGGACACGGAGCGGTCTCGGTCGCCAGGGCGGCGGTCGCCGCGGGAGCGGAATGGCTCGGTGTCACCGACGTCGCCGAGGCCGCGACGCTGCGCGTCGGCGGACTCACGGCGCCGATCCTGTCGTGGCTGAACCCCGCGGGGGTGGACGCGGCCGAGGCGGCGCTGCGGGGCGTCGACATCGCGGTCGGCTCGGTCGACGAGCTGCGAAGACTCATCGCGGACGCGCAGTCTCCGCTGCGGGTGCACCTGCACATGGACACCGGCATGGCGCGGGAGGGGTGCCCGATCGACCAGTGGACCGAGCTGCTGCGGGTCGCGAGGCAGGGGCGCGGGCGGGTCGAGGTCGTGGGCGTCATGGGGCATCTGCCGCGCGCCGACGAGGGCGACCCCCGGGCGAACGAGGCGGCGGTGCTGCGGATGCGGCAGGCCCGCGATGCGGTGCTGCGGGCCGGGTTCGGGCCCCTGCTCGTGCACCTGGCCGCGACCGCGGGCGCGCTGACCGATCCGGCGACCCACTTCGACATGGTGCGCATCGGTGCGGGGCTCGTCGGCATCGACCCCTCGGATTCGATCGCGCTGACGGGTGCGTCCCGGTTCACCGCGTCGGTCGTGCACAGCTCGACGGTGCCGGCGGGCACACCCGTCGGGTACGGCGCGACGCACGTCACGACGCGGTCGACCTGTCTCGCCGTCATCGGTGCGGGGTACGCCGACGGCATCCCCCGGGAGCTCGGCGAGGGGGCGTCCGTCGAGATCGGCGGAGTACGGCATCCGCTGGTCGGGAGGGTGTCGATGGACCAGATCGTCGTCGACACAGGGGACGTGCTCTTCCCGCGCGGCACGACGGCGACCGTGTTCGGGCCGGAGGGCGGCGCGGTCCCGTCGGCGCAGGAGTGGGCACGGTGGGCGGGCACGATCCCGCACACCATCGTGACCGGCATCGGCGCACGGGTGCAGCGGGGCATCGAATGATGCCGCACGTGCTGGTCATCGGGGGAGGGCAGAACGCCGAGCACGAGGTCTCGCTGGCGTCGGCCGCCGCGGTCGCCGCCGCCCTCCGGCTCAGCGGCCACGCCGTGCGCACGGTGACCATCGACCGCGACGGGATCTGGCGTGCGGACGGCCTGCCGGCGACGGCGTCTCCGGTCGAATCCCTCGGTCTCGCGCTGCCGCTGATCGCCGACACCGACGTCATATTCCCCGCCGTGCATGGAGCGCTCGGCGAGGACGGAGCCCTCGCCGCACTGGGGGCGCTCGCCGGCGCGAAGGTCGTGGGTTCCGACCTGCGCGCAGGAGCGATCGGCATGGACAAGTGGGCGACGAAGCTGGTGGCGGATGCCGTCGGCGTGCGCACCGCGCGGGGGAAGGTCATCGCAGTCGAGGACATCGGGGATGCCGAGTTCGAGGGCGAAGTGGTCGTCAAGCCGGTGTCGGCCGGGTCGAGCTTCGGAGTGAGCCTCGTCACGGAGGAGTCCGAGCTGCTCGAGGCACTGCGCACCGCGGCGCGGTTCGATCGGCGCATCCTCGTGGAGGAGGTCGTGCGGGCGCGGGAGATCGACGTCGCCGTGCTCCGCGAGGCGGGCGGCATCCGCTGGGCGGCTCCGCCGCTGGAGATCCACACGACGGGACCGTTCGACACCGCGACGAAGTACGACGGCAGTGCGCGGTTCACGGTTCCGGCGCAGCTCGACGCGGCGCAGATGTCGGCGCTGAAGCGGGCGGCCATCGCCGTGTTCGACGCCATCGGATGCGCCGGGGTGGCGCGGATGGACTTCTTCCTCACCGACGACGGTCCCGTGCTCAACGAGGTCAACACCATGCCGGGGCTGACCGCGGCGTCGCAGGTGCCGCGGATGTTCGCGGTCGCCGGCGTCGAGTACACCGACCTCGTCTCGCGCATGGTGCGGGCGGCGCTCGACCCCGGTCGTTGAGCGGGTCTCGGCGAGACGAAACGCCCGCACCCGGCGTTCCCCTGGGATCATGGGCGCATGGTCACCCCGCAGATCACCTGGCGCCCCGTCGTCGAGAGCGACTTCGGGCTGATCGCGGACTGGCTGTCGCGGCCGCACGTGCACCGGTACTGGCATCACGACTTCTCGCCGGAGGGTGTGGCGCGCGACTTCGGCCCTGGCACGCGGGGCGAGGAGGCCGGGGAGGATCTGCTCGTATCGTTCGACGGCGTGCCCGCGGCGCTGGTGCAGCGCTCGCGAATCGCGGACTACGCCGAGGATCTCGAGGAGCTCTCGGCGATCGTCGACGTCCCCGAGCACGCGGTGACGATCGACTACCTGATCGCGGATCTCGGGAACACCGGGCGCGGCCTCGGTACAGCTCTCATCCGCGCCGTCGTCGCCGAGACCTGGCTCTCGTACCCGGAGGCTCCGGCCATCATCGTGCCGGTCGTCGCCGGGAATGTCGGGTCGTGGCGCGCGCTGGAGAAGGCGGGATTCCGCCGCGTGGGCGAGGGCGACATGGAGCCGGACAACCCGATCGACGAGCCCCTGCACGTGGTCTCGCGGATCGACCGGCCGGTGATCTGAGCTCCTCATCGGCTGTCACGTTTCGGTAACGGAGCGCTCCCTCTGTTGCGTGCGTGAGTCCCTCCTGTTTCACTCCTATTACAACTTTCAATTTCTACTGAAGTTTCATTGATTGTTGAAGTGCCGCGATCTACGGTGCTGGAAAGCCCTGCGAAATCCCGCAGGAACGAGCCAGCCCACACTCGATGCGGCACCCGTCAGGTGTGGCTCAAGGAGGAGTTATGCACAGCACTGCAAGACTGATGATCGCCGCTTCCGCGGTCCTGGCTCTGTCGCTCGCGGGTTGCTCCGCGTCGTCGCCGGACGCGGACGACAGCGGTGACGCCGATCCGGTCCGCTTCGCGGTCGAGAAGCCCGACAGCCTCGTCCCGGCCAACCAGTTCACGTCGTACAACATCGTCATCGCGATGTTCTCCCCGCTCACGGCGATCGACGACGCGGGAGAGATCACCTACGTCGCGGCCGAGTCCGTCGAGTCGGACGACGCGAAGCTGTGGACGATCACGCTTCGCGACGGCTGGACGTTCCACGACGGGACTCCGGTCACCGCTCAGGACTATGTCGACACCTGGAACCATGCCGCTTACGGCCCGAACGCCTGGGTGAACGGCGCACAGCTCGCCGGGGTCGTCGGGTACGCCGACCTCAACCCCGCCGAGGGAGCTGAGCCGACCGCGACCGAACTCGCAGGTCTCACCGTCGTCGACGACCTCACGTTCACCGTCGAGCTCGACGCACCGGACCGTCAGTTCCCGCTGCAGCTCACCGCGGGACAGACCGGCCTCTACCCGCTCCCGTCCGAGGCGCTCGCCGACATCGCCGCCTGGGAGGAGGCACCCGTCGGGAACGGTCCGTTCGCCCTCGTCGACGGCTGGTCGGACACCGACCCGATCGAGGCCGTCGCCTACGAGGACTACGCGGGTACGGAGCCGAACATCGGCGCCGTGACCTTCGTGCCCTATCTCGACACCGCGACCGCCTACACCGACGCCCTGGCCGGCGAGGTCGACATCGTCGCCATCGCCGGATCGCAGGTCGCCCAGGCGCGCACCGACTTCGGCGAGCACGTCTACGAACTCGACGCACCCGGTGTCGACTTCCTCGGCTTCGATCTGACGGACCCGCGCTTCGCCGATCCGCGCATCCGTCAGGCGATCTCGATGGCCATCGACCGCGAGGCGATCAACGACGCGATCTTCGGCGGCTCCCAGGTTCCCGCGACCTCGCTCACCGCGCCGAGCATGCCCGGCGATCCGGAGGGCGTCTGCGGCGAGTACTGCGAGTTCGACCCCGAGGCCGCGCAGGCGCTGCTCGAGGAGGCCGGCGGCTTCGACGGCGAGCTGGCCGTGCACTACATCGCGAACTGGGGTCAGGACGACCTGTTCGAGGCGATCGCGAACCAGCTGCGCCAGAACCTCGGCATCGAGAGCGTCGTCGCGACCCCGTCGGTCGACTTCGCCGCGTTCGTCGACAGCGTCGGCGCCCATGAGGTCAACGGGCCGTTCCGTGCCCGCTGGGGTGCGCTGTACCCGAGCCAGCAGAACACGCTGACGGCCGTGTACACGGCGACAGGCGAAGGCAACTTCGGATCCGGCGGCTACTCGAACCCCGAGGTCGACGCCCTCCTCGCGGAGGCCAACGCGGCCGACACGTTCGAGAAGTCCTCCGAGGGGTACGTGAAGGTGCAGGAGCGCATCCTCCAGGACTTCCCCACGGTGCCGCTCTTCGGCAACCGCTACCTGTACGTCACCTCGGATCGCATCTCCGAGCTGTACACGGTGTCCGGAAGCGTCGACCTGACCAAGGTCGTCACCGCCTCCGCGGCATCCTGATCCGATCCAGAGAGAACCACACCCCGTGCACGATTCCGCAGCGGCACCGACCGCCGGCACGACGGAGGACATCCTCCGTCGTGCCGGCGCGGCACCGGACCACACGTCCTTCCCCACCGTCGACGCGCTCAACGAGCAGATGGAGTCGCTCCGCGCGCAGCATCCCGCTCTGATCAGCGTGCAGCGGATCGGCACCAGCCGCCTCGGCGAGCCGATCTCGCTCTACTCGATCGGCGACGGCGCGCGCTCGGCGCTCATCGTGGGCGGTGTGCACCCGAACGAGCCGATCGGCTCGCTGACGATCCTGCACCTGACCGAACAGCTGACGTCGGATGCCGCGTTCCGCGCGCAGCTCGACACCACCTGGCACATCGTGCCGTGCGCGGACCCCGACGGCATGCGGCTCAACGAGGGCTGGTTCGCCGACCCCTCGGACCGCGAGCGGTACGCGCGGGAGTTCTACCGCCCGGCGCCGGACGAGCAGGTCGAGTGGACCTTCCCGTTCTCGTACAAGAAGGCGTACTTCGACGCGATGATGCCCGAGACCCAGGCCCTCGCCCGCGCGATCGACACCGCCAAGCCCGACCTGTACGTCCCGCTGCACAACAGCGAGGGCGGGGGCGCGTACTTCTATCTCTCGCGTGCGGTTCCCGCCCTGTATCCGCTGCTGCACGCGCTGCCCGCAGCCCTCGGCGTGCCGCTGCACACGGGCGAGGCCGAGGGCGCGCACTTCACCGTCCTCGCGCCGGCCATCTACGAGATGGGCACGCTGCAGGACGCGTACGACTGGACCGAGGCCTACGGACTCGATCCCTACCCGCCGGGTTCCGCCGGCGACGCCTCGACCTCGTATGCGCAGAAGTACGGCACGCTCTCGCTGATCGCCGAGCTGCCGCAGTTCAGCGACCCGCTCGCCGACGACACCACCCCGACCGAGACGCTCTACCGCGACGTGCTGCGCGAGTCCGGTGAGGCGCTGCAGGAGACCGGTGCTCGGCTCACGGCGCTCGTCGACCTGGTCACGCCCTTCCTGCGCCTGGACACCCCGCTGCTGCGCGCCGCCCGCGTGTTCGCCCCCGCCGCGACCGCCGCCGGGGAGGAGAACGTCGCCCGCGCCGCCCAGGAGTCCGACCGGGTCGCGACCGTCTCCGAGGTCGAGGCGCTGTCCGGCCTCGTGCGCCTGCATCGCCTGCGCTGGGGCGGGATGCTGGTGCGGGCGCTGCGCGCCGAGGTCGAGGCGGGGACCGCGGCGCCCGAGCTGCGCCGCGCGGCCGTCGAGGCCCAGGACCTGTTCGACGGCTGGCTCGAGGGCGCCCTCCAGGCGGGGAGCTCCCGACCGCTGCCGCTGAGCGCCGTGGTCGGCGTGCAGTACGGCGCGATCCTGGCCGCGCACGCACAGCTCGAAGGGGCGAGCCGGTGGGCCTCGGACTGAAGCTGCTGCAGAGACTGGTCGGATTCGCGATCGTCTTCTTCGGAGTGACGTTCATCATCTACTTCACGGTCTTCAGCCTGCCGGGCGATCCCATCCGTGCCCTGGCCGGCGATCGCCAGCTGCCGCAGTCCGTCATCGACGCCCTGAACGCGCGCTACCTGCTCGATCAGCCCCTGCTCGTGCAGTACGCGAACTACATCGGCAACCTGCTCACCGGCGATCTCGGGGTGGATCTGCGCGGACGGGCCGTCGCCGATCAGCTCGCCTCCCGATGGCCGGTCACGATCACGCTCGCGCTCACCGCCTGGACGATCCAGATCGTCCTCGGGCTCACGGTCGGCATCGTGTCGGCGCTCAAGCGCGGCACGGTCATCGACCGCGGCCTCCTGGTGATCTCGATCGGCCTCAGCTGCATCCCGGTGTTCGTGCTCGGCATCACGGCGCAGATCGTGTTCGGGGTGCGACTGGACTGGCTGCCGGTCGCCGGCATCCGCGAGGGGTGGCCGCTCGCGTACCTGCTGCCGGCGCTCGTGATCGCGCTGTTCGGGCTGGCATCCGTCTCGCGCCTGGTGCGCGGGTCGATGATCGAGAACCTCGACGCCGACTACGTGCGCACCGCCCGCTCGAAGGGCATCAGCGAGTCCCGGGTCATCGGACTCCACGTCATGCGCAACTCGCTCATCCCCACCGCCACCTTCCTCGCGACGGACCTCGGGTTCCTGCTCGGCGGTGCCGTGGTGATCGAGGGGATCTTCAACCTCCCCGGCGTCGGCAACCTGCTGTTCCTGGCGATCCGGGACCACGAGGCGACGTTGGTCGTCGGCATCTCGACCGCGCTGATCATCATCTTCCTGCTCACCTCGCTGATCGTGGACGCCCTCCATGCGATGCTCGACCCGAGGATCCGTCGTGCCTGATCCCCAGAACCCGACTCCGGGCACCGCGAAGATCACGATGCCGAAGACCACCGCGATCGCGATCGTCGCGCGACGGGAGGGCGCGTGGCGGATGCTGGTGCGCCGCCCGCTCTTCTGGATGGCCGCCGTCGTGCTGCTCGTGGTCGTGGCGTTCGCCGTGGCTCCGTCGCCGTTCGCCTGGCTCTTCGGCAATGGCGACCCCCGGGCCTGCGACCTCGCCGACAGCGCGGGAACCGCGATCGCCGGGCATCCGTTCGGTTTCGACGTGCAGGGCTGCGACATCTGGGCGAACGCCGTCTACGGCGCGCAGAGCTCGCTCTCGGTGGGCTTCCTCGCCACGGCGATCGCCCTCGCGATCGCGCTGCTGCTCGGCACGCTCGCCGGGATGGGCGGCTCGATCGCCGACTGGATCATCTCCCGCCTGACCGAGGTCTTCCTCGGCTTCCCGTTCCTGCTCGCCGCGATCGTGGTGCTCAACATGCTCGGCGCCCGCAACGTGCTGACGGTCGGGCTGGTGCTCGGGATCTTCGGGTGGCCCATGATGGCACGGCTGATGCGCGGGTCGGTGCGGTCGGTCGCGAAGGCCGACCACGTGCTCGCCGCGCGGACCATGGGGCTGAGCACCGGACGCATCGTGGGGCGCTACGTGCTGCCCAACGCCGTGCAGCCGGTGCTGCTGCTCGCCACGCTGACGATCGGTGCCGTGATCGTCGCCGAGAGCACCCTCACCTACCTCGGTGTCGGGCTGTCGTCGCCGGCGATCTCCTGGGGCCTGCAGATCGCGGCCGGATCGCGGGTCTTCCAGGCGTCGCCGCATGTGCTCGTGCTGCCGAGCGTGCTCCTGGCGCTGACCGTGCTCGCCGTGGTGGCGATCGGCGAGGAGCTGCGCAGCGTCTTCGATCCGAGGGAACGACGGTGAGTGGCATGCTGATCGGGACGCCGCCGGAAGGGAAGAGCACATGACCGAGGACAACGCCGCAGCCGCCGAGCGCGAGCAGTACCGTCGACAGTTCGCCGAGGAGATCTCGCTCATCTGGGAGATGGCCGGAACGTCTCGCATGGACGGACGTGTGCTCGGCTACCTGATGATCATGGATCGCCCCTTCATCTCCTCTGCCGACCTCGCCGCTGCGCTGGGAGCCAGCACCGGAGCGGTGTCGATGGCGACCCGGCGGCTGATCGACACGAACTTCATCCGGCGTCACTCGCTGCCAGGCGACCGGAACCACTACTTCATGGCCGAGGAGGACCCCTGGGGCAGCTTCCTCGCCAACGAGCGCCGCTACTTCGACAGGGAGATCCGCTCGCTCGACACCGCCCTGCGGTGGCTGAGCCCGACCGAGACCGACGCCGCCGTGCGTCTGCGCAACGGTCGCGACTACCTCGAATGGGTGCAGGACTACCACCACAAGATGCTCGCCGACTGGCATGAGCACAAGCGCGCCCGCGACGCGGGCGAGGACGAAGCGTGATCGATGGATTCCACTGAAGCCGTTCTGCGCGTGCGCGACCTGCGGGTGTCCTTCGGCACGCGCGCACCCATCGAGGTCGTGCACGGTCTCGATCTGGACGTCGCCCCCGGCGAGGTCGTCGCCGTCGTGGGGGAGTCGGGCTCGGGCAAGTCGGTCACCGCGCTGTCCGTGATCGGCCTGCTGCCCGACGGAGCGCGGGCCACCGGATCGGTGAAGCTCCACGGGCGCGAGCTGCTGGGGCTGTCCCCGCGCGAGCTGAGGCAGGTGCGCGGTGCGGAGATCGCCCTGATCTCGCAGGACCCCGTCGCCTCGCTCAACCCGGTCTTCACGATCGGATTCCAGGTGGTCGAGGCGGTGCGCTCGCACGATCGGTCGCTGAGCACGCGCGCCGCGCGTCGGCGGGCGATCGAGCTGCTCGAGCTGGTCGACATCCCTGACCCCGCCCGACGCATGAAGCAGTATCCCCATGAGCTCTCCGGCGGGCAGTGCCAGCGGGTCGGGATCGCGATGGCCCTGGCCTCCGACCCGCAGCTGCTCATCGCCGACGAGCCGACCACGGCGCTCGACGTGACGGTGCAGGCGGAGGTGCTCGACGTGCTCGCCCGGCTCGGGCGACGGGAGGGCCGCGCGATCCTGCTGATCACGCACGACATGGGTGTGGTGGCGGAGCTCGCCGACCGTGTCGTGGTGATGCGGCACGGCGAACGCGTCGAGGAGGGCACCGCCCGCAGCGTGCTGCTCACACCGTCGGCCGGGTACACCCGCGAGCTGCTCGACGCCGTGCCGAGGATCGGCACCCGTGGCGCGGGCGCCTCGCTGGACGCGGCCCCCGCAGTGCTCGAGATCGACGACCTCGTGGTCAGCTACGGCAATCGTCTGCGGGGCGCGTTCCGCGCGGTCGACGGCGTGAGCGTGCGGGTGCAGAAGGGCGAGATCCTCGGGCTGGTCGGCGAGTCCGGCAGCGGCAAGTCCACGATCGGGCGCGCGGTGATCGGCGCGGCTCCCGTGACCGAGGGCACCATCCGGATCGAGGGCGTCGACATGCGCACCGCGTCGCGGGCCGAGCGCCGGCGCACCCGCCGACGCGTGGGGGTCGTCTTCCAGAATCCGGCCCTGTCGCTCAACCCGAGGTACACCGCTCGCCAGAGCGTCGAGGAGCCCCTGCAGAGCATCCGAGGGCTGCGCGGGCGCGCGCTGAGCGAGCGAGTGGAGGAGCTTCTCGACGCCGTCGGGCTCTCCGATCGCGCCGACCGCTACCCGCACGAGCTGTCCGGCGGCCAGAGGCAGCGGGTCGCGATCGCCCGCGCGGTGTCGCTCGACCCCGTGCTGCTCATCGCCGACGAGCCGACCAGCGCCCTCGACGTCTCGGTGCAGGCGCAGGTGCTGGAGGTGTTCCGCGAGCTGCAGGCGAGGCTCGAGTTCGCGTGCGTGTTCATCAGCCACGATCTCGCGGTGATCGACGAGCTGTGCGACAGCGTCATGGTGCTCAACACCGGCCGCGTGGTCGAGGCGGGGTCACGCACGCGGGTGCTGGAGCATCCGGAGGATCCGTACACGCGCCGTCTCCTCGCCGCAGCTCCCGTGCCGGACCCCGACGTGCAGCAGGCACGCCGGGCCGCACGACTCGCCGCGATCGCGGGTGCCTGATGCGGCACACGCCCGACTACGTCCTCGATGACGTCGAGACCGTGCGCACGCTCGTGCGGGAGAACCCGTGGGGCACGATCGTCAGCTTCGTGCCCGGCAGGGGTCTCGTCGCCTCGCACTACCCGCTGCTGCTCGAGGAGGATGCCGAGGGCATCGTGCTCGTGAGCCATGTCGGCCGTCCCGACGAGCGCCTGCACGAGCTCGGCGCGCACGAGCTGATGGTGATCGTCTACGGCCCCCAGGGATACGTCTCGCCGGGGTGGTACGGCACCGCGCCCGCCGTGCCGACGTGGAACTTCGCCGTGGCGCACCTGCACGGCACACCCGAGATCCTGTCGGACGACGAGAACCTGCGGGTGCTCGACCGGCTCGTCGCGCACTTCGAGAACGTGCTGCCCGAGCCGTACCTGATGCGGCAGACCCTGGAGAACGCGGCATACGCGGAGCGCATCGTGCACGGCACGGTCGGCTTCCGACTGCGCGTCGAGCGATTCGAGGCGAAAGAGAAGATGAGTCAGGACAAGCCGGCCGAGGTCGTCGACCGCGTGATCGATGCGCTCGGCGAACCGGGCCCCTATCGGAACCCCGCCCTGGCGGCGCGGATGTCGCGCGTGCACGGAAGGGAGCAGGGCGCATGACCGCGTTCGTGGGAGTGGCCGACATGGTGGCCTGGATCGGACGCCACGGCGCCGAGCGGATCATGGCCGAGATGGCCGACACGATCGAGGAGGACTTCCGCCGCTGGGAGTCGTTCCACAAGAGCCCCCGGGTCGCCGACCACACCCCGTTCGGCGTGATCGAGCTGATGCCGATCAGCGATCCCGACCTCTACGCGTTCAAGTACGTCAACGGGCACCCGTTCAATCCGGGGCGCGGCTATCAGACGGTGACCGCGTTCGGCGTGCTCGCCGACGTGCACAACGGGTATCCGGTGTTCCTCGCCGAGATGACCGTGCTCACCGCACTCCGCACCGCCGCGACGTCCGCGATGGTCGCCCGAACCCTGGCCCGCTCCGACTCGCAGGTCATGGCCATGATCGGCGCCGGCAGTCAGGCCGAGTTCCAGGCGCTCGCGTTCCGGGCCGTCCTCGGCATCCGCACGCTCCGCGTCTTCGACGTCGACGAGGCGGCCTCCGCCAAGCTCGTGCGGAATCTCACCCCGCACGGCTTCGAGATCACGGTCTGCGCATCGGCCTCCGAGGCGGCTGCGGGTGCCGACGTCATCACGACCTGCACGGCGGACAAAGCGGTCGCACAGGTGCTGACGGATGCCGACGTCGCACCCGGCGTGCACATCAACACGATCGGCGGCGACTGCCCGGGCAAGACCGAGCTCGACCCGCGGATCCTGGAGCGCGGACCGGTCTTCGTGGAATACACCCCGCAGACGCGCGTCGAGGGCGAGATCCAGAACGTCGCTCCCGACTTCCCCGTGACCGAGTTCTGGCGCGTGCTCACCGGCACAGCGCCGGGCCGCACATCGCGGGAGCAGATCACGATCTTCGACTCCGTCGGGTTCGCGATCGAGGACTTCTCGGCTCTGCGGCACCTGCGCGCGAGCATCGCCGGAACCGACCTGGGTCGCGAGATCGACCTCGTCGCCGCACCGGACGATCCCAAGGATCTGTTCGGCTTCACCACCGTCCCCGTCCCCGTCGCCTGACCGGAGCACCATGACCGACGCCCCCGCACTCACTCTCCAGAACGTCCGCCCCTACGACGGCGGTGAGCCGATCGACCTCGTCGTGCGCGACGGCGTCATCGCGAGGATCACCCCCGCCGGAACGACGGATGCCGAAGGCGAGACGGTCGACGGCGCAGGCCGCTGGGTCGGGCCGGGGCTGTGGGACGCGCATGTGCACTTCACCCAGCACGTCATCCGGCGCAGCCGCATCGACCTGACCGAGACCCGCAGCGCCGCCGACGTGCTCGACGCCGTACGCGGCGCCCGCGCCGACGGGGCCCCGCTCAGCGACGGGATGCTGATGGGCTACGGCTTCCGCGACGGACTGTGGCCCGTGCCGGCCTCGCTCGACGCGCTCGACGCGGCGGTCTCCGACGTTCCCGTCGTGCTCGTCAGCGGCGATCTGCACTGCGGGTGGATGAACCGCGCGGCCGCAGCCCGCTTCGGCCTGGCCCTCGACGAGACCGGGCTCTTGCGCGAGGGGCCGTGGATCGATCTGCTGCACTCGTTCGATCAGGCCGGTGATCTCCCGCTCTCGGCGTATCGTGCGGCCGCCGACGCCGCGGCCGCGCGCGGCGTGGTCGGCGTGGTCGACTACGAGAACGCCGACAATGTCACGGACTGGCGGGACCGGACCGCTCAGGGCGTCGACGCACTGCGCGTGGACATCGCCGTGTGGGCCGACCGGCTGGAGGGCGTGATCGCGGGCGGGCTGCGCACCGGCGACATCGTCGACACGGCCGGCCTCGTGCGGTTCGGACGCCTCAAGGTGATCGTGGACGGGTCGTTGAACACCCGCACGGCCTGGTGCTGGGATCCGTACCCGACCATGGACCCCGCGCATCCGCACGCGTGCGGTCTGGAGAGCGTGCCGATCGCGGAGCTTCGGCGTCTGCTGGAGCGCGCGCGGGGCGCGGGAGTCGGGGCCGCCGTTCATGCCATCGGTGACCGGGCGAACACCGAGGTGCTCGACACGTTCGAGGCGCTCGGCATGAAGGGTGTGATCGAGCACGCGCAGCTCGTGCGCGAGGAGGACTTCGCGCGGTTCGCGCGGCTGGGGCTGATCGCGAGCGTGCAGCCGGAGCACGCGATGGACGACCGTGACGTCGCCGACCACCACTGGGCGGGGCGCACAGGCCGCGCGTTCGCGTTCGGGTCGCTGCATCGTGCCGGGGCGTCCCTGCGGCTGGGATCGGATGCTCCGGTCGCGCCGCTTGACCCGTGGATCTCGCTCAGCGCGGCGACGTCGCGCAGCCGGGGCGACCGCGACGCCTGGCATCCGGAGCAGCGTCTGCCGCTGGACGTGGCGCTGGCGGCATCCGTCCGCTCGTCGGTCGCCGTCGGACAGCCGGCGGATCTCGTGATCGTCGATCGCGACCCGTACGCGAGCGACCGCGATGGGCTGCGCGACATGCCGGTCGCGGCCACCCTGCTCGGCGGGCGCTTCACCTGGCGTGCGCTCTGACGGGTCCTCGATCACGATGACGGGGCGCCGGCCGGCGCCCCGTCACGATGATGCAGGTCAGTCGAACACGGCGTCGGGGTAGAGCGCCTCGGCGATCTGACGGACCACGGAGACGTTGCCGAGGGTGCCGGGGAACATGTCGGTGGAGGACACGGCGATGAGGCGGTCGTCGCGCACCGCCGGCATCTCCGGGAAGGTCTTCGCCAGGTGATCGCGGACCGCCGCCTCGTGCGCCGGGTCGGACACCGCGAAGACGAGCACGTCGGGGGCCTCTGCTGCGAGGGACTCCGGGGTGATCTCGGCGGCGAAGAAGTCCGCGAACATCGGGTCCTCCGGGCTGAACACGTTGTCCGCGCCGGCGCGCTGCAGGATGTCGAACTCGATGCCCGCACCGATGGCCGTCAGCGTCGTGCCTTCGACGAAGACCTGCGCGACGCGCGGCCGATCCCGACCCTCGATCGCGGCGGCGACGGAGTCGAGCTCGGCCTCCGCGGACTCGATGAGGGCGTCCGCCTCGTCCGAGACCTGGAAGATCGCGCCGAGATTCTCCAGATCGGTGAAGAGGTCCGTGACGGTGCCCTCCATGCGGCGGTCGAAGCATCCTCCGGTGGCCGTGTAGGCGGCGACTCCGGCTTCGTCCAACTGCTCGATGCTCGCGAAGCCCTGCTCGGCGGTGAACTCGTACGTGGTGGGCGAGTACACGAAGTCGGGCTCGACGGCGAGGAGCTCCTCCCGGCTCGGAGGGGTGTCCCCGCCGACCACGGGCACATCGTCCGCGAGCTCCGCGATGTCGGCAGGGAGCTCCTGCGCCGTGGCCTGGGCCTGGCCGACGAGCGAGTCGGCGAGGCCCAGGCGCAGCAGCAGCTCGGTCTGCGACGGGTGCATTCCGACGACGGCGGTCGGGGTGGCCGGGATCTCGATCGTGCGACCGCAGTTCTCGATCGTGATCGCCTGCTCGGACGAGGCGGGTCCTGTGGCGGTGGTGACGCCGCTTCCGCAGGCCGAGAGGGCGAGCGCGCCCATTCCGACGGTGACGGCGGCGAGCACGCGGGTGGTTCGGGTGCGGGGTGTCATTCTTCTTCTCCTCGGTTGGTCGGGTGGTTCGGGATATCGGTGCCTCGGTGGTCGGAGCGCCGACGGGGGTGGAACGTCATCGCCCTCGCGCCGGTGTCGACCTCGATCGCGATGCGTGCGGTGACGGCGAAGACCTCGTCGACCAGCGCCGGTGTGAGCACGACGTCGGGCGGGCCGAAGGCCACGAGCCTGCCCTCGTCGAGCACGGCGACGTCGTCGCAGAACGTCGCGGCGATGTTGAGGTCGTGGAGGGCGGCGATCACGGTCGTCCCGAGTCCGCTCACGACGCGCATCAGGTCGAGCTGGTGGGCGATGTCGAGGTGGTTCGTCGGCTCGTCGAGGACGAGGATCCTCCCGTCCTGCGCGAGAGCACGCGCGAGCATCACCCGCTGACGCTGACCGCCCGAGAGCCGTCGCACCAGGCGGTCGCCGAGGTCGTGCACGTCGGCGGTCCGCAGCGCCTCGTCGACGATGCGCCGATCCTCCCTGGTGTCCCTGCTGAACGGCGGACGGTGCGGCGTGCGGCCGACGAGGACCGTCTCCCGCACGGTCAGATCGAACTTCGAGGGTGCGTCCTGCAGCATCACCGACACGGTGCGGGCGAGCGCGCGCGGTGTCAGCAGCGAGGCATCCGACCCGTCGATCAGGACGCGCCCGCGGTGCGGGCGCTGACCCGTGAACAGCGTGCGCAGGAGGGTCGACTTCCCGCTGCCGTTCGGCCCGAGGAGTCCGACGATGCGCCCGGAGGCTACCTGGAGGTCGATTCCGTGCAGCACGGTGCGACCGCCGCGCACGACGCTCACGCCGTCGAACTGCACGCTCATCGGTCGAACCCCGCGCGCTCGCCACCGCTGCGCATCAGCCAGAGGAAGAAGGGTGCGCCGACGAACGCGGTGAGGATGCCGAGGGGGATCTCGGTCGGCATCGCGACCGTGCGGGCGAGCAGGTCGGCGATCATGAGGAACAGTGCTCCGCCGAGGACCGTCACCGGCAGCATCCGCCGATGATCCGAGCCGACGAGGAGCCGGGCGATGTGCGGGACGACGAGGCCGACGAAGCCGATGCCTCCGCTCACCGCGACGATCGCGCCGGTCAGGAGAGAGGCGAGCACGAGGAGCAGACCGCGCAGCCGGCTCGTGCGCACGCCGACGGCCATGGCCGACTCGTCGCCCGAGAGCAGCGCGTTCATCGACCGCGAGAGCCCGAAGACCGCTGTGCACGCGATCGCGAGCGCCACTGCGGGGATGAGCAGCGACGACATGTCGGCCGCCGACACGCTGCCGAGCAGGAAGAACATCACACTGACGACGTTCTGGGCATCCGTGGTGAGGGTGAGATAGCTGGTCACGGCGCTCAGCAGAGCGCCCAGCGCGACCCCGGCGAGGATCATCCTGGTCGGCGAGAGCTCTCCGCGGATGCGCGCGAGCATCGCGACGAGGAGACAGGCGACCATTGCGCCGATGAACGCCGCGCCGCTCATCGTGAGACCGAGGAATGTGGCGCCGCCGGAGACGATCACGAGCGCGGCGCCGACGCTGGCGCCCGAGGAGACGCCGAGGATGTACGGCTCGGCGAGCGGATTGCGCACGACGGCCTGCATCATCGCGCCGGCGAGGGCGAGTCCCGCGCCGGAGAGTGCGGCGAGGAGCGACCTCGGCACCCGGAACTGCCACACCGCCTGGTCCTGCAGCGGGGTGAGCGTGCCGTCGGACATCCAGGGCATGCCGGGGAGGAGGTGGCCGATCACGATCCTCGCGGCGTCGATGGGTGAGACTCCGACGGGTCCGGTGGAGGCGGAGACCACGAGCACGAGAACCGCGATCACGGCGATCGCCGTCACCGTCGGGCCGACGGGCAGCATCCGTCGGGAGCGGCTGTGGCGGCTGGTGCGAGGGCGGACGAACCGGTTGCTGTGTGAGGGTCGTCCGCGCAGGGCTTCGATCGATCGGCTCACAGGGAGCATCCGGCCGAGACCTCGGTGGGGTGATCCAGAGGAGTGGGCATGCTGAAGATCGTAGTAGATATTGAGAATCATTATCATTTAAGGAGGCGCCGCCTCTGGCGGTCGCCTTCCTCGACTCTCCCGGAGGTTCACGATGATGATCGTCCCCGAGCTGTGGCGCGAAGCGCGACGGCATCCCTGGCTCCTGGCCCTGAGCATCCTCCTTCTTCTTCTCGTGTTCGCGACGCACCTGCTTCAGGCATTCGCTCTCGCCTGGTCGCTCGCCGCCTTCGTGCGCGCCGACAAGGCGGGCGCAGTGGCCGGTATCGGCGCGATCCTCGCGATCGGGCTGACGCGGGTGCTCCTGACGCTGGTGCAGGGTGATGCCGCCGCACGCCTCGGGGGGCAGGTTCGCGAAGACCTGAGGGGTGCGGCCCTCACCGCGGCACTCGTGCCCGAACGGCTGCACGACGCC
Source organism: Microbacterium sp. LWH11-1.2 (assembly GCF_038397745.1). NCBI lineage: Bacteria > Bacillati > Actinomycetota > Actinomycetes > Micrococcales > Microbacteriaceae > Microbacterium > Microbacterium sp. LWH11-1.2. The sequence goes on along the minus strand of NZ_CP151636.1, from coordinate 650,099 downwards.
CGCCTCCGCGATGGCTCGACCCAGCTCGTGCTCGGCGACGGCATCGACGGCACCGACGCCTACGTGTCGAAGTACGTTCCCGCGGTGGCGCAGCTCGTCATCGGGAGCGCGATCGCGGTGTGGCTCCTCGCGGTGCTGTCTCCCCTGATTGCGCTGTGCGTCGCGGCGGGGATCCTGCTCGCGGTGCTGGGTCCGCTGGCCTGGAAGCGGATGCTCGCTCGGCGCGGGTTCACGCATTGGGACAGCTATGAGACCCTCAGCGGCGACCTGCTCGAGTCGCTCCGCGGGATGTCGACGCTGCGTGCGCTGGGCGATGTCCCCGCGACGCGTTCGCGCCTGCAGGCGCGGTCAGAGGCCCTGCGCATGGCCACCGAACGCGTGATGCGGTCGTCGCTCGCGGAGACGGCGATCGCCGACTTCGCCGTCCAGGCGGGGGTCGTGATCGCGGCCGGACTCGCGGTCGTCTCCGTCATGACCGGGCAGCCGCCGGTCGTCGAGGTCTACGCGCTGCTCCTGCTCTCCTCGGAGGCGTTCCGGCCGGTCCGCGAGCTCTCGCGTCACTGGCATGCCGGATTCCTCGGGCTCACGGCCGTTCCCGGTTTGGCGGCACTCGGCGCGTTCCGTCGGTCCGCCCCGGCCGCGGCGGACCTCGGCACGCTGTCGGCGACCGATGGCGACGTGCTCCGCATCTCGAGCCTGTCGTATCGCTACCCGGGCGCCGATGACGACGTCCTGCGCGGTGTCGACCTCCACGTCGAGCGCGGCGAGGTGCTCGCGATCGCCGGGCCGTCGGGCGCGGGAAAATCGACGCTCTTCGACCTGATCCTCGGCTTCCTCCCGCCGACAGGGGGGACGGTGGAGCTCGATGGGCGCCCCCTCCGCCCGAGCGATGTCGCCGTCGTCTCCCAGCGCCCCGTCCTGTTCGCCGGCACCATCAGGGAGAACGTCGATCTGTTCGATGCCGGGCAGGAGGCGATGGAGGATGCGTGCGCCGCGGCTGGCGTGCTCGACGAGATCCGGGCGATCCCCGGAGGCTTCGACGCGATGGTGGCGGAGGCGGGGACGAGTCTCTCCGGCGGGCAACGGCAGCGCCTCGCCCTCGCCAGAGCGCTGCTCGCCGGCCGTCCCGTGCTGCTCGTCGACGAGCCGACCAGCGCCCTCGACGACCGCAGTGCGCTGACCGTCGCCGAGACGCTCGAACGCGTCGCCGCCGAGAGGATCGTGCTCATGATCAGCCACCGCCCCGAAGCTCTCGCGAGAGTCGCCGATGTGCGGGTGCTGCGCGACGGAGTGCTCGTGAAGGAGGCCGCATGACTTCGTCCGGAGCCATCCTCGCCCGGTTGCTTCCTCCGCTGCGACCCGAATGGCGGCGCATCATCGGCAGCTACCTCATCGCCACCACGAGCCTGTGCGCTCTCGCCGCCATCGGTGTGCTCACCGCGCTCGGCGTCGGCGGGGCCGTCGTGCACGGCGAGTGGCCGCCGACCGTCTGGTGGATCGCCCTCGGAGCGCTCGTGCTGCTGCGGACGTTCCTCACCTGGCGCGAGATGGACGTGTCGCACGCCCTCGCCTATCGCGTGCTCGCCCGACTGCGGATGGCGCTCTTCGATGCGTACTCGCGCAGCGTTCCCGGGCGCCGTCGCGAGCATTCCGGGCGTGCGGCATCCGTCGCGATGACCGACATCGAGAAGCTGGAGTTCTTCTACGCGCACACCGTGGCGCAGATCGGCGCTGCGCTCACGCTGTTCGTCGGAGCCGTGGTCTGCGCGTTCCTCGTCTTGCCCGTGGCCGGGTTCGTGATGCTCGGGGGCGCGATCGCGGTCACGCTCACCGCCTGGGCAGGAGCGGGACCGGCACGGCGCATCGGTGCGCGCGAGCAGCGGGAGCGCGAAGAGCAGTCCGAACGGCTGGTCGACGCGCTCGGGGCGCTGCGCGAGGTCCTCGCCTACGGGCTGCAGAGCCGGGTCGTGCGCGAGGCGGTCGCCGGGACCCGGCGCTCTTCGCTCATCGCCCGCCGCCGGGAAGGGATCGCCCATCTCGTCGACGGGACGCGCGAGCTGATCCTCACCGCCGTCGTGATCGGGGTGATCGCCGCTTCGCTCCTCGGCGGCGAGATCGGCGGCGCCCAGGCGGCATCGCTGCCCGCCGCGATCGCACTCGCCGTCGCGGGAGTCGCCGCCGTGGCGGACGCCGCGCACACGGTATCGGAGCTGCACCCCCTGATCGCCAGCGCGGATCGCGTGGTCGCGGGGCTGCACCGTCCACCGGTCGTCGCGCCGGTCGATCGTCCGCTTCCGCTGCCGACCGGTCCGCTCGGGGTGCGTTTCGAGAACGTCGTGTTCTCCTACGACGACCGGACGGAGGTGCTGCGCGGCTGGTCGATCGACGTCGATCCTGGCGAGCACATCGGACTGGCAGGGCCGTCCGGAGCGGGCAAGAGCACGGTCATCGCACTCGCCGCCCGGCTGTGGGACCCCTCGGCGGGGGCGGTGGCTCTCGTCGACGCCGAGGGCGTCGCCTACCCCCTCGACCGCATCCGCGATGACGACCTTCGCCGGACCGTGGCAGTGGTGGAGCAGGATGCCCGGCTCTTCCACGGCACCGTGCGGGACAACCTCGTGCGGGGTGCCGGAACCCGCACCGACGCGGAGCTCCGCGACGCGCTCACACGGGTCGGCGCCGAGGGCTGGATCACCCTGGACGACGATCTCGGGGAGCACGGGGTGCGCCTCTCCGGCGGCCAGCGCGCACGGCTGGCCCTGGGGCGGGCGCTGTGTCGCGAGCCGCGGGTGCTCATCGTCGACGAGATCACCGCGAGCCTGGATGCCGAGTCGGAGCGCATCATCTCCGACGTGCTCGAACGGTTCCAGGGAACGGTCATCGCCGCCTCGCATCGGCGAGAGACGCTGTCGCGATTCGGCCGGGTCGTCGGTGTGGAGAGGGAGGAGGTCGCGACTACAGCCGGTCCACCCCGGTCACGGTGAGCACGGCCTCGCCGGCCTCGTCGGATGCCGCGAGGTCGACGGTCGCGGAGATGCCCCAGTCGTGGTCGCCGGCAGGGTCGTCGAGGATCTGACGCGCGGTCCACTGCTCTCTGCCCTGCTCGAGGATCAGGAGCTTCGAGCTGCGGGCGTCCGCGCCGGTGAGGATCTCGTCGTGGTCGTCGAAGTAGCCGTCGAGCGCAGCCGACCAGGCGTCGGCGCCGAACGCCGGATCGAGCTCGGCGAGAGCATCCACGTCTTCGCGAGCTGCCAGCTGCACGCGCCGGAACAGCTCGTTGCGCACCAGGATGCGGAAGGCGCGCACGTTGCTCGTGAGGCGCTTGGGCGCGGGCGGCACGATCGGCTCGTCACCCTTCGACAGGCTCGGAGAACCGTCGTCGAAGCGTCCGTTGTCGATGCCGGCGCGCAGCTCCTCCCACTCGTCGAGCAGGCTCGAGTCGACCTGGCGCACGAGCTCTCCCAGCCACTCGATGAGGTCGCGGAGATCCTCGTCCTTCAGCTCCTCCGGGATGGTCTGCGAGGCGGCGCGATACGCGTCGGAGAGGTACCGGAGCACGACGCCCTCGGAACGGGCGATCTTGTAGTACGCGACATATTCCCCGAACGACATGGCTCGCTCGTACATGTCGCGGACCACGGACTTCGGGTGCAGCTCGAAGTCGCGGATCCAGGGCTGTGCCGCGCTGAACGTCTCGAAGGCGGCGGTGAGGAGCTCGTCGAGGGGCTTCGGATACGTGATCTGCTCGAGCAGCTCCATCCGCTCGTCGTACTCGATGCCCTCGGACTTCATCGCGGCCACCGCCTCGCCGCGAGCGAGGAACTCCTGCTGACTCAGCACGGCCCGTGGATCGTCGAGCGTCGACTCGACGATCGAGATCATGTCGAGGGCGTAGTTCCCCGTTCCCACGGTCCCCTGGGTCGCTGAGCCTGCGCCCGTTCCCTGGGTCGCTGAGCCTGTGCTCGTTCCCTGGGTCGCTGAGCCTGTCGAAGCGTCCGGGTCGAGCAGCTCGAACGCCGCCAGCGCGAAGGGCGACAGTGGCTGGTTCAGGGCGAAGTTCGGCTGCAGGTCGACCGTGAGCCTGACGCCCTTCGAGCCGCCCTGGGACGCGGAGCCCGTCGGAGCGTCGAACGTCTCGACGATGCCCGATTCGCGGAGGGTGCGGTAGATGCCGATCGCGCGTATCGCCAGTTCTCGCTGGCGAGATCGCGGCTCGTGGTTGTCATATACCAGCGAGCGCATATTGGCGAACACGTCGCCGCCACGGGCGATCACGTTGAGCATCATGGCGCTCGTGATCTGCATGTGCGATGTCAGCGTCTCGGGGACGGCGTCGATGAGCTTCCGGAACGACGGCTCGCCCCACGACACGAAGCCGTCCGGCGCCTTCTTGCGGACGATCTTCCGCTTCTTCTTCGGATCGTCGCCGGCCTTCTTGACCGCCGCGACGTTCTCGCTCTCGTGCTCGGGTGCCTGTGCGACGACGGTGCCGGCGGTGTCGAAGCCCGCTCGCCCTGCTCGGCCGGCGATCTGGTGGAACTCGCGGGCGTTCAACTGCCGCATCCGGGTGCCGTCGAACTTCGTCAGCGCCGTGAGCAGCACGGTGCGGATCGGCACGTTGATGCCGACACCGAGGGTGTCGGTGCCGCAGATGACGCGGAGGAGCCCGCGCTGGGCGAGCTGCTCGACGAGGCGCCGGTACTTCGGCAGCATTCCGGCGTGGTGCACGCCGATTCCCGCGCGGAGGAACCGCGACAGAGTCTTGCCGAATGCGGTCGTGAACCGGAACTCTCCGATGAGGTCGGCGATCCGATCGCGCTGCTCGCGCGTCGCGACCTTGGTGCTCGACAGGGCCTGCGCGCGCTCCATCGCGGCCGCCTGCGAGAAGTGCACGACGTAGATCGGCGCCTGGCCGGTGTTCAGCAGATCGTCGATCGTCTCGTGGATCGGCGTGGTCTCGTAGAAGAAGTGCAACGGGACGGGCCGCTCGACGCCCGTGACGGATGCCGTCTCGCGGTGGGTGCGCCGGGTGAGGTCGGCGGCGAGCGTGGTCACATCTCCGAGAGTGGCCGACATCAGGATGAACTGCGCCTGCGGAAGATCCAACAGCGGAACCTGCCACGCCCAGCCGCGCTCCGGGTCGGCGTAGAAGTGGAACTCGTCCATCACGACCTGGCCGACGTTCATGTCTGAGCCCTGACGCAGCGCGAGGTTCGCCAGGATCTCGGCGGTGCAGCAGATGATCGGGGCATCCGCGTTCACCGAGGAGTCGCCGGTGATCATGCCCACGTTCTCGGCGCCGAAGACGTCGACGAGGGCGAAGAACTTCTCGCTCACGAGGGCCTTGATCGGCGCGGTGTAGAAGCTGCGGCGTCCCGATACGAGGGCCGAGAAATGCGCACCGACCGCGACGAGCGACTTCCCGGTCCCGGTCGGCGTCGAGAGGATCAGGTTGTTGCCCGAGACGATCTCGATGACCGCCTCGTCCTGGGCGGGGTACAGGCGGATGCCGGTCGACTCCGCCCACTCGACGAACGCCAGGTAGACGGCATCCGGGTCGGCGCTGTCCGGCAGGGAGTCGAGGAGCATCCTTCGATCATCCCCTACCGGGCGCGCCCGTCATCGCCGACCGCCGTTCACAATTCAGCAAGAACTGCGCTGAACCGCGAGATTCGGCCCCGATCGGGCGGGAACCGCGCGGATGTGCTGAATTGTGAACGCGGAGTCCGGTCGCGCTGACGCGTCGCGGCCCCGTCAGCCCGCAGTCGCCGCGCGCAGCGCGATGCGGATCATGTCGGCGAAGGTCTGCTCCCGCTCCTGCGCGCTGGTCTCCTCGCCCGTGACGATGTGATCGGAGACGGTGCAGATGCTGAGCGCCCGCCGTCCGTAGTAGGCGGCGAGCGTGTAGAGGCCGCTCGTCTCCATCTCGACGCCGAGAACTCCGTGCTGCACGAACGGCTGGTTGAGTTCGGGGCGGGTGCTGTAGAACTGGTCGCTCGACAGCAGCAGGCCCACGTGCACAGCGGATGCCGGGGGCTCGGCCTCACTCGCCTCGACGGCCGCGCGCAGCAGCGAGAAGTCGGCGACGGGCGCGTAGTCCAGGCCGTGGAACCGCACCCGGTTGATGCCCGAGTCGGTGCACGCGCCGTTCGCGATGATGATGTCGCGCACCGCGAGCTTCTCGGTCAGCGCGCCGCAGGATCCGACTCGCACGATCGTCTCGACGCCGTACGAGTCGAACAGCTCGTTGGCGTAGATCGCCATCGACGGCTGACCCATGCCCGAGCCCTGCACCGAGACGCGGTGTCCGTTCCAGGTGCCGGTGTATCCCAGCATCCCGCGGGTCTCGGTGTAGAGCTCGGCGTCGTCGAGGAAGGTCTCGGCGATCCACTTCGCCCGCAGCGGGTCGCCGGGGAACAGGACGACGGGGGCGATCTGGCCGGGCTCTGCGGCGATGTGCGTGCTCATGCACTCAGCGTAATCAGCCCTCGCGCCGACCGGCCCCTTTCTCTGCCGCCCACCCCTGTGAGCACGCTCAGAAGGGGGTGGCTCGCACAGAAGGGGGTGGTTCGGCGTGCGAGGCGAATCAGCCCTCGCGCCGGCGCACGATCTCGGTGATCCAGATCGGGGCGAAGGGGGAGGTGCATCCGGGAGCGGTGGGGTAGTCGGCGAGCACCTGCAGGCGTTCGCCGATCTCCAGTGCCCGCGCGCGCAGCGACGGATGGTGGATGCCGATGGTGGCGAGGGTCTCGTTCATCGACCACTGCGGTCGCGGCGCGGCATCCTTCATGTCCCGCTCGATGAGGTCGAGAAGGTGCGGGAGGTCGAGCCCGGCGGGGTCTTTCGCGACGCGGACGGAGGTCAACGACCAGGAAGCCGCGGCGACGGTCGGGTCGGGGTCGTCGAACCAGCGCAGCCGCATCTCCTCGGCGAGCGGGGTCTTCTTCGCGACGTAGTTCACGAACCAGTCGTTGACCTTGGGTGGGCGCGTCTCGCGGAGCATCGCGTCGAGCTCGTCGGCGGTGAAGTCGCGCGGACGGCAGATCAGCAGAGCGAGCAGTCGGGCGGCGGTCTCTCCGGTCGACCACAGCTCCTGCGCGAGCGGCTGATCGGTCTTGATCTTCTTCGCCACAGCGCGCATCCGGCTGAGGTTGATGCCGTGGTCGTCGCCGCGCTTCTCGTTGGCCGCGCGCATCTTCGGGTCTTCGAGCGCAGCGAGTTCCCCGAGGGCTTCCGCGAGCGTCATGTCGTGCATGAGGTCCAGAGTAGGCCGCCACCCCGTGCGCAACTCAGCAAGAACTTGGCGCCCAGTCCGATGTAAGCGGATGCATCGGGCGATCCGGCGAGAAATGGCTGAATTGTGAACGCCCGACTCGCGGCATCCAACCCCGTCGGCGAAGGCAGCCGGAGTCAGTCCTCGTCGAGCAGCCCGCCGTGGATGCGGCGCAGGTCCTCCATGAGCGAGCCGATGAGGATCCAGTGCTGCGACGACGGCGGACGCACCACCAGCGGAGCGGTCAACGCGGGGATCGCCGAGGTGAGGGCTTCGGGCTCCGGGGCGACGTCGGCGATCTGCACCGCGAGGCGCACGTCGTGCCCTGCCCGACGCAGCTGATCCGCGATGGCCGCGACCACGGGCTCTTCGCCGATCGAGTCGTCGTAGTGGTCGAAGTACGCGCGGGTCATGCCGATCGTCTGGGTGACGATCGGCGACAGTCGGTCGAGGAGCTGCCGCATCTCGCGCAGCTCGGCCCGGTGCGTGGAGCGGCGCGGATTCAGGGTGAGCGACTCCTCGCCGGCGGCGATGGATGCTTCGGCGACGTTCTTCATCGGCCGCAGCAGACGGACCTCGAGCATCAGCTCCTGCAGCCGGGCGGGCGTCTGCGGCTCGGGCAGCGCGTCGGCCAGGCGGTCGAGGCTCGCGGCCAGCTCGTGCCCGAGCAGTCCGAGGTCGCGGCGCGCTGGCGTGACGAGCACGGGTGGCACGATGAGGGCGTTGACCACGAGCCCGATCGCGACGCCGATCAGGGTCTCGACGATGCGGGCCAACGCGTACTCGGGGCTGGAGGAGCCGAGCGCCAGCACGAGCATCGCCGAGATGGCGATCTGGTTGCCGGTGCCGGGGGAGGTCCGGAGCAGCCAGGCCACGAGCATCGCGACGACGATCGCCAGCAGCACGACCCAGCTCGACGACCCGAGGAACAGGCCGAGCGCCACGGCGACCAGCACGCCGGCGATCACCCCGATGCTGCGCTCGAGCGCCTTCGACAGCGACTGGTTGACGCTCGGCTGCACCACCAGGAGTGCGGCGATCGCGGCGAACACCGGCAGCTGCGCCGGGAAGACCCAGCCCGCGATGATCCAGGCTCCGATGGTCGCCGCCGCCGACTTCACGACCTGCAGCAGCGGGGAGCGCTGCGAGGCGCGGATGGCGGCGGGGATGCGCATGTCGTCCACGGTAGTCCTGCGCCGCCGCTCGCCGTCGCTGCGTCGTCAGGGGGTGGGTTCCGCAGACTTGCGGAGCGGTCCCTTCGAGATGTCGTCGATGAGCCAGACGCCGTCCACTTTCGTCAGCGAGTACTCACGCGGTTGGGCGAACTCCGCGCCGGGGTCGACGTCGAGCTCGTGCAGGTATCCCTCCGAGGCCTCGACGATGGCGAAGAGCGACTCGAAGCCCACGGTCGCGTGCAGGCGATCGGCGTCGATCGTCGATCGCAGCCACGCCACCCCGGTCTGCTCGATCGTCAGGTCGGCGTCGTCGTACATCGCGACCACGGCATCGCGGTATCCCTGCGCGGCGAGCTTCTCGCTGAACAGCGGCGTGAAGTACGTCTCCTCTGCGGCCACCGACTCCGCGACCGTCGCGGGGGAGCGGTTGTCGGATGCGCCGGAGTGCAGCGCGACGACCTGTTGGAGCGCCTGGACGTCCGGGTCGTCGAGACCCAGGGCCTCCTCGGTCGATGAGACGCTCCAGAGGGTCGCGTCGGGGTCGAATCGCGGTGTCGCTGAGGCGCTCGGTGCAGCACTCGCCGCCTCGGTCGCCGCGGGTTCCGTGCAGCCGGTGAGCGCGGCCGACACGATGAGCGCCAACGCCAAGGACAGGGCGGCCGTGGTGCGGCGACGGGTGGGATTCATCACTTCTCCTTTCGTGGGAGGGGTCCGAAGCGCCCCTCCCACGGGCGTCGTCTCAGTTGGCGGGCGCCGCGTTCAACTGCCAGTGAGAAGACCACCAGGAGCTCGACACGTTGCCGAACTCGACCTTTCCGGTGCCGTTCTCCACGTGCAGTGCTCCGGAGGCGTTCTGGATGCGGACGTACCCGCTGCCCGCCGACGGCGTCGACCATTCCGCGGCGGTTCCGGCCGTCGCCGCTGTGCCGTGTCGCACCGTCGATCCGCTCGTGTACAGGTACTGGTTCGTCCACCGGTTGCGGTACTTGGTCGCGCCGGACGAGGTCGTCTCGGGCACCCACTGTGCGCTCCAGTACGTGCTCGGAACGTCGCCGAATCGGACGAGGCCGTCGTTCGGCTCGACGTTGACCGCGCCGGAGCGGTGGCGGTTGTTGATGAGCTTCCACGTCGGCGACACGGCCTCGGAGTATCCGGCGTTGTCCTTGAACACCCGCAGGTAGTCGACCTCCCACTGCTTCGGCCAGACGCTGTTCGGCTGGCCGGAGCCCGCGCCGGTGTAGATGTTCATGATGATGCCCATCGCGGTGTTCGGAGCATCGTTGAGCGTCTTCACGAGTTGGCCGTCGTAGTAGAACTTCAGCTCGGTGGGCGTCCAGTTCATCGCGTAGACATGGAACTCGGTCGTGGGCGATCCGGACACCGGCACCGTGTCGAGGGACCAGGAACCGAGGAAGTTGGGGTCTCCCCAGCCATACGCGGCGATGCGCCAGCTGTTCGGCGTGCTGAAGAACGTCTCGATCATGTCGATCTCGGACTGCCCGCCGGTCGTGTTGGTCCCGACCAGCCAGAGCGCCTGGTGGCCGCCGCCGCCGGCGTTCGAGTTCTTCGCCCTGACCTCGACGTACCCGTACTTGGTGGAGTAGCCGTTGAACGTCGGCAGGTTGTTGCGGTTGACCGCCGAGGAGTTGAAAGGGTGCCAGTTGTTCTGGTTATAGGTCTGGATGGCCGACGAGACCACCGTTCCGTCCTGATCCGGGTTCCACGGCGGCTGGTTCTGCTCGACGCGCAGCTTGATGGTGCCGTCGGAGATCGTGTAGCGCGCGGCGGTGTCTGCGAAGTCTTCGGCGGGGACCCAGTGCGGCAGGTAGTTCGGCATCCACTTGTCGGTGTTCAGGGTCGTCCCGGAGAACTCCTCGGCGAAGTCCAGGGTGTAGCCCGGCTTCGAGTCCGGGTTCGGTGGCGTGTCCGCCGCCCAGGCGGCCGGTCCGGACAGGACCAGCGCGCCCACGGTCGTCGCGATGATCGCGGATGCGGCGAGTCTGCGGGTGCGGATACGGGCAGGGTTTCGGCGGGTCACGGGGGCTCCTCGGGATCGACTCTGATCGTGGATCTGGTCGCGAAGAACACTCATCGACCAGCGAGGACAATTAACCCGGACTCTGACGTAATTGTCAATACTCTTGCGAGAACAACCGCTCTCGCGCTGCGACGCTGCTGACGGCCAGGGCGCCGAGGCAGGGGGCGGCTGCTCCGAGCGACGAGGTGCGGAGCTCGGGCACGAAGAGCGCCCGTCCGGCGAGTTCGGAGCGCAGGGCATCGGCGAGTCGATCGGATGCCTCGGGAATGCTGCTGCTCACGACGACCGCGTGCGGGTCGATGGCGAGCACGAGCGCACCCAGACCGTCGGCGATACCGGCGGCGAACTCGGCGATCGCCTCGTCGCTGCCGCCGTGCCGGCGGAACAGGAGCTCCAGGCCGTCCTCGGCTCGGGCGGACAGGCGCTGCTGCGCCTGTGGCCAGGCCACCCGTTGCAGAGCGCCGATCTCACCGGCGGCTCCGTGCGCCCCTCGAGCCACCCTTCCCTCGACGACCGACGCGGCGGAGATCCGATTCCCGATGCGCAGCAGCACGGCCGTCTCGTCGGCGCCGATCGTACCGTTCTCGATCTCGGCGAAGGCGGCGAGCTTGGTGTCGTTGTCGAAGGCGATCGTGGCGCCGGGGAACATCCGCCGCAGGTGCGCATCGATGTCGACAGCCAGCCAGTCGGGAACCACCGTCGTCTTCACGGGGTGACCGTCGGCGTCGACGATGCCGGGGATCCCGACGGTGAGCGCCGCCAGTTCGCGGGTCGACGCTGTCGACTCCTCGAGCAGTGATTCGACGATCTCGGTGATGGCCGTGACGGCGTCTGCGCCGCCGGAGAGATCCTGTTCGATGCGTCTGTGCGGTGCGGCGACCGTGCCTCGCAGGTCGCCCGCGATCCCGGCGATCCCGTGCGGGCCGATGTCGATCCCGACGGATACGCCCCGGTCGGCAGCCAGCCGGTATCCGCGTGCGGGTCGCCCCGCCCCTCGTGGACGCAGCTGCTCGGAGCGGATCAGGTCAGCGTCGAGCAGCTCGGCGAGGACGGCTTCGACCGTGGTGCGGGAGAGCTCGGTCGACGCGGCGAGGCGGCTCGCGGTGAGTGGGCCGCCCTCATCCCAGAGCGTGGTCAACACGGCCTGACCGTTGAGTCGCCGCATGGCGGCGAGATCGGTTCCGAGTGCGGGTGAGGTCACGTGTCCTGACTACCACATCCGCTGACAGTGCGGCTTGACACGATCGGACAGCTGACCTATCTTTGGGAATTACCCCGGAGAGTTGCAAAATAGAATCTCTCCTCCACCGAAAGCGACACTCCATGCAAAGACGCACGCGACTCGTCCTCGCCCCTCTGGCGGCGGGCGCCCTCCTCGGCCTTGGTCTCACGGCCTGCGCGCCCGGCGCGACCACGACCGGCGCCGGCGCCGGCACCGACGCCAGCACCGAGCTGACGACCGACGACATCACGCTCACCCTGATGTCCACGCCGGAATCCGGTGCAGCCACCGAAGCGACGATCGCCGCGTTCGAGACCGAGCATCCCAACATCACCATCGAGTACTCGCAGACCAACTACGAGGACTACAACCAGAGCGTCAATCTCAACCTCTCCGGCGATCAGTCGCCCGACATCGTGCTCCTGAACGCGGTCGCCAACACGGTCAAGAACAAGCTCGTCCTGCCGCTCGACGACTACGCCGACCTCTACGGCTGGAACGACTTCTTCCCTGCCAACCAGCTCAACCAGTGGCGCGTCGCCGATGACGGGACGACCCTCGGCGACGGGGGAGCGCTCTACGCGGCCCCCGCCGGTTTCTCGCTCGTCGGCACCTATTACAACAAGGCGATCGCCGCCGAGCTGGGCATCGAGGCGCCGACGTCGCTGGCCGAGTTCGAGGCGGCTCTGAAGACCGCGAAGGCGGCCGGTGCGCTCCCCGTGCAGCTCGGCAATGCCGAAGGGCACGCGGCGTTCGTCGTCCAGCTGCTGGGACAGGGCATGTCGGGAGCCGACACGGCCAATGCGTGGGCCTTCGGGCATGAGGGTGCGACTTTCGACACGGAGGCGAACCACGCCGCCGCCCAGACTCTCACGGACTGGCAGAAGGCCGGCTACCTGGGCGACCCGACGACCGTGAACGGCACCGACCTCCAGGGCGCGGTGGACAACTTCATCGGCGGCAAGGGCCTGTTCCTGGTGGACGGCATCTGGGATGCCGGCAAGATCGGTGAGGGGTTGGGTGAGGACGCGGGCTTCCTCCCCTTCCCGGGCGAGAACACCACCGGGATCGGCACGTCGGTCGCCTATGCGATCTCGACGCAGAGCGAGCACCCGAACGAGGCCGCGGCCTTCCTCGACTTCCTCCGCTCGCCGGAGGCGAGTGAGCAGCAGTTCGCGCAGGGGTTCATGCCCGACGACCCGACGGTCGCCGTCGCAGAGGAAGGGACCCTCCAGGGCGACATCGTCGCCGCCTGGGCGGAGATCGCCGAAGCCGACGGTCTCGTCGCATTCAACAACAACGCGACAGCGACGATGAACGATGCCCTCAAGGCGGGCACGCAGCAGCTCATCGCCGGGCAGATGTCGGTGGGCGACTTCATCGCTTCGATCCAGGCCGACTGGGCCGCAGCGCACGCCGGCTGATCCATGACCGAACCGCTGACCCGCACACGGGGGGAGTCCGGTCGTGTGACCGGCTCCTCCCGGCGGACGCGACGGGGCTGGAGCTCACTGCTCTACCTGGTTCCCGCCTTCGTCTTCTACGGGACCTTCACGATCGCGCCGTGGGTCCAGAGCGTCTGGCTCTCCTTCTGGGAGTGGGACGGCATCGGGGCCGCGACCTGGGCCGGGTTCGAGAACTACATCAAGGTCGCCACCGACGAACGGCTCGTCGTGGCGCTGCGCAACGGTCTCGGCTTCATCGTGTTCTACACGGTCTTCCCGGTCATCCTCGGGCTTCTCATCGCCGCGGTGATCGCGGCGCGTCCGCGCCGCGGATCGGGGTTCGTGCGGACCGTGCTCTTCCTTCCGCAGATCCTGCCTCTCGTCGCCGTCGGCGTCGTGTGGCGCTACCTGTATGCGGCAGACGGCCCCATCAATCAGATGCTGCGAGCGGTCGGGTTGGGGGATGTGGCCAGGGCGTGGCTCGGCGACTTCACCTGGGCGTATCCCGCGGTCGGCGTGATCGGCACCTGGGTGACGACCGGGCTGTGCATGATGCTCCTGCTCGCCGGCATCCAGAAGATCGATCCCTCGCTCTACGAAGCCGCACGCCTCGACCGCTGCGGCCCGGTGCGCCAGTTCTGGCATGTCACGGTTCCCGGGGTGCGGGCGGAGATCGTCGTGGCCGTCACCGTCACCCTCATCTCGGCACTCGCGAGCTTCGACATCGTCTACGTGACGACCGGCGGCGGTCCCGGCTACCAGACCATCGTCCCCGGCGTGCTGATCTACAAGCTCGTCTTCACCTCGAACGAAGTCGGGCTCGCATGTGCGCTGGCCACCGTGCTGAGCGCGATCATCCTCGTCTTCGTCGCCGTGATCGGCCGAATCGGAAGGCGAGGCGCATGAGATCCGCCGGCTCCCGCATCCTGTCCATCGCGTTCCTTCTGGTCGCGGTGCTCAGCGTCATCGTGCCTTTCCTCGCGCTCGTCTCGGCTGCGCTGCAGCCGGCGGACACTCTCGCGCCGACGCTCACCTGGCCGACCGACCCGCAGTGGGGCAACTTCGCGAGCGCCTGGAGCATGGCCGGATTCGGCTCGCTGCTGGCCTCCAGCGCGATCATCGCCCTCGTCGTCGTGCCCGTCTCCGTGGTGTGCGCGACGCTCGCGGGCTACGCGATGGGCACGATGCGGATGCCGGCGAAGGGGTTCCTCTTCGCGTTCTTCCTGGCGGGACTCACGCTCCCCTACGAGGCGATCGTCATCCCGCTCTACTTCGCCATGCGGTCGACGGGCCTGATCGACACCTACTGGGCGGTCATCCTCCCGCTGGCCGGCGCGTTCATGCCCTTCGGGATCTTCTGGATGCGCACGCACTTCGAGTCCGTCCCGGCGGAGATGATCGAAGCCGCCCAACTCGACGGCGCCGGCCGGTTCCGCACCCTGGTGCAGATCCTGGTTCCGGGGGCGAAGCCCGCGATCATCACCTACGCGCTGCTGACGTTCATGTGGGCGTGGAACCAGTTCCTGCTCGCGCTCATCCTCATCCGTGATCCCTCCCGGCGCACGGCACCGTCCGGTCTGGGGACGTTCGTGCAGCAGTACGGCGAGAACATCCCCCTCCTGGCGGCAGGAACGATCATCGTGATCGCTCCGATCGTGATCCTCTACTTCATCTTCCAGCGCAAGTTCGTCGCCGGCCTCGTCCAAGGAGCCCTCAAATGATCCTCTCGAATCCCGTCCGCCTCGCTGTGATCGGGGCCGGATCGCGGGGGACCGGCTACGCGCGGCGCGCGGTGGCACAGGGCGCGGCCATCACCGCGGTCGTCGAGCCCGACAGCGCACGACGGGACGCCTTCCTGGCCGAGTTCGCCGGACAGCGCATAGAGTGCTTCGCGACGTGGGAGGACATCGTCGCGCGAGGCGAGCGAGTCGCCGACGCGGCGGTCGTGTCCACTCCCGATCGTCTGCATGCCGAACCCGCGATCGGTCTCGCCCGCGCCGGCTATCACCTGCTGTTGGAGAAGCCGATCGCGCCGACCGAGGAGGAGTCCGCCCGGATCGTCGAGGCCGCCGAAGCCGCGGGTGTGATGCTCGCGGTGTGTCACGTCATGCGGTACTCGAGCTACTCGCGCACGCTCAAGCGCCTGCTGGACGACGGCGTGATCGGTCGTCTGGTCTCGGTCGAGCACCTGGAGCCGATCGGGTGGTGGCACTTCGCTCACTCGTATGTCCGCGGAAACTGGGCGCGAGAGGCGGAATCCGGCCCGATGTTGCTCACCAAGAGCAGCCACGACATCGACTGGCTCTCCTACATCATCGGCCTCCCGGCCGAGCGCGTCTCGTCCTTCGGGAGCCTCCTGCACTTCCGACCGGAGAGCAAGCCGGTCGGCGCCACCGACCGCTGCCTTGACTGCCCGCTGCAGAACACCTGCGCGTACTCCGCGACACGGATCTACCGCGGCTTCCTCGGCGACGAGACGTTCGAGCGCTGGCCGCTCGCAGTGCTCACGACAGACGTCTCCGCGGAGGGCGTCGACCGCGCTCTGCGTGAAGGGCCGTACGGGCGCTGCGTCTTCGACGGCCAGAACGACGTGGTCGATCACCAGGTCGTCAACATCGAGTATCAGGGCGGGGTGACGGCATCCTTCACCGTCACCGCCTTCACGGAGCTCGACTTCCGCAAGACCCGCCTCTTCGGAACGGACGGAAGCATCGAGGGCGATGGACGCACGCTGGTGGTGCACGACTTCGCTCGGGACGAGAAGTACGACGTCGTCCCCGAGTCCCGGGGCAACGCGAGCGCGGCGGACGGACACGGCGGCGCCGACGACGCGCTCGTCCAGGCGTTCCTCGACGCGGTCCGCACCGGCGACCGGTCGGGGCTGCTGTCAGGGCCGCAGGAGAGCCTGGCGACGCACCGGATCGTCTGGCTCGCCGAGGAGGCGCGGACGCGCAACGCAGTGGTGCCGATTCCCTCCCCGACGCACTGATCAGTGGGGCCGCGGCCTCTCGGGTCTTGTGCAAGTCCGGCAAACGGGGCTACTCTCTGCCTAACTAATAGTCGTTAGGTGGATGATGACCCGAGCAACGATCCTCTCCGAGGCCCGCACGATCTTCGCGCGCCAGGGGTACGCCGAGACGAGCCTGCGCGAGATCGCCGAAGCCGTCGGGATCAAGACGCCCTCTCTCTATGCGCACTTCTCGAGCAAGGAGGAGCTGTACGAGACGGTGTACGCCGAGGTCGCCATCGAGCACACGGCGTTCTTCGACGATCTGGCCCGCAGCAGCGGCGAGCTCGAACCGCTGGCCCGCCTGCGGCACATCCTCGGCGGCATCGAGGCCTACTACCGCGACCGCCCTGACCTCGCCGAGTTCAGTCTGCGCGCGGCGGTGACCGAGTACGGCCCAGGCGGTCAGCACCTGCGCGAGATCTTCCTGGACGCGGAGTCCGGACTCGCCACCGCTGTTCGTCAGACCTACGAAGCCGGTGTCGCCTCGGGAGGGTTCGGCGCAGGCGACGCGGAGGGCTTCATCGCCCTCGTGTTCGTCATCATGGACGGCCTCTTCCTGCAGCTGACCCACTACACGCCCGAGGTCTACCGTCAGCGCTTCGAGCAGGCGTGGCGACACCTGTCCACCGTCATCTCCGCTTGAGCCCGCGGTGCCGTGACGATGCGGCGCCCGACACCTCGTGAAGGAACCTCATGATCCCCTCCCTCCGTCCCGTCGATGAGCCCGTGCGCATCACGGTCATCGCACCGGTGGTGCTGCCGGAGGACAGCGATGACTTCTTCCCTGTCGTCGAAGGCGTCGTCTTCGATCACCGGTCACTCGCGGCCGGGACGGACTCGATCGAGAGCCGATGGGATGATCAGTTCTCCGTTCCCGGAATCATCGACGCCGCTATGCGCGCCGAGGGCGCCGGGGCCGAGGCCGTGATCATCGACTGCATGGACGACCCCGGCCTGGATACCGTGCGCGAGGTCGTCCGCATCCCGGTGGTCGGCCCGGCCGAGGCTTCGATGCACCTCGCGTTGTGCCTCGCCGGCCGGTTCACGATTCTGACGACCGCAGACGAGGACATCCCCGTCGTCCGTGAGATCGTCGAGCGCAATCGTCTCGAGCATCGCAGCGCGTCGATCCGAGGCATCGGAATCTCCCCGCTGCAGTTGCACGAGGATCCCGAGAAGACGTTCCGGCGATTCGCTGAGGTCGCCACCATCGCCGTCCGCGAGGACGGGGCCGAGGCGATCATCGCCGGCTGCACCCTCCTCTCCGATCTCATCGACCGGCTGTCCGAGCATCTGGTGGACGTGGGCCTCGACGTTCCCGTGATCGACCCTCGGCAAGCTGCCGCCCACCACGCGCGGATGCTGGTGCGTCTCGGCCTCTCGCACAGTGCGGTCTCCTACCCAGCGCCCCCGCCGACACCCATCGTCTGGCCCGGGCCGGAGATGCGGTTCGGCGTCGCCGGCTTCGAGAGGGGTGACAGCTGATGCACCTGCGTGTGATCAATCCGACCGTCAGCACCGAGCGCGAGGCCACGACTCTCGCCTTGCTCACGGGAGCGGCCGCATCCGGCACCCGGGTGTCCGCGGCGACTCTGCCCGCCGGCGTCGCGTCCATCGAATCGCGGCGAGACGACGCGCTCGTCACTCCGTGGGTCCTGCGCGCGGCGCGGGAGGCGGAGGCCGACCGATGCGACGCGATTCTGGTCGACGACATGCTCGATCCCGGCGTGCACGCGGCCCGGGAGGTCGTCGATGTGCCCGTCCTCGGCTCGGCAGAGGCGTCGATGCACCTGGCCGCCACGCTCGGGCACCGATTCGCAGTGATCACCGCCACCAGGAGCACCTGCGATCCGGTGATCGAGCACGCGCGACGTTTCGGCGTAGCGCCGAAGTTGACATCGACCCGTTCGCTCGACATCCCGACCGCGGAGATCGGCCGCGATCCCGAGGCGGCCCTCGCATCGATGGTGCGGTGCGCCCGCGCAACCGTCGAGCTCGACGGGGCCGAGGTCATCGTTCTCGGGCTGACTGGCGTCGGCGGCCACGCCCCCGCTGTAACCGCTCGACTCGCCCAGGACGGAATCGACGTGCCTGTCATCGATCCGTCGGTCACGGCCTTGCGGATGCTCGAGTCGATCGTCGAGATGGGCTTGCGCAGCAGTCGCCGTACTTTCGCCCGCCGCCCCGGAGCCACGAGCTCCTGGCCGGAACCAGCAGGAGCCGGCGACGCCCGGCCGATGGTGTGAGAAGCAGGACCCTGATCCGCTCTGCGCGTCGCCCGAAGGAACCCGAAGTCCCGGGCGCCGCGCAGAGCCCCTCTCGAAGGAAAGACAATGACCACTGACGACTACGAGCACGGTGTCGTGCCCCAGGACCAGCGCAAGGGTTGGCTCTCGATCGCGACCATCTGGATCGCCATCGGCATCGATCTCTCCGGCGCCTTCCTCGGCGTCGCGCTCGCTTCCGGCATGGCGTTCTGGCCGGCCATCTGGGCGACGATCGCCGGTTCGCTCCTCCTCGGACTCATCGCGATCGCGACGTCATACGTCGGCGCTGTGACAGGGCTGTCGAGTGCGATGATCTCGCGCGCCGTGTTCGGCAAGGTGGGAGGCGGCATCCTGGCCTTCGCGATGTCGATCAGCCTGCTCGGTTGGTTCGCGGTGCAGGCCGGCTTCTTCGGCACGAATGCCCAGATTGCCTTCACCGAGTTCACGGGCATGGACATCCCCGTGCCGATCTTCACCGGAATCGGCGGTGTGCTGATGGCGGTCACGGCGTTCTGGGGCTACCGCTCGATCAACAAGCTCAGCATGCTCGCCGTTCCGCTGCTCCTCCTGCTTCTGCTCGTGAGCATCGTCGTCGCCTTCTCCATGAACGGTACGGCGGCTCTCGACGCCCCGGTCGAGAGCCTGTACAGCTTCGGCGGCGCGATCTCCCTGGTGATGAGCCTCTTCATCCTCGGCGTGGCCACCGCCCCCGATATGGCGCGCTGGGCGAAGACCCCGAAGCACGCCATGCTCTCCGGGTTCGTCGGCTTCTTCTTCGGCAACTCGATCATCATCGTCGTCTCGGTCGTGCTCGCGCGGATCATGGACGGCACCGAGCTCATGGCGATCTTCTTCGCGCTCGGCCTCGGCGCCGTCGCTGTGGTCGTGCTGATCCTCGCCCAGTGGACCACGAACACGACGAACCTGTACTCGGCGGGTCTCGCGTTCGCGGCCATCAGCGCCCGAATCGACCGCCGTACCGCCACCGTCGTACTCGGCATCATCGGCATAGCCGTCGGCGTGATCGGTGCCGCGGACTATTTCGTCGAATTCATCCTCGTGATCGGCATCGTCATCGCGCCGTTCGGGGGTGTCTACGTCGCAGCGTTCGCCTCCGGCCGCAAGGGGCCTCGCTGGGCACATGGCGCGGCCGTCCCCACGGTCGACGTCTGGTCGATCGCAGCGTGGCTCGTCGGCATCCTCGTCGCGGTGGCGACGACGGATCCGAGCCACGGCCCGGGTTTCGGCTGGTTCACGTTGACGGCGGTCCCGGCTCTCGACGGCCTGATCGTCGGCTTCCTGGTCTACCTCGCGCTGGTCCCGCTGCGTCGGAAGGTGGAGCCGGATGCCGCGGCATCCGCCCCGGTCGCGAGCGAGGAACAGCCCGCCCGCCTCGACGGCGGGGTGAGCGCATGACGGGCGCGCAGATCACCGAAGCGGACATCGACGAGATCGCCCTCGGCGCCGCGGTGCTGGGCACAGGTGGCGGAGGAGACCCGCACGTCGGGTCGCTCATGGCGAAGCGCCTGATCCGTCTGCACGGACCGGTCGCCCTCCGCGCGGTCGACGACCTCACCGATGACGACTTCGTGATTCCGATCGGCGGCATCGGCGCGCCGTCGGTGAGCGTGGAGCGGATCCAGGCGGAGTCGGAACTGCTCGCGGCGCTCTCCGCGATCGAGCGTGCCGTCGGCCGCCGCCCCACCGCGGTGATGCCGATCGAGGTCGGCGGCGGCAACTCGATGATCCCCATCGCGACGGCCGCGCTCGCCGGTCTTCCCGTCGTCGACGGCGACGCGATGGGCCGGGCGTTCCCCGAGGCGCAGATGGTGACCTTCCATCTCGCGGGATACGGACCCGGCGCCACCGTCATGGTCGATCATCACGGCAACGAGGTCGTCAGCCGGCCTGTCGACGGCGCGTGGTCCGAGCGCATCGCCCGCGCTGTGACGGTCGAGATGGGGGGAGGAGCGACGATGATCGACTACGCCTACGGAGGCGACGTCGTGCGGGAGTGCGCGATCCCCGGCACGCTCACCCTGGCGAAGCGCATCGGCCGCATCCTGCGCGGACGGGATGCCGGGGGCGACGAGCTCCGCGACGACGAGCGCATCGACGCCCTCTGCGCTGATCTCGACGCGGTGCGCCTCTTCGAAGGCAAGGTCGCCGACCTGCAGCGCGCGGTGGACGGCGGGTTCACCCGCGGCGCCGCCGAGCTCGACGGCGTGGGAGCAGACCGGGGCAGCGCGCTCCGTCTCGACTTCCAGAACGAGATGCTGCTCGCGCGTCGCGACGGTGCGCTCGCCGCGGTCACCCCCGACCTCATCGCGGTGCTGGACCTCGCCACCGGAATGCCCATCACCACCGAGTCGCTGCGCTACGGCGCCCGCGTCGCGGTGATCGCGATCCCGTGCCACGAGAAGTGGCGCACGCCGATGGGGCTCCTCACCGCAGGGCCTGCGCACTTCGGATATGACGTCGACTGGATCCCGGTCGAGGACATCCTCCGCCCCGGCAAGGGGCGGGACGCCGAAGGGAAGGCCGCCTGATGGTCGGGTACCGGATCGGGATCGACGTCGGCGGAACAAACACGGATGCCGTGATCCTCGACGACCGCCTCGCCGTCGTGGCCTCGGTCAAGCGTCCGACGACCCGCGACACCGGCGAAGGGGTCGCCGACGCGATCGACGCCGTGCTGGCGGCATCCGGCGTCGACCCCGCCCTCGTGGCGCACGCGATGCTCGGCACCACGCACTGCACCAACGCCATCGTCGAGCGCCGCGGACTCGGTCGCGTCGGCATCCTGCGTCTCGGCGCCCCGGCGACGACCGCCGTACCGCCGCTCGAGGGCTGGCCCGCCGACCTGCGAGAGGCGATCGGCGACCACGCGTACCTGCTGCCCGGCGGGTTCGAGGTCGACGGCCGCCTGTTGGCTCCGCTCGACGAGCGGGCGGTTCGCGAGGCGTGCGCTCGCATGCGCGGTGAGGTCGACGCCGTGGCGGTCGTCGGGGTGTTCTCGCCCATCGACGAGAGCCAGGAGGAGCGCGTCGCCGAGATCGTCGCGGAGGAACTGCGAGTGCCGGTCTCGCGTTCGGCGCGCATCGGCTCGCTCGGACTCCTCGAGCGCGAGAACGCGACCGTGCTCAACGCGGCGCTCATGCAGACGCTCACCCGGATGGCCGGCGGTTTCGTGGCGGCGCTGCGTGCGCGCGGCATCCCGGCGACGCCGTACTTCGGCCAGAACGACGGCACGCTCATGCAGCTCGAGTACGCGCTGGAGTTCCCGGTGCTGACGATCGGCTGCGGGCCGACGAATTCCATCCGCGGGGCGGCACATCTCTCGGGGGCGACGGACGCGCTCGTCGTCGACATCGGCGGCACCACGACCGACATCGGAGTGCTCGTCGACGGCTTCCCTCGTCAGTCGGCGCACGCGGTGGAGATCGGCGGCATCCGCACGAACTTCCGGATGCCGGATGTGCTCTCGGTCGGACTCGGCGGCGGCACGATCGTCCGCACGGACGGCAACAGCGTCACAGTCGGCCCTGACAGCGTCGGCTACCGTCTCCCGGAGGAGGGGCTCGCCTTCGGCGGCTCCACTCTCACCGCGACCGACATCGCGCTCGCCGTCGGCGGCGCGGAGATCGAGGGGCTGACCGCTCCGGACGTCGAGGCAGGTCTCGGCTCGGTGGCCTGGGCGGCGATGCGCGCGATCCTCGAGGACTCGATCGACCGCATGAAGCCGAACGCCGCCCCGGTGCCGGTGATCCTCGTCGGCGGTGGAGGCATCATCGCGCCCGCCGAGCTCGAGGGGGTCTCGACCCTGATCCGCCCGGATCACTTCGGCGCGGCGAACGCGGTCGGTGCCGCGCTGGGCGAGGTCGCGGGCCAGATCGAGAAGATCTACCGCGCGGATCCTTCGGACCGTCGTGCCTCGCGAGCGGATGCCGCCGCCGAGGCGACCGAGCGGGCGAGGCTCGCCGGTGCCGACCCCGCGACGATCGAGGTGGTGGCGGTCGAGGAGCTTCCGGTCGCCTACTCCGACGGGACCGCGGTGCTCATCCGCGCGCGAGCGGTGGGGCGGCTGGCAGCCTGATCGCTCACCGCAGTGTCAACCCCATCGCCCTTCCTTCTCGTGTGCTGCTGAATGGCAGGACACGAGAGACGAGCAGTGAGGAGCATCACATGGTGCAGATCATCGAGACCATCGACGTCGACGTTCCCGTCGACGTCGCATACAACCAGTGGACCCAGTTCGAGAGCTTCCCGAAGTTCCTCGACGAGGTCGAGTCGATCACGCAGACCGGCGACACCCACACCCACTGGAAGGTCAAGGTGGGTGGCATCGAGCGCGAGTTCGACGCCGAGATCACCGAGCAGCACCCCGACGAGCGCGTTGCGTGGACCAGCACCGGTGGCGAGACCGAGCACGCGGGAGCGGTGACGTTCCACAAGCTCACCGAGACGTCCACGCGCGTGACCGTGCAGATCGACTGGGAGCCCGAGGGGCTTCTCGAGAAGCTCGGCTCCCTGGTGGGAGCGGGCTCGCACGCGGTGAAGAAGGACCTGAAGAACTTCAAGGAGTTCATCGAGGGCCGAGGCGCCGAGACCGGCGCCTGGCGCGGTGACGTCGAGGCCTGACCGCCCGGCGGTATCGGGGCCCGGCTGCAGCTTCCTGCTGCATCCGGGCCTCTTCTGTGCGCGCACCTAGGCATCGGCATCCGAAAGATAGGGCATCCGCCCGATCCGGCCGGTGCACCTCAGAGCGGAGTGTAGGGATACAGCGAACCGCCGAGGAGAAATCATGTTCGAGCACCCGTATCTCAGCCACCAGGTCACCACCTTCGAGCAGGAGCAGGTCGTACGCGCCGCCGAGCGGCGTCTCTTCCTGCAGGAGCACGCCGACCAGATCGTGCCGCGTCCGGCGGGCGCGATCCGTCGGATGCTGCACCGGATCGTCGCCGGGCGGACCGATGCGGCGCCGCGCGCGGCGCAGCCGGCCACGAGCGTCCGATCGGGGAGCGCCCGCGCCCCGAAGGCCCGCGCCGTCGAGGACTGCGTCCGCGTCGGATGCGAGACGGCGACCGCGACAGCGCGGTGACCGTTCCGGTGGACGTCAGCGCACCGTCTCTGCCGGGAGCGGACGCGACCCCGGATGTCCCCGGGGAGTGGCACGATGTTCCCATGCCCTCGTCCGCTCCGAGCGTCGTGATGGTCGGCCGCGACGCCGACCTGGCCGAGGTGCGCCGTCTGTTCGACATCGCGCGCGACGGCGTCCCCGCCGCCCTCCTGGTCGAGGGCGAGGCCGGCATCGGCAAGTCACGGCTGCTCCGCGAGTTCGGGGTCGAGATCGACCGCACCGCCGATGTGCACGTCGGCTGGTGCCTCGACCTCGGCGCCTCTCGCACGCCGTACGGCCCGCTCACGGGCATCCTCCGTTCTATCGTGACCCGCATGGGAGTCGAGCGCGTCCGCGACGCGGTCGGCGTGGGCGTCGAGGCACTCGGCATGCTGCTCCCCGAGCTCGCGTCGGGTCCGACCGATCGCGAGCGCACGAGTCCGGAGCGCCTTCGCGACGCGATCGCCTCGCTCATCGAAGCGGCCGCGGAAGCCGCTCCGCAGGTGCTCGTCGTGGAAGACCTGCACTGGGCCGACGAGTCCACGCTCGCCATCCTCTCCTTCCTCCTGCGCGCCCTGAGCCGCGGGCGCATCCTGCTGCTGATCACCTGCCGCACCGACGACGTGCGCCGCGGCGATGCCGTGAGCCGTTTCGTCGGCGAGGCCACGCGTTCGCGCCTGCTCGAGCGGCTGCCCCTGACCCGGCTCGACGAAGACGCCACGCGCCTGCTCGCCGAGCAGATCA
Source organism: Microbacterium sp. LWH11-1.2 (assembly GCF_038397745.1). Taxonomy (NCBI): domain Bacteria; kingdom Bacillati; phylum Actinomycetota; class Actinomycetes; order Micrococcales; family Microbacteriaceae; genus Microbacterium; species Microbacterium sp. LWH11-1.2. The sequence continues at coordinate 625,806 of NZ_CP151636.1, read as the reverse complement.
CCGGGCATGCGATCAGCGAGACCGCCCTCGAGCGCATGCAGGAGCGCGCGGAAGGGGTCCCCTTCTTCATCGAGGAGATCGCCGGATGCGCGAAGGGGTCGCTGCCCGACAGTCTCCGCGACCTGCTGCTCGCGCGGTTCGACCGCCTGGGCGACGACGCACGGCACGTCGTGCAGGTCGTCTCCGGCGCCGAGCGGCCCCTGTCGCATCCGCTGGTCGTCCGCCTCGCCGATCTGCCCGAGCTGCGGCTGGAAGACGCCCTGCGCGAAGCCACGCGCAGCGGCATCCTCGTGGTCGTCGACGACGACTACCGGTTCCGGCACGCGCTGCTGCGCGAGGCCGTGCACGACGATCTGCTCCCGGGCGAGCGGGCCCGGCTGCACCGCGCCTATGCCGAGACGCTCGAGGCCGCGTGTGCGGGCACCGACAGCGGCGACGCCGCGGCCCTGGCGTATCACTGGCAGCTCGCGCAGGACGACCGTCGCGCGCTCATCGCCGCTGCGCACGCGATGCGCCATGCGAAGGCCCGGTACGCCTTCGCGAGCGCCGCCCGCTTCGGTGAACTGGTCTTGGAGCTGTGGCCTCAGGTGGCGGATGCTCCGGATGCCGCGGGCATCGAGCGCCTCGAGCTCCTGCTGATGCTCGGCTCGATCCTCCGCAACGCGGGCGACGGCGAGCGCGCGCTCTCGGTCGTGAACCTGGCGCTGGGCGAGCTCGACCCGATGACCGTCGACCAGCGCCTGCACGCGCGTCTGCTGCGCGACAAGGCGTACTACACGATGAATCTGGGCCGTCCAGGGGCGATCCCGCTGCTGCAGGAGTCGCTGGCCGTGCTCGGCGACCGTGCCGACGACGACCGCCTTCGGGCGACGATACTGAACACGCTCGCGAGTCGGCACATGATCGCCGGTCACCTCGATCTGAGCTTCCGGCTCGGTGTCGAGGCCGGTGAGATCGCCCGACGTGCGGAGTCGGACGACGAGGCGTCGATCGCGGCGAACGTCCGGGGAGCGTCGCTGTCGCACCAGGGCCGCATCGAGGAGGGCTCCCGAGAGTACGAGCTCGCCAGGACCCTCGGCCGCGGATCGACCGCCGAACTGAAGTACCGGGTGAACTACTCCGACCTGCTCACGCTGCTCGGTCGCTACCGTGAGGCCGTGCAGCTGGCCGAGGAAGGGCTGGCCCGCTCGCGCACCTACGGGGTCGAACGCACCTCCGGCTCGGTGATGACGCAGAACATGGCCGTGCCGCTGCTGGAGCTCGGTGAGATCGAGCGCGTCGAGGAGATGCTCGCCCGCGAGCTCGCGCAGAGCACGCTGCGCGTGTTCCGCATGTACACCACGATGACGCGAGTGCGTGTGCTGTCGTGGCGCGGACGACACGAGGAAGCCGCCGAGCTGCTCATCGAATCCCTGCCGGCCTTCCGCGAGACGGGCACCGTCGAACGGCAGATCTGGTACGACATCACCGTGATGCAGGTCTCCGTGGCTGAGAGCGCCGGAGACCTGGACGGTGCTCTCGACGTGATCCTCGCGATGCTGGCCGACGAGGGGCCGGCACTGCTCCACCAGCGTCGGATCCTGCTCCAGTCCGGGTGGATCATCGCCGAGCTGCGTGCCGCCGGCGAAGACGTCGGAGCCGCGGTCGAGACGATCCGCGCGGCGTGGGCCGCCCAGACCTCGGAGCTGCGGGTCTCGGTCTGGTCCGACATCCTGCACGCATTCCTGGAGCCCACGGGCGAGGCGCTCGCCGCGGCGGTCGCGCTCGCCGACGGCGACGACGTGCCGGTCGTCTTCCGTGCCGCGGCGCGGCTCGAGCTCGCTCGCCTTCGCGTGAGCGAGGGAGACCGCACCGGGGCCGCACGGGTGCTCGCCGAGGCCGCCGACATCGCCGATCGCCTCGGGCACGTGCAGCTGCAGCGGTCCGTCGCGACCTTCGCCGACGCTGCGGGGCTCAGCACCTCTCCCTCCGCGACGGATGCCGACCTCCTCACCGCCCGGGAACGCCAGGTGCTCGAGCTGATCGCCGAGGGGCTGAGCAACCGTCAGATCGGCGAGCGGCTGTTCATCAGCGTCAAGACCGTGAGCGTCCACGTGTCGGCGGTGCTGCGCAAACTCGGCGTGAGCACGCGCACGGAAGCGGCCCTGATCCAACAGAATCCGAGGTTCACTGCTGCGCGTCAGCCAGCCGTGGTACCTTGAGCAAGCGCGCGTGTCGGATGTTCCGACTCGGCGTAGGCCGTGAGAACGGCTAAGTCAACAGAAAGTAGAAACACATGGCCACTGGCACTGTGAAATGGTTCAACGCGGAAAAGGGCTTCGGCTTCATCGCTCCCGATGACGGCTCGGACGACCTTTTCGCCCACTACTCGGCTATCGCCGGCTCCGGTTTCAAGGAGCTCCGCGAGAACCAGAAGGTCGAATTCGACGCTGAGCGTGGCCCCAAGGGCATGCAGGCGGCGAACATCCGCGCTCTCTGAGCGCGCGCTGACTTCCTGAACCGGTCGGGTCCTTCGGGGCCCGGCCGGTTTTTCGTGCGCCGGCTTCAAACGTCGGCCTCGGGACTGAGGCTTGCCTAACTTTCTGTTAGATTAGGCCAGGCTTACCAAAGCCTCGGCGCGGATCCCGCGCCGGACCCCCCTCATCCCGAACCCGAAGGGAACGCCTGTGCGCACCTCCCGTCTCCTCGCCATCGGCGCCGCGGCCGCACTCGCCGTCGGCCTCGCCGCGTGCTCGTCCAACGCCCCGGAGTCGACCGCCTCCGCCGGCGGCAACCCGGCATCCGACGATGCGTTCCCCGTCACGGTGGAGCACGTCTACGGCGAGACCACCATCGAGAAGAAGCCCGAGCGCGTCGCGACGGTCGCCTGGGCCAACCACGAGGTGCCCCTCGCCCTCGGCATCGTGCCCGTCGGCATGAGCAAGGCCGCCTGGGGCGACGATGACGACAACGGCATCCTCCCCTGGGTCGAGGAGAAGCTCGACGAGCTCGGCGGTGAGGAGCCCGTGCTCTTCGACGAGACCGACGGCATCGACTACGAGGCCGTGGCCGACACCGCTCCCGACGTGATCCTCGCCTCGTACTCCGGACTCACCCAGGAGGAGTACGACACCCTCTCCAAGATCGCTCCCGTCATCGCCTACCCCGAGGTCGCCTGGGGCACGCCGGTCGACGAGATGATCGAGATGAACGCGAAGGCACTCGGCCTCGAGGCCGAGGGCGAGGCGCTGATCGAAGACCTGCACGCCGACGCGGATGCCGCGCTCGAGGCGAACAGCGCGCTGTTGGACAAGAAGGTCCTGTTCTCATACATCGACCCGACCGACCTCAGCCAGGTCGGCTACTACACCGCGATCGACACGCGCCCGGGCTACATCCACGAGCTCGGCCTGCCGTTCCCCTCGATCGTCGAGGACAACGCCGACAGCGATCAGTTCTACCTCACGGTCAGCTCGGAAGAGGCCGCGAAGTTCGACGACGTCGACCTCTTCATCACCTATGGCGACGATTCGATCATCCCGCTGCTGCAGGCCGACCCGCTGCTGTCGAAGATCCCCGCCATCGCCGAAGGACGCATCGCGGTGCTCCCCGACTCCTCGCCGATCGCGGCATCCGCCAACCCGTCCCCGCTGTCGATCCCGTGGGGTCTCGGCGACTACCTCGCCCTGCTGGCGGCTCCGCTGGCCCCGTAATCCCACGTCCGCATCCGCGGAGTGAGTTTCAGTGACCTCAGCAACAGCCATCGCGCCGGACGCCGCAGATCTGCGGCGTCCGGCGCCGGTGCGCACCCTCTGGCTTCTCGCCGGGGTCGGACTCCTGCTCGTCCTCAGCATCCTGTCGATCTCCTTCGGTGTGCGCGCCGTGACGTTCGACGACATCGTCGCGGCCCTCGGCGGCCGGACCGACACCATCGAGCAGGCCGCGATCGTCAAGCGCATCCCGCGCACGGTGCTCGCGCTCCTCGTGGGGGCGGCCCTCGCCCTCTCGGGGGCGACCATGCAGGCCGTGACGCGCAACCCCGTCGCCGATCCCGGCATCCTCGGCGTCTCGAACGGCGCCTCGCTCGCGGTCGTGGTGGGGATCGCCTTCTTCGGCCTCAGCAACCCGTTCGGGCAGATGGGCTTCGCCATCGTCGGCGCGGCGGTCGCTGCGGTCTTCGTCTACACCGTCGGCTCGCTCGGTCGCGGCGGCGCCACGCCCCTCAAACTCGCGCTCGCCGGGGCTGCCACCTCGGCCGCGTTCGCCTCCCTCATCAGCGCCGTGATGCTCCCGCGCGTCGACCTGCTGCAGACCTTCCAGTCCTGGCAGATCGGCGGCGTCGGCGGTGCGGAGTGGCCGCGCATCGCGCTCACCGCGCCGGTCCTCGCGGTCGGTGCGCTCATCTGCCTCCTCTGCTCGCGTGGGATGAACTCGCTCGCTCTCGGCGACGACATGGCCAAGGGACTCGGTGAGCACGTCTTCCGCACCCGGCTGATGTCGGCTCTGGGGGCCGTCATCCTCGCGGGTGCCGCCACCGCGATCGCCGGACCGATCGGCTTCGTCGGGCTCGTCGTCCCGCACATCTGCCGGATGCTGATCGGCACCGACCACCGCTGGCTGCTGCCGTTCTCGGCCCTCGCGGGAGCCGCGCTGCTGACCGCGAGCGACATCGTCGGCCGGGTGATCGCGCCGTCATTCGAGGAGATCCAGGTCGGCATCATCACGGCGATCATCGGAGCCCCGTTCTTCATCTGGATCGTCCGTCGTCAGAAGGTGCGTGAGCTGTGAGCACGACCGAGCACACCCTGCACCGCTCCGACGAGTCGGCTGCGCACCGCACCGCGCGTGTGGTGGCGGGCCGTCGAGCCCGTCACCGCCGCCATGCGACGGCGACGATCGTGCTCGGCGCCGTGCTCTTCGCGCTGTTCGCCACGGCGCTCATGGTCGGCAACACGTTCTACACGCCCGACGAAGTGATCCGCGTGATCCTCGGCGAGACCGTCCCCGGCGCATCGTTCACGGTGGGCGACCTGCGTCTGCCCCGCGCGATCCTGGCGGTCCTCACCGGGATCGGCTTCGGCATCGCGGGAGTCGCCTTCCAGACGCTGCTGCGCAACCCGCTGGCGTCCCCCGACATCATCGGCATCTCGAACGGCGCCAGCGCAGCCGCGGTCTTCGGCATCATCGTCCTCTCGGCAGGCGGCCCCGTGGTCTCGCTGCTCGCGCTCGGCGGCGCCCTCGTCACCGCTCTCACGATCTACCTGCTGTCGATCAAGGGCGGCTTCGCCGGCACGCGCCTCATCCTGATCGGGATCGGCGTGGCGCTGATGCTGCAGAGCGTCATCTCGTATCTGCTGTCGCGTGCACCGAACTGGGACATCCAGGTCGCGATGCAGTGGCTCACCGGCAGCCTGAACAACGCCTCCTGGGAGCGCGTCCTGCCGATCGCGATCGCCTCGGCGCTGATCGTGCCCTTCCTGCTGCTGCAGGGACGCGCGCTCGGGGCGATGCAGCTGGGAGACGACTCGGCGGCGGGCCTCGGGGTGCGCGTGAACTCCACGCGGCTGCTGTTCATCCTCAGCGCCGTCGCCCTGCTCGCCTTCGCGACCGCGGCGACCGGTCCGATCGCCTTCGTGTCGTTCATGGCCGGTCCGATCGCCGCACGCCTCACCGGCCCCGGCGCGAATCTCCTCCTGCCGAGCGCGTTCGTCGGCGCGGTGCTCGTGCTCGGCGGCGACCTCATCGCGCAGTTCGCGCTCGGCACGCGTTACCCGGTGGGCGTCGTCACCGGCGTGCTGGGCGCTCCGTACCTGATCTATCTCCTCATCCGCACCAACCGCTCCGGGGGTTCGCTATGACCGTCTCGCACACTCTGTCGGCGGAGGGGGTGACCCTCGCCTACGGCGATCGCACCATCATCGACGGCCTCGACCTGCAGATCGCGCCCGGCAAGATCACGACCATCGTCGGAGCGAACGGATGCGGCAAGTCGACGCTGCTGCGTTCGCTCGCGCGTCTGCTCTCTCCCACGGCGGGGCAGATCGTGCTCGACGGCACCTCGGTGCACGCGCGTCCCACCAAAGAGGTCGCGCGCATCCTCGGTCTGCTGCCGCAGTCGCCGATCGCGCCGGAGGGCATCGCCGTCGCCGACCTCGTCGGACGGGGACGCCACCCGCATCAGAAGGCACTCGCCCGGTGGAGCGCCCACGACTACGAGGTCGTGGCGGATGCGCTCGAGGCGACCGGGGTCTCCGACCTCGCCGACCGCAGCGTCGACGAGCTCTCGGGCGGACAGCGCCAGCGTGTGTGGATCGCGATGGCGCTCGCGCAGGAGACCGACATCCTGCTGCTCGACGAGCCGACGACGTTCCTCGACGTGGCGCACCAGATCGAGGTGCTCGACCTGCTCACCGACCTGAGCGTCTCGCGCGGCACGACGATCGTCATGGTGCTGCACGACCTCAACATGGCCGCGCGGTACGCCGACGAGCTCGTCGCGATGAAGGCCGGGCGGGTGCATGCCACCGGCGCCCCGCACGAGGTCATCACCGCCGACATCGTGGAAGAGGTCTTCGGCCTCGCCAACCAGATCACGACCGACCCGGTTTCCGGAAAGCCGATGGTCACACCTATCGGGAGGCATCATGTCCGCTGAGACGACCATCACCGACCGCCCCACCTACATCCTCACCCGCGCCGAGGTGCGCGCGGTCGATCGCGTCTCGCCCTCCTTCGTCCGGGTGACGTTCGGGGGCGACGAGCTGTCCGAGTTCGGCACGCCGGGCGAGGTCTTCGACTCCCGCATCAAGCTCGTCTTCCCGCCGGCATCCGGCATCCTGCCTCCGATCGATCGGTCCTCGCACGACTGGTGGGGCTCGTACCTCGCCGTTCCGGAGGAGGAGCGCGGTTCGATGCGCACCTACTCCGTGCGCGAGCTGCGGGTGACCGAGGCCGGCACCGAGGTCGTCGTGGACTTCGTGCTGCATCTGGAGCCGGGGCTGACCGGCCCCGCCTCGCTGTGGGCGAGCCGGGCCGCCGTCGGGCAGGAGCTGTTCCTGGTCGGGCCGCGCCGCGGTGTGGATGCCGATGCGCACGGCGGCGCCGAGTACGAACCGGGCAGCGCCCGCTCCGTCGTGCTCGTCGGCGACGAGACGGCGGCCCCGGCCATCGCCCGCATCCTCGAGGACGCTCCGCGCGATCTGCGCGGCGTCGCCTTCATCGAGGTGCCGACGCCGGCCGACATCCTGGCGATCGACGCGCCGTCGGACGTCGAGGTGCACTGGCTTCCGCGCGATGCCGGTGAGCTGCACGGACTGACGCTCATCCCCGCCGTGCTCGGCTACCTGGGTGACGCGGATGCCGCCGAGGAGATCCGCGTGAAGGACATCGACACCGAGGAGCTGCTCTGGGAGACGCCGGACTACTCGGGTCTCGGCGAGGACATCACGGTGGCGGATGCTCCGGCGGAGCGGTACTTCTGGATCGCGGGAGAGAGCGGCGTCGTCACGACTCTTCGTCGCCACCTGGTGAAGGACCTCGGCATCGACCGCTCGCAGGTCGCCTTCATGGGCTACTGGCGCCGCGGCGTCGCGATGCGCGGCTGAGCGACCGCCACGGTCGCATCTGCGCGTCCGTCGTGCGTGCGCGTGGCACGGACAAGTGCGCCTGACAAGGCGGGATCCGAGGATTCCGACCTTGGCAGGCGCACAAGACCTGGTGAGGCGTACAGCGCTCGACCGAACGCGGGCGGATGCTACTTCGCGAGGAAGTCCTTCAGCGCGGCGTTGACCTCGTCGGCGTGCGTCCAGAGCAGGCCGTGCGGGGCGCCCTCGACCTCGACGTAGTCGGCATCCGGCACCGCCTGGTGGAAGCGGCGGGCGGTCGCGTCGATCGGGAGGATGTTGTCCTTCGTGCCGTGCAGGATCAGCGTGGGCTTGGCGGCCGCGCGGACGGCTTCCACGTCGCCGCGGAAGTCCTCGATCCAGGAGGAGACGACCGCGTAGGCCGCGACGGGCGCGCTGCCGACGGCGACGTTCCAGCTGCCGGTGACGGCCTGCTCGCTGATGCGCGAGCCGAGGTTCTCGTCGAGGTTGTAGAAGTTCTTGTAGAAGTCGGTGAACCAGGCGAAGCGGTCGCCCTTGGCGGCTGCCTCGATGCCGTCGAAGACCTCCTGCGGAACGCCCTCGGGGTTGTCGTCGCGCTGCACGAGGAAGGGCTCGAGCGAGGCGAGGAAGGCGAGCTTGGCGACCCGGTCGTGGCCGTACTTCGCGACGTAGCGGGCGAGCTCTCCGGTGCCCATCGAGAAGCCGACGAGCACGACGTCGCGCAGATCGAGGGTTTCGAGCACGGTGTTGAGGTCGGCGGCGAAGGTGTCGTAGTCGTAGCCGGCGTTCACCTTGGACGACTGACCGAAGCCGCGGCGGTCGTAGGTGATGACGCGGTAGCCCTGGGCGAGGAGCTCGCGGGTCTGGCGCTCCCAGCTGTGGCCGTCGAGCGGGTAGCCGTGGATCAGGACGACGGGCTGGCCGGCTCCCTGGTCTTCGTAGTACAGCTCGATCGGGGTGCTGTTCTCGTTTCCGACGGTGATGTAACCCATGATGCTGATCCTTTTCGGTTCCGGTGAGAACGGTCGTTCTCGCTCGATGTGTCCAACATAGAGAACGTTCGTTCTCATGTCAAGTACACTGAGATCATGACCGAGGAAACGGTGCGTGAACAGATCCTTGCGGCGGCCGACGAGCTCTACTACCGCAAGGGATACGCGGCTGTGGGCATGGACGAGCTGCGCGCTGCCGCCGGCGTGTCGCTGCGTCGGCTGTATGGACTGTTCCCCGCCAAGAACGACATCGTCGCCGCCGTCCTGGCGCGCAAGCATGCGCAGTGGGAGTCTGGCCTGACGGCCGCGGTGACGGATGCCGGTGACGAGCCTCGCTCCCGTCTCCTCGCCGTCTACGGCTACCTCGAGGACTGGTTCTGCACCGACGACTTCCGGGGCTGCGCCTTCATCAACGCGTTCGGTGAGCTCGGCGGCACCAACCCCGAGGTCGCCGAGATCGTCCGCTCGCACAAGGCCGAGTTCCAGCAGTACATGGCCGGACTGGTCGCTGGAACCGGGGCCTCTCCGCTCCTGGCGGCGCAGCTGTCCATCCTCGCCGAGGGCGCCCAGAGCACCGCCGCGATCTCGGCCGACCCGCAGGTCGCGGTGCAGGCGCGCAGTGCCGCCGAGGTGTTGATCGACGCGGCCGTCGCGACGACCGTCTGACGGGCACCGGTCGCGAACCTCGTGTGTGTCTTACCTGGTTAGCGAGTTGGATGCCGGTTGTCAATCCTCCTGCCGGGCGCGCAGAGGGAGGCTAGTGTCGCAGCCATGGAATCCCGGACGCAGGACATCATCCGCCAGACCGTGATCATCGCCTCGGCATCCTTCATGCTGATCGCCGCCGCCGTGGGATCCGGTGCCTTCGGCGGAACCTCGGTGGACGAGCTGCAGGACGGCGCGCTCTCAGCGCAGGGGTCGTACCTCGCCCCGGCCGGCCCCGCCTTCTCGATCTGGTCCCTGATCTACCTCGGACTGATCGCGTACACGGTGTGGCAGGCACTCCCGGCGCAGCGCGCGGACGAGCGCCAGCGCGCCGTCGGCGGATGGGTCGCGGCGACGATGGTGCTGAACGGGCTGTGGCTCGTGACGGCCCAGTTCCTCACGCTCGTCCTCACCTGGATCGTCATCGTGCTGCTGCTGGCGACGATCGCACGGGTGATCGTGCTGCTGGGGCGTTTCCCGGCGAAGAATCTCGCCGACCGCATCCTCACCGACGGCGCGAACGGCCTCCATTTCGGCTGGGTGACGATCGCGACCGTCGCCAACATCGCCGCGTGGCTCACGCAGATCGCCCCCGAGGGCTGGGCGGATCAGGCCGAGGTCTGGGCCGTCGCCGTGCTGGTCGTCGTGCTCGTGATCGGCGCGGCATCCGCCTGGTTCACCGGCCGTATCGCCCCGGCACTCGCGACCGCGTGGGGTCTCGCCTGGCTGGCCGTCGGGCGCCTGACGGGTGAGCCGGAGAGCACCACGACCGCGGTCACGGCGATCATCGTGACCGTGCTGTTGGTCCTGGCCGGCGTCGTCGCTTCGCTCCGTCGCCGCCGGGCGGTCGCTCAGAGCACGAGCCGGTAGCCCATCCCCGACTCGGTGAGCAGGTGCACGGGCGCGCCCGGCTCGTGTTCGAGCTTCTTGCGCAGCTGCGACATGTAGAGCCGCAGGTATCCGGAATCCGACACCTGCTCGCTGCCCCAGATCTCCTTCAGCAGGTCCTGACGCGTGACGAGAGCGCCCGGATGCCGCGACAGATGCTCCAGCATCCGCCACTCGGTCGGGGTCAGGTGCACGCGGGCGCCGGCCCGTGTGACGGTCTTCGTCGAGAGATCCACGACGACGTCGGCGAACATCACCACCGACTCGCCCCCGGCGGGAGCGGATCGGCGGGAGAGCGCCCGCAGCCGTGCCAGTAGCTCGTCCACCTGGAACGGCTTGGTGACGAAGTCGTCGGCTCCGGCATCCAGCGCCTCGACCTTGTCGGCGGAGCCGGTGCGGCCCGACACCACGATGATCGGCACGTTCGTCCAGCCGCGCAGGGCCTGGATCACCTCGATGCCGTCGAGCTGCGGCATCCCGAGGTCGAGCATGATGAGGTCGGGATGCGTCTGCGCCGCGGCCGCGATCGCTGCCGCTCCGTCCGCTGCGACGACGACCTCGTAGCCGTGGGCCGCGAGGGTGATCCGTAGAGCCCGCACCATCTGCGGGTCGTCGTCGGCGATGAGGAGCTTCACTGTGCCTCTGTCTCTCGCGGGTCCTGAGCCTGTCGAAGGTCGGTGGACCCTGCGACCAGCGGCAGGGAGATGACCATCGTGAGGCCGCCACCCGGCGTGTCCTCGGGTGTCAGAGTACCGCCCATGCCCTCGGTGAATCCGCGCGACAGGGCGAGTCCCAGACCGAGTCCCGTGGTGTTGTCGGTGTCGCCGAACCGCTGGAAGGGCTGGAAGATGCGGTCGCGTCTCTCGGGGGCGACGCCGGCGCCGCGATCGATCACGCGGATCTCGGCGCGGTCGCCGAGTGCGCTGGTCGACACGAGTACCCGGCTGCCTTCGGGCGCGTGACGGTGCGCGTTGGCGAGCACGTTCACGAGCACCCGCTGCAGCAGCACCGGGTCGGCCTGCAGCGCGGGCAGCGCCGGATCGAGGGCCAGGTCGACGTCGGCGGGACCGAGACCGAGCTCGTCGACCGCGGCGAGGATCGGAGCCGTCGCGTCCAGCCGTGTCGCCGAGACCGCCAGGACCCCCGCCTGCACGCGGCTCACGTCGAGCAGATCGGTGACGAGGGTCGACAGCGTCGCGAGACTCTCGTCGGCGGTGGCGAGCAGCTCGGCGCGATCGGATGCCGACAGCTCCTGGGCACCGCGCAACCCTCCGATCGCGGCGACCGCCGATGCCAGCGGACGGCGGATGTCGTGGCTGACCGCCGAGAGCAGGGCGCTGCGCACCTGATCGGTCTCGGCCAGCGCCTCGGCCTCGAGGGCGGTCGCGCGCAGATCGGTGTGCTCGATCGCCGCCGACAGCTGCGCCACGATCGCATCGAGCAGGCGGCGTTCGGGGCCGGCGAGCGGCTCCCCGTTCAGCTCGAGCACGGCACGGGCAGCTCCGTCGGCGCCGATGCCGACCGGGATCGTCGTGGCGCGGCCGTCGGCCACGGGCTCGCCGTCGCTCGCGAGCACCTCGCCGTCGGGTGAGAGCAGTCGCACGCCGCTGAGCCCGAAGGCCTCTCGGGTGCGGCTCACGAGGGCCAGCACGGCGTTGTCGCCGCGGAGGACGTTGCCCGCGACGGCAGCGAGCAGCTCGGCCTCGGCTGCGGCGCGCTGCGCTGTGCGAGCGCGACGGGCGGCCTGGTCGACGATGATGCTGACGAGGATCGCGATGACGACGTAGAGCGAGAGAGCGAGCGCGTGCAGCGGATGCGCGACCGTGATCGTGAACAGGGGCGCGACGAAGAGGAAGTCGAGCGTGATGCCCGAGAGCACCGCCGCGAAGACCGCAGGACGGATGCCGCCGATCAGGGCGACCACCACGACCAGCAGCTGATAGGCGAGCACCTCGGCCGTGATGGACTCGGGGGAGCGGAACGTGAACATCACCCAGGAGAGCAGCGGGCCGAACAGCAGGGCGACCGCGAACCCGAGCACCTGCCGCCGCCAGCCGAGTGCCCCGCCGGTGATGCGGGGGAGCGCGAGTCGCCCTCCGGCGGCCGCGTGCGTGACGATGTGCACGTCGATGTCGCCGGAGCGCCGGATCACCTCGGAGCCGATGCCCGGTCCGGTCAGTGCCGCGGTGAGGCGTCCACGGCGGCTGACGCCGATGACGAGCTGCGTGGCGTCGGCGCCCTGTGCGAACTCGACGAGGGTCGCGGGGATGTCGTCGCCGACGATCTGGTGGTAGCTGCCGCCGAGCGACTCGACGAGGGTGCGCTGGGCGGCGAGGGCGCCGGGCGTCTCGTCGCGGAGCCCGTCCTGGGCGGATACGTGCACGGCCAGCAGCTCTCCGCCGGCGGACCGCGCGGCGATCCTCGCGCCGCGGCGCAGCAGGGTCTCGCCCTCCGGCCCGCCGGTGAGCGCGACGACCACGCGCTCGCGCGCCTGCCAGGTGCCCTCGATGCCCTGCTCCGCGCGGTAGGTGCGCAGCGCGCTGTCGACCTCGTCGGCGAGCCACAGGAGAGCGAGCTCGCGGAGCGCGGTGAGGTTGCCGAGGCGGAAGTAGTTCGACAGGGCGGCGTCGATGCGCTCGGCCGGGTAGACGAGACCCGCGGAGAGCCGGTCCCGCAGCGACTGCGGTGCGAGGTCGACGACCTCGATCTCGTCGGCTGCGCGCACCACGGCATCCGGGATCGTCTCCTGCTGGGCGATGCCCGTGATCTTCTCGACCACGGCGTTCAGCGACTCGATGTGCTGCACGTTCACGGTCGTGATCACGTCGATGCCGGCGGCGAGGAGGCTCTCGACGTCCTGCCAGCGCTTCGGATGCTGCGAGCCGGGGCTGTTCGTGTGCGCGAGCTCGTCGACGAGGGCGATCTCGGGGGCGCGGGCCAGGACCGCGTCGAGGTCGAGCTCGGTCAGCGGGACGCCGCGATGCTGGTCGACGCGACGGGCGACCTCTTCGAGGCCGACGGCCTGCGCGATCGTCGCGGCGCGCTCGTGCGTCTCGACGAGGGCGATGACGACGTCGTGGCCCTCGTCGTGCAGGCGCCGCCCTTCGGCGAGCATCTCGAACGTCTTCCCCACACCAGGCGCGGCGCCGAGGAGCACGCGGAGGCGACCTCGTGGTCTCTGCTCCCTCGTGGGTCCCGGAGCTTGTCGAAGGGCCTGCTCTCCGCTCATGCGCCCTCCCGTCATCCCGCCTTTTGAATCCTATGAGCCGCACACCCGCTCCGGTCGCACATTCGCAGCGATCGTCCGCTCGGATCGATGCGGTACTGCGACCGGAATCAGGGCCTGCGGTCCTAAGCTCGCGGAGTGGGTACGACCAGGCGGCGGATCGGGGCGGGGACGGTGATCGTCCTCGCGCTCGTCGCCGTGGCAGCGGTCGCGCTCGTCGCCGGCATCCTTCCGAGAGCGGATGCCGGCGCCCTCGGCCTCCGCGTCGCCCCGGTGCTGGGATTCGTGGTGGCCATCACGATCGTCGCCGAGCTCGCTCGTGATGCCGGCGTGTTCGATGTGCTCGCGCAGCGGCTCGCCCGCTGGGGGCGCGGTCGCGTCATCGCACTGTGGGCCTCGGTGGTCGCGCTCGCCGTGGTCAGTACGGTGTTCCTGTCGCTCGACACCACGGCCGTGATCGTGACGCCGGTCGTGGTGGTGCTCGCGCAGAGCATCGGCGTCTCCCCGCTGCCGTTCGCGCTCGCGACGGTGTGGCTCGCGAACACGGCATCCCTCGCACTGCCCGTGTCGAACCTCACGAATCTGCTCGCTGCTCCCGCGATCGGTGCCGACCCCGCCGCGTTCCTCGCGCTCAGCTGGGCTCCGACGCTGGTCGGAGTGCTCATCCCGGTCGCGATCCTCACGGTCGCCCACCGCCGCACGCTGTTCGGCGCCTATCGGGTGCCGCAGCCGGGCACGCCTTCCGACCGTGTGCTGTTCTGGGGTGCGGTCGGCGTGCTGGTGGTACTGCTGCCTCTGCTGACCTTCACGCATGACGTCTGGATCCCCGCAACGGTGGCGGCGCTGTCGATGCTCGCGCTGTTCGCCGTGCGTCGGCGGCACGTCCTGCGGCTCGGGCTGGTGCCATGGCAAGCCCTGGGACTGGCGGCCGCGCTGTTCGTGCTTGTCGAGACAGCCCACGCCAACGGCATCCTGGACTTCCTGACGGACGTCGCGCCGGACGGTCACGGGGTGGCGGCGCTCCTCCAGCTCGCCGCGATGGGCGCCCTCACCGCCAACGGCGTGAACAACCTCCCCGCCTATCTCATCCTCGAGCCCGCCGCCGGCGATCCCGTCGCGCTGATGGCGCTCCTGATCGGCGTGAATCTGGGGCCGCTCATCACCCCCTGGGCTTCCCTCGCGACGCTCCTGTGGCATCACCGCGTCGTCGCGCTCGGCGTCACGATCAGCTGGCCGCGCTTCATGCTCTGGGGCGTCGTCGTGGCCGTGCCGACGGTCGTGGTCGCCGCGCTGGCGCTGGTCCTCGTCGCGGCGTGACTCGACGTCGAGGTGGTTGGCTAGCATTTGGCCATGACGAATCTGGAGGAGGCGTACGACGCGGCGTTCTCAGAGGGATACGACGCCGCGTGGGATGACACCACAGCCGATGGTCACTCGCCGCAACTCGAGACTCTGATCGACGAGGCTTTCGCTCCGGACTGCTCAGAGCGTGTCGATGAGGCGGAGCGGTTCGTCTTCGGGCCGGTCGACGACGTCTGACGCCGAATCGTCAGACGCTCATCGCTCCGCAGCTACGCCGACCGCGTCGGCGTCGAGTTACCCGCATGCAGGTCGGCGAAGAGCCAGCTGAGGTCGACCTGAACGGTCTGCGGGAGGAAGACGGATGCCGGGTCGACGGCGTGCGAATCATGAATGGTCATACAAGCTATTGCCCGATCCCTGGAGAAAGGTTCACGGGTACTCGGAAAGGGGCCGGGATCGGTCGCCGTTACGTCGAAGTCCCGCGACTCGCCCACAGCAGGCCGCGTTCCACGACCGTGCGCACGTTGGCGTCGCGGAGCACCTCCGGATCGTGGCCGGGGGTGGCGACGAAGACGCGGCCGGCGCCCCAGAGCCGCGTCCAGATCGCCGGTGAGGTGACCGGCCGGTGCCAGGGCTGATCGGGTCGGGCGGGATGCGTCGTCGTGGCCAGCACGTCGTTGAGGTCGTCGTGCAGCACCCAGTACTGCTCGGTGGTGAGTGCGAAGTCGTCGATGCCGCGCGTGATCTCGTGATCGCGGCCGAGATCGGTGATGTCGATCGTGTGCGGCAGGAAGCTGTCGGCGCCGTCGCCGAGGATCTGATCCTGCGCCTTCGCCGGGTGCTTCACGAACTGCCCGCCGACCAGCTGCAGGTAGTCCGAGTTGGCACGGTACGAATCGACGATGCCGCCGTGCCAGCCCGCGAATCCGGTTCCGGCGAGAACGGCATCGCGCAGACCCCTCACAGCGGCGCCGGAGATCTCCGACATGGTCACCGACTGCACGATCAGGTCGATCTCCGCCATGGCGGCGGCATCCGCATAGATCTCGCTCGACTCCTCGATCCTGACGTCGTAGCCGTTGCCCTCGAGGAACGGGAGGAACACATCCGTCGTCTCCACCGGCTGATGCCCGGCCCAGCCGCCGCGCACGATCAAGGCTCTGCGTGAGGTCATGCCCTCAGCCTACGGATGCCGCGCCGCCTCACGTCTGCGGCGGGCCCTCCGGGCGATGTGCGCGACGGCCCGACACCACGACCGGGCGACCGGCGCGCTCCTGGCCCGGCAGGGGGCGGGAGCGTCGGCCGTAGATGAGCTCGGACGAATCCAGCAGCCAGGGCACGAGGGTGATCGACACCCCGTGGACGAGCATGAGCTGGTTGGCGAGTCGCCGGGCGCGGCGGTTGTGCAGGAACGACTCCCACCAGTGCCCCACGATGTACTGCGGCAGGTAGACGGTCACGACCGAGGAGCCGTGCTTCGCCCGGTACTGCTTGATGAACTGCGTGACCGGCTGCGCGAACGACCGGTACGGCGATTCGAGGATCACGAGCGGGATCGGCATCAGGTGATCCGCCCACTGCTTCTGCAGCTCGGTGGCGGCATCCGCATCGACGGCGACGTGGACCGCGATCGTCTTGCCGTGCTTCGCGGCGACGGCGTAGTCGACGGCCTTCGCGACGGGCTTCTGCAGCTTGCTGACCATCACGATCGCGACGTCGCCCGTCGCCCCGAAGCGGGTGGTGTCGTCGATCGCGATCTCGTGATCGACGTCGCGGTAGTAGCGCTTCACGCCCATCATCAGGAAGGCGAGGATCGGGATCGCGAAGAACACCAGGTACGCGCCGTGGGTGAACTTGGTGATCGTCACGATCAGCAGCACCGCCACCGTCATCACGGCGCCGGCGGAGTTGATGATGAGTCCCACCTTGGCGGAGCGGCGATCGGATGCCGCGGCCCCGTCGACCGCGTCACCGGGGTGGTGTTCGGCGGGTCCGCGCAGAACCCGCCGCCAGTGCCGCACCATGCCGATCTGGCCGAGAGAGAACGACACGAAGACGCCGATGATGTACAGCTGGATCAGCGTCGTCAGCCGCGCCTGGAACACCACGAGGACGATGATGGCGCCGATGCCGAGCAGGATCATGCCGTTCGAGAACACCAGGCGGTCGCCGCGGGTGTTCAGTGACTTCGGCGCGTAGCCGTCGCGGGCGAGCACCGCACCCAGCAGAGGGAAGCCGTTGAACGCCGTGTTCGCCGCGAGCAGCAGCACGCAGGCGGTCGCCGCCTGGACGATGAAGAACAGGATGCTGCCGCCGCCGAACGTCGCGCTGGCGATCTGCGCCATCAGGCTGGGCTGCGGATTTGTGCAGTCGAAGCCGATGAGGTCGCACGGGTTCTCGGCGTAGTGCACGCCGGTGATCAGGGCCAGAGCGGTGAGCCCGGCGAACAGGCAGGCGGCGATCGAGCCCATCAGCACGAGGGTCGACTGCGCGTTGCGCACCTTGGGAGTGCGGAACGCGGGAACGCCGTTCGACACGGCCTCCACGCCCGTGAGGGCGGAGCATCCGCTCGAGAACGCGCGGAGGATGAGCAGGATGACCGCGGCTTGGCTGAGGTTCTCGGCCTGCACCGAGAACTCGGCGCTCGAGGCGATGGGGGCGTCACCGAGGAACGTGCGCACCAGACCGGTCACGATCATGAAGCCGACCGAGCCGATGAACACGTAGGTCGGGATGGCGAAGACCAGAGACGCCTCGCGCACGCCGCGGAGGTTCACGATGATGATCAGGATCACGAATCCGACCGCCAGCTCCACGCGCAGGGGATCGAGACCAGGGACGGCCGAGATGATGTTGTCCACGCCCGAGGCGACCGAGACGGCCACCGTGAGCACGTAGTCGACGAGAAGAGCGGCCGCGACGATCACGCCGGGGATCTCGCCGAGGTTCTTCGAGGCGACCTCGTAGTCGCCACCTCCCGACGGGTAGGCCTTGATGAGCTGCCGGTAGCTGAGCACAACGACGATCAGCAGCAGGACGACCGCGGCGGCGACCAGCGGCGTGAACGACAGGAACGTGAGCCCGCCGATCAGGAGGATCATCACGAGCTCCTGCGGCGCGTAGGCCACGGAGCTCAGCGCGTCCGACGCGAAGATCGGCAGCGCCATCTTCTTCGGGAGCAGCTGGTCCTCGACCTGCTCGCTCGTCAGCGGGTCGCCGATGAGGATGCGCTTGGCGCGCGGAGGTGCATCCGCGCCGTCCTTGATTTCGTCTGACACGTCCGGCGACACTACGCCTGCCGACGGCATCCTCACGACATCCTCACGGAATCCCTACGGCGTGTCGGGCGACCCTCACGGAATCCTTACGGGGTCGCGTCTCCGTCCTGGTGCGGACGCGACGGGACTCAGTATGCGCTGTCCGGCGGGAAGACCACCGTGGCGATGAGGCCGCCGTCCTCCCTCGCCGTGAATCGAAGAGTGGCGTCGTGGCGATCCGTGATGGCCTTCACGATCGACAGGCCGAGACCCCGGCCCTTCGAGGTCGACTCCGTGGACCGGCCACGCACGCGGAAGAACGGGTCGGTGAGGGACTCGAGGTCGGCATCCGCCACGATCGCTCCCGAGTTCTCGACCCGCAGCTCGACCCCGGTTCGCGGGTGCGCGACGGTCGTCACCCGCACCCACCCGCCGGGCTCGTTGTGCCGGATGCCGTTCTGGATGAGATTGAAGAGCAGCTGGCGGAGCAGCGAGGTGTCGCCGGACACCGGCGACGTCGACAGGCGGTAGTCGATCCGCACTCCCGCGGCCTCCGCCTCGTCGGAGACCTCGGCCAGTACGAACGTCGCCAGCTGCTCCAAGTGGACGGTGCCATGGTCGGCGCTCGAAGCGTCGACCTCGGTCAGGTCGAGCAGTGACTCCACCGTGTCGATGCTGCGCTCGTTGGTCTCGCGCAGGCGCTCGAGCAGAGGGCGCTCGTGCGCATCCGCCCCGCTGAGGGCGACGTCGAGCATCGCGCGGGTCGTCGCCAACGGCGTCCGCAGCTCGTGCGAGGCATTGGCCGCGAAGCGACGGTAGGTCCCGAAAGAGCGCTCGAGCCCTTCGAGCATCTCGTCGAAGGTGTCGGCCAGGTCGGTGAGCTCGTCGCGCGGGCCGGCGAGGGCGATCCGATGGTCGAGGTGTCCGCGTGCTGCGCGGTGCGCCGCGGCGTTGACCTCCTGCAGCGGCCGGAGCATCCGCCCTGCCAGGGCCCATCCGGCCCATCCTCCGCCAGCGGCGAGGAGGACGAGGAGCACCGCGGCGATGATCAGGATCAGCGTCTGCACATCGCCCCGGGACGAGACGAGCAGGGCGTCGGTCGAGGCGATGCCGGTGTCGTAGAGCGGTTCGGTCGGCGTGGTCTGCAGAGGTTCCGCGGTCGTCGCCGGAACCGCGAAGGCGTAGGTGGGAAGGTAGCCCACCACGATGTAGACGATCAGCATCATCAGCGC
The DNA here is from genome assembly GCF_038397745.1 of Microbacterium sp. LWH11-1.2. Lineage (NCBI taxonomy): Bacteria > Bacillati > Actinomycetota > Actinomycetes > Micrococcales > Microbacteriaceae > Microbacterium > Microbacterium sp. LWH11-1.2. The sequence goes on along the minus strand of NZ_CP151636.1, from coordinate 606,621 downwards.
GCCCGCCAGCGTGAGGAGCCCGGCGTATGTGAGGGCGAGGCGGGTCCTCAGCGTGAATCGGAAGCCCTCGATGCTCAGCCTCAGACGGTTCGGCTCGGTGGCGCCCGTCGGTCGTGTGGCGGACACGTCAGCCCGTCCGGCCGATGACGTATCCGGCACCCGGCAGCGTCTCGATGACGCGGGGCTCGCCCAGCTTCCGGCGCAGCGTGCTGATGGTGACCTTGACCGAGTTCGTGAAGGGGTTCGCGTTCTCGTCCCAGGCCTTCTCGAGCAGTCTCTCGGCGCTCACGACCGTGCCGGGCTCACGCATCAGCACCTCCAGGACGGCGAACTCCTTGCGGGTGAGGTTCACGTATCTCCCGGAGCGGGTCACCTCTCGACGGATCGGGTTCAGGCGCACATCCGCCGCCTCCAGGATCGGCGGCAGCGCGCTGAACCGGCGCCGGCTCAGGGCGCGCAGTCGAGCGATCAGCTCTGGGAACTGGAAAGGCTTCGCGAGGTAGTCGTCCGCTCCGAGCGTGAGGCCGTCGACCTTGTCGTCGAGCAGGCGAGCCGCGGTGAGCATCAGGATCGCCGGTCGATCGGGGTCGAGTGCGAGTCGCCGGCACACCTCGTCGCCGTGGATCACGGGAATGTCGCGGTCCAGGAGCACGACGTCGTACTCGGTGTGCGCGACGGCCTCGAGCGCGGCCGCGCCGTCATCGGCGATGTCCGCAGAGATCGCCTCCAGGCCCAGCTTCGTGTGCACGGCCTCGGCCAGGTACCGCTCATCTTCGACAATCAGGACTCGCATCTCGAGTTCTCCTCACTCCAGATCACATGCAATCACTATGCAGGTTCGCGGAAGGTAAAGGGTTCTCTTTACCCTCGTGCGACCGGCCGCCCCGTGGACTGTCCTCACCCCTCAGCGCGAGGGAACACCGAAAGGACACCCCATGCGAATCACACGCAACCGCGGCCTGATCTTCCTGGCAGGCCTGATGCTCGTGGGCGGCCTCGCCGCCTGCGCCCCCACGCCCGACGCCGCAGACGAGTCTCCGGACCTGGACAGCGCCAGTCAGGAACAGGAGTTCGAGGACTGGCAGCTCGCCTGGGAGAAGTGCATGAAGGACGAGGGCGTCGACATGTCGCAGTTTATGGTCAAGGCCAGCCGCGACGGGGACGAGGTCGAACAAGAGGTTCCGGAGGCACCGGAGCCGCCGAGCGACGCCGACATCGCCGCGATGGAGGACGCCCGCGAGGTCTGCGACGAGAAGCTCGGAGATCCGCCCACCCGCGACGACATGCCCTCCGACGACGAGATGAACGAGATGATGCTCACCTTCGCCCAGTGCATGCGCGACGCGGGATACGACTTCCCCGACCCCGAGCCCGGCCCTGCCGGAACCACGGCCGCCATGCCCATGGGCGACTACGACCCGGCCGACATGGACGCGTGCATGACCGAGGCGGGCTTCCCCGGAGCAGAAGGATGAGGCCCTCATTCGGCATCCTGAGGAAGAGAGATCCTGACGCCGACGATCTGGACACCGTTCTCGCGATCGGCGGCGGCGGAGATGACGGCGGCGACGGCGACGAGGAGGAGCAGCACTCCTCCTCGGGCCGCGGTCGCCGCGGCTGGATCATCGCGGCGACCGCATTCGTCGTGGTGGCGGCGGTCGCCGCGACGATCCTGCTGACCCGGCCCCCGGCCGAGGCAGACGACGAGCAGAAGAAGCCGCCCGCCGAGACCACGGAGGTGACCCGCGGGAATCTGACCGAGCAGGTCCGCGTGACGGGCAAGCTCGAGTTCAAGAATGTCCGCGATCTCGGATCTCCGCTCGCCGGCACCGTCACGGGCGTGCCCGCACCGGGGAGCGTCGTCGGACGCGGCTACGAGCTCTTCCGCGTGGACGACACCCCGGTCATCCTGATGTTCGGGGTGCTGCCCGTGTGGCGCGAGTTCGCCGAGGGCATGGCCGACGGCGAGGACATCCGACAGCTCGAGGCCAACCTCCAGGCCCTCGGCTTCTTCGACGGCGAGCCGGACGACGAGTTCCGGTGGGCGACGATCGAAGCGATCAAGGAGTGGCAGAAAGCCCTCGGTCTCGAGGAGACGGGCCGCATCGAGATGGGACGGATCGTCTTCGCTCCCGGAGAGGTGCGGGTTCAGGATGCCGCCGCGAAGGTCGGCAGCCCGGCGGGCGGAGCGGTGCTGAAGGTCTCCGACAGCACCAAGGAGGCGGCCGTCGACATCGACCCGAACCTGGCGGCGAACGCGCCGGTGGGCGCCAAGGTCGATGTGCGACTGCCCGATGGCACCGTCGCACCCGGCACGGTCACCGCCGTGGGCGCGCCCGTCGAACGGGACAACGACAACGGCGGCAAGACGCTGAAGCTGCCGATCACGATCGTGCTCGACGACCCGACGGTCGCAGCGGCCTTCGACACGGTCAGCGTGAGTGTGACGCTGGTCCATGTCATCGCCGAGGACGTGCTGCTGGTCCCCGTGACCGCCCTGCTCGCGCAGCCGGGTGGAGGGTCGGCGGTCGAGCGCGTCGTGAACAAGAAGACCGAGCTCGTCACGGTCGAGCTCGGCAAGTTCGCGGACGGGATGGTGGAGGTCGTCGGAGGCGACCTCGCCGAAGGCGACGTCGTGGCGGTGGCGAGATGAGCGCCGTGATCGAGCTCTCGGGGGTGACCCGTTCCTACGGGTCGCCCCCGACCCTCGCCCTTCGCGGGGTGGATCTTCGCATCGACCGGGGCGAGATGGTGGCGATCGTGGGCCCGAGCGGCTCGGGGAAATCGACGCTCCTGAACCTCATGGGCACGCTCGATCGAGCGAGCTCGGGTCTCACCCGGATCGCAGGGTACGACGTCGCCGACCTGGGCGACTCGCAGCTCTCCGCTCTGCGCGCCCACACCATCGGCTTCGTGTTCCAGCAGTTCCATCTCTCCGACGGCGTCACCGCTCTCGACAACGTCGCGACCGGGCTGCTCTACACCGGTACGCCGACGGCGGCGCGTCGCAAGCGCGCGGCGGTCGCGCTCGAGCGCGTGGGGCTGGGGCATCGGCTGCGCCATCAGCCGCGACAGCTCTCGGGCGGGGAGCGACAGCGTGTCGCGATCGCCCGTGCCGTCGTGGGTGAGCCCGCCCTGCTGCTCGCCGATGAACCCACGGGAAGCCTCGACAGCACGTCGGGCGCCGCCGTCGTCGAGATCCTGAAGGAGCTCAACCGGGCGGGCACCACGGTCGTGGTCATCACTCACGACCAGGAGCTCGCCGATCGGATGCCGCGGCAGATCCGCATCCGCGACGGCCAGATCGTCGCAGACACGGGGCGTCCGTCCGACGTCGCCGTCTCGTCGGCACCGAGTCTGGAGGTGACGGCATGAGCGTGCGGCTGCAGGCGAGACTGCGCACATCCGACCTGCTCGGGCTCGGCTTCCACGGCCTTCGCGCGCACCCGCTGCGGGCCGTCCTGTCGGCGCTGGGCATCGCGATCGGCATCGCCGCGATGATCGCCGTGATCGGGATCTCCACGTCGAGCGAGGCGCTCGTGAAGCAGCGCCTGGCCTCGCTGGGGACCAACCTCCTGACGGTCACGGCAGGCAGCGACGTCTTCGGGGGAGACACCAAGCTCCCCGCAGACGCGATCATCCGCGTACGGAACCTCCCCGGTGTCGAGACGGCGACCTGGATATCGACACTCAAAGACGTGCACGTCTATCGGAGCGCATCGATCGACAAGGGTGAGACCGGAGGGCTGACGGTCGCTGCCGCCGGCGACGATCTGCTCGAGGCGACCGGCTCCGACCTGCAGGCGGGCGCGTGGATGAACGAGGTGACGGACAAGCTCCCGACGGTCGTGCTCGGGTTCAAGGCGGCCGAGAGGCTCGGCATCACCACGGTCGGGAGCCAGGTCTGGCTGGGCGGACGGTACTTCACCGTCGTCGGGATCCTCGAGCGGGCGCCGCTCGCGCCCGAGCTCGACACCGCCGCCCTGATCGGCGCGGGCATCGCCGAGGAGCTCTTCGGATTCGACGGCTCGCCGACGACCATCTATGAGCGCTCTGCGGACGACGCGGTGGACGAGGCGCGCGAGCTCCTCCCACGCACGGTCGATCCGGAGGCTCCCAACGAGGTCAAGGTCAGTCGCCCGTCCGATGCGCTCGCCGCGAAGAACACGATCGATCAGGCCTTCACCGGACTCCTGGTGGGCGTCGGCTCCATCGCTCTTCTGGTCGGCGGTATCGGCGTCGCGAACACCATGGTGATCACGGTCCTCGAGCGCCGCCGCGAGATCGGCCTCCGGCGAGCGATCGGAGCGACCCGCGGGCACATCCGATCGCAGTTCCTCGTGGAAGCCGTTCTGCTCGCCTCGCTCGGCGGGCTCGGAGGCTCGCTCATCGGGTGGCTGATCACCTGGATCGTCGCAACGGGCAACGGGTGGCTCGTGTCCATCCCTCCCCTGGTGCTCGTCGCCGGCGTCGTCGTCACGATGCTCGTCGGAGCGGTCGCGGGATCCATACCCGCCATCCGCGCCGCTCGGACCTCACCGACCGCCGCGCTCAGCGCCTGACAGACGGGTCGTTCCCTGACGGGAGCGACCCGTCCGCCGTTCCGCGGACGCGGAACAGGCCCACGAACCATCGGACTGCGAGAGTCGCCAGGATGACGGCGAAGAGAGCGCAGAGGAAGGCGATCATGCAGAACGCCAGAATCGTCGACAGGACCATCTCGGTGGCCACGAGCACCCCGAATCCGGCGAGGAGGGTCGAGAGGTCGCCGATCATGAGGTGCGCTCCGATGTGGTGGGACGCGCGGGGCGCTGCGACTGCCGGAGCTCCTGAAGAGAGAGCCATGCCAGGTAGGCCGCGTACGCGCCGACGGGTGCGGTCGACTCTCCGGGCGGTGTGCTCCGCGCGATCCGGTGTCGGGAACCGGGGGATGCAGGTGCCAATGGATGCCCCTTCCGTGCTGCAGCTCTCACTGTGCAGCGGGCGGGGTTGCCACAGCGTAAGCGCCGGCGAGGCGCTCGCGCTGTCGTCTCTGCGGAGGGCGACATGACGTCGATCCACAGCGGTTTCCGATCACGAACCCGTAACGTCGAGGACATGACGACCCTTCAGGTCACCGAAGACTCCATCCGCAAGACACGCGAGCTGCGTGACGAGTTCCAGCGTTTCCTGCGCGAGTACGAGTTCGGGATGCGCGAGGTGGAGACGAAGATCTCGATCCTGCGCGACGAGTTCACGCACGACCACGCGTACAACCCGATCGAGCACGTGAAGAGCCGGCTGAAGACCCCGGACAGCATCGTCGAGAAGATCGCTCGCAAGGGCATCGATGAGCCCGACTTCGACCGCATCCGCTCCGAGATCACCGACATCGCGGGTGTGCGCGTCACCTGCAGCTTCGTCGCCGACGTCTACCAGCTCTTCGACCTCCTCACCCAGCAGGACGACGTCACCGTCCGCGTGGTGAAGGACTACATCGCGCAGCCGAAGGAGAACGGCTACAAGAGCCTGCACGCGATCATCGAGGTCCCGGTGTTCCTGTCGACCGGGGCGTTGTCGGTGCCGGTCGAGGTGCAGTTCCGCACCATCGCGATGGACTTCTGGGCCAGCCTCGAGCACAAGATCTACTACAAGTTCTCGAATCAGGTCCCGTCGCACCTCGTCGACAGCCTGACGGATGCCGCGGCGGCCGCCGCCGAGCTCGACACCCGCATGGAGCGCCTGCACCGCGAGGCCCACGGCGTGCCGCGTCGGCAGCTGGCCCCGCCGCCGCCCCCGCGCATCGTCGGAGTCTGAGCGAGGATGCCGCGGGCTCGAGCCCCGATCCGAGGATGCTGACCTAACATGGCGGCATGGCGACGAAGGCACCGAAGACCGACATCGATGAGGCTCGCGTCCGGGTCTCCGAGCCCAAGAAGGTCGCTGTGGGAGTGCCCGCTGTGCTGCATGCGCTGCAGATCGCGAACGAGCAGATGGGCATCGTGCGCTCGGTGCAGACGCTCGCGCGGGTCAACCAGAAGGACGGGTTCGACTGCCCCGGCTGCGCGTGGCCGGAGGAGGACAAGCGCCACGTCGCGGAGTTCTGCGAGAACGGGGCCAAGGCGGTCGCCGAGGAGGCGACTCTCCGCACCGTGGGCCCCGCGTTCTTCCAGCAGCACTCTCTCGAAGATCTCCGCGACCACGATGACTGGTGGCTCGGTCAGCAGGGGCGACTGACGCATCCGATGATCCTCGACGAGGGCGCGACCCACTACCGGCCGCTGACGTGGGACGACGCGCTGCGGGCCATCGCCGACGAGATCGCCGCGGTCGACGACCCTGACGAGACCGTCTTCTACACCTCCGGTCGCACGTCGAACGAGGCCGCGTTCCTCTACCAGCTGCTCGTGCGCGGCGTCGGCACCAACAACCTGCCGGACTGCTCGAACATGTGCCATGAGTCCAGCGGATCCGCGCTCACCGAGACCATCGGCATCGGCAAGGGCACAGTCTCTATCGAGGACGTGCACGACGCCGACCTGCTCATCGTCGCAGGGCAGAACCCCGGCACGAATCATCCGCGGATGCTGTCGGCACTCGAGAAGGCCAAGCAGCGCGGCGCCCGGGTGATCGCGGTGAATCCGCTGCCCGAAGCCGGCCTCATGCGCTTCGAGAACCCGCAGACCCCGCGAGGCGTGGCCTTCGGCGGCACGAAGATCGCCGACCGGTTCGTGCAGATCCGCTCCGGCGGGGATCAGGCGCTGTTCCAGGCCATAGGGAAACACCTGCTCGAGGTCGAGAAACGCGACGGCGGCGTGCTCGACCACGCCTTCATCGACGCGCACACCAGCGGGATCGATGCGTACCGCGACGCGATGGCCCGCGCCGACTGGGCGTCGCTGACCGAGGCGACCGGCATGACCGAAGAGGTGCTGCGCGAGATCGCCGAGGAGGTGCGCACCTCGAAGGCGACGATCGTCTGCTGGGCGATGGGCCTCACGCAGCACAAGCACTCGGTTCCGACCCTGCGTGACGTCGTCAACGTGCTCCTGCTGCAGGGCAGCATCGGCCGCCCGGGCGCCGGAGTCTGCCCCGTGCGCGGGCACTCGAACGTGCAGGGCGATCGCACGGTGGGCATCTACGAGAAGCCGTCTGAGGCGTTTCTCGCAGCGCTCGATCGAGAGTTCGCCTTCACGGCACCTCGGGAACACGGCTTCGACACCGTCGAGGCGATCCGCGCGATGCGTGACGGCCGGGTACGCGTCTTCATGGGCATGGGCGGCAACTTCGTCTCGGCCACGCCCGACACGGCGGTCGTCGAGACGGCGATGGCTCGGGTCGGCCTCACGGTGCACGTCTCGACCAAGCTCAACCGCTCGCACGTCGTGACCGGCCGTCGCGCCATCATCCTGCCGACGCTCGGGCGCACCGACCGCGACCGCCGCGGCGGTTCCGAGCAGCGGGTCACGGTCGAGGACTCGATGGGCGCCGTCCACGCGTCCCGCGGCCGTCTGGCGCCTCCTGCCGACGATCTTCTCAGCGAGGTCGCGATCGTCGCCCGGCTCTGCGCGCACCTCTTCGACGAGGGAGCGTCACCCGCGCAGGCGCCCGTATCTCACGACGGCGACCCTGAGCGAGGCCTCCCCGAGCACGGTGAGATCGAGGGCGAGCGGCGCTCGCCGGTTTCGACGGGGAACGTGCCGCGAGCCGACTGGGAAGCCCTCGAGGCCGACTACGCGCTCATCCGCTCCCACATCGAGCGCGTGATCCCGGGGTTCGACGACTTCGAGACGCGCATCGAGAAGGGGCGCACCTTCTTCCTCCCGAACGGGCCCCGCGACGAGCGCCGATTCGCGACGGTGGACGGCAAGGCCCGGTTCACGGCCAACCCCCTCGAGTTCCCGGTGATCCCGCCGGGCCGCCTCCTGCTGCAGACTCTGCGCTCGCACGATCAGTACAACACGACGATCTACGGCAAGGACGACCGCTACCGCGGCATCCACGGCGGACGCCGGGTGGTGCTCGTCCACGCGGAGGACATCACCGAGCTCGGATTCGCCGAGGGAGAGATCGTCGACCTGGTCTCGGAGTGGACGCGCGCCGACGGCTCCATCGAGGAACGTCGCGCCGAGGAGTTCCGCGTCGTGCCGTACTCCACGCCGCGCGGCAACGCGGCGGCCTACTATCCGGAGACGAACGTGCTCGTGCCCCTCGACTCCGTCGCCGACGTCAGCGGCACGCCGACCTCGAAGGCCGTGATCGTGCGTCTCGAGCACCGCGCCACCGTGTCGGGCGGCTGACGTGGGCCGCCTCACCGCCCGCTCACCGGTCACCCGCATCGCGGTCGTCGATGACGAGGTCACGGTCCGCCGCCGCGCCGACACCCTCGCGGTGGAGGAGCCGCTCGAGATCCGCGTCGCGGGAGCCCCGCTGACCGTGACGATGCGCACCCCCGGCCACGATGTCGAGCTCGCGGCCGGGTTCCTCGTGTCGGAGGGCGTGATCGGGGCCGGTGGCGACTTCCTCTCCGCGATCCACTGCGGTGGTCCGGGCACAGGCGGCGGGGCGCCCGGCACCGTCGCCCCGTTGTTGACGATCGGCTCCGAGCCGCCGGCATCCGTCCTCGCCTCGGGCAACACGTACAACGTGCTCGACGTCACCCTGCGCCCAGGTCTCGAGCCGCTGCTGACCGACATCGCCCGCAATTTCTACACGACGAGCTCCTGCGGAGTCTGCGGTGCCGCGTCGATCGAGGCGATCGAGAAGACCTCGCGTTTCGATGTGGCAGCGGATGCCGTGACCGTGGATGCCGCGCTGCTGCTCGCGCTCCCCGACAGGCTGCGCGCCGGCCAGGCGGTGTTCGAGAAGACCGGCGGCCTCCACGCCGCGGCGCTCTTCGACGCCGCGACCGGCGAGCTGCTGGTGCTGCGGGAGGACGTCGGCAGGCACAACGCCGTCGACAAGGTGATCGGCTGGGCCGCCCTCGACGACCGCCTGCCGCTGAGCGGAACCGTGCTGCAGGTGTCGGGGCGGGCGAGTTTCGAGCTGGTTCAGAAGGCCGTGATGGCCGGCATCCCGATCCTCTCCGCCGTGTCCGCGCCGTCATCGCTCGCCGTCGAGCTCGCGGCCGCGTCGGGGCTCACTCTCGCGGGGTTCGTGCGGGGGAGCTCGATGAACGTCTACGCGCGGCCGGAGCGCGTCATGGCCTGATCCGGCCCGCGGTTCGCGACGCGGCACCGACTCGAGGCGTTCACAACTCAGCAGATTCTTCCGGAAACTGCCCCAGAGGGACCCTTTTCGGGCCATGCCCGCGCGTTTCTCCTGAATTGTGAACGCGAGAACACGGAGCGCGCGCCGGAACGTCGCTCCGATCCGTTTCCGCTCTGCCTCCGAACTACCTGCGAGCACCTTCACCGGTGGAACAGGAGACGATCATGGCCGAGCGACGCAGCGGGAAACGATTCATCGCGTGGGCCGCCCTCGCGGGCGTGATCAGCGGCGCGGTGTTCCTCGCGACCGCCGAACTGTTCGCGCTCATCTTCGCGCGCGCGGCCAGCCCTATCCTCGCGGTCGGCGGTTTCGTGATCGACATCGTCCCGCAGCCGTTCAAGGAGTTCGCGATCGCTACGTTCGGCGAGTACGACAAGATCGCGCTCCTCGCGGGACTGGGCCTCGCGGTGGTCATCGCCTCGGCGATCGCCGGCATCCTGCAGCTCGTGAAGGCACCGTTGGGCGTCATCGCGCTGGTCATCGCCGGCGTGCTCTCCACGGCCGCCATCGTGACGCGCGCCGGCGTCACTCCGCTCGCCTTCCTCCCGCCCGTGATCGGCACGGTCGTCGGATCCCTGATCCTCGTCCTGCTCGTGCGGCGGCTGCGCGCCTGGCGTGCAGCCGTCGTGCAGCCACATGCTCCCGCGACAGGCGAGGTGCCCGAGAACCCGGCCGCCCCCAAGGGCATCGACCGTCGTCGCTTCTTCGCCCTCGCCGCCATCGCCGGTGTCTCCGCCGTCGTCGTGGGCGTCGCCTCGCGTGCCGTGACCATGGCCGTCGGCTCGGTCGAGTCGATCCGCAACGCCCTCAAGCTCCCCGCGCCGAAGTCGACCGTGACCGTGCCGCAGGGTGCGGAGCTCGACATCAAGGGTCTGAGCGAGCTGTTCACGCCGAACAAGGACTTCTACCGCGTCGACACCGCGCTCACGGTTCCCACGATCGACCCCGAGACCTGGCGTCTCGTGATCGACGGCATGGTCGACCAGCGCGTGGAGATGTCGTTCCAGGACATCCTCGACATGGGCCTCGACGAGTACGCGATCACGCTCACCTGCGTCTCGAACGAGGTCGGCGGCGAGCTCGTCGGCAACGCGATGTGGCTCGGTGTCCCGCTGCGCGATGTGCTGAAGAAGGCCGGCGTCAAGTCCGGCGCCGACATGGTGCTCTCCAAGAGCGTCGACGGGTACACCGCGAGCACGCCGCTGTCCGCGCTGACCGACGACAACCTCGATGCGATCCTCGCGGTCGGGATGAACGGCGAGCCGCTGCCGCTCGAGCACGGATTCCCGGTGCGCATGGTCGTTCCGGGGCTCTACGGCTACGTGTCGGCGACGAAGTGGCTGACCGAGCTCAAGGTCACGACCTTCGCTGACGACGAGGCCTACTGGACCCCGCGCGGCTACAGCGCCGAGGCGCCGATCAAGTTCTCGTCGCGGCTCGACACCCCCAGCATCGGCGAGGCCGTGCCGGCGGGGAGGATCCCGATCGCGGGCGTGGCCTGGGCGCAGTCGGTCGGCATAGAACGGGTCGAGGTGAAGATCGACGAGGGCGATTGGATGCCGGCCACGATGTCGACCCCCATCAACGACGACACCTGGGTGCAGTGGTTCATGGAGTGGGACGCGACGCCCGGCACGCACTACGTCGCCGTCCGCGCGGTCAACAAGAACGGCGATCTGCAGATCGAGGAACGTGCACCGATCGCTCCCGACGGCTCGACCGGGTGGCAGCGTTCGCTGATCCGGGTCACGTGATCCCGCGCGCGGCGCCGGCCCGTAGGGTGGACCCATGACGTCGCTGCCTGCCCTCGTGATCACCGTCTCCGATCGGTCGTCGCGAGGAGAGCGGGAGGACCGCGGGGGACCGATCGCGGTCGGCCTCCTGCGGGATGCCGGCTGGCACTGCCCGGATGCCGAGATCATCCCGGACGGCGCCGACTCGGTGGCGGATGCTCTGCGCAGGGCCGTCGCGCGCGGCATCCGGCTGATCGTCACGACCGGCGGGACCGGCGTCGCACCGCGCGACCAGACGCCCGAGGGCACGCGCCGCGTGATCACCCGCGAACTCCCGGGCATCGCGGAGGAGCTGCGCCGCAGCGGACTCGCCGACACCCCGCTGTCGGTGCTGTCGCGCGGACTCGCCGGCATCATCGATCCCTCCGGGGCGCTGGTCGTGAATCTTCCCGGGTCCACGCGTGCCGTGGCATCCGGTGTGCCCGTGATTCTCGGCGTCGCCGGGCATATCGTGGATCAGGTAGAGGGCGGAGACCACTCATGAACGATGTACGACTGGCCGCGATGAGCGAGGAGCTCCTCGACCTCGACGCGCATCTCCGGGCCGTGGAGGACCCGCGCCTCGGCGGCGTGACCACCTTCGTCGGGCGGGTGCGCGACAACGACCCCGACGCGCAGACGCCGGTGGTCGGGCTCGAGTACAGCTCCCATCCGGATGCCGAGGCGACGCTGCGCCGCATCGCCGAGCAGGCCGGCGGTGATGCCTCCGCGGTGGTGGCCGTCAGTCATCGCGTCGGACGTCTCGCGGTCGGCGACGCGGCCGTCGTGATCGCGGTCGCCTCCGAGCACCGCGCCGAGGCCTTCGAGGTGTGCCGTGCGGTGATCGAGGACATCAAGCGCGATCTGCCGGTGTGGAAGCGCCAGCTCGAGTCCGACGGCACCACGTCGTGGAAGGGCATCGGCGGCTGAGCCGCCGGGCCGTCTCAGCCCCCGGCGAAGGGCGGCAGGACGTCGATCAGCTCGGCATCGTCGAGCGGACGGTCGTCATCCGCGCGGACGCCGTCGACGAGAACCGCGCAGCGCGGCAGGATGTCGGTGAGGGCCGGATGCTGCGCCACGACCGCGGCGCGGAACGCGAGCAGCGTGGGCTCGTCCCGTTCCTCGGCATCCGTTCCGGCGGCCTCTGCGGCGGCGGCGAAGTAGCGTACGCGGGTCATCGTGCGTCTCCCGGTGCGTCTTCGCCGGGGCGGACCCAGTCACCGGAGCGCCCGCCCGACTTCGCGACGATGCGCACGTTCTCGATCACGACCGCGCGATCGATGCCCTTGATCATGTCGACGATGGCGAGGGCCGTCACCGACACGGCCGTGAGGGCCTCCATCTCGACGCCGGTGCGGTCGGCCGTGCCGACGGTCGCCTCGATGAGCACGCCGTCGTCGATGATGTCGAGCTCGATGCTCGCGCGGTGCACGCCGATGACGTGCGCCAGCGGGAGCAGCGCGGGCGTGGACTTGGCGGCCTGGATGCCGGCGATGCGCGCGACGGCGAGCACGTCGCCCTTCGGGGCGGTGCCGTCACGGAGGGCCGCGATCACTTCGGGGCTGCAGCGGACGAAGCCGCGTGCGGACGCCGTGCGGACGGTCGGCTGCTTCGCGGTCACATCGACCATGTGCGCGCGGCCGGCCGCGTCAAGGTGAGGGAAGCTCATCCGACCAGCATGACATCGATCGCGTCGCCCACGGAAACGGCCTCCACCTCGGCGGGGACGATCGCGAACGCCTGCGCGCGGGCCAGCCCGCCCGCCAGGTGCGACCCCGAGCCGCCGGACGTCGCGGGGCGCACGGTGCGGGCGATCAGATCGACCACGGCAGGGAGGTACTGGCGGCGACCGGGGGGAGTGGTCCAGGCGGCGTCGGCGGTGAACGTCGCGTGCGGGCGATGGATGCCGGTGCGCCCCTGCATCGCGAGCAGAGCGGGGCGCACGAATACCTCGAACGACACGGCGACGCTGACCGGGTTGCCGGGGAGGCCGAAGACGAGTGCCCCCGCATCCAGCACCCCGAACGCCTGCGGCTTGCCGGGCTGCATCGCGACGCCGACGAACTCGACCTCGCCCTTCCCGTCGAACGCGCCGCGCACGGGCTCGTACGCTCCGGCGCTCACACCGCCCGAGAACACGATCACATCGGCGCCGAGAGCAGTGGCCTCTGCCGTGACCGCGCGGACGGCATCGGCCTCGTCGGGCACGCGTGCGACGAGCACGACCTCGGCATCGGCATCCGCCACCAGCTGTGCGAGCAGCGGCCCGTTGGAATCGGGGATGCGTCCCCGTGCCGCGGGCTCTCCGGGCGCGAGCAGCTCGCTGCCGGTCGACACCACGGCCACGCGCGGCGCGCGGGTCACGGTCACCTCGGCGATCCCGGCGGCGACCGCGGCGGCGATCTGGAACGCGCCCAGGCGCTCGCCCGCGAGCACGACGTCGTCGCCGGCCCGCAGGTCCGCCCCGCGCCGACGCACGAACGCGCCCGGCTTCGCGGGTGCCCGCAGAACCTGCACCTCTCCCAGGGAGTCCGCGAGGCCGCCCGCGGTGTCCTCGAACGGCACGATCGTGTCGGCGTCGGCCGGAGAAGGCGAGCCGGTCATGATGCGTGCGGCCTCGCCGGGGCCCAGCGGCGGGTCGAGAGACACCCCGGCCGGCAGGTCCGCGACGACGCGGAGGGTGACCGGGTTCGCCGCGGATGCCGCCTCGACGTCGGCACCGCGTACCGCGAAGCCGTCCATCGCGGAGTTGTCGAACAGCGGGATGTCGTGGGCGGCGACAGCAGGATCGGCGAGCGTGCGCCCCGCGGCATCCTGCACCGCACGGGTCTCGGCCTCGAGAACGTGCACGGCGTCGAGGACGACGGCGAGCTGCTCCTCGACGGAGCGCCGCCCGGTCGCGCCGCTCACGCGGACACCGCCGCGGTCTGCCTGGACGCGGGGCGGATCGCGATCTCGTGCTGGCGGGATGTCAGCGCATCGATCATCGCGAGCCTGCCCAGCAGGGGCATCCCGGCTCCCGTGACGAGCTTGATCACCTCGCCGGCCAGCATCCCGCCGACCTGCACGCAGAGAGCGCCGAGCACGCCGACCTGGGCACAGCTCGGCGGCTCGCCCTCGGTGCCGAGCGGGAAGAGGTCGGCGAGCACCACCGGCTCGCCCTCCGGCGGGTTCGACCAGAAGACCGTGGCCTGCGCATGCCACTCCTGCACGGCGCCCCACACCAGGGGGACGCCGAGTTCCTGCGTCGCGGCGGCGACATCGCGGCGGGTCGCGAACGAGTCGCTCGTGTCGACGACGACGTCGGCGCCGGCGAGCAGTCGTGCGGCGTTCGCGGCGTCGAGTCGCTCCGGGAACTGCGTGATGACGGTCTGCGGGGCGAGAGCGCTGATCGCCCGCTCCGCGGACGCGGTCTTGCGCGTGCCGATGTCCTCGACCCGGTGCGCCAGCTGACGCTGCAGGTTCGTCAGCTCCACGACGTCGTCGTCGATCACGGTGATGGCCCCGATGCCGGCGGCGGCGAGAGCGAGAAGCACGGGTGAGCCGAGTCCGCCCGCACCCACGACGGTGACACGAGCGGCGTTCAGGCGACGCTGGCCCTCTTCGCCGATGCCCGCGAGCACCGCGTGCCGGGCGGTGCGGACGAGCTCGGTCGGCTCCAGAGCGGATGCGGGGGCGACGAGAGGTTGCATGGCTTCAGCGTATGCCTCGTCGCAGGCACGGCACGAGGGAGTATGTCGCAGGCGAACATGCGGGGGCGATCGTCGCGGAGTACCGTCGCTCCTGAGCTCGCGCGCTTCGCGGCGCGGGTCTCGCGTTCCGGCTCCGGCTCTGCCATCCTCGGGGGCACGAGGCCTTCGCCGGTGTTCGGCCCGGCGGGAACGACGCGGACTGAGGGGGCAGCATGGTCGACAGCGGAGATGCGGCAGCCGCGGCCGAGCAGGAGACGCTCGCCCGCACGCCGAAAGAGCAGCGGTCGCAGCAGCTGCGCGAGGTGTCGCCCTCGTTCCGTGAGGCGCTCGACTCGCGGCGGCACGACCGGGTCGGAGCGGACTGGGCCGGCGGCCTTCCCGCGCAGTACGGGGTCGCACCGCGCGTCCGGGTCGGTCGCACGAAGTGGTTCAACCTGCTCTGGCTCGTGCCTATCGGGGTCGCCGTCATGATCCTGGGCATCTCGATCGCGCGAGGGATCGTCGACCTCCCTGTCGTGCGCGACTTCCTGCAGACCTACCCCGGGGCATCCGCTCTCCCCGAAGGCACGCCGGAGGGCTTCCCGGTGTGGATGCAATGGCAGCACTGGCTCAACATCTTCTTCATGTTCTTCATGATCCGTTCCGGGCTCAGCATCCTCGCCGACCATCCGCGGCTCTACTGGACGCGGCACTCCACGCCCGGCAGGGAGTGGTTCCGGATGCAGCGTCCGGTACCGGACGACCCGACGTACACCGCGAAGGGCGACTCCCTCACCCTTCCGGATGGAGTCGGCCTGCCCGGGCGCCGCCACTCGATCGGGCTGGCCCGCTGGTGGCACCTGAGCATCGACGTGCTGTGGCTGGTGAACGGGATCGTGTTCGTCGTGCTGCTGTTCGTGACGGGTCACTGGGCGCGGATCGTGCCGACGAGCTGGGATGTCATACCGAACGCGATCAGCACCGCGATCCAGTACCTGTCGCTCGACTGGCCGACCGAGAACGGCTGGGTGAACTACAACGCCCTGCAGCTTCTCGCGTACTTCATCACGGTCTTCGTGGCCGCTCCCCTGGCGCTGCTCACCGGGCTCGGCATGTCGCCGGCGCTGTCGACCCGGTTCCGTCGCATCAGCCGGGTGTTCAACATCCAGTTCGCCCGATCGCTGCACTTCCTCGTGCTGTGCTGGTACGTGATGTTCGTCCTCGTGCACGTCGCTCTCGTCTTCGCGACGGGGGCGCTGCGCAACCTCAACCACATGTACGCGGGCAACGACACGAACTCCTGGACGGGGTTCTGGATCTTCCTCGCGACGAGCGCGGTGCTCGCCGTCGTCTGGGTCGCCGCCACTCCGGTCACGTACCGGTATCCGCGCGCGATCCGCCGGATGGGTCTCGCGCTGATCGGTCCCGTGCAGCGGCTCTTCGAGCACGTGGACTCGAAGCCGGGCGAGTACACCGAGGACGACATCTCCCCGTACTTCTGGTCGAACGGCCGGGTTCCCGACAGTGACGAGTACAAGCGCCTGGAGGAGGGAGGGTTCCGCGACTATCGTCTCCGCGTCGGCGGGCTCGTCGAGAATCCGGTGTCACTGAGCGTCGACGACCTCCGGGCGATGGCGCACCACGACCAGATCACCCAGCACTTCTGCATCCAGGGATGGTCGGGCGTCGCCAAGTGGGGCGGGGTCTCGATGTCGTCGGTTCTCGATCTCGTGCGGCCGACACCCGAGGCGAAGTGGGTCGTCTTCTACTCGTTCGCCGAGGGAGCGGAGGGCGGTCTCTACTACGACGCGCAGGACATCGATCAGATGCGGTACCACCTGACGATGCTCGCGTACGACATGAACGACGAGCCCCTCACCTTCTCGCACGGTGCGCCGCTGCGGCTCCGCAACGAGGCGCAGCTGGGCTTCAAGATGGTGAAGTGGATCCAGGGGATCGAGTTCGTCGAGCGCTTCGAAGACGTCGGCGGCGGTCTCGGCGGATACAACAACGATCACGAGTTCTTCGGCTACCGGCAGTCGATCTGAGCGATGTCGCTGCGCACGGTGATCGAGCGGGTCCCGCCCGCGGGGTTCTCGTTCGTCATGGCGACGGGGATCGTCGGCACGTCGTTCGTCGCCATCGGCATCCGTCCCGTGGGGGTCGTCGCACTGGTCCTCGCGGCGGTCGGCTACGTCCTTCTGCTCGTCGCCACCGTCGGGCGCCTGATCGTCGCGCCGGGGGAGGTGCTCCGCGATGCGCGCGACCCCGCCCGCGCGTTCGGCTTCTTCACGATCGTCGCCGCGACGGGGGTGACCGCGACGCTCGGAGCGTCGCTCGGAGCCGCGGGGATGCTGCCCGGCGCCCTCGTCGTCGAGGCGCTGCTCTGGCTGCTCCTGGTCTACGGGATGCTGCCCTGGCTCGTCACGCACGCCGCGGTGCGACCGCTGCTGCCGACCGTCGACGGCGGATGGTTCCTCGTCGTCGTCGCCACCCAGTCGCTGTCGGTGCTCACGAGCGCGACAGCCGGTGATCACCACGCGCTGTCGCTCGTGGCCTTCGCGCTGTGGTGCCTGGGCATCGTCGTGTATCTGCTGCTCATGGCGGCCGTCGTGGTGCGACTGCTCTCGGAGACACGCGATCGGATCGACGTGGCGCCGACGGCCTGGGTGCTCACGGGCGCGACGGCGATTTCGACGCTCGCCGCGTCGCGTGTCCTCACCGCCGACACCGTCGCACTCCCCGGAACCGAGGGCGCCGTGACCGTCGTCTCGATGGTGCTGTGGTCGTTCGGGACGTTCCTCATCCCTTTCCTCGTCGGACTCGGCATCCGCGACCTGCGCACCAGGCCCGCCGCCCGGAGCTTCACTGTCGGATGGTGGAGCATCGTCTTCCCGATCGGCATGTACGCGACCGCGACGATCGCGCTCGGCAGGGCTGTCGACGTCGGCGAGCTCGTGGTGATCGGGACGATCGCGGTCTGGTGCGGTGGTCTGGCCTGGATGCTGGTCAGCGGACTGGCCGTGGTCCTCGCGGTGAGAGGCGACATTTCGCGGAGTCCCTGACGAATCGCGCCTTAGTTACGCAGAATCGGACGAATATGGTTGCAGGTTCCGCATCTGCGGTAGATTCGCCCCATGCAGACCTACCGCATC
This sequence comes from Microbacterium sp. LWH11-1.2, assembly GCF_038397745.1. Taxonomy (NCBI): domain Bacteria; kingdom Bacillati; phylum Actinomycetota; class Actinomycetes; order Micrococcales; family Microbacteriaceae; genus Microbacterium; species Microbacterium sp. LWH11-1.2. Next base: position 588,774 of record NZ_CP151636.1, on the reverse strand, counting down.
GCACGCGCCGCGCAGCTCCTCGGCGTGAGCGACGACACCGTCCGGCGCTGGATCGATCACGGACTCCTGCCCGTGACGGATGCCGTCCCGGCGGAGATCCCGGGCGACGCGCTCGCCGCCCGCGCGGTCGCGCTCGCCGAGGAGGCGAAGGCCGCGGACCACCTGCTGTCCAGCGCCCGCAACCGCTTCGTCGGCATCGTCACGCGCGTGCAGATCGACGGGCTGATGGCCCAGGTCGATCTCCAGGCGGGCCCGCACCGGGTCGTGTCGCTGATGTCAGCGGAGGCCGCGCGCGAACTGCATCTCGAGGTCGGCTCTCTCGCCACCGCATCCGTCAAGGCGACGCAGGTCGTCGTCGAACTCCCGAAGGACTGACATGAACCGCGCACTCCGCCGCTCCGCCACCGCGCTCCTCGCTGCCGCCGTCCTCGCCCTCACCGGGTGTGCGGGCGCGGCCGGATCCACTCCGTCGGCCTCGCCCTCCGAGACGACCGCGGAGAGCACCCTGAGCGGTGAGCTGAACGTGTACGCCGCCGCATCGCTCTCGGGTGCCTTCGACGCGATCGCCGAGGAGTTCACCGCCGAGAACCCCGACGTGACGGTCAGCCCGGTCTACGACGGCTCGTCGACGCTCGTCACCCAGATCCTCGAGGGTGCCCCGGCCGACGTCTTCGCCTCCGCCGACGAGGCGAACATGGACAAGGCGAAGGATGCCGCGATCGACCCGGCGCTCTTCGCCTCCAACACCCTCGTGATCGCGGTTCCCGCAGGCAACCCCGGAGACGTGAAATCGCTCGCCGACCTCGCCGAGGTCACCACAGTGCTCTGCGCCCCCGAGGTCCCGTGCGGCGCGGCATCCGCGAAGCTCCTCACCGCCGCCGGTGTCACGGTCCAGGCGGCGAGCCTCGAGCAGAACGTGACCGCCGTGCTCACGAAGGTCGCGGCATCCGAAGCCGACGCCGGTCTCGTGTACGCGACGGATGTGGTCGGTCGCGACGACGTCGAGGTGATCGTGCCCGAGGGCGCCGAGGACGTCGTGAACCACTATCCGATCGCCGCGCTCGCCGATGCAGCGAACCCGGATGCCGCCGAGGCGTTCGTCGCGTTCGTGCTCTCGGACGCGGGTCAGAAGATCCTGGCGGACTTCGGATTCGGCAAGCCATGAGTCCGGCCGGCGCGCAGGGCTACGCGCCCCGCGCGCTCGCCGTCCCCGCCTTCGTCGGACTGGCTCTCCTGATCGTTCCGCTCGCCGCGCTCGTCGCCCGCGTGCAGTGGTCGACGTTCATCGCGGACGTCACCTCGGAGGCCGCGCTCTCGGCGCTCACGCTGTCGCTCGTCACCGGACTCGTCGCCACGCTGCTGTGTGTCGTCGTGGGCGTGCCGCTCGCCCTGTACATCGCCCGCTCGGGCCCTCGCCTGGCGGCCGTGCTCCGCGCCGCGGTGACGGTTCCGCTCGTCCTTCCCCCGATGGTCGGCGGCGTCGCACTGCTGTACCTGTTCGGACGTGCCGGATGGCTCGGCGGCCTCGGGCTGTCGTTCAGCACCCCCGCTGTCGTGCTCGCGCAGACCTTCGTCGCCCTGCCGTTCCTGGTGCTCGCCGTCGAGGGCGCCGTGCGCACCTCCGGCGTCGACTACGAGCGCACGGCCGCGGCGCTCGGTGCGGGGCGGTGGACGATCCTCCGCCGCATCACCCTGCCGCTCGCGGCGCCCGGCATCGTGGCGGGCATCGTGCTGTGCTTCGCCCGCGCCATCGGCGAGTTCGGGGCGACGGCGCTGTTCGCCGGCAACCGCCCGGGCGTCACCCAGACCATGCCGCTCGCGATCTACACCGCGTTCAACGGCGCCGGGGTGTCGCAGGGGGCGGCGGTCGCGCTCGCGCTGCTGCTCCTCGCCACCGCCATCGCGGTGCTGCTGCTGGTGCGCGGCTGGCGGCCGGGGGCGGCGCGATGAGCGGGCTGCGTGCGCACGTGGTCGTCGCTCGTGAGTACTTCGCCGTCGATGTCGCCCTGGAGGTCGCCCCCGGTGAGACCGTCGCGGTGATGGGGCCGAGTGGGGCGGGCAAGTCGACGCTCCTCCAGGCGCTCGCCGGGCTCGAGCCACTGACCGCCGGCGAGATCGCGGTCGGAGGCAGGGTCGTCGATCGCGTCGAGACTCCGCGTGTGCGCACGGAGCCCATGAGTCGCGGCATCGTGCTGCTCGGGCAGGACGCGCGGCTGTTCCCGCACCTGTCGGTGCGCGAGAACGTGGCCTTCGGACCGCGTGCGGGTGGTGTCGACGCCCGCGCGGCGCGCGACTCCGCGGACGACTGGCTCATCCGTGTCGGTCTTCCGGGAGCAGGGGACCGCATGCCTCGAGAGCTCTCCGGCGGCGAGGGCCAACGCGTCGCCGTCGCCCGTGCGCTCGCCGCGTCTCCGCGTGCGGTGCTCCTGGACGAGCCGCTCGTCGCGCTCGATCCCGAGACGGCAGGGGAGATCCGGCGGATGCTCCGCGACCAGCTCGCGGGGACCACGACGATCGCGGTGACGCACGATGCGGCGGATGCCGTCGCGCTCGCCGAGCGCCTCGTCGTGATCGAGTCCGGTCGCGTGACGCAGAGCGGACCCGTGCGCGAGGTGCTGGCGGCACCGGCATCCGGTTTCGTCGCCTCCATCGCCGGCGTCAATCGCGTCGTCGGCATCGCACAGGACGGCGGGTGGTCGAGCGACGGGCTCCGCCTCGAGAGCGCGGATGCCGCGTCGCGCGCGCTGGCCGCGTCGGACGGAGCAGCGCTGGTAGCGGTGTTCCGCCCGCAGGATGTGCGCCTCGTCGATCACGCGGTGACGGATGCCGCCGCGTGGCGCACGCAGGTCACCCGGCTCGAGTCGACGCTGGCCGGCATCCGGGTGCACACGCCGTACTGCCAGGTCGACGTGCCGCTCGCCGATGCCGTGGGACTCGCCCCGGGGGATCCGCTGCGGCTGCGCATCGACCCCGCCGATGTGCGGTTCGTGGCGGGCGGCTGACAGCGATCCGAGCCGCGGGCGCTACGCGCGGTCGTGCAGCGTGATCCGGTAGCCGTCCGGGTCGGCGAACGTGAACGTGCGGCCGAACGGCCCGTCGATCGGCGCCGAGGCGATGGTGTGCCCGTCGGCGACGAGGGCGTCGTGGATCGTCTGGACGTCGGTGGCGTGCAGCCAGATCGCCGCGCCGATGCCGGGGTGCTCGCCGGACGACAGATCCGTGCCGGGGACCACGTCGCGCAGTGCGAAGGCGATCGGGGTCGTCTCGAACACGACCGCGTGCGGCGGCCCCGCGGGGGAGCGCACGAGACCGAGGTACTTCTCGTAGAACGCCTGAGAAGCGGCGAGATCGCGAGCCTGGAGAGAGAGGAAATCGGGGCCGGTGACGGGCATGAGCGTATCCTTTCGTTGTGTCAGTTATCTGACACGTCAGTCTATGTCAGAATACTGACATGAATCAAGACCGTGCGGGCGTCGACCTCGCGACCTCCCTGGGCTACCTGCTGAAGGAAGCCGCGAGCGCCCTGCGCTTCGAGATGGAGGCGGTTCTGCGGCCGCTCGGCATGACCGTCACCCATTACGCCTGCCTCGAGCTGCTGGCGCAGCGCCCTGGGCTCTCGAGTTCCGAACTCGCACGGGGCACGTTCGTGACCCGGCAGTCGATGAACGTCCTGCTGCAGGCGCTGGAGCGTGACGGGTCGGTGACGCGCCCCGCCGAGGCGCCCGTGGGCAAGGTGCTTCCCGCGCGGCTCACGCCCGTCGGTCGGGAGCGGCTCGCGGCGGCGAGCTCTGCGGTCCGAGCGGTGGAGGTCCGGATGCTGGGCGGGATGTCCGTGCGGGAACAGGCGGAGGCGCGCAGGATCCTCCGCAGCATGATCCACTCGCTGCGCGACTCCGGCGAAACGGCGTCGTCCTGACCCCTCGGCGACGCTGGCAATGTGCCGGTCGTCGCGGTCTCGCCTACCCTCGAGGGCGTGACGCGGGTTAGTCTCGGAAGATGACTACGAGCGAGGTGAAGCGATGACGGCCGTGCCCGTCGTCATCGGCGTCCGCGCGCCCGAGGTCATCACGGCGCCGGGAACCGCCCCGACGAGCGGCGCGCTCGTCGACACGCACGGCCGTGTGCATCGCGATCTGCGCATCTCGCTGACCGACCGCTGCTCCCTGCGCTGCACCTACTGCATGCCCGAGCAGGGCAACGAGTGGCTCGCGCGCACCAGCATCCTCTCCACCGACGAGATCGTCGAAGTGGCCGAGGTGGCTGCCGCTCTCGGCATCCGCACGTTCCGGCTCACCGGGGGCGAGCCGCTCCTGCGCGCCGACATCGTCGACGTCGTGCGCCGGATCGCCCGCATCGAGGGAGAGGACGGCCCGGTCGAGGTCGCGATGACCACGAACGGCATCAGCCTCGCGAAGAAGCTCCCCGACCTGATCGACGCGGGCCTCACGCGTCTGAACATCAGCATCGACACCGTCGACCGACAGCGCTTCGCCGACCTCACCCGTCGCGACCGGCTCGAGGACGTGTTCGAGGGCATCGCCGCCGCTGCGGCATCCGAACTCCGTCCTCTCAAGCTCAACGCCGTCGCGATGCGCGGCGTGAACGACGACGAGCTCACCGATCTCGTGGCGTTCGCGATGGAGGTCGGCGCGCAGCTGCGCTTCATCGAGCAGATGCCGCTGGACGCCGGGCACACCTGGGATCGCTCCACGATGGTGACGCGTGAGGAGATCCTCGAGAGGCTCGGTGAGCGGTGGCAGCTCGACCCCGTCCCCGGACGCGGTGGGGCACCGGCCGAGAAGTGGCGCATCGACGGCGGTCCGCACGAGGTCGGCGTGATCGCCTCGGTGACTGCGCCGTTCTGCGGCGCCTGCGACCGGCTGCGGCTGACGGCCGACGGCCAGCTGCGAAACTGCCTGTTCTCGAACGCCGAGTACGACCTCACCGCCGTGATGCGCGGCGAAGGGGCCGTCCCCGGTCAGCGGGCCGACGCGATCGCCGGGATGCTGCGCTCGTGCGTGCACGGCAAGCTGCCCGGCCACGCGATCGACGACCCCTCGTTCCTGCAGCCGGCGCGCGGCATGAACGCCATCGGCGGCTGATCCGACCGAGGGACCGTCGGTGTCAGGCCGCGTCTCGCTCCGCCGACATCGCGACGTTCGCACGTCCGCCGTCGACATCGAGCGTCGTGCCGTGCACGAACACCGATTCGTCCGAGACGAGGTAGACGGCTGCCGCGGCGATGTCGGACGCCTCGCCCGCGCGGCCCGCGGGAGCATCGGCCATCATCGTGTCGGCGCTGTGCGGAGCATCCGGATCGGAGCCGAGCGGCCGGATCACGCCGGGGGAGACGCCCACCACTCGGATGCCACGGGGCCCGAGCTCCGACGACCAGGCCCGCGTCAGCGCCTCCATCGCCGCCTTCGACGACGAATAGAGCGGGCTCGACGGCACCGCGAGCCGCGCGACCCAGGAACCGAGGTTGAGGATGACGCCGTGGCTCTTCGTGAGCGGCGCGACGAGAGCCTGCACCAGATGGAACGGCGCCTTCACGTTCACACCGTAGATCAGGTCGAACAGGTCGTCGCCGGCATCCTCCGTGGAGTGCCGCGGGTAGACGCCGGCGTTGTTGACGAGGATGTCGAGACGACCGCCGGTGAGCGCGAGCGTCTCGGTGGCGAGGGAGGCGCTGGCCGCCGGATCCCCGGTGAGATCGGCGCGCACGAAGTCGGCTCGCCCGCCGGTGTCGCGGATCTCCTGGACGACTTCGGCACCGCGATCGGCGTCGCGCCCCGAGACGATGACGTGGGCGCCCTCTGCGGCCAACGCGGTCGCGATGGCGCGTCCGATGTTGCTCGTCGAGCCCGTGACGAGAGCGGTCTTGTTCTGCAGTCTGTCTGTCATGCCGGTGACGGTACGCCGAAGATTCTGGACTCGCGAGTCCAGAAAGCGGGCAGGATGGGAGCATGACCCTCACCGCGAAAGGCCGTGCCACTCGAGAGCGCATCCTGGAGGCGACCGGTGCCTACCTGCGCAGCGACGCCCCCGGCGAGATCACCCTCGATGACATCCGGGCGGTGACCGGGACCAGCAAGGGGCAGTTGTTCCACTATTTCCCCGCGGGCAAGGAGGAGCTGCTGCTCGCCGCCATCCGGCGCGAGGCCGATCGGGTGATCGACGATCAGCAGCCGCAGCTCGACGACCTCACCAGCCGGAGCGGCTGGGAGCAGTGGAGCACGGCGGTCGTCTCCCGCTATCGCGCGCTGGGAGCCAACTGCCCACTTGCCGCGCTGATGGACCAGGCGTCGACTCCCGGTGCCGCCGAGGTCATCTCCACGCTGCTCCTCGACTGGCGGGAGCGCCTCGCCCGCGGCATCCGCGCGATGCAGGGGGCCGGAGAGGCGCGGGCCGACGCGGATGCCGCGCGGGTCGCGGCATCCGTCATCGCCGGCATCCAGGGAGGGGTGCAGGTCCTGCGATCCACGGGCGAGACCGACACGCTCGAGGCCTCGCTCGCACTCCACCTGGAGTATCTGACCCGCTGAGGCGTCGAGTGCTCTTGCGGTCGACGGGGGACTCCTGGGAGCATCACCTGGTGGTGAGTTCCGCGGGTGTCGAGACCGAGGGCGTCGTCGACGTCGGCGAACTCCCCGGCATGGACCGAGGACGTCAGCTCTGCGAATGCGACCACGGGGGCGAGGAGGCCTACCAGGCGTGCGGGCGCAAGGCCAAGTGGCGGGTCACGATCGACTGCATCTGCGGAGAGGGGCATCCGCGGCGCGTCGAGATCCTCTGCTCACGCTGCATGCGCACCGCGCGGCAGACCTACGGACGCGAGGCGATCACCGTCCGCCACCTCTGACGACCACCTGTCTCAGCGGACGACGGCGGTCTGCGCCGCAAGCGCGAAGGCCGTCACGCGATCCGGCTGCGCGCCGACCCCGCCGGGGCCCCGCGTGGACGCCGTTCCGCAGGCGACGGCGAACGCGATCGCGTCGTCGACCGGCATGTCGAGCAGGCGGGCGGTGAGGAAGCCGGCCGCGAGCGTGTCGCCTGCGCCGACGGTGTCCACGAGGTCGGAGTCGAGCGGCGGAACGCTCGCGCGAATCCGCTCGATGTCCTCGGCCGAGCGCCAGGCGGCGACCGCGCCGTCGGCACCGAGCTTCGCGACGACGACCGCGCTCTCCGGCATGGCCGCGAGGAGCTGGGCGATCGCCGCGTCGATGTCGTCCGCTCGGGTGATGCCGGTCAATTCCTCCTCGTTCCCGAAGAAGACATCGACGTGCGGCATCAGGTCGAGGATGCCGGAGCCCCACCGCTCGTCCGGGTCGAAGTTGCCGTCGAGTGACGTGGTCACCCCGGCCGCCCGAGCGGCGCGGAAGAGCGCGGGTGCCTCGGCGTGCAGGTCGTGCTGGAGGAAGTAGCTGCCCACATGCAGGTGCGCGGCGGAGGCGAGGTCGTCGGCCGTGACGTCGGCGGCCCGGACGGTGCCGATCGAGCCCATCGATGTGAGGATGGCGCGATCGCCGTTCGGCCGCGTGAGATGCGTGGATGCGCCGGTGGGGAGCGCGGCGTCGACGCGAACGCCGGCGGTGTCGACCCGGCGCTCGCGCAGCTCGGTGTCGAGGAAGCGCCCGAACGTGTCGTCACCGCGCACGCTGATCAGTCGGGTGTCGACGCCGAGGGCGGCGGCTCCGCACGCCGTGATCGCCGACGAGCTGCCCATCGTCAACGTCGTGCGGGGAACGATCTGCTCGTGCTGCCCGAAGCGGATCTCGTCATCCACCTCGATGATCAGGTCGACGCAGAGCTCGCCGACGACGAGCAGACGGCCTCTCGGTTCGTGCCCGGTCACGTGCGGCTAGCCGAGGAATTCGCGGGCCGCCGACGACAGCGCGGTCACGCCGACCTCGATGGTCGGGTGGATCTCCGGGGCGAAGAACGGCGAGTGGTTGGTCGGGATGTCCTTGTCCAGTCGGCCGGCCTCGACGGCCTCGGCGAAGCGCGCGGGGTCGACGCCGCCCCAGAACCAGAAGACCAGCGGCACACCGGCGTCCCGCGCGAACCACGAGACGTCCTCGCTGCCGGTGAACATGCCGGGATCGATGACGGATTCCTCGCCCAGTGCGCGCTGCAGGGCCGCGGTCACGCGCGCCGTGGCATCGTCGTCGTTGATGGTGGCAGGCAGGGTGTGCAGCGTGCGGATCTCGGGCTCGCGCTCCGCGCCGGAGGCGAGGGCCTCGGCGCGCACGATGCGCTCGACGCTCGCGAGCACCTTCTCGCGGGCCTGCTCGTTCGGGTAGCGCAGGCTCAGCTCGAGCGTCGCCTCGGCCGGGATGATGTTGTTCTTCAGGCCGGCGTGGATCGAGCCGACCGTCACGACGCCCACGCCCTGCGGGTCGATCTCGCGGGAGGCGATGGTCTGCAGTCGCATGACGGTCGCGGCGGCCATGACCACCGGATCGATCGTGGAGTGCGGGCGCGAGCCGTGCCCGCCCCGGCCGTGCAGGACCACGGTGAGACCGTCGGATGCCGCCATCTGTGTACCGCTGCGCACGCCGATGATCCCGGCGGGCAGCGGGGTGACGTGCTGTCCGAGCACGATGTCGGGCTTCGGGTAGCGGTCGAGGAGGCCGTCGTCGAGCATCGCCCGCGCGCCGGCGCCGTACTCCTCGGCCGGCTGGATCAGCACCACGAGCGTGCCCGACCAGTCGGCCCGCTCGGCGACCAGCTTCTCGACCGCGCCGATCATCGCGGTCACGTGCATGTCGTGCCCGCACGCGTGCATGACCGGGACGGTGTTGCCCGAGGGATCGACGCCCTTCGCCGTGCTCGCGTATGCCCGCCCGGTCTGCTCCTCGACGGGCAGCGCATCCATGTCCGCCCGCACCCACACGACCGGGCCGTCACCGTTCTGAAGGATTCCGACGACTCCGGTGACTCCGACGCCCTCTTCGACCTCGAGACCCAGATCGCGCAGGTGGGCGGCGGCGATGCCGGCGGTGCGCGTCTCCTGGAACGAGAGCTCGGGGTGCTGGTGCAGGTCGATGTAGAGCGCTTCGAGGTCGATCGTCATGGCCCCGAGCCTATCCCTGGGTGCTGCCGACGGATCCGCTATTCATATCACTTGACAGTCATATGAATGAAGGGTCATACTATCGTGATGACCGATGTCTTCGCCCTCGTCGCCGAACCCTCTCGGCGACGCATCCTCGACGAACTCTCCGCGACTGACGGATTGCTCGTGGGGGACATCGTCGAGGCGACCGGGCTCTCGCAGTCGAACGTCTCGAAGCATCTGGGTGTCCTCCGGCAGGGAAACCTCGTCTACGGCATCCCGGAGGGCAAGGCCCGTCGGTATCGGATCGAACCGAGCGCGCTTGCGCCGATCGAAGAGTGGCTGGCGCCGTATCGGCGCAAGTGGACCGATGCGATCGAATCCCTCGCTCGCCACCTGGATGAGACCCCGGAAAGGACCGACCATGGTCACTGAAGCGAGTGTCGACCGCACCGACCCGAGACGGCCGGTGCTGCTGCTCACCCGGCACCTGCCGCATTCGGTCGAGCGCGTCTGGAGATCGCTCATCGATTCGGAGGAGGCGAGTCGCTGGTTCCCCTGTCGAGTGGAGATCGAGCCGCGCGAAGGCGGCGTCATCTCCTTCATCTTCGATGGCGAAGCTCCCGAGATCTCTCACGTGAGCGAGTTCGATCCCCCGCATGCGCTCGCCTACGAATGGTCCGGCGAACATCTGCGCTGGACGGTCGAAGCCGATGGTGACGGGTGCATCCTGCGCCTGAGCAACACCATCGTCGACCCCGACTCTGTGCCGCGGACGGCGGCCGGCTGGGACACGTGTCTCGAGGATCTGCGGGCCCTGCTCGACGGCGAGGCGGGCGCGGAACGGTCGGGAGTCGACGAAGCCAAGATCGCCCACTATCGAGCCGAACTCGCGTAACGTCCGGACCGCGGCCGCGCCTGCTCGCCGGGATTGAGGCGTCGAGCGGGCGGACGTGTCACGCCTCGCGGGCGTAGGTCCCCAGCTCCGGTCCCGGATGCAGGACGCCGTTCACGATCGCGCGGATCGCGAACTCGCTCGCCTCTCCGAGTTCGATGACGCCGGGGTGCAGGAGCCACTGCAGCTGCAGCCCGTCCATGACGGCCAGGATGCCGGCGGATGCTGCGGCGATGCTCTGCGGGTCGTCCACGCCCTCCTGGGCGCAGAGCTCGTGGAACGCCGCCGTCACCTCGCGGCGCAGCGTCGTGTACCGCTCCTCGAAGTACTCCCGCCCGGGGTGGTCGTCGGTGACGGACTCGGAGGAGAGCACGGTGTACGCCTGCACGATGCCCGGGCGCTTCTCGTTGGCGAAGGCCGTGCGCACGAGGTGCAGGAAGAGCTCGGGCCCGCCGGGGATGTGCTTCTTCTCGAGTGCCGCCACATCCGCCTGGTCACGGTAGGAGAGCACCTCGAGCAGCAGCTTCTGCTTGGAGCCGAAGTGGTGGAGCACGCCGGCGTGGGTGAGGCCGACCTGCTCGGCCACGTCCGCCAGCGTGCCGTTCGTCGACCCCTTGTTGCCGAAGATCTCGACCGCTGCGGTGAGGATCTGCTCACGCTTCGCGAGGGTCGACGGACGCACTCGCGACTTCTCGTCTGCCACGCGGTGCTCCTCTCCGACTCGTACTTGCCAATGAACTTACCAGTGGGTAACCTCGCAATCACTTACTTTCTCGCCAGTAAGTGAATGTCCCCCACGCAGCACAACGACCGTGCCCAAGGAGAAGCAATGAAGCTCAGGAAATCCCTGATCGCCGTCACGGCGATCACCGCCCTCGGAATCTCAGCCCTCGCGGGCTGCTCCGCCGGCGGAAACGACGACGCCGGCTCCGGCGATTCGGCCTCCCTCACCATCGCGAAGCCCGACGGCGCGATCACCACCGAGTCGAACAACCCGTTCGTCGGCGACTCGTCCGCCTCGAAGTACGGCTACGGCAAGGTCATCTTCGAGACGCTCGGCCTCGTCAACCAGACCGGCGACCGCGAGGTCACCCCGTGGCTGGCCGAGAGCATCGAATGGAACGACGACTACACCGCGGTCACCGTGGTCCCGCGCAAGGACGTCACCTGGAGCGATGGCGAGCCGTTCACCGCCGACGACATCGTCTTCACGTACGAGCTCGTCTCGACCCCGGCGCTCGACACCGCCGGCCTGCAGTTCGAGGGTGCGACGGTCGAGGGCGACGCCGTCACCCTGACCTTCGGCCAGTCGAAGTTCGTCAACCAGGCCCGCGTGCTGCACGTGCCGATCGTCCCCAAGCACATCTGGGAGAACCTCGACGATCCGGCAACGAACCCCGTCAAGGGCGACGACCTGGTCGGCACCGGCCCGTACGCGCTGTCGAACTGGTCGACCGAGTCGGTCACCCTCGAGGCGCGCGACGACTACTGGGGCGGCGACCTGGCCGTGCCCGAGCTGCACTACGTCTCGTACGGCGACAACACCGCGCTGACCACCGCGCTCGCCCAGGGCGAAGCGGACTGGGCGCAGGCGTTCATCCCGCAGATCGAGGAGCAGTTCCTCTCCGCCGACCCCGAGCACAACAAGTTCTGGGCCGCGCCGACGACCGGATCCGCGACGCTCTTCATGAACCTGCACCAGAAGCCGTTCGACGACCCCGCGTTCCGTCAGGCCCTCGCCTGGGTGATCGACCGCGACGCCTACGTCGACATCGCCCGCGAGGGTGCGAGCGAGCCGGTCTGGTCGGTCACCGGACTCTCCTCGATCCTCGAGGACGAGATCCAGCCCGAGTTCCAGGGCAAGGACTACTCGGTGGATGCCGAGAAGGCCCGCGGCGTGCTCGAAGCAGCCGGCTACACGTGGAGCGGCGACGCGCTCATCGATCCCGACGGCACGCCCGTCTCGTTCACGCTCTCGGTTCCCTCCGGATGGAGCGACTGGAACACCGCGCAGGAGCTGATCGCCGAAGACGTCTCCGAGTCCATCGGCGCCGAGGTGAAGATCGACATGCCCGACTGGGGCGGCTGGCAGGGCCCGCGCGACGACGGCTCGTTCTCGGCGATCATCCACTGGCTCGAGGACAGCGGCACCGCCTACGGTCTGTACACCTCGACGATGGACCCGCGCTGGATCTCGCCCGACGGCATCGCCGGCTTCAACTTCGGACGCTTCGAGGACCCGGCCGCGACGGAGGCGCTGAACACCTACGCGAACGCGGCATCCGATGAGGAGCGCACGGCGGCCCTCGACACCATGCAGAAGATCTTCGTCGAGCAGGTTCCGGCGATCCCGCTGGGTGCGCACCCGCTGCTCGGCGAGTTCAACACGCGGAACTACGTGGGCTGGCCGTCGGAGGAGGACCCGTACGCGTCGGCCGACCCGACGCAGCAGAACATCGTGCAGATCCTCACGAAGCTGAAGCCCGCCGAGTAACGCATCCGACGGGGAGCGTCGGCGGCTTCGACAGGCTCAGCCACCCAGCAATGGGTCCCTGAGCCTGTCGAAGGGTCGGCGCCTCCCCCTCTGATCGATGAAGGACACACACCCATGTCAGACCCCCTCCTCTCCGTGCGCGACTTCTCGGTCGTGTACGACGTCGATCCTCCGGTCGAGGCGGTGACCGATGTCACCCTCGAACTGCAGCGCGGCGAGATCCTCGGACTCGCCGGCGAGAGCGGATGCGGCAAGACCACGCTCGCGTACGGCGTGCAGCGCCTGCTACGCGCGCCGGCCGTCATCACCGGCGGAGACGTCATCTTCCACGATGTCTCCGGCGACGACGTCGACATCAACGCCCTCGGCGCCGACGCGATGCAGCGCTTTCGCTGGGACAAGGTCTCGATGGTGTTCCAGGGGGCGATGAACGCCCTCAACCCGGTCGACACGATCGGCTCCCAGCTCGAGGACGTCTTCGAGATCCATCGCCCGGGGATGAACCGCCGCCAGCGCCGGGCCGAGGCCGAGGAGCTGCTCGAGATCGTGAAGGTCGGACGACAGCGCATGAGGTCGTTCCCGCACGAGCTCTCCGGCGGCATGCGCCAGCGCGTGATGATCGCCATGGCCCTCGCGCTGCGGCCCCAGCTCATGGTGATGGACGAGCCGACCACCGCGCTCGATGTGCTGGTGCAGCGCGAGATCATCAAGCAGATCTCCCAGCTGCGTCATGAGTTCGGCTTCTCGGTGATCTTCATCACCCACGACCTTCCCCTGCTCCTCGAGATCAGCGACCGGATCGCGATCATGCGCGAGGGGCGCATCATCGAGCTCGCGAGCGCCGAGGAGATCTGGCTGCGACCGCAGCACGAGTACACGAGGACCCTGCTGTCGTCGTTCCCCCGGCTGACCGGGGAGAGAGGGGTGCTGGTCCGATGACCACGCTCGAGTTCCGCGGCGTCACGAAGAGCTACAACGTCCGCGGTGCCGGACGCATCAAGGCGCTCGACGACGTCAGCTTCACGCTGACCTCGGGGCGGACGATCGGCCTCGTCGGCCAGTCCGGCAGCGGCAAGTCGACCATCGCGAAGATCCTCACGCAGCTCGAGACGCCCACCAGCGGCGAGGTGCTGCTCGACGGGCAGCCGATCCCGCGTCGTGGCAGGGGATTGCGGCGCTACCGGCAGCAGCTGCGCATGGTCTTCCAGGATCCCTTCGCCTCGCTCAACCCGTACCACTCGATCCGCTATCACCTCGAGCGGCCCATCAGACTCGACGCCGTCGTGCCGAAGAAGGACACCGACGCCGAGGTCCGTCGTCTGCTCGCCCGGGTGCGCCTCGATGCGGATGCCGTGATCGACCGCCGCCCGCACGAGCTCTCCGGCGGCCAGCGCCAGCGCGTCGCCATCGCCCGCGCGCTCGCCTCGCGCCCGTCGCTTCTCGTCGCCGACGAGCCGGTGTCGATGCTCGACGTCTCCATCCGTCTCGGCGTGCTGACCCTGCTCGCCGACCTGCAGCGCGAGGAGGGGCTCGGCGTGCTCTACATCACCCACGATCTCGCCACCGCCCGGCACTTCAGCGACGAGATCATGGTGCTCAACCAGGGGCGGGTCGTGGAGTACGGCACCGCCGACGACGTCATCCTCAACCCCCAGAATCCGTACACCCGCGAGCTGCGCGCGGCATCCCCCGACCCGGAGAAGCACTTCGCCTCGGCCGCATCGACCGGAGGTGCACTGTGAGCACGGCATTCCCCCAGCTCGACGACGACGATCTCGTCGCGAAGGACGCCCTCGAGGTCGGCACGACGGCGACGACCGCCGAGCGCACCCGCCGACCGGTGCCCTGGCGGTTCTTCGCCGGGCGCGCCGTCTTCTACCTCTTCACCCTCTGGGCGGCGCTCACGATCAACTTCTTCCTGCCGCGCTTCATGAAGGGCGACGCGGTGAGCTCGTACCTCGCGCGCAACCGCAACGTGAGCCCGGAGGCCGCCGACTCGCTCCGCATCCTGCTCGGCATCGACACCGACAAGTCGATCTGGCAGCAGTACCTCGAGTACTGGGGCATGCTGTTCCGCGGCGATCTGGGCATCTCGACCCTGCACGGTCTGCGCCCGGTCGGCGAGGTGCTGTCGGCGGCGCTGCCGTGGACGCTCGGCCTGGTCGGACTCGCCACGATCATCTCGTTCGCGATCGGCACGATCGGCGGTGCCATCGTCGGCTGGCGGCGCGGCAGCAGGCTCGACGCGCTGATCCCCATCACCACGTTCTTCAACACCATCCCGTACTTCTGGCTCGGCCTCATCGCGATCGCGATCTTCTCCTCGACGCTGAAGTGGTTCCCCTCCTCGCACGCCTACGACAAGGGGCAGTCGCCGGAGTGGAGCCTCGACTTCATCGGCCAGGTGATCATGCACGGAACCCTCCCGGCGCTGACCATCATCATCGCCTCGCTGGGCGGATGGATGCTCGGCATGCGCAACATGATGCTGACCGTGCTCGACGAGGACTACATCACCGTCGCGCAGGCGAAGGGCATGCCGAACCGCCGCGTGCTGTGGGCCTACGCCGCCCGCAACGCCGTGCTGCCGCAGATCCAGAGCTTCGCCCTCTCGATCGGCTTCATCGTCGGTGGCACGATCGTGATGGAGATGGTCTTCAGCTACCCCGGTGTCGGCAAGCTGCTGCTCGACGCCACCAACGCCAAGGACTATGCGCTCATGCAGGGCGTGTTCCTCGTGATCACGCTCTCGGTGCTCGTCGCGAACATCCTCGCCGATGTCGTGTACGCCTACCTCGACCCGCGCACTCGTCAGACGGAGGCCTGAGATGACCGTTCCCACCACCGCCGGAACCACCGCCCCTGACGGATCGCCGGTCGTCTCGGGGATGCCGGAGACAGCGACCCTGCGTGCGCCGGCATCCGTCCCTCCGGAGCAGCGCACCTTCCGCTCGCAGCTCGCGCAGGCGTTCGCGATGTTCCGCAACCGCAAGTCGATCGCCGGGCTCATCATCCTCGGCGTGTTCGTCCTCGTCGCGATCCTCGCCGACTGGATCGCCCCCTACGGCGCGACCGAGAAGGACCGCTCGGCGCTGCGGCAGCCGCCGTCGTTCGAGCACTGGCTCGGCACCACCCACATGGGCGAGGACGTGCTCAGCCAGATCATCTTCGGCACCCGCGGCGTGATCGTCGTCGGCTTCCTCTCCGCCGCCATCGCCACGGTCATCGCGATCACGATCGGGGTCATCTCCGGCTACGTGCGCGGCTGGAAGAGCGAGTCTCTCTCGGCGCTGACCAACGTGTTCCTGGTGATCCCCGGCATCCCGCTGATCATCATCATCGCGTCGCAGTTCGAGAACCCGCCGCTGATCGTGATCGCCGCCGTCCTCGGCCTGACCGGATGGGCGTGGGGCGCGAGAGTGCTGCGCGCGCAGACGATGTCGCTGCGCAATCGCGACTTCATCCAGGCGGCGCGCGCGAACGGCGAGCCCCTGCGCCGCATCATCACCGTCGAGATGCTGCCGAACCTCATGGCGCTCATCGCGTCGAGCTTCGTCGGAACCGTGACCGCTGCGATCCTGGGCCTCACCACGCTCGCCTTCATCGGCGTGATCCCGGTGAGCAACCTGAACTGGGGCACGATCCTGTTCTGGGCCCAGCAGAACGGCGCGTTCCCCCGGCTGTGGTGGTGGTACGTTCCCGCAGGTCTCTGCATCGCCATCATCGGCGTCGCGCTCTCGCTCATCAACTTCGGGATCGACGAGTACGTCAACCCGCGCCTGCGCTCGGCCGGCGAGCGGGCCAGGGCCATGAAGAAGAAGGGCCTGAACGTGAACGACGCGGTCACCGCCGTGCGCAGCATCCCGACCTCCCCGAAGACCGCGTCGTCTCCGAACACGACGAACATGACGAAGACACAGAACACGAAGTGATGACCTCTCCCACGCTGACGACCACCCTCCCGTACCGCGACCCCGCACTGCCGATCCCCGAGCGCGTCGCCGATCTCCTCGACCGGATGACGCTGGAGGAGAAGATCGGGCAGATGCTGCAGCTCGACGCACGCGACGATCTCGACGACCACATCCTGCGCCGACGGGCAGGGTCCATCCTGCACACCTCGCCGGAGCGCATCCTGCGGGCGAACGAGCTGACCGCCGAGACCCGCTTGCGGATCCCGCTGCTCGTCGCCGAGGACTGCATCCACGGCCACTCGTTCTGGCCCGGTGCGACGATCTATCCCACGCAGCTCGGCATGGCGGCGTCGTGGGATGCCGGTCTGCTCGAGCGCGTCGCCCGCGCCACGGCGGAGGAGGTCGCCGTCACCGGCATCCACTGGACGTTCTCGCCGGTGCTCTGCATCTCGCGCGATCTGCGCTGGGGGCGGGTGAGCGAGACCTTCGGCGAGGACCCGTTCCTCATCGGCGAGCTCGCCAGTGCCATGGTGCGCGGCTATCAGGGCGACGGTCTCGACGATCCCACCGCGATCCTCGCGACGGCCAAGCACTTCGCCGGCTACTCCGAGACGCAGGGCGGGCGGGACGCGAGCGAGGCGGACATCTCCCGACGGAAGCTCCGGTCCTGGTTCCTCCCGCCGTTCGAGCGGGTCGCCCGTGAGGGCTGCCGGTCGTTCATGCTCGGGTACCAGACCATGGACGGGGTGCCGATCACGACCAACGAGTGGCTGCTCAGCGATGTGCTGCGCGGCGAGTGGGGCTACACCGGGACGCTCATCACCGACTGGGACAACGTCGGGCGGATGGTCTGGGAGCAGCGCATCCAGCCCGACATCGCGCACGCCGCCGCGGCGGCGGTGCGGGCCGGGAACGACATGATCATGACGACACCCGGATTCTTCGAGGGTGCTCTGGATGCCGTGGCGCAGGGGCTTCTCGCGGAGGACGCCTTCGACGCCGCGGCCGCGCGGATCCTCACGCTGAAGTTCGAGCTGGGGCTCTTCGAGGACCCGCGGCTCCCGGGAGCGGAACTGGATGCCGTCGTCGGCAGCGCTGCGCACGCGGAGCTGAATCTCGAGACGGCCCGCCGCTCGATCGTGCTGCTCGAGAACGACGGCGTGCTGCCGCTCGACGCCACCGCTTCGCTCCGGGTCGCGGTCGTCGGCCCGCTCGCCGACGACGCGCAGACGCAGCTCGGCGACTGGGCGGGAGGGTCGGGACAGGCCGGCTGGCTCGACGGGCAGCCGCGCGACATGATCGCGACCGTCCGCGACGGACTGGAGGGCATCGACGGCTGGAACGTCTCCTACGCCCGCGGCGCCGACATCCTCACCCTGGAGGAGGACCCGCAGGGCGCGTTCTTCCCGGACCACCAGCCGCGACCGCCGGTGGTGAAGCCGTGCGCGCCGGATGAGGCTCTGATCGCTGAGGCCGTCGCGGCGGCATCCGCGTCCGATGTGGTCGTCGCCGTCGTGGGCGACCGCATCGAGCTCGTCGGCGAAGGGCGATCGACCGCGACGCTCGAGCTCATCGGCGGGCAGAACGCCCTGCTCGACGCGGTGATCGCGACGGGCAAGCCCGTGGTCGTGGTGCTTCTCGCGTCGAAGCCGCTCGTGCTGCCGGCATCCGTGCAGCAGGCGGCCGCCGTGATCTGGGCGGCGAACCCGGGGATGCAGGGCGGGCGCGCGCTCGCCGAGATCATCTCCGGAGCCGTCGAGCCCTCGGGACGCCTGCCGATCTCGTTCGCGCGGCATGTGGGCCAGCAGCCGACCTACTACAACCAGATCCGCGGCCAGCACGGCGACCGCTACGCCGACCTCACCCAGTCGCCCGCGTGGGCGTTCGGGGAAGGGCGGTCGTACACGACGGTCGAGTACTCCGACCTCGCGCTCGAGTCGCCAGCGCTGGCGGTGGACGACACGATCGTCGGGCACATCACCGTGACGAACACGGGGGAGCGTCCGGTGCGCGAGACCGTGCAGGTGTACGTGCGGGATGCCGTGACCAGCGTGAGCTGGACCGACAAGGAGCTCAAGACCTACCGCCAGGTCGACATCGAGCCGGGCGAGTCGGTGCGGGTGCGGCTGGAGCTGCCGGTCGCCGACTGCACGATCGTGGATGCCGCCGGCATCCGCGTCGTCGAGCCGGGGGCGTTCGAGCTGCTGGTGGGACCGTCGTCGCGGGACGAGGTGCTGCTGACCGCCGGGTTCGAGGTGGCCTGAGTCGCGCCGATTTGACCTCAAGTGCAGTTGAGGTTTTACGGTGGCACTGTGACCCGGACGAAGACCACCCGATGACCTATGTCATCGCCCTGCCGTGCGTCGATGTGAAGGACAAGGCCTGCATCGACGAGTGCCCCGTCGACTGCATCTACGAGGGTGAACGTTCGCTGTACATCCATCCGGACGAGTGCGTCGACTGCGGTGCCTGCGAGCCGGTGTGCCCGGTCGAGGCGATCTACTACGAGGACGACCTGCCCGGCGAATGGCAGGACTACTACAAGGCCAACGTCGAGTTCTTCGACGAGATCGGATCGCCGGGAGGCGCCGCCAAGACGGGGATGCTGTCGTTCGACCACCCCGTCGTCGCCGTCCTCCCACCCCAGGAGGCGCACGCATGACCATCACCGAACCGCGCATCGCCATCGTCGGGGCGGGACCCGCGGGCATCTACGCCGCCGACATCCTGCTCGGGCGCGTGCCGCACGCCTCGATCGACCTCTTCGAGAAGCTCCCCGCACCGTACGGCCTGGTCCGGTACGGCGTCGCCCCCGACCACCCGCGCATCCGCAGGATCACCGATGCGCTGCACGACGTGCTCGTGAACCCCCGGATCCGGCTGCGGTGCAACGTCGAGATCGGTGTCGACGTCACCGTCGACGCACTCCGCGCAGCCTACGACGGTGTGATCATCGCGACGGGCGCCGACCTCGACGTCGCCCTCGACATCCCCGGCATCGACCTGCCGGGATCGTTCGGTGCCGCGGAGTTCGTCGCCTGGTACGACGGGCACCCGGACACGACACGCACCTGGCCGCTCACGGCCGAGTCGGTCGCCGTGCTCGGCGCCGGCAATGTCGCGCTCGATGTGACGAGGATCCTCGCCAAGCCCGCATCGGCGCTGATGCGCACCGATACCCCGGACGCGGTGCTCGACGGGCTCGCTGCGAGCCCGTTGCGCGACGTCCACCTCTTCGCCCGACGCGGTCCCGCCGACGTGCGCTTCTCCGCGATGGAGCTGCGCGAGCTCGCCGATCAGGAGGACGTCGATGTGATCGTCGACCCCGATGAGCTCGCGCTCGACGCGCACGCCGAGCGGATGATGGCGCAGTTCACGCAGCGTCGCATCATCGTGCGCACCCTGACCGAGTGGGCCGCGCTCGATCCCGCGAGCCGCACCGGCTCACGCCGCATCCACCTGCATCTGCGGCAGCGTCCGGTCCGGCTGCTCGGCAGCGACCGGGTCACCGGGATCGAGATGGAGCGCACGGCATCCGACGAGCTGGGCCGCTTGGTCGGCACCGGGAAGCTGCTGCGCTACGACGTCGGGGCCGTCTACCGTGCTGTGGGATATCGGTCGTCGCCGGTTCCCGGGGTGCCGTTCGCCGCAGATCCGGGCGTCGTGCCGCATGTCGAGGGCCGCGTCGTGGATGTCGACGGGTCACCCGTTCCGCGGCTCTACGCCACCGGCTGGATCAAGCGGGGTCCGGTCGGTCTCATCGGCTCGACCAAATCGGATGCCGCGCAGACGGTCTCCCACCTCGTGGACGATCTCGCGGTCGCCGACGTCGCACGCGAGGACCGCGACGACGACCCGATCGCTCACCTCGCGCGCGCCGTCGATCTCGACGGCTGGCTGCGGATCGACGCCGCGGAGCGCGGTGCCGGAGCCGAACGAGGACGCGAGCGCACCAAGATCGTCGATCGCTCGGAGATGCTCGCGCACGCCGGGCAGGGGCAGCGGATGGAGGTCGCTCGATGAGCACGGCACCCGTGCCCACGCCGGTCGGCGACGGGCTCAAGGCGGCCTTCCGCACACATCCCGCGGGTGTGGCGATCATCACGGCGAGCACCCCGGCGGGGCCGGTCGGGCTCACGGCGTCGAGCGTCGCCTCGGTGGCCGTCGACCCCGCCGCGATCGTCTTCTCGGTGACCCGGGCGACCGGCTCCGCCGGCGCGATCCTCGCAGCCGACTCCTTCGTCGTGCACCTCATCGACGACGAGCACTCCGCTCTCGCGCAGACGTTCGCGGTCAGCGGCTCCGAGCGCTTCACGACGGAGCAGGGATGGGCGACGCTCCCGACCGGTGAGCCGCACCTCGCCGGAGCCCGCGTCGCGCTGCGCTGCCGCCCCATCCAGACCGTCCCGGTCGGCTCGTCGACCGTGGTCATCGCCGAGGTGCTCGAGGTGCTTCCCGGAACCGCCGGGCGGCCGCTCGTCTACCTCGACCGCCGCTTCCATCCGCTGCCGCACGACACCCACCTCTGAAAGGAAGACATCATGTCCGCTCTCTACACGCTCCCCGAGCTCCCGTACGACTACTCCGCTCTCGAGCCGCACATCTCCGGCAAGATCATGGAGCTGCACCACTCGAAGCACCACCAGGCCTACGTCACCGGCGCGAACACCGCGCTCGAGCAGCTCGCGGCGGCACGCAGCGCCGGCGACCTCGCGAACGTGAACAAGCTCGAGAAGGACCTCGCGTTCAACCTCGGCGGCCACATCAACCACTCGGTGTTCTGGCAGAACCTCTCGCCCGAGGGCGGCGGGGCTCCCGAGGGCGAGCTCGAGGCCGCGCTCGTCGACGCGTTCGGGTCGATCGATGCCTTCCGCGCGCACTTCACCGCCACCGCGCTCGGCGTGCAGGGCTCGGGCTGGGCCGTTCTCGCCTGGGATTCCGTGGGAGCACGACCGGTGATCTTCCAGCTGTTCGACCAGCAGGGCAATGCCCCGCTCGGCGTGACGCCGCTTCTGCAGCTCGACGTGTGGGAGCACGCCTACTACCTCGACTACCTCAACGTGCGCGCCGACTACGTGAAGGCGTTCTGGGAGCTCGTGAACTGGCCCGACGTGCAGCGCCGCTTCGAGACCGCCCGCGCCGCGAAGGGCCTCATCGTCGCATCATGACCTGACCGCTTCTGCCGGGTCGGCGGAACAGCTCAGACGAGTCGGGCGGTCGTCCCGCGCACGTTCAGCTCGTACGGCAGGGCGGCCGGGATGCGCACGGCATCCGGCTCGGAGAGCTTTGCGAGCACGGCATCCGCCGCTCGCTCCCCCTGGCCGAGCGGGAACTGGTCGACGGTCGTGAGTCGGAAGAACTCCCCGAGCTCATGCCCGTCGATGCCCACGATCGACAGGTCGTCCGGCACGCCGAAGCCCAGGTCGCGGGCAGCGAGAAGCGCACCGATCGCCATCTCGTCGGATGCGGCGAACACGGCGGTCGGGCGGGGCCCCGGGCGGCCGAGCAGCTGCTTGGCCGCCCGATAGCCACCCTCGACCGTGAAGTCCGCGGGCTCCAGGAAGGCGGGGTTGAGCGGGATGCCGGCCTTCGCCAGCGCCCGCTCGAAACCCAGTCGTCGGTTGGTCGGGATGTGGAAGTCGAGGTCGAACTCGGGGTTCGCCCCGATGTGCGCGATGTCGGTGTGGCCGAGTCCGATGAGGTGCTCGGTGGCCAGCTGCGCCACGGCGACGTCGTCGACCGTCAGGGTGTCGAGCTTCGGGTTCGGTCCGCCGATCGCGATGACCGGGAGTCCGAGCTCGAGCAGGTACTGCGTCTCGTCCTCGTCGAGCTCGATCGACACCGCGATCACGGCATCCACCCGCTGACGGCGCAGGAACGTGTCGAACACGTGCCGACGCACGTCCTTGTCGGCGGTGATGTTGTAGAGCGTGATGTCGTAACCCTCGCGCATCAGAGCGGCCGAGACCCCGGACAGCACGGTGCTGAAGAACCAGCGGTCGAGGAACGGCACCACGACGCCGATGTTCCGCGTGCGCCCCGAGGCGAGGCTCGAGGCCCGCGAGGAGACGACGTAGCCGAGCGTCTGCGCTGCCGCCTGCACACGCTCCCTGGCGGACGCGGAGACCTGCCCGCGGCCGCTCAGAGCGCGTGAGACGGTCGCCGTGGAGACCCCGGCGAGCCGGGCCACCTCATCGATGCTCGCCATGCGGTTCCTCCGTCGGATCCTGTTCCGGTCGCAGCTTCTCACCCTCGGCGGGTGGTTCTCGGTGAGAAATCGCGACCGGAACGGAAGGGTGGTCAGGCCGTCGTGTACCAGGCGGCCGTGTCGACGGGCAGCGAGGTGCCGTCGAACGGCCGGCTCGACAGCACGACCTTCGCGCCGGCGGGCAGTTCGAGCGGGGCGGTGCCGAGGTTCGCGACCACGTGCACGTCGCCGCGGCGGAAGGCCACGGCATCCGTTCCCGCGTCCTCCCACACGAGCGAGCCGCTGCCGAAGCCGTGCTCGCGTCGTGCCGTCAGCAGCTGCTTGTACAGCGACAGCGTCGACGTCGGATCGGCCTCTTCGACATCCCGCGCGTAGGTCGCCCAGTCGGCCGGCTGCGGCAGCCAGGATGCCCCGGTGTCGTTGAACCCGAAGGCGGTGCCCTCTGCGGTCCAGGGCAGCGGCACGCGGCATCCGTCGCGTCCGTAGCGCTCGCCGTTCGTGCGGAACCAGGTCGGGTCCTGCCGGAACGCGTCGGGGATCTCCATCGCCTCGGGGAGACCGAGCTCCTCGCCCTGGTAGAGATACGCGGAGCCGGGGAGGGCCAGCATCAGGGTGGTCGCCGCGCGGGCGCGTGCCAGTCCGATCGCCGTGTCGGGCTTGTCGGGCGTGTTCGGTCCGATGCCCTCGCCCTGCGGGTTGTCGGCCGTCAGCGCGAGCCGGCTCGCGTGACGCACGACGTCGTGGTTAGAGAGCACCCAGGTGCTGGGGGCGCCGACCGCGCCGAACGCGTCGAGCGACTCGCGGATGACGTCCGCGAGCTCCTTCGCGTCCCACGGGGTCATGAGATACGGGAAGTTGAACGTCTGGTGCATCTCGTCGGGGCGCACCCAGAGAGCGGTCTGCTTCAGCGTCGGCATCCAGGCCTCGCCGCAGAGTGCGCGGTCGCCGTCGTACTCGGCGAGCACCTCGTGCCAGTCGCGGTAGATGTCGTGCACGCCGTCCTGGCCCCAGTACGGCACGTTCGCCTCGCCGCCGCCCATGGAGTCGGCGTCGGCCGGGGGCGTGTAGTCGGGCAGGCCGTCGGCCTTGATCATGCCGTGCGCGACGTCGACGCGGAACCCGTCGACACCGCGGTCGAGCCAGAAGCGCAGGATCGAGCGGAACTCCTCGCGCACCTCTTCGTTGTTCCAGTCGAAGTCGGGCTGCGTGGGGTCGAAGATGTGCAGGTACCACTGGCCGGGAGTGCCGTCGGCTTCGACGATGCGCTCCCACATGCCGCCGCCGAACACGGACTCCCAGTTGTTCGGCGGGAGCTCGCCGTTCTCGCCCTTGCCGTCGCGGAAGATGTAGCGCGCACGCTCGGGGCTTCCGGGGGCGGCCTTGAGCGCCTCCTGGAACCAGGCGTGCTGCGCCGAGGAGTGGTTCGGGACGAGATCGACGACCACGCGGATGCCGCGGGCATGGGCCTCGGCCAGCATCTCGTCGAAGTCGGCGAGGGTGCCGAAGAGCGGGTCGACGTCGCGGTAGTCGGCGACGTCGTAGCCGGCATCGCGCTGGGGGCTGGTCATGAACGGACTCAGCCAGATCGCGTCGACGCCGAGATCCTTCAGCGAGTCGAGCCGTGCTGTGATGCCCGGCAGGTCGCCGATGCCGTCGCCCGACGCGTCGGCGAAGGAGCGCGGGTAGATCTGGTAGATGACGGCGCTGCGCCACCACTCGGAACCGGGGGCTGCGATCTGTTCAAGCTGTGCCATGGGACGAGACTAGTGCAAACGCTTACATTCCCGCCAGACCGGCGATCGAATCGGTTCGGAGGGCGGGGCGGATGCGCGCTCCCGGCGCCGCTTGCAGGCCGCGAGACCACAGGGGAGTAGCCTGACGGCATCCGATTCGAGGAGGCAATGATGGTTCCCGAGATCAACTACTGGGCGGTGCTGCTGGCAACCGCGTCGAGCATGCTCGTCGGCTCGGTCTGGTACGCGCCGAAAGTGTTCGGCACGCGCTGGTCGAAGCTCGCGAACGTCGACATGGATCGGCCGGCCGCGACGGCGATGTGGCCCATCATCACCACGGTCATCGTGAGCTTCCTCACGGCATGGGTGCTCGCCGGAGCATCCGCCATCGCCTGGCACTTCTACGGCGGCCCGTTCTTCTGGGGCACGATCGTGACGGGCGTGACGCTCTGGGCCGGATTCACGGCCGCCCGCTTCATCACGCACGACGCCTTCGAAGGGCGCTCGACCAGGCTCACGACCCTGAACATCGCGCACGAGCTGGTCACGGTCGTGGTCATGGCGATCATCATCGGCGTCTGGCCGCCCGCGCTGGGATAGGAGCGATCCCTGATCGCGATGTTCGCCGAATGGCACGGGAACAGTGGACTTTCGCCGCTTCCCGGAGCGCGACGAACCGGTCAGGCTCTTCCTGGTGACCTCTCGGTCGCCCGCGGGTCGCGCACTCGGCCCGGGATGTCGACGGAGGGGCCCGCATGTCCGGTTCACCGCGCTCGCCGTGGGCGGTCATCGCTGCGCTCGTCGTCGCGGCCGTGCTCGCGGGAGCGGCTCCTGCCGCCTCGGGGGTCATCGAACCGGCGGATGATCCCGTGCCCGGCGTGAGCGCTCCGGATGCCGCGGCGTCGATGGAGCGGGCCTACGAGTTCCTCGACGCCCGTGTCGACGAGTTCTGCGACGGGGCCGGGCGCTGTCTGCCCCGCAGCTATCAGGGTGGATTCTTCACCACCCCGAGCTGGGACTTCACGCCGTCGTTCGTCTACGACGACGCGCTCGTCGTGATCGCCTACACGGCCCGAGGCCTGCCCGCCGACCTCCGCCGTGCGCAGGCGATCGGCGACACGCTGCTGTTCGTGCAGGAGGAGGATCCGATCGGCGACGGGCGCGTGCGCACGTCGTACGAGCCCCACGGCATCCGTCAGGGGCGGGTGGAGATCACCGGCCCCGGTACCTTCACCGGGAACCAGGCCTGGGTCGGGATGAGCCTCGCGAGGCTGTTCCACGCGACGGGCGAGACGAAGTACCTCGACGGGGCGCTGCGGATCGCCGAGTGGATCCAGGCGAACACCGCCGACATGGTCCGCGCTCCCTTCGGATACACGGGCGGCCAGCTGGACGACGGCACCTCGCTGACGTGGAAGTCGACCGAGCACAACAGCGACATCTCCGGGTTCTTCACGCAGCTGGCCCAGCTCACCGGCGAGGCCGTGTGGGCGGATCGGGCAGCGGTCGCCGCCGGTTTCGTCGCCGCGATGCAGAGCGCGGACGGCCATGTCGACACCGGCACGGGCCTCGACGGATCGACGATCAACACCCGACCCGTGCCCCTGGATGCCCAGACGTGGAGCTACCTCGGCACCGGCGACCCGCGCTACGGCGCGGCGCTGGACTGGACGCTCGCCCACCTGATCGCGAACGACGGCCCCTACGCGGGACCGTCGATCAGCGACACCGACGTCTCGAAGGTGTGGTTCGAGGGCGCGGGGAACCTCGCGCTCGGGCTCCGGCTGCGCGGTGGGCAGGGTGATGCGGATCGCGCAGAGGCGTTGTTGAGCAGCATCCGTCTGGTGCAGCGCGACGCCCTCAATGGAGACGGCAAGGGGATCGTGGCGACGTCGAGCGACGGCCTCGACTCCGGCTTCGGCGACCTGTACTACGCGAGCCTGCACACGGGTGCGACCGCCTGGTACCTGCTCGCGGAGGCCGGGGACAACCCCTTCCGCCTTCCGCCCGGCTGACCTGGCGGTTCTACGCCGCGACGCGTGCGACCGCGGCGACCGCGCTCGCGAAGAAGCCGATGCCGTCGATGCCGCTGCGCATCGCGACCGCCGTGTCCGGGCCGAAGCCCGGCTCGACCGCGTGCTCGGGGTGCGGCATGAGGCCCACGACGTTGCCCGCCTCGTTGGTGAGCCCGGCGATGTCGCGCAGGGAGCCGTTCGGGTTGACGCCGGCGTAGCGGAAGGCGACCAGGCCCTCGCCCTCGAGGCGGTCGAGCGTCGCGTCGTCGGCGATGTAGCCGCCGTCGCCGTTCTTCAGCGGGATGACGATCTCCTGGCCCGTGCGGAACGCGTTCGTCCAGGCCGTGTCGGAGTTCTCGACGACCAGCTTCTGGTCGCGGCGCACGAAGTGCTGGTGGTCGTTGCGGATCAGGCCGCCGGGCAGCAGGTGCGCCTCGACGAGCATCTGGAAGCCGTTGCAGATTCCGAGGATGGGCATGCCCTTGGCCGCGGCATCCTTCACCTCGGCCATGATCGGCGAGAGCGCGGCGATGGCTCCGGCGCGCAGGTAGTCGCCGTAGCTGAAGCCGCCGGGCAGCACGAGGGCGTCGACGCCCTCGAGGTCGTGCGAGCCGTGCCAGAGGGCGACGGGCTCGGCGCCGGCGATGCGGACGGCGCGCTGCGCGTCGCGGTCGTCGAGCGAGCCGGGGAAGGTGACGACGCCGATGCGCACGGTCATTCGACGACCTCGACGCCCACCACGTCCTCGATCACGGAGTTCGAGAGCACCTCGTCGGCGACGCGCTTCGCCTCGGCGAGCAGCTCGTCGGTGACCTCGCCCTCGACCGTGAGCTCGAAGCGCTTGCCGATGCGGACGTCGGCGAAGCCCTCGACGCCCAGGCGGGCGAACGCGCCCGAGACGGCCTTCCCCTGCGGGTCGAGGAGTTCGGACTTGGGCATGACGTCGACGACGATGGTGGGCATCGTGATCCTCCAGGCGGCCGCAGGCCGTAGCTATGGTCGTTGAGCGACGAGCGCTAGCGAGGAGTCGAAACGCCGGAAGTCGCGGGAAGGCTGGCGCCCTCAGTCTACCGGCCCCGGCACCTCGTCCTACGCGGGGTCGGAGTGGAAGACCGTGTGCAGATCGCCGATGGCTGCACGGCCGCCGAGCCCGTCGATCTCGAACAGCACCGAGATGCCCGCGACGTGGCTGCCGAGGCGCTCGACGAGCTCCCGTCCGGCGGCGAGCGTGCCGCCCGTGGCGAGCACGTCGTCGATGAGCAGCACGCGGGATCCGGCGGGCAGGTCGTCGTGCATCTCGATCGTCGCGGTGCCGTACTCGAGGGCGTAGTCGACGGATGCCGCGGGCCGCGGCAGCTTGCCCGCCTTGCGGATCGGGATCAGGCCGACCCCTGCCGCGATCGCGGCCGCTCCGGCGAGGATGAAGCCGCGCGCCTCGATGCCGGCGACCACGTCGAACTGTCCGGCGAAGGGCTCGATGATCGCCTCGGTGGTGACGCGAAGTGCTTCGGCGTCGGCGAGCAGCGGGGTGATGTCGCGGAAGACGATGCCGGGTTCCGGGTAGTCCGGGATGCTGCGGATCAGCGATGCGGCGCGGGTGAGGGCGGGGGAGAGAGCGGCTTCGGGCACCGGGCAAGGCTACCTCCTCCGTCGCGCTTGACTTTCGTGGGAGCGCTCCCATAGAGTGACGTCTCAGTTCGTGGGAGCGCTCCCACGACACCCTGAGCACCACACTGCGCGACCCCCACCACAAAGGAGTGACCTGTGAACACACGTGCCCGCACCCGGATCCTGACGGCAGCCGCCGTGGCATCCGTCTCCGCCCTCGCCCTGGCCGGCTGCTCCGGCGCCACCGGCGGCGACGCCGGCGGCAGTGGCGACGAGGACGTCACGCTGACCGTCACCACGTTCGGCACCTTCGGCTACGAAGACCTCTACGACGAGTACGAGAAGGAGCACCCGAACGTCACGATCGAGGCGACCAACATCGACACCGGCGGCAACGCCCGTACCGATGCCTTCACCAAGATCGCCGCCGGCTCCGGCCTCAGCGACATCGTCGCGATCGAGGAGGGGTGGCTCGGCGCCATCATGGACGTCTCCGACACCTTCGTCGACCTGCGCGACTTCGGCATCGAGGACCGCAAGGCCGACTGGGTCGACTGGAAGTACGGCCAGGCGACGGATGCCGAGGGCCGGGTCATCGGCTACGGCACCGACATCGGCCCGAGCGGCATCTGCTACAACGGCGCCGCGTTCGAGGCCGCTGGCCTGCCCAGCGACCGCGAGTCCGTGGCCCAGCTGCTCGACGGCGATTGGGAGAACTACTTCGCCGTCGGCGCCGACTACACGGCCAAGACCGGCAAGGCCTGGTACGACCACTCCGGCTTCGTCTGGAACGCCATGGTCAACCAGCTCGACGAGGGCTACTACACCGCCGACGGCAAGGTGAACGTCGAGGACAACGCCGAGCTGAAGGAGCGCTTCGAGCTGCTGGGAGCCGCGACCGAGGGCGGCCAGTCCGCCGCGCAGACCGCCTGGGACTGGAACGGCGGAAAGTCGTTCGTCGACGGCACCTTCGCGACCTTCGTGTGCCCGGGCTGGATGCTGGGCGTCGTCCAGGGCCAGGTCGAGGCCGGCGGCGGAGACGCGGCGACCGGCTGGGACTTCGCCGACGTCTTCCCCGGAGGGGCGGCCAACTGGGGCGGCGCCTTCCTGTCGATCCCGGAGAGCTCGCAGCACCAGGAGGCGGCCGCTGAGCTCGCCGACTGGCTGACGCAGCCCGAGCAGCAGGTGAAGCAGTCCGCCGCCGCGGGCAACTTCCCCTCGACCGTCAAGGCGCAGGAGACTCTCGCCTCCGAGGCGACGCCGAACGCGTTCTTCAACGACGCACCCACCGGCGCGATCCTGGCCGAGCGCGCGAAGGGCGTCGTGGCGCAGTTCAAGGGCGCCGACGACTCCGTCATCCAGGAGAACGTCTTCGGCCCGGCTCTCAGCGGACTCGACCGCGGTGACACCGACACCCAGGGTGCCTGGGATGCCGCGATCAAGCTCCTGAACGAGCTCGTCGACTGACACCCTCGGGCGTTTCGTCTCGCTCGGCTCCGCCGTGCTCGCTCAACGACCGACACCATCCGGTCGTTGAGCGAGCGCAGCGAGACGAAACGCCCACTGCTCGCATCCGACAAGGAAGACCCATGACTCTCACCGATGAGCGCCGGGCGACGGCATCCGCGCCCCCGCAGAAGACGGATGCCGTGCCGAAGCGGCCGTGGCGCCATCGCGTCTCGCGCTTCGACCAGAACGCGTCTCCGTACTTCTACATCTCCCCGTTCTTCCTGCTCTTCGGGCTCGTCGGACTGTTCCCGCTGCTCTACACCGTGTGGGTGGCCGTGCACGAGTGGGACCTGCTCAAGGGCGAGGGCGACTTCGTCGGCGTCGGCAACTTCGTCGAGATCCTCGGCGACTCGATGTTCTGGAACTCGATCGGCAACACCCTGAGCATCTTCCTGCTCTCCGCGATCCCGCAGCTCGCGGTCGCCCTGGTGATCGCCTACCTCCTCGACCGGGGGCTGCGCGCTCCGACGTTCTGGCGCATGAGCGTGCTCATCCCCTTCGTCGTCACGCCGGTCGCGGTCGCGATCATCTTCTCGAGCATCTTCAACGAGGCCGACGGTCTCGCCAACAACCTCCTGAACCTCATCGGCATCGCCGACCAGGAGTGGAAGCACAACACGGCGCTGTCGCACATCGCCATCGCGGTGATGGTCAACTTCCGCTGGACCGGCTACAACGCGCTCATCCTCCTCGCCGCGATGCAGGCCGTCCCGCGCGACCTCTACGAGTCCGCCGCGCTCGACGGCGCCGGGGCCGCACGCCGCTTCTTCTCCATCACCATCCCCACGATCCGGCCGACGCTGATCTTCGTGATCATCACCGCCACGATCGGCGGGCTGCAGATCTTCGCCGAGCCGCGTCTCTTCGACGTGTCGACGGCGGGCGGCATCGGCGGCAGCGATCGTCAGTTCCAGACGACCGTGCTCTTCCTCTGGGAGCTCGCCTTCTTCCGCCGCGACCTCGGTGAGGCATCCGCCGTCGCCATCCTGCTGTTCCTGCTCATCGTGGGCATCGGCGTGATCAACTTCCTGATCTCCCGTCGCATCTCCACGGGCAGCGATCCGAAGAACCGGGCTGCGCGCCGCCGCGTCCGCTCGGCCAAGGAGGAGGCGCGATGACCGCCACCCAGGCCCTCAGCGTGCCGGAGAAGATCCGCCGCCGCCGCAGCGCGACCGGAGGGAACGCCGGCATCGGCAGCCGTCCCGGCTTCCTCACCTACGGCCTGCTCGCGGCCTTCATCATCGGCAGCGTGTACCCGCTGTGGTGGTCCGTGGTCGTGGCGAGCGGCACCAACGCCACCCGCGGCGAGACGCTGCCTCTCATCCCCGGCGGCAACTTCCTCGTCAACGCCGCCAAGGTGTTCGACGCGATCCCGTTCTGGCTGGCCCTCGGCAACTCCTTCCTCATCTCGGGCATCATCACGATCTCGGTCGTGACCTTCTCGACGCTCGCCGGCTACGCCTTCGCGAAGCTGCGCTTCAAGGGGCGCGACGGACTGATGATCTTCGTGATCGCGACCATGGCGATCCCCACCCAGCTCGGCATCATCCCGCTGTTCATGCTGATGCGCGAGCTCGGCTGGACCGGGTCGATCGGCGCGGTCATCGTGCCGACGCTCGTCACGGCGTTCGGGGTGTTCTTCATGCGGCAGTACCTCGTCGACGTGATCCCGGACGAGCTGATCGAGGCAGCGCGGATGGACGGCGCGAACCAGTTCCGCACCTTCCTCACCGTCGGTCTCCCGGCTGCCCGCCCCGCCATGGCGATCCTCGGCCTCTTCACGTTCATGACCGCGTGGACCGACTACCTGTGGCCGCTGATCGTGCTCTCCCCCCAGAACCCGACCCTGCAGACGGCGCTCAGCCAGCTGCAGTCCGGGTACTACATCGACTACTCGATCGTGCTCGCCGGCGCGGTGCTCGCGACCCTTCCGCTGCTCGTGCTCTTCGTGGTCGCGGGGCGGCAGCTGGTCAGTGGCATCATGGCGGGCGCGGTGAAAGGATGACCTCTATGACGCGCCCCTTCCCTTCGGACTTCCTCTTCGGCGCCGCGACGGCGGCGTATCAGATCGAAGGAGCGGCCTTCGAGGACGGACGCACCGCCTCGATCTGGGACGCGTTCTCGAAGGTGCCGGGTGCGGTGATCGGCGGCGACGACGGCGAGGTCGCGTGCGACCACTATCACCGCTACGCCGACGATGTCGCACTCATGCGCGAGATCGGGCTGCAGACGTACCGGTTCTCCACGTCATGGTCGCGGGTGCGCCCCGACGGCGGCGCCGTGAACCCGAAGGGCGTCGACTTCTACGAGCGCCTGGTCGACGAGCTGCTCGCCGCCGACATCCTGCCCTGGCTCACGCTGTACCACTGGGACATGCCGCAGGCGCTGCAGGATGCCGGGGGCTGGACCAACCGGGACACCGTCGACCGCTTCCTGGAGTACGCCGGCTCCATGCACGACGCCCTGGGCGACCGGGTCAACGTCTGGACCACGCTGAACGAGCCGTGGTGCTCGTCGTTCCTCTCGTACACCGGCGGTGAGCACGCGCCGGGGCACACGAGCATCGCCGAGGGGCTGCTGGCCTCGCACCACCTGCTGCTCGCGCACGGCGCCACGGTCCGCGAGCTGCGCGGCCGCGACGCGTCGCTCAATCTCGGCATCACGCTGAACCACACAGTCGCCGACCCGGCCGACCCGCAGAACCCCGCGGATGTCGATGCCGCGCGCCGTGTCGACGGGCAGTTCAACCGCTGGTTCCTCGACCCGATCTACCGCGGGGCCTACCCGGCCGACATCGTCGAGGACATCAGGGCGGTCGATGCGGATGCCGTCGCCCTGTTCGAGGCTGCGGTCCACGACGGCGACCTCGAGACGATCTCGCAGCACATCGACACCCAGGGCGTGAACTACTACCACGGCGACTTCGTGGCGGGCGCGGCTCCCGCCGAGCCGCCGGTCTCGGGCGGTCCCGCGACCGAGCGGAAGGGGCGCAGCCCGTACCCCTCGAGCGACGGCATCCATTCGGTCGAGCGGGGTCTCCCGCGCACCGCGCAGAACTGGGAGGTGCAGCCGGAGGGGCTCACCCGCCTCCTCCAGCGCGTGTGGACCGAGTACGCGGAGCCTGCGGGAACCGTGCTCTACATGACCGAGAACGGTGCCGCCTATGACGACGTCGCCGTGGTCGAAGACGGCGAGACCCGGGTGCACGACGCCGAGCGCACCGAGTTCCTGCGACTGCACCTCGGCGCCGTCCTGGATGCCGCGGATGCGGGCGTCGACGTGCGCGGCTACTTCTACTGGTCGATGTTCGACAACTACGAGTGGGCCTGGGGCTACGACAAGCGGTTCGGCATCGTGCGCGTGGACTACGACACGCTGGAGCGGAGCCTGAAGGACTCCGGCAGGGAGTACGCGCGCATCATCGCCGCCCGCAGCCTCTGAGCCGATCCGCCGTTCGAATCGCGCGAATGGTCGCCTGCGGGCCGGAAAAGGGACCAGTCAGCCGATTCGAACAGGGCTCCGGGGCCGGTCGACGCCGGAGATGCACGCGGAGCAGACAGAATAGGGCGATGGAAGAGAGCGTGCGGTGATGTCGTCACGGGCGACCATCGAGGAGGTGGCATCCGCTGCCGGGGTGTCCCGGTCGACGGTGTCGCGGGTGGTGAACGGCTCGACGGCGGTGAGTCCCGAGGCGCTCGCCGCGGTGCGTGCCGCCATCGACGAGCTGAGCTACGTGCCCAACCGTGCCGCCCGGTCGCTGGCATCACGGCAGACCCACGCGATCGCCCTGATCGTCCCGGAGGACACGAACCGCTTCTTCGGCGACCCGTTCTTCGCCGCGATCGTCGCCGGCATCACCGGCAGACTCGGCGGCTCGGACTACCTGCTCAACCTGCTGATCGCCAGCGACGACCCCGGCGACAAGATGACGAGCTTCGTGCGCAACGGCGGTGTCGACGGCGCGCTGATCGTGTCGCACCACACCAGTGACGCGTTCATCGATCGGATCGCGGATGCCGTGCCCGTCGTCTACGGCGGACGCCCCGTGCGCCGACGCGAGACCGACTACGTCGTCGACGTGGATAACGTCGCCGGGGCGGAGAACGCCACCCGCCGACTGGTCGACATCGGTCGGACCCGCATCGCGACGGTCTCCGGCACGCCGACCATGGTGTCGTCGATCGACCGCATGCAGGGATTCCGGCGGGCCCTCGCGGATGCCGGGCTGCAGCCGTTCGCGGAGGAGGCCGGCGACTACAGCGAGGCCAGCGGAGCCGATGCCATGCGCCGCATCCTCGCGGCGGGCGCGCCCGACGCGGTGTTCGTCGCGAGCGACCTGATGGCGCGGGGCGCGCTCACGGCCCTGCGCTCGGCAGGACTGCGCGTTCCGGAGGATGTGGCGCTCGTCGGCTTCGATGACTCCTCGGTCGCGACGTCGACCGAGCCCGCGCTGACCACGATGCGCCAGCCGATGTACGCCCAGGGAGAGGCCATGGCGGGCGTGCTGCTGGCGCGGCTCGCGGGCGAGGATCCGGCGCACACGACGATCCTGCCGACCGAGCTCGTGGTGCGGGCTTCGGCGTAGCGGGCTCGAGTTCGCGGCACGGGAGAGGTGAACACGGCTGTGGCCCTGGCGCCCCCTCCGGGCCAGGCCCACAGCCGTGGGTCTAGGAGCTCAGCCGAGGCCGAGCGTTCGCAGCAGGCCGCCGCCGAACAGCGAGAACGCCGTCACTCCGGCTGACAGCAGCAGCACGCCGGCGGTCCCCGCGACGGCGAGGACGGAGATCCCGCGGCCGCCGAGCCGCTGCCCGCGGAGCCCGACGGAGACGCCGGCCCGCGCGGCGATCTCGCCGGCGTCGTCGTCGCGGTACAGCGCGGTGCGCGCGGCGAAGCGGCGGTGGAACTCCTCGGCGAGCGTGATCGCGGCGGCCATGGTCCCGGCGCGATCGAATCGGGTGCTCGCGGGCAGATAGACGTAGAGCCGGTCGGAGACGAGCTCGATCTCGGCACCTGCGCCGAGGTCCAGCACCCGGGCCATGAGATCGGGCGTGAAGATGTACAGCGCGTCCTGCTGGTAGCCCTCGGGCACGATCAGGCGGAAGGTCGAGGCGAAGTCGCCCTCGAGATCCATCCGGGCCGCTCCCCGGCCGAGCCCCAGCGTGGGGATGATGCTGCGTCGCTTGTTGGCGAGCACGATGTGCGGCACGGATGCCGGCAGCGGCAGCTCGATGAATGCGAACGGGCGCTGCACGGTCGCCCGCTCCTGCCCGCGGGATACCGAGTGGTGCACGCCGAGCTCGAACGGCATCCGCTCGTCGTCGCACGCGACGATCGCGCGCTCCTGCCCGCGCAGGACGCGGGTGAAAGCCGCTCCCGGTCGGCGGGTGTGCTCGAGCGTGTCGGCGTAGGCCCATCCGTTCTGCCAGGCGAACGCGGCGATCTTGACCCTGCGGCTCAGCCCGACGGAGTACCAGACGAATCCGACCGCGGCGAGCACGGTGTACCCGATGACGAATACCCCGAGGATCGGCGCGACCGCGAGGATGTCGGTGCGCCCGAGGAACCACAGTCCCACGAGCATCGCCGCGGCGAACAGCAGCACGGCGATGAGGATCACCACGAAGCGGCGGTGCGGCGGCATCCGGCAGATGCGCTCGTAGGCGAGGATGTCGCGGAATCCGGCGCTGCGTCGCAGCGGTTCCAGGTCGACGGTCAGCGGCTCCACGACAGCGTCGCCCACGGGCCGTTGCGCTTCTCGGTCGCGGCGGCCTTGAAGTCCGACCAGCCGTCGCCGAACTTCTCGAACGACTTCTCGTCGACGTTGCCGTCGCTCCAGTGCATGACGCGCCCCGCGATGTAGCTCAGGCCGAAGTCGGCCCACGAGGCGAAGCCGGGGCGCGCGTCGGCGTTGATCCGACGGATGATCTCCCGCGCCTCCGCGACGTCGCCGTGACCCAGCGCGACACCCCAGGTCGTCATCGCGACGGCCTGGCCCAGGGCGTACCCGTCGAGCGTCTTCACGAAGACCCCGGGCGACACGATGTCCTTGCCGACGCGCTTGCGCACCTCCGACTCGATGTACTCGATCGCGGTGACGAAGCTGCGCGCATCGCGCTTGTCGCCGCCTTCCTCCACGATCGCCGCGAGCCATTCCTTGGCCTTCGGCGTGCGGCCGAGACGTTCGGCGACCGCGGTGCGGACGGCGAGGTAGAGCGTCCACATTTCGCGGCGGCGACGGTCGCTGGTGAGGCGCTCGATGTTGTCGAGCCAGTCCTGACGCGAGTGCACGCCCCACTGGTCGACGAGCACGGACTTCTCCCGCGCACCGAGCCCCGAGGCGGTCGGGTCGTTCCACGGACCGGAGGGGAGGTTCGTGATCTGCAGGAACCCGAGTGCGATCTCGTTGGCCTCGGCGTCGGCCGTGGAGAACTGCTCCGAGGGCTTCACCTTCGCGTCGGGCAGCAGCCAGACGACGATGAAGAACAGCACGATGACGCCGACGATCGCCCACACCCACCACTGCTCGATGAGCCAGCCGATGATCGAGCCGAGGTCATTGAAGTCGACGCGCGCGAAAGGGTGCATTGCTACTCCTGGCAGGGATGAATCCGTCGTCGTTCACAGATTGAACGAACATTCAGTGAGTAATCTATACGGCACGGGGAGGATTTCGAAAGCTGCGGTCGCGAACTCAGGAGGTGGATGCCGCATGGCGCGCTCCGACGAACGGAACAGAGTCGCGCGGGAACGCTCGCGCGAGGCGCTGCTCCAGGCGGCGATCGAGGTCTTCAGCGAGCGGGGCGTCTCGGGGGCCAGCATCGCCGAGATCACCTCCCGCGCCGGCGTCGCCCAGGGGCTCGTGAACTATCACTTCGGGGGCAAGGATCATCTGGTCGCCGCGGTGATCGACCGCTGGTTCGAGACCGTCCTCGGTTTCGCCCGCGTCGAAGGGACGCCGGACGAGGCGCTCGCCGCGGTCATCGACGGGGCCCTCATGGCGACGGCCTACGCGCTTCCGCTGCAGAGGGCCGTGCTCGCCATGCAGCAGCAGCCTGCGACGCACCGTCTCTTCGCCGAGTCCGAAGCGCGGCACGAGGCGGCCGCGACGGCGGCGGAGGATGCCGTGCGCGATCTGTTCCGCGCCCGCGGCGCCGACGACCCGGCGCTCGAGGAGGTCATGCTGCGGAGCACGCTCGAGGGGATCTTCGTGAAGTACGCGGTGTTCGGCGAGACCTATCCGCTGGAGGACGCGCGGCGATGGATGCACCGGCGCTACGGCCTGCCCGAGCCCGCCGCGCCGATGCCCATGGCGCCCGTCGTCGTGCGCGACGGACAGCCCCGCCCGCGAGCGAGCGGAGCTGTCTGCCCAGGCGATTCCTGAGCGAGACGCGCCGAGACGAGACGCCCGGACCGCCCGGCCGTCAGGCCGGGTCGCCGCCGAGGGGGCCGACCGCCTCGAGCGGCTTGGGGTCGTCGGCGCCGGTCTTGCGGAGACGGGCGATGAGGTTGCCGAGGTGGTAGATGAGGATCGCCGCCACCGTCGCGATGACGATGCCGCCGAGCTCGAAGCCCGATGCCTCGTCCTTGATCATGAACCCGCCGACGGCCATGATGAGCGCGACGGCAGCCGTGTACTGGTTCACCGGCCGGGAGAAGTCGACGCGGTTGTCGACCCAGATCTTGATGCCGATGACGCCGATCAGGCCGTAGA
The DNA here is from genome assembly GCF_038397745.1 of Microbacterium sp. LWH11-1.2. Taxonomy (NCBI): domain Bacteria; kingdom Bacillati; phylum Actinomycetota; class Actinomycetes; order Micrococcales; family Microbacteriaceae; genus Microbacterium; species Microbacterium sp. LWH11-1.2. The sequence goes on along the minus strand of NZ_CP151636.1, from coordinate 551,629 downwards.
GAGCGGTGGTGACGCCGCCGAGAACGCCGGCCGGGACCGAGTTGATGACCTCGCCGAACTTCGGTGACAGGCTCAGCAGGATTGCTGCGGCGCCCGCGACCCAGTAGGCGGCGGTGGAGTAGACCCGTGTCGACGCCATGACGCCGATGTTCTCGCCGTAGGTCGTCGTGCCGGAGCCGCCGAAGAAGCCGGCCAGGGTGGTCGAGACGCCGTCGGCGATCAAGGCCTTCCCGGTCTGCTCGTTGATGGTGCTGTCACCGGTCATGGTGGCGACGCCGCGCACGTGTCCGACGTTCTCGGCGATGAGCACGAGCACGACGGGGAGGAACATGGCGAGCGCGGTCAGCGTGCCGGGCTCGGTGAAGTTCGGCAGGGTGAAGGTCGGCAGGCCGATCCAGTCCGCCTTCTCGACGGCCTCGAAGTTCAACTCCCCGCGGAACGCCGCGAAGATGTATCCCGCGATCACGCCGAGGAAGATCGAGATGCGTCCGAGGAACCCGCGGAAGACCACGGCGAAGATGATCGTGATGGCGAGCGTGAACGTCGCGGTGATCGGCGCCGCGGCGTAGTTGTTGTGCGCGGCGCCGGCGAGGTTGAACCCGATGAGCGCGACGATCGTGCCGGCGAGCACCGGCGGCAGGAAGCGATCGACCCACTTGACGCCGACGGTGTGCACGACGACGCCGATGATCGCGAGCAGCACGCCCACCGCGACGATGCCGGCGAGCGCGGTGCCCATGTTCGCGGATGCCGTCGCCGCGGTCACCGGCGCGATGAAGGCGAACGACGAGCCGAGGTAGCTGGGCAGCTTGTTGCGCGTGACGAGGAGGAACAGGATCGTTCCGACACCGCTGAAGAGCAGGGTCGTGGCGACCGGGAAGCCCGTGATGATCGGCACGAGGAACGTGGCGCCGAACATCGCGATCACGTGCTGGAGGCCGATCGCGATCGTGGCGGGCCAGTTCAGGCGCTCGTCTGGGCGCACGACGGCGCCGGGCTCGAGGGTGCGGCCGTCTCCATGCAGCTTCCACAGGGCCATGCGGTCTCCTCAGGTTCAGGGGATGGTCGCGCGGGGGATCGCGACCGTGCTGGAGCCACACTACCGATTCCTGAGTGTTGGCTGGGTGCCCCGACCGAAGGCGACGGCTTCCTCCACACCGATGTGCGTCGGGTGAGTCACCCGCGGGGTCAGGCGCCGAGGCGCTCGATCAGCTCGCGGTAGCGGTCGGCCGTGCGCTCGACGATGTCGTCGGGGAGCAGCGGCGGCTCGCCCTGCTTGTCCCAGTTCGCGGCGAGCCAGTCGCGCACGATCTGCTTGTCGAAGCTCGCCATCCGCTCGCTCGGGGTGGTGCCGTTCTTCCAGGCCTCGGCATCCCAGTACCGCGAGGAATCGCTCGTGAGCACCTCGTCGGCCAGGCGCAGGACGCCATCGGGGTCTGTTCCGAACTCGAACTTGGTGTCGGCGAGGATCAGCCCCTTCTCCTCGGCGATCGCGGCGGCGCGGGCGTAGATCGCGAGCGAGGCATCGCGCAGCTCGGCGGCGCGGTCGGCGCCGACGAGCTCGACGACCTTCTCGAAGGTGATGTTCTCGTCGTGCTCGCCCATCGGCGCCTTGTAGGCGGGGGTGAACAGGGGTGCAGGCAGCCGGTCGCCGTTCTGCAGGCCGGCGGGCAGCGGGATGCCGCAGACGGTGCCGCTCTCCTGGTACTCCGCCCATCCGGAGCCGGTGATGTAGCCGCGGACGACGCACTCGATCGGCAGCATCTCGAGCGACTGCGCGAGCATCGCACGGTCGGCGACGGATGCCGGGATCTCGCCGTCGGCGAGATGGTTGGGCACGTCGGAGAGCTGCGCGAACCACCAGCGGCTGAGCCGGGTGAGCAGGGCGCCCTTCTCGGGGATGCCGGGGGACAGCACGAAGTCGAAGGCGCTCACGCGATCCGAGGCGACGACGAGGATGCGCGTGTCCTCCGGGTCCTCGGATGCATGCAGGTCGCGGACCTTGCCCGAGTAGATGTGCCGCCAGCCGGGGATGGTCCGTGCCGTGCCTTCTGATGAGGTGCTCACCCGCCCCATTATCCCGGTTCGTCGCGCCTGGTGTCGGCGCGGGTGCCTAGCCTGGAGGCGTGAGCGACGACACCTTCACCGAGCGGCTTCGTCTGTCCCGTCCCGTCCTCGGCGACGTCGACGCGCTGTTCCCGATCCAGACCGATCCACGCGTGTGGGCGCACTATCCGAGTCTCCGGCACACCGACCCGGCGCAGACCCTCGAGATGATCGAGAGGTGGAGGGGGAGCTGGGCCGAGGCGGGGCTCGGTTCGTGGGTCGCGCGTCTGCGCGATACCGACGAGGTCGTCGGCAACGGCGGATGCACGCTGCTGGGCGGCCGGGTGTGGAACGTCGGCTACCGGATCTCGGCGGACCATCACGGGCGGGGACTCGCGACCGAGCTGGCGCGGGCCGGCATGGAACGGGCGCGCGCGATCGATCCCGACCGTCCTCTGGTCGCGTACCTGGTCGAGCACAACACGGCGTCGGCGCACGTCGCCGAGAAGCTCGGCCTCGCTGTCGTCCACCGGGCCCCTGATGCCGGGAACCCCGATGCGTCCGTGATGCGCCTCGTCTACGCGGATCGACCGTTGAGCCCAGCGCAGCTCGATGCCGCGTTGCGCTGAGACGACGCACGGTCGCGTCTTGTCCCACCGCGCCGAAAGGCGTATAGTCCACGTGGACTAATCGAGGTGGTACATGAAGGATGCCGTGGATCGGCTCACGCCCATGGGGGTGATGGTGCTCGCGCTGCTGCGCGAGGCCGACATGCACCCCTATGAGATGGTGCGGCTCATGCGCGTGCGTCACGACGACCGGCTGCTCACCATCACGAACGGCACGCTGTACCACACGGTGGCGCGGCTGCAGCGGGCCGGACTGATCGACGAGGTCGGCATCGACCGGGACGGCAACCGTCCCGAGCGCACGACCTACACGCTGACGGATGCCGGGCGCGACGCGGTCATCGCCTGGGTGCGGCGGGAGCTGCCCAAGGTCGATCGTCCTGCCGAGTTCCGCGTGGCTCTCGCCGAGGCGCACAACCTCGAGCGCGCCGACGTCGTCGAGCTGCTGGAGGAGCGTCGCGACGCTCTCGTCGACGATCACGTCATGCACCGTGACGGCCTGTCCAAGGCCAGGGCGAACTCCGTCCCCGAGCAGGTCCTCGTCGAGATCGAACGCCAGGAGGCCCTCCTCGCGGCCGAGCTGCGCTGGCTCGACTCCCTGCTCGCCCGCCTCGACGCCGACAGCATCCCCTGGGGTCCGACGAAGTTCCCCCACTCCGACCGCTACCTCGCTCAGCGAAAGGCTGCACAGCAATGACCGAATCACGACAGGCCGCCGGCCCCGAGACCGGGCCGTTCGCCGCGGGGAACGCGCCGAAGAGCCCGTGGCCCGCCCTCTGGGCGCTCGTCATCGGGTTCTTCATGATCCTCGTCGACACGACGATCGTCTCGGTGGCGAACCCGGCCATCAAGGCCGCGCTCGACCCGAACACGAACAACCTCGACAACGTGGTGTGGGTGACGAGCGCGTACCTGCTGACGTACGCCGTCCCCCTCCTCATCACCGGACGCCTCGGCGACCGCTTCGGACCGAAGAACATCTATCTCATCGGTCTCGCCATCTTCACGCTCGCCTCGCTCTGGTGCGGCCTGTCGACCTCGCTCGAAGGACTGATCGTCGCCCGCGCGGTCCAGGGTCTCGGTGCGGCGTTCATGACTCCGCAGACCATGGCCGTCATCACCCGCACCTTCCCGCCGAACCGCCGCGGCGCGGCGATGGGGCTGTGGGGTGCGACCGCCGGTGTGGCGACCCTCGTCGGTCCGCTGCTCGGAGGCGTGCTGGTCGACGGCCTCGGCTGGGAGTGGATCTTCTTCGTCAACCTGCCGGTCGGCGTGATCGCCTTCGTCGCCGCGTGGATCCTCGTACCGCGTCTGAAGACGCACCCGCACCGCTTCGACATCCTCGGCGTCGTGCTCAGCGCGCTCGCCATCTTCCTCGTGGTCTTCGGCCTGCAGGAGGGGGAGAAGTACGACTGGGGCGTCATCTGGGGCCCGATCTCGGTGTGGGGCCTGATCATCGCCGGCATCGTCGTGCTCGCGCTGTTCATCCTGCAGCAGTGGAAGACCAAGAGCGAGGCGCTCGTGCCGCTCGACCTGTTCCGCGACCGCAACTTCTCCGGCGCCAACGTCGCGATCGCCGCCGTGGGATTCGCGGTGACGAGCATGTCGCTGCCGCTGATGTTCTTCCTGCAGATCGCCCGCGGGCTCGCCCCGACTCAGGCCGCCCTGCTGATGATCCCGATGGCCGTGCTGTCCGGCGTGCTCGCCCCGCTCGCCGGACGGATCCTCGACCGGACCGACCCGCGGTTCATCCTCATCCCCGGTCTTCTCGCCTTCGCCGCCGCGCTGTTCTGGTACTCGTCGCTCGTGAACATGGACACGCCGATCTGGATGTTCCTGTTCCCGTCGGCGCTCCTCGGCATCGGCAGCGCGGGCATGTGGGGACCGCTCGCGACGACCGCCACCCGGATGCTGCCGATGCGCCAGGCGGGCGCCGGTGCCGGCATCTACAACACCACGCGCACGATCGGCTCGGTCGTGGGCTCCGCCGCGATCGCGACCTTCATGCAGGCGCGGCTCGAGGCGAACCTCCCCGGCATGGGAGATGCCGCGGGTTCGATCGGTTCGGGCGGAGCGCTGCCGGATGCCGTCGCCGAAGGCTTCTCCGCCGGCATGTCGCAGGCGATCCTGCTTCCCGCCGTCGTGATCCTCGTCGCGCTCGTCGCCTCGCTGTTCCTGCGTGGAGCTCCGAAGGGTGCGCCCGCCGCACAGCCCGACGTCACGGCATCCGCTCCGATCGAGTAGCTCCCGTCGCGAGAAGGCACCCATCCCGGTCGCGGATGGGTGCCTTTTCGCGACTTGAGCGGGCGCCGGATTCGTCGCTGAGCCGTTTTGCGTCTCTGCCGACGATCGTGATGTCATCGGCGGATGACGATCGACCTCATCCGACCGACCACCGACCTCTTCGACAGCTGGGCCGAGGCGGTCTCCGAGTTCGGTGACGGGCACGTCGATGGATCGGGTCTGTCGGCGCCTGTCACGCCGGACCGTGAGACGCTCGAGGCCCTCATCGAGAAGGCGACGCTGCACGCCGACACCTCCGCGGAGCTGCCGGACGGTCTCGTGCACAACGATCTCTACTGGATGGTCGACGAGGGTGAGGTCATCGGCTTCCTCTCGTTCCGGCACGAGCTCAACGACTGGCTCCGTGAGGCGGGCGGCCACATCGGCTACGCGGTCCGTGCGTCGCGGCGACGTCAGGGTCACGCGTCGGCTGCCCTCGCCCTCGGGCTCGACCGTGCCCGTGCCTTGGGGCTCGAGCGGGTGTTCCTCACCTGCGACGTCGACAACGTCGCCTCCGCCCGCACGATCGAGAAGGCGGGTGGCGTCCTGCAGGACGTGAGCGACCAGTCCGAGCGCGGGCAGGGGATGCTGCGCCGGTACTGGATCGCTCTCTGACAGGCGCCGGCGAACCGGAGGTGTGAGCGGCCGCCCGTTAGGGTGGATGATCGGCGGCTGTCCGGTCGCATCATCCGATCCCGAGGAGCATCCGTCGTGATCCGCACTCCCTCCGCGCGCCTGCGCCGCTTCGGCCGCACCGCCGTCGCGACCGCGCTGACCGCGTTCGTCGCCGCCGGCGCCCTTCTCGGCGGGGCGTCGAGCGCCGTCGCCGCCGAAGACGGCGAGACCTACGTCATCGGCACCGACACGACGTTCGCGCCCTTCGAGTTCACCGATGCGAGCGGCGACCTCGTCGGCATCGACATGGATCTGCTTCGCGCGATCGCTGCGGATCAGGGCTTCGAGGTCGAGATCCGACAGCTCGGGTTCGACGCGGCCGTGCAGGCGCTGCAGGCGAACCAGGTGGATGCCGTCATGGCCGGCATGTCGATCACCGAGGAGCGCGAGCAGACGTTCGACTTCAGTGAGCCGTACTTCACCAGCGGCATCCAGCTCGGCGTTCTCGAGTCCAGCGACATCCAGTCCCTCGACGACCTCGACGGCGAGGCCGTGGCGGTCAAGACCGGCACGCAGGGGCAGACCTTCGCCGAGGAGAACCAGGACGAGTACGGCTTCACCGTCACCCCCTACTCCGACACGACCGACATGGTCGACGCCGTGAAGGCCGGCCAGGCCGTCGGCTACTTCGAGGACTTCCCGGTGCTGGCCTACGGCATCCAGCAGGGCTCCGGATTCCGCCTGGTCGGCGAGCCCGAGCTCGGCGGCGAGTACGGCTTCGCGGTCAACAAGGGCATGAACCCCGAGCTGATCGAGATGTTCAACGAAGGTCTCGCGAACCTGCAGGAATCCGGCGAGTACGACAAGATCGTCGACACGTATCTCGCGGGCGGCGAGAAGTCGGCGCAGGCGACCGACATCTTCTCGGTCGCGGTGCAGTACTGGCCGGCGCTCATGCAGGGCCTCTGGCTCACGATCCTCGCCACGCTGGTCGCGCTCGTGGCCGCCTTCATCCTCGGACTGGTGTTCGGCTTCGGACGCATCTCGAAGTTCGCGCCGTTCCGCTGGCTCGCGACGGCCTACGTGTTCGTGTTCCGCGGCACGCCGATCCTCGTGCAGGCGTTCTTCGTGTTCTTCGCCATCCCGCAGCTGTTCCCGGGTCTGACGTTCAACCCGTTCGTCGCGGGCGCGATCACTCTGTCGCTCAACACGGGCGCGTACATGACCGAGATCATCCGCGGCGGCATCCAGGCGGTCGATCCCGGTCAGGCCGAGGCCTCCCGCTCGCTGGGTCTCGGGCACTGGAAGACGATGCAGAAGGTCGTGCTCCCGCAGGCGTTCCGCATCATGATCCCGTCCTTCGTCAATCAGGGCATCATCACCCTGAAGGACACGTCGCTGATCAGCGTCATCGGTCTGGCCGAGCTCACGTTCGTGTCGCGCCAGATCATCGCCTCCACGTACCTGTCGGCACAGGTGCTGACCATCGTCGCCATCATCTACTTCGTCGTGATCACGCTGCTGACGCTGCTCGCGAACCGCCTGGAGAGGAAGTTCAACGCATGAGCAAGATCGAGGTCAAGGATCTGCACAAGTCGTTCGGCGACAACCAGGTGCTCAAGGGCATCGACCTGACGGTCGAAGACGGCGAGGTCGTCGCGGTCATCGGCCCCTCGGGGTCCGGCAAGTCGACGCTGCTGCGGTGCCTGAACAAGCTCGAGGAGCCCACGTCCGGGCACGTCGTCATCGACGGCGTCGACCTCACCGACAAGAGCGTCAAGCTCGACGAGGTGCGGCAGCGCATCGGCATGGTGTTCCAGCACTTCAACCTGTTCCCGCACATGACGGTGCTCGAGAACATCACCCTCGCGCCGACCGAGCTCGGGAAGCTGTCGAAGGTGCAGGCCCGCGAGCGGGCGATGTCATTGCTCGAGCGTGTGGGTCTGGCCGAGAAGGCCGATGCGAAGCCGGCATCTCTCTCCGGCGGTCAGAAGCAGCGCGTGGCGATCGCCCGCGCGCTCGCGATGGACCCCGAGATCATGCTGTTCGACGAGGCGACGAGCGCGCTCGACCCCGAGATGGTGGGCGAGGTGCTGCAGGTCATCCGCGACCTCGCATCGGGTGGTATGACCATGGTGCTGGTGACCCACGAGATGGGCTTCGCCCGCGAGGTCTCCGGTCGCACGGTCTTCATGGACGGCGGCGTCGTGGTGGAGGAGGCCCCGCCTGCCGAGCTGTTCGGCGCCCCGAAGAACGATCGCCTGAAGGACTTCCTCTCGAAGGTGCTCTGACCCCCTGGGTGGAGCGCGCCCGGACCCCGCGCCGACCTAGTCGGCGAGGGGCTGCGCGGGCGCGACGGCGGGATCGGATGCCGGTGCGGCGGGCCTGTGCCGACGGATCGTCGCACTGACCAGGGCCGCCACCGCGCACAGGCCGGCGGCCGCGAACCACGCGAACGTGTACTGACCAGTGTGGTCGCGCACGATCCCGGCGAGGATCGACGCGATGCCGGCGCCGATCTGGTGCGCCGCGAACACCCAGCCGAACACGAGCGGGCCCTTGGTGCCGAAGACCTCGCGGCAGAGGGCGATCGTCGGCGGGACGGTCGCGACCCAGTCGAGCCCGTAGATCACGATGAACACCACGATGCTCGGCTGCACCTCGGCCGAGAGCAGGCTCGGCAGGAACAGCAGGCTCACGCCGCGCAGCGCGTAGTAGGCGGCGAGGAGGATGCGGGGGTTCACGCGGTCGGTCAGCCAGCCCGAGAACACCGTTCCGACGATGTCGAAGATGCCCACCACCGCAAGCAGCCCGGCGGCCGTCGTCGTCGCCATCCCGTGGTCATGGGCGCTGGGGATGAAGTGGGTGCCGATCAGGCCGTTGGTCGTCGCGCCGCAGATCGCGAAGCCGATGGCGAGTGCCCAGAAGGTCTTCGTGCGTGCGGCATCCCGCAGCGTGGTGAGCGCGAGGCGAGCCGCGCCCCATGCCGAGCCGCGCGGCGCGGGCGCGGGTGCGGCGTAGGGCTCGGTCTCTCCGTAGCGTGTGACACCGAGGTCGCTCGGTCGGTTGCGGAGGAAGATCCAGACGAGGGGCGCGACTGCGAGCGCTCCTCCCGCGATGATGAGGGATGCTCCTCGCCAGCCGACGTCCTCGGCGGCAGCGGCGATCACCGGCAGGAAGATCAGCTGTCCGGTGGCACTGCCGGCCGTGAGCACGCCGGACACGAGCCCTCGCCGGGTGGCGAACCAGGTGTCGGTGATGGTGGCGGCGAAGACGAGCGCCATCGATCCGGTGCCGAGCCCGATCAGCACGCCCCAGGTGAGGATCAGCTGCCCCGGCGTCGCGACGAAGACGCTGAGCGCCGCCCCGGCCCCGATCACGAACAGCGCGACGACGGTCACGGCGCGGATGCCGAAGCGCTGCATCAGTGCGGCCGCGAAAGGGGCGATGAGCCCGTAGAGCAGGAGGTTGATCGACACGGCGAGCGACAGCTCCGCGGTCGTCCATCCGAACTCCTCCTCCAGCGGCACCATCAGCACACCCGGCGCGGCGCGGAACCCGGCGGCGCCGATGAGGGCGATGAGCGCGACCAGTGCGACCGTCCACGCCGGGTGGAAGCGCCGCGGCCTGCCGTCGGTGCGGCCGGTCGGGGTGCTGGTGGGCTCCTCCACCGATTCGGCGGTCACGCCACGACTCCCGCGAGGAGGGCGAACGGGACATCGCCCATGCTGCGTCGCGCCCATCGCGTGCTGTCGGCGTCGAGCGGCGCGGCGCAGGGCGCGCACCAGTCGGCGGATGCCGCGACCTCGCCGCAGCGTCCGCAGGTCACCGTCAGCCCCCACTCGCCCTCGGGGTCGGTGATGTGCGCGAAGCGCGCGTACGCGTGCAGGATCGGGAGCGTCTCGCGGCCGGCATCCGTCATGCGGTAGCCCGATCGCGGGTCGTCGTCGCGGACGAGCAGACCGGCGTCGACCATCGAGCTCAGCCGCCGGGAGAGCACTGAGTCGGCGGCCCCGGTGGCGTCGCGCAGCTGGTCGAAGCGGTTCCGGCCCGAGAACAGCTCGCGCAGGATGAGCAGCACCCAGGGGTCGGCGAGCACATCGGCGGAACGGGCTATCGGGCAGGTCGTGGTCGACCAGTCGGAGCGGAGCGGCATCCGCCCACTTTCTTGAAGAAAGCGAGCGCTGTCAAGACGGGTGAGGCCGGAGATCGGAGGTTGGCAGGAATCTCGGACGATTCGGCAGGAATCCTCCGATCGGAGCGCCTCTAGTCCGCGACGCGGGCCGCGATGTCGGTGCGGTAGTGCGATCCGTCGAGACGGATGCGTCCGATCGCCTCGTAGGCGCGATCGCGCGCGGTGCGGAAGTCGGATGCCACGGCGACGACGTTCAGCACCCGGCCGCCGGTCGCGACCAGCGATCCGCCCGGTGCGTCCGGGCTCGCGGTCGCGGCGTGCACGAGTCGCACGCCCTCGACGGCGGCCGCATCCTCGAGTCCCTCGATCGGGCGTCCGGTCTGGGGTGCCTCGGGGTAGCCCTCGCTGGCGAGCACGACCGTGATCGCGACGTCCTCGCTGAAGACCGGCTGCGGCTGGTCCTCGAGGGTGCCGGATGCCGCGGCGAACAGCAGCTCCGAGAGCGGGGTGACGAGTCGGGGCAGCACGATCTGCGTCTCGGGATCGCCGAAGCGCGCGTTGAACTCGATCACCCGGACGCCCGCGGGAGTGAGGATGAGCCCCGCGTAGAGCAGGCCGATGAACGGGGTGCCCTCGGCGTCGAGCTGGCGGATGACGGGGAGTGCGACGTCGCGGGTGACCTCGTCGACGAAGGCCTTCTCGCTGCCGAACTGCTCGGCGAGCCACGGCAGCGGCGAGTAGGCGCCCATGCCGCCCGTGTTGGGGCCGGCGTCGCCGTCGAGCGCACGCTTGAAGTCCTGCGCCGGGCTGAGCGCGCGCACCGTGTCGCCGTCGCTCAGGAAGAAGAGTGAGACCTCGGGGCCGGACAGGAACTCCTCCACGAGCACCGGGCCCGAGGGGAGATAGTGCTCGGCGTGCGCGAGCGCCTCGGCGCGGTCGGACGTCACGATGACGCCCTTGCCCGCCGCGAGCCCGTCGGCCTTGACCACGTACGGTGCGCCGAGCTGGTCGAACGCGTCCTCGACGCCGGCCGGGGTCGAGGCGCGCACGGCACGTCCGGTCGGCACGCCGGCGGCATCCATCACGCGCTTCGCGAACGACTTCGAGCCCTCGAGCTGGGCCGCCGCCTTGCCCGGTCCGAACACCGGAACACCGTGGGCGCGCAGGGCGTCGGCGACACCAGCGACCAGAGGGGCCTCGGGGCCGACCACGACGAGGTTGATCGCGTGCTCGTTCGCGAACGCGGTGACTGCGGCACCGTCGAGCGGATCGACCGTGACGGGGGTCGCGTCCTGCGCGATGCCGGCGTTGCCGGGGGAGACGAAGATCTCGTGCTCCGCGTGCTCTGCCCGCAGAGCGAGGATGATCGCGTGCTCACGAGCACCGGAACCGAGGACGAGAATCTTCACCGGTCCAGCCTACCGAGCGCGGCCGTCGCGTTTCGGTGTGCGCGTGCGGCGTTCACGATTCAGTCGAATCGCGATGGAAGGTGCGTGTCCGGGGAGTTTCAGGGCGTTCCGGGCGAGTTCTTGCTGAATTGTGAACGCAGACGGGCGCGCTCTCGCCTCGCGCCGCGGCGCGTGTCAGAGCTCGATCGGGCGCTCGACCGTGCGGTCCCAGGGCAGGGTCCAGCCGGCGGCGTCGAAGAGCGCGTCGAGCACCATCGCCGTGAAGCCCCAGACGATCGTGCCGTCGACGTCGAACGCGGGCCCGCGGAACGTCTGCCCCAGCCGATGAAGCGTCGAGGTGAAGCGGGTCTCGGGGTCGAGCAGCTGCGCGACCGGCACGCGGAAGACGTCCACGGTCTCGGCGTGGTCCACGGCGACGACGCGCGACGGGGACCGCCACCAGCCCAGCACCGGCGTGACCAGGTGGTTGCTGGCCGCGAGCGGGATCTCCGGCAGAGTGGCCAGGACCTCGACGCCCGCGGGGTCGAGGCCGGTCTCCTCCTGCGCCTCGCGGAGCGCGGTGGCGATGGCATCGGCATCCGTCTTCTCGCGGCGTCCGCCGGGGAACGAGACCTGCCCGGGGTGCGACGAGAGGGTGGCGGCGCGCCGCTGCAGCAGGACATCGAGGTCGGCGGCCACGGTGCGCTCGTCCGTCTGCGCCGGGATGCTGTCGAGCCGGCCGAAGAGCACCAGCACGGATGCCGGTTGCGCGCCGTCGAACACCGCAGGGAAGCCCTTCGCCCACCCGTCGCTGCGCTGTGCTGTCGCGAGCAGCTCGGCGCGGGCGCCATGCAGGGTGTCGGGGTCGGGGCTCATCGATTCGAGCCTATGCCTGTCGGAGGCGTTCGGGGCGGGCGCCCGAGGAGGTTTCGGGCGCGTACCCTCGTTCTCATGCCCTCCCGCAGGATCGACATCATCGACGGACGCGCGGCCCTCGACGCCGTGCGCGCCGCGGATGCCGCCGGCTCGACGCCGCAGCGCACCGATCTCGCCACCGCCGTGCGCTACCTGCTGCAGCTGCTCGACGAGAAGGCCCCGGGCAACAGCGTCGAGGTGCGCGTGCCGCCCTTCGGGGCCGTGCAGGTCATCCAGGGGCCGCGGCACACGCGTGGCACCCCGCCGAACGTCGTCGAGATGGATGCCGCGACCTGGATCGCCGTCGCCACGGGTGCCGAGATCTGGACGGATGCCGAGACAGCAGGGCGCATCGCGGCCTCCGGAACTCGGGCCAGCCTTGTGGACGTGCTGCCGCTCCGTCCCTAGTCTGCATCGGGACCCTTCGACAGCCTCAGGGACCCAGGGTGTGTCGAAGCATCGTCGCGCGGGACGGTCACGTGCCCTCAGCGCCGCGCGACGACCAGGGGCACGGCCGTGACGGGGTGCGGGAAGACGTCGACGGGCTGGCCGTAGACCTCCTCGATGCGCGCGGCCGTGAGCACCTCGGCGGGCGGGCCGGAGGCGACGACGCGGCCCTCCGAGAGCAGCGTGACCCGGTCGGCGTGCGCGAGGGCGGCGTTCAGATCGTGCAGCACGATCGCGACGGCGACTCCGGCATCCGCTCGTGCGCGGATCAGCCGCATCACGTCCTCATGGTGCTTGAGGTCGAGTGCGGCCGTGGGCTCGTCGAGCAGCAGGATGCCGGTGCTCTGGGCGATCACGCGGGCGAGGGCGACGCGGGCGCGCTCGCCGCCGGAGAGCGAGGTCACCGCACGTGCGCGCAGCGCCGTCACCTCGGTCAGGTCCATCGCCGAGGCGACCACGAGCTCGTCGTCGTCCGCGGCGGGGGTGCGGGCCCAGGGCGCCCGTCCCATCCGCACGACCTGCTCGGCGCGGAACGGGAACGTCACGGTGTTCTCCTGCAGGAGCACCGCGCGCTGCCGAGCCAGGGCCCGGGCGCGCACGTCTCCGATCGGCTGATCGTCGAGGACGACCTCACCGGACTGCGCGGGGACATCGCCCGCGAGGACGCCGAAGAGCGTGGTCTTGCCGGCGCCGTTGGGTCCCACGAGTGCGTGGATCTCGCCGGCATGGATCGTGATCGATGCGTCTTCGAGGATCGCGCGTCCCTCGCCGACGCGCACCGTGAGGTCGGCGCCGCGCAGCCGCACGCTCATGCCCACCCTCCAGAGCGCCGCCGCGTGCGCACGAGCAGCCAGAGGAAGAACGGCCCGCCCACGAGCGAGGTGATCATGCCGATCGGCAGGTCGGCCAGCGGCACCGCGGTGCGCGCGACGAGATCCGCGACGGCGATGAGCAGCGCTCCGCCGACCGCGGACGCGATCACGAGCGGCAGATGCGCGGGACCGATCACCATGCGCATCAGGTGCGGCACGACGAGACCCGCGAAGCCGATGATGCCCGCGAAGGCGACGGCCGCGCAGACCAGGATCGCGACGGTCACGATCACGACCATCCGCAGCAGCTCGACGTTCACGCCGAGGTGCCGAGCGGTGCGCTCGCCGAGGGAGAAGAGGTCGAGCGTCGGGGCCACGATGAGGGCGATCACGATGCCGATCCCCACGAGCGGGGCGATCAGCTGGATGTTCGACCAGAGGGCGCCGTTGAGCGAACCGAGCTGCCAGAACACGATCTGCTCGCGGGTCGACGTCGTGCCCAGGAAGGTGAAGAACGCCATGCCCGCGCCCGCGATCGCGTTGATCGCGATGCCGGTGAGCAGCAGCGTCACGACCTCGGTGCGCCCGCCGGAACGGCTGATGAAGTACACGGCGAGCACCGCCGCGAGGCCGCCGAGGAAGGCGAATGCCGGTGTGGTCCACATCCCGAACGTGGCGAGGCCGAGGGTGATGCTTCCCGCGGCACCGAGAGCAGCGCCCGAGGAGACGCCGACGACGCCGGCATCCGCCAGCGGGTTGCCGAAGATCGCCTGCATGAGCACGCCCGAGACGGCCAGGGCAGCGCCCACGAGCAGTCCGAGCACGAGGCGCGGCATCCGCAGGTTGAAGATCACCCCGTAGTCCGTCGAGGCGGACGGGGCCCACGCGGTGTCGATGCCTATGCCGCGCAGCAGCACGCCGACGAGGGCCGTGGGGGACAGGTCGTACTGCCCGCTCGTGATCGAGGCGATGCAGGTGATCGCGAGCGCGACGATCAGGCCGACCAGGACCAGGACGAAGCGCAGCCCCCGATGCGCACCCGGCGTCGAGGTGACGACCTCGGAGGTCGCTGCCGTCGAGGTCACTGCTGGGGCTCGGGGGCGTACAGGGCGCGGGCGAGAGCGCCGATGACGTCGGCGGAGCGCGGCCCGAAGCTGAGGATCTCGCTGTCGGCCATGTCGATCACGCGACGGTTGGCACCGGCGGGGGTCTCGGCGACCGCGGGGATCCGCTCGATGAGCCCGTCGATGCCGCCGACCGATTCCAGGCCGTCCGTCATCATCACGAGCACATCGGGGCGTGCGGCGACGAGCGCCTCGGCCGTCATCGGCTTCATGCCCTCCCAGCCGATCTCGCCGGCGACATCGACACCGCCCACGGCGTCGATGAGCGAATCGGCGCCGGAGTCCTCGCCGAAGATGTAGTACACGTTCGCGTTGCCGCGCACGTAGAGGAAGAGCATCCGGGCGCGGTCCTCCTCGGCGGCCGGGACCACCTCGGCGATCTCGGCGAGAGAGGCGTCGAGGGCGACATCCAGCCGCTCGATGAGTGCGTCGCCGCGGGTCGGCACGCCGAGCGCGGTGGCGATCCCGGTGACGAGCTCGTCGGTCGTGTCGATGCGGCGGTCGCTGGAGACGACGATCACGGCGATGCCGGCGTCGCGCAGCTGCTGACGGATCTCCTTCGGCCCGATCGAGGTGTCGGTCAGGATCACGGTCGGCGCGAGCTCGAGGATCGCCTCCGCGTTGAGGGTGTGCCCGGTCCTGGTCACGACGGGAAGCTCCTCGGTGCCGGCGAAGGCGGTCGACGAGTCGCGGCCGACCACCTGGTCGCCGAGGCCGAGCGCGAACACCGTGGCGGCGATCGTGCCGGAGATGTCGATGGGAAGGATGCGATCGATGTCGGTGATCTCGACCTCGCGACCTTCGCTGTCGGTCACGGTCACGGGCAGCTTCGGCGCGGTGTCGTCGTCGACCGCCTCGATCGCGCGGCTCGACAGGCAGGCCGTCGACCCGCCCGTGACCGCGCGGACGTCGTCGACCAGGTCCAGCGAGGAGAGCGGAGCGGATGCCGAGGGGCAGGTGTCTGCGGACTCGGAAGGGGCTGCCGCGGTCGCACCCGGCTCGGCGCACGCGGTGAGTCCGACGGCGAGAGCCGCGGCGATGAGGAGGGCAAAGGCGCGACGCATTAGGCAAGGCTATCCTAAAACTTGACGCGCTCCGAGGTCGCCCCCTACGCTCGGGGCCGTGGGCTTCTTAGCTGAGCCTAACCAAACCTCATCCATTCGCCCGACTGCATTGCGGCACCGCCGGCGCGCGTGTCCGCGTGCCCCGGGGTCCGGAGAGAACCCGTGAACGACACAGCCATCCCCCTTCGAGCGAGCAGCCGCCTCCGCGTGCTCATCGCCGCCTTCGTCTCCTTCCTTCTCCTCGCCGCGGGAGCGGTGGTCGTGCCTCCTGCCCACGCCGCCGACGGCTCGGTCGACGCGAGCGTCACCGCTGCGTCGACGTCGGGTGTGACGGTGCAGGTGCAGGCATCCGGCTTGCCGGACGTCGCCGGCGCCTATGCCGCGCTCATCGTGAAGGGCACCGAAGGGTCGATCTCGGCGGGCGGCGGATACGCGGCGTTCGCCATGCCCTTCCCCGCGGTCAGCGGCGGAGCGAGCTCGTTCACGCTCACGGCTCCGGCCGGATCGCTCGACCGTACGCAGGCCTACGAGGTGCTGATGTGGCAGCAGCACTCGAACCCGGACGCGACGACGATCTACGCCCGGGGGGACGTGGAGGTCACTGCGGAGCAGTGGGATGCCGTGTTCGGCGCGGAGCCGGGAACCGATCCGGGTACCGATCCGGGCACGGACCCCGGCACCGATCCGGGCACGGACCCCGGCACCGACCCGGGCACGGACCCCGGCACCGACCCGGGCACCGATCCGGGTACCGATCCGGGAACGGACCCCGGCACGGACCCGGGCACGGATCCCGGCACCGACCCGGGAACCACGCCCCCGGCATCCGCGGCGATCGAGGTCTTTCTCGCCGACGGCACCACCCCGGCCGCGGGCACCGCGCTCCGGGCCGGCGACACGATCGTCGTGAAGGGCTCGGGCTACGACCCGACGGCCAACGTCGGCGGACGCGGTGTGCCGATCCCCGCGAACCTCTCGCAGGGGACCTACGTCGTGTTCGGCAACTTCGCCGCGAACTGGCAGCCTTCCGCCGGCGCGACGTCGGCCGCACGCTCGGTCGGCACGCAGGCCTGGGCTCTCTCGGAGTCCGTGCTGAACCAGGTCCCTGCGCAGTACCAGGGTGCGGTCCGCGCGCAGTGGGTCGACCTCGCCGATGACGGCACGTTCCAGGCCACTCTCACGCTGAAGGATGCCGCGGCATCCCCCGGTTCCTACGGCGTCTACACCTACGGGGCCGGTGGCGTCGTGAACGCCGACCAGGAGCGCAGCGTCGCCCTGGACTACGCCGTTCCCCCGAAGATCGTGATCTCGGCGTCCCTCGCGACGGCCGAGCCCGGCATCACCGCGTCCGTCACGGGTACGGGCTTCGGCGCCACGACCGGCGTGTACGCGGCGCTGATCGAGGCGGGAACCGAGGCGGATGTGACCGCGGGTGGCGGGTTCCTCGCGATGCAGTACGTGCGCGGGATCTCGGGTGGTGCGTTCACGGTCGATCTGACCGCTGCCGCCGACACGCTCGACCGCACGAAGACGTATGAGGTGATCGTCTGGAAGCAGCACACGATGCCGAACGCCGACACGATCCTGAGCCGTGGAGCGGTCGCGATCAGCGATGCGGACTGGGACACGCTGTTCCCCGTGGAGGTCCCCACGGTCGCGACGGCGGTCACGGCCGCGAGCGCTGATGAAGGACTGACCGTGACGGCAACCGGTTCGAAGCTCGGCGAGATCACCGGCGTGTACGCGGCGCTCATCGAGACGGGAACCGAGGCGGATGTGACCGCGGGTGGCGGGTTCCTCGCGATGCAGTACGTGCGCGGGATCCCGGGTGGTGCGTTCACGGTCGATCTGACCGCTGCCGCCGACAAGCTCGACCGCACGAAGACGTATGAGGTGATCGTCTGGAAACAGCACACCCTCCCGAACGCCGACACGATCCTCGCTCGCGGCGCCGTCGAGATCAGCGACGCGGACTGGGACACGCTGTTCCCCGTGGATGTCCCCACGGTCGCGACGGCGGTCACGGCCGCGAGCGCTGATGAAGGACTGACCGTGACGGCATCCGGTTCGAAGCTCGGCGAGATCACCGGTGCCTACGTGGCGCTGATCGAGGCGGGCACCGAGGCGGATGTGACCGCGGGTGGCGGGTTCCTCGCGATGCAGTACGTGCGCGGGATCCCGGGTGGTGCGTTCACGGTCGATCTGACCGCTGCCGCCGACAAGCTCGACCGCACGAAGACGTATGAGGTGATCGTCTGGAAACAGCACACCCTCCCGAACGCCGACACGATCCTCGCTCGCGGCGCCGTCGAGATCAGCGACGCGGACTGGGACACGCTGTTCCCGGTCGACGAACCGGTGGTCGCGACGAGCGTCAAGACAGCCACGGCTGCGGACGGCCTCACCGTCACGGCATCCGGCTCGGAGATGGGCACGAACGTCGGCGCGTACGTCGCGCTGATCGAGGCCGGCACCGAGTCGGGCGTGACTGCCGGCGGCGGCTTCCTCGCCATGAAGTACGTCCCCCGGATCACCTTCGAGGCGTTCTCCGTCGACCTCACGACGGCCGTCGCCAAGCTCGACCGGACGAAGTCGTACGAGGTGATCGTCTGGAAGCAGCACACGATGCCGAACGCCGACACGATGCTCGCGCGCTCGACCGTCACGATCACCGAGGCGCAGTGGGACGCGCTGCTCGGCACGAAGCCCGAAGAGCCGAAGCCACCGGTGACCCCGGTGACCCCGCCGGCGAACGTCCCCGGCGGCTCCCTGCGCTGGGCCATCTCCTCGTCCTTCGCCGACTACGTCACCGGTCCGATCGCACAGGGGTCGATCTCCGTCTCCGGAGGAGCGACGCGCTCGGGCGGACAGTTCCAGTTCGGCCAGTCGGTCGGGGGTGATTTCGACGTCGCGACCGGCGTCGGCAGCGTCGTCTACCGCGGCTCGGTGCGCTTCACCGGCCATCA
The DNA here is from genome assembly GCF_038397745.1 of Microbacterium sp. LWH11-1.2. Taxonomy (NCBI): domain Bacteria; kingdom Bacillati; phylum Actinomycetota; class Actinomycetes; order Micrococcales; family Microbacteriaceae; genus Microbacterium; species Microbacterium sp. LWH11-1.2. The sequence continues at coordinate 533,205 of NZ_CP151636.1, read as the reverse complement.
CGGGGTGCTCGACATCACGCTCTCCGACCCGGTGATCCGCGTCACGTCCTCGAACAGCGCGACGCTCTTCGTGTCGAGCGGCGGGTCGCAGGTGGCTTTCGCGACGCTCGACCTCGGCAGCGCCGTGCGCACGACCGCGAACGGCGCGGTGAGCTACACCGCTGCTCCCGCCGCTCTGACGGCTGCCGGGCGCGACACGGTCCTGTCGGGCAACTCGACCGTGCTCAACCCGGTCACCTTCACGATCGGCTCGCCGGCAGCGGCCCCGCAGGGAACGACGGGCATGGTCGCGGCGGCATCCGTGACGAAGAAGGCGGCGCTGCCCGACACGCCTCCCGCGACCGACGGCATCGTGATCGACGAGAAGAACCTCGCCGCACTCGAAGCAGGCAAGGCGGCGACCGTCTCCGCCGCGGGCTTCCAGCCGAACGAGGAGGGCATCCAGGTCGTCGTCTACTCGACGCCGGTGCTGCTCGAGACCGTGCAGGCGGATGCCACGGGCGTCGCGACCTGGTCGGGCACGCTGCCCGCCAGCCTCGAGGACGGCGCGCACACCCTGACGCTGCAGGGATCCGTCGACCGCGGTCTCGCCTTCACCCTGAACCGAGCGGCGGCCGTGATCGGCGCCTGCACGGTCGAGGGCGCGACGCTGAAGTGGGGCTACAAGGAGTCGTTCCGCACGTACATCGAGGGCATCGCGAAGGGCGGCTGGACGCTCACCGGCGTGGAGTACCGGTACCCGGACTATGTCTGGGAGAGCGGCACCGGATCGTTCGACGACACCTCCCTCGCCGGGCTCGTCGCCTTCGGAGGCAGCATCGCCTTCACCGGTCACGAGGGCGCGCTGAACACGACGTTGGCGAACGCGCGGATCGAGCTCGCCGGCGACACCGGCTATCTCGTGTTCGACGTGACCGGCACCACGCAGGACGGCGCGAGCGTCGACCAGAAGGGCGTGCGTCTCGCGGAGTTCGCGGCGCGCGACGCGGCCGTGGTCGACGGGGTCCTGTCGCTGGATGCCGTGCCGACAGCTCTCACCGAGGCCGGTGCCGCCGCGTTCGGCACCTACGCCGCGGGCGAGGCGCTCGACCCGGTCACCGCGGTGATCCCGGTCGACGCCGACTGCGGCGTCGCGGCACCGGTCGAGGACGGGTCCGACTCCGAGGCGACCGCCGCGGTCACCGCCGCGACGACACCGGCGATCACGGAGGGCGCTCCGGTGTGGCCGTGGATCGTCGGCGGCCTCGTCGTCGTCGCTCTCGCCGCGGCGGGCGGGGTGCTCATCGCGCGCCGCAACCGCGCCGGGGCGGCCGAGGTGACGACGGAGGTCTGACGCTTCGGGCCCGCGACGGCACGGTTTGCAGGCTCAGATCACGAATGCAGGTCGAGATCGACGATCTCGACCTGCATTCGTGATCTCGACCTGCAAAGCGGGACGCGCACACCGGCTGCAAGGTGTGCCCGAACGGTGGGACAATGGAGGCATGGCTCCCACCGATTCCCACCAGACCGTCGAGGCGACCGTGCGTCGCGTGCCTCGCTACGGCGTGCTCATGGGCATCGGCGTCGTGGTCGGGATCATCGCGGCCGCCATCCTGACCTGGAGCGGCAGTTTCGAGGAGTCGCAGGCTCTCGACGTCGTCTACCCGCCCGGTCAGGTCTTCGGCTTCCTGTTGCTGTGGACCGTGCCGATCGGACTCGCGCTCGGCGGTGTCGTCGGCATCATCATGGAGCGCATCGCGCGCCGTCACGACCGCGTCGTCACGGTCGACCGGGAGACCGTCGTCGAGACGGACCGACCGGCCGCCGACTAGGCCAGCTCGGCGATCACCGGACGGATCGCGGCGTCGAACGCCACGACGTCGCGCCGGAGCCCGTCGGTCACCGCGACCGTGAGGGCGCCGATCCACCAGATGCCGCGCTGCGAGAACGGCAGCACCTGCACGTTCAGCTCGAACGAATGTGCACGGCGTCCGACCTCGCGCTCGAACTCGGCGATGGCACTCGCGTAGGCGCGATACGCGTCACCACCGGTGCTGCTCTTCATCGAGTTCACGTAGCGGTCGTGCGCGGCGCGCGCGTAGCGGAGCGCGGATTCCCCGTGCGGAGCGACGGCCGCGGCGAGCTCCTCCGCACCGGTGGCCGGCAGTGCGACGAGGGTGTCGAAGCCGTCGACGAGCTCGAGCGGCACCCCCGACGGGTGAGCGCGCGGCTCGACCGTCATGTCCCAGTAGTCCCGCCACTGCCCCTCGACGGCGGCCGACGCCTCGGTGGCATCCGGCGCCCGCACCGCGAGGTCGCGAAGGCTCGGGAGGTCCTCCGGCGCCCGGATCCCGAGCGTCTGGCGCAGCGTGAGCGCGACGAGCACCGGAACGCTCGCGTCTTCGCGGATGAGCCACTGCGGCTTGTCGGCCATGGCCCCATCGTAGGCGGGAGCGGGGCCGCCGTCCGAGCTCTGTTCCGGCGGAGAGTCGGGGTGCCCGCGGGCGGTAGGCTGGAGGTGTGGCTGCCTCCCCCACCAATCCCTATTCCGAAGCCGGCGTCGACACCGCTGCAGGTGATCTCGCCGTCGAGCTGATGAAGTCTTCCGTGCGCGCGACGCACGGCCCCGAAGTGCTCGGCGGTGTCGGCGGATTCGCCGGCCTGTTCGACGCCAGCGCACTGCGCGACTTCCGTCGCCCGCTGCTGGCGACGAGCACCGACGGCGTCGGCACCAAGGTCGCGATCGCTCAGGCGATCGACAAGCACGACACGATCGGCCAGGACCTGGTCGGCATGGTCGTCGACGACATCGTCGTGGTGGGCGCCAAGCCCCTCTTCATGACCGACTACATCGCGTGCGGCAAGGTCTTCCCGCAGCGCATCGCCGACATCGTGCGCGGCATCGCCGAGGCGTGCTCCGCGACGGGCACCGCGCTGGTCGGCGGCGAGACCGCTGAGCACCCCGGGCTTCTCGGCCCGCGTGACTACGACGTGGCCGGTGCCGCCACCGGTGTCGTCGAGGCCGACGCGATCCTGGGGTCCGAGCGCGTGCAGGACGGCGACGCGGTCATCGCCATCGCCTCCAGCGGACTGCACTCCAACGGCTACTCGCTCGTGCGCCACATCATCACGAACGCCGGCATCTCCTACGGCGACAACGCCGCCGACTTCGGCACGACCTGGGGCGAGGCGCTCCTCGAGCCGACCCGCCTGTACACGCTTCCGCTGCTCCGTCTGATCGACGAGCTTGGCCCTTCGACAGGCTCAGGGACCCAGGCCGTGGGGTCGGGGACCCAGGCCGTGAGGTCGGGGACGCAGGCCGTGCATGCGCTCAGCCACGTCACGGGAGGCGGCATCGCGGCGAACCTCGCGCGCGTGCTCCCGCAGGGCAGCTGGGCCGAGGTCGATCGCAGCACGTGGTCGCCGAGCCCGGTCTTCCGCGTGCTCAGCGACATCGCCGGCTCCACGCTGGAGTCGGCCGAGGGTACCTGGAACCTCGGCATCGGGTTCCTCGCGGTCATCGCCGCAGACAAGAAGGATGCCGCGATCGCGGCGCTCGCCGCCGAGGGCATGCCCTCGTGGCAGGTCGGGACCGTCGGCTTCGGCGCGCGTCCGGCAGGCGAGTTCGAACAGGGCGCCAAGGGCGTCGACGGTGGAGCGGTGCGCCTGGTGGGCGCCTACGCGGACGGAGCGAAGTAAAAGCCCATGTGCGGCATCGTCGGAATGGTGGGGTCCGCCCCGGTCAATCAGGACATCTACGACGCACTCCTGCTGCTGCAGCATCGCGGCCAGGATGCGACGGGCATCGCCACGGCGGAAGCCAACGGCGTCATGCACAACGCGAAGGCGCAGGGCATGGTGCGCGAGGCGTTCCGCACGCGCGACATGCGCGCGCTGCTCGGCAACGTCGGCCTCGGACACGTGCGCTATGCCACGAAGGGCACCGCGTCGAACGAGGAGGAGATGCAGCCGTTCTACGTGAACGCGCCGTACGGCATCATCCTCATCCACAACGGCAATCTCACCAACACGCGTGAGCTCACCGCCGACATGGCGAAGCGCGACCGTCGCCACCTCAACTCGTCCAGTGACACCGAGCTGCTGCTGAACGTGCTCGCCGGTGAGCTGCAGGCGACCACCTCGACCGTCGACCTCGACTCCGAGCGCGTGTTCGAGGCCGTCACCCGCACGCAGGCGCGCATCGAGGGCGCCTACGCCGTGATCGCCGTGATCGCCGGCTACGGCCTCCTCGCGTTCCGCGACCCGTTCGGCATCCGTCCGCTCATCCTCGGGCGCCGTCCGTCGACCGTCGAGGGCGCGGAGGGACGAGACGAGTGGGTCGTCGCGAGCGAATCGCTCGTGCTCGAGAACGGCGACTACGAGGTCGTCCGCGAGGTCGAGCCGGGTGAGGCCGTGTTCATCACGAACGACGGCGAGATGTTCAGCAAACGGTGCGCATCGGACGTGCATCTCGCGCCGTGCGCCTTCGAGTACGTCTACCTCGCCCGCCCCGACTCGGTCATGAACGGCGTCTCGGTCTACGAGTCGCGCCTGCGCATGGGCGACCGCCTGGCCGACACGATCGCCAAGCACGTGCCGATGGACAAGATCGACGTGGTCATGCCGATCCCCGACTCGTCGCGCCCCGCCGCGATGGAGGTCGCCCGCAAGCTCGGCATCGAATACCGCGAGGGCTTCTACAAGAACCGCTACGTCGGCCGGACCTTCATCATGCCGGGGCAGGCGGTCCGCAAGAAGAGCGTGCGGCAGAAGCTCAACGCGATGTCGACCGAGTTCCAGGGCAAGAACGTGCTCCTGATCGACGACTCGATCGTGCGCGGCACCACGTCGAAGGAGATCATCCAGATGGCGCGGGATGCCGGCGCCGCCTCGGTGACCTTCGCATCCGCGGCCCCGCCCGTTCGGCATCCGCACGTCTACGGCATCAACATGCCGTCGCGTCACGAGCTCATCGCACACGGGAGGACCATTCCCGAGATCGCGGAGGAGCTCGGCTGCGACCACCTGGTCTACCAGGAGGTCGAAGACCTCAAGGCCGCGATCATCGAGGGCTCCGTCCTGACGGATCTCGACATGAGCTGCTTCGACGGCCGCTACGTGACCGGCACCGTCTCCGACGAATACCTCGCCTGGGTGGAGGGGTCGCAGACCTCGTGACGCCGAGGCCGCTCTGGCAGGGGAGGGCTCTCGCGCTCGTCGGGATCGTGCTGGTCGCGTTCTCGCTGCGATCGGCTGTCGCCTCGCTGTCGCCGGTGATCGACCACGTGGCCGAGGACTTCCCCGTCTCGCCGGTCGTCATCGGCCTGATCGGGGCCGCGCCGCCGGTGTGCTTCGCGATCTTCGGCCTGCTCACTCCGCTGTTCGAGCGGCGGTTCGGTCTGGAGCGCGTCGCGGTGACCGCCATCGCGCTGATGGCGGCGGGGATGCTGCTGCGCGGCTTCGCTGTCGACTCCGTGACCCTTCTGGCGTCGACCGCCCTCGTCTTCGCGGGTGTCGGCTCCGGGAACGTGCTGCTGCCGCCCCTGGTGAAGAAGTACTTCCCCGACCGCATCGGCCTCATGATGACGGTCTACTCGACGACGCTGGCGATCTCGACCTTCCTGCCGCCGCTGGTCGCCGTGCCGGTGGCCGACTCGCTCGGCTGGCGTCTGTCGCTCGGCATGTGGGGTGTCGTCGCAGCCCTCTCCCTGCTGCCGTGGGTGACGCTGGCCCTCCGTGAGCGCCGCGCACCGATGGTCGCGCCGGTCGAGTACGACGACATCGACCCCACTGACGGACGCCATGACGTGCAGGATGCCGTGGCCGTCGCGACCGGTCCGATCTCGACCGCTCCGGCGAACCCACGGTACTTCGCCCGGCTCTGGCGCCTGCCGCTCGCCTGGGCGCTCGCGCTCGTCTTCGGCACATCGTCGACCATGGCCTACGTCTCGTTCGCCTGGATGCCGACGATGCTGGTCGACATCGGCGGCGTCACTCCGGCGACCGCCGGTCTGCTGCTCTCCCTGTTCGCGCTCGTCGGTCTGCCGTGCTCGATGATCGTGCCGGTCCTCGTGGTGAAGTACCAGGCGACGCGTCCGCTCTTCTTCGTCGGCGTCGTCGGCGGTCTGGTGGGTCTGGCCGGGTTCCTGTTCGCGCCGACCGTGGCGCTGCCGTTGTGGGTCGGCATCTTCGGGCTCTCGGCGATCATGTTCCCACTGAGCCTCGTACTGCTCAGCATCCGCGCACGCACGCCCGAGAGCGCTGTCGCGCTGAGCGGCTTCGTGCAGAGCATCGGCTATGCGATCGCCGCCGTCTTCCCCCTGTTGATCGGGATGCTCCACGAGACGACAGCCGGGTGGCAGGTTCCGATCTTCGTCGTCGCTGCCGTGCTCGTGCTCTCGATCCCCGCCGGGATCGTCGCCGGCCGACGGCGCACGATCGAAGACGAGTGGGAGCGTCGGCGCGGTCGCTGGTGACGCGGGTCAGCGCGCCGATCTCGGCGGCGCGGTCGAGGAGCGCACGATGAGCTCCGGATCGGTCGACGGCACGTCGCCGACGGCCTCATGGCCCTCGATCTGCCCGATCACCCGGAGTGCCGCCGCGCGCCCCATCGCCTCGAACGGCTGACGCACCGTCGTGAGCGCCGGCGACGCGTAGGCTGCGAGGGCGATGTCGTCGACGCTCACGACCGAGACGTCCTCCGGTACGCTGCGCCCGGCCTCGTGCAGGGCGCGGATCAGGCCGAACGCCATCTCATCGCTGCTGACGAAGACAGCGGTCACCTCGGGGATCGCCGCGATCGTGCGGCCGGCGCGGTATCCCGACTCGGGGGTCCAGTCGGCGGGGATCACCGGAGGCGGCACGATGCCGCGGTCGCGGAGCGTCTGCTCCCACGCCTCGCTGCGCTGCTGCGTCTCGGCCCAGTAGTCGTCGCCCGAGACGTGCCAGACCGTGGAGTGACCGAGATCGAGAAGGTGCTCCACGGCGAGGCGGGCGATCGCGCGCTGGTCGACGGCGAGGGGTGCGTCCTCGTCGAGAGAGGCGCGCTCGCTGCGCGTCGACGGCGTGCGCTCTGTTCGCGCTCTCATGGCCGGGCTGTCGAGTTCGACCGGGATGCCGAGGATGATCCCCTCCGCCCCCTGCCGCTCCAGGCGGTCGAAGGCCTCGAGGAACGACTCGGTCGATGCGTGGTCCGGAACCGCTGCGGTCGTGACCGTGTATCCGTTCGCCGCGGCCGCCTGCTCGATGCCGACGCCGAGGGCTGCCGAGGAGTACCGGTCGGTGGAGACGACGATGACGCCGAGGATCCGTGAGCGGCCGGAGGCGAGCGACGCGGCGGCCGCGTGCACGCGGTAGCCCAGCTCCTCGACGGCCGCGAGAACCCGTCGCGCGGTGTCGGGGCGGACGTTGTCCTGTGCGGACATGACGCGGGAGACGGTCTGCGTCGAGACGCCGGCGAGGCGCGCCACGTCGACCTGGCTCGGGGCTCGATCCTCTCGAGGGCGGCGTGGGGACATGGAGCAATGATAGCGATCAAACGGCTGGTTTCCGGGGAGCAATGAGCGTGTGCATGCGATAATGTGAGCGCAAACACTTTCTTGGGAGCCCCATGTCTGACCTTCTCGCATCGCCTGCCGGCGTCGCCCCCGCCGCGCTCGACGCGCGGTCGCCCGCTCTGACCTGGCGTGACGGCGAGATCCTCCGTCACGGAGAGAAGCACCGCATCCTCTCCGGCGCGATCCACTATTTCCGCGTGCACCCTGACCAGTGGGAGGACCGGCTCCGCCGCCTCGCGGCGATGGGGGCGAACACGGTCGACACGTACGTGGCATGGAACTTCCACGAGCGGGTCGAGGGCGACCGCCGTTTCGACGACTGGCGTGATGTCGAGCGATTCGTCCGGATCGCGGGCGAGGTCGGGCTCGATGTCTTCATCCGGCCGAGTCCCTACATCTGCGCCGAGTGGTCCAACGGCGGCATCCCGCACTGGCTCTCCGGACGCGTCACCGCACTGCGCACCAGCGATCCCGCCTTCCTCGCGGCCGTCGACGCCTGGTACGACGAGCTCATCCCGCGACTCGTGCCGCTGCAGGCGGCGCACGGCGGGCCCATCGTCGCGGTGCAGGTGGAGAACGAGTACGGATCCTTCGGGAGCGACGAGGAGTATCTCGCCCACCTCCGCGACGGGCTCCGGTCGCGCGGGATGGTCGAGATGCTCACGACGGCCGACGGGATCACGGGCGACATGGTCGCCCACGGCAGCATCCCCGGCGCGATGACCACCTTCACCTTCGGCACCGGTGTCGGCGAGGCCCTGAAGCTGCGCCGGGACGGCGAGGCGCTCATGTGCAGCGAGCTGTGGGGCGGCTGGTTCGACCACTGGGGGGAGCGGCACCATGTGCGCTCCGTCGCGAGCATGGGCGGCACCCTCGGCGAGCTTCTCGAGGCCGGAGGCTCGGTGAGCCTCTACATGGCGCACGGCGGCACGAACTTCGGTCTCTGGAACGGGGCCAACCACGACCGTGTGCTCCAGCCCACGACGACCAGCTACGACTCCGATGCCCCGATCGGCGAGGACGGGTCGCTCGGCGCCAAGTTCCACGCGCTGCGTGAGCTCTTCGCCCCCTTCCATCGAGAAGAGCTGCCGGCGATCCCGCTCCCGCCGCGGCGGCAGGCGGCGGCATCCGTCGCCCTGGTGCCGCAGGCATCGCTGCTCGACGTCGTCCGCGCGGCACCTCCCGTGGGCGCGCCGACCCCTCGTCCGCAGACGTTCGAGCAGCTCGGCGCGGAGGACGGGCTCGTCGCGTACGAGACCTCGGTGTCGTTCCCCGAGGGCGCCACGCTCACGATCGAGGGTCTGCATGACCGCGCGACCGTCTTCCTCGACGATGAGCGGATCGGCACGCTGGAGCGCGACGGCACGACCTCGATGGTCCTTCCCGGTTCCGCGCGCACGGGGCTCCTCACGATCGTCGTCGAGAGCCTCGGCCGCATCAACTACGGCCCGTACACCGGCGAGGGCAAGGGGGTCATGCGGGGCGTGATGATCGGCCGCCGCTTCGTCAACGCCTGGACGCACCGTGTCGTGCCGCAGGAGGCGCCGGATGCCGAGAACGCGTTCGGCGTGCGCGACGGGCTCGCCGTCGCGCACATCGACGTCGACGAGGCGCTGGACGCCTGGCTCGCCTTCCCCGGCGGCGGCAAGGGGATGGTGTGGTTGAACGGCTTCCTGCTCGGCCGGTACTGGAAGGTGGGCCCGCAGCAGACCCTCTATGCGCCCGCCCCGCTCTGGCGGTGCGGGCGCAACGAGATCCGCGTCCTGGATCTCGACGGTGTCGGCGCGACCGTCGAGATCTGCGAGGAGCCGGTCTTCGGCGACACCGAGGAGTTCGTGGGGTCCTGACCGGGGATGGTCGCAGAGCCGCTCGGCCGTGAAGGCCGGGCGGCTCTGCGTGTCCGGTCGCGACATGGAGGATGTTTGCGCAGATATCAAGAAGAATCCTTGTCATGCGAATAGAGCGACTGTAGGGTGATAGCGCAAACATCAGCTTCTGCTGATGGCTTCCATCTGCGGCGCATCGGGGCGTCTCGACTCCCGTGCGACGCTACGTTCGAGAGGCACCACGTGTCGAAGAGTCCCCGACGTCCCCGCACTGCACGAACCCTCAGCTCCCTCCTGGTCACCGCGCTCGTCTTCGGCGGTGTCGCCGCGCAGGCGTCGCCGGCGCTGGCCGCCGATCTGGTTCCCGTGCCCAAGACCGACTATCGCCTGACCGGGGTGTCGAGCGCTGCGGATCCCTACCCCGCGCCGCCCGCGCTCGACGGCACGGCGCTCGCCGCCTTCGACGGTGACTTCGCGACGCAGTGGGTCTCCCGCTACGCGGAGCTGGCTCCCTTCCCGCACTGGGTCTCGATCGATCTGCAGCGGTCGCTCTCGGTGAAGGCGCTCGACTACTCGGGCAAGGTCGGCCAGCGGATCGATGCGAAGACCGTCGAGGTGTACGTCACCGACGACGCGCAGACGGCTGCGACCTCGCCCGCGGAGGGCGGCTGGGGCGACGCGGCCGCCACGGCGACGCTGCACGCGCCGACGGCGAACGACGAGAAGCAGCGCATCACGCTCGACACCGCGAAGGACGGCCGTTACGTCGCGCTGCTGATCATCGACGCGCAGGACATGGCGGGCAACGGCGCCGGTGCCGGCGAGATCGAGGTGCTCTCGGACGAGGAGCTCCCTCCCATCGTCGAAGAGCCCGAGGAGCCCGAGGTCCCCGTCGACATCGAGACGGTCGAGATCGCGAACGGCGGCACCACCGCCACCGTCGCGAAGGGCTTCCCGCAGATCACGGGCTACCTGGTCGGCGGAGCCGCGTTCGACGGCCAGCGCGCGTCGGCGAACACCTGGTCGGTCGACGGCACCTCCTACGCCGCGTCGACCACCTCGACGGCCACCGCGACCGGAGTCGACTACGTGTCGACGCTCACGGGCATCGACGTGACGGTGAGCAGCAGCATCCGTGTCACGGCGGAGGGCGCCGTCGAGTTCGAGGTGACTGAGGTCGGCGGCGGGGCAGCGGTGAACACGCTGGGCCTGCCGGACAACGCCTTCCTCTCCACGAACGATCCCGGCTCCGTCCTCGACCGCACGGTCATCGATCCGAACAGCACGACGAACGCCGATGAGCACATCGTGGTGAACGACGCGACCGCCACCGGTCAGAAGGGGGCGGCCTTCGCCTTCCTCGGCGACGGCGCACTCGTCGGCAGTGTGCTCACGAACGCGACGACGCAGGCGTCGGGCGGGACGCCGTCGTGGAACACCCGCCTTCTCACTCGCGTGACGACCGCCGGCGGACGCACGGCCGAGATCGGATCGAGCGCCTGGCTGATCCACCCGACGACCGCCGTCGATGCGCGGGTGACGACGTACGAGCTGCCGAAGGTGACCGTGTTCCTCACGTCCGACCGCAACGGCGACGCCGCCGTCGACTGGCAGGACGCCGGCATCCGCTATCGCGAGGTCGACACCGTGCGCCTCGGCGCCGACCGGGTCGCGGAGCGCGTGGTCAGTCGCATCCCGTTCAACTTCGCCTCGACCGCGACCAACTACTTCGACCTCACGCTCGACAACACCAAGCGCATCGCGAATCAGACCGACGGCCTCGGCCAGTGGGTGCTCAACAAGGGCTTCGGCAGCGAGGGGCACGACTCGGCGAACACCGACTACGGTGGAAACCCCAATGAGCGCGCCGGTGGTGTCGACGACCTCAACCGCCTGGTCGACGAGGGAGCGAAGCTCAACGCCGACATGAGCGTGCACGTCAACGCGACCGAGATCTACCCGCAGGCGAACTCGTTCGATCCGGCGATCCTCGACGGTGCCGCCCCGTACAAGCCCGGGTGGAACTGGCTCGATCAGTCCTACTACATCAACCAGCAGACCGACCTCGGCACCGGACGCGTGCTCGACCGCTTCCAGCAGCTGCGCGACGAGGTCCCTGGCCTCAGCGGCGTGTACATCGACGTCTACTACTCGAACGGGTGGGTCGCCGAAGAGCTGGCGGACGAGCTGCATGCGATGGACCTCGAGGTCGCGACCGAGTGGGGCGACAAGTTCGTCGACGACTCCGTCTGGGCGCATTGGCCGAACGATCTCGCCTACGGCGGCAAGGAGAACAAGGGCATCAATTCGACGATGGTCCGGTTCATCCAGAACGGTCAGGCGGACATCTGGAACGACGACGCGCTCCTCGGCCAGCAGCGGCTCATCGATGCCGAGGGGTGGAGCGGCAACCGCAACTGGGACGGCTTCATCGGCAACATCTGGACGCAGAGCCTCCCGACGAAGTTCATCCAGCAGTTCGATCTCCTCACGTACGAGGCGGGAACCTCGGCGACGCTCACGGATGACGTGGGCATCACCATCGACGACGGCGACAGGGTCATCACCATGGACGGCGTGACCGTCCTCCGCGGCGATTCCTACCTGCTGCCGTGGCAGACCCTCGAATCGAGCGCCGACGCCGGTTCGCCGGTCGATGCCGACAAGATGTACTTCTTCTCGGCATCCGGCGGCTCCCACACGTTCGGGGTGACCGACGCGTTCAGCGGCAACACCGCCTTCGACGTGTTCGAGCTGAGCGACCAGGGTCGTCAGAAGGTCTCGACCGTCAGCGCCATGAACGGCGAGCTCACGCTCAGCGGCGACGAGAACACCGCCTACGTCGTGGTGCCGCAGGGCGGAGCCGTGCGCGCCCCCATCGACTACCACGACGCAGGACTCGACGACCCCGGCTTCAACGCCGGAACTCTCGACGGCTGGCACCCGCAGGGCGACGTCTCGATCGAGCGCACCGACCTCGGCGCGCAGAAGAACCAGTCGCGTGGCGACAACGTCGCCGTGCTGGGTGCGGCCGCGTCGTCGATCTCGCAGACGGTCACCGGGCTCGCTCCCGGACAGCGGTACTCCTTCTCGGCGCAGGTGCAGATCGACCAGACCGCGGCTCGCGACGTCGTCGTCGCGGTCGACACCCCTGCCGGCGCGATCACCCGCACCTGGAACCTGTCTCCGACGCTCAACCTCATGCTCCCGGATTCGAAGGCGGGACAGCATTACCAGCGCGGCACGGTCTCGTTCCTGGCCCCGGCATCCGGCGAGGTGACCGTCTCGATCGCCGCACCCGCGGGCGAGGCGAAGGTCCGCGTCGACAATGCGCGGGTCATGGTCGACACCACGACGGCGCCGACGCAAGGCACGGTGTACTCGAGCGACTTCGAGGGCAACCAGCCCGGCTGGGGTCCGTTCGTCTACTCGGGCGATCCGGGCGGCATCCGCACCAGCATCTCCCGCCGTCACGACCCGTACACGGGCAGCGACTGGCGCAACACCGCGCGTCCGTTCGCCCCGGGTGGTGCGCAGGCCGGTCTCGCGGTCGACTCGACCCTGCACGGCGATCACTCGCTGCTGTCGCACTCGGAGCTCAGCGGCGTCGTCTACCGCACCGACCCGACGCTCGTCTCGCTGCAGGCCGGACACACCTACCGTGTCGGATTCAACTACCAGGTCGGAGCGAGCGGGGCCTATCGCTGGGTGACGGGGACGGATGCCCTCGCCGCCGGCGAGGCGACCTCGACGACCCTCGGACGAACCGATCTCGCCCAGGCTCTGGAGACGACGTCGTTCGTCCAGGACGTGAAGGTCGGATGCGGCGACTACACCTGGGTGGGACTCGAACGCGTCGGCGGCCCGGAGGTCGACTTCGTGCTCGACGACTTCACGGTGACGGACCTCGGACCGACGACGGGCGGCACGCCGTGCGCCACGGTCTCGGGCGGAGCCGCGGTCCTGAGCCCGGGCGGGCAGTCGACGTTCACCTCGACGTTCACGAACAGCGAGGACATCGCCGTCGAGAACATCGGAGTGGAGCTCGCTGTGCCGGAGGGGTATGCGGTCGAGGTTGCAGACGGCTCCTCGAACCTGTTCGAGACCGTCGATGCGGGCGACAGCGTCGAGACGACCTGGCTGATCACCGCCCCGGCGGAAGCGGCCGGCGCATCGGTCGGCATCGGCATCGAGGCGACCTACCTCGCCGACTGCGACGTGCGGTCGGTCGCGACCTCGGTGCAGGCGACGGTCGCGACGCGGGCGCGGATCCCGAACGAGCAGATCACGGCCTCGGCGAACTCCGAGGAGACGGTGAACGAAGACGGCAAGGCGGCGAACATGCTCGACGGCGAAGCCGGGACCTTCTGGGTCAGCCGCTGGGCCGCCGATGCCACGGCCTATCCGCACGTGCTGACGTTCGACCTCGGCGCTGCCGAACAGGTCGACGGCATCTCGTACCTGCGCCGGACGGCGAACACGAACGGTCCGATCAAGGGCTACGAGGTCGCCGTCTCGGCCGACGGGCAGACGTTCACCCCCGTGACCACAGGAGAGTGGAAGAACGTCGCCGAGTGGCAGGACGTGAGCTTCGAGGAGACGACGGCCCGGTACGTGCGAGTGACCGCGACGTCGTCGATCTCGGGGTCGCAGTTCTCCGCCGTCGCCGAGATCGCGATCTACGGCACGGCCGCACCGCAGAGCGGACATGCACCGAAGGAGCGTCCGGCCGACGACATCGACGAATGCACCCCCGTCACCGATCCGGAGCTGAGTCTCGATGCCACATCGGTCCGCGCCGGCGAGACGGTCGGGGCGGAGCTCACGGGCTTCGAGCCGAGCTCCGCGGTGTCCTTCTGGCTCGGCGAGGTGAAGATCACCGATGCCGCGGTCGATGGCGAGGGGGCGCTGACGAGTCGGCTGCTCATCCCGCTGGCGACCGAAGTCGGGAAGCACGAGGTGATCGTCAAGGACGCCTCGGGCGAACCGGTCGCCAGTGCGCCGCTGAAGGTGAAGAAGGCGAAGCCGGCGAAGGACGCGACGGTGACGGTGTCTGTCGAGACGGTTCGAGGCGGATCCAGCGTCGATGTGCAGCTGCGCAGCTTCGAGCCCGGCGATGCCGTGCAGGTCTGGCTGCACTCCGAGCCGGTGAAGCTGGGCGATGTGACGGTCGACGCGGACGGGAATGCTCTGGCGCGGGTCGTGATCCCCGCGGCGACTCCGGCCGGACAGCATTCGATCGTCGTGACGGATGCCGAAGGCGCGGAACTCGCCCGCACGGGTCTCGCAGTGACGGCCGCACCCGGGGGTGCCGGTGGCAGCCTCTCGGAGACCGGAGCGGATGGAGCGCTGTGGGCGGCAGTCGGCCTGTCGGCGCTGGCGCTGATACTCCTCGGCGGGGTGCTGTGGACGCGCCGACGTCGGGTCGGCTGAGCGGTTCGCTTCGCCGCTGAGGCGCGGCGAGACGGCCCGGAGGGAGTTCCCTCCGGGCCGTCTCGCGCGATCGCCAGGGAGGATTCCTGCCGCGGAATATACTGCCATATTCGAATGTATGTTCTAATCTGGGGGTATGGCACAGCGGCAGACGGATCTTCACCTCGACCTCGATAAGCGTCGTCGTGTGCTGGAGGCGTGGGTGGAGAAGAAGCGGCAGATCGCGGTGCTGGAGTGCGAGGCGATGGAGGTGATGGTCGAGCAGATCGGGTTCCATGAGGCGGATGTCGCGGGGAACGGGTTCCATCGGGATGCGATCTATCGGTCGATGGTTGCGGAGTTCTCCGCTGCCGCTCGGATCCCGACCGGGTCTGTGGAGTATGCGTTCACGGATGCCCTGGTGGTGTCGACGTCCCTGCCGGAGGTGCGGGCGGCGTTCGCCGCGGGCCGGGTGTGTGCGGGGCATGTGCGGGAGATCGTGCGGGAGAGTGCGATCGTGGCGGAGGCGATCCGGAACAAGCGGGTGGATGCCGACGTGATGGGGTTGTACGAGGCGGCGGTGCTGGTGTTCGCCGAACGGGAGACCGCGGCGCGGACGAAGGCGCATGCGGCGCAGGTCGCGGCGGCTCTGGTCGGGGAGACGGTCACGGACCGGCATAAGCGGGCAGCGGGTGAGCGGTGCGTGAAGGTGCGCTCCGTCGGCGACGGGCTGGCTTTGTTGACGGCGGTGCTGCCGGAGTGGGTCGCTGTCGCGATCGCGGACCGGCTCCGCCAGATGACCCGGCAGGTGATCCGGAACCGTGCGCATGCCCGCGACGATGCCGAGAGTGCACGCGACGACGGAAGGGTGATCGTCAGCGACGACACGTTCGCGATGGATCCCGACACCGACACCGGCGCCGGCTGCGAGACCGAGAATGTCGCCGCCGACACGCGCACCTGGGATCAGGTGCAGGCGGACCTGCTCGCCGACCTGCTGCTCACCGCCGACCCGAGCGCCGTCCATGGTGACGGGCTGGACAACATCCAGGGCCGCATCCAGGTGACGATCGCCGGGACCACGCTCGCCGGGGCGGATGATCGGCCGGCGGACCTCGACGGGCACGGCCCCCTCCACCCCGACATCGCCCGCGACCTCGCCGGACGCAACACCGGGTGGTCACGCCTGTTCCTCAACCCCGACGGCATGGTCCGGCAGACCGACACGTACACCCCGACGGAGGGGATGCGGAGGTTCCTGCGCGCCCGGGACCAGCACTGCCGATTCCCCGGCTGCCGCATGCCCGTGCACCGATGCGACATCGACCACACCCACGACCACGCCCGAGGCGGCAAGACCAGGCTCGACAACCTCGCCCACCTCTGCCGCGCCCACCACACCCTCAAACATCCCGACATCCCCGACACACACCGGTGGACAGCCCGACAAGAACGCGACGGCACCATCACCTGGCACAGCCCCCTCGGCCGCACCTACACCGACCGCCCCACCCACCGCGTCATGTTCACCTGACACGAAGGACCTGACCGACAGTGTCGCGAGACGCGCTCCGACACGCGCTCCGAGACGCGAGACGCGACGCCGGCGCTCAGCCCTTGACGGCGCCGGCCGCGAGGCCTGACCGCCAGTAGCGCTGCAGGCTGAAGAACAGGATGATGAGCGGGATCACACCCAGCAGGGCGCCGAGCATCACCGCTCCCTTGTCCGGCGAGAAGTAGGTCATCATGCCGTACAGGCCCTGCGTCACCGGCTTCAGGTCGGCGCTGGAGATCATCATCAGGGGCAGCAGGAAGTTGTTCCACGTGGCCACGAAGATGAAGAGAAAGATCGTCACCATCGCAGGCCCGAGCAGTCGCAGCACGATGGTGAAGAAGATCCGCGCTTCGCCGGCGCCGTCGATGCGGGCGGCCTCCAGGAGCTCGGTCGGCACCGATGACTGGGCGTAGACCATGCCCAGGAACACGCCGAACGGTGAGACCGCGGACGGGATGATGATCGCCCACGCCGTGTTCGTCAGTCCCAGAGCATGGAACTCGATGTACAGCGGCACGGTGAGCAGCGCCACCGGCAGCAGGAGGCCGGCCATGATCACGCCCACGGCGATCTTCTTGCCGGGGAAGGCGAACTTGGCGATCGCGTAACCCGCCATCACGGCGAACAGGGTGCCGATGATGCCCGCGCTCACCGAGTAGAAGAGCGAGTTCCCGACCCAGCGCCAGAAGAGCCCCTGCGTCCAGCCCATGAGGCTGTCGTAGTTCGTCTCCAGGTTCCACTCGGCGAACCAGAAGCCGAACGTCGACGTCAGATCCGTGTTGTTCTTCGTCGAGGCGACGATGAGCCAGTACACCGGAACGAGGAAGTACAGCGTCGCGATGACCAGCGTGATGATGCCGAACGTCCGAGCGACCGGTCCCGGCGCCATGGACGGGGGTGGGGCATCGGGGGCCTGCGCGCGGCGGCGGCCCCGCTTCGCGGACGGGTCGAACGTGGTCAGGAGGGAAGTGGTGGTCATGAGTCCCCCTTCCGGCGCTGCAGCAGCGCGTAGACGATCGCGAGCACGCCCGCGATCAGGGCCATGAGGAGGGAGTACGCGGATGCGGGCCCGCTGCCCGACGGAGAGATCTCGCCCATCATCGTGTTGTAGGTGAGCATCATCGGAGTGAAGTCCTTGCCCATCCACGTGTTGGAGGCCTCCATGATCACCGGCTCGTTGAAGAGTTGGATCGTGCCGATGATCGAGAGCAGGACCGCGAGGAGCGCCGCGCCGCGCACCAGCGGCACCTTGATCCGCATCGCGACCTGGAATCCTGACGCCCCGTCGAGGCGTGCGGCCTCGTACAGATCACGAGGCACAGCCTGCAACGCCGACAGGAAGATGAGCATGTTGTAGCCGGTGTAGGTCCATGTCGTCATGTTCGCCATCGAGAAGAGGATCGTCTGCGGCGACATGAAGTCGGTGCCCTCGGGCAGGTAGGGGAGCAGCGGCGAAACCTCCGGCGTGTACAGATACAGCCACATCATCGCGGCGATGATGCCGGGCACCGCATACGGGAGGAAGAACGCGAGGCGGAAGAGCGCCGGGCGACGGAGGATGTACGAGTCGAGCAGGAGGGCGAGCGCGAGTGCGACGATGATCATCACCGGGATCTGCAGCCCCGCGTACAGGACCACGCGGCCCATGCCGGCCCAGAACGCGCCGTTGGTCGCCGCAGCCGCGAAGTTGTCCAGGCCGACGAAGGCATCGACCAGCTCGCCGCCGCCGTACAGTCCGCCACCCGACGGGACCTGCGCGAAGAAGGACGAGCGCACCGACACGATGATCGGCACCAGGAAGACCACCGCGAACAGGACGGCGAAGGGGGCCATGAACAGCCAGCCCGTGAGGCCCTCCCGACGGGTTCCACGGCCGCGTCGGCGGTCGGGCTCAGGACGGGTCGGGGGAACGGATGCCGGTGACATGCGCCGATCCTCGGTCGCTATGACCATTGTGCTGCCTCTCGATTGGTGACGGCGGCGGGGTGCACGACCGTTCGTGTGCCCCGCCGCCGATCATCCGATGATGCTCTGCCGCGCGCCTACTCGGCGACCGGCAGACCGAGGTCCTTCAGCGACGCGACAGCCGTCTCCTGTGCTGTCGTGAAGATGTCGGCGACGGTGGCTGTGCCGGCCACGGCTGCCGCCGCGGTCTCGTTCATCTTCGACAGTGTCGAGAATCCGGGAGCGTAGGGGAAGTCGGGATTCAGGTTCCCCGTGGCCGTGCCCAGCTCGGCGAGGACGTCCTGTCCGCCGAATTGGCGCAGCATCTTCTCGGGGGTCTTCACGCTGCCCTTGGCGGCGACGACGAGACCCTGCGAAGACAGGTCGTCCACCTGGGTGTTGAACCAGTCGTTGAACTCCATCGCCTCGGCGGGGTGCTCGCAGCCCTTCATCACTCCGATGCCGGAGCCTCCGTCGGGGCCGCTCTGAGCGCCGGCACCGAAGTCCGGCAGCTGTGCGACGCGCCACTGTCCCTCGGCGGGGGTGCCGTCGAGGGAGTCGAGCAGGAAGCCGGCCTCCCAGGCCGCACCGACGTGCCCGATCAGGCTGCCGTCGTTGAGCGCCGCCGTGAAGCCCTCGCCCCAGCGCTCGGTGGCGAGGGTCTGCTTGTCGTCGAGCAGGCCCTGCCAGAAGGCGGCGACGCGCTCAGCGCCCTTGCCCTCGGCATCCACCCGCCACTCGTCGCCCTCGGTGGAGAACCAGGTGTCGCCCGCGGCGGCGGCCTGCGCCGAGAGCCAGTACTGGGCCTCGTCGGGCGTGAAGGCGGTCGCGAACTTGCCGGCGGCGGCAGCGGTCGCCGACGTGGCTGCGAGGTCGTCGAGCGTCGCGGGTGCCTCGACGCCGAGAGCCGCGAACGCCGTCTCGTTGTAGAAGTACACGAGGGGCCCGGTGTCCGTCGGAAGGCCGACGACGGCGTCGCCGACCCTCATGCCGCTGAACGCCCCGGCCGAGAAGTCGTCCTCGTACTTCTTCGCCTCGGACGCGACGTCCTCCAGCATGCCCTTCACGTAGAGCTGCGGAACCTCGGCGTACCCGACCTGGGCGAGGCACGGGCCGTTCTTCGCCTTGATGTCGGTCTCGAGCTTGAGGACGAGATCCGCGGCCTTGCCGTCGAACTTGGTCGGCTCGACCTGGATGTCGGGGTGCTCGGCGTTCCAGCGGTCGACGATCTCGGCGACGCTGGTCATCCCCTCGCCGTCGGGGAGACGGTGGATGTACTCGATCGTGATCGGCTCACCGCCACCGTCTCCGGCAGGGGCGTCGCCCGAGGAGCAGGCCGCGAGGCCGAAGGCGGACACGGCGCCGACCGCGATGATCGCGGCCGCCCGTGTGGCAGGGGATGTGGAAGCCATGCTGTTCTCCTCTTCGAGGTCAGGTTCTTACAGGATCGCCGGGATGCCGGGTCGCTTCACCGCGGTACTGATCATGGACATTAAACATCAGAATGTTTGCGTTCACAAGCCCGCGAACGTAACTGTTCATGCCGATTGCCGCGCGCATGAGGATAGCGCTGACATTGCTTGACGAGCGAGGAGAGCGGGGCATTCCGAGCGGATGACCCGACAGTGCCTCAGGCGGTCAGCACCTCGTCGCCGAGGCGCACGATGCCCTCCGCGGTCTCGTCGGCGGGGAGCAGGAGGCGCCCGAGCGTCGGCTCGCCCTGTGCGAGCGCTCCGGTGAGGGTGGTGAGCACCTTGGCATCGCGCACGCCCGTGTCGGGGTTCGCGTGCGTCGCCAGGCAGCGCACGATGGGACCGGCCGTCCGGAACGCGACGGTGCCGATGCGCACCTCGCCCTCCCAGTCGAGTTCCGACCACGGGGCGACGCCGTCGATGACGATGTTGGAACGGAAGCGGCGGTCATCGACGGGAAGGTCGAGCGCGTCGCTCAGGGCCAGGGTGCTGCCGCGGCTGTGCACCGACACGTACCCGCGCGCGCGATCCTGGAACCTCGACGTCTCCCCGTCGCCGACGAGGGCGAGGGGGAGGCGACCGGGACGCTGCAGCCGGCGACCTTCCCGCGTCGAGAGGGTGAAGTCGGTGACCGCCGCCACGAGTTCGGCCCGTCCGGCGTCGTCGATCCCCGCCTCGGCGAGCACGCGGCCGTCGTGTTCGATCCGCAGGCGCCGTGACGCGTCGTCGTAGCTCGTGCGCAGCGCGGCCAGTGCCGGGAAGTCCTGCAGGGCGAGCCCCTTCGACTTGGGCCAGTAGTCGAGCCCGCCGTCGTCCTCCGGGGTGACCGCATCGGCGAAGCGGAATGCGAGCACCCGGTCGCCCGCGACCCTGCCGTCCGCCTGCACCGTGAGCGATTCGAGGGATTCGGGGGTGAGCCCCTTGATCGGGTGACGGTAGAGAGCGACGACACGGGCCATGAAATGATTCTCGCAGGTCACGTCACACTGTCGCCGGGGGTCACCGGCTAGGAGGAAACATGCGTATCGCCCTGCACTCGGTCATCGTGGACGGAGCTGTCGACCAGTACCGATCGCATCACGCACGGATCCCCGACGACCTGCGCGACCTGTTCGCCGAAGCCGGCATCCATGACTGGATCATCTGGCGGTCGGGCAGGAACCTGTTCCACCTGGTCGAGTGCGACGACTTCGACCGGGCGATGCGCATCGTCGACGCCGCGCCGGCGAATGCCGCATGGCAGGCCGATATCGGTCGATTCGTCGACGGCTTCCACGGACCCGACGGCGAAGAGGGGTTCCTGCCGATCGAGCAGGTCTGGTCGCTGGAAGATCAGCGGTCGAGCGCGTCCTGACCCGATCCGCGGGCACGACGAAGCCCCCGTGGGTCGCACGGGGGCGGAACGACGGAGCAGGCGGTCAGGCCTTTTCCAGCTCGTCCTCGTCTTCGTCTGCGTACTCGTCGGCCCACTTGTCGACGTAGGCGTCTTCGTCTGTCGGATGACCCAGCTCGCGCTCGAGCGCGGAGTAGTTCACCGACGGACTGTACGCCTTGAGTTCGCGGGCGATCTTTGTGTGCTTCGCCTTCTGACGGCCACGGCCCATACGCCAGACCCCCTCACGATTTCAGCTGCGGGCGACAGGAGCCCGATGCATTTCACGACACCGGCTCGAAGCCGGTAAGAGTAGCATTCAGAATAGCACGCGGGTAAGACCCTCTGGCCGACGCCAGGCAGGTGAACGGAGCGATTCTCATGACTGACAGCACCTCCACCCCGTCCGACGAGGCCGCACAGAACGCAGCGCTGCAGAAAGCCGTCATCGTGGGCATGCAGCCCGATCAGGATCGGCATGTGATCGACGAGGCCGTCCGCTTCGCCCGTTTGCTCAGTGCGCCGCTCGTCGTCGCGCACGTGGACGTCACCCGCTTCGTCACCTACGAGGACCCCGACGGCTACGTGCACTCCGCCCCCATCGACATCAACTTCGACGCGGGGGTGGCCGAGTTCGAAGCCGTGCAGGCGGCGGCCGCGTCTCTCCTCGACGGGACCGGTCTCACCTGGACCGCGCGGCAGCTGGTCGGGGATCCCGCCCTGGCGATAAAGCAGCTCGCGAACAAGCTCGACGCGTCGCTGATCGTGGTCGGCACGCGCAAGCGCGGGATCGGCGAGTCGATCCGGGAGTTCTTCACCGGCTCGGTGGCCGCGCGGCTCACGCATCGTCAGCATCGGTCCGTGCTGGTCGTCCCGCTCGGGGAGTCCGTGCCGGATTCGCAGAAGGAGATCTGGCCGGAGAACGCGTAGGTTCCTTCCGCTCGGGGAACCCTTCGTCCGGTCAACCCTCATGCCGTCAGGGTATGGCGCCTCGGCGGACTGGACGCACGAGAGGCCCGGTGTCCTCGACGGACACCGGGCCTCTCGTGACCACCCCGTCAGCGGCCGGAGCCGAGCGCTCCGAGCGCGCGGGTCACCGCGTGCGCGGCGGCATCCAGCCCGTCCTCGAGCTCGCTGACGACGGATGCCGGGAGCACGCCGCCCTTCGCGACGTGGGTGCGCAGATCGGTCCGCACCCGTGCGCGGAAGGCATTGACCACGGCATCCGCACGGTGCAGTTCTTCGCGACTGATGATGCGGGCGTCATCCGACGCGGCGCGCGGTCGGCTCTTCGCGGCCGAGCGCTCGTCGTGCTCTGCCGAGGCGAGGTCGGCCCGGAGGCTCTTCATGGCCTCTTTCACGCTCTGGCGCACCTCGTTCGCGATGAGTCGCACGGAGTCCGTGAGGCCCGCCTCGATGCCGGCGAGGTCGCCCTCGCGCGACGCGAGTTCGGCGCGGCCGGCATCGGTGATCGCGTAGATGGTGGTGCGGCCGTCGACGGTCTTGGAGACCAGGCCCTCCTCCTCGAGCTTCGCGAGTCGCGGGTAGATGGTGCCGGCGCTGGGAGTGTAGGTGCCCCCGGTGCGATCGGTGAGCGACTGGATGATGCCGTAGCCGTGCTGCGGCGCTTCGGCGAGAAGCGACAGCAGGTACAGGCGAAGGTCGCCGTGGGAGAAGACGGCGGGGCTCATGATTCCTCCCACTCCGCGTCGTTCGTGATCGATTCGGGAGCGCGGCGGAGCACCGTGACGCCGCCGGAGACGGAGTTCGCCCGGAGGTCGACGAAGCGTCCGGCGAGCTCGCCGGTGGTGCCGGTGTAGTTGCTGGGGCCGGAGGAGCTGCGCTCGACGCCGTCGATGAGCAGGCGTCCGCTGAGCGAGCGGATGACGTAGTTCGCGGCGAGCGACTCGTCGAGGCGCACGGTGGTCCCGCCCGAGACGGAGTTGACGTTGATGGTGTTCACGTCGCCCGCGGCATCCACCAGGGTCGAGCCGGAGACGATATCGACGGTGGCCTTGCGGACCGTGCCCGTCACGGCGACGTCTCCCGAGACGCTGTTGGCGGTGATCGAGCCGGTGAGTCCGCGCACCTGGACATCGCCCGAGACGGAGTTCACGTTGAGATCGCCGATGAGGGTGTCGACGATGATGTCGCCGGAGACGGTGTTGAGCCGGGCGTCGTTGCGGATGCCGGACACCAGGGCGCCGGCGCTGACGACGCCGAGGTTCAGGGCGATCGACCGCGGAACGGCCACGCTCACCTCGGCGCGGGGGCCGCCGGAGCCGAAGTTGCGGAACACCTCGAGGAAGTTGTCCCAGCCGAGCTGCGGGTGGTCGATCTCGACCTCGCCGTCGTGGGATTCGATGCGGAGGTCCTTGGTGGTGACGCCGTGCACCTCGATGCGGATGCCGGGTTCGTCGTGCGCGACGATGTCGACCTGGCCGCCGACGAGACCGACCTTGAGCCGGCTGATGGATTCGATGTCGATGACGCGTTCCTCGCCGGGGGCGATGAGCCACTTCTCGGTCATGTCTGCTTCTCCTGGTTTCGGGGGATCGAGATATATCGTGTGGATTGAGAGTAACACGATATATCTCGATCATGTCAAGAGGGCCGGCTGACTTCACAGAAAAGGCGCCGCCCGCGTCAGGGCAGCGCCTTGTTCCGAATCCCGATGCCGGCTTGACCTTGACGTAACGTCAACTTCTAGAGTCGAGACATCGACAACGGAAGGAGGCTGCAGATGGAGCAGAAGGACTGGTCCATTCAGGAGATCGCGCGGCTCGCGGGAACCACCAGCCGCACGCTGCGTCACTACGACGACGTCGGGCTGCTCCCGCCGTCGCGCATCGCGACCAACGGCTATCGCCACTACGACGGACAGGCTCTCGTGCGTCTGCAGCGCATCCTGCTGCTGAGGGAACTCGGGCTCGGGCTACCGCAGATCGCCGAGATCCTCGCGAAGGAGAGTGAGGAGGCATCCGCCCTGCAGACCCATCTCGCGCTGCTGCGCGAGGAGCAGACCCGGCTGGCGCGACAGATCGCGTCGGTCGAATCCACCATCGACGCATTGAGAGGAGGTGAAGAACTCATGGCAGAGAACATGTTCGACGGCTTCGACCACACCCGGTACAAGGAGGAGGTCGAGGACCGTTGGGGCAAGAAGGCCTACGCCGACAGCGACCGCTGGTGGCGCGGGATGACGGATGCCGAGCGTGCCGACTGGCAGCAGCGCGTGTCCGATCTCGCACGCGACTGGATCGCCGCCGCCGAGAGCGGTGTCGATCCGGCATCCGCTGAGGCTCAGGCCGTCGCCCGTCGCCACGTCGAGTGGCTGACCGGTGTGCCCGGCACTCCTGCATCCGTCCCGGGCGGCGACGTCAAGGGCTACGTGATCGGGCTCGGCGAGATGTATGTCGCCGACCCGCGCTTCGGCGCGAACTACGCGACCGCATCCGGCGGCACGCAGGGCGCGGAGTTCGTCCGCGATGCGCTCCGCATCTACGCGGACGGCAACCTCTAGCGTCGCACCGCACCCGAGCGGCCCCTTTGCGTACGAGCCACCCCTTCGTGGTCGCACTCAAGGGGGCCGCTCGCGCGCAAGGGGTGGTTCGGCATCCGGCGGTGAGGCGTAGGGTCGGGGCATGAGGCAGCCACCCCGACGCAGCGCCGCTGCGCCGCTGTTCGTGGCTGCCGCCGCCGCGTACACCGCCAACGTCGCCCTCGGCACGGCCGTCGCGACGAGAGTCGTCGACACCACGAACTTCCGGTGGGTGCACCACGCGATCTACATCGCGACCTGCGCGACGACCGCGGCCGCTGTGGTCGTGGGCCTGTTCCGGTCGGCGCCGCGCGAAGCGAGCCGCCGTGCGGCCCTCCTGCTCCTCCCCGCCGCCGCGCCTCTCGCGGCCATCCCGTATCTCGGGACCCACGGTCGCCGGCATCCGCTCACCGCGCTCGCCGCCGCCCCTTTCCTCCTCGCGGGCCTCGTGTGCTCGCTCCGAGCCGACCGGAAGTGAACGCATGGAACTGCTCGACGCCATCCGCCGCCGCAAGACCACGAACGGGCCGCTTCTGCCGGATCCGGTCTCCGAGGAGCACCAGCTTCTGCTGCTCGAAGCGGCGGGACGCGCTCCCTCCCAGCTGAACAGTCAGCCCTGGCGGTTCGTCGTGATCGAGAGCCGCGACACCATCGAGGAGATCGCGCGCATCTCGGGCGAGAGCATGACCGAGGCGATGTCGAACGGCACCTTCTTCGAGCGGTACAAGCCGTACTTCCGCTTCAGCGAGGCCGAGATGGAGGAGAAGCGCAGCGGGATGCTGTTCGACAAGCTCCCTGCCGCGCTCCGGCCGTTCACGAGCCAGGTGTTCACCAAGCGCGGCCAGACGCTGATGAACACGTTCGGCGTGCCGAAGACCCTGGGCTCCGAGAACCGGAAGCTCGTCGCGGGATCCCCGCTGCTGCTCGGGGTCATGCTGGATCGCAGCGAGTACCGCCCCGGTCAGCTCTCGTCGTTCTACTCGGTGTTCAGCATGGGCGCGGCCATGGAGAACATCTGGCTCACCACGGTCGAGCTCGGCATGGGCATCCAGTTCATCTCCTTCCCGATGGAGGTGCCCGGTCGGTGGGAGGAGATCATCCGCCTGCTGAAGGTGCCGGACGATCTCGAGCTGATGGCCGTGTACCGGCTCGGCTACCTGCCGCCCGAGCAGCGCCGTCCGGCGATCGACTGGTCGAGCAGCCAGCGCAAGCTCGCGTCCCAGTACGTGTTCCGCGAGACCTGCGACTCTCCGCAGCAGGGCTGGGATGACGCGCCGACCGGAAGGCTCACGCACGAATCGTGAGCCCGGGCGTCAGGGGCGGCCGACCCGCGGCAGCTCCGGGAGGTCCTTGAGTGCCGGGCCTTCGATGCGCGTGCCGTCGGGAGCGAAGCGGGAGGCGTGCAGCGGGCAGTCCCAGGTGCACTCCGCGTCGTTCCATTCGAGCACCCCGCCGAGATGCGTGCACACGGCCGAGACCGCCCGTGTGACGCCGTCGACGGTCGAGATCCCGACCGGGAGCCCCGCTCTGTTGGCCCGCACGCCGCTGCCCTCCTCGGGGCGGGGGACTGGAATCTGTCGCGATTCGGCGCCCGCCCACCCGGAGGCGGCGGCCGCCGCGACCTTGGCGCCCTCGACCGCGCCCGTCGCGAGATCGGCAGGCACGGTCAGCCGTGTGGCCAGCGCGTTCATCCAGCGGGGCCGGTCGCGCCACCCGGTGCCGAGGATCTCGGCGGTGAGGCGCAGTGCCGCGGCCGGAGCATTCGAGAGCCCCCACTTCGCGTAGCCGGTGGCGAATCGGATCGCGCCGAGTCCGCGCGGCATCGCTCCGACGAACGGGATCTGGTTGTGCGAGGTGTAGTCCTGCGCCGACCAGCGGTGCGTCTCCTCCGCGCCCGGGAAGTGCTGCGCGGTCCACGACACCAGGTCCTCGATCGCCGCGGCCTCGCTGTCCGAGCGTCCGACCGGGTGGCCGTTCCCGCCGACGACGAGCTGCGCCGTGCCGGCGGGGCCGTCGGTCTCCGTCACCGGGCGGATCGAGCGGGTCGACGCATCGACCGAGAGGAAGGTGCCGGTCGGTGCCTCGCCGGGCACGCGGAACGAGACGCAGTACGACCGCATCCCGCTGGTCTTGGTGAAGTACAGGCCGCGGTCGAGGAGGGGGCTTCCGGTGGCGAGCACGATGTGGTCGGCGAAGAGCGGTCCTTCCGCCGTCTCGACACGCGCCGAGGGGAGGGCGTGAACGCCGGTGGCGCGGATGCCGGTGTGCAGGGTCCCGCCCTCCTCGAGGAACTCCCCTGCGAGGGCGCGCGTGATCACCACGGGGTCGATCGTCACCTGGTCGTCGAGCGCGACGGCCCCGGCGACCGGGAACGGGGTCGCATCCAGGTCGCTCGGAGTCAGCATCCTCGTCGCGAGTCCCGCCTCGCGTGCGGCGGCATGCTGCGCCCGCACCGTCTCGAGTCCGTCGGGCGTCTGCGCGTAGGAGTGGTCCGTGCGCCACGTGTACGGGACTCCCGCGCTGTCGGCGAACGCGATCAGCCACTCCATGCCCTCGCGGTTCGCGTCGACGTAGGCGCGCACGAGCGCAGCGGGGTGGTGGCGGCGGATCTCGGCGAGCCGCTTGCCCTGCAGCAGCGAGAGCTTGCCGGTGTTCCCTCCGGTCGCGAGCTCGGCGATGTCGCCCGACTCGATCACGGCCACATCGAGACCGGCGCGGGTCAGCATCACCGCGGTGCTCAGGCCGGTGAGCCCCGCTCCCACGATGACGACATCGTGCGAGGCACCCGGCTCGAACGGCGAGCCGAGGGACGGGAGCGTGCCGGTCTTCCAGAGCGGATTCATGCGCTCAGTCAACGCCCTCGGCGGCTCAGGACCCACTGCCTTGACATCGGGGCGCCGCGCTGCCACAGGCGACTACAGTGACGAAAGTGAACTTCCGCCGCGTCCTGCTCGTCGCCCTCGGCGGCACGGTCGGCACGGCGGCCCGGCTGGGGCTGGGGCTCGCGATCCCCGACCAGGGCGGATTCCCGGTCGCGGTCCTCGTCGCGAACATCCTCGGGGCGTTCCTGATCGGCGTCGTCGCCGCGCGCCTTGCGGCATCCACCGATCTTCGACTGCTGCTCGGCACCGGCGTGCTCGGCGGGTTCACGACATACAGCGCGTTCATGACCGGCACGCTGGCGCTGTGGACGGACGCGCCGCTGCTGGCCGGGGCCTACGCCCTCGGAAGTCTCATGCTGGGCGTCGCCGCCGCGTCTCTCGGCCTGCGACTCGGCCGCCCTCGCCGGACGACGGAGGCCGCGTCGTGAATCCGCTGCTCTTCGTCGCGGCTGCCCTCGCCGGCGGGATCGGCGCCGTGCTGCGCTACCTCGCCGACCTCGGCGTCGCGCGTCTCGCCGGCCGCCGTCTCCCGTGGGGCATCCTCATCGTGAACGTCACCGGGTCCTTCGCGCTCGGCCTCGTGACCACCGCGCTGCCCGATGCGGCGTTCCTCCTCGGCGCGGGTCTGCTCGGCGGCTACACGACCTTCAGCACCGCGATGCTCGACACGGTCGCGCTCTGGCGCGACGGCGAGCGCCCGGCATCCGCTGTCAACGCGATCGGGATGCTGGTGCTGGGGCTCGCCGCGGCGGGGCTCGGGCTCATGCTCGGCGCTGCGCTCTGAGGCGCGAGCACGGCTCCCAGCATCCTCACAATCCGAAAATGTACAAACGTACATGTACGGAAGTCCAGGGGGTGCCCGATGGGGGAGAGCGCGCGTCGTCGACGTGACCCTGAAGCGCGCCGTCGGGAGATCGTCACCGCCGCGGCGGAGCTGATCGTCGAGGTCGGCGCCGACGGCCTCACCCACCGCATGGTCGCCGCCCGCGCCGGCGTTCCGCTCGGCGCGACCACCCAGTACTTCGACACGCTCGACGACCTCCGCTCCGCCGCTCTCCGCGCCCTCGCGGACGAGGTCGACGCGCGACTCGACGGCGTGCGCATCGCCCTCGCCGAGCGCGGGGTCAGCCCGGCCGTGATCGCCGATCTGATCACCGAGGGCCTCGACGACGCCCGGGCCGTGAAAGCCGATCGGGCCGTCGTCACCGCCGCCATCCACGACCCCCGCCTGCGCAAGCTCGCGCAGCACCTGTCCGAGCAGCTGGTCGCCCTGCTCGAGCCTGCCTACGGGTACGACAGGGCGACAGCCGCGATGATCTTCATCGACGGGGTCATGTGGAGCACCCAGATCCGGGAGACTACCCCGGATCACGCCTTCATCGAGACCGCACTCACCCAGCTCCTCGGCATGCCCGAGAATGATGACAATCCCGGTCGCACCGCTGCGCCGTCCGCACCCTGAACCGAGGAATCCGCCGTGTCGAATCTCGCCGTCCTGAGCCTGAAGAACCGGGCGCTCATCGCCCTCATCACGATCGTCGCCGCGGTGTTCGGCGGTCTGGCGCTGACCAACCTCAAGCAGGAGCTCATCCCCTCGCTCGAGCTGCCCAACCTCATGGTCATGACGACGTACCCCGGAGCGTCGCCCGAGGTCGTCGAGAACGACGTCTCGACGCCGGTCGAATCCGCCATCCAGGGTGTGCCCGGCCTCGAGGGGACGACGGCGACGAGCACCACGAACGCGTCGATCGTGCAGGCGACCTTCGCCTACGGCACGAACCTCGCGACCGCGGAGCAGAAGATCCAGCAGGCGATCAACCGCATCTCGGGCCAGCTCCCCGAAGACGTGAGCCCGCAGGTGCTCGCGGTCTCGATCGACGACTTCCCGGTGATCCAGGTGGCGGTGACCGGATTCGAGGATGCCGACAACGCACAGGCAGAGCTCCAGAGCGTCGCGATCCCCGACCTCGAAGACGTCGACGGCGTCAACGCCGCGCAGCTGATCGGCGGCGTCGGCCAGCGGATCACCATCACCCCCGACTTCGCGCTGCTGGCCGCCGAGGGGCAGAGCACGCAGGCGATCACGTCGGCGCTGCAGCAGAACGGCACGCTCTTCCCGGGCGGCGACATCACCGAGAACGGCCAGACCCTCACCGTCCAGACGGGCGCGAAGATCACGTCCGTCGACGAGATCGCCGCTCTTCCGCTCGTCGGCAGCGCGCTGACGATCGGCGATGTGGCGACGGTCGCGCAGGAGTCCGACCCGATCAGCTCGATCTCGCGCGTCGACGGCAAGGACGCGCTCTCCATCTCGATCACCAAGCTCCCTGCCGCGAACACCGTCGAGGTCTCGCAGGGCGTGCTCGCCGCGCTGGACGAGATCGGCAAGGCGTTCCCGGATGCCGAGTTCACGGTCATCTTCGACCAGGCGCCGTTCATCGTGCAGTCCATCGAGAGCCTCGCGACGGAGGGCCTTCTCGGACTCGCGTTCGCGGTGATCGTCATCCTGGTCTTCCTGCTGTCGATCCGCTCGACCCTGGTGACGGCGATCTCGATCCCGACCTCGGTGCTCATCACCTTCATCGGGCTGCAGGCCTTCGGCTACTCCCTGAACATCCTGACGCTCGGCGCGCTCACGATCGCGATCGGCCGCGTGGTCGACGACTCCATCGTCGTGATCGAGAACATCAAACGTCACTATGTCGGCGACGCCGACAAGGGCGATGCGATCAGGCTCGCGGTGCGCGAGGTCGCGATGGCCGTCACGGCATCCACGATCACGACCGTCGCGGTGTTCCTCCCGATCGTGTTCGTCGGAGACATGGTCGGCGAGCTCTTCCGTCCGTTCGCGATGACCGTGGCGATCGCCATGATCGCGTCCCTGCTCGTCTCGCTGACGATCGTGCCGGTGCTCGCATACTGGTTCCTCCGCCCCGGCAAGCCGCTGCTCGACGAGAACGGCGTGGCGATCGACCCCGAGCACCCCGATGCTCCGCCCACATGGCTGCAGCGCCGGTACCGGCCCATCCTCGGCTGGACCCTGAAGCACTCGGTCGTCACGGTGATCCTCGCCGTGGTGGTGCTGGGCGGCACGCTCGCCGCCGCGCCGCTGATGAAGGTCAACTTCCTCGGCGACTCGGGCCAGAACACGATGACGGTCACGCAGGACCTCGGTCCGACCGCGAGCCTCGAGGCGAAGTCGGAGGCCGCCGTCCAGGTCGAGGACGCTCTGCTGGGCATCGACGGCATCGAGCACGTGCAGGCATCGATCGGGTCGAGCGGCTCGGCGCTGCGCGACGCCTTCTCGGGTGGGGCCGGGGTCACCTACTCGGTGCTGACCGACGGTGACGCCGATCAGGAGAAGCTGCGCGCCGACGTGCAGGACGCGATCGACGGACTCGGCGACGAGGTCGGCGACGTGTCGGTGGCGGCATCCGCCGGCTTCGGCTCGAGCGACATCGAGATCGCCGTCTCGGCGTCGAACGCCGATGACCTGCAGACCGCGACGACGTCTGTGATGGACGAGCTCGACGGTCGTGCCGGAGTCGGCCAGGTGACCGACAACCTGGCGGCATCGCTGCCCTACATCGCCGTCGTGGTCGATCGTGCGGCGGCCGCCCAGCGCGGGCTGTCCGAGGTCGCGGTCGGGTCGATCGTGTCGAGCACCATGCGCCCGCAGCAGGCCGGCACCGTCGAGATCGACGACACCGCGCTGACGATCTACATCGTCACACCGGAGCCGCCGACCACCATCGACGCCCTGAAGGCCCTCGCGATCCCGACCCCGCTCGGCATCGTGCAGCTGCAGGACATCGCGACCGTCGAGGAGCGCAACGGCCCCACCTCCATCACCACGGAGCAGGGCCGCCGCACCGCGACGATCACCGTGCCGCCGGCATCCGACAACCTCGCGACCGCGACGGCGTCGGTGAATGAGGCGCTCGCCGCCGCGGAGCTGCCAGACGGCGCCTCCGCCGAGGTCGGCGGTGTCGCCTCGCAGCAGGCCGACTCGTTCTCGCAGCTGGGTCTGGCGATGCTGGCCGCGATCCTCATCGTGTACGTCGTGATGGTGGCGACGTTCAAGTCGCTGCGTCAGCCGCTGCTGCTGCTCGTGTCGGTGCCGTTCGCGGCGACCGGCGCGATCCTGCTGCAGATCATCACGGGCGTGCCGCTCGGCGTGGCGTCGCTGATCGGCGTGCTGATGCTGATCGGCATCGTGGTGACGAACGCGATCGTGCTCATCGACCTCGTGAACCAGTATCGGGAGAAGGGTCTGTCGACCGTCGAGGCGGTGAAGGCCGGTGGCGAGAAGCGACTGCGGCCGATCCTCATGACGGCGCTCGCGACGATCCTGGCGCTGACCCCGATGGCTCTCGGCATCACGGGGCATGGCGGCTTCATCTCGCAGCCGCTCGCGATCGTGGTGATCGGCGGACTGCTCTCCTCGACCGTGCTGACCCTGATCGTGCTGCCGACGCTCTACAACCTCGTCGAGGGTGCGAAGGAGCGGCGCCGCGCCCGCAAGGGCGGCGGATCGGATGCCGCGGGCGCGGGTTCCGATCCGGACGCGCCAGTCGATCCCAAGGCGCCCGCGTCTGCGGACGCATCGACGGACTCGGTCACCGTGGATGCGAGCGGTCTGCCCGATCTGTCGCACCTGACGCGCCGCGAGCTGCGCGACCGCGGGCTCGTCTAGCCGCCACGGCGTTCACAATTCAGCAAGAGTCCGGACCGCCGGGGCGGAATCGACCATTCCCGCCCCGGTGGCCTCCGTTCTTGCGGAGTTATGAACGGCCCAGGGACGAGACCGCGGCGAATCAGCCGAGCGTGATGCCCCAGCGCAGGGTCCAGGACTCGTCGGAGGCGAGACGGCGGATGCCGAGGCCGCTGTTGAGCGCGTCGGCCGGCGCCGTCATGGGCTCGATCGCGACAGCGAGGTCCTGACCCGGGTAGTTCGTCGCGGTGTAGACCTGCACGAAGTCGAAGCCCTCGCCCTGCCAGAGAGTCAGTCGGCGGCCGTCGGGGGCCGTGAGTGTGGTGCGGACCAGCCCGTCCTCGTCGCGCGCGAGATCGGTGAAGCCGGTGTCGAGGGTCGTGTCGCCCAGGCGGATGCCGTCCCGCAGAGCGGCATCGGCCGGACGTGTGCCGGTGGGGAGCATCCGCTCGTCGGTCACGAACGCGGTCTGGGCCGGAACCCGCAGCACGAGGTCGCGGGGGTCGACATCGCCGATCGTGACGAAAGGGTGGGTGCCGAGCGCGACCGGCGCCGGTTCGGCCGACCGGTTCGTCAGGACGTGGACGACCTCGATGCCGGCATCCGTCAGCAGATAGGTGACCGAGGTCTCGATCAGATACGGGTATCCGGTCTGCGGCACGATCGTCGCGCTGAGGGTGGCGGCGGCATCCGTCTGCTCGATCTCGTAGGCCGAGAAGCGCAGCAGCCCGTGACTGGCGTTGCGGAACTTGGGCTCGGTGAGGGCGAGCTGGCGCGCGGTCCCCCGGTCGTCCCAGAGCCCGTCGCGCACGCGATTCGGCCAGGGCGTGAGGACGACGCCCGAGCACGACGGCGTCGGGATGTCGAGCGGATACGGCGTCACGAGGTCGATCCCGTCGACGCGGAGGGAACGGAGAGAGGCTCCGACCTGGGCGATCTGGGCCGAGACGTCGCCGGACTGGAGGTGCACCTGGGTGCCGGTGGGGGATGCGGAACTCACCTCGCCATCGTATGGCGCGGATGACTCTCTCAGGTGCGACCGCTAGACTCGTCCGGTCGGCTTCGGACGCCCGCGCATGGCGCGGACGTTTTTGTGTAAGAAGTGTGAGTCCAGGGGCCGATGGTGAGCGTCGATCGACGCAAATCAACCATCACATGAATGGCCCCGGCCGCTGACAGTCCGGAACCCCGCTTCATCTCCTCTGCGAGGAAGCACCGGGTGCTCGCGCGTGCGCGCAGCGCTGTTCTCGTGCGAGAACTCAGAAGGACACCTGCTTTGCCCAAGAACAAGAAGCCCCGCGGCGGACGACCCTCCGCCAACTTCGAGCCGCGCTACGGCGCCAAGAAGACCTCGTTCCACGACCGTCACGCGGGTGGCCGCGACGCCGCCCGTGACGGCGCCCGCCCTGAGCGCGGCGGACGTGCGGATGCCGGCGAACGCCGCACCGCTCCCGCCGCCGGCGGCTACGACCGTCGACCGGGCAGCCGCAGCGCCGGTCACCGCGGCTATCGTCCGGCCGAGGCCGAGTCGGGCGCCCCGAAGCAGCGCTGGAACGCGCAGGAGCGCGCCGGGCGCGACGAGGCCCGCAGCATCCGCAACCGCGCCGAGTCCGGCCGTCGCGAGGCGCCGCACCACCGCGGTGACGACCGTCGGCCCACGGGCCCCGGCACCTACCGCGATGACCGCGGGGGTCAGCGCTTCGATCGCGACGACCGTGCGCGCCGCGATGACCGCGGGGCATCGACCGAGCGTCGGGGCTTCCGCGACAACGATCACCGCGACGGCGGACGTCCGGTCCGTGACGACCGCCGCGGCCAGCGTCCCACCGGTCCCGGCAGCTACCGCGACGAGCGCGGTGGCCAGCGTTTCGATCGTGACGAGCGTCCGCGTCGTGACGATCGGGGTGCCGCGCCGCAGGGTCGTGGCTACGACCGCCCGAACCGCGGAGGTGCCGAGCGCCCGGAGCGCTCGTACGATGCGGATCGCGCGCGCCGCGCCTTCGACCGCGATCGCACGCAGCGTTCGTTCGACGCGCCGCGCGACGATCGTCCCCGCCGCGACGACCGCACCTCGTCCGACCGCACCGAGCGCCCGCGGTACGACCGCGACGCGCGCGATTCCCGCGGCGGCGAGCGGACCCGTCCGTCGACCGGCGGCGCGTACCGCACCGAGCGCGTGCGTCCGCTGACCTCGGACACCCGCGGGCGTCCGGCCCGCAACGAGCGTCCGAGCCGCAACGACTGGAATGCGACGAGCCGCCCCGCACCTGCGGCGGCGAAGTTCGAGCCGGGCGCCGACGTCGTTCACGAGCGCCTCGAGGCGAAGTCCGTCGAGGCGGTCGAGGTCGACGGCGTGAGCTTCAGCGATCTCGGGCTGGGCTCGAACATCGTCGAGACTCTGGCCGGTCTGGGAGCGGCATCGCCGTTCGCCATCCAGGCCGCCAGCATCCCCGCAGTGCTCGAGGGCCGCGACGTCCTCGCCCGCGGCCGCACCGGCTCCGGCAAGACCATCGCCTTCGGCGCTCCGCTCGTCGAGAACGTGCTGAAGTCGCAGGCCGGCAAGCGCCGTGAGTTCGGCCGGTCGCCGCGCGCGATCATCCTCGCTCCGACGCGCGAGCTCGCGCTGCAGATCGACCGCACGATCCAGCCGATCGCGCGCAGCGTCGGACTCTTCACCACGCAGATCTACGGTGGCGTGCCCCAGGGTCGTCAGGTCGGTGCGCTCAAGAAGGGCGTCGACATCGTGATCGGCACCCCCGGTCGCATCGAGGACCTGATCAACCAGGGCAAGCTCGACCTCTCCGACTGCCGCATCGCGGTGCTCGACGAGGCCGACCACATGTGCGAGCTCGGATTCGTCGAGCCCGTGCAGCGCATCCTGCGGCACACGGCGGACGGCAGCCAGAAGCTCCTCTTCTCGGCGACGCTCGACCGTGAGGTCGCGGCTCTCGTCGACGAGTTCCTGATCGATCCCGCGGTCTTCGAGGTCGCCGGTGAGGACCAGGGCTCGAGCACGATCGAGCACCGCGTGCTCGTGATCGAGCACCGTGACAAGGCCGACATCCTCACCTCGCTCGTCGACCGCGAGGGCAAGACTCTCGTGTTCGCCCGCACCCGTGCCTACGCCGACATGCTCGCCGAGCAGTTCGACGACGCCGGCATCCCGGCCGTCTCGCTGCACGGCGACCTGAACCAGGCCAAGCGCACGCGCAACCTGGAGCGTCTGACCTCGGGTCGCGTGAACGTGCTGGTCGCGACGGATGTCGCGGCCCGCGGCATCCACGTCGACGACATCGACCTGGTCGTCCAGGCCGATGCCCCCGACGAGTACAAGACGTACCTGCACCGCTCCGGCCGCACCGGCCGCGCCGGTCGCTCGGGTCGCGTGGTCACGCTCATCACGCGTCAGCGTCAGCGCCGTATGACCGAGCTGCTCGACCGCGCCGAGATCGACGCCCCGTTCGAGAACGCGCGTCTCGATGACGACATCATCGAGGAGATCACCGGTCGCATGCCGACCGCGGCGGCTCTCACGAGCTGAGTCGCCCGGGCCGAGAGGTCGACGCGTTCACAACTCAGCAATATTCGCTCGAAAGGGCCCGGGACGACATGTCTTGGGCCCTTTCGGCACTGTTCTTGCTGAGTTGTGAACGACCGCACAGGGCTGAGAACACCGCGTCGGGCTGAGATCGCAGTGTCGGGCTGAGAACACCGCGTCGGGCTGAGAACACCGCGTCGGGCTGAGAACACCGCGTCGGGCTGAGATCGCAGTGTCGGGCTGAGATCGCAGTGTCGGGCTGAGATTCCGCGCCGAGGGCTCCTCCCGACGGAGAGATCTCCGCCCGAGGGCGAGGTGCCGTCAGGCCAGCTCGTGCTCGTGGATGCTCGAGGTGAGGCTCGTGCCGTTCAGGTCGAGGTAGAGCACCTGCTCGGTCACCGTGAGGGTGAGGGTGTTGCGGCGCTCGATCAGCGCCGCAGCCGAGTCGATGAAGCCCGGGTCGAAGCTGTACACGCGGATCTCATCCGACCGGTGGATCTTCTTCCCCGCCCACGGCGCCATGACCTTGGCGGGGTCGCGGTGCGTGTAGACGACGGTGCGCTCGGCGAGTCGGCTGCCGTAGTGCAGGCGCTCGGCATCGGGGGCGCCGATCTCGATCCAGGCCATGATGGCACCGGTCATGTCGCGCACGATCACGGCGGGTTCCTCCGTCGACGAGATGCCGTCGCCGAACGCGATCCCCTCGGTGTGCTCCAGTCCGTGGGCCAGGACGCGCGTGATCATGTAGGCGTCGGTCTCGGACGGATGCCGCGCCACGCGCAGCGCGTAGTCCTCGTAGACGCCCCGATCGGTGTCGGCCAGCTGGACGTCGAACGTGTGCATCGTGGAGCCGGTAGCCATAACTGTCGAGCCTACGCGGCTGACGCGGTGCGCCCGTTCAGAAGAGCATCGGCTGCGCGGGGGATGCCGAGGCCGAGCCTGTCGTCCGGAACGTGACGGGTGCGCCCGGGCGGCCGGTGCTCTGCACACTTCCCTGACGCCAGATCGACTCGACGTGCCCCTGCCCGGGACGGACTCCGCGTTGCGGATAGTCGTCTTCGTGCCGTCCGTCGAGTCCGTGGGCACGGATGAGCGGACGCGCGCGCTTGGCGAGCCACTGCCGGTATGCCTTCGGGGCCTCGGCGGAGGCACCGGGATACAGTCCGCGGTACGACGACACGAGGTCGGGGCGGGCCATCTCGAGCCACTGGAAGAACCACGGCTTCACCCCGGGGCGCAGGTGCAGTGCGCCGTAGATCACGCTGCGCGCACCGGTTGCCTCGATGCGCGTGAGCGCGTCGTCGATCGCTTCGACCGAGTCCGTCATGTGCGGCATGATCGGCATCAGGAAGACCGTCACCCGGAACCCGGCATCTGCGAGAGCGCGCACGGTGTCGAGCCGCGCCTGGGTCGTCGGAGCCCCCGGTTCGATCGACTTCTGCAGCTCGTCGTCATACATGGCGATCGACATCTGCACGTCGACCGGAACGCGCCCGGCGGCCCTGACGAGGAGTGGGATGTCGCGCCGGATCAGCGTGCCCTTCGTGAGGATCGACAGGGGAGTGCCGGATGCCGCGAGTGTCTCGATGATCCCCGGCATGAGCTTGTAGCGGCCCTCGGCACGCTGGTACGGATCGGTGTTCGTGCCGAGCGCGACGGTCTCGTGCTGCCAGCTGCCCTTGCGCAGCTCCTTCTCGAGCACGTCCACGACGTTGACCTTCACGACGATCTGCGAGTCGAAGTCGGCTCCTCCGTCGAGGTCGAGGTACTCATGGGTGCCGCGAGCGAAACAGTAAAGGCAGGCATGACTGCATCCGCGGTACGGGTTGATCGTCCACGCGAAGGGCATGCGCGAAGCGCCCGGAACATGGTTCAGCGCGGACTTCGACAGCACCTCGTGGAACGTCATCCCCGCGAAATCGGGGGTCGTCACCGACCGCAGCACGCTCGACCGGTCTTCGAGACCGGGGAGCGCCGCCGCATCCTTCTCTCCGAGCTTCTGTCCCTGCCAGCGCATGCTTCATTCGAACATGTGATCGAAGTTAACGCAAGCGAGATTCGAAGAAAAGGACTATCCCTGCGTGGGGAGGAACGGATCGACGCGCGTCTCCGAGGCCAGCGGATGCCGCCGCTCGGCGACAGGCCGGGGCCCCGCTCCGCGCACGTCCGGAACCCGGATGCCCAGTTCTTCCGCCGGAGACCCTGATCGCACCCGCAGGTCGCGCGCCTCCGCATCCACGAACAGCGGATCCGCCGTGATCGAATGCCGGTCGTGCCCGAGCCGGGCCCATTCGTCGTCGAGCGGCTCGACGATCTCGAAGCCGACCCGTCCGTCCGCGCCGGTCGCGCGCGCCGCGTTCGCCGCACGCGCGGCGCCGTCGATCGGCGCCGCGTCCCAGAACAGGTTGAGGTCGCTGTCGATGCCGAAGTTCCGGATGTCACGGTGGTCCGGATATCCGACGAACGCCGGCATCCCGTCGCCGACCACGATGTTGCGGTGGAACGTGAACGAGACGTGGTCCTCCGGGCGCGTGATCGAGATCTGCCCGTTGCGGCCGAAGGCCCAGACGTTGTCGCGGATGATCACCTCGCGGCCGTAGTGCTGGTGGTACGCCTGGCTCGAGACGTCGTGCACGACGTTCTGCTCGATGACCACGTGCGAAGACCCCTCGTCGAGGTAGATGCCCCACCCGCCGTAGTTCGCGCACTCGACATCGTGGATGCGGTTGCCGCGGATCACGGTGCCGGGCGCGATGCCCAGCAGATAGACGCCGCCCATGTCGTTGAGCAGTCCGCCGCCCAGGTGGTGGATGTGGTTGCCCTCGATGCGGTTGCCCTCGGACGGGTTGTGCAGGTAGTCCCACATCCAGCCGACCGAGATCCCCGAATAGAGGAACTCGCGGATCTCGTTGTGTGCGATGACGTTGTGCGACCCGTGCTGGAACAGCACCGCGACGGCGTTCGGATAGACCTGTCCGCCCCGCTCGATCAGGCAGTCCGAGATCTCGTTGGCCTGGTTGTAGTCGGCGGCCAGCGCGTCGATCCCGCCGCCCGAGCGCACCGCGCCCGCACCCAGATCGCGGAACTCGACGCCGCTGATCAGCGTGCCGCGCGTTCCGGCATCCAGGCTGACGCCGTATCCGCCGACGCGCTCGATCGCCCCGCCGACGACTGCGCACGATCGCGCGAACGAGAACTGCAGAGCCGCCGGCACGCTGCTCGCCGCCTGCACGTCGGCGGCGTATCGCCCGTCCGCCGGAAGCTGCGGGTCCTCCCGCACGCCGAACGGCGGAACGGCCGCAGGCACGGCCTCGAAGTCGGCCTCGGCGAAGCGGATGCCCTCGAACCGCACCTCGCGCACCGGGGCCTCGGCCGTGCCGTCGAGCGTCGTGAACGCCTCGACCACCGGCATCCGCACGTCGAGGTCCGCGATGTCGACACCCGGCGCGGGCAGGTACAGCACGTGCGGGCCGGATGCGCCGACCAGCTCGCCCGTCGGGTCGAGGTACCACTCGCCCGCGACCTCGCCGAAGCTCTCGGCGACGTTGTCGAGGTAGTACCGCGCGAAGAGCGCGGCGGCATCGTCGCGCAGGGCGAAGATGCTCCGCAGCGAGCTCGTGATCGTGTGGTTCTCGCGGTCGATCGCGGTGATCGGCATCCGCTCCTGCACCCAGTAGTGCGGCACGACGATCTCGACCGCCTCCTCCTGAGCGAGCGAGGGGATGTCGCCCTCGGCGAACCGGAAGGATGCTGCGCCGTCGAACAGCGTGCCCACGAAGCTCCCGGCAGGGTCGAGCCCGGTCTGCTCCTCGACACGCAGGAATCCTTCGCGCGGGTAGCGGGGGCGGGATGCCGCGACGCCGTCGACGTACAGGCGGCGGGCGACCGCGCGGGGGGAGGGGGCGGCGAACGCGTCGACGCCGTTGACCGTGACCGGACGCCATCCGGTGATGCGTGCGGATCCTCGGAGCACGGGCGGATTCGACGGGTCGACAGCCACCACCGAGGTGAACGAGTCGGCCGCCGTGAATGACACCGGGGCGGTGTGGGCGTACTCGCCGCCGGCCATCCAGATCACGGCGCGCTGCCCCGGCTCTCGTCGCTTCCGCACGAGCGCGAGCGCGTGCGCGAGGTCGTTCGCGGGGTACCCGTGCGAGCCGTCCGCGTAGGGCGATCCGTCCGGAGCGGCGTACACCTCGATCCGGTCCGTGCTCATGGAGTCAGCCCTTCGTGGCGCCGGCGGTGACTCCGGCCGAGATCTGCCGCTGGAAGATCAGGTACACGACGATGATCGGCAGCACCGCGAGCAGCACGCCGGCGATGTACGTCGGCACGTTGTCGGGGTACTGGCCGCGCAGCGCGCTGACTCCGACCATGACGGTGCGGTTCTGCGGCGACTGCATGATCAGGAGCGCGATGAGGATGTCGTTCCAGACGAACAGCGCGTTCAGGATGCCCATCGAGATCAGCGCGGGCTTGCCCACCGGGATCATGATGCGCGCCCACACGCCGAACAGCCCGTTGCCGTCGACGCGCGCCGCCTCGGTGAGCTCCTTCGGGATGCCGGAGTAGTACGAGGTCATGAAGAACACGGTGAACGGCAGGAACTGTGCGACGTAGGCGATGATCAGCCCCGGGAACGAGTTGATCAGCCCCATGTCGCTGAGCACCTTGATGGTCGGGACCATGATCACCTGGAACGGGATCATCATCATCGCCAGGATGATCAGGAACGCGACCTTGCTGCCGCGGAACGTCAGGTGGCTGAGCGCGTAGCCGCACATCGAGGCGAGCACGAGCAGGATCGCGACCGAGAACACGGTCACGATGATCGTGTTCATGAAGTAGCGGCCCATGTCGGCGTTGGTCCACGCGTCGATGAAGTTCTGCACGTTGAACGTCTGCGTGACGCCCAGGCGGTCGAGCACGTAGTCCTTGCGCGTCTTGAGCGAGATGTTCAGCCCGTAGAGCATGGGCGCGATGGTGGCGATGGCCAGCAGCATCATGGGGATGGCGATGAGCCACTTGCCCAGGCGTTCCCGGCGCATCATGCCTCCTTGGTGGCGCGGCGGAGCACGCGGATCTGGATCAGGCCGATCACGAGGACGATGAGCAGCAGGAAGACGGATGCCGCCGACGCCAGCGCCGGTCGGGCCTCGCCGTTGAGCTTCCAGATGAGGAACTCGGGCAGGTAGCTCGCGGCTCCCGGCCCTCCGGCGGTCATCGTGTAGAGCAGGCCGAACAGGCCGGTGAGCATGCCGATCGTGGTCGTGACGAACACGAACTGGATGGTCTGGCTGAGGCTCGGGATGATGACGTGCACGATCTGCTGCCACAGGTTCGCGCCGTCGATCTTCGCGGCGTCGAGCAGCTCGGCGTCGAGGGTCGCGAAGCCGGCGAGGAAGATCGTGAAGGCCATGCCGAACGTGGCCCAGATGTGCACGACGAGCACGGAGGGGAGCGCGGTGCCGGGCAGGCCCAGGAAGTCGACGGCGGGGATGTTCACCGCGCCGAGGGCGCCGTTGATCGGGCCGTTGGCGGCGAGCAGGATGTTGAAGATCGCGCCGATGATGATCGGCGACAGCACCACCGGCAGGAAGTACACGCTGCGGTAGAAGCGGTGGCCGGGGATCTTGAGGAAGACGAACGTCGCGAGGATGCCGGCGACGAAGACCTGGATCGGCACGAACAGCAGCACGACCAGCACGTTGCGGGCGGATGCCTGGAAGCGCGCGTCGCCGAGGAGGGTGAAGTAGTTGTCCAGTCCGATGAACTGTCCGTTGAGCTCCTTGTCGCCGGTGAACGAGTAGTTCACGCCGAGCAGGAGCGGGTAGAGCCGGAAGACGGCGAGGATGAGGATGACCGGCAGCACCATGAGGTAGGGCGCGATGCGCTCGGACGTCCACGGCTTCTTGCGCAGCGGCACGCCCAGATCGGCGCGGCCCCCGCGCTTCGTGCGGCCGCGGCCCGGAGCCCTGTTCTCGAGAACAAGGCTCCGGGTCGAGGTGGTGTCGGTCGACAAGGGATCAGCCCTCCGACGCTGCCAGCTGGGCTGCGGCGTCCTGCACGGTGACCTCGCCGCCGAGCAGCTGCTGACCGAGGCGGTGCAGAAGGTCGAGCGTGTCGGCCTCGAGCGCCGTGTGCAGCAGCGGCTTGCTGCCCGGCAGCTCCCCGACGATGTCGTTCGCCGACGCGATGTCGGTGTCGAGCTCGATCGTCGTGTCCGACGTGATCTGGCCACCCGCGAGGGAGTAGGCCGAGAGTGCATCGTGGTCGACGGTGGCCTTGATCCAGTCGACGCCGAGCTCCTTCTTGTCCTCGTTCAGCACGGCGTAGCCGATGCCGCCCTCGGCGGGGAGGGCCAGCGTCGTGCCGTCGTTGGTGCTGACCGGCATCATGAACCCGAGGTCCTCGCCGAGGAACTCGTCGAACTGCTTCCAGTGCGCCGTGCCGCTCATGAGGCCGACGACCATCGCCGACTTGCCGCCGGAGAAGAGGTCGAAGGAGTCGTTGAACATGGCGGTGGAGTTCGCGCCCTCGTTGTAC
Source organism: Microbacterium sp. LWH11-1.2 (assembly GCF_038397745.1). Lineage (NCBI taxonomy): Bacteria > Bacillati > Actinomycetota > Actinomycetes > Micrococcales > Microbacteriaceae > Microbacterium > Microbacterium sp. LWH11-1.2. Next base: position 490,865 of record NZ_CP151636.1, on the reverse strand, counting down.
CAGCCGTTGGCTGCCGAGTCGGCCCACATCTGCAGGACCTGCGTGGCGTGCTCCCCGGTCCAGTCGCGCTCGCCGTCGATCCAGGCGTCGTACTCCTCGGGCGTGAAGATGCCCGAGGCGAAGCCCGAGAGGAAGAACTCGATGCCGAGGCCCTCCTTGTTGCCGAGCGCGAAGCACGAGGCATCCGTCTTCTCGGTGATCGCGGTGCAGGCCTCGGCGAGCTCGTCCCAGGTCGCCGGCGGGGTGTCGGCGTCGAGGCCGGCGGCCGTGAAGAGCGCCTTGTTGTAGTAGATCGGGAAGCCCTGAAGGAACATCGGCGCCGAGTACGTCTCGCCGTCGGCCTGGAACGCGGGCCATCCGGCGAGCGTGTCCTCGAGGTCGGCGAGCTCGTCGGTGACGGGGACGAGGGTGTCGGCGCGGCTCTTGAGCTGCGTGCCGCCGTTGAAGAGGGCGAGGTCGGGACCGGTGCCGGCTTCGACCGCGCTGCCGAGCAGCGTGTAGTACTGGTCGAACGGCTGGTTGACGATCTCGACCTCGACGTCGGGGTGCTTCTCCGCGAATGCGGCCTTGACGTCTTCGGTGTACGCGGCCGCGGCCTCGTCGGCGTCGCCCCAGTTCCAGATGACGAGCTTGTCGTCGCTGCCGGAGCCTCCGGTCGTGCCGCTGGGCGATGCACCTCCGCAGCCGGTGAGTGCAAGTGCCGCCACTCCGATGGCGGCGGGGATGGCGATCCTTCGCTTCATTGCGATCCTCTCAACGTTGATGAAGAAGTTTGCTGCAGGACCCGAGGGTGCAGGTCTCTGATGGAAACATACTACGTCTTATGAAAACGAGCAAGCAAAGGTCACATGACTGATGTTCAGGGGTTTCTCGCGTAGGCCGGACGGATGCCGTCAGGCGCGCTTCTCGGACGGCAGGCGCCGGCGGGACCACGACCCGAGGATGTGCGCGCTCATCGCGACCCTGGCGCCCTCCGCGTCGCCGGCGGATATCGCCTCGACGATCTTCTCGTGCTCGGCGAGGGTGAGCTCGAACGCGTGCGCGGGGTCGATGCCCGTGAAGCGATCGCTGCACACGGCGTGCGTGATCAGCACGCGGGCGATGTTCTCGGCCAGCGCGTTGTCGGAGAGCTCCATGACGGAGCGGTGGAATCGCAGGTCGGCCTCGCGGAATGCGGCGGAGTCGTCGACGCACTCGGCCATCGCGGCCAGGTCGTCCTGGAGCCGGGTCCGCGCCTCGTCATCGACGGCGGTCGCTGCTGCCGCCGCCATCGCGGCCTCGAGCGCGCCCCGGACGACGCTGAGGTCGTCGAGGACGCCGAGGGTGGAGTCGTTCGTGATCATCGTCGACAGCACCAGGGGGTCGAGCACGTTCCAGCTCGTCGACGGATTCACGTGCGTGCCGCGGCCCTGGGCGACGGTCACCATGCCCTTCTCCTGCAGACGCTTCATGGTCTCGCGGATGACGGTGCGGCTCACGCCGAACTGCACGCTGATGACGCTCTCCGGGGGGAGCAGGTCGCCGGGGCCGAACTCGCCGGTCACGATCGACTGGACGAGCTCCTTCAGGACGGTCGCGCCGATGCGGTCGATCGGGGTGCGTGCGCGACCGGCGGTGGCGGGATCTGCGGGCAGGGTCATGCCAGACACTCTATTCACGTCCCTGCCCGCTCGACACCGGACACTCGCGAAACCCCAGACATATGATGTATGGTGTTTAGTACTGCTCGATCTCTCACACTCAAGGGCGACATGAAGATCACCGGCTACCGCACACTGCGCACCGTCCACGACTGGGGGCGGCCCGTCGGCGACGTCAACGGATTCATCGCATCCGGCGTCACCGACGTCCCTCTGGTGATCCTCGAGACCGACGAGGGCGTCGAGGGCGTCGGCATGGGATCGCACGCCGATCTCGACCGGCTCTTCCCGGCCATCGAGGGGCAGGACCCCCGGGCCGTCACCACTCTCTACGACGCGATGCTCGCGCGGGTCTTCAAGTCGTCGCACGGCGGTGCGACCTTCGGCGGCATCGGCGCCTTCGACACCGCGCTCTGGGACATCAAGGCCAAGCTCGCCGGCGAGCCGCTCTGGCGTCTGCTCGGCGCGGGCGACCGCTTCGTGCCCGGCTACGCCTCCGGCCTCGACGCTGCCTTGACCGACGAGCAGCTCGCCGAGCTCTACCGCCGTTTCGCCGATCGCGGCTACACCGCCGCCAAGCTCAAGGGCGGTCGCAACGTCGAGGCGGATCTGCGTCGCTTCGGCATCCTCACCGACCTCCTCACCGCGAACGGCGCGCCGCCGGCGCTCATGCTCGACGCCAACGAGTCGTGGAACCTCAAGCAGGCCGTCCGCCACGTCGGCGCCCTCGAGGAGCATCTCGACGTCACCTGGGTCGAGGAGCCGCTCCGTCGATGGGATGCCGCGGGCCACGCACGACTGAGCGCGGCCATCAAGGCGTCGGTCGCGACCGGCGAGAACCTCACCGGCCTCGAGCAGTACCGGCCGCTGCTCGACGCCGGTGGCGCCGACATCGTGCAGGCCGGAGCGGTCTGGGGCATCACCCACTTCCTCCGCGTCGCCGTCACCGCGCATAGCCGCGACCTGCCGGTGAGCCCGGTGGGCCTCACTGCGAACCACACGGTCACCGCGGCCGCCGCGGCCGTGCCGAACCATCTCTCCGCCGAGGTGCAGGATCTCGGATCCCCGTTCGGGCTCACGCTCGACCAGGAGTTCGAGAGCGGCGGCATCGTGCTGGGCGACCGACCCGGCGTCGGCATCGACGTCGACGAGGCGCTGATCCTCAAGGCGCGCAGCGACGCCGACTGGCAGGAGCCGGCGGGACCCCACGTGCGCTCTCCGCGCGCCGGTCTGCGCCTGGTCGACAACGGCGCCTGGGGCGAATGATGCAGCTCCGTCCCGGCATCCATCGCATCGTGGCGCCCCTCGGCGAGCGGTTCATCGCGATGTACCTGCTCACCGGTCCCGACGGCGCGCTGCTGTTCGACACCGGCGTCGCCGACTCCGTGCCCGGCACCCTGCTGCCGTACCTCGACGAGATCGGGTTCGATCCGACCGACATCCGCTGGGTGATCAGCTCGCACTGCGACTTCGACCACACCGGCGGCAACGCCGCGTTGGCCGCGATCGCTCCGGGCGCCGAGTTCCTCGCCGGCCGCGCCGATGTGCCGATGACCGAAGACGTCGAGCTGCTCATCTCCGGCCGCTACGGCGAGTTCGCCGCCCGTGACCGTTTCGACGACCCGCCCGAGACCACGGCCGAGGTGCGTCGTTCGACGGGGCTGGTCCCCGTGCACCGGTCTCTCGACGGCGGCGAGACCTTCGACCTCGGCGACCGCCTGATCGAAGTGCTGTCGGTGCCCGGGCACTCGCCGGGTCACCTGGCGCTCCGCGATGCCGAGAACGACACGCTCCTCATCTCCGACGCCGTGCTGGGCGAGACCGTGCCGACAGCCGACGGTCGCGCCGCGTTCCCGCCGACCTACCGCGACACGGTCGCGTATGTCGACAGCATCCGCCGTCTGCGGGCTCTCGACGCCGACCTTCTCCTGACCGCGCACTATCCCGTGTACGAGGGGGCAGCCGTCGGGGAGTTCCTCGATGACTCCCTCGCCTACACCGAGCGCGTCGACCGGGTGATCGAGCAGGTGCTGGCCTCGGGGGTGGAGCTCACCTCGCTCGACCTCATCCACCGCGCCGCCCCCGATCTCGGTCCGTGGCCGGAGGCCGCGGCCGAGTACCTCATCTTCCCGATGACCGGCAACCTCGAGCGACTCGTCGCCCGGGGACGGGTCGTCGAGGGTGAGAGAGACGGCATCCGCACATGGCGGTGGATCGCGTGAGCACGTCGACGGTGGTCGGCAGGAAGGTCCGTCTCGGCGCGATCGGCGCCGGCTGGTGGGCGACCAGCAACCACTTCCCGCTGTTCGCAGCACGCGACGACGTCGAGCTCGTCGGCGTCTGCGGCAAGGGCGACGGCCTCGAGTCCATCCGCGAGAGATTCGGCTTCGCCTTCGCGACCGAGGACGCGACCGAACTGCTGGATGCCGACATCGACGCGGTCGTGATCTCGACCCCGCACGATCTGCACCATCCTCTCGCCGCTCAGGCGCTCGACCGCGGGCTGCACGTGCTGTGCGAGAAGCCGATGACGCTGCACGCCGACGAAGCCTGGGACCTGGCGGCGCGGGCCGAGCGGGCAGGCACCGTCTTCCTCGTCCCCTACGGCTGGAACTACAAGCCGTTCACGGTCGCCGCCAGGCGGATCCTCGAGTCGGGGGCGATCGGCGAGATCCAGTACGCGATGTGCCACATGGCCTCGCCGACGCGCGGGCTCTTCGGCACCGACCCGTCGCACATGCTCGAGCGCTGGAACTCCGACACCGCACCCGACCCGCGCACCTGGTCGAGCCCCGAGAAGGGTGGCGGGTACGCGCACGGGCAGATCACGCATTCCTCGGCCCTGCTTTTCTGGCTCACGGGTCTCCGGGCGGCCTCGGTCGCCGGTCGGGTGATCACCGCCGGTGCGCCGGTCGACCTGTTCGACGCCGGCGTCATCCGCTTCGCAGGCGGCGCGATCGGCTCGCTGTCGGGCGCCGCCACGCTCGCCGACGGCGACAAGTACCAGGTCGACATCCGCCTGTTCGGCACCGAGGGCGTGCTCATGATCGACGTCGAGCGCGAGCGCGTCACGCTCAGCCGCTACGACGGTCGCCGCGAAGAGGTCGCGATCGCGGAGGGCGAGGGCGAGTATGAGTGCCTGATCCCGCCGGCGCGCTTCATCGAGCTGATCACGGGTGCGAGCACCGAGAACAACTCCGATGTCACGGTCGCCGCGCGCTCCGTCGAGCTCATCGACGCGCTGCTGCGGTCGTCCGCCGCCGGCGGCGTCGACACCCCCGTCTGAAACCCCCGCACCCGAGGTAGGTCATGTCCGAAACTCCCCGCAGCATCCTCGACGGCTATCGTGTCATCGACTGCTCGATCGCGATGGCCGGTCCCTTCGCCGCCCAGCGGCTCGGCGATCTCGGCGCCGACGTGATCAAGGTCGAGCCGACCGCCGGCGAGTGGCAGCGCTTCGCCGCGGCCGGCGGAGCGAAGGGCAACGAGATCAACGTCTCGTTCCTCTCCCTCAACCGCAACAAGCGCTCGCTGGCCGTCGACCTCAAATCGGATGCCGGACGCGAGGTCGTCCGCGACCTCATCGCCGGAGCCGACGTCTTCCTGCAGAACTACCGTCCGGGGGTCGCCGCGCGCCTCGGTCTCGACTACGAATCGCTCTCCGCGATCAACCCCTCGCTGGTCTACGTCTCGATGTCGGGCTACGGCGAGGACGGCCCGTACAAGGACCGTCCGGGACAGGACCTCATCCTGCAGGCCATGAGCGGCGCGATGCTGTCCGCCGGACGCGAAGGCGAGCCGCCGTCTCCTGCCGGCCAGTACCTGGCGGATGCCGTGACGGCGTCGACCGCGTTCGAAGCGGTGCTCGCCGCGCTGCTGCACCGGGAGCGCACCGGCGAGGGGCAGCTCGTGACGGTGAACATGCTCGACGCGCTCACGACCCTGCAGATGCAGGAGCTCAGCGTGTACACGGTCGGCGGGGTGCCGCAGCAGCGCGGCACCGAGCCGAACGCGCACGTCTACATCCGTGCGCCCTACGGCATCTTCGCCACCACCGACGGCTACCTCGCGCTCGGGTTCGCCGATCTGGAGAAGCTGGGCGAGGTGCTCGACGAGCCGTCGTTCCGCGGCCTCGACGCCGAGGTGCACGGCTGGACGCACCGCGATGAGCTCTACGCGACGGTCGCGAAGCATCTGCGCGAGCAGCCGACGCAGCACTGGCTCGACACCCTGCTCCCTGCGGGCATGTGGGTCGGACCGGTCTACGGCTATGAGGACCTGGTGAACGATCCCCAGATCATCCACAACGGCACCTTCGTCGAGTACGAGCACCCGACCGAGGGGCACATCAAGACGCCCGGATTCCCGTACCGGTTCGCGAAGACCCCCGCGCGCATCGATCGCGGCGCGCCGCTGACCGGCGAGCACACAGCCGAGATCCTCGCCGAGCTCGGCGTCACGCCGGAGCGCACGCAGGAGCTGCTGGATTCCGGTGCCGTGGCGCAGACCGCGGTGCCGGTGGCGGTGTCGTCGTGACCGACTACGTCGGCCTCACCTGGGATCACCCGCGCGGGCGGAACGCCCTCGACGCGGCATCCGGAGATCTCCGCGACGGCGACACCCTGCGCTGGGAGGTGCAGTCGCTGGAGGGATTCGAGTCCGCGCCGATCGATGAGCTGGCGCGGCACTACGACCTGCTCGTGCTCGATCATCCGCATCTCGGCGATGCGCTCGCGAGCGACGGCATCCGTCCGCTCGACGAGCTCTTCGACGAGGATCAGCTGCGTGCCTGGGCGGATGCCGCCGTCGGGCCGAGCATCGCCTCGTACCGGATGGACGGGCGACTCTGGGCATTGCCGCTGGATGCCGCGACGCAGGTGTCCGCTCGCCGGCGCGACCTCGTCGTCGACGCGCCGCAGACCTGGGACGACGCTCTGGTGCTGGCCGAGCGCGGCCTCGTGGCCACGAGCCTCGCCGGCCCGCACGCGTTCCTCTCACTGTGCTCGATCGCGGTGTCGCTCGGCGACGATCCGGGTCGCGGGTCGGCGCTCTTCGACCACGACATCGCGCTGCGCGCCCTCGACCTGCTCACCCGGCTCTCCGCCAACGCGCCGGAGGGCACGGAGCTGCTGAATCCGATCGGTCTGCTGGACCGTCTGCGCGATCGCGGGGACATCGGGTACATCCCCCTCGTCTACGGGTACGTGACCCACAGCTCGCCGACGCTCGCGTTCGGCCCCGCACCGGCGTTCGCGGGCAGGATCGGCTCGACGATCGGCGGCACCGGCATCGCGGTCACCCGGCGGTCCGAGCCGTCGTCCGCGCTGCTCGCGCATCTGCGGCACCTGCTGAGCGGCGAGGTGCAGACGGGATTCATCCCGCAGCACGACGGACAGCCGGGCCTGCGGGCAGCCTGGACGGATGCCGCGGTCGACGCGGCAGCGCACGGGTTCTACTCGCAGACCCTCTCGACCATCGAGGCCTCGTGGGTGCGACCGCGCGTCGCGGGGTACATCCCGTTCCAGTCCGCGGCATCCGCCGTCGTCCGCGCTGTCGTCGCGGGGGAGCGGTCCGCGGACGGCGCGCTCGGCGAGCTCGAGGAGCGGTTCGCTCCGCTCGCCGGCGCTTCGACAGGCTCAGCGACCCAGGGGGCCGGCGCTTCGACAGGCTCAGCGACCCAGGGGGCCGGCGCTTCGACATCCCTCCAGGAGGTACGACCATGACCGAGGAACTCATCGTCGTCGAGCATCAGGGGCACGTCGCGACCGTGCGGCTCAACCGGCCGCAGAAGCTGAACGCCGTCACGCAGGAGATGAGCGACGCGCTCGTGCGCATCGTCCGCGACCTGAACGACGACCCGGAGGTGCGAGCCGTCGTCTACACCGGAACCGGCCGTGCGTTCAGCGCGGGCAGCGACATCTCGACGCTCGACCAGTACGAGACGCCGTGGGACTTCCGCAACAGGCGCGACTACTGCGATGCCCTGAGGGAGCTCCGCAAGCCCGTGATCGCGGCCGTCAACGGATACGCGTTCGGCGGAGGGCTCGAGGCGTCGCTCACCTGCGACATCCGCATCGCCGCCGACACCGCGAGCTTCGCCGCGCCCGAGATCAAGCTCGGCTGGATCGGCGGCGGCGGGATGTCGGTGCTGCTCGCGAACTCGATCGGCGCGAGCAACGCGGCGCTGATGCTGCTCACCGGCGACCCGATCGACGCGCAGCGCGCACTGGCCTGGGGCCTGATCAGCGAGGTGGTCCCGGCCGACGCGCTGATCGAGCGCGCGCAGGAACTCGCGGCGACGATCGCGTCCCGCCCGCCGATCGCCGCCGAGACGGCCAAGGCGAACCTCCGCGCGGCGTTCAACCTGCCGCAGGACCAGGCCATCGCGTACGAGCGCGAGATGCAGGGCATCACGTTCGCGACCGAGGATGCCGCCGAGGGCCGCGCGGCGTTCGCAGAGAAGCGCCCCGGCGTCTTCCGGCGGCGCTGATGCGCATCTGTCGAGGCGCGGCTGCGGGAACCCCCGGTCACAATTCAGCCAAACCTCGGCCCGTTCGGGCGAACCGCGGCCGAAACCGCTCCTTCGCGCAGATTCTTGCTGAATTGTGAACACCGACCCGCGAACACCGACCGCCCGAATGTGGGAGACGAGGATCAGATGACCGAGAACTGGACCGGGAATGCCGCAGACGTGCTGCCGGCGGATGCCGCGGACGCGCTGCTCGTCGGACGCGTCCAGCTGCCCGAGGGCCCGACCGTGGTCGTGCTCCGCGACGGCCGACTGCATGACCTGTCGGCGACGTTCCCGACCATGGCCTCGCTGACCGAGACGGCCGACCCGGCATCCGCCGTGCGCGCCGCCGACGGTCCCGTCATCGGATCGTTCGACGAGGTCTGGGCGAACACCGCACCGGATGCCCGCGACGACGCGCTTCCGTGGCTGCTGTCGCCGATCGACCTGCAGGTCGTCAAGGCATCCGGGGTCACGTTCCCCGTGTCGATGCTCGAGCGCATCATCGAGGAGCGCGCCCGTGGCGAGGCCGAGTCGGCCGACGGCATCCGCGCCACGATCCTCGACGCGCTGGGCGGCGACATCCGCGACCTCGTGCCGGGGTCGCCCGAGGCCGCGCGCCTCAAGCAGGTGCTCATCGCCGCAGGCCTGTGGAGCCAGTACCTCGAGGTCGGCATCGGACCGGATGCCGAGATCTTCACCAAGGCCCCGGTGCTCGCCACGGTCGGCGCGGGCTCCGACGTCGGCGTGCTCGCCGAATCGAAGTGGAACAACCCCGAGCCCGAGGTCGTGCTCGTGGTCGCGTCGAACGGGGCCATCGTCGGCGCGACCCTCGGCAACGACGTCAACCTCCGCGACATCGAGGGGCGCTCCGCCCTGCTGCTCGGGCGGGCGAAGGACAACAACGCATCGGCATCCGTCGGTCCCTTCATCCGGCTGTTCGACGACCGCTTCGGGCTCGACGACGTGCGCTCCGAGACCGTCACCCTCTCGGTCGACGGCGACGACGGCTTCCGCATGGAGGCGTCGTCGCACATGGCGCAGATCAGCCGCGACCCCGCCGATCTCGCGCGGCAGGCCAGTGGCGCGCACCACGCCTACCCCGATGGCTTCGTGCTGTACTTGGGAACGATGTTCGCCCCCACAGACGACCGCGACGAGCCGGGCCACGGCTTCACGCACCATGTCGGCGACGTCGTGCGCATCGCCTCCCCGCGCCTCGGTGCCCTGGTGAACCGCGTGCAGCACAGCGAAGAACTCGCGCCGTGGAGCTTCGGCATCGGCGCCCTCATGGCCAACCTCGCGCAGCGGGGCCTGCTCGGAAGGACGAGTGCATGACCACCCTCACCACGACCGATCCCCGCACCGGGGCCACGTCGGCCACCGACATCGAGCCCACAGATGCCGCGGGCGTCGCGGCTCTCGCCCAGGCGGCGGCATCCGCGTTCACGGAGCTGCGGTCCCGGCCGCGCGCGTGGCGGGCGGGGCTGCTCCGGGCGCTCGCCGACGGGCTCGAGGCCGACCGCGCCTCGCTCGTGGGAGCGGCGCTGGCCGAGACCGGGCTGCCCGAGGCGCGGCTGAACGGCGAGCTGTCGCGCAGCGCGTTCCAGTTCCGGCTGTTCGCGGATGCCGTCGACGAGGGCGGCTACCTCGAAGCCGTGATCGATCACGCGGGGGACACCCCGCTCGGGCCCGGTCCCGATGTGCGGCGGATGCTCGTGCCCATCGGCCCCGTGGCGGTGTTCGGCGCCAGCAACTTCCCGTTCGCGTTCTCGGTGGTCGGCGGCGACACCGCGTCGGCGCTCGCCGCGGGCTGCCCCGTCGTGATCAAGGCGCACAGCTCGCACCTGGTCACCTCGCAGCGTTCGTTCGACTCGCTGTCGCGGACGGCATCCGCCTACGGTGCGCCCGCGGGCACGCTGGGGATCGTCTACGGCCAGCAGGCCGGATCGCAGCTCGTCGCCGACCCGCGCATCACGGCGGTCGGCTTCACCGGTTCGCTCTCGACCGGAAAGATCCTGCAGAGCATCATCGACGAGCGCGAGACGCCCATCCCGTTCTACGGCGAGCTGTCGAGCCTCAACCCGCTCGTGATCACGCCGGGTGCGGCGGCGGAGCGCACCGCCGCGATCGGAGAGGGACTCTTCACCTCGGTGACGGGTTCGGCGGGGCAGCTCTGCACGAAGCCGGGTGTCGCGTTCGTGCCCGTGGGCGCGGCGGGCGACGCACTCGTCGCCGACGTGGTCGCCCGGGCGACGGATGCTGCGGCGCAGACCCTGCTGAACTCCCGCATCCACGGGGCGTTCGACGAGATCCGCACGCGCCTGATCGCAGAGGGCGGAGCGCGCAGCCTCGTCGCCCCCCGAGCGGGTGAGGACGGGTTCTCGCTGACGCCGGCCGTGCTGGAGATCGATGCGAAGGATGTCACTCCCGCAGTGGCGGAAGAGGCGTTCGGGCCGCTCGTGGTCGTGATGCGGTACTCGACGGTGTCGGAGGTGCGCGACGCGCTCCAGGCCGTGCCGCACTCGCTCACCGCGACGATCCACTCGGCGTCGGATGAGAGCGCCGTGCGCGGAGAGCTGACGGATGCCGCCCGCGACCTGGTCGGCCGCATCGTCTACGACGGCTACCCGACCGGCGTGCGCGTGTCGTGGGGCATGAACCACGGCGGTCCCTGGCCGGCGACCAACACGCAGCACACCTCGGTCGGCGTCACGGCGATCCGACGGTTCCTGCGTCCGCTCGCGTGGCAGGATGCTCCGGTGGATGTCCTCCCGGACGAGCTCCGCGATGGCCCGGTCGACGTGCCGCGCCGGGTCGACGGGGTGCTGCGGCTCGCGGGTTCCTGACGCTTCGACTGGCTCGGCGACCCACGGGTGCTGGCTCAGCGACCCGCGGGTGCTGGCTCAGCGACCCCACGGTCGCTGGATCCCTGAAGCTGCGGTCGTTGGGTCCCTGAGCTTGTCGAAGGGCCAGGCGCGACCTCGCGCAACGAAGGAGATCTCTCGATATGAAGGAGTGAATGCCGCCAGGCCTCCTTCATGTCAAGAGATCTCCTTCATGTCGTGCGGACGTGCGGGCGGGTAGGCGGGCGTAGCGCGCGAGCTCAGCCGAAGACGCCCTCCGGCAGCAGCCCGCGCGCGATGAGAGCGTCCCAGAGCGCGCCGTCGACGTCGACCTCGAGACGCTCGATCCCCTCGGCGACCTGGCGTCCGTCGCGGCATCCGAGCACCACCGACGAGACGGCCGGATGCCGCAGGCTGAACTGCATGGCCGCGGTCGGCAGGTCCGTGCCGAACTCCTCGCAGACGTCGGCGATCGCGTTGGCTCGGGCGATGAGCGCGGGCGGAGCCGGGATGTAGTCGTAGGTCGCATCCGGGGCGACGCGTGGCCGCGCGAGCAGTCCGGAGTTGTAGATGCCGACGTTCACGATGCCGACTCCGTGCGCGAGCGCGGCGGGTAGGAGGTCGGCGAGCGCGGGCTGCTCGAGCAGCGTGTAGCGTCCGGCGAGCATGACGACGTCGATGTCGGTCTCGCGCACGAAGCGGGCAGGCAGGGCGGACTGGTTCATGCCGACGCCGACCGATCGGACGACGCCCTGGTCGCGCAGCTCGATCAGCGCGCCGATGCCCTCCGTCGAAGCCACAGCCCAGTGGTCGTCGGGGTCGTGCAGGTAGACGATGTCGAGGCGGTCGACGCCGAGCCGCTCCAGGCTGGACTCGACGCCGCGGAGGATCGCGTCGCGCGAGAAGTCGAACGCGCGGCGGTAGGCGGCGGGTACCGCGAAGCCCCCGTCGTCGAGCTGTCCTTCGGCATGGTCCTGCGGCACCAGTGTGCGCCCGGCTTTGGTCGACAGCACGTACTCGTCGCGCGGATGCTCGGCGAGCAGCTCGCCCAGACGGCGTTCCGAGTAGCCGAGCCCGTAGTGCGGGGCGGTGTCGAACAGCCGCGAGCCGCCTTCCCAGGCCGTGTCGACGGCGGAGCGCGCCTGCTCGTCGGTCGTGACGCGGCCGAGGTTCCCCAGTTGGGCGCCACCCAGACCGAAGCGGGTGAGGGGGGTTCCGGTACGCAGCCGCACCGTCGGCATCCGCTCTGATGGCTCTTCTTCTCGCACGATGCCAGCGTACCCAGACGTATGATGAATTACCAATGGCTCCCGCAACCCGTGCTCGCGCGACGGTCCGGACGGGGGACAATGGATGCGATGCTCTCCTCGCCGCACGCCCAGCACGCGGCTCCGCGCTCCCCGATCCGCGGTCCCGCTCTGCCCATCGGTGTCGCCGTGACGGCGATCGGGATGCTGTTCTCGATCGCGTCCGCACCGATGGACACGACGGTCGAGCCCTCGTCGATGCCGGAGCCGGTCGCGGTGGTGCAGGTGCCGACGGTGAAGGTCGGGGCGACCGTCGCGGCCGATCCGTGCGCCGAGCCCTCGGTGCTGGAGTCTCTCGCGAGCGGCGACGACGCGGCGACCATCGCCGGTTTCGGCGGAGGCGCGAACTTCCGTGCCGCGGTCGTCGCCGGGAACGCGCCGTGCATCTCTCTCAGCGATCCGTCGCGCCTCTGGGTGGTCGTCAACAAGACGCGACCGCTGGATCCGGTCGAGTTCGAACCCGCGGGGCTGGACTCGGTGCCGCTGCAGATGACGACGCTCTCCGGGCTGGTGCGGTCGGATGTCGCGGTCGCGGTCGGTCAGATGGCGGAGGCGGCCTCGGCGGCCGGCGTCGGAGTCATCGGAGCGAACAACGGCTACCGCTCCTACGGACTGCAGGTGTCGACGTACGATGCGCACGTCCGCGCCGAGGGCCAGGAGGGGGCGGATGCCGGATCGGCGAGACCCGGGCACAGCGAGCACCAGACGGGGCTCGCACTCGATGTGGTCGCGTGCGGCGGGGGGTGCGGAGGGCTCGACGACTTCGGCGCGACGGCGCAGAGCGACTGGGTGGCGGCGCACGCGTGGGAGTACGGGTTCATCGTCCGCTATGAGGGCGTGGGCACTCCGGTGACCGGGTACACGCCGGAGCCGTGGCACCTCCGCTATGTCGGCGTCGACCTCGCAGCCGCCTATCACGCGGGCGGATACCACACGCTCGAGGAGTTCTTCGGGCTGCCGGCGGCGCCCGACTACCTCTACTGAACCGGCGGGACGGCCGACTTTGCGGCATCCCACAAGTGCGGTACCCAGTGCCACCATCTGTGGGATGCATTCTCACAATGACCTGCTGCGCGCGTCGGCATCCGGACATAGAATCGCCGGAGCAATGAGGCACGACACGTTCAGGAGGATCGCATGGAACGCGACATCTACGAAGAGGATCACGAGGCATTCCGCGACCTCGTCAAGGATTTCGTCAAGCGCTACGTCACCAACGCGACGATCGAGAAGTGGGACGCCGACGGCGAGGTCGACCGGGCCACGATGCTGGCGGCGGGTGAGGCCGGGATCATCGGCCTGTCGGTTCCCGAGGAGTTCGGCGGCGCAGGGATGCTGCAGGACTACCGTTTCCGGGCTGTCGTGAACGAAGAGGTCATCGCGGCCGGGGCGGGTTCGCTCGCCGGCGCGTTCGGCATCCAGGACGACCTGGCCGTGCCGTACCTCGTGCACATGGGCACGCAGGAGCAGAAGGAGAAGTGGCTGCCCCGCATGGCCACCGGTGAGGTCGTCGGCGCTCTCGCCATGACCGAGCCCGGCGCCGGATCCGACCTGCGCGGCATCAAGACCACCGCGAAGAAGGTCGACGGCGGCTACATCGTCAACGGCGCGAAGACGTTCATCTCCTCCGGCGCCACCGCCGACCTCGTCGTCACGTTCGTGAAGACCGGCGAGGGCAACCGTCCCGACGCGTTCAGCCTCGTGCTGCTCGAGGACGGCATGGAGGGCTTCGAGCACGGCAAGAAGCTGCACAAGATGGGCTTCCAGGGTCACGACACCGCGGAGCTCTCGTTCACCGACGTGTTCGTGCCTGAGGAGAACCTCATCGGCGGCGTCGAGGGCAAGGGCTTCGTGCAGCTCATGATGAACCTGCCGCTCGAGCGTCTGTCGATCGGCGTCGCCGGAGCCGCAGCGGCGCAGGCCGCGCTCGACTGGACGGTCGCCTACACCAAGGACCGCGAGGCCTTCGGAGAGCGGATCATCGACTTCCAGAACACCCGCTTCAAGATCGCCGACATGGCGACCACGGTCGACGCGCTCTGGGCCTACGTCGACCGCGCGCTGCTCGCCTACTCGAAGGGCAAGCTCTCGGCCGAAGAGGCCGCGAAGGTCAAGTTCTGGGCGACCGAGCGCGAGTGGGAGGTCCTCGACACCGGTGTGCAGCTGCACGGCGGCTACGGCTACATCACGGAGTACCCGATCGCCCGCGCCTTCCTCGACGCCCGCGTGCACCGCATCTACGGCGGCACGAACGAGATCATGCGCGAGATCGTCGGGCGGCAGATCGCGGGGAAGCGGTAAGGAGTGCGCTGATCGCGCCGCGTCGACGGCGCGCTAATGTGTGGGCATGATCACGCCCTCGTCGACGATGCCGGACTAGGCGGATGTCGGAAGTCGCGACGAGCATTCTCGCGAACCTCATCGTCGGTCCTCTCGCCTTCGTCGGCGGCATCCTGATCGTCCGGTTCCGCAAGCCATTGAACGCCCTCGTCTTCCGGCAGCAGGAAGCGATGCTCGGTCGCCGGATGGCGCAGATGTCCGCCGGAAGGCAGCAGCCTTGGGTACTGGGCGTCGTCGGGTCGGTCGTGATGCTGATGGGCGTGATCATGGTGTCGGGTGCGATCGTCGCGATCATTCGGGACGGCGTCTTCCCGGGGCAGAGCTCCGGGCCGGAGCCGGTTTCGACGAGCAACCCGGCATTCGCGACGATGGTGCCGTTCTCCCTCGTCGGTGTGATCGCGACCACGGCGGGTTTCGCACTGTGGAGATTCCGTCGCGGCGTCTACGACTTCGTCGACCGGCGGGCGCGGGCGGTGCGGGGAGTGAGCGAGGTGAACGAGTTCGCGCGTGAGCATCGGCCGTTCTGGATCGGACTCGCGGGCGTCGTCGTGCTTGTGATCGGGGTCGTGGTGTTGGTGGGCGGTGTCGTCACGGTCCTGGGAGCGATGGCATGAATGTGCGCGCGAACGCGGGGATGATGAGATGACCTACGAGAACTACATCGTGATCGCTGTCGGGATCATCGCGCTCATCTGTGGACCGCTGATCATTCGGAACCGGGTGAAGATCTTCGATTTCTTCTCGGTCACCCTTCGCGAACTCAGCGCTGCGCCGGGGCGCGCCGCTGTCAAGGGGTCGAGCCCGTTCTGGGTCGGCTTCACGGGCGCGGGGCTCACGTTCATCGGCGTCGTCGCGTTCTTCGCCGGCATCTTCGCGCGGGAGTTGTAGGCAGTGAGTGGTTTTGCTCTCACGAGCCTCGTGACGGGGATCGTCGTCCTGGTCTTCGGAGTGCTCCTTCTCTCGCTGCGTGGCCGCGCGCTGAGCTTCGTGCGTCAGCGGTTCGCGAGTGTCTACCGGGAAGACGGTGTTCCGGAAACGGAGATCGCCGGTCGATTCCCGAAGATGGCCGCGGTCGTGATCGTCGGGTCGGGGTTCGTCGCGTTCGGTGCGGCGCTCGTCCTGGTGGGGCTGTTCAGTGCGCGGTGAGAGGAATCGAGATGGCTGACGAAGTCGTGACGCTGGAGTTGACGAGTGCCGAGGCGCTCGTGTTCTTCGACTGGCTGGCGCGCGCGAACGACTCCGATGTTCTCTCGGCGGATGACGCGGAGCACCGGGTCCTCTGGGATCTGGAGTCGCAGTTGGAGACGAAGATCGACGTGGTGTTCGCCCCCGACTATTCGGAGCGCGTAGACGAAGCGAAGCGGGTCGTCTCGGGTCCGGAGGATGACGCGTGAAGAAGTCTCTCAGCGGCCTCGGGCTGCTCTTGTTTCTGTTCATTCGTCCGAGCTACGAACGGAGGAGCGCGGATGAGTCCTGACCCGGGGCCGCTGAACGCTGGCTTCAGCGCACCCCTCGCTCCGATCCTGACGATTGCTCGTAACTTCGCCATCGGGACATATGCCGTCCTCGGAATCTTCTGCCTGCTCGTCCTTCCGCTCGGCTGGGCGCCGATGCCGAACGCTCTCCTCCCTCTCCTCCTGGGCACGGCGCTGATCACCGGATCGATGGTCATGGCCTTCCGACGGGTGCCTCTGGTCAGGCGCGCAGACAAGGCGGCAGCGGCCGGAGGCGCCCGGAGCAGCTTCGCATTCCTGCAGGCGCAGTTCCCCGGCGATGCCCGTCGTGCGGGCGACTCGTCGGCTCCCGGTTTCGTCCTCGTCTGGGACGATCGCCTCGAGATCGACCTTCGCCGGGAATCGCTCGGCGCCGGGGCCCCGCGCGAGCGGCGCAGCATCCGCTTCGATGAGATCAGCGATGTCTTCGCGCGCGAGGCGACCAGCATGTCGTACCGGAAGCTCGCCATCCTGCTGATCTCCGGTGAGGAGATCCTCTTCACCCTGGCACCGAGGAGCGGGTCGGGCCTGCGCGGCCCGAGCGACGAGGAGACGGAGGGCGCGATCGCGGAGCTGCGCACCTGGCTGGTGAGCTGAGCCCATGGACAGTGTCCGTCCGTCCCGCGCGTGGATCGACTGCATTGCCCTCCTCGCTCCTGTCGATCCTCGAAGACCATGTCTCGCGCGGCGCGGTCCCGGGTGCCATCGGCGTCAGCGGCTCGCCTGACGGACGGGTGGAGGTCGTCACGGCTGATGATCTGCCGGAAGATGCGATCGTGCGTATCCACGGCGTGCCTCCTTCTCTCCCGCCTGTCGTTGCCTCTTCACGCTTCCCGTGAAATGCCGATATTGAATCGAACATAGCTTCGAATGTCGGGTGTTTCGCGGGTAAACTGCGGGTATGTCGAAGCTCCCTGGCTTGATCGAGGCGGTCACCCGCCTCGATCAGTTGTGGGCCGATGCGGATGACGCGACAGGGCTGTCGCGGGAACAGCTGATCGCCGTCAACGACGCGATCGGGGTGCTGCGACGCCAGGCGGATGCCGCGCATGCGGATGTCGCCGCGCGGATCGCGCACGAGTCGCGGCGTGAGCTCGGGGCGGGGAGTCTCGCGAAGGAGCAGGGCTATCGGACGGCGGCGAAACTGCTCGCCGCGACCGGCGGGGTGTCGACCGGGGATGCGAAACGCCTGGTGAAGGTCGGGGAAGCGACCGCGCCCCGGACGGACCTGCTGGGGACGAAGCTGCCCGCCCGGTATGCACTGTTGCGTGGGGCGCTCGCGTCGGGAGAACTCAGCGTGCAAGCGGCCGCACTCATCGTCGCGCTGTTGGACCGGTGTCGGGTGGTGGCCGGGGCGGAGCGGATCGGCCTGGCGGAGCGGCTGCTGGCGAAGCGGTGTGCCGGGTTGGCGTTGGAGGATGTCCGCAAGCTGATCGCCCGGGCGGAAGCCTGGATGGACCCCGACGGTGTGGAACCGAAGGATGAGGAACGCCGGGCGAGACGGTCGTTGACGATGGTCGAGCGGGAAGGGATGGTGCACCTGAACGCGGTCCTCGATGCGGAGACCGCCGCCCCGATCGTGACTGCGATCCGTGGCTACGTGTCTGCGGCGTTCGCTGCCCGCAACGATGCGCCAGACCCGGATGCTCCGGATGCCGACCGACGCACCGTGGCGATGCTGCAGGCGGATGCGCTGGCGGTGTTCTGTGCGCATGTTCTCGGGTGTGAGTCTCGGGTCCCGCTCGCCGGTGCCACGGTCGTGGTCCGGTTGACGCTTGACGACCTGCAGTCCGGGTCGGGGTCAGCGACGATCGACGGGATGGATCACCCGGTGAACATCGGCGCCGCGAGACGCATGGCCGGCAGTGGGGGGATCATCCCGTGGGTGTGTGGTGGTGGGAGCGAGATCCTGGACTGGGGGCGGGAGAAACGATTGTTCACCCGCGCCCAACGCCTCGCCCTGGCCGAACGCGACGGCGGGTGCGCGATGTGCGGCCTGCCACCGGGGATGACGAAAGCGCACCACATCCGATGGTGGACGAGAGACCACGGCCCCACCGACCTCGACAACGGAGTGCTGTTGTGTGAGACGTGCCACCACCGGATCCATGACAACGGATGGGACATCCGCATCGACGGAACGGGCGTCGCCGCGAGAGTGTGGTTCATCCCGCCCGCGTACGTCGACCCCGCCCGCACACCTCGCACCGGCGGCCGCTATCGCTTCGACATCGCCGCATGAACGACGAGTCAGGCCGCAAGAACGGCACTTCGGAATCTCTGCGTGTCGAGCTCTCAGGCCTCCGGCTTCGCGGCTGGCGTGCGTGCGGAACGAGGCAGCGGAAGCCGCCCGCCGACGCCGGCGCGGCGCAGGCGATCCGCGATCAGGATGCCGAGAGCCGTCGCCCCGACGCAACTCGCCAGTGTGATGGCGAAGAACGCGATGCGCACACCCACGGGCATGGTCTCGAGGTTGAACGAGGCCCACGCCAGCAGCGGATACACGACGCCGACGACCACCGCGCCGACATAGTGCAGCCACGTTCCCCAGTACCGCCAGATCACGAAGAGGAAGGGCAGCTCGGTGAAGGCCGCCCACCACAGGTTCGTCGCGACGCTGCCGAATCCATAGCCCGAGAACGGCACGATCACGAGCCCGGCGAGCAGACCGACCAGCAATCCGACCAGCGGCCGGCGCAACAGTCGCAGCGCGATGACAGACGGCAGCAGCCAGAGCCCCGCCAGTGCGACGCTCACGAACGGCAGGCCGGGGAAGAGGATCGTCGAGATCCAGTTCGCCGGAGCCAGCAGCAGACCGCCCGCGACACCCAGCGCCGCGCACGTCAACAGGATCGCGGTCGGGAAGCGGAAGCGCCCGCGCGACCGGGGTGTGCTCGCCTTCGTCCCGCTCATGCGAGGGGCTCCGCAGCTGCCTCGCGCGCGGCCTTCGACGCTGGCGATGCCGCACCGATCTTCCAGTATCCGCAGAAGCTCACCGCATTCTTGTCGACACCGCGCTCACCCACCAGATGCTTGCGCACCCCCGAGGCGAGAGCCTGCTCACCTGCCGCATACGCGTGGAACGGAGCATCCGGCAGTGCCGTCCTGCCGAGTGTCTCCAGGGCCAGAGAACCCGGTGCGGCCTCATGCGGTCGCACGATCCAGACGACCTCGACGCCCGCCGGATGGGGGAACGACAGTGCGTCCTCCCGCGTCGGCACCTCGATGATCGCGAGGCCGGCGGCATCCTCCGGCAGCGAGGCGCTGATCGAGGCGATCGCCGGCAGAGCCGTCTCGTCGCCGACCAGCAGAACACGATCCGTCCCCCGCTGCGGATTGAACGTCAGCCCCTCGTCGATGATCAGCACATGCTCACCCGGCCGGCACGTCTCTGCCCAGCGCGACGCGGGACCGGCCGTGCCCTCCGCCGCGGAGCCGTGCAGCACGAAGTCCACATCGATCTCCGCCCCGGCATCCGCGGTCGCCGCGCGATACGCCCGCACGCTGTAGTTGCGCATGACAGGCCGCTCGCCATCGGGGATCCGAAGGAACTTCAGATACCCGAACATCTTGTTCGCCTTCGCCGGCACACGATCGAGGCCCGCATCGCCTCCGATCGGCAGGAACAGCCGGAACCACTGGTCGAAGCCCATCGGCCGGAACTTCTCGATCTCGCCGCCGCCGAGCGTCACCCTGATCCAATGCGCCGACAGCTGTTCGCTGCGCAGCACCGTGAGGTGGATGAGCTCGGCCGACTCGGGCTTGACCAGCTTGCTGTATGCCATACGACGCCTTTCAGGAAAGCTGCCAGGGGAAGAACACGACGAAGATCGCCGCGGATGCCGCGAGACTCGCAACCGTGAAGATGATGTCGCGCACACGGAACGGCACCAGATGCCGCTCCGTCCGCGTTGAGTGGGCGCCGAACGCGCGCGAATCCATCGCGAGCGCCACCCGCTCCGCATGCCGGATCGCTCCCGCGAGCAACGGCACGATGTACCCCCACCCGCGAGCGATCCGGGCGAACGGACCCCGTCCGCCGTGATGCCCGCGCACGCGATGCGCCGCCCGGATGACCGCCAGCTCATGACCGAACCGCGGCACGAACCGGAAGGCCGCCAGAGCCGTGTATCCGATCCGATACGGCACGCGCAGCTGCTGCACGCTCGCCCGCACCAGATCCGGACCCGTCGTCGTGAGTCCGCCGATCAGCGCGAGAGCGATGATCGCGCCGAGACGCAGTGCGGTCGCGAAGCCGATCTCGAGGGCGCCGGCGTAGAGCGTCCACTCGCCGATGCGCAGGAACGGGGCGGTGTCCGCGACGAGCCCGGCATCCACCCACAGCGAGAATCCGACGCCGATCGCGAGCATCCCGACCGGCAGGGCGAGCAGCATCAGCGCGAGCAGCCTCCCCGTCAGCCGCGCACCGATGAGGATCACCGCGTAAGCCAGCACGAGGAACGCCGCCGGCGTCGCGAGATCCCGCACGAAGATGAGCAGCACCATCGCCGGAGCGAAACCCACGACCTTCGCGAGCGGATTCAGGGCGTACAGGAACTGGTGGCGCGAGCTCCCCGTCATCGTCGCATACGGATCGAACGCCGTTGTCGTGGGACTCGTGGCGGTCACGAGGCCACCTCCAGACCGGCGGATGCCAGAACCCCCTGCAGCGCGGGCAGGCGCAGGCCGGCCTCGGCGAAGAGCTGCTCGTCCCGGAAGAGCGTCGATGTGGGACCCGCCGCATGAACGCGTCCGTCCTTCAGCACCACCGTGTGCGTCGTGTGCTCGGCGACCAGCTGCAGGTCGTGCGTGACGATCACGATCGTCGTGCCCTCGGCGCGCAGACTCTGCAGCAGTGCCAGCAGCTCGGATGCCCTCGCTCGATCCTGACCGAACGTCGGCTCGTCCAGCGCCAGCACCCGAGGGCGCGTGATCAGCGCGGTTCCCACCGACAGGCGCCGCTTCTCGCCGCCCGACAGCAGGAACGGATGCACGCCCGCCTTGTGCTCGAGTCCGAACCGGGCGAGCATCTCCTCCACGCGCGTCGTGATCTCCGCGTCCGAGATCCTCTGATCCCTGGGCCCCTGAGCGTGTCGAAGGGTCAGTCCGTGCGCCAACTCGTCGAACACGGTGTGCGCGATGAACTGATGCTCCGGATTCTGGAACACGAAGCCGATGCGCGAAGCGAGATCCCGCGGAGATGCCGACCCCGGATCCATGCCGTCGACGCTGACCTCGCCCTTCGGCGGCGGCACGACCCCCGCCAGCGCCTGGATCAGCGTCGTCTTCCCGGCGCCGTTCGCGCCGACGATCGCGGTGAGGCTCCCCTCCGCGAGATCCAGATCGATCCCGTGCAGGATCTCGGTCCGGCGCCGCCGCACCGTCAGGCCTCGAGCGCGGATGATCGCCGGAGCGGCATCCTCGGTCGTCGCGCGAATCGAGCGAGCAGGGCGAGACGAGACGTCAGTCGCGGGCAGCGAACGCGCCAGCTCCTCCGGCGACAGGGGCAGCGGATCGAATCGGTACCCCTCCTCACGCAGCCGCAGCGCGGCCAGCGTCGCCGTGGGCAGCCACACGCCCATCGCGACGAGTTCCTCGGCGTGCGTGCGGATGATCTCGGACGCCGGTCCGTCGAACACCACGCGTCCGTCGCGGTCGAGCACGATCGTGCGTGTCACGAAGGCCATCGCCGCGTCGAGGTTGTGCTCGACGAGCAGGATCGCGCGATCGCCCGCCGCCACCACATCGGCGAGCGCCGCGTACACGTCGTCGATGCCCTGCGGGTCGAGATTGGCCGTGGGCTCGTCGAGCACGATCAGCGGCGATCCCATCGCCAGCGCACAGGCGATCGCGAGACGCTGCCGTCCGCCGCCGGAGAGATGGTCGGGGTTGTCGTCGCGGCGCTCCCACAGCCCCACGCGGCGCAGCGCGTCCTCGACCCTGGCGCGTACCGCCTCCAGCGGGAGCAGCAGATTCTCCGGACCGAAGGCGACCTCGTCGTAGACCGTGCCCGTGACGATCTGCGCATCCGGGTCCTGGAACACCATCGCGACCCGGGTGCTCAGCGTCGCCGTGTGCGCCGCAGCCGTGTCGAGCCCGCCCGCCTCGACCGTGCCCGTCATGGTCGCCGGCACGGCGTGGGGGATGAGCCCGTTCAAGGCGAGCGTGAGCGTCGACTTGCCCGAACCCGACGGGCCGAGCAACAGCACGACCTCCCCGGCGGCGATGTCGAACGTCACGTCGCGCGGCGACGGGTGCGCGGCATCGGCGTGGGTGAGAGAGAGCTCACGCACGCGGAGCAGAGGCGCGGATGAGCGCACGGCGGAGTCCCGGAGTCGGCGGATCGAACGCTTCTAACTTAGCTGAGCCTTACCTGATCCGCTATCGGGCCGAATCCCGCGGCCAGCACGGCGAGGGCTCAGCGCTGCGCGACCCCGGCCCGTCGCAGAGCCGCCCCGATCGCGAGTCCGACCGCCGTCCACGCGATCGGCCCGAGCACCGAGATCACGAGGTACAGGACCTGGGCCCACAGCGGCAGAGCCCCGAGATGCGCGGCGAAGAAGACGACCACCGCGACGAGCACGCCGATCACGACGGCAGAGACGAAGAAGCGCCAGGCGCCCCAGGCGCGGTAACGGGTGAGCGCCGCGACTCCCTCCTGGATCGCGCCGAACAGCAGTGCCGTACCGAGGAAGCGCAGAGCCCATGCCGGGTTGAACGCGCTGGCGACGAGAGCCGCGATCACATGGGTGATCAATGCCACGAGCGGGCGACGCAGCACCTCCTGCGCGATGATGCCGGGCAGCACATGCGACCCGAGAAGCAGCCCGTAGGCGAACGGGGCGGCGAGCAGCACGACCGGTGTCAGCAGACCGGCGATCCCTCCGATGATGCCCGTGGCGACGCCGATCGCCGCGCAGACCAGCAGCAATCTGGTCGAGAGGACGGGTGTTCGGGCCACCCTCCCAGCCTAGTTGCGCCGCCGCCGAGGAGCGCCGCGGGAGGGCCGGGAAAACGACGCGCGACCGTCTCCCCTTCGACCAAAGTCCCCCCTGTGGCCCTTCGTCTATGTTTCCGGCATGCACCTGGCGCGGTCGCCGACCCCGGACTACCTTGAGCCGCGGTGCGGCAACGACGCCGCTCCGAGATCATCGGGAGAAGCACATGGGTCGAACACCCCTCCGGATGGCAGCAGCCACCACCCTGGCCACGCTGTTCATCGCATCGACGGCAACCGCAGGCTACGCGGCGGAGGAGGTGACGCACCCCGTCCCCGTCGCCGGCACCCCCGGGCACTACATCGTCGTGATGAAGTCCGATCCGCTCGCCAGCTACGAAGGCGACGTCGATGGCCTGAAGGCGACCAAGCCCGCCGAAGGCGAGCAGCTCGAGACCCAGTCGCAGGATTCCCAGCGCTATGTCAAGCATCTTCAGACCGAGCAGACCGACCTCGCCACGCAGGTCGGGGTCACGCCCGACACCACCTACCAGGTCGTGCTCAACGGCTTCAGCGCCGACCTCACGGGCGCGCAGGTCGACGAGCTCCGCGCCTCGAAGGACGTCTTCGGCGTCTACCCGGATGAGATCCGGCACCCCGACGCGCAGACCTCGACCGACTTCCTCGGACTCGGCGACGACCGCAAGGGCCGCGGCGGCGTCTGGCAGCAGACCGGCGGCGTCGACAAGGCGGGAGAAGGCGTCGTGGTGGGCGTGATCGACACGGGCATCGCGCCCGAGCATCCGTCGTTCGAGGGCAAGAAGCTCAAGAAGCAGAACAAGCAGCAGAACCGCCACAAGGGCAGCCAGCCGTACACCGACGGCACGTATGTCTACTTCGACAAGTCCGACGGCGGGCAGTTCCAGTCCGCGATCGTCGAGGGCCACGACTGGGACAAGCGCGACTACTCGTCCAAGCTCATCGGCGGCCAGTACTTCTACGCCGGTGCAGAGGCGGCAGGCTTCGACTTCCAGTACGACTACCTCTCGCCGCGCGACGGCGACGGCCACGGCTCGCACACCGCGAGCACGGCAGCCGGGAACTTCAAGGTCAAGGCCCAGATCGAGGATGTGGAGTTCGGCACGATCTCGGGCGTCGCCCCCGGCGCGAAGGTCGCTGCCTACAAGGCCTGCTACGTCGGGCCCGACACGACCGTCACGACCGATGACATCTGCGCACTCAGCGACCTCGTCGCCGCGATCGACCAGGCCGTCGCCGACGGCGTCGACGTGATCAACTACTCGATCGGCGGAGGCGCAGCCAGCACCGTGCTCGCGCCCGAGGACCTCGCGTTCTTCAATGCGGCTGCCGCGGGCGTCTTCGTCGCGACCAGCGCCGGCAACGACGGCCCCGACCCCGTCACGGCCGACCACGCCTCGCCGTGGTACACGACCGTCGCGGCATCCACCATCCCGACCTGGGAGGGCACGGTGCAGTTCGACGGGTTCGCACAGGCGGGCGCCTCGGTGAGCGTGCCGTTCGGCACGACCGTGACCGGTCCGTCGATCGCCGCAGCGGATGCCGCCGCCGACGGCGCCGTCGACGCGCAGGTCTGCCTGCCGGGCACCCTCGACCCCGCAAAGGTCGCGGGTCACATCGTGGTCTGCGATCGCGGCAACAACGCGCGCGCCGAGAAGTCGCAGGTCGTGAAGGATGCCGGTGGCATCGGCATGGTCCTGGTGAACGTGCCCGGTGGCGCCGACTCCCTCGACAACGACTTCCACGCGGTGCCGACCGTGCACCTCGCATCCGTGCATCGTGAAGCCGTTCTCGCCTACGTGCAGAGCGGCACCGACCTGCCCATCACGCTGGTCGGGGAGAACACGACCGGCGTGACCACGCCGACGCCGCAGATCGCCGGCTTCTCGAGCCGCGGCCCGATGCTCGCCGACGGCAGCGACGTGCTGAAGCCGGATGTCTCGGCTCCCGGCGTCGCGATCCTCGCGGCGACCCACAACGCACCGGGTGAGGAGCCGAGCTTCGGCATCCTCTCCGGCACGTCCATGGCCTCGCCCCACGTCGCGGGCCTCGGCGCCCTGTACCTCGGGGAGCGCCCGAAGGCGACGCCCGCCGAGGTCAAGTCGGCGATGATGACCACCGCCTACGACACCGTGCTGGCCGACGGATCGCCGAATACGAATCCGTTCGAACAGGGGGCGGGTCACGTCGACCCGCGGCGCTACTTCAACCCCGGCCTGCTCTACCTCAACGGCGTCAAGGACTGGGCCGCCTTCCTCGATGGGAAGGGTCTCTCGGACTTCCCAGGGATCGAGCCCATCGACGGCAGCGATCTGAACCAGGCGTCGATCTCGATCGGCTCCCTGGCCAGCGAGCAGACCGTGACCCGTTCCGTCACCTCGACCGAGAAGGGCGTCTTCACGGCACAGGCGTCGGTCCCCGGCCTGAACGTGAAGGTCTCGCCGCAGCAGCTGACGTTCGACAAGGCGGGGCAGACGAAGACGTTCACGGTGACGTTCGACAACGCCGACGCCCCGGTCGAGCAGTGGACCACCGGGTCGCTCGTCTGGACGAGCACCAAGAACACGGTCCGCTCTCCGATCGCGGTGTTCCCGGTGACGGCGGATGCTCCGGCCGAGGTCTCCGGCACCGGCGTCGACGGCAGCACCACCGTGGAGATCACCCCCGGTCTCGACGGCGATCTGCCGCTGAACCTCTCCGGGCTCACCCCGTTCGAGCTGCTCGCCGACCCGGACAACCCGGTCGAGGGGCACTCGGGCGACGAGAACTCGGGCGACGCGAACAAGGACGTGTCCTGGATCGTGGACGTGCCGGCGGGGACGACGCTCTCGCGGTTCGACCTCGACTCGTCGGATGACGACGGCAGCGATCTCGACCTCACCGTCTACCGCGTGGTGAGCGCCGACGATCTGCGCTACTACGAGCGCTGGCAGTCGGCGACCGGTTCGGCGGACGAGAGGGTCACGATCCCCGCGCCCACCGCCGGCACCTACCTCGTGGTGGCGAACATCTACTCGACGACCGGGCCGATGACGTGGGACATGTCCTACGCCAACGTGGTGCCCGGCGGCGAGGGAGCGTTCACGGCGACGCCGAACCCGCTCCCGGTGGTCCGCGGTGTGAAGACGAGCTACCAGCTCGGCTGGACCGGCCTCACCGCCGGCGCCCGCTACCTCGGGCTCGTGCAGTACGGCGACTCGGCGGTCCGCACGATCCTGACGGTCGACGCCCCGGCCGCCGAGGCCCCGGAGAAGGAGGCCCCGCCGACGGAGGCGCCGGAGACCGAGGCTCCGCCGACGGAAGCTCCGCCGACGGAAGCTCCGCCGTCGGAAGCTCCGCCGACCGAGGCGCCGGAGACGCCGAAGCCGGAGTAAGCCCCCACAGCACAGCGCCCCGCGGTCGACGGACCGCGGGGCGCTGTGTGCGTCCGGGCACCCGCTCGTCGCGCGATCGGCGCCGCTCGTCGCAGCATCCGTCCGGCGGCCGTCCGTCGGTGC
The DNA here is from genome assembly GCF_038397745.1 of Microbacterium sp. LWH11-1.2. NCBI lineage: Bacteria > Bacillati > Actinomycetota > Actinomycetes > Micrococcales > Microbacteriaceae > Microbacterium > Microbacterium sp. LWH11-1.2. The sequence continues at coordinate 464,255 of NZ_CP151636.1, read as the reverse complement.
CGGGGCTTTCCTAGCGTGGGGGAACGCAACGACGCGTACCCCGAGGAGACCCCCATGACCGCACCGGGCAGCACCGAACCCGTCATCGTCACCGACCCGAAACTCCCTTCCACCGCTCTCTCCGACGAGCATCACGAGAAGGCGAACCGATGGACCCTGCCGAAGATCGTCCTCTGGGCGGCGATCGCGCTGCTGGGGGCCGTCGCCTGGACCATGCTCGCGATCGTCCGTGGCGAGACCGTGAACGCGATCTGGTTCGTGTTCGCGGCGGTCTGCACGTACCTGATCGGCTACCGCTTCTACTCGAAGGTGATCGAGAAGTACATCACCCGCCCCGACGACCGCCGCGCCACCCCTGCCGAGGTCAAGCAGGACGGCAAGGACTACGTCCCCACCGACCGCCGCGTGCTCTACGGCCACCACTTCGCCGCGATCGCCGGCGCCGGCCCGCTCGTCGGCCCCGTGCTGGCCGCGCAGATGGGCTACCTCCCCGGCACGATCTGGATCATCGTCGGCGTCGTGCTCGCCGGCGCGGTGCAGGACTACACGGTGCTCTTCTTCTCGATGCGCCGCGGTGGTCGCACGATCGGCCAGATGGCCCGGCAGGAGCTCGGCCGCATCGGCGGCACGGCGGCGATCATCGCCTCCCTGCTGATCATGCTGATCATCGTCGCGATCCTCGCGCTCGTGGTCGTGAACGCCCTGGGTGAGAGCCCGTGGGGCGTCTTCTCCGTCGCGATGACCATCCCGATCGCGATCTTCATGGGCATCTACCTGCGGTTCCTGCGCCCGGGCAAGGTCACCGAGGTCTCGATCATCGGATTCGTGCTGCTGATGGCCGCGATCATCGGCGGCGGTCAGGTCGCGGCGACCGACTGGGGTCAGGCGATCTTCCACCTCGACCGCACCACGATCGCCTGGGGCATCATCATCTACGGCTTCATCGCCGCGGTGCTCCCGGTCTGGCTCCTGCTCGCCCCGCGCGACTACCTGTCCACCTTCATGAAGATCGGCGTGATCGTCATGCTCGCCGGCGCGATCATCCTCGTCCGCCCGGAGATCACCGTCCCCGCGATCAGCATCTTCGGCGAGAACGGCATGGGGCCGGTGTTCGCCGGTCCGCTCTTCCCCTTCCTGTTCGTGACGATCGCCTGCGGAGCGCTGTCGGGCTTCCACGCCCTGATCGCCTCCGGCACCACGCCGAAGCTCATCGAGAAGGAGCGCCAGACGCGCTTCATCGGGTACGGCGGCATGCTCATGGAGTCCTTCGTCGCGATCATGGCGCTCGTCGCCGCGATCTCGATCGACCAGGGCATCTACTTCGCGATGAACGCGCCGACCGCGGCCACAGGAGGCACGGTCGAAGGGGCGGTCGCATTCGTGAACTCGCTGGGGCTGACGGGGGTGAACCTCACGCCCGAGATGCTCACCGGCACGGCCACCCTGGTCGGCGAGGAATCGATCGTCTCCCGGACCGGCGGCGCCCCGACGCTCGCGCTCGGACTCGCCCACATCATGCAGCAGGCACTCGGCGGGCAGGCGCTCATGGCCTTCTGGTACCACTTCGCGATCATGTTCGAGGCGCTGTTCATCCTCACCGCGGTGGATGCCGGAACCCGCGTGGCCCGCTTCATGCTGCAGGACTCCATCGGCGCCTGGTTCCCGAAGTTCCGTGACGTCTCGTGGCGTCCCGGTGTCTGGATCTGCACCGCGATCATGGTGGCCGGCTGGGGAGCGATCCTCATCCTCGGTGTCACCGACCCGCTCGGCGGCATCAACACCTTCTTCCCGCTGTTCGGCATCGCGAACCAGCTGCTCGCCGCGATCGCGCTCGCCGTGGTGCTGGCCATCGTCGCCAAGCGCGGGAAGAGCTACTTCAAGTGGCTGTGGATCATCGGGCTGCCGCTCGCGTTCACCGCGGTCGTCACGATCACGGCCTCGCTGTACAAGATCCTCTCGCCGGTCCCGGGGATCGGATACTGGGCGAACCACTTCAAGTACGTGGCAGCCCGCGACTCGGGCGACGACTCGCTCGGCGCTCCCGAGGTGCTCGAGGCGGTCATCCGCAACACCGCGGTGCAGGGCACGCTGTCGATCATCTTCGTCATGCTGGCGATCATCGTCATGGTCGCGGCCGTGATCGTGACGATCAAGGCGATCCGCAACGGCGGCGGTGAGAACACCGAGGAGGAGCCCGTGGCCTCGCGGCGCTTCGCCCCGGCCGGCTTCCTGCCCAACTCCGCGGAGCGCGAGCTCGAGAAGCAGTGGGAGCCGATCCTGGCCGACGACCGCAAGGCGTCGACCCACTGAGATGGTCACCATGACGAATCACGCGGATGCCGCGACCACCCACCCCCTGCGCATGCTCGCGCGTGCCCTGGGGCGGGTCGGCCGCGGCATCCGGTGGTACATGACGACCCTGATGGGCGACACCGCGTACGCGACGTATGTCACGCACCATCGTCGTGAGCATCCGGGCGAGGAGCCGATGACGGAGCGGCAGTTCTGGCGGCAGAAGATGGATGACCAGGATCGCAACCCCGGTGCCCGGTGCTGCTGACGTCCCTAGGCTGAACGCATGACCGACGTCGTTCTCGCCGCTGTGCTGGGCGTGCTCGGCGGGATCGTCCTGACGGTGCTGCTGCTGCTCGCTCGTCGCCTCGCGCGCGGGGCGGCCGACCTCGGCAGCGACGCCGAGCAGGCGGCGCTCAACGCCCTGCACCATGCGAGCCTCGCCGCCCCGCACCTGCGTGCCGGGCTGTCGGCGCCCGACGTCGTGAAGGCGGTGCGGCATCTGCGCGTGCTGCTCGGCAGCGCGGCCGTCGCGATCGTGAGCGCCGACGGCACCGTGTCGTTCGACGGCCCGTCCGACGGGCTGGAGTCGGCGGCGCTCCGCATCGCGAGGCAGGTCGAGGAGTCGGGTCGTCGGCAGGTCTTCCCGTCGCCCGGCCCCGACGACGATCTCGAGGCCGTCGGGGCGCCGATCCTCGTCGACGGCCGCGTGATCGGCGTCGTCGTGGCGTTCGCGGCTCCGGCGCGCGCGGCGCTCGTGCGCGCGGCGGAGGAGGTCGCGGACTGGTGCGCGGCGCAGGTCGAGCTCGGCGGCCTCGATGCCTCGCGCACGCAGCTGGCTGAGGCCGAGCTGCGGTCGCTGCGCGCGCAGATCTCCCCGCACTTCATCTACAACGCCCTCACCGCCATCGCGTCGTTCGTCCTCACCGACCCCGCCCGCGCCAGGGAGCTGGTGCTCGAGTTCGCCGACTTCACCCGCTACTCGTTCCGCCGGCAGGGCGAGTTCACCACGCTCGCCGAGGAGCTCGGCAGCATCCACTCGTATCTCGAGCTCGAGCGCGCGCGCTTCGGCGACCGGTTGCGGGTCACCCTGCAGATCGCGCCGGAGACCCTGGCCACGGTCATCCCGTTCCTGTCGGTGCAGCCGCTCGTCGAGAACGCCGTGCGGCATGGGTTGGAGCCGGGGGAAGGAGGCGGGGAGATCCGCATCCTCTCCCGCGACGACGGCACGCACACCGAGATCGCGGTCGAGGACGACGGCGTGGGGATGGATCCGGAGGGGCTGCGCACCACGCTCACCGCCGGTGACGACGGCTTGCACGTGGGACTCCGCAACGTCGACACACGCCTGCGCCAGCTCTACGGCGCCGAGGGTGGACTGGTCGTCGAGACCAACACCGGCGCCGGTACCCTGGTGCGCATGCGGGTCCCGAAATCCCAGCCGCTGCACGATCCGCTGCGCGACCAGGTGAGCCCATGATCGACGTGCTGGTCGCCGACGACGAGAGACCCGCGCTGGACGAGCTCGTCCACCTGCTGCGCACCGACGATCGGATCGGCGAGATCCTCACCGCGGGCAGCGGGGCGGATGCGCTGCGGCAGCTCTCCGAGCGGGCCGTGCGGATCGCCTTCCTCGACATCCACATGCCCGGGCTGACCGGCACCGAGCTCGCGCGGGCGCTGCTCGCCCTCGCCCAGCCGCCGGCCGTCGTGTTCGTCACGGCAGACGACGCCCGTGCCGTCGAGGCCTTCGAGCTGCGCGCGGCGGACTATCTGCTCAAGCCGGTCCGCGCCGAGCGGCTGCGACAGGCGATCGATCGCGTCATCGAACTGGCCGACACGGCGCGACCGGGAGACGACGAGATGCTGCCGGTCACGGTCGGCTCGGCGGTGCGCTTCGTGCGCCGGAGCGACGTGCGCTGGGTGCAGGCGCAGGGCGACTACTCGCGGCTGCACACCGGCGACGGCGCCGGACATCTCGTGCGCATCCCCATCTCGGAGCTGGAGGTGCGGTGGGCGGATGCCGGATTCCTCCGCATCCATCGCTCGTCGCTGGTCCGCACCGCAGCGGTGACCGAGGCGCGCCTGTCGGGTTCGGACCCCGCGGTGTCGATCGGCGAGCTGTCGCTGCCCGTGAGCCGGCGCCTCGTGCCGGCCGTGCGCGAAGCCCTGGTGCGCGGCGAGGGAATCGGATGAGCGAGATCCCGAAGCGCGTGCGGGTGACGGCCGACCTCCCCGCACGGCGGCCGTCCACCTCGACCCGCGGCATCGCCCTGCCCGGTTCACCGGTAGACGAAGCGGATGCCGTGTACGCCAGGGCCCTCATGCGCAGCCAGCTCCGCCTCGCGCTCGGCACCGTTGCCGGCTTCGTGCTCGTGGTGGTCGCGCTGACGCTGGCGATCGCGCTGATCCCCGAGATCGGCCGGGTCCTCATCTGGGGGCTGCCGCTGTCGTGGCTGCTGCAGGCCTACGCGTTCTACCCGATCATCCTCGTGTTCGCGGTGCTCTACGTGCGCACCGCCGCGCGCAACGAGCGGCGCTACCGGGCGCTGCGGGACCGCGAGTGAACGCGGTCCTCGACCTCGTCGGCGTCGCGCTGGTCATCGTCGCGACGCTGCTCATCGGCGTGTACGGACTGCGGATCTCGCGCACCACCGGAGACTTCTTCGTCGCCTCCCGCACGGTTCGGCCGGTCTGGAACGCCTCCGCGATCAGCGGGGAGTACCTGTCGGCCGGCACCTTCCTCGGCCTGTCGGGGCTCGTGCTGCTCGACGGTGCGAGGGGATTCTGGTTCCCGATCGGCTACGCGGCCGGGTATCTGCTCGTGCTGGCGTTCGTCGCGGCTCCGCTCCGCCGCAGCGGCGCGTACACGATCCCCGACTTCATCGAGGCGCGGCTGGACTCGGGCGCCGCGCGGCGGGTCACCAGCATCGCGGTGCTCATCATCGGGTGGCTCTACATCGTGCCGCAGCTGCACGGCGCGGGGATCACCCTGCTCGTGGTCGCCGGTGTGCCGGAGTGGGTGGGCGCCGTGACCGTCGCGGTATTGGTGGCCGCCGCAGTGGCCGCCGGCGGCATGCGCGCGATCACCTATGTGCAGGCGTTCCAGTACTGGCTTAAGCTCACGGCGCTGCTGGTCCCGGTCGTGTGCATCGCCTTCGCGCTGAGCGGCGGACCGCACGACTTCGATCCGGCGCTCGTCTTCCCCGCCGAGGCGGGGCCGTCGGGGTTCGACGCGTACGAGACGGCATCCCTCCTGCTCGCCCTGCTGCTGGGGACCATGGGGCTCCCGCACGTGCTCGTGCGGTTCTATACGAGTCCGACGGGGGTGTCGGCCCGGCGCACGACCGTCATCGTGATCGCCATGGTGAGCGCCTTCTACGCGGTGTCGAGCACCATGGGTCTGCTGGCACGCATCGCCGCCCCCGATCTCGCCGTGCCCGGCATCGCCGACACGGTCGTGCTGCTGCTGCCCTCGCGCGTCTTCCCCGGGGTGTTCGGCGAACTGCTCACCGCGCTCATCGTGGCGGGCGCGTTCGCTGCGTTCCTGGCGACATCGGCGGGGCTCGTGGTGTCGCTCGCCGGCGTGATCAGCCAGGACGTGTTCTCCGGCTCGGTGCGCTCGTTCCGGCTTTCCGCCGTGCTGTGCGCGGTCGTGCCGCTCGCGGTGGCGCTGCTCACCGCCCCCGCGGGCCTCGGGTCGAGCGTCGGGGTGGTGTTCGTCGTGGCCGCGTCGACGCTGTCGCCGGTCGTGCTGCTCGGGGTGTGGTGGCGCGGGCTCACCGCCCGCGGCGCGGTGGCGGGGATGCTGTCGGGCGGGGTCGCGGCGGGGCTCGCCCTGCTGGTGCATGCCGTGATCGGGGGAGTCGGAGCGGCTGCCCCGTATCTGGCGCAGCCGGCGGCGTGGACGATCCCGCTCGCTGCGGTGGTCACGGTCGTGGTGTCGCTGCTCGACCCGCGCGGGCCGTCGCCGCGCACCGAGCGCTTCCTCGCGCGGGTGCACACGCCGGAGCCCGGCTGAGCCCTGGTTCCTGGGCGAGCGGAGTGAGACGAACGGCGCCGTCAGATCCGGCGGCCGCGCGGCATCAGCCGCACGTCGGGCAGCGGCGGGGCGGGGATGCGCACATCGTGACCATCCACCGCACCGAACCGCGGCGTCGCGGCGTCGGGGGATGACTCCGCCTCCCACGCCTCGCGGGCCGCGACGATCTCGTCGTGCGTGCGGCCGGCGAAGTTCCACCACATCACGATGTCGTCCTCGAACGGCTCGCCGCCGAGCAGGAACAGCAGGGAGCCCTCGGTCGATGACACCTCCACCTCATCGCGGGAGTCGCCGAGGTAGAGCAGATCATTGCGCTCCATCGGATGCGCGGACACGACCGCGTCGCCCTCGACGAGCATGAGCGCGTGCTCCCAGTCGGGGTGGAGCGGCAGGCGGACGCGGGAGCCGGGGGCGAGCACGATCTCGGTGCCGACGATCGGGGTGTGCACGGTCGCCGGCGAGCGGACGCCGGCGAACTCGCCGAGCACGACCGTCGCGGTGGCGTCGGCCCCGGCATCCGCCGTGAGGGCCACGCCCGGCAACTCGGTGTGCCGCTCGAATCCGGCAGCGCCGTGGCGGGTGGACTCCGGCAGCACGACCCAGAACTGCAGGGCGTCGAGGGGGATCGGGTCGTCGCCGATCGAGTACTCCGAGTGCGAGATGCCGTTCCCGGCCGTCATCAGGTTCAGCTGGCCACGGCGCAGGTCGGCGTCGCTGCCGAGCGAGTCGCGGTGCCGGATCTCGCCGACGAGCGGCCAGGTCACGGTCTGCAGGCCGATGTGCGGATGCGGCTCCACCCGCATCCTCGTATCGGCGGGGCCGAACCGGTCGAGGAAGCACCAGGCGCCGATCGTGGGCAGGTTGCGATGCGGAAGCGCGCGCAGCACGCTCATGCCGCGCACCCCGCCGAGCGGAACCTCGCGCGGTTCCAGGACGAGGCGGCGCTGCCCGATCATTCGGACCCCTGAGCCCTCTGGGTCCCTGAGCTTGTCGAAGGGCGGGGCCAGCGGATCTCGGCGCCCTCGATCTCATGCGTCTCGAGGTACTTCGCGATGTAGGGGCACAGCGGCACGATCGCCTCGCCGCGACCCGCGGCATCCGTCAGCGCCGCCGAAGCGAGCTTCCCCGCGAGACCCTGACCCTGGAACTCGTCGTCGATCTCGGTATGGAGGAAGCGGATGGAGCCGGGCCGCAGATCGAACGCGGCGAAGCCCGCGAGCACGTCGCCCGAGCGGATCTCGTAGCGCGATTCCTCGTCGTTGCGGGTGACGGTGATGTCGGTCATGGGGGCTCCTTCATGCGTCTGCATCCAACCTACGCCCGGATCTGTGGACAGGCGCCGTCGACGTCGGCGGGGATCGTTACGCTGGAGGGATGCCGCAGACTCCCCGTGACCCGTACGAAGGTTGGGTCCCTGAGCCTGTCGAGGGGTACGCCGACGAGCCCTACGACGACGGCTGGGAGTCGTCCGCTCCGCCCGAGCCGATGGACTGGGAGCCGCAGGGCGCGGGCTTCGAACCGCCGCTCGACTGGGGTCCCGGGCCGGTCACCAAGGTCGCCCCGGCCGTCCGCAAGGCGACGCCGAGCAGGTACCCGACCGCGCGCGAGGCGCTGCACACCGTCTTCGGCTACGACGAGTTCCGCGGCGATCAGGCGGCCATCGTCGAGCAGGTGATCGCGGGCGGCGACGCGGTCGTGCTGATGCCGACCGGTGGCGGCAAGAGCATCACCTACCAGGTGCCGGCGCTCGTGCGCGAGGGCACGGGTCTCGTCATCAGCCCGCTCATCGCGCTCATGCACGACCAGGTCGACGCGCTGCGCGCCAACGGCGTCAAGGCCGCGTATCTGAACTCCACCCAGGCCATCGACGAGCGGCGTGAGGTCGAGCGGGCCTACGTGGCCGGAGAGCTCGACCTCATCTACGTCGCGCCCGAGCGCCTGTCGAGCGCGCAGACCACGGCGCTGCTGCAGCGTGGCACGCTCAGCGTCATCGCGATCGACGAGGCGCACTGCGTGTCGCAGTGGGGGCACGACTTCCGCCCCGACTACCTCGCCCTGGGTGACCTCGGCGAGCGGTTCCCCGGTGTGCCGCGCATGGCGCTCACCGCCACGGCGACCGCGGCGACGCACAAGGAGCTCACCGAGCGGCTCCGCCTCGACACGGCGAAGCACTTCGTCGCCAGCTTCGACCGCCCGAACATCCAGTACCGGATCGTGCCGAAGGTCGATCCGCGCAAGCAGCTCGTCGCGTTCATCCGCTCGCAGACCCCTTCGACAGACGCAGGGACCCCGCCCGCCGGCATCGTCTACGCGCTCAGCCGCAAGTCGGTCGAGCAGACCGCGACCTACCTGGCCGCCCAGGGGCTCGACGCGCTGCCGTACCACGCGGGTCTCCCGGCCGAGGTGCGCGCCGCGAACCAGTCGCGCTTCCTCCGGGAAGACGGCGTGGTCATGGTCGCGACCATCGCGTTCGGCATGGGCATCGACAAGCCCGATGTCCGCTTCGTCGCGCACATCGACCTGCCGAAGTCCGTCGAGGGGTACTACCAGGAGACCGGTCGTGCCGGCCGCGACGGCGAGCCGTCGGTGGCCTGGATGGCGTACGGCCTCGGCGACGTCGTGCAGCAGCGCCGCATGATCGACCAGAGCCCGGGCGACCGCACCTTCAAGATGCGGCTCGGGCAGCACCTCGACGCGATGCTCGCGCTCTGCGAGACGGTCGAGTGCCGTCGCCAGAATCTGCTCGGGTACTTCGGCCAGGAGTCGCAGCCGTGCGGCAACTGCGACACCTGCCTCGACGACACCGAGACGTTCGACGGTCTCGTCCCGGCGCAGAAGCTGCTCTCGACGATCGTGCGGCTGAAGCGCGAGCGCAACCAGGCGTTCGGCGCCGGACACCTCGTCGACATCCTGCGCGGAGCCTCGACCGAGCGCATCCGTCAGCAGGGGCACGACAAGCTCGCGACCTACGGCATCGGCGCCGACCTCTCCGACCAGGACTGGCGCAGCGTCGTGCGGCAGCTGCTCGCCCGCGGCATCCTCGTCGCACAGGGCGACTACGGCACGCTCGCTCCCGGCGAGGCGGCGGCCGCCGTGCTCCGCGGCGAGACGCCCGTGCCGCTGCGCAAGGACACGATCGGGCGCCCGACGTCACAGACCCGTGCCCGCAAGGCCAGCGCCGCCGATGCTCTGGATGCCGGTGACCGCGGCTTGTTCGAGGCCCTGCGGGCCTGGCGCGCCGAGACCGCCCGCGAGCAGGGCGTGCCCGCGTACATCGTGTTCGGCGATGCGACGCTGCGCGCTCTGGCCGAGCATCGCCCGGCATCCCTCGGCGATCTCGACGGCATCACGGGTATCGGCGCGAAGAAGCGCGAGGCCTACGGCGAGGGCGTGCTCGCGGTCATCGCCGCCGCCTGACCGGCACCTCGGTCAGCGCACCGGCAGCACATCGTCCATGTGCGCGCGCAGGTGCGCGGCGACGTCGACGGCGTCCCGATCGTAGAGCCATTGATACTGCAGGCCGTCCCACATCGCGATGAGCCAGATCGCCTCGCGCGCGGGGTCGCGGTGCGAGGGAAGATCGCCGTCGAGCTGGGCCAGTCGGAACAGCTCGGTGAAGTAGGCGATCGCGCTCGAGAAGCGCTCGGTGAAGTAGTCGTGGGCCGGATGCGACGCCGGCACCGCCTCGCAGGAGAGCACGGCGTAGACCTGGATCAGGCCCGGCTCCTCGAGCGCGTTCACGCGGGCGCCGTCGGCGATGCCGCGGAGCAGGTCGCCGGCGCGATCCGAGGTGCGGATGACGCCCCTCTCCCGGATGGCGCTGTCGCGTTCGGCGAGCACCGCGCTCAGCAGCAGCTCCTTCGAGGGGTAGTGGTGCAGCAGGGTCGACTTCGAGACCCCGACGGCTTCGGCGATGTCGCGCAGGCTGGTGTCGCCGTAGCCGTCGTGCGAGAAGAGGCGCATGGCGTCGGCGACGATCTGCGTCCGTCGCCGTCGTCCCACCGCGTAACCCGGATCGACGTCGGCCGGCTTGACGCCGAACGGAGCAGGCAGCGGACCCGACGCCTCGGGTGAAGGTTCTCCGTCGTCGGGATCGCGCCATCCGGTCGGCAGCACCCACAGCGCCTCGCGCTCCTCGAGCATCTCGACGACGTCGACCTGGTCGGGCAGGTACTGCGCCAGAAGCTGCAGGCCGTCCCAGCCGGCGGTGTGGCGCGTGACCTCGCCGTCGACGTCGCGTTCCGGGTCGATGGCGCCCAGATGCTGCGCGTCGGCCAGCACGTCACGGCTGAGTTCGCGCAGCCGCGCGTAGCGCTCGCGCATCCGCTCGTGGGCGGGGTGTCCGGGTGAGGACGCCTCGCCCGTGAGAGCGGCGAAGAGCTCGAGGTATCCCTCGGTTCGGGAGTTCCGCTCGGCGAGCCGGGCGAAGATCAGCTCGCCGGGTTCGGATGCCGCGGCGATCGTGCTGAACACGTCCTCGTTCTCGGCCTCGAACTCGCCGACGACCTCCACGAGCAGCGCGTCTTTGGAGGAGAAGTGCCCGAGCAGGCCGGGATGACTGACGGATGCCGCCGCCGCGATGTCGCGCAGCGACGTGGAGCGGTAGCCGTGGCCGATGAACAGCTCGCGGGCGGCGGCGATGATCCGCTGCCGCGTCTCCGCGGCGCGCGCGTGCCGTGAGCCCCGGGGCGTCGTGATCGTCATCGCTTCCTCTCCACCCCCATCCTCCCTCATTACCGACCGGTCGATATTCACTTACCAAACGGTCGAGATTGGTGTATCTTCTTCCCAGAGCCGCCTCGCCCGAAGACGTGCGGCGCATCGAAAGGACTGTCATGACAGAGCTGTCATCCGCCGCGAACGCGGCCGCGGTCGGCACCACCGGCTTCAAGGCACCCGGGACCACCCCGCCGAAGACGCCGCGCGGCTACACGCCCGGCCTCGCCGCCGTGAACTTCGGCGTCTACCTCGCCCTCCTCACCCCGGTGATGGTGTCGATGGCGTTCAAGATCCAGCACATCGACCCGACCAACACCGAGGGCAGCCTCGGCCTCGTCATGGGCGTCGGCGCGGCGTTCGCTCTCATCGCGAATCCTCTCGTCGGCCGACTCTCCGACCGCACGACCTCGCGCTGGGGCATGCGCCGCCCGTGGATCCTCGGCGGCGCGATCGTCGGACTCGGCGGTTTCGCCCTGATCGGCGTCGCGAGCTCCGTGCTCGTGGTGCTGATCGCCTGGTGCCTGGTGCAGGCCTCGATGAACGCGGTCCTCGCCGCCGCCAACGCCACGCTGCCCGACCAGGTCCCGGTCTCGAGCCGCGGCAAGGTCTCGGGCATCATCGGCATCACCACGCCGATCGGCATCCTCGCCGGCAGCTTCCTCGTGAACTTCCTTCCGGGTGACTTCGAGCGTTTCTTCGTGCCCGGCGCGATCGCTCTCGTCCTCGTGATCGTCTTCGTCCTGCTGCTCAAGGACCGCCGCCTTGCCGAGAAGCCCGCCGACCGCTTCACCGTCGGCACCTTCTTCGGGTCGTTCGTCTTCAACCCGCGCAAACACCCGGACTTCGGCTGGACCTGGCTCACCAAGTTCTTCGTCATGTTCGGCTACGCCGGCATCGCCACCTTCCTGCCGCTGTACCTCGTGACCAAGTTCGGCCTCGACGAGCAGGGCGCGGTCGGCATCATCCTCGCCGCGAACCTCGCCTCGATGGCCGCGATGGCGATCTCCTCGCCGCTGGGCGGGTTCCTCTCCGACAAGATCGGCAAGCGTCGCCCGTTCGTCGCCGTCGCCGGACTCATCATGGTCGTCGGCCTCGTCATCCTCGCCGTCGCCCCCGACATCACGACCGTGATCGTGGCGCAGGCGATCATCGGCCTCGGGGCCGGGTCGTTCCTCTCCGTCGACCTCGCGCTCGCCACCGAAGTGCTGCCGAACCCCGACGACGTCGCGAAGGACCTCGGCGTGCTGAACATCGCCAACGCGCTGCCGCAGTCGATCGCCCCGGCCATCGCCCCCGGGATCATCGCGCTGGGTGCGGCGACGCCGCTCGGCGGATACACCACCTGGTACCTGTTCGGCGCGCTCGTCGCGCTCGCGGGTGCCGTTCTCGTCTACCGCATCAAGGGAGTCAAGTGACCATCTCGGGCACCACCACCACGACCACCGTCCGCCCCTGGCTCGATGCCGATCTGCCGGTCGACGAGAGGGTGCAGCTGCTTCTCGACGAGATGACCATCGAGGAGAAGGCGGGACTCTTCTTCCACACGATGATCGCGATCGGCGATCTCGAGGAGCCGAACCCCGTCTTCGCGACGCCCTCTGCGCGCGAGTTCCTCGAGACGAAGCAGATGACGCACTTCAACCTGCTCGGCGCCGCGCCCACCGGCCGGGAGATCGCGGCCTGGCAGAACGCGCTGCAGCGGCTCGCGGCATCCACACGCCTCGGCATCCCGGTGACGCTGTCGACCGATCCGCGCCACTCGTTCAGCGAGAACCCGGGCGCCTCGATCCTCGCCGGGCCCTTCTCGCAGTGGCCCGAGACCCTCGGTCTCGCGGCGATCGGCGACGAGGCGCTGGTCGAGCGGTTCGCCGACATCGCCCGCCAGGAGTACACGGCGGTCGGACTGCGCGTCGCGCTGCACCCGCAGGTCGACCTCGCGACCGAGCCGCGCTGGGCACGCCAGACGGCGACGTTCGGAGAGGATGCCGAGCTGTCGGGCAGGCTCGGCGCCGCCTACATCCGCGGGTTCCAGGGGGAGGCCTTCGGGCCTGGCTCGGTCTCGACCATGACGAAGCACTTCCCCGGAGGCGGACCGCAGAAGGACGGCGAGGACCCGCACTTCCCGTACGGCCGCGAGCAGGTCTACCCTGGCGGGGAGTTCGAGCTGCACCTGAAGCCGTTCGAAGACGCGCTCGCCGCCGGCACCCGCCAGATGATGCCGTACTACGGGATGCCGGTCGGCACCGAGTATGAGGAGGTCGGCTTCGGCTTCAACAAGTCGGTCATCACCGGACTCCTGCGCGAGCGCTACGGCTTCGACGGTCTCGTCTGCACCGACTGGGGGCTGATCAGCGACTCCGAGATCTTCGGCCAGCCGTTCCCCGCCCGCGCCTGGGGCGTCGAGGATCTGACACCGCGTCAGCGGATGAAGAAGGTGCTGGATGCCGGAGCCGACCAGTTCGGCGGAGAGGCGAACCCCGAGCTGCTGCTCGAACTCGTCGCCGACGGCGAGATCACCGAGGAACGGATCGACGTCTCCGCCCGCCGGATCCTCCGGGAGAAGTTCGAGCTGGGGCTCTTCGAGAATCCCTTCGTCGACGAGGATGCCGCCGATGAGGTCGTCGGCCGCGCGGACTTCCGTGCCGCAGGAGAAGAGGCGCAGCGCGCGTCGATCACGGTGCTCACGAACGACGGGGCCCTGCCGTTCGCGCGAGGTCTGAAGCTGTACGTCGAGGGGATCGACGCCGAGGTCGCGGCATCCTTCGGCGAGGTCGTCGCGACGCCGGCCGAGGCCGATCTCGCGATCATCCGCCTGCAGGCCCCGTTCGAGGAGCGGGAGACGATGTTCGAGAACTTCTTCCACGCCGGGTCGCTCGACTTCGCCGACGATGCGGTCGCCCACGTGCGCGAGGTCGCATCCGTCGTTCCGACGGTGGTCGATGTGCTCGCCGACCGCCCGCCCGTCCTCACCCCGATCACGGATGCCGTCGCGGCGGTCACCGTGAACTGGGGCGCTTCGGCAGCTGCTCTCCTCGACGTGCTGAGCGGTGCCGTCGCCGCGCGGGGGAAGCTCCCCTTCGATCTCCCGCGGTCGATGGCAGCCGTCGAGGCCTCGCGTCCCGACGTGCCGTTCGACACCGCCGATCCGCTGTTCCGCTTCGGGCACGGCCTCGCGCTCTGACGCGAGGCTTCCGCGGATTGCCGGTTCCTGTCCGGAGCCGACAATCCGCGGACCCGGCGTCCCGGCGCTTCGTTAGAGGATCGGTACAGTCGACTTCACGGAGATTTGTCGCAGACCTACCATGGGAGCATCCCTACTTCTCCCTGGAGGAATGCCATGGTCGACGCCGCCGTCCGTCCTTCGACGACACCCGCCGAGCCGCAGGATGCGGCGCACACCCCGCAGATCGATGTCGCCGCCGTCAATGACGCGCTGATGGGCACCTGGGCCGACACGCGCCGCGAGGCGCGCGAGATGATCAAGGACTCCGCCTTCTGGCGCAAGGACGAGCTCGGCAAGGACGAGCACCGCGAGCGCGTCCTCAGCCAGCTGCACCTGCTGGTCGAGAACAAGGCCGTGCACCGGGCATTCCCGAAGTCGCTCGGCGGCGAGGAGAACAACGGCGCCAACATCGCCGGGTTCGAGGAGCTCGTGGTCGCCGACCCGAGCCTGCAGATCAAGTCGGGCGTCCAGTGGGGGCTGTTCGGGTCGGCGATCCTGCAGCTCGGCACGACCGAGCACCACGAGAAGTGGTTGCCCGGCGTCATGGACCTGTCGATCCCCGGGGCCTTCGCGATGACCGAGATCGGCCACGGCTCCGATGTCGCGGCCGTCGGCACGACCGCGACGTACGATCCTGCGACCGAGGAGTTCGTCATCCACACGCCGTTCCGCGCGGCGACGAAGGAGTACCTCGGCAACGCCGCACTGCACGGCATCGCGGCGACCGTGTTCGCGCAGCTCATCACGAACGGCGTCAATCACGGCGTGCACTGCTTCTACGTGCCGCTGCGCGGCGAGGACGGCAACGATCTTCCCGGCATCGGCCGTGAGGACGACGGCCTCAAGGGCGGGCTCAACGGCATCGACAACGGCCGGCTCTCGTTCGACCAGGTCCGCATCCCGCGCACCAATCTGCTGAACCGCTACGGCGACGTCGCCGCCGACGGCACCTACTCCAGCGCGATCGACAGTCCCGGCCGTCGTTTCTTCACGATGCTCGGCACGCTCGTGCAGGGACGGGTCTCGCTCGACGGCGCGGCCAGCTGGGCATCCGCCCTCGCACTGAAGATCGCGATCACGTACGCGACCCAGCGCCGCCAGTTCGACGGCGCCGACGGGCAGGAGGTCGTGCTGCTCGACTACGGCAAGCACCAGCGCCGGCTGCTTCCGCGTCTCGCCACCACGTACGCGCAGATCTTCGCGCACGACGAGTTCCTGCAGAAGTTCGACGGCGTCTTCTCGGGTCGCATCGACACCCCGGCCGACCGGGAAGACCTCGAGACGCTCGCGGCGGCCCTCAAGCCGCTGTCGACCTGGCACGCGCTCGACACCCTGCAGGAGGCGCGCGAGGCCTGCGGCGGCGCGGGCTTCATGTTCGAGAACCGCCTCGTCGGACTCCGCGCCGACCTCGACATCTACGTCACCTTCGAGGGCGACAACAACGTCCTGCTGCAGCTGGTCGGCAAGCGTCTGCTCACCGACTACGCCCAGCAGTTCCAGGGCAAGGATGCCGCGGCGCTGGCGAAGTTCGCCGTCGGCATGACCGCCGGCAAGGTCTTCCACGGCGCAGGCCTCCGTCAGCTCGGTCAGGCCGTGTCCGACTTCGGCCAGGTGTCGCGGTCGGTCGAGCGCGGCCTCCGCGAGGAGCAGCAGCACGATCTGCTCGCCGGTCGCGTGCAGCAGATGGTGGCGGACATCGCGAGCCGGCTGCGTCCCGGAGCGAAGGACAAGGCGCTCGGCGCCCGCCTCTTCAACGAGAACCAGGCCGAGCTCATCGAGGCGGCCCGCGCGCACGGAGAGCTGCTCCAGTGGGAGGCCTTCACCGACGCCGTGCACGAGATCGAGGATGCCGACACCAAGAAGGTGCTCACCTGGCTGCGCGACCTCTTCGGCCTGCAGCTGATCGAGAAGCACCTCGCCTGGCACCTGATCAACGGCCGCCTGTCGACCCAGCGCGCCGCCGCCGTATCGAGCTACATCGACCGCCTGTGCGCGCGACTGCGCCCCTACGCCCTCGACCTCGTCGATGCGTTCGGGTACGAGCCCGAGCACGTGCGTGCGCCCATCGCGAGCGGCATCGAGAAGCAGCGTCAGGACGAGGCGCGCGCGTACTACGCCGACCTCGAGGCGTCGGGCCAGGCTCCGGTGCGCGAGAAGAAGGTCAAGCGAGAGCCGCTGGGCGACCTCAAGCAGCGCTGATCGCGCCGGGCGTCAGATACCCGCGGCCGGCGGGTACTGCGGTGGGTACGGCGGCGCAGGAACGGGCGGATAGCCGGCGGCCGGGAACGGCGACTCGCCCGTTCCCGCCGCCGTCGACATCGCCTGCTTCCGGACGCGCAGCAGCACCGCGGTGAAGGCGAGATAGACCAGCGCGACCGCCGTCCCCACTCCGAGGATCAGCAGCTGAGGAAGCGTTCGGCCGACCATCGGGATCCGCCCGACCATCATGAAGACCGCGTCGGGGACGAGCACGAGCAGACCGAGCAGCAGCAGGACCGCTGCCGGCAGCACCAGCGCGAACGTCGACCAGCGCGTGGCGAACACCCCGGCGACGGAGAGCAGCGTCCCGAGCAGCACGGCGGCAGCGGCATCCGGCAGGAAGTCGAACCGGAACTGCTGGAGCGCGGTGAACTGACCGCGGGCGATGCCCCACGACAGCAGCCAGATCCCCGCCGCGAGGAGGACCGGCGCGGCCACGAGGCCGATGATCGAGAGACCGGTCGCGGTCCGCTCGGGCCGGTGGCGCACGATCGCGAGCACGATGCCCATCGCTCCGAGCGCCGGGAGCAGGACCAGCGGGATGCCGTAGGTGAGGCCGTCGAGCCACTCGCGCGGGAGGATCGGCCCCAGCATCCGATACGACTCCAGCAGCAGCGCCGGCAGGAGCGCGAGCAGGAGCGGCACGACGGCCATCACCCCCGCGGCGATCAGGCCAGCCGAGCTCCAGATGCCGGTCAGCACCACGGCGATCAGGAGCAGGATGCCGAGCGCCTGAAGGAGCGTCGGCATCATCAGCGAGCCGAAGCCGTCGCGGGCGCCGCCGTACTGGAAGTAGGTCATGAGCCATGACGTGCCGCCGCTGGAGAGCAGCCCCACGGCGACCGGTGTGACGATCACCGCGATGACGACGGTGATCAGACGAGCGAGCGTGCGGGATCCGCGCATGATGACTTCCCCCTCCGGAGTCTCGGTCAACCGTATCGACTCCGCGTGCGGTGGGTAGTCTCGAAGGACCGCACACCCGAGGAGCCCGCATGACCCGCGTCCACGCCTACGCCGCCCCCAGCGAAGCCGCCCCGCTCGAGAAGACCGTCATCGAGCGCCGTGAGCTCGGCCCGCACGATGTGCTGATCGACATCGCGTTCGCCGGCATCTGCCACTCCGACATCCACACCGTGCAGGGCGACTGGGGGCCGCAGCAGTACCCGCTCGCTCCCGGACACGAGATCACCGGCACCGTCGCGGCCGTCGGCGCCGAGGTGACGAAGCACGCCGTGGGCGACCGGGTCGGCGTGGGCTGCCTGGTGAACTCGTGCGGAGAATGCCGCAACTGCCTGCGCGGTGACGAGCAGTTCTGCACCGAGGGCGCGATCTTCACGTACGGCGCGACCGACCGCGACGGCACCGTCACCCAGGGCGGCTACTCCGAGCAGGTCGTCGTGACGGAGTCGTTCGTGCTCCGCATCCCCGACGGGTTGGCGCTCGACGTGGCAGCACCCCTGCTGTGCGCGGGCATCACGACGTACTCGCCGCTGAAGCACTGGAACGTCGGCCCCGGCACCCGTGTCGCGGTGGTGGGGCTCGGCGGACTCGGCCACATGGGGGTGCAGATCGCGCACGCCCTCGGCGCCGAGGTGACCGTGCTCTCGCAGACGCTGAGCAAGAAGGACGACGGCCTCCGGCTCGGCGCCGACGACTACCGGGCGACGAGCGATCGGCAGACCTTCCGCGAGCTGCGCAGCTCCTTCGATGTCATCCTCAACACGGTGAGCGCCGTGATCGACATGCGCTCGTACCTGAGCCTGCTCGACGTCGGCGGCACCATGGTGTGCGTCGGCGCGCCGGCGGAACCGCTGCCCGTGCAGGTCATGTCGCTGATCGGCGGTCGGCGCTCGCTGGCGGGATCGAACATCGGCGGCATCGCCGAGACCCAGGAGATGCTCGACTTCTGCGCCGCGCACGGCATCGCCGCGGAGATCGAGGTGATCCCGGCATCCGAGATCAACGCCGCCTACGAGCGGGTGCTGGCGTCCGACGTCCGCTACCGGTTCGTGATCGACGCCGCGACGTTCAGCGAGTGATGTCGGTCGTCGCGGGTAGCCTCGCCGCATGACCTCCCTCCTCGCGGGCCCCGACTCCCGCGCCCGCTGCGCGTGGGTCGGCGACGACGACGAGTACCGGCGCTATCACGACGAGGAATGGGGCACGGCGCTGCACGGCGACCGGGCCCTGTTCGAGAAGATGGCGCTGGAGGGGTTCCAGGCCGGTCTCTCGTGGATCACGATCCTGCGCAAGAGACCGCGATTCCGCGAGGTGTTCGCCGGTTTCGAGCCCGAGGTCGTCGCCGAGTTCGGCGATGAAGACATCGAGCGGCTCATGACGGATGCCGGGATCATCCGCAACCGGGCGAAGATCGAGGCCACGATCGGCAATGCGCGGATCGTCCGCGGCATGGCCGACGGCGAGCTCGACGAGCTGATGTGGTCGTTCGCGCCGCCGGCATCCGGGGTCCGTCCGGCGACGATGGCCGACGTCCCGGCCGTCACGCCGGAGTCGACCGCGTTGAGCAAGGAGCTGCGCCGCCGGGGGTTCCGGTTCGTCGGCCCCACGACCATGTACGCGCTCATGCAGTCGGCGGGAATGGTCGACGATCACCTGGCGGGCTGCTGGCGCGCCTGACGCCTGCAGGATGGGCAGATCAGCCCATCGAACGATGTTCCGGCGCGCGGTTAGGATGAACGGGTGCGTTGTGGGGCTGTCGTGCCCTGCACGGAAGTGTCGAAGTGTGTCGACCCTGGGGGGAACCGGGTATGAAGGCGTTGTCGTGGATGAGGGCGCGGCCGAAGATGCTGGCGTCTGCCGCCGGTGTCACCGTCGGCGTGATCGCCATCACGACGATGGCGCTCACGTATGAGGGCTTTCCGACCACCAAGGTCGATCTGAACGACGGCGGCGTCTGGATCACCAAGACGTCGGGCCTGCTCGTCGGGCACTTCAACCACGAGTCGACCGTCCTCGACGGAGGTCTGCGCACCGCCGGCGAGGACTACGACATCGTCCAGGACGCCGCGAACGTGCTCGTGGTCGACGAGGGAGCCTCGACCGTCACGGCGGTCGACCCGGCTCGGGTCTCGCTGGGGGACTCCGCCGGGATCCCGAGCTCCGCCAAGGTGGCGATGGGCCTTCAGACCGCCGCCATCCTCGACAAGAAGTCCGGCGACCTGTGGGTCGTTCCGGTCAAGGGCATCGCCTCGTTCGAGATCGAGGCCGCCGACCCGGTCGCAGAGCTCGGCGAGGGCGCGGACGTCGTCGTCGCCGAAGACGGCACGGTCTTCGCCCTGTCGAGCGCGAACGGCGAGGTCGTCACGGTCCCCGTCGACAACGAGGGCGAGCCCCTCGAGTCGTCCACCGCCTCGGTCGGCGCGCTCGATGCGTCGAAGCCGGTGACCATCACCGCCGTCGGTCGAACCCCGGTGGTCCTGGAGACGGCATCCGGTGCGGTGCTGACACCCGGCGGATTCCGCACCGAGATCCCCGACGCCGACGGCGCCGTGATCCAGCAGGCCTCGGCCGAGACGGATGCGGTCGCGGTAGCGACGGCATCCGCGCTGGTGCGCGTTCCGCTCGACGGCTCCGAGGTGACGACGACGGATGCCGGCGGCAAGGGCTCCCCGGCGGCTCCCGTGTGGCTGCAGGGCTGCACCTACGGCGCCTGGGGAGGCACCGGCGCGTTCGTGCGCGAGTGCGCAGGGTCGGCGAACGACGTCTCGGCCACGATCGAAGAGGCGCAGGAGTCGAAGAGCCTCGTCTTCCGTGTGAACCGCGACGTGATCATCCTGAACGACGCCGTCGGCGGCGCGGCGTGGCTGGCCAACGAGAGCCTCCAGCGCGTCGACAACTGGAACGACCTCACCCCGCCCGAGGGCGAGACCGAGAACGAGGACGACTCGACAGAGGAGACGGTCGAGACCACGCTCCCGGAGCGCAGCGAGATCAACACCGTGCCGATCGCCGAGGATGACTCGTTCGGCGTGCGGCCCGGCGCCTCGGCGCTGCTCCCGGTGATCGACAACGACAACGATCCGGACGGCGACGTCCTGGTCGCCGCGATGGCACAGGAGCAGCCGTCGATCGGCACGGTCCAGCCGATCTACAACGGCGCCTCGCTGCAGATCGCCGTCGCCGAAGACGCTTCGGGCACGTCCACCTTCCAGTACGAGGTCGACGACGGCCGCGGCGGCAAGGACACCGCGACGGTCACGCTGTCGGTGCACGACGAGGGCACGAACGGCGCACCTACGCCCAAGCGCAAGACCTCGCTCACGGTCGAGACCGGCGGCACGGTGTCGTACAACATCCTCCCGGACTGGATCGACCCCGACGGCGACGACATCTACCTCAAGGACGTCGTCGCGGCCCCCGGCGACGAGGTCGACTTCAGCACCGACGGCCAGTTGACCTATAAGGCGACGGCCAGCCTGCAGGGCCGCAAGGACATCCAGGTCACGGTCGCCGACGGCTTCGGCGAGTACGCCACGGCCACGGTCACCCTCGATGTGCGACCGCAGGGCACCACCAAGCCGAAGACGAACGCCGACCACGTGGTCACGCGTGTCGGCGAGCAGATCACGGTCGCTCCGCTGGCGAACGACACCAGCTCCGGTCGGGAGCGCCTGCGTCTCGGCCGCGTCGACGAGGTCCCGGGTGCCACCGTGCTGCCCGACATCACCAACAACACCTTCAGCTTCACCGCGCCGACCGTCGGCGTGTACTACGTGCAGTACCTCGCGACCGCCGGCCCGGAGAACGGCGAGGGACTCGTCCGCATCGACGTGACCGAGGCCGCCGAGGTGACCCTGCCGCCGGTCGCCGTGCGCGATGTGGCGCTGCTGCCCACCGGCGGCGACGCGCTCATCGGCGTGCTCAACAACGACACCGACCCGTCCGGCGGCATCCTCGTCGTGCAGTCCGTCTCGGTCGAGCCCGGCACCGGCGTCTCGGTGTCGGTGCTCAACCACGAGACTCTCCGCATCACCGACCAGGGCACCCTCGACGAGCAGGTCCGCATCGCGTATCGGATCTCCAACGGCGAGCAGTCCGCCGAGGGCGAGGTCGTCGTGGTGCCGATCCCGGCGCCCGAGGAGATCCTGCAGCCGGTCGCCAACCCCGACTCGGTGTACGTCCGCGCCGGCGATGTGGTGACGATCCCGGTGCTCGACAACGACACGCATCCGAGCGACGACGCGCTGCACCTCGCCCCCGAGCTCATCGAGCCCTTCGTCGACCCGGAGGACGGCGAGGCCTTCGTTTCGCAGGACGAGGTGCGGTTCAAGGCCGGCGACGTCGCCAAGACCGTCTACCTGACCTACGAGGCCGTGGACTCCCGCCAGCAGAAGGCCGCCGGGTACGTGACCGTGCAGATCCTGCCGATCGACGAGGAGACGAACGCGGCACCGCGGCCACGCGATCTCGTGGCCCGCACGCTCGCGGGCACCGAGACCAACATCGCCGTGCCGCTCGACGGGATCGACGCCGACGGCGACTCGGTCGAGCTCCTGGACATCGCGTCGAATCCGACGAAGGGGCGCATCACCGAGGTCGCGCAGGACTACTTCACCTACGAGGCGCTCGACGGAGCGACGGGTGTCGACGTCTTCAAGTACCGGGTGCGCGACCGTCTCGGCAAGGAGGGCACCGCCACGATCCGCGTGGGCATCGCCCCGGCCGAAGAGGTCAACCAGGCGCCGTATGCGGTGAAGGATGCCGTCGTGGTGCGTCCCGGTCGTGAGATCGCCGTGCCCGTCATGCTCAACGACTCCGACCCCGAGGGCGACAAGATCTCGCTCGTGAAGGAGGGGCTCGAGATCCCCGGCGAGCTGGAGGCCCGCGTCTCCGGAGACCGCGTGCTCGTGCAGGCGCCCGACCGCGCACTCGAGTCGTCTCTGCAGTACACGGTCAGCGACGCGCGCGGCGCGACCGCGACGGCCGTGCTGCAGGTCACGGTCGATGAGAACGTGCCGCTGCAGGCACCGGTCGCGAGAGACGACCGGCTGCGTCCCGTCGACCTCGAAGACGGCGGTCTCACCGCCGACCTCGACATCCTCGACAACGACGAGGATCCCGACGGCACGACCGAGCGCCTCGCGCTCGACGTCGGGCCCGGCGCGACGGTGCTGGAGAACGGAAAGGTGCGTGTCACCGTCACCGACGAGCTGCAGCTGATCCGGTACACGCTCACGGATCAGGACGAGCTGCAGTCCTCGGCGTTCATCTTCGTCCCGTCGCAGGACGGCCTGCGCCCGACGCTGACCTCGACCAAGCCGCTCGAGGTGAAGAGCGGCGAGACCAAGGACGTGCCGCTCGACAAGTACGTCACCGTGGCCGGTGGCGGCGACGTCGTCATCACCGAGCACGCGAAGGTCAGCGCTCTCAAGGCCGACGGCTCCGACCTCGTGAAGGACGAGCGCACACTGGTGTACACCTCGGCGCCCGGATACTTCGGTCAGGATTCGCTGACGTTCGAGGTCACCGACGGCACGGGACCCGACGACCCCGAGGGTCGCAAGGCCACGCTCAGCATCCCGATCAACGTGCTCCCGCCCGACAACCAGCCGCCGAAGTTCGTGGGCGGTCAGATGAACGTGGCCCCCGGCGAGAAGGCGAGCGTCCTCGACCTCGCCGCGCTCACGGTCGACCCCGATCCCGAGGACAAGGGCAAGCACAAGTACACGCTCGTCGGCGGCGAGGGCAAGGGGATCACCGCGAAGATCGACGGCGACAAGCTGCTCGTCGAGGCATCGTCGAACGCGAAGAAGGGCACGGCGACCACGCTGACGCTGCGCGTCAGCGACGGCGAGACCGAACCCGTCGAGGGCTCCGTCCTCGTGCAGGTCACCGCCTCGAACCGCGCGATGCCCGCTGCCAACACCGACACCGTCGCCGAAGCCGATCAGGGCAAGAGCGTCACCGTTCCGGTGCTCGCGAACGACTTCAACCCCTTCCCGGAGACGCCGCTCAAGCTGTTGACGGCGAACGTCGAGACCGGCTCCGGTCAGGTGAGCATCAAGGGAGACGACGTCGTCGCGACGCCGTCGAAGGACTTCGTCGGCACCATGGTGGTGCGCTACACGATCCAGGATGCGACGGAGGACGCCGATCGTCAGGCGACCGGCCAGGTCGTGCTCACGGTGCAGGGCGTCCCGAACGCGCCGGGCGCGCCGACCGTGACGAGCGTGCAGGACCGCACCGTGGTGGTGACATACGGCGCTCCGTCGAACAACGGGGCCGAGATCACCAAGTACACGGTGAAGTCGGTGCAGGGCGGCTCGTACTCGAAGGAGTGCCAGTCGACGACCTGCACCCTGGACGGGCTCACGAACAACGTCGAGTACGTCTTCCAGGTCACCGCGACGAACCGCGTGGGCGAGTCCGAGCCGTCCGGCTCGTCGGCCGTCGCCCGCCCGGACGCGCGTCCCGACACGCCCAACCCCCCGACCCTGAAGTTCGGCGACAAGTCGCTCCAGGTCTCCTGGACCACGCCGACGACACCGGGTTCGCCCGTCGAGCGGTACACGCTGCAGATCTCGCCCGCCCCGCCGTCCGGCATCACCCAGAAAGAGGTGACCGGCAACTCGCTCACGTGGGAGGGCCTGGAGAACGGCGGCAACTACCAGGTGCGCGTGCAGGCGCACAACCGCGCGCCCGATCCCTCCAGCTGGAGCGCATGGTCGGCATCCGAGGTGCCCGCCGGGCCCCCGCTGGCGGCCGGTGCGCCGACGACGGCGGAACTGCAGCCCGTGGGCAACCAGGCGCAGATGCAGGTCAACTGGGGGACGGTGCCGGCGAACGGCGACGCGATCGATGCGCTGCAGCTCGAGGTCTGGGAGGGGTCCAGTCTGCAGAGGACGCTGACGCCCAGTCCGGGATCCTTCAGCCAGGCGGTCGTGGTCCCGACCTCGGAGAACGGCTACACCTACCGCATCCGCGGCCACAACAAGGCCGGCTGGGGCGAGTGGAGCGCGATGTCGGCGCCACGACGCGGCGTCATCGCCCCGTCCGCCCCGTCCATCAGTGCGGTCAACGCGGGCGACGGGTTCGTGGACGTCGTGTGGTCGGCGGGCAACCGCAACGGCGCCAAGACGACCGAGGTGAGCTACCAGTACCGGCTCAACGGCGGCGGCTGGGCCGGGATGCCGGGGAACAACAGGATCGGCGGGCTGAACAACGGCACGTCCTACACGGTCGAGGTGCGCGGCGTCGCGAACGTCGACGGCGTGCAGTACGTCGGCGCGGCATCCAACGGCGTCGCGCAGACCCCGTTCGGCCCACCCCAGGCTCCGGCGGCCAACGCCAGGAACCTCGGCACGAGCGTCGAGGTCAGCTGGAACTCCGACCGCTCCTACAACGGTCGTCCGATCCAGACCACGCAGATCCGGATCGACGGCGGCGGCTGGCAGGACGTCGGGGCCAGCGGCTCCCGCACGGTGGGCAACGGGTACCAGCAGAACCACAGCATCGACGTCCGAGCGCAGGACTCGAACGGGACCTGGTCGCCGGTCGCCTCGGCATCCGCGCGCACGAGTGATCCGCCGCCGCCGCGGGCGTGGGTGACGCGCGGAACACCTGTCAGCAACGCGAACTGCAACGACGGCACCTGCGCGACGTTCCGGGTCACCACCAAGGACTTCCCGGCAGGCACCTACACGGTGACCTGCAACAGCGGAGTGACCAGGTCCTTCTCCACTTACAGATCGGTGTCCGTTCCCGCCAACGGGACATTCGACCTCGGCTGCTACCACGGCTACGGCGGCCGCACCGACGTCTGGGTCACCATCGGCGGAACCGACTACGAACGCCGGGCCTGGTAGTGCCCCGCTCGACCCATCGTCGCCCCCAGAGGAAATCGTCACCCCCAGAGGAAGCAGAACCCACATGAGCATGACCCCCGAACAGGCCGCCTGGTTCCAGGGAACCTTCACGCGCCTCGTGGACAACATCGACAAGGCCGTGCAGGGCAAGCGCGAGATCGTCGGCCTCGTGCTGGCGTCGATGCTCGCCGAGGGGCACGTCCTCCTCGAGGACGCCCCCGGAACAGGGAAGACCAGCCTCGCCAAGGCGCTGGCCGCGACCGTGCAGGGCACGAGCGCCCGCATCCAGTTCACGCCCGACCTGCTGCCGTCCGACGTCACCGGCGTCACGATCTACGACCAGCAGTCGCACCGCTTCGAGTTCCACAAGGGGCCGATCTTCGCGTCGATCGTGCTCGCCGACGAGATCAACCGCGCCTCGCCGAAGACGCAGTCCGCGCTGCTCGAGGTCATGGAGGAATCCCGGGTCACGGTCGACGGCGTCACGCACGAGACCGGACGCCCGTTCCTCGTGATCGCGACGCAGAACCCGATCGAGCAGGCCGGAACGTACAAGCTGCCCGAGGCGCAGCTCGACCGCTTCCTCATCAAGACGTCGATCGGCTACCCCGACCTCGCGGTGACCGAGAGCATCCTGGCCGGAGCATCCGATCGCAACCCGTCGGCCGGCCTGGGCGCGATCATCACGACGAGCGCGGTCGCCGACATGGCCGACCTCGCGGCATCCGTGCACGTCGAGCCCGCCGTGCTCCGCTACGTGGCGGAGCTCTCCGAGGCCACCCGCAACGACTCCGCGATCCGCCTGGGCGTCTCGGTGCGCGGCGCGATCGCCATGATCCGCATCGCGAAGGTCTGGGCGGCAGCGCACGGCCGTCACTTCGTGCTGCCCGACGACATCAAGGCCCTCGCACGGCCGGTGTGGCAGCACCGTCTGCTCCTCGACGCCGAGGCCGAGTTCGCCGGTACCAGCAGCGACACCGTGATCGCCCGCGTGCTCGACGGGATCGCCGCACCCCAGGCGCGAACGGCGGCCTGATGACCACGGAGGCACTCTCGGCGCCGGCGGCGCAGACGGATCGCGACGCCGGCTGGCGTGACGTCGCGGCCGTCATCGGCGCGCGCGTCCTGACACGTCTCCGCATCATCGCCTCGGCCATCCGTCCGCTCGCCTGGGTGCTGATGGCCCTCGCCGTCGGCTTCTGGATCCTCGGGCGCATCGCCGGCTGGTCGGAGTTCACGGTCGCCGCGATCGTCATCGCGATCACGGTGGCGCTCTGCGCCCTCTTCCTGATCGGGCGCACCGCCTACGACGTGTCGCTCGACCTCGCGCGCACGCGCGTGGTCGTGGGCGAGCGCGCGGTCGGCGCGCTGACCCTGGCCAACCGCGGCACGCGAGCCATCCTCCCGTCGCGCATCGTGCTCCCGGTCGGCTCCGGGCGCGGCGAGTTCGGCATCCAGCGTCTCGCCCCCGGCGAGGAGGCGGAGGAGCTCTTCGCGATCCCCACGCAGAAGCGCGGCGTGGTGAAGGTCGGTCCGGTCAGCGTCGTGCGCGGCGATCCGCTCGGCCTGTTCGAGCGTGCGCATCGGCGCGACGAGCCGGTCGATCTGTTCGTCCACCCGCGCACCGTGCTGTTCGACGGGCAGTCGCTCGGCTACCTGCGCGACCTCGAGGGCATGCCCGCCGCCGACCTGTCCCGCGACGACGTGTCGTTCCACGCCCTCCTCGAGTACCAGCCGGGTGACGACCTGCGCCACGTGCACTGGAAGTCCACGGCCCGCACCGGCACGATGATGGTCCGTCAGTACGAGGAGACCCGCCGGTCGCACTTCGTGATCGGCCTGTCGCGATCGAGTGGCGACTACGCCTCGGCCGACGACTTCGAGCTCGCGATCTCGGCGGCGGGTTCGATCGGCCTCCGCGCGCTCCGCGACTCGCAGCGCGTGGACATGCGCGTGCAGGGACGCGAGCTGCCCGCCGGAACCGGCAAGCAGCTGCTCGACTCGTTGTCGGCGGTCGAGAACAGCAAGCCGCGCGACGGCGGCATCGCCGAACTCGCCGGTGTCCTCTCCGCCACGATGCCGCTGGCGAGCGTCGTGGTGCTGGTGTGCGGATCGAAGGTACGCTCCGACGACCTGCGGTTGGCCTGCTCACGTCTGCCGTTCGGGGCTCGCGCGCTCGCGGTCGTCGCCGACACGTCCGCTCAGGCCCCGGCTCTGCGCCGCATCGGCGACGCCGACGTCGTCACGATCGGCGCGCTCGACCAGATCCCGCTCGCCCTGCAGAAGGTCCTCGCATGACAGCGCCAGCCACCGAACCCGCTGCGATCTCCGTGCGCCGCTGGGGCCTCGACCTCGGTGCGACCGCTCTGCTCGTCGCCGTCGCGCTCGTCGGCTTCTGGCCGACGTTCGCGGGCCCGTCGTTCATCCCCGCCGTCGTCGGCGGCATCGTCATCGGCCTCGCGATCGCGGGCGTCGCGGCCTGGCGTCGCTGGGGCATCCTCCTCATCGCCGGTCTCACCGTGGCCGCCTACTTCGTGTTCGGCGGCGCATTCGCCCTCCCGCACACCGCGATCGTCGGCGTCATCCCGACCCTCGACACGCTGCAGCGACTGGCCGTGGGAACGGTCACGGCCTGGAAGCAGCTCCTCACGACCGTGGCGCCCGTCGCCGCGGCCGACGGACATCTGATCGTCCCGTTCCTGCTGGCGCTCGTGGTCACGACCGTCACGGCATCCCTCGCCCTGCGGCTGCCGCAGGTGGCATGGGCGCTGCTGCCCGCCGGCGCGGCGCTGATGCTCGTCATCGCGCTCGGCACCCCGCAGCCGGCGTTCCCGATCGTGCAGGGTCTCGTCTTCGCGATCGTCAGCATCGCCTGGCTCGCCCTCCGTCAGATCTGGGCCCCGCAGAACATGGCCGTCTCGGTCAGCGAGGTCGATCCCTCGCGCGCCGCGCACATGCGCCTGCGTCGACTGCTCGCCGGCGTCGCGGTGCTCGCCGTGGCCGGCGGCGCGGGCGTCGCGACCAGCGCGATCGCCGCTCCGACCGAGCCCCGGCACGTGTTCCGCGACGTGATCATCCCGCCGTTCAACATCCGCGACTACCCGAGCCCGCTCCAGGCGTTCCGCAAGAACGTGCGCGACGAGGTCGACGAGACGCTCTTCACGGTGCAGGGGCTCCCCAAGGGAGCGCGCATCCGCACCGCCGTCATGGACCAGTACGACGGCATGGTCTACAACGTCACCGACGGCGGACCGACCTCTTCGAGTGCCTTCTCGCCGCTGCGCTCCAACATGTCCCCGGACGCCGAGGGCGTGCCCGTGACGCTCAACATCGCGGTCGACGACTACGACGCCGTGTGGATGCCGACGGCCGGGGTGCTGTCCGAGATCCGCTTCACCGGCGACCGCGCCGAGGAGCTGCGCCGCGGAACCTACGTCAACACCGCGACCGGGACCGCCGTCGCGACCCCGAAGCTGCGCAAGGGCGACGAGTACTCGGTCGACGCCGTCATCCCGAACATGCCCGATGACGACCGGCTGGCCGACGTGGACTTCGGAACGGTCACGCTGCCGAAGCAGAGCAACGTGCCGGAGGAGCTCACCGCGCTCGCGGCGGAGACGGTGTCGAGCGCGGAGTCGCCGATCGAGCAGGTGCGCGCGCTCGAGACCTTCCTCGCGGAGGGCGGCTTCTTCAGTCACGGGCTCGAGGGCGAGGTGCTGTCCCGCGCTGGCCACACGTCCGAACGCATCACCACGCTCATCGGCGGCGACCAGATGATCGGCGACGACGAGCAGTACGCCGTCGCCATGGCGCTCCTCGCCGGTGAGATCGGCATCCCCGTCCGCGTCGTCATGGGCTACTACCCCGACGACGAGCAGGACGGCGAGCCCGTCTTCACCGCGACCGGCGACAACGTGCACGCCTGGGTCGAGGTCAACTTCAAGGGGTTCGGCTGGCTTCCGTTCAATCCGACGCCGCCCGAGGACCAGGTCCCCAACGACCAGAACACCAAGCCGCGCGTCGACCCGAAGCCGCAGGTGCTGCAGCCGCCGCCTCCTCCGCAGGAGCCCGTCGACCTGCCCCCGACACTGCCGGATGACCGCGAGTCGGAGGATGAGAACCTCAACCTCGCCGGCATCATCGGCGCGATTCTGCTGATCGGCGGGATCTCGCTCGGGATCATCGCGCTGCTGATGTCGCCGTTCATCGTGATCGGGGCGTGGAAGGCCGCCAAGCGCCGCTCGCGCCGCGCCGCCGCTCGCACCGCCGACCGGATCAGCGGCGGTTGGGACGAGCTCACGGACCGCGCCGTCGACTACGGCGCACGCCTGACACCGGGCGGGACGCGGCCGGAGGAGGCCGCCGCCGTGGTGGCGACGCTCGCCGTGCCGCGTGTCGCGGACCTCGCGCACCGTGCCGACGCCGACGTCTTCGGACCCACCGACCCGACGCCCGAGGACGTCGAGGCGTTCTGGAGCGAGGTCGACACGATCGTCGGCGGCCTGGGGGAGGACGCCGGGTTCTGGAAGCGCACGAAGGCCCGGCTGAGCCTCCGGTCGCTGCTGGGCGGCAGTGCCCTCTCGACCGGTCTCCAGGGACTCCGTGAGGCGGCGACCGCGCGCGTGCGGCGCGAACCTGGCACGATCGAGAGCAGCAGCACCAGCACGCCCGCCGCACCCGAGAGCGAGACACCATGACGCAGCCCGCGTTCGCACAGATCGCGCCGATCTCCCGCCGCGCGATCGGCTATCTCATCGACGCGCTCATCGCGGCAGGCCTCTCCGTGGTGCTCGGCGGCGCGCTGCTCATCACCGCCAGCCTCGCGGGCGGCCTCGAGGGCATGCTGACCACGCTGCTCATCGGCGGACCGATCGTCTCGCTGCTGCTGCTCGGCTGGTTCGTCGTCTACACGCTCATGCAGGCGGGCAACGGATCCATCGGCATGCGCGCGCAGGGTCTGCGCCTCGTCTCCGCCAAGGATCAGGGCCCGCTGGGCTTCGGTCGCACGCTGCTGCGCAACATCATCTTCGGCCTGGCCGGCTCGATCGTGGTGGGCTACTTCACGCCGCTGTTCGACGGGTCCGGCCGCTTCCAGGGCTGGCACGACAAGGTCGCCGGCTCCCTGATGCTCGATGCACGAGCATCGGCACCGACCGCTGGCTCCGCTGCCGCTGCCATCGCGCCCGGGCTCTCGGCGGAGCCGCCGCGCCCCGCCGCCCCGGCGATCCCCGGCATCCCGCATCCGACGGCGCAGCCCGTGACACCGGCTCCCGCGCAGCCGGTGGTCGCCCCGTCGCTTCCCGCGGCGCCGGCGTTCCCCGTGCAGCCCGTGATCCCGGCGTCGGTGTCGCGTCCTGCGGCCCCGGCATCCGATGACGGCTCGCTGATCGCCTTCGTCCCGGGCATCACCCAGGATGCTCCGCCGCCTCGCGTGACGCCCGCCCCGCAGCCGGAGGCCGTGTCCGAGCTCGACGCGACCGTGCAGGGCTACTCCCCGGCGCGACCCGTCGCACCGCCGGCTCCCGCGGTGCCGCCCGCAGCCGCACCGCCCGTGCCGCCGGCCCCGTCCGTGGCGGAGGTCCCGCCGGCACCGCCCGCGCCCGTCGTGCCGCCCGTGCCCGCGCCCGCGCTCGTCGCCGAGCCCGAGGACATCGAGGACACCCGGATCAGCATCCCCGGGCACCGTCTCGTGTTCACCTGGGACGACGGGACCCGCGTCTCGGTGTCGCGGCGCACGATCTTCGGTCGGAACCCCGCAGCCGAGGACGGCGCGGTCGTCGTGCCCGTGCGCGACGAGACCCTCTCGCTCTCGAAGACGCATTTCGAGGCGGCGGCGGAGTCGTCCGGCGGCTGGGTGCTGGATCGGCACTCCACGAACGGGATGACGCTCGTCCGCGACGGGCAGCGGATCGCGTGCCCCGCCGGACAGCGCGTCCCGGTGCGCCTGGGCGACGCCATCGAGATCGGCGACCGCATCGTCACGATCGGCGGCTACGCGTGAGGCCCGCGCTCATCGTCTCGACGGGGTCGGCGACGCACCCCGGTCTTCGCCGAGCCCTGAACGAGGACGCGCACCTCGCGAGCGCCCCGGTGTTCGTGGTCGCCGACGGCATGGGCGGTCACGAGGCGGGGGAGCGCGCGAGCGCGGCGGTCATCGCGGAGTTCTCGAGCTCCGTCGGACGCGCGTCGCTCGAGCTCGACGACGTGCGGCTGGCCCTGTCACGGGCCAGGGCGAGCGTCGAGGAGCTGTCGACCTCGGGCAACGGCCGCGCCGGCACCACGCTCAGCGGCGTCGTGATCGCCTCGGTCGACGGCATGGGCTACTGGCTGGCCGTCAACATCGGCGACTCGCGCACCTATCGCCTGGCCGACGGAGAGCTCGAGCAGATCAGCGTGGACCACTCGGTCGTGCAGGAGCTGATCGAGGCGGGCGAGATCACCGTCGAGGATGCCGCGACCGATCGGCGGCGCAACATCATCACCCGGGCCATCGGGGCCAGCAGCACGGGAGACGCCGACTACTGGCTGTTCCCCGCCGAGCTCGGCGACCGGATCATGGTCTGCTCCGACGGGCTCACGTCCGAGGTCTCCGACGCCCGGATCCGCGAGGTGCTGCAGAACACCCCCGACCCGCAGAAGGCGGCCGACATGCTCGTCGACGACGCCGTCACCGCCGGAGGCAGGGACAACATCACCGTGGTCGTCGTGGATGCGGTCTCGGTCGCCTCGCGACCGGGGACGCTCCTGGAGACGGACTCGGACATCGACATGGACACGCGTCCGCGTGAGGCCGCAGCAGGAGGGGTTCGCTGATGCAGACGATCTACCGACCGGGACAGTGGTACCTGATCGTGATGCCGGGCGCCCTCGTGGCGCTGCCGCCGGATGTGCCGGGAGATGTCGTGGCGCGGCTGTGGGAGCGGATGCCGGAGAGCAAGACGCTCGCGACGGTCGTCGACGTCCTCACCGCGCGTGCCGGCGGGGACTTCACCTCGCTTCCTCCGTTCGTGGCCGCCGTGGCCGAAGGGACCGACATCCGCATCGCGCTGCGCGGTGGCGTCAGCGCCCGCGTGAGCTCGGGCACCGAGTCGCGCGAGTTCTCCGGCGCCGAGGTCACGACGTGGAGCGAGCGCTTCGTGGGCGGCGCATCGCGCGTCGAGGTCACGG
This sequence comes from Microbacterium sp. LWH11-1.2, assembly GCF_038397745.1. Classification (NCBI taxonomy): domain Bacteria; kingdom Bacillati; phylum Actinomycetota; class Actinomycetes; order Micrococcales; family Microbacteriaceae; genus Microbacterium; species Microbacterium sp. LWH11-1.2. The sequence continues at coordinate 431,725 of NZ_CP151636.1, read as the reverse complement.
TCGAGGCCGTGGAGAGCGAGGCCGCGCTTCCCGTGCAGAGCGGCGTCGTGCGCGCCGCGGCCGTGAGCGCGGAGCTCGAGTCCGGCGACGACCGTCCGCTCACGGGCGTCCTCGGACCGGTCCCGATCATCGAGATCGAGGAGGCGGGCGCGTCCGCCGCCGCCCTGACCGGCACCCCGGGTCCGTCGATCGCGAACTTCGCCGCGGCCGTTCCGGCGGCGGCATCCGTCGACTCCGCGCCGGACGCGCTCCCCGCGCCCGCGCCGATCGACGTCGAGCCCCTGGTGACGGATGCTCCGCCCGCACCCGTCGAGGCGGAGTCGCCGGTCGAGGAAGAGGCCGAGTCAGAGCCGGATGCCGAGGCAGAGCCGGTCGTGGAGGGTGTCCCCGAGGCACCCGGCGACGAGCCGAGCGAGCCGGTCGCCGAGCCGGAAGCGGCACCGGCGGTCGACGGCGCCACGATCGTGCCGACCGAGGTCACGCTCGCGCCGTCCACCGAGGACTTCGACCAGCTCTGGGGTGCCACGGTGCACTCCGCGCCGGCCGCCGCAGCCCCGGTGATCCCGGCCGCGATCCAGGGCGACCACGACGGGGCGACCATCTCCGCGGCGGAGCTGCGAGCCATGCGTCAGCAGCCTCCGGTCGCCGACGACGTGGCGACCGCGGTGATCCCGGTGGAGAGCGTCGCGGCAGGGGCGACCGGTCGGATCCGCGTGTCCACGGGCCAGGTCGTCGCGCTCGATCGCACGGTCATCATCGGTCGCCGTCCGCGCTCGACGCGGGCCAGCGGCGCGAACCTCCCGCATCTCATCGCCGTCGAGAGCCCGCAGCAGGACATCTCCCGCAGCCACCTCGAGATCAGGCCGGAGGGCGACACCGTCGTCGTCATCGACCTGCACACCACGAACGGGTCGACCCTGCTGCGGCCCGGCGCCGACCCGATCCGCCTGCACCCCGGGGAGCAGACGCTCGTGCTGTCCGGCGACGTGGTGGATCTCGGCGACGGCGTGAAAGTCGCGTTCGAGGACCTGCCGTGAGTCGTCCTCCCTCTCCACCTCCCCAGCTCCCCGGGTTCCGCTACCTCGAACCGCTCGGCACGGGCGGCTTCGCCGACGTCTTCCTGTACGAGCAGGAGATGCCGCGTCGCCAGGTGGCGGTCAAGGTGCTGCTCGCCGATCGGATCTCGAGCGGCGCCGCGCAGGAGTTCGCCGATGAGGCGAACGTCATGGCGATGCTGTCGACGCATCCCGCGATCGTCACGATCTATCAGGCGGGCGTCGCGGGCGACGGTCGGCCGTACCTCGTCATGGAGTACTGCCCCCGGCCGAACCTCCAGCTGCGCGCGCGCCGCGAGTCGTTCTCGGTGGCCGAGGCGCTGCGCGTCGGCGTGCAGGTCGCCGGTGCGGTCGAGACCGCGCACCGCGCCGGCGTGCTGCACCGCGACATCAAGCCGGCCAACATCCTCGTCACGGCGTACAACCGACCGGCGCTGACCGACTTCGGCATCGCCTCGACGACCGGCGCCACCGGCGAGGCATCCGGCATGTCGATCCCGTGGTCGCCGCCCGAGTCGTTCGCCGAGTCGCCGTCGAGCGGCCCGCGCACCGACGTGTGGGCTCTCGGCGCGACGATCTACACCCTGCTCGCCGGACGCTCGCCCTTCGAGCGGCCCGGTGAGCGCAACTCCAGCGCCGACCTCATCGAGCGGATCGAGCGCGCGGCCCTCACGTCGCTCGGGCGTCCGGACTCCCCGGAGAGCCTGCAGCGCGTGCTCGAGCGCGCGATGGCGAAGAACCCCGATGACCGCTACCCCAGCGCGGTCGCCTTCGCGCGCGCGCTGCAGAAGGTGCAGATCGAGCTCTCGCACTCGGTGACGCCGATCGACATCGTCGACGACCACCCGACCGCGGAGGATCTGGACGACGACGGCGACGGTCTCACCCGCGTGCGGGAGATCGTCAGCATCGATCCGGATGTCGCAGCCTTCACGCGCCCCTCCGCGGCCACGCAGCCGAAGAGCGCCCTGCCGGGCCTTCCCGAGGTGCCGCGCTTCGACTCGCCGCCCCGGGTGGACGCCGTCGACGAGGCGACCCAGATGCGGGTCCCGACCGCGAGCGCGCAGCCCGAGCCGGACGATCGGACGATCGCCCGCCCGCCGATGGTGGTCGCGCCGCTGCCCGCGGCATCCGCTGCCCCGGCGCCGCAGGCTGCCGCTCCCGCCGCTCCCGTCGGCGATGCTCCGACCCCGGCGACGCCGCGCAGTCGGCGCGGACTGTGGATCGCGCTGTCGGCCGCCGCCGCCGTCCTGGTCGTCGTGGGGACCATCGTCGGACTGAACGTGCTGGTCGCCGGCATCGAGACTCCGGTGGAGACGACGGAGACCGCCGAGCCGCAGGACGTCGTGTCGGACTTCGTCCCGAAGGTCGCGGAGCTGAGCGGCACGCGTCAGGGCGATCTCATCGCGTTCACGTGGGTCAACAAGGATCCGCAGGACGGCGACACGTTCATCTGGAGCCTCGTCGACGTCTCCGGTCAGGTCGATCCGCAGCAGTCCGAGACGCCGGCCGCACAGGTGCCGGCGACCGCGGGTACGGTCTGCATCGACGTCATGCTGCGCCGCGACGACGGACGGGTGTCCGAGCCGGCGCGGGGGTGCGTCGACTGACATGATCTGGGAAATCGACGAGCAGAAGCAGACGATCGAGGGACTCGACGCTCAGGGACGCCCCGACCCCGCGTACGCCGCGGCGCTCGGCCTTCTGCGCGCTCCCTTCGGGCGGCGCGCTCTCGCGGCCGTGATCGACGTCGCGATCTGGATGCTGCTGCAGCTGCCCCTCTGGATCGGAGCGATCCCGCTGGTGCTCAAGCTCGCGAGCGGGGCGATCTCGTCGTACGGGTTCGTCAACCACCCCGACTTCGTCCGTGCCGTGGTCATGGCGGCGGCGTCGACGCTGCTCAGTCTGATCTTCCTCATCGTCCAGCTGATCCTGCACGGGCTCAAGGGGCGGACCATCGGCAAGGGGTTCATGGGCCTGCGCAGCATCAACGTGGTGACGCTGGAGCGACCGAAGGTCGGCGCGGTCCTGCTGCGGTTCCTCCTCGTCGTGGTCGCCGGCATCGTTCCGGTGCTGGGCCCCGCGGTCATCCTCGCCTCCCCGACGTTCGACCCCGAGGGCCGCGGTCGCGGACTGCACGACAAGGCCTTGAAGATCTGGCTCGTCGACGTGCGCAAGGGTCTCAACCCCTTCGATGAGAAGCGGATGCGCGTCGCCCGCAAGGTCGTGAAGGCCGAGCCGACACCGGAGCGCTCCGCCCTGCCGTCTCTCGCCACGCCGATCGACCCGGCCGCTCAGCCCTCGTACCGGCCCGGAAGCCGGGTCAGCGCGGGCGTGCTCGGCGTCGCGCGCCCGTACGAGGCCCACGAGCGTCCGTCTGTCGGCCTGCCCGCTGCGCCCGTCGTCGACGTCGGCCCCGGTGAGGCGGGAAAGCCGGTGCTCGGTGGATACCGCATCCCCGAGGGGGACCGCGTGGTCCGCGCGGACCTCTCGAGCGCGGCGCCGGCGCCGCAGCCGGCTCCTGTGCCTGCTCCGGCGCCGGCTCCTGCGCCCGTGCCGCAGCCGGCACCCGAGCCGGTCGCCGCTCCGGCGCCGCCCGTCGCTGCGACGCCGCCCGCCACGCCGGCCGCGCCGCCCGCGCCGGCCGTCCCCGCGCCCGCCGCCCGCTACGGACTGCGCTTCGACACGGGCGAGAGCATCCTGATCACCGAACCCGTGCTCCTCGGACGCAACCCGGATGCGACGGAGCATCCCGGCGCTCGTCCGATCGCGCTGGTCGACGACAGCCGGTCGCTGTCCAAGACGCACATGCTGGTGCGCCCGATCGACGGCGGCCTCGAGATCGTCGACTGCCGGTCGACGAACGGGTCGGGCCTGATCCGCGGCGGCACCGAGTACGGCGTCGCCGCCGGCACACCCGTGCAGACGGTGGACGGCGACATGATCCGCCTCGGCGATCGCGTGGCCGCGGTGGTCCGCGCGTGAGCGAGCATGGACGAACGATGATGGTCGCCGGCGAGTCCAGCGGCATTGGGGGAGACGAATGAGGCTGAAGCTGACCCTGCACCGTCAGGAGGGCGAGCCCGTCGACATCGTGATCACGACGGACTCCACCGCCACCGCCGCTGACGTGGCCCGTCACGTCGCCGCGGCGGACCCGACCCGGTCGGTCCCCGTGGCCGAGGGCGATGTGCTCACTCTCGCGGTCGCGCCTCCGAACGCCGAGCGGCTCGTGCCCCTGCAGCCCGACGTCCCGATCGGCGAGGCGCCGATCGGCTCCGGCTTCGCGGCATCCATCGTCAACTACGGTCCCGACTACTCCTTCGCGGGACAGCGCGATGTCGCCGGGGTGCTGCTCGCGACGTCGGGGGCGCTCGCGGGCCAGGAGTTCCCGATCTCCTCCGGCCATGTCTTCCTCGGTCGCGACGCGGGCAACGACGTCGTCCTCGCGGATCCGATGGTCTCCAAGCGCCATGCGCGACTCGAGGTCGGCACGCACATCGAGGTCGTGGACCTGAACTCCGCCAACGGCGTGCTCGTCGACGGCGTCGCGGTGCAGCGCGTGCGGATCGAGGAGGGCGAGCCCTTCATCATCGGCGGCACGACCCTCGTGCTGCGCCTCGCACGCTCCTTCGACGGCTCGGCGACCGAGGAGCCGATCATCGAGCGCGGCGGCGGTCTGCTCTTCAACCGCAGCCCTCGCGTCGAGGTGCGCTTCCCGGGAACGCTCTTCAAGGTGCCGCGGCTGCCCACCGAGAAGATCGGCAAGCTGTTCCCGTGGCCGATCATGATCGCCCCGATCCTGATGGGTTTGGCGCTCTACGCGCTCAACGAGAACCCGCGATCCCTGCTGATGATCGTGATGACGCCGCTGATGGCCTTCGGCAACATCATCAACCAGGCGGCGCAGAGCAAGAAGAGCGAGAATCACGAGGTGCTGCTCTTCGAGCGGCAGTACGAGCAGCTCGAAGAGGACTTCTTCCGGGGCAAGCCCGAGGAGGAGCAGGCCCGCAACGCCGAGGCCCCGCCCGTCGCGGAGATCTACGACCACGCGATGCGGCTCGGACCGATGCTGTGGACGCGGCGGCCGGAGCACTGGAACTTCCTCGGCCTGCGGCTCGGCAGCTGCCGGCTCCCTGCGCGCAACAAGATCGACGATGCCGAGGTGCCCGACGGTCTGCCGGAGTTCATCGATCGCGTCGACCGGCTGCGCGAGCGCTACGAGTTCGTCGACGACGTGCCGGTGTTCGACACGATGGCGGATGCCGGATCCATCGGCATCGCGGGCCCGCAGGGTCCCGTAGCCGACACGATGCGCGGCGTCGCCGTGCAGCTGCTCGGGCTGCACGCACCGAACGACGTGGTGGCCGTGGCGTTCGCCGATTCGGCCTGGACACCCGAGCTGGACTGGCTCAAGTGGATGCCGCACACCTCCAGCGAGAAGAGCCCGTTCCGCGACATGGCGCTCGCCGATTCCGCTCCGACGAGCGCCGCCCTGCTGAGCAGCCTCGAGGAGTACGTGCAGCGAGCCGGCGAAGGGCGCGGCGAGCCGCGCGGACCGTTCAAGGAGGAGTGGAATCCGCTCCTCTACGGCACCGACGTCTCGCGTGCGGCCGGTGACCACCAGGGCACACCGCCGCTGTCCGTCATCGTGTTCGTGAGCGGCGACGCTCCGGTCGATCGCGGCCGGCTCACCGATGTCCTCGAGCGGGGCGCGGATCACGGCGTGCACGCCGTCTTCGTGTCGCCGACCGTGGAGTCCCTGCCGGCCGTGTGCCGCAGCTACATCGACGTCACCACGGGTCTCGAGGACGCGCGGGTCGGCCTCGTCCGCAACGGCGAGTACTTCGAGCACGTGCGGGTCGAGGGTGTGTCCAACGCCTACATGCACATGCTCGCGCGACGCCTGGCACCCGTGCTGGATGCCAGCACGGCCGTGCACGACTCGTCCGACATCCCGGGCGCCGTGATGTTCCTGCAGCTCGTCGACCCGGCGATCGCCGAGGATCCGAACGTCGTGATCGAGCGCTGGCGGCAGAACAACACGATCGTCGACCGCTCGACGAACCCGAGGCCGCGCCTGAAGAAGGCGAGCACGCTGCGCGCGATCATCGGGCAGGGCGCGAGCGACGCCATGGCGCTCGACCTGCGCACCCAGGGACCGCACGCGCTCGTCGGCGGAACGACGGGTGCCGGAAAGTCCGAGTTCCTGCAGGCCTGGGTACTCGGCATGGCGGCTGCGCACAGCCCCGACCGCGTCACCTTCCTGTTCGTCGACTACAAGGGCGGGTCGGCGTTCGCCGACTGCGTCGAGCTGCCCCACTGCGTCGGACTCGTGACCGACCTGAGCCCGCACCTCGTCCGGCGCGCCCTGACGAGCCTCCGGGCCGAGCTGCAGCACCGCGAGCACCTGCTGAACCGCAAGAAGGCGAAGGACCTGCTCGAACTCGAGAAGCGGCAGGATCCCGAGGTCCCGCCGGCGCTCGTCCTGGTGATCGACGAGTTCGCCGCCCTGGCATCCGAGATGCCGGAGTTCGTCGACGGTGTCGTCGACATCGCCCAGCGCGGCCGTTCGCTCGGCATCCATCTGATCATGGCGACCCAGCGACCGGCCGGCGTCATCAAGGACAATCTGCGCGCCAACACCAACCTCCGCATCGCCCTCCGCATGGCCGACGAGGCGGACTCGCGAGACGTCGTCGACGACGGCGTCGCCGCGACCTTCCCCGCGACCATCCCCGGCCGCGCGATCGCGAAGACCGGACCGGGACGCCTCGTGCCGTTCCAGTCGGCGTACGCGGGCGGCTGGACCACGGAGGACGACGGTGCCGCTGCCGAGGTGCGTGTGGCGCCGCTGCGCTTCGGCTCCGCCGCGGAGTGGGAGCCGGATGTTCCGGCCGACTCCGACGCCCACGAGGCCGACCTCGGTCCCAACGACCAGAAGCGGATCGTGTCGACGCTGATCCGGGCGAGCGAGGCCGCGGCCCTGCCGCGCCCGCGCCGTCCGTGGCTCGACGACCTGGCGCCGCTCGTGGATCTGCACGACCTGCCGAACGAGGGCGACACGCGCATCCCGCTCGCGCTCGTCGACGTGCCGGAGAAGCAGCTGCAGCAGTCGGCGGTGTTCGCCCCCGACCGCGACGGCTCGCTTGTGATCTACGGGACATCGGGGTCGGGCAAATCGACCGTGCTCAAGACGATCGCGACGGCGGCCGGCATGCGACCGGACCTCGGGCGCGTGCAGGTCTACTGCCTCGATTTCGCCTCCGGTGCACTCGGTGCGCTCGCGTCGCTTCCGCACGTCGGATCGGTCGTCGACGGCGCCGATGTCGAGCGCATCCAGCGTCTGCTGCGCACGCTCGACGGCGAGATGGACCGACGTGCCGCCGCGTTCTCGGCGGCCAGTGCCGCGTCCGTGCAGGAGTATCGCGAGCTGCGGGATCCGCGGATGCCGCGCATCCTGCTCCTGATCGACAACTACCCCGAGTTCAAGAAGGACTGGGAGGTCACGGCGGGTCGCAACGCGTTCTACCGCATGTTCATGCGCATCCTGGGCGAGGGCCGCACGCTGGGCGTGCACACGGTCATCACCGCCGACCGCGGCAACGCCGTGCCCAGCGCGGTCGCCGCGAACATCTCGCGTCGCATCGTGCTCCGCATGGGGGACCCGAGCCAGTACATGCTGCTCGGAGCCCCGCGCGACGTGCTCGACGAGCAGTCGGCACCGGGGCGCGCGATCGTCGACGGCCACGAGGCGCAGATCGCCGTGCTCGGCGGAACGCTGAACGTGGTCGAGCAGACCAAGGCGCTCACCGCGCTGGGCGAGAAGCTCCGCGCGAGCGGCGTGCGGGATCTTCCCGAGATCGGCGCCCTGCCGACGATGGTCCTGTCGAGCGAGATGCCGACGAAGATGGACGGGATGCCGGTGTTCGGCGTCGCGGACGACACCCTGTCCGCGCACGGCTTCGAGCCGATCGGATCGTTCGTGATCTCCGGTCCCCCGGCCTCGGGGAAGACGAACACGCTGAAGGCCCTCGTCGTCGCGATGGAGCGGTTCGATCCGAGCATCCGGTTGTACCACTTCGGCACGCGCCGTTCCGAGCTCAAGGACTTCCGTCCGTGGGTGAAGAGCGCCGTCCGGCCGGAGGAGGAGAAGGATCTCGCGACCGAGCTCACGGAGCTCGTCGTCAGCGACATCTCTGGCGGTCGCATCCTGATCGTGATCGAGGACATCCCGCACCTCGCCGACGGTCCCGCAGACCGCCCGATGCGCGCGCTCCTGCAGGCGATGAACAACAGCGACCACATGCTGATCGCCGATGCGGAGATCAGCCGCGCCAGCGGGAGCATCGGCGTGCTCGGCGAGTGGAAGACCGGTCGTCAGGGCATCGTTCTCAAGCCCGACACCTACGATGGCGACGCGATCTTCAAGGCGCCGTTCGGCCGGGTCAAGCGCACCGACTTCCCGGTCGGTCGCGGCATCTTCGTGCAGGCGGGGCGAACGGTCACGATGCAGATCCCGTTCGTTCCCGACGCCCCGGCGAACGGGTAGAGCCGAGATGGGCACCGCTCCCCATTTGTCCATCGGGGATCGTTGGCTAACCTCGACGTAAGAGGCCGAGCGGCCTGAACGAGAAGATACTGGAGGCGGTTCTCATGGCCCATGATTTTGGCGCAACGTACAGCGAGATGGAAAGCGCCGCGGCGCGACTTCGTGACGGACGCAGCTCTGTGACCGACACGCTCAAGGAGCTGCAGGGCGTCATCGACGACCTCGTGCAGGACGGCTTCAAGACCGAGAACGCGTCCGACGCCTACGCCACGGCGTACGAGGAGCTCACGACGTCGCTCGACGACGCAGCCGAGGCCGTGAACGACATGGCCCAGGCCCTCGACCGGATGGCGGACCAGATCCGCGACACCGACTCGAGCATGGCCGGCGGCGCCTGAACCATCGCGCACAGAGGTCGTGGGGTTGATCGGAAGATCGACCCCACGACCTCTCTCTGTGCAGGGGTGTGTGCGGATCGCCCCGAATAGAATCAGTCGGGAAGACGAGGGGAACACGAGCGATGACCGGAACACAGAGCTACTACTGGTACAACCTGACCTCGCAGTCGGTGGTGCGCGCGGACGAGCGTCCCTCGGAGGACGTCATCGGGCCGTTCGGCTCGCCGGAGGAGGCGGAGGAGTCGCCGGCGATGCTGCTCGAGCATGCCCGCGCCTGGCTCGAGAGCGAGGAGAGCGAGCCGTTCCGCGCGCTGGTCGAAGAAGAAGACGGCACCGACCTCGCGTGACGGTCGGCTCATGAGGGGGGTGCGCCGCGTCGCGGCACCGATCGCCGTGCTGCTCGCGGTGGGCCTGGCCGCCTGCACGCCGGCACTGCCGGAGACGGTCGTGCCCGACACGCAGATCACCGTCGGCTGGACGGGCGCGTTCACCTCGGCGAATGCGGCGGCATCTCCTGCACCGGGCAACGTCGACATCGCCGAGACGATCCGCGGTGACTTCGGCGACCTGGTGGACGGCGAGTTCGTGGCGGACGAGGGCTTCGGCTCGGTCACGATCGTCTCCGACGATCCGTTCACCGTGCGGTACGACCTCGCCGAGCCGGTCTGGTCGGACGACATCCCCCTCGACGCCGCCGACCTGCTGCTGGGGTGGGCGGGCGCGGCCGGCTACTTCGACGCAGAGGATGCCGACGGCGACGACGCCTCGGCCGATGCGGAGCCCGTCGAGACGGCGGTGCCCGCGCTCGATGAATTCGCCCGTGCCATCGAGGTGACCTACCCGCAGCCGATCATTGGCTGGCAGCAGGCCGTCACCGCACCCGTGCCCGCTCACGTCGTCGGGCACCGGGCGTTCGGCACCGACGATCCCATGGAGGCGAAGCAGGCCGTCATCCGCGCGATCCAGGACGGCGACGACGACGCCCTCGCGAAGATCGCGGCGGTGTGGAACGACGACTTCGAGGTCGGGAAGGACGGGAAGCTCGCGGCGGACCTGCTGCTCTCGAGCGGGCCCTTCCGGGTCGACAGCATCAGTGACGACGGCGACGGGCAGAGCGTCGCGCTCGTGCCGAATCCCTCCTACCGGGGTCTCGTGACGCCCAAGGTCGCGCGCATCGAGCTCGTTCCGGCCGGCGACCTGCCCGAGGCCGAGGTCGGCGAGCGACTGAATGTCGCACAGGTGGCCCCCACCACAGCCAACCGCGAGATCATCCGTCAGCTCGAGCGCGAGGACTTCACGGTCGACACGCGGCACGACGGCACCCTCTGGGCGCTGATGCTCGACCCGACCGGGATCTTCACCGAGCCGCAGGCGCGGGCCGCGTTCCTCCGTGCGATACCGGCGACGGCGCTGACGGAGCGCGGCTCGGGAGTATGGGCGACCGCCTACACGGGAACCACGTCGATGCTCTCGGCACCGGGTTCGCGTGCCTACGACATCGTCAACGAGGACTCCGGGTTCACTGCTGCTCTCGGCACGCCCGCCGACGACGCAGCCCTGGAGCGGGAGAGCGCCGGGATCGCCGCGGGATCGTCTGTGTGCGTGTTGTACGACACCGGGAGCGAGTTCGCGACCGGGGCCTTCGTCGCCCTGGGCGAAGTCGCCGCGGAAGCGGGCTGGAGCATCGCCGACTGCGGCAGCGCGGACTTCGAGGCTGCGCTCGCGGCCGGCGCGTGGGATGCCGTGATCGCCCGTGTGCCGGTGCCGCAGACCCCTGAGCAGATCCTCGACCAGTGGGGCGGCCACGGCTCGGCATCCATCACCGGGAGCACGGATCCGGAACGCGATGCACTGGTCGCGCAGTACGCGCAGACCACCGACGTGTACGAGGCGAGAGATCTTCTCGCGCAGATCGAGTCGACGATCGTCCGCGCCGCTGTCGCGCTGCCCATCGCGATGAACCCCCGGGCAACGATCATCGATCGCTCGGTGACGGGTATCGCCCCGCGCACCGGTGTCGCGGCCCCCCTCACCTACGGCGTCTCGCAGTGGGAAGTGGTTCCGTGATCGCGGTCTCATGGGTTGTTCTCCCCATCGCGACCGTGCGGTCGCGACTCGTAAGGTCGTCTGTGGAGGTGTCGCTGTGGGAATGATGTTGCCGAATGAGCTTGTCTGGGTGATGGAGAAGCTGGGTTTCGAGTGGCCGGATATCGATGAGGACGAGGTTCGTAAGGGGGCGACCCTGGTGCGGAACTTCGGGTCGGATCTGGAGGATGTGATCCAGGCGGTGGACCGTCAGGTGAACGGGGACCTGGGTGGGGCGCTGCGGGGGCAGACGGGTCCGGCGACGATGTCCGCTTGGAACACGAACCGGTCGCAGAACCTGCAGCAGCTGATCGACATCATGCCGCCGGCGGCGACGGCGATGGATGTCGGCGCGGATGCGATCTTCGCGTTGAAGATGAAGGTGATCGTCGATGTGTCGTCGACGTTGATCACGTTGGTGGCGATGCTCACGAACCCGATCACGGCGGCGGGTGCGGGGCCGATGCTGTTGATCAAGAAGAAGCTGTTGAACGCGGCGGTGGATATCGCGGTGGAGCAGTTGTTGAATCAGTTGGCGCCGATGCTGATCGAGCCGATGGCGGAGAAGCTGCCGGCGGTGATCGATGCGATCCTGGATGCGCCGATGGTGGAGGGGAACATCGGGGATTCGGATGAGTTCTATGCGGATCTGCAGGCGTTGGATGATGCGCAGTCGACGATGAAGCTGCATGGGTCGGATATCCAGTCGTTGACGTCGAATTTCTTCGCGGAGTTCGAGGCGTTGGACTTCGGGGGTGATGACTGATGAGTGCGATCAAGCCGATCATCCGTGAGGTGAAGCAGTCGGTGTTGAAGGGCTTCGCCCACGCGAAGGACAAGCTGCATGGGGTTGCCGACAACATCGTCAAGCACGTCGATGACGTGGGCGTGCAGGTGCGCGGCCAGGACCGGTTCGACAACCCCAACGGCAACAGCGGTTCCGGAAACGGTCCTTCGACGCACCCGTGGCAGCCGAACCGGAACCGCAAGCCCGAGGGGATGAGCGATGAGGACTACCTCGACCTCCTCGACGAGAGTGTGCACAACCCGAACGGTCTCGAAGCGATCCTCGGCAAATACTACGTCCCCGGCACCTCGAGCTACGTCGATGTGGCCGAGGGGCGGCACCCCCCGGCCACGTACTTCAGCCTCGGCGACCAGTGGGACAGCATCAAGGATGCGAATGGCCTGTCAGACGACGACATGTTCGATGCGTTCAACGTTCCTTTCCTGGAACGTATGATGGCCGAAGGGAAACCGATCGGATTCTCCCACAACCCGCAGGACTTCCCAGGCAGCGCACTGTACTTTGAACTCGATTTCCTGCAGAGGAACGGGTACGTGTTCGATCCGACGACGATGCAGGCGTATCGTCCCTGACCTGAGGAATGACAATGGCACACGAGGTTCTGACCGTGGATGACGTCCTCGCCCTGGTCGGCGAACTACGCCCCGCTGCGAATCAGTTGGTGAGGAAGTCGGATGTCGAACTCGGCTTCGTCATCTACGACGCGTTCAGTGTCCGCGGATTGTACGACGACTACGGCAGCGGCAACTGGGGATTCAGTATTGCTTTGGGCGGAGACGCCGTCGTGTCCACTGTTCTCGGGCGGCGCCTGGGTATTCGCGGCACTCGGGACGAAGTGCGATCGGCTCTCGAAGCCGTCGACGAGTACGCGCGTCTGAGGCTCGGGCCCGAGTATCTCGCCGCGCACGAGGCTGCTTACGGCAGCTGATGCCATCGCGTCGAAGACTAGCCCGATCGTGACGGAATCCTGTGCGCCGTGGAGAGTCGCTCTGTGAAAGGACCCATGCGCCTCCGCGGAGAGCGAGGCCGGCACTGAGTGAATCGACGCCGAGTCCGCACGACAGTGGCGGGAATTGAGCGAACTGGATATGGACAAGGAACCCCGCAGATATCCTGAAAGCATGACGGCAGGGTCGCTCGGGATCCAGGTGATGCGCGAAGGGATCGTGCGAGACGCCGCTGTGTCGTGGCGGTTCGAGGAGCCCTTCTCCTGGGTCGTGGAGGTACGCGGTTCCGGATTCGGAACGGCCGAAGCACGCGCGGACGACGCCTTCGAGGCGCTCTGTCTCGTGCGGGAAGAGCTCGAGCCATTCGGCTGGCGGATCGGCGTAGCGGGTGCGCAGATCGACGTCTGGCCCAGCGGCATGGCTCGTGATCAGGGCGGCGGTCTGCGCGCGTATCGGATGACGTCCGAGAGCGTGGGGGATCTCGTGGACACGTTCGCGCCGGTGGATCCCGCGTCGGTGACCACGGTGGCCGTGCAGCGGGCGGAGACCGAGCGGCTGTACGAGGCGATTCGACATCGGGCGCGAACGGATGAGGACTGATGAAGAATCTGACCTACGGCGGCATCATCGCTGCTGCGGGAAATGTCTCTGTCCCCGCGACGGTTGCCGTAGTGCAGGACTTCGATCGCCCCAACGGCAGGGAGTACGCGGTCTCCGTCGAGTTCGATCAGCACGTGTTCACGGGCCTGGGCGCGGACGCGTTCTGGGCTTTCGAGAGAGCGCGTGAACAGTATGAGCCTCTGGGGTGGAGGGTCGCGGTCCAGGGCGCATCGGTGCGTTGCTTTCCCAGCGGAATGCAGGGCGAGGCGGGCGCCCTCATGGTGTACAGGCACCCGGAATCGCTGGAAGATGCGCAACCGGAGCCGGTGGTGACCTTCGCGGCCGCGGCGCTCGACGAGATCGTGACCTTCGCCGAGCAGATGGCGGCGCAACGAGAACGTATGGAGCCGTTACGCCGATCAGGCCAGACCGACAGACGCCGACCATGAGAGTGGACTCGTGACAGCGCACGTCGACTCGACGTACCCGGGTGCCTGCGAGGTCTGTTCGGGGTATTGGGCGACATACGCGCCGGAGGCGCGCGCCGTGACGATCGGCGAGAGCGAAGAATTCATGGCAGAGGTGCGTCGCTGCCGCTCCTGCGGCACCTACTGGGAGGTCGGCGCCTTCAGCTACCCCCGGGTCATCTCCCGCGACCAGGCACGACGCGAGCTTCCTGACCTCGATGATCTCGAGCAGGCGCTGGGTATCGACTTCCCGAACCCGGCTGCGACGGAGGAGTGAGAGATGCCGCATGACGACATGACGGTGGACGATGTGCTCGACCTCGTTCGCGCGCATCTCCCCGCTGCGACGAAGCGGTACAAGAGGTCGGATGTCGAACTGACCTTCGTCCTGTACGACGCCTTCGCCGTGCGCGGCTCATACGATGACTACGGCAGCGGCAACTGGGGATTCGGCATCCTCTTGGGCGGAGATGCATCGGTGTCCGAGATCCTCGGGCAGCGGCTGTCGATCCGCGGCACTCGGGACCAGGTTCGGGAAGCGCTGAAGGCCATCGACGAGTACGTGCGGTTGCGGCTGGGGAGCGACTATCTCGCGGCCTACGACGCCGCGTACGGTGCGAGAGGAACCCGGCCGTGACGGACCAGAACACAGATCTGAGCGAAGCCATCGTGGTGCACCTCACGAACTATCCGGGGAAGAACGAGGCCGCTTTCGAGGCACGATACGGCTCGACTGGGGTCCGTGAGCAGGTACGTGCGATGCTGGACGAGACGATCAGCACCCGGATCGACTGGGCGGGCATGTCCCTCAGCGAGATCGGTGACGAGCTCGAACGCGTGATGCGTGAGAGGCATCCGGAGCTGTCGGATGCCGCGATCAGGAAACTCGGCAACTACTACACGTATCAGGTCAAATGAGGGGAAACGACCGATGAGCGCGATCAAGCCGATCATGCGCGAGGTGAGGCAGGCGGTCCTCTCGGGCATGGCCCACTCGAAGGACAAGCTGCACCAGCTGACCGACAACATGCTCAACCACGTCGACGACGTCGCGAAGCGGGTGCGCGGCCAGGACAAGTTCGAGGGCAGGGACGCGCCGTGGGCGCTGCGCGGGGGATGGGACCGGAACTCGTCGACCCAGCCGGGCGACTACACCCCCGGCGGACGGTTCGACCACGATCACAAGAGCGACCGTCCTGACCCCGAGGACTACCTGAGCAAGGACTACATCGACCGGCACCTCGCTCGGTTCGACAACGGCGCGAGCCGCATCTACGTGTCCGACTCCCTCAACAACTACGGGCCGGCGCAGGCCGACCACGATGCCTTCGTCTTCCCGACCGAAGACCTCGACCGGGTTCTCAACGAGGCGGGTCACGACACCGACAAGCTCGAGGATCTGCTCGGTTTCGATCGGGGATCGCTGCGCGACGAGGACGGCAACCCGCTCCAGATCGAGATCCGCCACTTCTCGCCGGATGAGCTCAACGGACTCACCGTTCCGTCGGGTCGCGAGAACGGCGCGAACGAGAACTGGCTGCCCGGCGGCTATCTTCCGACGGGTGTGCCCGAAGGCGTGATCACCATGCCGGACACCGCCACCGGATCGCGCAACGGCGGCGGCGGCCCGGCATCCTGGCCGGGAACGTTCGGCGGCAACTACGAGTTGCGGTGACCGCGCCATGATCTTCCGCAAGAAGCAGAACCCGGCTGACGCGGGCCTTCCGGACGGCACGGTCGTGCTGCATCCGTTCGATGACCGGCTCGGCCGGACAGCGGGGGTGCCGCAGATCAGCGCCCAGGATGCCGAGATGCGATGGGCAACCGGGGAGGAGATTCACCTGCTCCCCGCGCACGACGCGGGAGACGTCGTGCCCTGGTCGCTCACGGCCCGGCGCGGTCGGGACTACGTCGTCAACGAGTACGCCGCAGACGGTCGCCGCGTGCGGAGCGAGCGTTGGGTGCAGGACGGCGATCGGGTGCGGATGGCCGGCGGTGAGGCGCGGTTCGAACAGGACGGCGATCAGGGCCCGACGGCTTATCAGGTCGAGTGGGACGCGTATCCCGGCGGGGCGATGCGGATCGAGACCATCGCTCCGCGCAGCGAGGACGACCAGGTGACCGGTTTCCGATCCGCTCCAGAAGCGCGGATCGAGCGGCCGGCCCCCACTGTCGACACTGTTCTCGACCTGCGGGACTCCGACGATCTCGACGCTGCGGCTTTCGCGGGTCTCGGCCCTCGGGAAGCCGCCGAGCTCTACGCGCGCAGCCGTGCCCGCGGCGCGGCACCGCTCACGACCGAGGACGTGTTCGGGGAGGCGTCGCTGCGCACAGGAGCCGTCGTGCTCGCCTCGGCCCGCCAGATCATGGACGTCGTCGACGGGATCCTGCATCGCGGCAGAGCCACCGACGGGGTCATGGAATCTCGGGTTCCGGTGCTGCAGCGCGGGGCGGCGACCATCGTCCCGCTCGGTGCGCAGGGCGCGGCCCTGGAGTATCAGGCGGATGTGCGTGCCGAGCTGGTGGAGCTGTCGAACAGCGTCCGGTGGGCGATCGAGCACCGCGCAGGGAGCCGGGTGAGCCTGGACCTCGCGGACGCGCCGCCGTCGGGGGAGCGTTCGTATCGATCGCAGCTGGTGACGGCCGGGGCGACGCGTGCGGGCGCCTGGCGGCCGGAGCCGGGTCTCGCGGTGGTCCTCGTCGTCTCGGGAGACCCGGATGCCGGCACTCTCACCCATGCGCTCCACATCGTGCCGAGCGGATGGGTGGCATCGCCCGACGCTCTGGAACGACCGCTCGACGAGCCGATCGACGTCGCCTGGTCCTGGGCGGACGTCGTGTCCCTGGCATCGTCCTGGTGAGCGACGCGTGAGCCGGTCGGCGGCCGGCTCGGCACGTGACCGGCGCCGGATAGTCTGATGAGAACCCGAGGAGAGGACCGCAACGCATGTCGATGGCATTCGAGGGAGCGGACGTGAACGTCGTCCCGCGTGTCTACGGCGCGAACGAGCTCGGGGTCCTCGCGGTCACCGCGCCGGGGGATGCGCACCCTCGTGTCCAGTACGCCGGCGGCGAGCTCTTCGTGGGGCTCGACCGGGCGGGAGACCGCACCGCGGTCACTGAGGGCGAGGCCGAAGGGTGGTCGCGGCCGTTCCCCGACGTCGTGGCGTCGGCGGTCGCCGCAGCAGGCGCCCTCCCGGAGGCCGCCGAAGGCCTCATCGTCATCGACGACGAGGCGACGGCATCCGCCGTTCTGATCGATCCGTCGCGGCTCGAAGGAGCCCGGATCGCGGGCGCGCCGGTCGTCTTCGGGCTCGCGCGCGATCGCTTCGCGATCGTCGGGACGGACGATGAGTCGGCCGCTGTGCGCGTGCTCGATCTCGCCGAGGAGCTCTACGACGCAGGCACTCCCCTCGTCAGTGCGCACCCGATCGCGCTCACCGACGAGGGCTGGGCGCCGTTCCCGTGGCGCGAGAGGTTCCCGGCGCTCGAGATGCGGTTCGAACGCGTGCTCCGTCTGTTCAGCGTGCGCGTGTACGAAGCCCAGACGGCGGCTCTGCAGCGTCCGGACGTGCGCTACATCGACCCGAAGATCCGTGTGCTCGACACGGGCGTGACGACGACGTTCGCCGCGTGGCCGAAGGGCGTCGCGTCGCTGCTTCCCGTGGTCGACAACGTGATCATCGCGGACAGCTCCGGCGAAGGCACGCAACTCAGCGTGGCCACGATGGCGCAGTTCCTCGAGGCCGGTGGCGATGCCATCGTCCGCACAGGCCTGTCTCCGCTGCGGTACTTCGTGCCGGGCGAGGCGCCCCGCACCTCCTGAGGGGCGGCCGATGGGCTGAGGCGCGATGGGCTGATCTCCCCATCGCGTCGGCATCCGCCCCTGGGTAGCGTCGGGGCCGGAGGTGGTCGCCGTGGGAATGATGCTGCCGGACGAGCTCATCTGGGTGATGGACAAGCTGGGCCTCGAATGGCCCGACATCGATGAGGACGAGGTGCACAAGGCCGCCGTCTACGTGCGCGCCTACCGCGACGACATGGAGTCGCTCGTGCAGACCGCCGATCGTCGGATCAACGGCGAGCTGGCGTCTGCGATGCGCGGCGAGGCAGGCACGGCGCACGTGACCGGCTGGAACCGCAACCGCTCCGAGAACGTGCAGCAGCTGCTCGACATCCTGGGGCCTGCGGCCGTGGGCATCGACATCGCCGCCGACATCGTGCTCGCGCTGAAGGTGAAGGTGATCGTCGACGTCACGGTCACCCTCGCCCAACTGATCCCGCTGCTCGCCGCCGGCCCCTTCGGGGCGGGCGGGGCTGCGCTGCTGATCATCGCGCGGAAGAAGCTTTTCTCGATGGCGATGGAGATCACGCTCGAGAAGGTCATCGACGAGGTGCTCCCGCTGGCGATCGAACCCCTCGCCGAGCAGGTCCCCACGTTGGTCATGGCACTCATGGACGCGCCCGTGGTCGAGGGGACGATCGGAGACGTCGACGAGTTCTTCGCCGACCTCGATGCGCTCGACCAGGCAGCATCTGACATGGACGCGCACGCGGCCGATGTGGAGGACCTCACCGATCGGCTGCTCGCCGACATCGCCAACCTGCAGATCTCGGGGAGCTGACCCATGACCTTGAAGAAGCTGATGCATGACCTCGTCGACGCGGTGGACGGTGCAGGGCACGAGTTCAAGCAGGGGTTCTCGAGCGCCTTCCGCAAACGCGGCGGCAAGCATCGTGCGGATGCCGACATCATCCGCGGGTGGGATCGGCGGAACGTCGACGACGAGCCGCGGCATCGCGGAGACGGCAAGCCGCCGACGTCGCATGCGAAGGACTACGACATCCGGGAGGATGTGCGGCGCGGTCTCGAGACGCTCGGGTACGTGCCGAAGCACGCGGACCCCGACTACGACGCCGCCCGCGATCTGGGAACCTCGCTGGGCAAGGACGTCCGAGGGCTTCCCGGCGAGGTGCTCGACGAGGTGAAGGGCGTGCCGAAGAAAGCGCCGAAACAGCTGCTGGAGGAGCTGTACGAGGACGCGATCGGTCAGGACAGCCCCGACAAGTACGGCGAGACGGCGCAGGGAGACATGCGCTTCCTCGCACCTGCGAGCGAGGCAGGCGACCTGCGTGGTCTGAGCAACGGCGAGCTGGAGGCGCGGTTCGGGCTGGCGCCGGGTTCCCTCGACGGGGCGACCCTCGAGGTCACGTCGATCCCCGGCTCGCGCTTCATGAGCGTCGAGATCGAGCGTCCCGACGGGAGATGATCCTTCCCTGGTCGGGGGAGCGCTACCCATGGTGTGGACGAGTGACTGCCACGTACAGTCTGTGCAGGAGGTGTCGCTGTGGGGATGATGTTGCCGAATGAGCTTGTCTGGGTGATGGAGAAGCTGGGTTTCGAGTGGCCGGATATCGATGAGGACGAGGTTCGTAAGGGGGCGACCCTGGTGCGGAACTTCGGGTCGGATCTGGAGGATGTGATCCAGGCGGTGGATCGTCAGGTGAACGGGGACCTGGGTGGGGCGCTGCGGGGGCAGACGGGTCCGGCGACGATGTCTGCGTGGAACGCGAACCGTTCGCAGAATCTGCAGCAGCTGATCGACATCATGCCGCCGGCGGCGACGGCGATGGATGTGGGTGCGGATGCGATCTTCGCGTTGAAGATGAAGGTGATCGTCGATGTGTCGTCGACGTTGATCACGTTGGTGGCGATGCTCACGAACCCGATCACGGCGGCGGGTGCGGGGCCGATGCTGTTGATCAAGAAGAAGCTGTTGAATGCGGCGGTGGATATCGCGGTGGAGCAGTTGTTGAATCAGTTGGCGCCGATGTTGATCGAGCCGATGGCGGAGAAGCTGCCGGCGGTGATCGATGCGATCCTGGATGCGCCGATGGTGGAGGGGAACATCGGGGATTCGGATGAGTTCTATGCGGATCTGCAGGCGTTGGATGATGCGCAGTCGACGATGAAGCTGCATGGGTCGGATATCCAGTCGTTGACGTCGAATTTCTTCGCGGAGTTCGAGGCGTTGGACTTCGGGGGTGATGACTGATGAGTGCGATCAAGCCGATCATCCGTGAGGTGAAGCAGTCGGTGTTGAAGGGTTTCGCCCACGCGAAGGACAAGCTGCACCAGCTCGCCGACAACATCGTCAAGCACGTCGATGACGTCGGCGTCCGCGTGCGGGGCCAGGACCGGTTCGACGGCGCGCCGGGGAACCCGCCGATCGTGCGGGACCGGAATCCTGACTGGTTGAACGAACGTCTGGACCGCGACGACCTTCCATTCTGGCGTCGCCGCATGGCAGAGGGGGACCAGTTCAACTACCAGAACCACCATCGTTATCCCCAGAACGAGGTCACCTTGGGGAACGGTAAGCGCCTGGACTCGTATCTGCCGGGTGAGGAGATCGTGTCGCGCAAGAACACTCAGCTCGACAGCGTACGACCCGAGACGGCCAACTCGTACATCGATGAGTTGCTGAACAAGTACCCACCCGGTACCCCCATCGCGGGCTCCCCCGATGTGCTTAGCGGGCAGCCCGTTCTCGAGGTACCCGTACAGACCGACCCCATACCGCAATCCGTGATCGACCACGCCAATGGCAAGGAGCCGCCCGTGCAGATACGGGACGTCCTCGGAAACGTGTATAACTAGGATCACCATGACGGAGCGATACATCTACACAGACAAAGTCGGAGCAGGTCCGGAGCACCCGAAGAAGCAATGGGGACTCTTCAGCAAGGAGTTGACGACGGATGAGGCCGTCGCTCGCTACGACCTCGATGCCGCACGTCGCGAGGACTGGTTCGGAGTGGTGCTCCAGTCCGACGATCAGCGGCCGCACGCCTACCTGCAGATGTGCCCGAGGGCCAATGGGGTGGAGATGCACAAGCTGAACGCGCAGGGAAGCGTCGACGTCGCCTACACCTGGCGCGCTTATTACACCCCGTCCGATTCAGCGCACTACGACGGCGATGACAGCCGGGTCTTCTTGAGCGCGATCACGTGGTACACCTATCCGGACGAGTTGCGCTTCTATCTGAGGAACGCGTCCGTGGGCAACGTGTCGATGACATTCGGCCCCGACGGTTACGGCAAGGAAGAACGGGTCACGAAACGGGGTTTCGGCGAGCCCGCGGACGTGGAGACGCGCGAGTTCCGCAACGTCGACGTGACCGCCAACTGGACCAGAATCCCGGACTTCGGTGACTGGGGTGCCTTCTTCCACCCCGAGACTCAGAAGTGACCGGTAGGAACCCTGACGCGCGAGGAGACCAGACACCGGATGCTCCAGGGTGACGTCTTCACCTTCCTGAACGCTCTCGGAGCGCGGGAAGGCGATCCGCGCCTGGAGCATGCTCTCGCGTTCGTCGACGGCCCGCACGAGGTCGAGGTGTTCGACGAAGGCGGCGTGCAGGAGAAGTACCTCGTCATGACGGATCGCGGGGTCGACTTCCTGCTGAAGGACGGCGTGCTCAGTACGGTCTTCGTCTACGCGACCGACACACCCGATCAGAGCACCTACGGCGGATGGGCGAGCCTCGTCGGCGGGGTCTCCCCCGAGGCGTCACCGGACGATGTCGTGCAGGCGCTCGGCGCACCGCTTCGCTCGACGGAGTCATTCGTGCGGTATCGGATAGACCCCGGATTCGTGCAGTTCGACTTCGACGGGGACGCGCTCAAGATGCTCGTCGTCATGCGGGAGGTGGTCGGCGGCGACGCTCCGCAGGCCGCGGCCGATGAGGTCGAGGGGGCGAAGACCGTCGATGGCGACCTCGCCGTCTTCATGCGCGCTGTCGGCCACTCGATGTTCTCGCCGACGCACATGGCGGTGATCGGGCTCGCCGGTCCGGCGACCGAGTCCTACGACGAGGAGCGCGGCGGTGCGATGTGGCAGTACGAGGATTCGGCCAGAACCGGTGTCACGCTCCAGTTCAGGCAGGACGTGCTGGTGGGCGCGCTCATCAAGCTCCGAGCGGAGGACGGCAAGTCCGGTTACCCGACCCCCGAGCTCTTGATCGCCGGACTGGCCCTGCCGGCGAGCCGCGACACCATCGGGGCGCATTTCGGGACCCCGCGACAGACGAGTCAGCAGATGGATCTCTACCTGGTGGATGACCGCTATCTGCGCTTCGACTTCGATGCGGGACTGAGCACGGCCGTCACCGTCGTGCTGCCCGGCGCCGAGGCGTGAGACCCGAGCACCGGACCAGGAGATCCATGAGCCGTCACACCCATGTGGTGGAGTCCAACGGATACAGTCGGGGCCCGCTCATCGACAGCGTGCGTCCGTATCCGGACGCGATCCGCTTCGCCCTGAACCGGCTGAACGGCACGTCGTTCTGGGCATACAGCCTGTGGCGCGCTCCCGCGGGCACCGACTTCCTGAAGGACATCCCGCTGTCCGACGAGTACGTGCAGAGTGCGGGAACCGCGCAGGTCATGACCGTCGAGGTGCGCGTGCTGGACGCGAACGGCGCTGCGCACCAATACGTGATCGGGAAGCCGGGCGATCGACCAGCCGGAGCCCCGACCGAGGTGATCCACTGGGAGGACGGACGTCACAGCACGACCGTGTACCCGAACGAGATGTTCACCGCCGACGAGGCGGCCGACGTCTTCTACGTCTACTTCCAGACCGACGAGGTCCCCGAGTCGTACACCTCCGCGAACTCCATCTGACCCGATGACGGTGGGTTGATCTACCCATCGCGCTGCGCCGTCCCGGCTGGGGGTAACCTCATGGCGGAGAAGCTGGGCTTCGAGTCGCCGGATCAGGACATTCTGGTCACACGAGTGATCGTTCGGGAGGAACCATGACGCGGTACGGACCCTACGCCGAGACCACCCCTCGCGGGCAGACGGGCTGGCTCGACGGGGCACGCCGCCCTGTGCCCGAGCATCTCCGGCTCATGCTCGGCCACCTGGACGGCGTAGGCAAGTACACCTACAGCATCTGGCGGGCGACGAATCCGGAGAGCATCATCGTGACGCGGAAGGATACCGGCGACACGTTTCTGCAGGCGGCTGGTTCTGCTTCGGCCATGACGCTAGAGATCCGGAAGCCCGGCCCTGACGGCAAGGGCCGTCTTTATACAGTCGGTCGAGGTGCCGCAACCGGTGAAGCCACGATCCTCATTCCGATCAACGACGAACGGGCGGTGAGGGTCTTCGCCGACGAAGTCTTCTCCGCCGACGACGCGGCCGCGGTCTTCACGCAATATTACGAGACTGGCACCCTCGCAGAGCCGTTCGTCTTCCGCGAACTGGACCCGTCCTTCGTCGGCGGTCCGCAAGAGGACGAGGTGCTCGACGAAGGGCGAAGAACATGATCGAGATCTCAGATTTCGTGCACCATGGGACGGTCGAGCCCGAGGTCGTCGAGGCCTTTCGGGGCCGTGTTCCCGACGAGGTGATCGAACTGTGGGAGACCTACGGGTACGGATCGTTCGCGTCGGGCTTCCTGCGTGTGATCAACCCGCCGTGTACGAGGCGGAGTTGGCGGATTGCATCGGCAAGACCCAGGGCGACGGCATCGCGATCCCGATCATGGTGACGGGGCTCGCGGACCTCATCACGTGGGAGCCGAGTCTGAACGGATTCATCGCGATCAGGTATCGAGACGGTCGGGCTGCAGGACTCAACAGCGAACTGAGCCACTTCCTGGACATGCTGAACAGGGCGCGAGACTTCTATCTGTCGCGGACGCTGAACTGGGACATCTTCGCCCGGGCGGTCGAGGCCCACGGCGAACTGCCCTACGAGCAGTCGTTCACCTTCGTGCCTCTGCGTTCTCTGGGCGGTCCGGAGAAGGTGGAGAACCTGAAGAAGCGGGAGACGATCGCCGCGATCCAGGTGATGGTGGAATTCCAGGGCGTCATCGGCCACTGAGCCACGCCTGAGGGAAGAGTCCGATCCATCGTCGCGCGCCCAGGGGGAGTGCTACCCATGGTGTGGGCGAGTGACTGCCACGTACAGTCTGTGCAGGAGGTGTCGCTGTGGGGATGATGTTGCCGAATGAGCTTGTCTGGGTGATGGAGAAGCTGGGTTTCGAGTGGCCGGATATCGATGAGGACGAGGTTCGTAAGGGGGCGACCCTGGTGCGGAATTTCGGGTCGGATCTGGAGGATGTGATCCAGGCCGTCGATCGCAAGGTCAACGGCGACCTCGCCGGAGCGATGCGGGGCCAGACCGGGCCCGCCACGATGAGCGCCTGGAACGCCAATCGTTCGCAGAACCTGCAGAAGCTGATCGACATCATGCCGCCGGCGGCGACGGCGATGGATGTGGGTGCGGATGCGATCTTCGCGTTGAAGATGAAGGTGATCGTCGATGTGTCGTCGACGTTGATCACCCTGGTCGCGATGCTCACGAACCCGATCACGGCGGCCGGCGCCGGACCGATGCTGCTGATCAAGAAGAAGCTGCTCAACGCCGCTGTCGACATCGCGGTCGAGCAGCTGATCAACCAGTTGGCGCCGATGGCGATCGAGCCGCTGGCGGAGCAGCTTCCCGCCGTGATCGACGCGATCCTGGATGCGCCGATGGTGGAGGGGAACATCGGGGACTCGGATGAGTTCTACACCGACCTGCAGGCACTGGAAGAGGCGCAGTCCACCATGAAGGTGCACGGCGCGGACATCCAGACACTGACGTCGAACTTCTTCTCGGAGTTCTCGGCGCTGGACTTTGGAGGAGATGACTGATGAGCGCGGTCAAGCCAATCATCCGCGAGTTGAAGCAGGCCGCTCTCAAAGGTGGCGTGCACGCCAGGGACAGGCTGCACCAGCTCACCGACAACATGAACGACCACCTCGACAGTGTGGTCCGGCAAGTCAGGGACAACGATCGGTTCGACAACGCGATCGACGTGAGCCTCAAGCGCTTCAAGAGGAATCCGAAGCACGACTCGGCGGAGTACAACAGCCAGTACAACGAGCAGATGGACACTCTACAGAACATGTCGGCCGCGGATTGGCTGCGTAACCGCATCGAATACCTGGACAACGGCCGCACGTCCGACTCGCTTCGCGCCCAGCAGGCTGCGCGTGATGCGGCGCTCAACGACAAGTACGACGAGCTGCGTGATGAAGGACTCAGCGTCGAGCAGGCGCAGCAGGCCGCCGCGGAGTGGCTCAAAGGCCAGGCTGCTCTGCATCGACTCGACGGAATCGCCGGTGGAGACGTCACAGACATCTCCCGCGTCGGAGACACCCGGATCAACTCCTCGCTCGGGTCGCAGTGGAGGACTCGCGTGGGCGACATCGACACGGCCATCATCGACTACGTGAACGCCAATCCGGGCGTCGATCTCAACGACGTGAACATCAACGTCATCCTCCGATAGGTTGTGAAGCATGGTTGAGATCGCTGACTTTGTGGTGCACGCGCCGGTTCCGGCGGAGATCATCGAGGAGTTCCGAGGGCGGGTTCCGGACGAGCTCGTGGAGATCTGGGAGCAGTACGGGTACGGGACGTTCGGCGGCGGATTCCTGCGGCTCATCGACCCGAAGCTCTACGAGGCCGAGGTGGGCGACTGCATCGGCAAGACGCAGGGCGACGGTATCGCGATCCCGATCATGGTCACCGGCCTCGGCGACCTGATCACCTGGGAGCCGAGCCTGGGCATCGTCGCCATCCAGTATCGTCTCGGCACCGTGTACGGGCTCGGCTCGCGGGTGCGCAGCGTGTTCCGTCTCGTCGAAGACGGCCTGATCCTGAGCCGGCTGAGAGCAGAGATCTTCCCGAAGGCGGTCGAGGCCCACGGTGAGCTTCCGTACGACCAGTCGTTCATCTTCGTGCCCTTGCTGTCGTTGGGCGGTCAGGAGAAGGTGGAGAACCTGCATAAGAGGGAGACCATCGCATCGATCCAGGTCGCGGTAGACCTGCAGGGTGTCATCGGGCACTGAGCCTGTTCTCCATCGAGCGGCAGGGCGTCCGCCTGCCTGAAGGAAGCTGACATGCAGGCTCTGTTCAAGGAGATCATCGACGGAGAAACCGAGAAGGTCGTCGAGCGGCTCGAACGGGATTCCGGTATCGTCGCGCTGACGGCGACCGCTCCTCCGAAGAAGTACGGCGGGCAGTCGCCGCTGCAGGTCGCTGTTCGCTCCGGGCAGTTCGCGATCGCTTCGTTGCTCGTCGAGCACGGGGCCGACGTGGACTTCGTCGACACAGACAGCCCGAACGGGTGGTCGGCACCCGTGCTGCATGATGCGGTGGTCGCCGCGGTGATGCGGTCGCGCTGGCTTCGTCCCGGCGACCGTTCGGCCAATCCTCCGGAGTGGCACCTCGCGCAGTCGAAGGATCAGTCCGACGAGGCCTTCGCGGTGCTCGAGCTGCTGCTCGAGAAGGGTGCCGACGTCCACGCCCTCGACTCGTACGGCAACTCGGCGCTCGGCCGTGCGGTCGTGACAGCGCGTCAGGTCCTGCCCAAGCACCGGCACAACGAGCCCGACTGGGTCGACCCCAAGCCGCTGAACGACGAACTCGTCGCAGATCTCGATCGGGTCTTCGGTGCGCTCTACGCCCGCGGGGCCGATCCCTCGAAGATCGACCCGCATCTCGAGCATCCTCTCGACGCGTTCTACGGAGCCGAGCCTGTCGGGCGGTTCCTGAAGCGCTCCTGACCTTTCGCGCATCCTCCCGCCGTCGGACGAGCGCTCAACGCCGAGATCACCGATGTTCGTCGCTACGCCGAGGGCCGTGACAGTGCGAAGCAGGTCGCCGAAGAGTCCCAGCTCGACATGAGTCTCACTCAGTACTACGCGCACCGCCTGGTCGGGAAGCTCCTCGCCGGCGAGGCGCAGCCCGATCCCGCGTCCTGACCGAGCGGATCCTGGAAATCCGGCAGTCGCCCTCTACCACCGCCCGAGTCCGAGCGTGGCAGGATGTACCCCGGGGGGTAGTCACGTGACTGATCGGAATGCGACGGAGCTCGGCGCGGGCACGAAGGTGGCCGAGGGGAAGCAGATCGTGCCACTGCGGTTGGAGTTCGCCGGGGAGTGGCACGACCTGCCGCACGACCGGCCGTTCATCATCGGCCGAGAGGGCGACCTCGAGATCGACGACAACCCCTATCTTCATCGCCATTTCCTGGAGCTGCAGAACCGGGATGGGCTGTGGTGGCTCGCGAACGTGGGTGTGCGCCTCGCCGCCACGATCTCCAGTGCCGGCGGTGCCGTCCAGTCCTGGCTCTCGCCCGGAGCCCGCATGCCGCTCGTCTTCGAGCGCAGCGTGATCGTGTTCACCGCGGGGCCCTTCACCTATGAGCTGAGCCTGCACACCGAGCAGGCCCCCTACGAGGTCTCGCGTCAGGTGGAGATGTCGATGAGCGGCGAGACCACGGTCATGCCGGCCAGCTTCACGCCACTGCAGAAGCAGCTCATCGTCGCACTCGCCGAGCCCATGCTGCGCCGCGAAGGCGTGAGCATGAACGAACTGCCGTCGTCGAGCGACGCCGCCAAGCGCCTCGGCTGGACCATGAGCAAGTTCAACCGCAAGCTCGACAACGTGTGCGACAAGCTCGACCGCATGGGCGTGCAGGGTCTCCGTGGCGGCGCCGGAAAGCTGGCGACCAACCGTCGTGCCCGCCTGGTCGAGTACGCCGTGACATCGCAGGTGGTCACGCGCGCAGACTTGCCGCTGCTCGACGACGAGGCGCTGAGGAACCAGAGCGACTCCGACGGCGACTGAGTCCCGCCGTGGCAGCGCTCAGCGCGTGGCGTCGGCGAGGTGGCGCGCGTTGTGGTTGAGGACCTTCACGATGATCCCGTGCCGGCGCAGCTCTGCGGCCGTGCGCCTGCCCTCTTCGGCGTCGCGGCCGAGGGCGTTGATGTTCGCGACGACCAGCACGTCGCCGACGTTGAGCGTCGCGATGAGACGGCCGAGCCGGTCGCCCCAGCTCTCGAGGATGTCGGGCGCCGGGTGACGGAACCCTTCGATCGGCACGCCGAAGCGGGTGAGATCGTCGCGCTGCTCGACGACCGACGGCATCCCCTCACGGGACACGACCAGGCCGACCAGGCGTGAGCCGACCGGGCGGGCGAGCCACCAGTCGCGGTTCTGCTGCAGCTCGGTGAAGCACTTCGGGCATTCGGCCGCGGCGTGCGGCAGGTGCAGCGGGCTGGTGAGGGCTTCGTCGACGGATGCCGCAGCCTTCGTGGGATCGATCGTCTCGCTCATCGCGCACCTCCTGGGTCCATTCTGCACTGAACCGGCTCCGCGCGGTGACCACACTCAGAGCAATCCGAGAGACCGCACCGCCTCGCGCTCCTCGACGAGCTCGGTGACCGAGGCGTCGACGCGGGCGCGAGCCCAGTCGCTCAGCTCCAGCCCCTCCACGATCTGCCATTCACCGTCGACGGATCGCACGGGGAACGATGAGATCAGGCCCTCCGGCACGCCGTACTCGCCGTGCGAGACGACGCCGGCCGACGTCCAGTCGTCGGTGCCGCGCACCCAGTCGCGCACATGGTCGATCGTCGCGTTCGCGGCGGACGCGACAGAAGACGACCCGCGCACCTGGATGATCTCGGCGCCGCGCTTCGCGACGCGGGGGATGAAGGTCTCGTCGAGCCAGGTCGGGACGTCGCCCACGATCTGCTCGAGCGCCTCGTGCACCGGCTGTCCGCCGACGGTGGCGTGCGAGATGTCGGGGAACTGCGTCGCCGAGTGGTTGCCCCAGATCGGCACGCGCCGCACGGTGTCGACCGGAGTGCCGAGAGCCAGGGCCAGCTGCGCCCGCGCGCGGTTCTCGTCGAGACGCGTGAGCGCGGTGAACCGCTCGGCGGGCAGGCCGTCGGCGGATGCTGCGGCGATCAGCGCATTCGTGTTGGCGGGGTTGCCGACGACCGTGACCCTCACGCCGGATGCCGCGTTCGCCGCGATCGCCGCACCCTGTGGTCCGAAGATGCCGGCGTTGGCCGCGAGGAGGTCGGCGCGCTCCATTCCCGGCCCGCGCGGGCGCGCGCCGACGAGCAGCGCGAGGTCGGCTCCGTCGAAGCCCACGGCAGGGTCGTCGGTCACCTCGACGTGCTGCAGCAGGCCGAACGCGCCGTCCTGCAGCTCGAGCGCCGCGCCCTCCGCGGCGGCGAGTCCCTGCGGGATCTCGAGCAGCCGGAGCCGCACCTTCTCGTCCGGACCGAGCAGGTCGCCGGCCGCGATGCGGAACAGGAGCGCGTAGCCGATCTGCCCGCCCGCGCCCGTGATGGTGATCGTCGTCGTCATGACTTCGAGCCTACGTCCGTTGCTCGTCCGCCGCGCGGAGTACCCTCGTCGCATGACCTTCAATCCCGACGCCGACATCTCGGGCAACACCACACGTCGACGCGGACGCAACGCCGCCATCGCCGGAGGCGGCGTCGTGGGTGTGCTCGGCATCATCGCGCTGATCGCCGGCCCCCTCCTCGGCATCGATCTGACCGGACTGCTGGGCGGCGGTGCCGCTCCGAGCGGCGGGAATGAGCCCGCCGGCGGGTCGGTGATCGAGAACTGCGCCACCGGCGAGGATGCGAACGCCGACGTCGACTGCCGGATGGCGGGTGCGCAGGTCGCGCTCGACGCCTTCTGGAGCGAGAACGTGGAGGGATACACCCCGCCGCAGATGATCGTCGTCGACGGCGCGACCTCGACGCAGTGCGGCACCGCGTCGAATGCGGTCGGACCGTTCTACTGCCCGCCCGAGCAGGGCGTGTACATCGATCCCGCCTTCTTCGGACTCATGCAGCAGCAGTTCGGAGCATCCGCCGGCAACCTCGCCCAGCTGTACATCGTCGGTCACGAGTGGGGCCACCATATTCAGAACATCACCGGCGACATGGAGCGGTACCCCAACAACGGCACCGGTCCCGGCAGCAACGGCGTGCGGATGGAGCTGCAGGCCGACTGCTACGCCGGCGCCTGGATCGGCCGGATGACGGAGCAGAAGGATGCCGACGGCGACCCGTACCTGATCGCGCCGACCGAGGCGGAGATCAGGGATGCGCTGAACGCCGCATCCACCGTCGGCGATGACCACATCCAGGAGCAGTCGTCCGGAACCGTCAATCCCGAGAGCTGGACGCACGGCTCGAGCGAGTCGCGTCAGCGCTGGTTCGCCGAGGGGTACCAGAACGGACTCGGCGTCTGCGCGCAGACCTTCACCCTCGCCGAGGGCGACCTGTAGACACCGGAGACCGGGGATCGATGACGATGAACCTGGATGCGCTGTATCCGCCGATCGAGCCGTTCGAGACGGGTGAGCTGCTCGTCGGCGACGGCCACCGCATGTACTGGGAGGTGAGCGGCAATCCCGAGGGCAAGCCGGTGGTTTTCCTGCACGGCGGCCCGGGCAGCGGAACCTCTCCGTGGCAGCGACGGTTCTTCGACCCCGCGGTCTACCGGATCGTGCTCCTCGATCAGCGCGGCTGCGGTCGCAGCACCCCGCACGCCAGCGCCCCCGACGCCGACCTGCGGTTCCTCACGACCGCGCATCTGATCGCCGACATCGAGCTGCTGCGCAAGAACCTCGGCATCGCCAGGTGGCAGGTCTTCGGAGGCTCCTGGGGGAGTGCGCTCGCGCTCGCCTACGCGCAGGCGCACCCGCATGCCGTCAGTGAGCTCGTGCTCCGCGGCATCTTCACGCTGCGGCGCGAAGAGCTCGAGTGGTTCTACGAGGGCGGTGCCGCGGCGCTGTTCCCCGATCTCTGGGAGGACTTCATCGCTCCCATCCCGGTGCTCGAGCGCTCGCGCATGATCGAGGCGTACCATCGCCGCCTGTTCGACCCCGACCCCGCCGTGCATGAGCCGGCCGCGATCGCCTGGTCGACCTGGGAGGCGTCGACCGTCACCCTGCGACCGGATGCCGACCAGATCGCCGCGATGTCGGACCCGCGCACCGCCACCGCGTTCGCCCGCATCGAGAACCACTTCTTCGTCAACCGCGGCTGGTGGGTCGAAGGGCAGCTGATCGCCGGGGTGGCCGGCATCCGGCACATCCCCGCCGTCATCGTGCAGGGGCGTCACGACGTCTGCACGCCGATGATGACCGCGTGGGACCTGCACAGGGCCTGGCCGGAGGCGGAGTTCGTCGTGGTCGACGACGCCGGTCACTCGGCCGCGGAGCCCGGCATCCAGAAGGCTCTGCGCGCCGCGACAGACCGGTTCGCCGCTTACTGACCGCGCTCAGGCGCGCATCGCGCGGAGCAGCGTCTTCACGAGCCCGAGCGTGTCGCCGCTCGCGCGGAACCGCGTGAGGCCCTCGCTCACCTCTGCTCCCGTGCGCGCCGAGACGAACCACGGCGGCTTGGGCAGGATGGTCAGGCGTCCGCCGCCGTTGAGCAGCGGCAGGGAACGCGGCAGTGGCCGGAAGGGCCCGCGGATCACGGAGCGCTCGACCCGGTCGAGGAGCAGCGCGTTGTGCACGACACCGATGCCGCTGCCGACCTCGTCGATCGTGTTGCCGGGGAAGGCCCCCCACGTGAGCGTCGGGGTGATGAACCCGAAGGCGGTCCAGCCGTTGATCGCGATCGATCCGTAGCGCAGCGCGGTGATCGCCCGCTCGAAGCCGGCGCCGAGCGATCTCTCGGTGACCGGATCGATCAGCAGGTTGGCGCCCAGGGTGCCCTGCAGCTTCTCGTTCGCGTGGGCCACGGCCGCATCGAGGAACGCCTGACCCGTGCCCGGCACCGTGACGACGCCGAGGACCGGGGCGAAGTACTCGGTGCTCTGGAGCGCCGCGGGGTCGTCGTCGCCGTCGATCTCGACGAGGAGACGGTCGCCGAGCACGAGGGCATCGGGGTACTCCTCCGTCGCGAGGTGCATGCGCGAGGGGGACCCGGGGTACCAGACCGGGCGTTCCGGCGCGTTCGCGTACGCGCGGCGGAGCGCCGCGCGGAAGGCATCCGCCTGATCCCAGTCGGACGAGAGGATGACGACCTGGCCGGCGATGCAGTTGTGGCCGGCGTTCTGCAGACGCATGGTAGCGACGTGCTCCGCGTGGTAGGTGATGTCGGCATCCGTCCACGCACCGGGCACGATGATGATCGGAGAGACGCCGCCGAGCTCCGCCGTGATCGGCTTCTTCAGCTGCGGACGGTTCTCGCGCCGCCGTCGTGCGGTCGCCGCGGCCCCGGCGCCCTTCGACGGACCCCAGACGATCGCGTCGAAGGTGGCCGCCGAGCCGGTGATGTGCACGTGCGCGAGGTCGCGATGACCGGTGAGGTAGGCGCCGACCTCCGGCCCGCCGCGGACGATGCGCAGGAATCCCGGCTCGATGAGCGGGGCGAAGGCGCGCTTGTACACGGGCACCAGCGCATCCTGCGTGGGGTTCACCTTGAGAAGGGCGGTGCGGTTGTGCGCGAGCAGCTCGTACATCACGTCGAGCACCGGGATCGAGGTGATGTTCCCCGCGCCGAGCACGAGTCCGACGCCCCCGGATTCGGCCGGCGTGCGCTGAGCCAGGCCGGCGGCGGCGCGCGCGGCGTTCGGCGTGACGCCCGGTTCCAGCCAGACCTCGCCGGTGTAGCCGGAGAGCAGGAATCGATCGATGCCGGTCAACGGGAAGGAGTGCACGCGTGTGCGGCCTCCCGGTGCTCGGGTGACGCGCACGCCGTCGAGCGGGTTCGTGCCGGCGGCCAGACGCGAGAGCGTCTCGATGTACGCGTCGAGGGCGCCCAGCACGCTGTAGGGACCGCTGAGCCACTCCTCGCCACGGAGCGGATGCCGGCCGTCGAGCCCCTTGGACGCGGCGGCCGTGTTCGCCCAGTCCTCTGCGGCGGCGGCGACACTCGTGCGCACCGCGCGCAGCAGCGTCACCCGCTGCGCGACCGTGAGGGCCGACCAGGTGCGGGCGCCGTCGTGCAGATCCGTGATCGCCACGTCGAGCCGCTCCCGCACGCCTTCGCCGAGTGCGGGCGTCACGGTCTTCGGTGCGCGTTTCGCGGGAGCGGACGGGGTGGCCGGCGTGGTCGCAGAGGTCATCGGCGTCTCCTTCTCGGACGGGATCCCAGCTTATGCGCCGGGTTCGGCGGCGACGTCGATGTCGTGACGCCGCAGGCGGTAGTGGCGCAGTGCCAGGAGGCTTGCAGCCATGAGCACGGCGGGGAGGATGCTGAAGCTCAGCACGATCCCGGTGATCGCGGCATCCGGCTGCTCGACGACCGCGCCGGCGACCGTCGAGATGTAGCCCGTCGCCGCGAGGGTCAGCGATACGGCCGTCGCGCCGAGGGCGAAGCCGACCGTCTCGCCGGCCGTCCAGATACCCGTGAACGTGCCGGCCTGACCGGGACCGCTCGTGCGCTCGTCATGCGAGATGACGTCGGGCAGCATGGCCATGGGCAGCGACTGCAGCCCGGCGTAGGCGATGCCGGCGACCGCGACGGAGCCGTAGATCCACGCACCGGGTGCCCAGACCGCGGCGGTGACGGTGAGCGCGGCCACGGTGAAGAGCGCGCTCGCGATCGCGAATGCCCGCTCCTTGCCGATCCGACGTGCGATCGCGGTCCACACGGGGGTGGCGAGGAGCGCAGGAGCGACGAGGGCGACGAAGACGAACGTCACGGCATCCTCGGAGCGCAGCACCCAGGTCGCGACGTACTGGGCTCCGGCGAGCATCGTGCCGGTCGCGAGGGCCTGCAGCAGGAACGTGCCGAGCAGTGCGCGGAACGGCTGGCTGCGCCGCAGCGCCCGGAAGCCGGAGAGATACTGATCGCGCCAGGGGGAGGCCGGCACCGGACTCCCTGAGACTCCGTCCGGGGTCCCTGACCTTGTCGAAGGGCCGGCTGTCCGTGCGGCGATGAGCATGCCGATGCCGATCACGAGTCCCGCGGCGATGCCCATCACGAGGTAGCCGAGGACCGGGTCGGAGCCGGCGTTGCGCAGGGCGGGGCCGCCCGCACCGAACAGCAGGATCGCGGCGGTGAGCACGACCACGCGCCAGCCGAGCAGCCGGGTGCG
Source organism: Microbacterium sp. LWH11-1.2 (assembly GCF_038397745.1). Classification (NCBI taxonomy): domain Bacteria; kingdom Bacillati; phylum Actinomycetota; class Actinomycetes; order Micrococcales; family Microbacteriaceae; genus Microbacterium; species Microbacterium sp. LWH11-1.2. Next base: position 397,874 of record NZ_CP151636.1, on the reverse strand, counting down.
CTCGTCGTAGCCGTCGGTGAGTTCGGCGGGCAGCGCGACGTACGGCACCTGGAACAGGCTGAAGGACGTCGCCGTGGCGAGGAAGGCGAGAAGAACGCACACGGCGCCGGCGGCCGGACCCCACGACGGGGGAACCGCGAACGTGAGGGCGAAGAAGAGCGGAAGCGTGAGGGCGCCCACGACCATGAACCCTCGTCGCGATCCCGTCCGCGCGAGTTGGCGGTCCGAGGCCGCGCCGATCAGCGGGTCGATGATGACGTCCCAGATCTTCGCCGCGGTGACGATGAGTCCGGCCGCCAGCGCGGCGACGCCGAGGTTGTCGGTCAGGAAGTACGTCAGCACCAGGCCGGGCAGGGTGGCGTAGCCGCCGGTCCCGAGGGAGCCGATCGCGTACAGCACGACGGTTCGCGGGGACAGGCGGACGGATGCTCGTTCGGATCGAGCCTCGGTGCTCATCGCGCCAGTGTATCGGCGCGGCGACGGGTCAGATCAGTGCGAGTTCGCGCAGCTTCGACTCGACGTCGGCGTTCGACGGCTCGACGTGGTGCGAGGAATCGGGGTACAGCACCACGGGGATGTTCATGCGCCCGGAGATCTCCTTGGCGACGTCTGCCGCCGAGGGGTCGGCCTCGAGGTCGACGTAGGTGTAGGCGACGCCCAGCTCATCGAGCTGCTTCTTGGTGCGGCGGCAGTCGCTGCACCACTCGGCGCCGAACATCGTGAGGGTGTCAGAAGCGGGAGAGGTCATGCATCCAGCCTACGGCCGCCTGGCTGGGTGGGCTCCGGGTGTGACGCGCGCTCATCGTCCGGTGTCCGCCTCGTCCGGCAGGTGCTCCGCCGGCACGATCACGACGTCCTGCACCTTCCAGTCGAGCGCGGCGACGCCCTCGGCGGTCCGGGTCAGGTCGTGCACCGTGACCTTGCGTCGGCGCGGCACGACGAAAGCCTCGATGTGGAAGACCTGCCCCTGGTCGCGCATCCGCACCGCGGCATCCGATACCCAGGGGAGGTCGCGCAGATACGCGACGATGTCGGCGGCGAGGGGATGGGCCTCCTTGCTGTCATAGGTGCGGGCCCGCTGATCCATGAGGTCGACGATCGCGGCCCGGGTGTTGCGGAAGCCGTCCCAGATGATGCCGAGCGAGATGAACACGGCGGCCGCGCCGTCGAGCCACCACACGCCGGCGCCCACGCCGAGCACGCCGACGATCGAGGCGACCGTGGTCTGCCAGTCGGCCTTCGCCATGTCGGCGTCGGCATACAGCAGCTTGTTGTGGAGCACGGGGGCGAGCTTGGCCTTCGCCGGACCGTAGAAGAAGACCGGTCCGATGATGACCACCGCCATCACGGCCACCATCAGCCAGCCGAGCCAGATCGTGTGGCCCCACAGCACGACGGTCCCGATCGTCGGATGCTCGCCGGCGACGAGTCCGACGGCCGACTCGAACGCGAGGTTGAGTCCGACCGCGAGCAGGGCGACGCCGGCCACGAGATGGCCGACCCCCATGGCCCGATGCAGCCCGTACGGGTGCGTGAGCGTCGGGCGGCGCCGGACGAAGATCAGGGCCGTGAGGAACGCGATCTGCGGGATGAGGGAGAGCATGTCCTCGATCCATGCCGTCCGCATGGCCTGGGAGTTGCCCACCACGAGCGCGATCACGGCGATCGTGATGGAGGTGTAGACGATCGTGAAGACCTCCCACTTCACCGCCCGGCGGATCGCCCGCTGCTGCTCGGGAGGGAGCGTGATCCGGCCGAACTGGCCGGTCTCGCTCATGAGCCGACCTCCGCGTCGAGGAAGGTCTCGAGCGAGGAGAGGAACGCGTTCTCGCCGAGCGGCACCAGCATGACGATCTCGCGCCCGTCTGCTCCCTCGATCCCGGTGTATCCCCGACTGACCCCGGCGCGCTCGAGCCACGGGGTCTTCGCAGTGATGCCACCCGCGACGAGATCCAGCTCCCCGTCCTCGAGCATGGTCACGAGGCTCTCCTCGGAGGCGACGGTCCAGTCGGGTTCGGCGTCGATGCTCTGCGCGTAGTCGTCGACGAGCTCGACGATGCTGCCCGACGGCACGCCGTCGCGGACTTCCACGAGAGTGCTGTCCGGTGAGGTCCCGACCCGCAGCTCGCCGCCCGTCACGGCATCCAGTGTGCCGTTCGGGTCGGCCGGGATCGTCAGTCCGCATCCGGTGAGGGTGCCGGACAGTGCGAGAACGGCGATGATGCCCGCCGAGCGGGGGCGACGCCGGAAGCGCGACGATGTGTTCACCGGCTCAGCGTGCTCTCCGCTCCTGGCGCGGACAAGTGCGTTGACGGGCGATGAGCGGGAGGAGTAGGCGGAAGTCCTCACACTTCTTCTTGCCAGGTAAGGCTATCCTTACCTATACTTCTGGCATGAGCAGCGCGTGCGAGCACCTGGACGATCCCGACTGGGAGAACATCGACGGAGCCGTGCTCATCGCCGGCGATGCGGCGGATGCCGCTGTCATCGCCCGCGTCGCCGCCCGGCTGCCGTGGGATGCGCAGGGCGTCATCATCCTGGAGGCCGCGGCCCGCATCCAGTTCCGCCATATCGACGTGCCGGAGGGCGTGTCGGTGCGATGGCTCGTGCGCGGCGACGGAATCCGGGCGCACACCAAGGGTGAGCGGCTCGCGAGCGCGGTGCACGCCTGGTGCGTCGAGTGGACCTGCACGGAGCCGCCGGCGCAGTGGACCGTCTGGCTCGGTCCGCACACGCCGCCGCACGTCGCCCGGATGGCGCGGAGCCTGCTGGGCGTCGCGAACTGAGTCAGCGCGAGATCGCCGCCGTCGGGGTGTTCGCGCCCGCCGTGATCGCGTCGAGCGCTCGCCGCAGCGACGAGCTCGAGGTGTGGGCGGTGTACGGGAAGTACACGACCTCCACGCCGACCTCCGCGAACTCCCGCTCGAGGCGCAGGCCCTTCTCGGTGCCGCGCCAGTCGTCGCCCTTGAAGAAGTGCGTGAACTGCACGTCTCGCCAGGAGTCCATCTTCGACGGCGTGGTCTCGACGTAGACATCGTCGACGAACGAGATGTGCTTGACGATCTCCGCACGCTCCGCCGTCGGGATGACGGGCTCGATGCCCTTCACCTGGCGCAGCATCTCGTCGCTCACGACGCCGGCGATCAGGATGTCGCACTGCTGCTTGGCGTGACGAAGAAGGTTGAGATGCCCGACGTGAAACAGGTCGAAAGCACCAACGGCGTAGCCGATACGCGTCCCCATGATCTCCCCAGATCAGTAATTCCCCAGTAAGCGGATCCCCACCCGCTTGACGACTCCCACAGCCGCCGTGCCGAGTCTAGCAGAACCGGTTTCCCGACCCATAGGAACCCGTGAAACGATGGAGCCCGCAGATCAGGTGGAGATGGGGGAGCACGTGGGGGCAGCCGTCACGGTCATCGTGCCGACGTTCAACGAACGCGACAACGTCGCGGAGCTCGTCGCGCGCACCGCCGCCGCGCTCGCCGGGCGCGACGCCGAGATCCTGTTCGTCGACGACAGCACCGACGACACGGCGGTGGAGGTCGCCAGGGTCGCCGCGGATGCACCGATCCCCGTGCGGGTGATCCGGCGAGACGAGAACAGCGGTGGTCTCGGTGGCGCCGTCGTCGTGGGACTCGTGTCCGCGGCATCCGACATCTGCATCGTGATGGACGGAGATCTGCAGCATCCGCCGGAGCTGCTGCCCGTGCTCCTCGACCGGTTCGCGCAGGGCGACGCCGACGTCGTCGCCGCGTCCCGCTACATCGGCGGCGGAGACACCAGCGGACTCGGCACGGCCGTCCGGTTCGGCGTCTCGCGCACCGCGACCTGGCTGACGCGGGCGATGTTCCCGATCCGTCTGGCACGCAGCACCGACCCGATGACGGGCTTCTTCCTCGTCGACCGCAGCCGGCTCGACCTCGCATCGCTCCGGCCGCAGGGATTCAAGATCCTGCTGGAGATCCTCGCGCGCACCGACCTGCGGATCGCCGAGATGCCCATGGAGTTCGCCGAGAGGCGCCACGGCAGCTCCAAGGCCAGCCTGCGCCAGGGGGCGACGTTCCTCGCGCATCTCGCGCGGCTGCGCTTCGGCAAGATGTCGCTGTTCGCCCTGATCGGCGCGATCGGGGCGGTGGCGAACCTCGCGATCATGTGGGGGCTGACCGCGGCGGGCGTGCCCTACATCTGGGCCGCGATCATCGGAGCCGAGGTCACGATCATCGGCAACTTCCTGCTGCAGGAACGATTCGTGTTCGCCGACATGCGCACGGACGCCCGTGCCCTCGGCATCCGCTTCGCCAGCTCGTTCGCCTTCAACAACGTCGAGGCCGCGCTGCGGATCCCCGTGATGGCGCTGATGGTGGAGAGCTGGCACATCTCGAGCGTGCTGGCGACGGCGCTCTCGCTGATCGTCGCCTTCTTCGCGCGGTTCCTCTTCCACTCGCTCGTCGTCTACGCGCCGCAGCGGCGCCGCAAGACCGACGCGGCGGCATCCGAGCCGAAGCCGGATACCGCCGCGCAGCGCGTGATACGCGCGATCGACGCCGAAGCGATGAGACCGGGCGAGCTCTAGGGAGCGGTCACGCCGAGGTCGGACCAGGGCGCCATGACCGCGCTCGGTGCTCGCTTGGAGAGGTAGCCGAGGAGGAGCACGCCGTCGCCGGCGGGCTTCGCTCCGTCGGCGGTCAGCTGCCAGTCCGGCTCTTCCGCACCGGCCACCCACGACTTGGCGGAGACCGTGCCGTCCTTCACGCTGAGCGCGACCTGGACGTCGTCACCCGGGGCGTAGGTGCCGCGCTTGGCGACCGTCACGTCCTCGAGCACCGTGCTCCTGTTGCCGGTGACGCTCGCCAGGGTCAGCCGGATGCTGCCGGATGCCTTGAGGGTGACCGTCGCGCGGTAGCCGCTGCGACCGTCATCGGACGACGCGACCTGCAGCGAGTGGTACATCACCCCGGTGCCGATGTTCTTCGGCACGGTGAAGGCGACCTGCGCCTCCGAGCCGTCGGCTGCGCCGGCGTCGTACTCGTGGCGCACCTCCTTGCCCGGCCAGAGCGCGAACGTGCCGGCCTCGACCGGGTTCTCGACGACGGGCGGTTCCACGACGGGCGGTTCGACGACGGGGGGTTCGACGACCGGCGGAACCACGACGGGCGGCTCGACGATGGGAGGTTCGACGACGGGCGGTTCCACGACGGGCGGCTGCTCGCCGGGGTCGGCCATGCGCCAGATCTTCAGGCTCTGCAGGTTGATCGCACCGCCCTGCCAGCCGGTGAGGGGAAGACCGATGCCGCACAGCAGATCGAGCGGCGGGCATCCGATCTGCAGAGTCACGCGGGGGTACCAGGTGGCTCCCGGGCGCTCGAAGATGGCGTTCCAGTCGAATCCGGGACGCACGTCCTCCGGCCCCGCATCGAGCATCACGTGACCGTCGACGCTGATCACGATGCGATTCGGCGTCTTCTCCATCACGTAGGTGTGCACACCGGTCGGGTCGGAATTCGGCAGGTTCTCCCACCGGACGGAACCCTGCAGGCTGCGGTGCGTGGAGCCGTACTCGTTGTGGATCGTCGCCGCGGGGCGCGCATCATCGCCGAAGACCTCCATGAGGTCGATCTCGCCGTGTGCGCTGTCCAGCGGACGCAGCCACATGAGAGCCGGCCACAGACCGGGGCCGAACGGGACGGAGCCGACCACCTCGACGCGCGAGTAGTTGGGGATCGTGATGTCGAGCCCCTTCGCATCACCGGAGGTGTAGGCCGCCGAGGAGCGCTTCTCCTCGGCGCCGACGACCGTCAGGCCGTCGCTGCCGAACGAGACGTTGCTCGGGAGGTCGTACGACGACGTGTTCGACGCCTGGCCGGTCTCGAGCGTCCAGCGGCTCGAATCGGACAGGTCGACATCTTCCTGGAATGTCCATCCAGGGAGGTCCTCATCAGCGGCGAGAGCTGGAGCTCCGCTGAGGAGGGAGAAGGTGAGAACTGCGGCGCCGAGCGCAGCAAAAGACGTTCTTCGAGAGGTTCGCATGATTCGGGAGACTCATTCCGTCGGACCCCCTCCGCGGAAAATAACGCTTTCATCACAGCACGTTCGAGTACCGAGGTCAAATCGCATGACACGATCCGGCGTTCGCCCGACCGGCGTCAGCCGCGGATCTCGCTCGCCGGTGAGGCGACGACCGCACCGGGAGGGACGTCGCGGAACACGACGGCGTTCGGACCGATCCGCGCACCGGCGCCGACCGTCACCGCGCCGATCACGACCGCTCCCACACCGATCTCGACGCCGTCCTCGATGGTCGGGCAGTCGTTCGGGAGCTTCCGGTTGCCGAGGGTCACACCCTGGCGGATCATGACGTTCGCGCCGATCCTGCTGGCCGGATTCACGACGACCCCGACGCCGTGGCGGAGGCGCAACCCGGGGCCGACCTCCGTGCTGACCGGCAGCTCGATCCCCATGAAGCCCTCGGTGACGAGCTTGTAGGAGCCGCCGACCACGACGAAGACGAGGCGGGCGAGCGGGCCACGGCCTGCGCGCCACCGCTGCGCGCTGCGGAACCACCGCAGAACGAATCTGCTCTTCGGGTAGGAGGCGTTCGCCCGCCGATCGGCCGCCCACGCGGTCCGGTACCGCTGGCGCGGGCTCTGCGCGGTCATCGCGCCGCCACCGCCGCGTCGTCGACCCGTGCGGCGAGCCAGGCCCGTCGTTCCGCGAGCTTGCGGCGCAGCGCGCGCTGCGCCGACGGTCGATGCCCGTCGAGGGCGCGCCGGAACAGCGCCGAGAAGCGGTCCACCTCGGCGAGCTTCTCCTTCGCGCTCAGGGAGTCGTCGATCGAGAGCGAGGTGATGCGCGTCGCGGGCGCTCCGATCAGACGCTCGGCGAGAGTCGAGTACGACTCGGCGATCTCCGTGTTCTCCCACGAGGAGCGTCGCCATGTCTCGGATGCCGTCACCTGGCCCGGGTGCACGCGATAGGCCAGCCCCGGAAGCGCGAGCCGTCGGATCCGCGCGCCGTGCTCGACCATGCGCAGCCAGAGATCGTAGTCCTCGGTGGGCAGTGAGCGGTAGCCCCCGGCATCGACGATGGCTGAGCGCCGGGCGACGAGCGTGGAGTGGGCGACCGGGTTCGTCAGCAGCAGATGCAGGCCGAAGTCCTCGGCGTCGATCCCCGTGGGGCGCGGCACGCCGGGCAGCCCGGAGCCCCACGTGACGACCGTGGTGAACACCGCATCGGCACCGCCGTCGAGCGCCGTGAGCTGCCGGCGGAATCGACCGGGCAGGACCAGGTCATCGGCATCCATGCGGGCGACGAGCTCGCTGTCCGTCGCATCGAGCAGATCGGTGAGCGTCGCGGAGACGCCGCGGTTCGGGCGTGACAGCACGCGAACCCTGCGGTCTCCCGTGCCCCGCGCGGCGCCGGCGGTGTCGTCGGTGCTCCCGTCGTCGAGCACGACGATCTCGGCGTCGCGAGGCAGCGCCCTCAGGGTCGATCGGAGAGCGGAGGCGATCGTGCCGGCGGCGTTGTAGGCCGGGACGATCACCGAGAGGCGAGGCATCTACATGCCCCGTCCGCGCTTGTTGAGCGCGGAGACGACCCGCTCTCCCGACACGACTCCCATGCCGACCAGCATCGCCAGGTACGCGCGCGGCTGGCGGGCGTCGTGGCCGATGGCCCGTCGGGCCCAGGAGCGCGCCTGCGGCCGGTCGCCCAGGGCACCGTGCGCGAAGGCGATCTGGCCCTCGATGCGCGCCTGGCCCTCTCCGCTCCGTGTGAACTCGGGGTGCTTGGCCAGCAGGTAGCTCAGACCGTCGGCGATCCCCTGCCACTTCTCGCTGAAGTACGAGGTGCGGTCCCAGTGGATGATCGTGAGCGCCTCGGGCACCGCCCGCACGCGGCCGACCTTGGCGGCGCGGAGCAGCAGATCGTAGTCCTCGCCGTATGACGCGGGAAGCTCCTCGTCGACCAGCCCCAGTGCGCCCTTGAGCACCTCGGCGCGGATCACGAAGGACGACGGATGCAGCTCGGTGATGCGCGATCGCAGCAGGTCGTCCAGATCCACCGACGCGGGGGAGTGGCGCTCGTGCTTTCCGCCCGCGGAGTGGATCTCGATACCGGTCGCGGCGAGCACGACCTCGGGGTCGTCGAACAGCGGCAGCTGCGCGCTCAGCTTGCCCGGCTTCCACTCGTCGTCGTCATCGCAGAACGCGATGAGAGGCGCACTCGCCTCCAGGATGCCCGTGTTGCGGGCACCCGCGAGGCCCGGAGTCCTCGCGTTGTTGACGGCGCGCAGGACGTGCGGGCCGCGCTCGAGGTCGTCGAGCTCGTCTATCGGCGTGCCGTCATAGACGAGGACCACCTCGATCGGGTGGACGTGTTCCTGCGCGAAGACGGATGCCACGGCGCGACGAAGCAGCTGCGGACGGTCTCGCGTCGCCATGACGACGCTAACGATCGGTTGCACCATTGACTCCCCAAAGTCTTGGTCGATGCCACGCGCTCCCCTTCAGGCGTGACGGGCTACATCCTACCGGTTCGACGAGGGCGGCGACAACGTCGTTCTCAGCTCCCGCATGGCCAGCGCCGCGGCGGGGAAGGTGAGGATCAGGCCGTTGGGCAGCACGCCGTAGAAGAAAACCTCGACGAGGATCACGAGCTGCACGGTGTGCAGCACCAGCATCGCGGTGCTGCGGCCGCGGATCGTGGCGAAGTACATCCACACCAGGGCGCCGACGAAGCAGATCAGTGCGGGGAAGCCGTGCGAGAACATCACCATCCACAGATGGCCCTGCGTCCCGGCCGACGGCGCCCCGTCGGTGAACGAGGGGCGCGGTGCCCCGTAGCCGAAGAGCGGCGACTGCAGGGTGCGGACGAACGTCTCCTCGTAGAGGTTCGCGCGATCCTCCGTCGAGGAGCTCGTCTCGACGCGATCGGTGAGCTTGCTGCCCACGTCGAGGGCGATCGCGGCGACGGCCGCCACCACGCCGATGACGGTGAGCAGCAGCACCTGCCGGAGTCGGCCGGCCATCGCGAAGCGGAAGAACAGGTAGGCGGCGGCCACCGCGAGTCCGATGAACATGCCGCGGTTGAGGGTGAGGAAGGCCGGGATGAGCGAGAGCGGGATGGCGAGCAGCAGCAGCCAGAAGACCTTGCCGCGGCGGATGAGGGTCATGTAAGCGACCACCATCGGGAGAGTCACCGAGTAGACGTTGCCCCAGCCGTTCGTATAGAGGAACGGTGCAGAGGGTCGCGGATCGAGCGCGAGCCAGCTCTCGGGGTTGAACTGCGTCAGCCGCCGCACCACCATCTCGCTGATGAGCTCGTTGGCCTGGAGACCCTGCGGCAGGATGTACGACAGCGGCGTGCGAAAGGCGAACTCGGGTGCCATGACACCCGCGAAGCCGCCGAGGACCGCCCACAGCCAGAAGAGCGTCATCAGCCCGAGCACGTAGCGCAGGGTGAGCGTCTCCTTCGCGTTGTACACGTAGACGAAGACGACGGTGATGGTCGCATACAGCAGGGCACGGTAGACGAACCCGATGAGGCGGCCCGACGTGTCGATGCCGATGACCGACGCGCACATGAGGACCATGAACAGCAGCCAGATCGCGAAGCCGCGGGGGACCCGGATGCCGCCGCGTCTGACCATGAGCACGACCATGCATCCGGCCAGCGGGATCCAGGCCATCTCGGCGACCCCGAGACCCCACCAGAGGGGGAACAGTGCGAGCATCGCCGTGAAGGGCCACCGAGGCAGGGCGGCGCGGGCGACCGTCGACGGGGGCGTCGCACCGACGACGGCGAGATCCGTACGCACGCGTCCTCCGTTTTCACTCAGGCTCCGCCCCTAGGATAGGCCCACGGACACTGAAGAGGGCTGGGAGCCCGGGGGTCGACACAGGCGCGCTCGCAGTCGAGGGGAAGATCGTTGATGGACGAGGATCAGGGAAGCACGACGACGCTCGGATTCGAGCAGTACGTTTTCGTGCTCAAGCGGCAGTGGCGGGTGATCCTCGCCGCGACGGTGCTCGGGGGCATCGCGGCAGCGGGATATCTCGTGGTCGCGCAGCAGACCGTCACGGCCACCACGACGATCAACCTCAACGTGATCACGACCGAGCCGTTCAGTGCGCAGAAGGCGGCGTCCGGTCTGCTCGACGATGCGACCGAGACGGCCATCGCCCGTTCGCACGTGGTCGCCTCGCGCGCGTCCGATCTTCTCGACGGCGATCTCAGCCCGAGTGAGATCCGCGCCGCTTCCACGGTGACGACCTCGTCGGGTGCGGCTGTCGTCACGGTCGACTTCGATGCGGACAGCTCTGCGGAGGCCATCAAGGGGGCGGATGCCGTCGCCTCCGCGTACCTGTCCTTCCGCAGCGATCAGGCGCAGGAGCGCATCACGGTGATGGTGACCAATCTCACCGAGCGCATCGATGCGCTCAACACGACTCTCGGCGAGGCCAACCAGGCGCTCGTCAGCGCCGATGTGACCAGCGCCGCCTACGCGCAGGCGACGACGCAGCGCCAGCAGATCCTCACCGAGCTCGACGGACTGCTCTCGCAGCGCAACGGTCTGCAGAGCGTCGACACGACTGGCGGCATCGTCCTCTCGGCCGCCGAGGACAACGAACTCGGTTTCGCGCCGGGACGCACCGTGACCCTGCTCACGGGCATCGCCGCAGGACTCGTCCTCGGGCTCATCGCCGCGTTCGTCTGGAATCCCTTCGATCGCCGGCTGCGCAACGCCAAGGAGATGTCACGGGCGCTCCGGGCCCCGGTGTTCGCGACGGTCGATGCGCGGCGTGAAGACGTGCCGGCGCGCGGTGCCGCGGCCGATTCGCTGCGCGTCACCCGCGAGCGTCTCCTCGTCGACATCTATCTGGGCACGACGGTCCTGGTCATCGACGCGACGCACCGCACGGAGACGTCGCCGACCGCGGTCAACCTCGCGGTCGTGACCGCGCAGGCAGGACACGACGTGCAGTTCATCGTCCCGGAGGGCACGGACGAGTTCCACGAGCACCTGCGCGCGGCACTCGCGCTCGAGGAGGAGGAAGCCGGCACGGCGACCTCCGCGACCATCCCCTCTCTGCGCGTGTTCTCGGCGACCGACGAGGGTGACGAGTACCAGGGAGACCTGCTGCTCACCGATCAGACCTACGCGGCGATCGAGAACGCCGGCAGCGACGAGATCACGTTCCTCGTGCTCTCGTCGGCCGCTCATCCCGCGAGCATCCTCGCCGGTCTGCGGGTCGCGCAGTCGGTCGTGGTCGTCACGCGCGAGCGTGACACGACCACTTCCGAGATCCGCTGGATCAGGGAAGAGGCCGACGGGATCGACACGCGGATCCTCGGGGCGATCGCGGAGCGCGGCCTGCCGCGCGCGCAGCGCAAGGAGTCGGGCATCGCCTGGCCGTTCCCCGCACGCAGCGAGCGGGCGGCGACCCTGCGCCACGAGGCGCGCAACCCGGTGGCAGCGGACTCCTGACACACGCCGACGCGCCGGCCGTCCGATGGACGCGACCGGCGCGGGGGATCAGCGTGCGACGAGCTTGCGGTACTTGCGCCGCATCGACGCCGCCGTGTGCACGAGGTTGATCGCGAACAGGAGTGCGTAGACCACGGCGAAAGCGGGCGGGAACGCCCAGAGCGCGAAGCTCCAGCAGAGCACCCCGGTGTCGGTCGGCAGGAGGAAGAGCGACTTGCGCAGCCCGCTGCCCTCCTCGGCCTCGCCGCCGGAGTTGCGCACCAGCTGCTCGGCCAGGATCTGACTCATGAACTGCCCGACGCTCATCACGGTGAACAGCAGCGCGATGATCGCGACCCAGACGAGCTCCGGGCGGTGGAGCACGACCGCGACCGCCACGGTCAGGTGGATCGCCGGCGTGCGGATCGCATCGACCACGTGGTCGAGCCACTCGCCGGCCGGGCTCGATGTCCCGGTGAGGCGGGCGACCTGGCCGTCGGCGGAGTCGAAGACATAGCCCAGGGCCAGGAGCGCGGCCGTCAGCAGCGCCGACCACCACGTCGGACCTACGACGATCATCAGAGCCAGCCCGGCCGCCGACAGGATCGCGCTGATCGTGGTGACCGCGTTGGGGGTGAGCCCCAGCGCCGAGGATCCGGCAGCGATCCCACGGGCCAGCCGACGGTTCACCCAGCGGGTGTACGCGGGCACCCCCGCGCCGCTCTTCTGGGCGCGGTTGAGGTCTGCGAGGTACTCGCGGAAACCGGGCCGACTCTGTGAGATCACTCCCGTCATGATGTCACGGCGGACAGCTCGAAACTATGGCTCGGAGTCGAGCGGTAGTTCGAGTGCACCTCGACCGCGATCACGTTGGCACCCGCCACGAAGGCCGAGGCCGGGACATCGAACACGAACGGCGTGCTGACGGCGGCGGCAGCAGACACCGCGGCGTTCGCATAGGTGCCCTGCGTGACGGCACCCGCGTTCAGGTTCTTCCGTGCGACCTCGACGCCGTTGACGTAGACCACGACACCGTCATCGGCTCGCGTCGTCACGGTCAGCTTCGTGAAGTCGACCGACGAGAGCGTGATCGGGTGCCGGTAGTAGCTCGTGATCGGACGCGGGCTCAGCGTGGTGTCGAGCGGAGTCGCGAGCTCGGTGTGCCCCCAGCCGAACGCGCCGGTGCCGGAGGTCCAGGTCGAGGCGTCGAAGTCCGTCGCCGCCCAGTTCGCGGGCGTCGCGTCGTTCGAGAACAGGTACGACCAGGCCGAACCTGCCGCCACGACCGTGGTGACGGCGGGCTCCGGCTCGGGCTCCGGCTCGGGCTCGGGCTCCGGCTCGGGCTCGGGCTCGGGCTCTGCCGGCGGGGCCGGCTGGGTGCCGATCGTCGCCACGGCCTCGAGTTCGAAGCTGTGGCTCGGCGTGGTCCGGTAGTTCGAGTGGACCGAGGCCGAGATCACGTTGGTGCCGGTGGTGAACAGGTTGCCCGGCACGGTGATCGTCACGGGGTTCGCGAGCGCGGCGGCAGCGCCGACGGCGACGTTGGCATAGGTGCCGACACCCGCCGTCCCGGCGTCGACGTTCTTGCGCAGGACCTCGGTGCCGTTGACGTAGAGGACGATGCCGTCATCCGCGCGAGTCGTGATCTTCACCGACTCGACCACCGCGGCGTTCGCCACCTGGAACGTCTGCCGGTAGAAGGAGGCGAGCGGCTTCGGCGTGACGCTGGTCGTCAGCGTCGTGCCGAGGGTCGTCTGTCCCCAGCCGAGCGGAGCGGCGCCGGTCTGCCACGACGTGCTGTCGTAGCCCGGGGTCGTCCAGGCGCCGGTCGGACCGGTCGCGTTGTAGAGGTAGGACCAGTTGGATCCCGCCGCGACGAGCGTGGCCGTGGTCGGCTGCGCCGGAGGCGCCACCGCCGTCACCCCGGCCGTCGATGCTGAGGCGTTGCCCCGTGCGTCGATGGCGCGGACGAAGTAGAGCGTGTCGGCAGGTGCGGCGGGGAGCGTCGCCGTGGTGCCGGTCACCGTGGCGACGACCCGATCCTTGCGGAGCACCTGGTAGGCCGTGACGCCGCGGTTGTCCGTCGAGGCGCCCCACGTGAGGGCCACGCCGTCGGGCTTCGTGTTCACGACGAGGTTCGTCGGCGTCGTCGGCGCGACGATGTCGCGCTGACCGTGGCGGACGAAGCCGCCCGACCACTGCCGCACGTAGCCGGGCTGCGTGGAGTAGGTCCAGTCACCGCCCTGCCACAGAGTGCCGGTCGAGTCGACGAACAGGGCCCAGGAGCCGGCGCCGCGGTTGGTGTCGAAGTCGCCGTTGAAGCTCGGGATGCGCGCACCCGTCGAGGCGCTCCATGCGCCGGAGCCGTAGACGGCATCCGCAGCGGTCCAGGCCGTGCCGACCGGGTTCCATGTCGTCGAGCCGTCGTACTGCGTCTCGAAGCAGTGGCAACCGCCGTACACGGCGTTGCCGTCCGTCGCGATCGCCTGGAAGTCGCCGCCGGCGTTGCCGACGGACGAGCTCTGCAGCGTGAGACCGTCACGGGAGTAGCTGAACAGCGAGTGCTCGGATCCCCCCAGCCAGACGCGGTTGCCGACTTCGAGGACCGCCTGCTGGTAGCCGGTCCTGCCGCTGTTGCGGTTCGAGAAGACGACGGCCCACGGGAACAGGTCGGTGTTCGCCGTCGACATCGCCGCCGCCTTGTCGGCCGGGCGGGACTTCGACATCGTGAAGAAGCCGGCGAAGTAGGCGCGGTCACCCTGTGCGGATGCGTCCACGCTCATGACGGTGCCGTTGAACTCGGGGTTCCACGTGCCGTCGGGCGTGCCGTTGGAGACGTTGAAGCGCACGGCTCCACGCGTGTAGCTCTGCGTGGTGGAGGTGCCCCCGGTGGAGTGGGTGAAGACGCCGGCCGCGTAGAGCCATCCGCCCTGCACGTCGAGCGTGCGCACGACGGGGATGCCGCCGCTGAGCGCGTTGATGAGGCGGCCGGTGAATGCCGTGTCGATCGCACCCGTGGTCGCGTTGAGGACCACGAGGCCCGCAGCGTTCTGGCCGTTCACCTGGGTGAAGAACCCGCCGACCGCGACCCGGTTGCCGGGGAGCGGCGCGAGCGCCTTGACCTGGTTGTTGAAGGTCGGCCGGAAGGTCGGGATGAACTCGGCCGTATCGCGCTGGAAGGCCGCGAGGTAGGCCTGCGACTGCGCGCTGCCACCGCCTGCGGTCTTCTGCACGGTGGTGAAGTTTCCTCCGACGAAGACCGTGCTCCCGACCTCGGTGAACGCCGAGACCTCGTTGCTGCCCTCGGTCGAGGCGGCGCCGGCGCCGAGGCCGGCGACTCCCCAGTTCTGCGTCTGGGCGAAGCTGTCGACGACGGCCTGGTTCGCGATCGCGGCGGTGCCGGTCGCGGGGATGCTCTCGAACGACGCGGTGGACAGCTGCGGACGGATGAACACCTGGGTGAACGGTCGGGCGTAGCCGGTGTTGGTGTCCTTCGACCAGAGGTAGCTCGAGCTCGCGGGGTTGCCGCGGATGTTGCTGCCGAAGCCGAAGCCCATCGCCCAGCCCTCGGTCGCACCGGTGATGGTGCGGACGCGGACGTAGTTGTTGTCGTTGCCGAAGTTCGAGGTGTTGCCGCCGCTGCGGGTCACACCGCCCACCTTGTACTGATTGACGCGCTGCTCGTTGTTGAACATCCAGGTCCACTTGTCACGCGGGCTGGAAAACGTGAACGTGAAGTCCTGCCAGGTCGTGCCGGCCGTGTTCGTCGCACGGACCAGACGGACGCCGTCGGCGAGGTTCTTGATCGGCTGGTTGTTGGCCAGCTGATCGATCAGCTCACCGGACAGCTGGCGCGGCTTGAACGCCGCTTCGCCGGTGATGTCGGTGCGCACCTGCTCGGGCGAGCCCGAGCCGTTGGTCGACGTCGACCATGCCTCGCGGCCTCGTCCGACGAGCAGCCATCCGCCGCCGTTCGACGTCTGGTCGCAGTAGAACTGGTCGGCGGCGACCATGGCCTGCGTCTTGAGCCAGTAGACGCCGTTCTGCGACTGCGGGTTGCGCTGCTTGATCTCCCAGCACGACGCGGCGGCGGTGATCTCGGTCAGGCCGTCGGCCGTCGGGAGCGTGGGCTCTGCCGCCGTCGCAGCCGACACCGGAGTGAACAGCGCGGCGATCGTGAGGGCAGCGGTCGCCGCGGCGACCGCGATGCGGCCGGAGCGACGTGAGGTGGAGCGAGTCATTGCAGGGCGCCTTTCGTCAGCAGCCGTGTTCAGCATGTCGGGTCGTTGGGGAAGCCGTGGGCGGAGATCCGCCAGATGTCATCGGTTCCCTGGATGAGTGTGAAGAGGTGGAGCGCTCGGGGCGTCTTCGCCGAGTCGTCGCCGATCGGATCGCCGTTCGCGTCGAGCATCGTCACCGCGGACGAGTCGACGCAGGCGGTGATCTCCGCCGTCGGAGGTTCGGCGTCGGCGGAGAGGCTCGTGACCTCGGTCGACACCAGCGTGGGCGAGCCGTCGATGCTCCAGCCCTGCGAGATGAGTTCCTGCCACTGCGCCTCGACCTCGGCCGCATAGGCGTCGACCGCGACGTCCTTCAGTACGGCGGCCAGATCAGCCGACGTACCGGCGGTGCCGATCGGCGCGGCCAGCGCGGTCTGGATGGTGAGCTGCGCCTCGTCGGCGTCGATCTCACCGGCGACGGTCGGCGGCGCTGCCGGAGCGGGCGTCGCCGTCACGCTCGGCGTCGGCGAAGGTCCTGAGCCTGTCGCAGCCTGGTCGTCGCGGTTGGCGGTGAGCGCGAACGCGCTGATCGTCCCGACGACGGCGAGTACCACTGCCGCGATCGCTATCCATAGTGCCGTGCTGCGTTTTCTCGCAGCAGGCGTCCCCAAAACGTCGTTAGACATCCCCTGTTTTCCCCAGATTCTGATTTGCTCGTCCCACCGAGCGGCTTCTCATACGTAGAGACGAGAAGATTCCCCAGGCGGCACTCTAGCATGCCGGTGTATTCCGCACCAGACCTGTCTTCAGATCTATCGTGCGCCCGGGAGGCGCAGCTGATCCAGGTGGAGACGCCGGCGATCGAGACGGCACCACGTGAGGAACAGCGCGGCGCCGACCATGGCTGTGGCGATCAGGCCGAGCCACGTCGCGCCGAAGAGCAGTCGGAAGCCCGCGGCGGGGACGCCGATCGTGACGATGGCGACGACGAGCGGGTAGAGACCGGCGAGCGGCGACACCCGCAGCCCGAGGACGAAGCGCACCTGCAGGGAGGCGAGTGCTGCGTCGAGCGCGCAGGCGACCGCCCACGCGACGGCGGCGCCCGTGATGCCCCAGAGGGGCACGAAGAGATAGATGAGCGCCACGTTGACGGCGACGGCGACGGCCTTGTTCAGCGCGGCCAATCCGCTGCGGCCGCTCATCAGCAGCACGGAATGGATGTTGCCGGCGAGGAAGGTCACGATCGAGCCGACGGACATCACGATCAGGACGCTCTGGCCGTCGGCGAACGACTCTCCGAGCAGGGACAGCGCGACCGGGGCGAAGACGGCGAGGAGGATGTACACGGGCGTGCTGAACAGCACCAGCCACACGGTGGCCGTCCGATAGACGGATTCGAGCTCGCCGGTGTCCTTGCGGTGCAGCATCCGGCTGAACATCGGCGAGACGACCACGCGGAGCGCGGTGTCGACGATCATCCCGGCGGCGACGAAGCGACTCGCGGAGCCGTACACGCCTGCGGCGGCGGGGCCGGCGATCGCGCCGACGATGATCACCGCCAGCCAGATCAGCAGCTGCTCGAGCGCCGAGGAGACGACGCGGGGGAGTGCGTACTGCAGGGTGCGCTTGGGCACGTCGGATCGCAGGAATCCGGGCTCGCTCGTCCGCCCCAGCCGTCGGAGCTGCACGAGCATCACCGCGATCGCGGCGATCGCGGCGGGGAGCAGCGGCAGCGCCCAGGCGAAGGAGGCGGCGACCGCTCCGGCTCCCAGCCCGACCGCGACGGCGATGGCGATCGGGCGCAGGGTCGGGAGTGCCACGTTGCCGACCAGGACGTAGGCGTTCACCTTGCCGAGCGCCCGCGTCGCCGAGAGCGCGGTGAGCATGACGGAGGCGACCGGCAGGAACCAGACGATCGTCCGGAGCGCCGCGGCGACCTCGTCTCCCGGGGCCTGCGCCTCGACGATCAGGACGCCGACGAAGAGCACGGCGGAGCAGACCAGTCCGACGACGGCGGATGTGATCAGCAGGAACGCCCCGGTCGGCCGCAGCAGCTGCCGCTGGTCCTCCAACTGACGCGGAAGGATCCAGATCGCCGCCGAGTCCATCCCGAAACGCGCGACCCCGAGGGCGATCGTGAAGATGCCCACCGCCTGCAGCACGACTCCGGAGCCCGCGTCGCCGAGCAGCCGGCCGAGGATCACGATCAGCACGAGCCCCATGACGGCGCTCACCGCCGACCCCGCGAAGCTCAGCGCACCGCCGCGGGCGAGCTCGCCGCGCGGCGAGCTCGCGGCACCGCTCATGCCCTGGACCCGCGGAGTCTCTGCGTCGCGACGGCGGCCATGAACGACGGATTGCCCAGAAGGTACCGCTTCGCGAGTCGTCGGGGCTCGATGATGAGGCGCCACAGCCATTCCAGACCCCCGCGGATCATCCACGCGGGCGCGCGCTTGTTCGATCCGCTGAGCCAGTCGAAGAGGCCGCCGCAGGTGAGGACAGCGGGAGGCAGGCGATCGCGGTGAGCGTCGATCCAGAGCTGCTGCGCCGGATCCCCCATACCGACGAAGAGGATGCCGGTGCCGTGCGACCGCATGTCGTCGAGGACCTCGTCGATCCGGTCGGCAGCCACGTAGCCGTGGTGCGTACGCAGCCGCAGCCCGGGGATCTTCGCCCGGAGGATCGCCGCGGCACGCTCGGCAACGCCCTCTGCAGCACCGAAGAAGTAGACCGGGATGTCGGCATCCGCTGCCGCGCGCAGCACAGGCTCGGCGATGTCGGTGGTCGCGAGCCGCCCGGGGAGATGCCCGCCGAGCAGCTTCGCGGCCCACACGACGGACTGGCCGTCGGCGTACGTGGAGCCGTCGTCCACGAGGCGACGGAACCGCGGGTCCTTGCGAGCCAGGTTGCACACGTGCGCGTTGACGCCGACCGCCACGTCGACGCCGTCGCTCTTCGCCATCTCGAGCACGTGGTCGACCAGCGAGGCCTCGGTGAACGAGTCGACGCGGACGCCGGCGATGTCGACGGACTCAGCGACGGGTGCCGTGTTCCCTGGACTCATCCGTTCAGTATGCACCGCTCGGCTGCACCATCGCCTTGGCGGTGCGCCACATGATCTGCAGGTCGTTCATCACGGACCAGTTCTCCACGTAGCGGAGGTCGAGGCGGACGCTCTCGTCCCACGAGAGATCGCTGCGGCCGGACACCTGCCACAGACCCGTGATGCCGGGCTTGATGTACAGGCGGCGGAAGATGGTGCCGTCGTAGGCGGTGACCTCGCTCGGAAGCGGCGGACGCGGACCCACCACGCTCATGTCGCCGACGAGGACGTTCCAGAACTGCGGCAGTTCGTCGAGAGAGAGCTTGCGCAGGATCCTGCCGACGCGGGTCACCCGAGGGTCGTCCTTCATCTTGAACAGGAGTCCCGCGCCCTCGTTCGCCTCTTTGAGGGCGGCGAGCTGCTGCTCGGCGTCGGTCTTCATCGAGCGGAACTTGACGATCTTGAACGTGCGGCCGTCGCGGCCCACGCGCTCCTGGAAGAAGAACACGGGTCCGGGAGAGTCGAGCTTGATGAGCGCGGCGAGGACCGGAGTCAGCAGTCCGATCGGGATCAGCGCGACCGTGGCGACGGCGATGTCGAGCGCGCGCTTGAGCACGTGCACCCCGCCTTCGTACGTCGGGATCTTGACCTGGATGAGCGGCAGCCCCTCGACGGGCGCGAACGAGATCCGGGGGCCTGCGACGTCGGTGAGACGGCTCGACAGCACGAGCTCGGCAGCGGTCCCCTCGAGCTGCCAGCTCAGCTGCTTCACGAACTCGGGCTCGCCCTCGGGACGGCTGGCCACGATGATCGTGTCGGCTCCCAGCTCGGCGGCGACCGACGACACGGTGTTCACGTTCCCCAGAACGGGGAACACCGCGCCGTCGATCTCCACCTCGCGGGCATTGCCGTCGAGGAGCGTCGCGCCGACCACCTGGTAGCCGGACGCGCCGATCGGGTGCAGGGTGCGCACCACGTACTCGACGTCATCCCTGTTGCCCACGACGAGGGTCCGCGAGGCGAACCTCCCCTGCGTGCGTTGGGCCTGGAGCCAGTGGCGCCACAACCACCGGGTCACCAGAAGAGTCAGCACACCGACGGGCAGCCCCAGCAGCAGCGTCAGTTGCATCGACTCCCATGCGAGCAGCACCGCCACGATGGCGATGATCCCGAAGGCGAGCCCGCTGGCGTGGACCACGCCGCGGTACTCGGTGGCACTCGCACGGAACAACGCGGCGTCCCGCGTGTGCAGAGCACTGAGCATGAAGTACCAGAGAGCGGCGAGGGGGACGCCGTCTCGAAGGACCTCGAACCCGGTGATGCCGGCGCTCAGCTGGACCGTCGCGGTCAGGACGACGGCGAACAGGATGACGGCCGCATCCGTGATCCGCAGTCGCATCCGATAGCGGCGCTCCCACTGGCGACGTCTTTCCAGAGTCGCGGAGGCGCGAGGTGTGACCACCGTGCGCGTCACCGACTTGGTCGCTCTCGGAGCGGCGATCGGCAGGAAGACCGAGCCCGGACGAGAGATGCTCAGAGCATCCTCGACGGAAGTCATGCCGAGGCCCCTTGAGCCGTGAATGTACGCAAAAATCCCCAGTGCGACATGTGATTCCCCAGATTTCCCCAGACCATGAACCCCACGTTCACGGCAATCGTCTGCGTCCCGACCCCTCGGGTCCTGCTGGAACTCGGTGATCCCACTCACGGAGTGCATTTCGCCGTCCCACACGGCGGTCGCTAGCAGCAGGCACAGCAGACTTTGAACACTGTAGCGGATGGATGGCGTGAGCGGAAGATATCTCCGCCGAATGGACGTATCAATATTCCGGAGGGGGCTATCCTGGCGCGGTGACCGTGAACTCCGCCGCCTCGCGCTTCCAGCTTCGCACCATGCTGCCGCGCGATCCCGCCCAGCCGCACCGCACCGCGAGCACGCTGGAGCTGTTCTTCGACCTCGTCTTCGTCGTCGCCGTCAGCATCGCCTCGGCGCAGCTGCATCACGCCCTCAGCCACGGCGACTTCCTGCACGGCATCACCTCCTACGCCATGCTGTTCTTCGCGATCTGGTGGGCGTGGATGAACTTCACCTGGTTCGCGACCTCGTTCGACACCGACGACTGGCTGTACCGCGTCACGACGTTCGTGCAGATGGGCGGCGTCCTCGTCTTCGCGGCGGGGATCCCGCGGGCGTTCAACGAGGGGGACTTCACGGTCGTGGTGCTCGGCTACGTCGTGATGCGCATCGCGATGGTCGCGCAGTGGCTGCGCGCCTCCCGTTCGGCGGGACCGCTGCGTGCGGCGACGATACGCTACGCCGTCGGCATCGCCGCCGTCCAGGTGCTGTGGGTGCTTTTCCTGCTGGTGCCGGTCGGTCCCTTGCAGATCGTTGCCTTCGTGGTGTTCCTGCTGATCGAGATCGGCGTGCCGGTCTTCGCCGAGTACCGGCAGCAGACGCCGTGGCATCCGCATCACATCACCGAGCGCTACGGTCTGTTCACGCTGATCGTGCTCGGCGAGAGCCTGCTGGCCTCGGCGAACGCGATCATCGACGCGCTCGACGAGGTCGAGACCCTCGGTCCGCTGATCGCGATCTCGGTGCTGACGCTCGTGGTGACGGCATCCCTCTGGTGGATCTACTTCTGGCCGCCGCATCACCGCGCGATCAGCAGCTTCCGCAACTCCCTGCGGTACGGGTACACGCACTACTTCGTCTTCGCGGCCGCGGCCGCGTTCTCCGCCGGCATCGAGGTGGAGCTCGACGTGCTGACGCACGAGAGCCACATCTCCAACATCGCCGCCTCGTTCACCGTCACGATCCCGATCGCCGTGTTCCTGATCGGCATCTGGTGGATCGCGATCCGGGAGAACGCCGACCGTGTCGTGAACACGGTCGTCCCGGTCGGCGCTCTCCTCGTGCTGCTCGACCCCGTGCTTCCGATCCCGGTGACGCTCTCCGCACTGATCCTGGTGATCGTCGTCGTGGTGCTGGTCCTCCGTCCTCCGGTGCCGCGCGACTCCGTCACCGCGCCGCGCTCCGAGACATAGGAAGCCCATAGCCCGGGCAGAGCATCCTGATCGAGTGGTTGAGGACCATGGTGACGACCCACCATCGGTTCACTCGAGAGGAGCCCGACCATGAGCCGTATCCCCGAACCCATCCAGACACCCGACGGTCCCGCCTACGAGGGGCGGCTGCTCGATCGGGCCGACGAGGAGGTCGTCGACCAGGGCGTGGTCTTCGACATCGGCACGCTGATGAGCCGCCGCGGCATCCTCGGCCTCGCCGGGCTCGGTGTCGGCGCCGTCGTGCTGGCCGCCTGCGCGCCGGCCGCCTCCGGCGGGGCGACCGCGACGCCCACGCCGACCGTGACGCCGACGCCCACCGCCGGGGACGCGGTCGTGACGGGGGAGATCCCCGACGAGACCGCGGGGCCCTATCCCGGCGACGGCTCCAACGGGCCGGACGTCCTCGAGGACTCCGGCATCATCCGCCGCGACATCCGCTCGTCGATCGACGGGGCGGCGACGGCCGACGGCGTGCCGCTCACCATCGCCTTCCAGATCGTCGATCTGGCGAACGGCGGCGTCCCCTTCGCCGGCGTCGCCGTCTACGCGTGGCACTGCACGGCGCAGGGCGAGTACTCCCTCTACTCCTCAGGCCTGGAGGACGTCACCTATCTGCGCGGCGTGCAGGTGGCGGATGCCGACGGCAGGGTGTCGTTCACCTCGATCTTCCCCGGCTGCTACTCGGGTCGATGGCCGCACATCCACTTCGAGGTGTTCCCCGACGCCGCGTCGATCACCGACGCCGCCAACGCGATCGCGACCTCGCAGATGGCGCTTCCCGAGGCAGCCTGCTCGGCCGTCTATGCGCAGTCCGCGTATGCGGGGTCCGCGCAGAACCTGGCCCAGGTCACGCTCGCGGGCGACAACGTGTTCGGCGACGACGCGGGCGCCGCGCAGCTCGCCACCCTCAGCGGCGATGCGACGAAGGGGTACACGGCGACGCTCGTGGTCGGCGTCGACACGAGCACCACGCCGGCCGCCGGTGGTGCACCGGGCGGCGGTGCGGGGGGTCCGGGAGGAGGCGGCCAGCCGCCCTCGAACTGAGTCGGTGAGACGGAGGCGGAGGAGGGTGCGGCAGGGTCTGCTACACTGTTCATGCAACGTGTGTGCTGTGCCCCTCTCGGCCGCCACGTCGCCACTGATCAGGGCCATCACGGACCACGCACATCGATGCGCGCGGCATCCGCTCTGAATCTCACATCTTGCGGAGCGCCCACGCGTGCCCGCCACACAGCAATGAGCATCACCATGAGCACCACCACCTTCCCCCCATCCGATCCGTTGACCTGGAAGCAGGCCGACGCCGACGTGCACGTCGCGACCCGGAACGGCGAATTCGCCGGTTTCGTCGAGTTCGACGGCACCGCGCACCTCGTGCGCGACAACCACGGCACCGAGCTCGGCGCCTTCGACTCCCTCGATGACGCGCGCTCCGCTCTCGAGCGCCGCCAGCACGCCAAGGCCCCGATCGCGCAGGGCCGTGCACTCGTGCTTCCCCGTGCGTTCCGCCGTCGTCCGCGACGCGCTCGCGCCTGACGCCGAGCACACGGAAAGCGGCGCGTCAAGGGCCCCGGATGTATTCCCGGAGCCGTATGTGGGTCGGGCTATCGTGAGGTAAGCGTTGGGCAGTCGCCTTGGGCTTTCACAGCTCAAGGGCTCCGATCGACGGGAGAGCATCATCTCCATCACACAGATCGAAACGACCGCGGCAACGCTGGGTCCGATCCGTCAGACCTACGCCGGCAACGCGGAGTTCCCTCCGATGGCCCAGGCCTACAAGCAGGTCTCGCAGGTCGTGAAGGAGACGGGTCTCCTGCGTCGCGCGCAGTGGTTCTACGTCGCCGTCGCGGCCGGCATCGCCGTCGCCCTCGGCGGACTGATCACGGGCTTCATCCTGCTCGGCGACAGCTGGTTCCAGCTGCTCATCGCCGCAGGTCTCGGCATCGTGCTCACCCAGATCGCGTTCCTCGGACACGAGGCGGCGCACCGCCAGATCCTGACCACGGGGCCGGCGAACTTCAAGCTGGCCCGCATCGTGATCGCCAGCATCGGCATGAGCTACTCGTGGTGGGACTCGAAGCACACCAAGCACCACGGAAACCCGAACCAGGTCGGCAAGGACCCCGACATCGAGGTCGATACGATCTCGTTCCTCGAAGAGGACGCCGCGAAGGCGAAGGGCCTGATCAAGCTGATCACCCGCAAGCAGGGCTGGCTCTTCTTCCCCCTGCTCACGCTCGAGGGGCTGAACCTCCACTTCCTCGGTCTGAAGTACCTCACGACGACGAAGAACGTGAAGGGCCGCTGGACCGAGCTCAGCATCATCGCCCTGCGGTTCGCCCTCATCCTCGTGCCCGTGTTCATGATGCTCCCCCTCGGAATGGCGTTCGCCTTCATGGGCGTGCAGTTCGCCGTCTTCGGCGTCTACATGGGGGCCGCGTTCGCCCCCAACCACAAGGGCATGCCGATCATCGATCCCAAGGCCCGCCTCGACTTCTTCACCAAGCAGGTCCGCACCTCCCGCAACATCAGCGGCGGATGGTGGACGACCTGGCTCATGGGCGGCCTGAACTACCAGGTGGAGCACCACCTGTTCCCGAGCATGCCGCGGCCGCACCTGGCCAAGGCGCGCGAGATCGTCCGCGACTACTGCGCGGCGAACAACGTGCCGTACACGGAGACGAGCCTTCTGCGGTCGTACAAGATCGTGATCGACTATCTCAACCGTGTGGGGCTCTCCGCCGGCGCCGACCCGTTCGACTGCCCGGCCGTCGCGCAGTTCGGCCGCGCGTAGCCGCAGCGCCGGGCGCCGGGGCGCGGTCTCAGAGCAGACCGAGCTCCAGCGCCAGCGTGACCGCTCGGGTCCGGTCCGAGACCTCGAGCTTCTCGAAGACATGCAGCAGATGCGTCTTCACCGTCGCCTCGCCGATGAAGAGCTCGCGGGCGATCTCCGGGTTGCTCCGGCCGCGTGACACGAGGCGCAGCACCTCGAGCTCTCGAGGGCTGAGCGACGGGCGCGTCGACTCCTCCCGACGCATGCGGGTGACGAGCGTCGCCGCGATGCTGGGCGCCAGGACGGTGTGCCCCTCGGCGACGGATCGGATGCCGGCGACGATCTCGGCCTGGGGCGCGGCCTTGAGCAGATAGCCGCTCGCGCCCGCCTCGATCGCGCCGAGGATGTCGTCGTCTCCCTCGTGCGTCGTGAGCACGAGCACCCGCACCCCCGGGAGTCCCGAGGTGATCCGCGCGGTGGCGTCTGCGCCGGACACGTTCGGCATGCGCAGGTCCATGAGCACGACGTCGGGGCGCAGGGCCGAGGCCAGCTCGATGGCTTCGGCGCCGTCGGCGGCCTCGCCGACCACATCGATCTCGTCGTCCAGCGAGAGCAGGCCGACGATGCCGGACCGGACGATCGGATGGTCGTCCACGACGATGACGCGGATCATGCCGTCTCCTGCCCGACGGCGAGCGGGATGCGCACGGTGAGCGTCGTCCCGGAGGTCTCGCCGTCGCGCGCCTCGAGCGTGCCGCCCACGAGGGCGACCCGATCGCGCATGCCGGCGAGGCCGAACCCGCCGCCTTCACCGATGTCTCCGCCGTCAGGACGGGCGCCGCGCAGGCCGCGACCGTCGTCGGTCACGACCAGGACGGCATCGTCGTCCACGGTCAGCACGAGCGACGCCGCTCCGGCGGCCGCGTGCTTGCGCACGTTCGCGAGGCCCTCCTGCGCGCAGCGCAGGAGGACGACCTGGAGGTCTCTCGGGACGACGAGCGGCGAGGCGTCGACCGAGACCGGAAGGCCGGTCTCGCGGCTGAACCTCTCGCCGAGCCGCCGCAGCGCCTCGGCGAGCGACCCCGAGGGATCGGCCGCCGAGGACTCGACGACGACGAGGGCCCTCGCTTCGCGCAGCGCCTCGCGCGCGGCATCCTCGATGAGGGCGATCGCCTCCGGGGAGCCGTCCCGGCGGCTGCGCTCGGCGAGCATCACGATGCTGGTGAGGCTCTGCGCGATCGTGTCGTGCACCTCCCGGGCGAGGCGGGCGCGCTCGGCGGCGGCACCGGCCTCCCGACTCGCGGCCTCCAGCCCGTGCTGCGCCGCGGTGAGATCGGCGAGCAGGCGCTGACGCTCCGTGCCCCACTCGGCGATCCGCGTGATCCAGAGACCGAGCGCGACGCTGAAGGCCGCGGACAGGCCGGAGGTGACGACTCCGGCGAGCAGCATCCCCGGGCGGAAGCCGTCGGACGCGGCGTAGGCGATCGCGAGCACCACGGCGTTCAGCAGGGTGACGATGATGGACTGCCGGGTGGAGCGCGACGTCATCCAGATCAGCGGCAGCACGAGCGTCTGCAGCAGCATCATGGTCGGCTCGATCGAGGTGCCGAGCGCCAGCAGGACGACGAGGGCGGCCTGCAGCAGTCCCGAGACCAGGGGAGAGGGCTCCGGGCCCTCGCGGAAGCTCACATAGCGTCGGGCGCCGAACGCGTAGACGGCGGCGACGCCGCAGGCGGTGGCGACGAGCAGCCAGGACGAGCCCGGGAAGCGCGGCGGCAGGGTGAAGGCGAGGATGAGCGTCACGACGAACAGGGCCGCCGATGCGAGGTCCCATCCCACGCGCTCCGTGAAGGTCGTCCTCATGCCGACCACTCTTCCATCGATGTCAGCGATCGCGACGGATCCAGCGGAACGTGAGCCGGCTGAGCACCAGCCCCACGGCCAGCCAGACCACCAGCATCAGGGCGATGAGCCCGATGTCCCACGAGCCGCTCGTCTCGGCCACGCGGAAGGAATCGGGGAGGAACACGGACCGCATCCCCTGGGCGATCCACTTCACGGGAAGGACGCCTGCCGCGTTCTGCAGCCATTCGGGGAGCATCGAGAATGCGATGTAGACACCGGAGACGAACTGGATCAGCAGCACGATCGGGATCACCACCGCTGCCGAGGACTTGCCCGAACGGGGGACGGACGACAGCGCGATCCCGAGGAGGGTGCAGGCGATCAGCCCGAGAGCGAAGATCCAGGCGAAGCGGCCCCAGATCGCCGCGTCCGTCGGCAGCTCGACACGGTAGACGACGACGGCGACGACGATCAGCAGGGCGATCTGCAGGATCGCCGTGACGAACACCTCGCCGATCTTGCCGATGAAGTAGGTGACGGGCGAGATCGGTGTCCCGCCGAGGCGCTTCAGGGTGCCGTCGCTCTTCTCGGCCGCGATCTCGAGCGCGGGCGCCTGCACTCCGGACAGCAGGATGCCACCGGCGATGAGTCCCGGCAGGTAGTAGGTCGCCATGCTGACCTGATCCGGTCCCTCGCCGATGTCGCCCGTGAAGATGGTGGCGAAGACGACGTACATGAGCGTCGGGAAGAGGAACGTGAAGAAGACCTGATCTCCGGCCCGGAAGTACTGGCGCAGCTCGAACGGGATGCGCCGGACTCCCAGGCGGATCGTGCGGCCCGGACCGAACCGTGTCGGCGTCGTGCTCGTCGTGGTGGTGGTCATGCTGCCGTCTCCTCGATGCGCGAGTCGAACGCGCGGATCAGGTCGAGATAGATGTCCTCGAGAGTGGGGCGGACGACCTCGAGGTCTCGGGGCTCGCCGCCGTCGCGCTGCAGAGCGGCGACGAGCGCCCCGGGTTCGCCGGTGCG
The DNA here is from genome assembly GCF_038397745.1 of Microbacterium sp. LWH11-1.2. Lineage (NCBI taxonomy): Bacteria > Bacillati > Actinomycetota > Actinomycetes > Micrococcales > Microbacteriaceae > Microbacterium > Microbacterium sp. LWH11-1.2. The sequence continues at coordinate 370,428 of NZ_CP151636.1, read as the reverse complement.
CTCCTCGCGCCGTGCCCCCGTGGGGTCGGTCCAGCGCACGAGCGGGATGCGCGACTCCGCTCCGCCGAGCTCGTCGATGCGTCCCATCGCGGCGATGGTCCCTCCGGCGATGACCGCGGCGCGGTCGCCGAGCTGCGCGGCCTCGTCGAGGTAATGCGTCGTGAGCAGGATGCTCGTGCCCTCGGCCTTGAGCGAGCGGATGAGCTCCCAGAACTGGCGGCGGGCTTCGGGATCGAACCCGGTGGTCGGCTCGTCGAGGAACAGGAGCTCCGGCCGGCCGATGATGCCGAGGGCCACGTCGAGCCGACGCTGCTGACCGCCCGACAGTCGTGCGGCCCGCGTGCGCTGCTTCTCCTCCAGGCCGACGGCGGCGATCACCTCGTCGACGTCGCGCGGCCGCGGGTAGTAGCCCGCGAACTCCTTGAGGAGCTCCCGCACCGTGAACGAGCCGGCCTCCCCGGTGGACTGCAGCACGATGCCGAGCCGCGCCTTCCAGTCCAGGCCGCCGTGCTGCGGGTCGACGCCGAGCACGCTCACGTCGCCGGAGCTGCGGTGGCGGTAGCCCTCGAGGATCTCGATCGTCGTCGACTTCCCCGCGCCGTTGGGGCCGAGGAGCGCGAATGTCTCGCCGCGCTCGATGTCGAAGCTGATGCCGTCCACCGCCGTGAAGTCGCCGTAGTCCTTGCGGAGGTCGCGGACCTCGATCACGCTCTCTGTCATGCATCCCAGACTGCCGGGTGCGCAGCCGTGGGCGGTAGCGGTGGACCGGCGGATCACGGCATCCACCGATCGGTGGATGCCGACAGGACGAAGAAGAGGTGCGCGCGGTCACCCGCGCGCACCTCTTTCCGATCGTTCGACGGCGTCAGCGCTTGCTGCTCTCCTCGGCGTCGACCACGTCGATCGTGATCTTCTCGAGCGGGCGGTCGTCGTCGAGCTCGTCCTCGAGCAACTCGTCTCCGAGGAACTCGTCGTCGGCCACCTCATCGTCCGCGTTCTCTGCCGGAGCGCTCTCGGCGATCTCCGCGGGGAGGGCCTCGTCGGAGAAGATGCCGTCGGGGCGGATGAGCTCGCGCACCTCGGCCATGAAGCTCGTCAGCTGCTGCTGCTGCCAGCGCAGCTGACGGGCGCGGTCTTCCGCATCGCGCAGCACGGCCGTGGTGTGACCGGTGACCGACTCGACGATCTTCTGCGACTTCACACGGGAGCGATCGAGGATCTCGCGGGCCCGCACCTTCGCGTCGGCTTCGATCGCCTGCGCCTGCGAGCGCGTCAGGTGCTCGTAGTCCTCGGCCCTGGACGAGATGCGCTGGGCGTGCTCGAGCGATGCCGCCACCTGCTCGTTGGCATCGTTCGTGATGCGCTCCGCGTGGGCCACGGCCTGGTTGTGCAGCACGAGGAACTCCTGCTGCGCGTCATCCTGGCGGCGGCTCAGCGTCTCCTCGAACTCGAGGACGCGCGCGTTCATGTCGCGCACCTCGCGCTCGGCATCCGCGCGCAGCTGGGTCGTCTCGCGGGTGACGAGGGAGCGGAGCGCGGCTGCGCCCTTCTCCGCCTCGGTGCGGATCGCGGTCGCCTCCTGCGCGGCCTGGTTCACCTTCTCGGCGGCGTGCGCGGCCTCGCGCTCGATGCGCGCCTCGTGCGCCGTGTACTCGGTGTCCATCTTCAGGCGCACCTGATCGGCGTCGCGCTGCGCCTGCGCGGTGATGCGCTCGGCGTCGGCCTCGGCCTCGGCGCGCTGCGCCGTGACCTCTTCACGAGCCGAGGTCATCAGGCGATCGGCCTGGACGGCGGCGTTCTGGATCAGGACGTTCGCCTGCTCCTCGGCCACGCGGAGGATCGCCTCGAACTGCTGGCGGGACGGCGCTTCCTTGCCATCCGGCTGCGGGGCGTCGACGAGTTCCGAGGTGAGGGTCGCGATCTGCTGCTCGGCGTCGGAGGCCTTCGCCGCCGCGGCGCTGAGCTCGCCCTCGAGCGCCTCACGGGCCGCGCGCTCCTCGTCGCGGATGGCCTCGACGGCCTCGGCCTGGGCGGCCTTGGTCGCGGCGAGGTCGGTCGTCAGCTGCTCGATCTGGGTGCGGAGGGTGCTGAGCGCAGCATCGACCTCGCCCTTGTCGTAGCCGCGGAATCCCACGGTGAAGGCCGCCTGCGGCTCACGCGGGTTGGTCTCGATCAGCTGATCGAAGAAGTCGGGGGACCGCTCGTCGCGATCGGTGCTTCCGGAGGATTCGCTCATGAGCTGCAAGCCTTTCTGGCGAGGCCACGTCGCGGAGCTGCAGCTCCGTCCCGCCGAGCGGGGAACACGTGGACCGTGGGGGGAGGTCGTATGGGCTCACGCCGCGGCCGAGACCTGGCGGAGGTCAGGCCGTGCGCGGGCGCGCATACAGCCTAGTTCCGTCTTCCGCATCGTGCGCGCTCGGTTTTCCGGGCGGTGAGGGCGGCGACCTCCGCCGTGTCGTCAGCGAGGGTCGACGAGGTGGTCCAGGACCAGTTCTCCCGTGGCGTTGAGGGCCTTCATCATGTCGGCGATCAGGTGCGGGTCGACCGCGGGCGGGTCGGCGCTGTCGAATCCGAACTGCAACGGGATCGCCGGGTGGATCCATACGGTCGCGCGCTGGTCCTCGCCGCCGTTGACCGGGCGCCACGTCATCATGAAGCTCTCCTGGCGGCGGAGCTTGGTCGCGATCACGATCTTCAGATGCGCCAGGGTCTTGTCCTCGATGAGGATCGGATCCGAGGTGCCGTCGTACCGGAGTCTGCCCATTCATGAACCGTACACCCGAGCAGGTCCGTCGGTGCATGCCCGGGAATGGTCCTGCGCGCAATCCCCTTCTGCGGCGACCGCCGGCGGTCTAGTGTCGCCGGATGACGGAGAACGGGGAGGCGAGTGGAATGAGTGAGATGCGGACCATGGTGCGCACCCAGGTCACGGTCAACGACGTCGGGTACTTCCTGGCGCAGGGACAGGACGTCGACGACCTGAAGGGGGAGATCGAGTCGGCCGTGCGGGCCGGTCCGCGCTTCGTCGAGTTCATCGTGGTCGGGAACCGCTCGGTGAGCGTGCTGGTCTCCGCCGCGACCCAGGTGGTGATCTCGGTCGACACCGTCGAGTACGACCACCGCGACAACGGCGATGACAGCGCGCCGTTCGGGGGCACGTTCGACCTGCTCTGACCGAGGCGATGCGCGTCAGGGCGACACCCGCGGTCCCCGGCCGAGGCTCGCCGATCGGCCGCACCTGCCCTGGTACGGTGACGGCGGAGGACACTGCGTCCCTGGGGCCGACCGAGCAGAGAGAACGTCGAGATGAAGCGAGCATCCCGTTGGCGTCTCGTGCGCGTGAGCGCGGTCACCGCGATGGTGCTGGTCGTCGGAGCACTCGTGCCCTCCCTCTCCGGTGGAGCCCCGGCCGCAGCGGCCACCGACGGGCAGATGATCTTCCCCGCCTCGGGCAACATCCAGTCGATCGTCTGGGACGGATGCCTCGGCGACTACCGTCCGCACGAGGGGATCGACATCACCGGGCGCGGAGGAGATCCGATCCTCGCCGCGTACGACGGAGTGATCAAGACCCGCACGGCCAACAACGGCTACGGGAACTACACCGACATCGAGCACCCCGGCGGCTATGTGACGCGCTACGCCCACATGGTCGCCCCCGGATGGTACCCGCCGGGCACCGCGGTCGTGCGGGGCCAGCAGATCGGAGTGGTGGGCAAGACCGGGGCGACCACCGCCAATCACCTGCACTTCGAGGTGCGGTTGAACGGAGCGGTCTACACGGCGATCAACGGCGGCTTCACCTGCCTGAGCGACGTGCGGCGCGGTGACCCGATCCCGCTGTTCTTCCCCGGCCTCGGCAGCGACAACGGCTCCGTGGTCGCCTCGGCCGACTACACCGGCGACGACAAGGCCGACCTGCTGACGGTCGCGGGCAACGGGGACGTCCAGCTCCGCGCCGGCAACGGCGCCGGCGGGTTCCAGAAGACCGCCACGTACGTCGGGTTGGGCACCGTCCGGCGCCACTTCACGCACACCGACCTCAACGGGGACGACAAGGCCGACATCATCGCGGCGCGATCCGATGGGGCGCTGGAGTACTTCGCCGGCGTGGGCAACGGAGGGTTCCAGGCGGTCGCGGTCGTGGGCAACGGCTGGTACGACATGCTGCACGTGACATCGGGCGCGGACTACACCGGAGACGGCAAGCAGGATGTCATCGGCGTCTCGGCCGCCGGAGTCATGACCATCTTCCGCGGCTCCGGGTGGGGAGGTTTCGCGACGCCCTACGTGACGCTCGGCGGCGGCTGGGAAGGGTTCCATTTCCTCGTCGGCGGAGACTTCGACAACGACGGGCGCGGTGACATCATCGGGATCGACGACACGGGCACGCTCTACTTCTATCCCGGCGGCGTCAACGGGTTCGGCGCACGCCGCACGGCCGGTGCCGGATGGCTGGAGTTCACCGCCCTCACCGGCGGCGTCGACTACAACGGCGACGAGCGCGCCGATCTGCTGGGACGCACTCCCGCGGGAGAGCTCTTCCTCTATCCGGGCAATGGCAAGGGCGGCTTCAACGCCCGCACGCTCGTGGCCGCAGACGCCGCCGACTACCTGTCCATCGAGTAGCGTTCCCGATCTCCCGGGCGGACGGGGTCGTCCGCGTATCGTGGGCGCATGGCCGATCCGACTCTCGAGGAGATCGCGGCCGGGCTCTGCGCCGGCCCACCGGAGGACTTCGTGTCCGCACGCAACGCCCGTGCCAAGGAAGTGGGCGACGCCGCCCTGTCCGCGCAGATCCGCGCGCTCCGCAAGCCGTCGATCGCGGCCTGGGTCGTGAACCTGTTCGCCCAGGAGCGCGCGGGGCAGCTGGACCAGGCGCTGCAGCTCGCCGCCGAGCTCCGTGAGGCACAGGACGATCTGGATGCCGCGACGCTGGCGAAGCTCGGCAGGGAACGGCGCACGCTCACGCGACGGCTGGCCGAGACCGCGGCGGAACTCGCGGGTTCCCGTGGCGAGCGCATCACCCCGGCGACGCTCGAGGCCGTGGAGCAGACCATCTCGGCCGCGTTCTTCGACCCCGGTGCCGCGGCGGCGGTCGCCTCGGGGCGGCTGACCCGCGCCCTGGAGCCCACCGGAAGCGCGGATGACGTGCGCGACGCGGTGGCCGGCGAGGTCACCGCGCTCCCGGCCGCTCCCGCGCGCCCCGCGGATGAGCTGCAGGCCCGGCGGGTGCGCCGCGATGCCGAGCGACGGGTCGCCGCTGCGGAGAAGGAGCTCACCACAGCCGAGCGTGCGCTGGCGAAGCAGACCACGGCGCTGGAGGCGCTCCGCTCGCGCGCCGCCGAGCTGTCCGAGGAAGAGGCCGACCTCGAGGCCCGACTCGCGAAGGTGCGGAAGGAGAGCGACCGCGTGCAGCGGGAGACGCCCGAGGCCGAGGCGACGCAGGCGAAGGCTCAGGAGCAGGCGGATGCCGCCGCTGACGAGGTCGCCGAGGCGCGACGCGCGGTCGAGGAGCTGTAGCGGGGCGCTCCGACGCGGGACACCGTGGCGAGAACCGTCCCCGGACGTCGATAGAGTTCCTCCATGCGAGCGAAGACGGCCGTGCCCGAGAAGTCGGCGCGCGCCCGCGGTATCCTCGCGCTGATCGTCGTCGCCGTGCTCCTGGCCGCGGGGGCCGGCGTCGGGCTGGTGGTCGGCGACGCCCTCGGGATCCGGGCCCAGCCCGCCGAGCGGATGGGCGGGGAGTCTCGCGCGGTCGAGACGGTGTCGGCATCCGTCCCGCCTCCGCAGATCACCGTGGTCGGTGCCGGCGGGTCCGAGCGGATGCGCGTCGCCGTCGACGAGCTCGATGCCGCGCTGGCGGGGGTCGAGACCGCGGGCAGCGCGACCCTGACCGTCGTGCTCGTGCAACCCCACGTGGGTGCGGTCGATGACGAGGGCTATCTGCTGGCGGGCACGCCCGATGCGCTGCGCATCGAGGCCGGGGAGGCGGGGGCGGCGCGCGGCATCTACGACCTGGCGGCCGCGATCCGGCAGGGGAAGGACATCACCGCCGGCATCGGAACCCCGGTGACGTCGCGACTCCCGTTCCGCATGGTCGATCTCGGTGCCGTCGGCGTCGCTGCGGACCCGGCGGAATGGCTGCCGGGAACCGACTACTCCCACGCGTCGAAGGCGTTCGCGGATGTGTTCCTCCCCGAGGCGCCCTACATCGACGAGCAGGCGCTCGCCGCGGCCTACGACGACTACGACGGATACCTCCGCCGCGTCATCGCCGACGGGTACAACGCCATCTCCTTCCCCGGCTTCGTCGAGTTCGCGACCTTCGACGAGGTCGACGGGGTCTATGCGGACGGCGACGAGCACGTGGCCAAGGCGCTCGCGCTGCGCGAGGCCTTCGGGCCGTTCTGGGACCGCGCCGAGGAGCTCGGGATGAAGGTGTTCCTGCGCACCGACATGCTCACCCTCACCTCGCCGCTCGAGGCCTATCTCACCGACCGCTTCGGCACCCTCGACACCACGTCACCCGAGCTCTGGGATGTCTATGCTGCGGGGCTCGACGAGCTCTACGCCGCCGAGCCCGCGCTCGACGGCGTGCTCATCCGCATCGGCGAGGCGGGGCGCGTGTACGACGTGGAGGGCTGGGACTACTACTCGGCGCTGGCCGTGACCACGCCCGAGGCGGTGCGCGCGATGCTCACCGCGCTCACCGGTCAGGCCGAGGATTCCGGACGCGAGGTGATCTTCCGCACCTGGAGCGTCGGCGTCGGCGCCGTCGGCGACATGCACACGAACGCCGCGTCGTACGAGGCCGTGCTCGGCGGGGTCGACTCGCCGGCGCTGATCGTGTCGACGAAGTACACGCTCGGGGACTTCTACAGCTGGCTGCCGTTGAACGACACCCTGCAGCAGGGCGAGCAGCGGCGGATCGTCGAGTTCCAGAGTCGTCGCGAGTTCGAGAACAACGGGGCGTTCCCCAACGACCTCGGTGCGGAGTACGCCTGGGCGCTGCAGGAGCTGCTCGCGTCGAACGATCGCATCGAGGGCATCTGGGCGTGGGCGCAGGACGGCGGCCCGTGGCGCGCGGGACCGATGATCCTCTACGACAAGGCGGGCTTCTGGCAGCTCGCGGACCTGAACTCGCAGCTGGCCGTGCAGCTCGCGCGCGATCCGGACGCGGACCCTGCCGAGATCACGGAGGGGTGGGCTCGGGAGTGGTTCTCCGACGACCCGGCCACCGTCCGGGCGATCACGGATGCCATGGCGCTGTCGCGCACCGCCATCGAGCAGGGGCTGTACATCCCGCCGTTCGCGGAGCAGCGCGTCTCGGCGATCGGGCTGGAGCCCCCGCCCATGATGTGGATCTTCGAGTGGGACATCCTCACCGGCGACTCCGCGGTGCTCGACGTGATCTACACGATCTCCCGCGACCGACTCGACGAGGCTGTGCAGGGCGGCGATATCGCATCCGACGCCGTGGAGCGGATGCGCGCGCTGATCGAGGGGACCGACCCATCGACCTGGCGCGACGCCGGGCTGCGCGAGGCGTTCCTCGGCAGCCTCGACTACGAGCAGGACACGCTCGACCTGCTCGGGTCCTACCGGGCGATGATCCTGCATCAGGCAGCGTGGCACGACACGCTCTCCGCCGACTCGTACGCCGCATGGCAGACGGCCCGTGACGCCTACACGGCGCAGGCCGCCGCCCACCTCGCCGCGTACGAGGGCGACGTCGACCACCCGGCGTTCAACCTCACGGCCGCCGAGCTCGGGATCGAACGCGGCGACCGCGATCTCGCGATGGCGTGGATGGCTCGGGTGCTGCTGGTGCTCACCGCGGCATGGGTGCTGATCGGCATCCTGTCCGCGCGGACGCGACTGGTCCGGCGTCCGGGGGCGATGGCGGCGCGCGCGACCTGGGTCAGCTCGACCCGTCCGTGGCGGGCGGGGGAGTCGACGCTCGGGATGCTGCGGGCCGACCATGTGCTGCTGGTCCTCGTGCCGGGTGCGCTCCTCGTCGCGACGAGGGCGGTGCAGACGTCCTTCCTGTCCTGGGTGCATCTCGCGGTGACGCTCGGAGCGTGGGCCGTGTTCGTCGCCCTGCTGCTCGTGCTGTTCCGCGGACGGTGGGGGTGGGCGGTGCTCGCCACGATCGGCGGAGTCGTCGTGCTGCGCTGCGCGCTCGTGCTCGCGGCGCTGTCGTTCAGCGGTCCGGGGGGCTACTGGTTCGCGTTCTGGACCGATCCTGTGCGCCGCTCGCTCTACATCGCCGTGGCGTTCGCGCTCTTCGTCTGGCTGTTCGTCGCCGTCGGCTGGGCGCTGGCCGCCCGCATCGGCGCGCGGCGCGCGACGGGCGCGATGCTCGCCGCCGTCGGCGCGGGTCTCGCGGTGCCGGCTGCGGTCATCGCGATGGTCGGGCTCGAGCGAGCGCTCACCGCGTGGAACGACCAGATGGGTCTGCTCCCGTGGGGGCTGTCGCGGATCCTCGGGATCACGGTGTACCTCGACATCCCCGCCTCGACGGCGTGGGTCGCCGCCGGCGCGGGTGTCGTGCTGGCGGCGATCGGCCTCGGTCTGCTCTTCATCGGCCGACGGGTGCCGGGGCGCAGGGACGCCGTGCCTAGTTCTGGATCAGCGTGAGCTGCGTGCCGTCGGTGTCGATCAGATAGCCGATCCGGAGTCCGGAGGTCTCGACGCGGGGTTCGTGCAGGCGCGGATGCCCGGTGACGGCCACGGGCACGCCCGTCGCGTGGATCGCCTGCCACAGCTCGTCCAGGTCGTCCACGCGGATCGTGCACTGATGGCTGCTCGTCAGCGGATCGACGTCGGGATGCGGGAAGAATTCGATCTCGACGGCACCCCGCCGCAGGATCATCCAGCCGTCGTCGCGGAACGTCGGGCGGAAGCCGAAGGTCTCGTAGAAGCGCTGCGTGACGTCGAAGTCGCTCGACGGGAGGTTGGGGAGTGCGCGGTCCGGGGCCATGTCGGCAGCCTAGGCGCGAGGCGCCCGGGAGTGGGGTGCCGAGTGGATCCGGCCGGGAAGGAAGGGCAGCGCCGGCGCCCGGTACTCGAGCGCGGTGTCGTCGGGGGCGAGGGCGTATTCCGCCTGACCGAACCGCCAGAGCCGGTTGAACAGGAAGACGCCGACGGTCACGGTCTCGTCGGTCGGGACCTGCCAGGTCCCGAGTCCCCACTGGGTCGGCTGCCCTCGTCCGGCGAGCACGAGGGTGGGGCGGATGCCGGCATACAGCGCGAACCACGGCTTGTGCATGGTCAGCTCGATGCGGCGGCTCGCCCGGATGGACTGCGGACTCTCGGTCATGCGTGCAGGGCGGCGGCCGGGCGGGTTTCGGGCGAGACCAGGTTCATGCCTTCACCCTATGCTGGTGCGGTGGTGAGTCAGCCAGGACCTCTCTGCCCGGAGTGCGGGGGTCGTGAGGGGCCGCTGGGGGATTGCACGGCAGTGTTCGAGGCGCAGCAGCTTCGCGAACTCGAACAACCCACGATGTATGCGTGGCACGCCGTCTCCGTGTCGGCCTATCTGCTGCAGCATCCGTCCACGGCTTCGGATCGCCATCGCGACGCACAGTTCCGCATCCTTCAGCTGTACCATGACCGCGGCATGGACGCCCTGCAGGGGTTCGTCCGCCATCAACGTGCCCGGAACAACCACCGCAGCACTCGCGGCTACGACGTGGAGCCTCTCGCGCCGTATCTCGCACTTCCTTCGCGTCCCGCGCCGACGGCGTTCGATTCGACGATCCAGGATCTCCCCGCATCCGACCAGAGCTTCCTCGGTGACGGCGTGGACGAGTACGCTCGCCGGATCGACGGAATGATCGATGCGACGATCAGAGCGTGGCTCCAGGGCTAGCGGAGGAACCGTCGGGCTGCGACTGGACGTTGCGTCTCGCTTCGCTGCTCGACGACCGGAAGGTCCGCCAGGGCAAAGCAAAACCCCCGCCATGTAGAAGCTAGGCGAGGGTTTCTCAGGTGATTGTAATGATCACCCTGTGGCTCCGACGGGCGTCGATCCCGTGACCTCACGATTTTCAGTTGGATTCCGTGGGTAGTGGGTGCTCGTTGGTCGCCGTTTGCCGCGTGAATCCGCGGAAGTCTTCATTGTTTGTCGCTGCTGGTTGAGGGTGGTTTCGGCGGAGTTACCGGCACGGGACCGGCACAACATACTTGCGATACGATCGACCTGCCGCTGTGCTATGGGTCTAGCAGACAGGGTATCGCGAGGGCCCCGCAACGAGTATCTTTGGTGTATTGGAGGACGTCTCATGGCAAGAGAGAGCAGTCAGCCCCGCCCGACACAGAGTGAACGCGATCAGGCTCGACGTCGCGTTGAGGAAGCCCGGCAGATGGCGCGTCAGCGCGAGCGTGCGGAGAACCAAACCCGCTACGTCGCGTACGTCAACGCCCACTGACGCTAAGCAGAGCTCGTCCCGCCTCCGCAAGGAGCGCAACGAGTTCGGCAGTTGATTCCTTTGAACTCATCATCAGGCTGTCCTTGAGGTGTGCTGTCGATGCAAGGGTGAGGATCCCAACAATCACGTTGTCCATGCGAATCGGGATCGCGAGGAATGACTTTGATGTATACCGAGCCGCTGAGGCTCTGCCTTGCTCCAAGCTTGTGATGTCAAAGGAGCTTGGGCGTCCCTCGGTGAACGAGCGCACAGCAGCGAGATAGCTGGGGGACTCGATTCGACCCTGTTTTCCGTTCATGCCTTCGATGTTGGACCCGTCCGAGGAAGCCCAACGCACCAGGTGTCGGTCTGGGCGTTGTGGATAGCAACGAACCCAGAGTTCAAGACGGAACTGCTCTGAGGACCGACTGAGCGGGTCGTGATTCGCTGAGACGCCTATGACAGGCAGCGCATCGTCCAGGGCGGCCCTCAAAGCTTCCGGAAGACCCGAATCAATGCCGGCCGTGACTATCCAGCGTTCCCACCACCGGGAAAGCCGGGTCATGTAGTCACTCGTCCACTCTTGATTGGGGTGAGGGCTGCTGAATGCCGTCCGGACGAATACCTCATGGAAGAACTGAGCTACCTGGCCATGGAAATCTGCGAACACCGTACGCACGCCCAGCTCTGACGCGCGATGCGTCGCGAGGTCGACAGCAAGCGCATTGCCTTGGTTGTCGAACGAGGTTGGGAATCCCTGCTTGGTGAGGATTGCCACGCGGCGTCCCGCCTTGCGTGTATCGCTCAACGCGCGGACGAGGGGCGCATCCTGAAGGCTGCTTCCAACGATTATGGTCATTGGGCATTCGTTCAAGAGACGCCTGAGGACGGTGCCAACACTCTTCGCAGTGGACGCGTAACTATTCTCATCGAGGACGATGGGCCAGCTGACCTCGCCACTGCGGGGGACTCGTCCGTGTAGGTAAGTCAGCGAGACCGAGTCGTTTAGACCGTTTGGCATGTTTATCGGTGGATGATTGGCGACGATCTTCACCGGAGACGCATCATCCGGAGCCATCTCAGGGGAGAGGACCTGCACTCGCAAGCCAGGGAAGGTCGTCGCCGTCGGGAGCGCCTCGATGTCGCGACGGAGCACTTCGTACTCAGCTTCGATATGGTCATCGTAATTGGTCGTCACGATGTTTGTTTCGCGGCCAGCAAAACTACGGATTACAGCCAGATTGATCAGGTTCGGGACGAGCTCCCCGGACTGCCAGACCGCCTTGTCGCCGTATAGTGAGCGCTTGATTCGGGTTCGCAAAGTGTCTCGAAGGGAAGAACTGGAGCCATTCGCTACTGCTCGCAGAGTGTGCACGAGACTCGACGCAAGCTGATCCGGAGGCAGCGCTGGCGCCTCATCTAGCTGCAGCGAAGTCGGCCCAGTTTGGTAGTGCTTACTATGCCGTGTAGGAAAGCAAGACCTCACGAGAGCCGACCAACTCAAGCCTGTTCGATCGATGCTCACTCCGGCGCCGCAGTAGATCACCAGGGGTTGATCGCAGGCGGCAAGCTCGCGAATGAGAGACGTCGCGGGCGCCGAATCAAAGAATGGGATGCTACTTCGCACTCAATCATCTTGGCAGGACGACGCAGAAACATTCCGGGAGGCGGGCAACGAGGTGTGTCGCGCCGCTGAGGAGTGCCCGGACCGCAGCGGAGCGAGGACCGGACGCACCGCAGACGGCACAGCCGGCCGGAGGCCGGCCTTGAATGAGTAGAGAAAGTTCTCACAGCTGCGGTTCCGTTGCGGAGATGGCAACGGACCGGTTCTGCGGCGGGCATCCTTTCTGCTCTGACGACTGTGAACCTCGAGCCGTGGCTGTACCGTTCAGAGATGCCGCAACTTGGAGATGTCGTCGCTGACGGACGCGTCGATCGTGAAAAGCTCGCCGAGCTGCTCTCACTGGGCGCAGAGCAAGAAGCACTCGACTTTAAATCATCTGTCGACTTCTCGAACCCCAAGCACAGGGTCGAGCACGTCAAGGATCTCTTGGCGCTGATGTCGTTGACTGCCGGCGGGTATCTCATCGTTGGCGTGAGAAACGACGGGACTCCAGCGGTCGATCAAAAGCCGATCGTGGAAGTGCATTTTGACCAGGCTGCGCTGCATCAGAAGATCGCCGCCTACGTCGACGCCCCGATAGACATCCGCAGCGCGGTCCACCGCATCAGCGCGGGCAAGGGCTCCTGGAACGTCGCCCTGATCTACGCTGGTCCACCGCCCGAACTTTTCCCGATGATCGTGAAACGCCATGGCGAGTACACAGCCGACGGTGGTGGCCAGAAAGTCGTGTTCCGGGAAGGTCAGCTGATCATCCGAGAGGGCACAACTACCACCGCGGTGACTCCTCGTCACTGGCCGCGGTTGCTTGCGCGCTATACCGACCAAGTGAAGGCAGATACGAGACGCGATGTCGATGCGCTCGTGAGCAGGGTTGTCTCCCTCCTGGAGGAAGCGGAGCGTGGTGGAGGTCGGGCCACACCGATTGATCTCGGAATGGATATAGCTACTTTTTCCACAGCCGCAAATGCGCTGATTGAGTCTCGTAGCCCGTCACGCCTGGACGCTGTCCTCGCCGACGGTGGTCGACAGCTTCGGGCGTCTGTTGCCAACGACGGCAGCGAAGGAGCGGAAGACTCCTTGGACCGACTTTTCGCGGTCGCCCTCGCGGCCATGCTCTACGGCACAGATGAGCAGTTTGCACGGACGATGCAGGTGATCGCCGAGTATTACTACTCGATTCCGGGGATCCCTGATGCGACGAGCAACACCTCTCCTCGTGAGCAGCGAAGCGCCGCTGCATGGCGCGATGTGACCGTGCGGATCTATGTTCTCGGGGCCGAGGGTGTGCGCAGAGCGAAGTGGTCGCATCTCCGAGTTCTTACGCTCCACCCGTACCCAGTCACGGACTCCTATCGATATTCCTCGTGGATCCGGCACGCCATCACCAGCGCTTCGCGCGCCAATGTGCTCGACAAGGGTGACGATTCATCTACGCAGACGGCCGCGATCATTTCCCGCGCTCTCGATCTCGCGGCGGAGACACCCGAGCTCATCCCGGACCTCGCTCCCGCAACGCCCGCGTCTCCTACCGGAGTCGACGACAGTCTGATGCTGGACGCGCTTTGCGAGTTTGACGTGTTGTGGTGCGCGGTGGCGTTCTCCGTCGATCGGCAGAGCCATGACTTCTTCCCGAGTAGCGCTGCCTTTGAACAGCGGCATGCCTATCCGGCATTCGAACGGCTGGTGCGAGACGATCAGATGCGACGGAAGCTCTTTCCCGACCTCTCCGACGCCCAGGTTGCAGAATGCATCGACGTGGTCGCGGACTCCGCCCGGCGGCAATCCCAGCAGAACCCTGGGTTCAACTGGTGGGATGACCTCCCGGATACGGTCACGAACTGGATCAAGAATGTCCGGCCAAACGCCTAGTGGACCTTGCGGATCCGCTGATTGATCGCGCCTCCCTGCACATCCCCACCACACCTATCGGCGGGGCCTTTCGTCTCACTTCGCTCGCTCAACGACCAGGGAGGTCGGAGCGCTCACCGGACGGGCCGCAACAGCCCAGGGGAGCGGCTCGGAGATCGACTCCGCCAGGGCAAAGCAAAACCCCCGCCATGTAGAAGCTAGGCGAGGGTTTCTAAGGTGATTGTAATGATCACCCTGTGGCTCCGACGGGCGTCGATCCCGTGACCTCACGATTTTCAGTCGTGCGCTCTACCAACTGAGCTACAGAGCCGAGCGACGGCGATGCTGTCGCTTCCTAGACGAAGAGCCCCCTCCGAAGAAAGAGCTCGACGCTTAGAGCGACCCTGACGGGACTTGAACCCGCGACCTCCGCCGTGACAGGGCGGCACGCTAACCAACTGCGCTACAGGGCCATACTTGTTTTCAATTATATCGGATGGAGTGACCCCAACGGGATTCGAACCCGTGCTACCGCCGTGAAAGGGCGGCGTCCTAGGCCGCTAAACGATGGGGCCGAGTCAGTCCCGGGGGACTTCCTTGCCGACGCTCAAGCATAAGGGATGTTTCGGGCAAATCGCGAATCGAGGGCGCGGCGGCTTCCTCGATGGACGGATCAGGAGGACGATGGACACGTCAGATGTGTCACGGCATCCGTATCCACACCCTGTTGCGGAAGTGAAGGTTGTTGTTAGTGTGACATGTGTGAAACCGGCGGAAGGGGCCTGGTGAACGACAGGAACACGCTGGATGCTGCTGAGGCTGCATCCGCGGAATGCGGCTGCGCACCCAGCCCGACAGAACAGCGCGCCTTCTCGAAGCCCGGGATCAGCCGTCGCGGTGCGCTCAGCATCGGCGTGCTCAGCGTCGTCGCGCTCAGTGCTTTCGGTGTCTCGTCCGGGGTCTCCGCCGCGTACGCCGCCTCGTACCCCAGCTGGGACGACGTGCAGGCCGCGAAGCAGAACGAGGCCGCCGCTGCCGCGGAGGTCACCCGTATCGAGGGCCTCATCCAGGCGCTGACCCAGAAGGTCGCCGAGACGCAGGCCGCCGCCAAGCTGGCATCCGACGAGTTCTATGCCGCGCAGCAGGCCTACTTCGCCGCGATCGCGGAGGCCGACACGCTGCAGGCCAAGGCCGATGAGCAGTCCGCCATCGCCGTCGAGTCCGCGCGCAAGGCCGGACAGGTCGCTGCCCAGCTCTACCGCAACGGCGGAGACGACACGTCGCTCGAGCTGTTCTTCGCCGGATCCGCCGACAACGCCGACGAGCTCCTCGCCCGTCTCGGCACGATGGACAAGCTCCTCGAGTACAACCAGTCGGTCTACGACGACGCCGTCGCCGCCCGCAACTCCGCGCAGTCCCTCAGCGACCAGGCCGTCGTCGCCCGCAACGAGCGGGACCGTCTGCAGAAGGTCGCCGAGGAGAAGATGCAGGCGGCGCAGCAGGCTGCGGATGCCGCGAAGGCCGCGCTCGAGGAGCAGTCGACCTACCTCGCGACCATGCAGGCGCAGCTCGCCGCTCTCAAGGACACCACCGCCACGACGGTCGCCGGGTACCAGGCCGGAGTCGAGGCCGAGGCTCAGGCGCGGCGGGAACGAGAAGCGGCCGAGGCTGCGGCCAACGCCGGCGGCAACAGCGGCGGAGGAGGCACCCCGGGCACCGGAGGCTGGGTGCGCCCGCACGGCGGCGAGCGCAGCTCGGGCTACGGCCCCCGTTCGCAGCAGTGCAACTCCAACGGATGCTCGTCGAGCTGGCACTACGGCATCGATCTGGCGAACGGATGCGGCGCGGCGATCTACGCGGCATACTCCGGGACCGTCGATGCCGCGTTCTACAACGGCGGCTACGGCAACTACGTCCGCATCCAGCACGGCTACGGGGTGGCCACGGGCTATGCGCACATCAAGCCGGGCGGATTCGCGGTCAGCAACGGCGACTGGGTCGAGGCCGGACAGGTCATCGCCTATGCGGGCAACACCGGCGGCTCCTTCGGATGCCACCTGCACTTCGAGGTCTACATCGACGGCCGCTACACGAACCCCGCCGACTTCATGGCTGACCGGAACATCTGGATCTGAGCGTCGTCGTCCTCGACGCCAGAAGACCCCCGGCCGCTGAGCGGCCGGGGGTCTTCGCTTCGACAGGCTCAGCGACCCATCAGTGACAGGCTCAGCGACCCATCCGTGCGTCAGCGGGTCAGTGACCCTGCTCGCCGAAACGGACGATCGCCTCGTCGAGGATGCGCTGCGCCTCAGCGGCGTCGCCCCACTCGTCGACCTTGACCCACTTGTTGGGCTCGAGGTCCTTGTAGTGCTCGAAGAAGTGCGCGATCTCCTTCTTCGTGAACTCGGCGATGTCGCCGATGTCCTGGATGTGCGCCCAGCGCGGGTCCTTGGACAGCACGGCCACCAGCTTGTCGTCGCCGCCGGCCTCGTCGCTCATCTTGAGCACGGCCACGGGACGCACCTCGACGACGACGCCGGGGTAGATGGCGTGGTCGAGGAGCACGAGCACGTCGAGCGGGTCGCCGTCCTCGCCCAGGGTGTTGTCGAAGTAGCCGTAGTCGGCCGGGTACCCGAAGGTCGTGTAGAGCACGCGGTCGAGGTGCACTCGTCCGGTCTCGTGGTCGACCTCGTACTTCACGCGGCTGCCGCGCGGGATCTCGATGACGGCGTCGTGTGCGCCCATGCGTGTGCTCCTCAGAAAAGACGGTTGGATGCCGCGGACCAGCCTACCCGCGTGCGCGGGGAGCGCCGGGTCCGTCGTCTCCGACGGTCTCATCCGTGCGTCCCGGAGCCCGCCGGGTCCAGAGCCGGTTCAGCGCGTGGGCCAGGATGCCCGTGAGAAGCAGCAGGAACAGTGCGAAGTAGCCCTGGTCGCCGATAGCGACGGCGATCCCGAGCGCCAGGCCGAAGAGGATGATCGCCGCGACGTCGCCGGCCACGTCCTGCCGCACGCGTGCGATCGGCGCGCTCGTGAGGTCGGGATGCCGCAGCAGGTACAGCTTCGCCGCGAGGGTCGCGACCTGGGTGAGGATCAGCGTGCCGATGTAGACCGTCTCCTGCAGTGGGTCCGTGTCCATCTGCCCGAGCATCGCGGTCGGCACCGGCAGCCAGACGATCGTCGCCATCCACGCGATGTTGATCCAGAGCAGCGCAGGCGTGATCGCCGTGACCTCGGTGTACTGCCGGTGATGCTCCATCCAGAAGTTCGCGATGAGCAGGAAGCTGAGCGCGAAGCTGAACAGCTGCCCGCCGTTCTCGGCGAAGAACTCTCCGGTGGCGAGGCCCTTCGTGCCGGCATCCGACACCGCCTCCAGCAGCGGGAGGATCAGCAGCGTCATCGCGATCGCGACGACGGCGTCGGCGAACGCCTTGAAGCGCTCGGTCGAGAAGCGGAGGCTCGTGCGATCGGTCACGGCGCCAGACTAGACCGCTCGCGCGGACCTGTCAGGCATCGACGTCCGCCACCGCACCCAGGAGCGCGTCCTGCATGGCGGCCGTGCGGCGCCGCAGCGCATCGGCGACCGCGGCCACGGCCGGCTGGCGCAGCGAGTCGGGCCGCAGCACGAGCCAGTACGGCAGGCGCTCGGCGAACTCCTGCGGGAGGAGGCGCACCAGGTCCGGATGCCGGTCGGCGAGGAAGCACGGCAGGAAGCCGATCCCCGCCCCGGCCCTGGTGGCCTCGACGTGCACGAAGACGTTCGTGGAGCTGAGTGAATCCCGCATGCCGGGGACGAGGCGCCGCGGCGCGTCGAGGACGTCGACCTGCAGCATCGAGTCGACGAAGTAGACCAGCGGATGCGCGCTCAACTCGGTGATGCCGGCGGGCGTGCCGAACTCATCCAGATAGCTGCGCGCGGCGTACATGCCCAGCGTGTAGTGACCGAGCAGGATCGCCTCGGCGCGGTGCACCTGCGGCTCGCCGACCACGACCTCCATGTCCAGACCGGAGCGGTGCTGGAGAGCGCGGCGGGTGACGTTGACGATCTCGACGCTGAGACGCGGATGCCTCCGGTGCAGCTGTGCGAGCGCGGGGGCGATGATGAACGCGCTGAACCCGTCGGTGGCGGAGATGCGCACGACGCCGGTGATCTGGTCGGCCTGTTCGCCGTCTTCGTGGATGCTCGCCATCGCGGTCTCCACGTCTTCGGCGGCCCGCACGGCGCGACGCCCCAGGTCGGTCAGCTCCCACCCGCCCGGGGTGCGGGCCAGCGCCCGACCGCCGAGGCCGGCCTCCAGTGCGGCGATCCGACGCGAGACGGTCGTGTGGTTCAGCCCGAGGCTCTCTCCGGCGGTCGTGAAGCGCCCGGTCCGCGACACGGCGAGCAGGATCAGCAGATCGTCAGGGCTGGCGGAGCTTCCGGGCGATGCGTTCATATCTGCAATTCTGCACCACGCCTCTGCTCGACTGGTCATTGGTGCACAGCATCCGTCGTGCCCATACTGGCTGGGGCTTCCCCCTCCCGAGGGAGCGCGGGGCCCAGGGCAGCAGCTGTCGATGCGGACACTGCAGAACACGAAGGAGTGCACCCATGAGCGTCAAGAAGACGACGACCGTCCCGGAGACGGAGCCGCGGACATCCGGGCTGAAGAGGATCGTGGCCGCATCGATGGTGGGCACCGTCGTGGAGTGGTACGAGTTCTTCCTCTACGCCACCGCGGCCTCGCTGGTCTTCGGCACCTTCTTCTTCCCGGATGCCGGCACCGAGCTCGACGGGATCATCGCCGCCTTCCTGACCTACGCGGTGGGCTTCGTCGCCCGGCCGCTCGGCGGCATCGTGTTCGGCCAGATCGGCGATCGCCTGGGCCGCAAGCACACCCTGCAGATCACGATCATCCTGGTGGGCGTCGCCACGTTCCTGATGGGCTGCCTGCCGGGCTTCGACACCATCGGCTACTGGGCGCCCGCGCTGCTCGTGGCGCTCCGCTTCATCCAGGGCTTCGCGGTGGGCGGCGAGTGGGGCGGCGCCGTGCTGCTCGTCGCCGAGCACAGCCCGGACCGGTCGCGAGGCTTCTGGTCGAGCTGGCCGCAGGCCGCTGTCCCCGTCGGCAACCTCCTGGCGACCCTGGTGCTGCTCGGGATGTCGTGGATCCTGCCGTCCGATCAGTTCCTCGGCTGGGGCTGGCGTGTGGCCTTCTGGCTGTCCGCGATCGTCGTCATCATCGGCTACTACATCCGCACCCACGTCAGCGAGGCGCCGATCTTCCTCGAGGCCCGTGCGCAGGTGGAGGCCGACAAGGCCGCCGGCTACGGCGTGCTGGAGGTCGTGAAGAAGTACCCGCGGGGCATCTTCGGGGCGATGGGGCTGCGGTTCGCGGAGAACATCCTCTACTACATCATCGTGTCCTTCACGATCGTGTATCTGAAGACCGTGCACCAGTACGACACCAGCCAGCTGCTGCTGGCGCTCCTGATCGCCCATGTCATCCACTTCCTGGTGATCCCGCAGGTCGGGCGCCTCTCCGACGCCCTCGGCCGTCGGCCGGTGTACCTGGCCGGTGCGGTGCTCGGCGCCACGTGGGCGTTCTTCGCCTTCCCGATGTTCGACACCCTGAACCCGTTCCTGATCATCGCGGCGGTCACCATCGGACTCTGCTTCCACGCGCTGATGTACGCCGGCCAGCCGGCGATCATGGCCGAGATGTTCCCCACGCGCATGCGCTACTCCGGTGTCTCGCTCGGCTACCAGGTCACCTCGATCGTCGCCGGCTCCCTGGCGCCGATCATCGCGACCGCGCTGCTGCAGCAGTACCGGTCGTGGATGCCGGTGGCGGTCTACGTGGCCGCGGCCTGCGCCGTCACCGCCTTCGCGGTGATCACGATGAAGGAGACCCGCGGGATCTCCCTGCTCGCCGTGGACGAGGCCGACGCCCGCACGCACGGCCTGGCCAGGGCCGCCCGGTGAACGCCGCGCCGCAGCCGCTCGCCGGCCGCCGGGCACTCGTGACCGGCGGGGCGAGCGGCATCGGGCTGGCCGTCGTGCAGGAGCTGGCGGCTCGCGGCGCGCACGTCGTCGTCGCCGACCGGGATGCCGAGGGGTGCGCGGCGGCCGCGGAGGCGGTGGGCGGCTCGGCCTGGGCCGTCGACCTGCTGGACCCGGCAGCACTCGCGGACGACCGGCTGGCGGATGCGCTCGACGGAGTCGACATCCTGGTGAACAACGCGGGGATCCAGCACGTCAGCCCCATCCAGGATTTCGATCCCCGCGAGTTCCGGAGGATCATGACCCTCATGCTGGAGGTGCCGTTCCTGCTGATCCGCGCCGCTCTTCCGGCGATGTACGCGCAGCGCTTCGGGCGGATCGTCAACGTCTCCTCGGTGCACGGGCTGCGGGCGTCTCCGTACAAGTCGGCGTACGTCGCGGCCAAGCACGGGCTCGAAGGGCTGTCGAAGGTCACCGCGCTGGAGGGCGGAGCGCATCTGGTCACCAGCAACTGCGTCAATCCCGGGTACGTCCGGACGCCGCTGGTCGAGAAGCAGCTGGCCGACCAGGCCCGCGTGCACGGCATCCCGGAGGCGGAGGTGCTGGACCGGATCATGCTCACCGAGAGCGCGATCAAGCGGCTGGTCGAGCCGGCCGAGGTCGCAGGTCTCGTGGCATGGCTCGCGAGCGACGAGGCGGCGATGGTCACCGGGGCGAGCTACACGATGGACGGCGGCTGGTCGGCCCGCTGAGGCGACGGCGGCGGCACACCCCGCTAGCGTGGAGTCGTGCCCTCGCTCAACCCCGCCGTCGCCGAGATCCGCCTCGCCGTGCGCACCGCGCTCGCCGACATCCCCGAGGGCTCTACGGCGATCGTCGCCCTCTCCGGGGGCGCCGACTCGCTCGCGCTCGCCGCGGCCACCGCCTTCGAGGCCTCGAAGAGGGGGATACGGGCGACATCCGTCACCGTCGATCACGGTCTGCAGGTCGACTCCTCGGAGGTCGCGGCGCGTGCGGCGAGCATCGCCACCGGACTCGGTCTCGAAGCGATCGTGGTGCGTGTCGACGTCGACGGCGAAGGAGGCCCCGAGGCGGCGGCGCGCGAGGCGCGCTACCGGGTGCTGCGGGATGCCGCAGACGAGATCGGCGCTTCTGCCGTGCTCCTCGGGCACACGCTCGACGACCAGGCCGAGACGGTGCTGCTCGGGCTCGCGCGCGGTTCCGGGGCGGCGAGCCTTCAAGGCATGGCGCCGGCGCGGGAGGACGAGGACGGGGTGCGCTGGCTGCGGCCGCTGCTCGGGGTGCGTCGCGAGACGACGCGTGCGTTCTGCACGGCATCCGATCTGGACCCGTGGGACGACCCCCACAATCTCGACGACCGGTTCGCCCGGGTGCGCGTGCGCGAGAGGGTGCTCCCGGTGCTCGAGGCAGAGCTCGGGCCGGGTATCGCGGAGGCGCTCGCCCGCACCGCGGAGCAGCTCCGCGAGGACGCCGAAGCTTTCGACGAGATGATCCACGAGACGATCGAGGACATCGTCGAGCATGCGGAGGCGGGCATCTCGGTCAGCGTCGCCGCACTCGCGGCCAACCCCGCCGCGCTGCGGAACCGGATCATCCGCCTCGTGGTCGACAGCGAGTTCGGCGTCAGCCTGACCCGCGCCCAGACCGTCGAGGTCGCGAGACTCGTGACGGACTGGGCGGGTCAGGGGCCGATCGATCTGCCCGGCTGCTCGGCCGTGCGCCGAGGCGGGCAGATCGTCTTCACGGCATCCGGTCGCTGACTACTTCTTGCCGCCGAGCAGGCCGCCCAGGAGGTCGCCGATCCCGCCGCCACCGGATCCGCCCGACCCGCCGCCGAGCAGGCCGCCCAGCACGTCGCCGATGCCCCCGCCGCCCGCGCCGCCGCCGCTGTTGCCTCCGCCGAGCAGACCGCCGATGAGGTCGCCGATGCCGCCGCCGGACTCCGGCGCGCCGGCATCCGCCTTCTTGTCCTTGTTCGCGTTCGCGATGAGGCCCATCACGATCGGCGCGAGGATCGGCAGGAGCTTGCCGAAGTCGATGCCCGGGGTCGCCTTCGACTCCGTGAGCTTCGTGGTGACCTCCTTCTCGTTCCCGCCGAGGATGTGCGCGACGATCTTGCCGCCGTCGGCCTGATCGACGTCGTCGACCTTCCCGGCTCCGGTGGAGCCCTCGTGCTTCTGCAGCGCCTTCTGGATGGCGGCAGAGCCCTCCGCGGTCTCGGCGTTCTTGGCGAGCCCGCCGAGCAGCACCGCACCGCCCTGCTCGATCGCGACCTTCGCCTCGTCGCGCGAGACTCCGAGCTTCTCGGCGATGTCGTCGATCGGCACCTGCTTGAGGATGTCGTCCAGGGCCATGTGAATCCTTCCGTCGGTGGGCATCCGCCCGTCTCACCGCTCACAGTAGTGCGGATGCCGGGTCGGAGGGAGTCTAAAATCGATCCATGCGCGCCGCGGAAATCCAGGACGACCTTGCCCAGATCCTCGTCACCGAGGAGCAGATCCTCGCGAAGCTCGACGAGCTCGCGGCCCAGGTCGCCGTCGACTACGCGGGCAAGCAGCTCGTCCTGGTCGGCGTGCTCAAGGGTGCGGTGATGGTGATGGCGGACTTCGCACGGGCACTGCCGTTCCACGCCCCGATGGACTGGATGGCGGTGTCGAGCTACGGTGCGAGCACGAAGTCCAGCGGCGTGGTGCAGATCCGCAAGGACCTCGACACCGACCTCAACGGCAAGCACGTCCTGATCGTGGAGGACATCATCGACTCCGGGCTGACCCTGAGCTGGTTGCTCGAGAACTTCGAGTCGCGCGGAGCCGAGTCGATCGAGGTGCTGGCGCTGCTGCGCAAGCCCGAAGCCGCGAAGGTCGTCATCGACTGCAAGTACGTCGGATTCGACATCCCCACCGACTTCGTCGTCGGCTACGGCCTCGACTACGCCGAGCGGTACCGCAACCTGCGCGACGTGGCCGTCCTCGCGCCGCACGTCTACAGCTGACGCTTCGACAGGCTCAGCGACCCAGGTGGGGCGCCCAGCGGTGCATGGGTCCCTGAGCCTGACGAAGGGTACGCCGTGGGTGAACGCACAGCGGGTGCCTAGTTCTCGCGCGATACGCTGATCCGATCATGGATGTGAAGAAGCTCACCCGGAATCCGCTGATCTACGTCGCGCTGATCGGCGTGCTGCTCTTCGGCGGCTTCCTCCTGATCTCGAACCTCGGGGCGCCCAAGCAGATCACGACCCAGGAGGGGCTGAAGCTGCTCTCGGGCTCGTCGGTCACCGAGGTCGTGAACACCGACGGCGACCAGCGGGTCGACATGACCCTGTCGAAGCCGTTCGAGGGTTCCGAGAACGTGCAGTTCTACTACGTCGACGCCCGCGCCGACGAGGTGGTCTCCGCGATCAACGAGGCAGCCCCGAAGGACGGCTTCAACGACGCGGTGCCGCGTGCGACGTGGTTCGACGGCTTCCTCTCGCTCCTCCTGCCGCTCGTGCTGCTCGGCCTCCTGTTCTGGTGGCTGCTCTCGTCCATGCAGGGCGGCGGCGGCAAGGTCATGCAGTTCGGCAAGTCGAAGGCCAAGCTCGTCAACAAGGAGACCCCGACGGTCACCTTCGCCGACGTCGCCGGTGCCGACGAGGCGATCGAGGAGCTCCACGAGATCAAGGAGTTCCTGCAGGACCCGGCCAAGTTCCAGGCGATCGGCGCCCGCATCCCGAAGGGCGTGCTGCTGTACGGCCCTCCCGGAACCGGGAAGACGCTGCTCGCCCGCGCGGTCGCCGGTGAGGCCGGTGCTCCGTTCTACTCGATCTCCGGCTCGGACTTCGTCGAGATGTTCGTCGGCGTCGGCGCCTCGCGTGTGCGCGACCTCTTCGGCCAGGCCAAGGAGAACGCCCCCGCCATCATCTTCATCGACGAGATCGACGCCGTCGGCCGTCACCGCGGTGCCGGCATGGGCGGCGGCAACGACGAGCGCGAGCAGACCCTCAACCAGATGCTGGTCGAGATGGACGGCTTCGACCCGAACGCGAACGTGATCGTGATCGCGGCGACGAACCGCCCCGACATCCTCGACCCCGCGCTGCTGCGCCCCGGTCGCTTCGACCGTCAGATCGGCGTGGACGCCCCCGACCTCAAGGGCCGCCAGAAGATCCTCGAGGTGCACAGCAAGGGCAAGCCCCTGTCGAAGAGCGTCGACCTCGAGGTCGTCGCCCGCAAGACCCCCGGGTTCACCGGTGCGGATCTCGCCAACGTGCTGAACGAGGCGGCGCTCCTGACCGCGCGCTCGAACGCGCAGCTGGTCGACAACCGCGCCCTCGACGAGGCCATCGACCGCGTGATCGCCGGTCCGCAGCGCCGTACCCGCGTGATGCGGGACAAGGAGAAGCTGATCACGGCGTACCACGAGGGCGGACACGCACTCGCGGCGGCGGCGATGAACTACACCGACCCGGTCACCAAGATCACGATCCTGCCGCGAGGCAAGGCGCTCGGATACACGATGGTGCTGCCGCTGGACGACAAGTACTCGGTCACCCGCAATGAGCTGCAGGACCAGCTGACCTACGCCATGGGCGGCCGCGTCGCCGAGGAGATCATCTTCCACGACCCGACCACCGGCGCCTCGAACGACATCGAGAAGGCGACCTCGATCGCCCGCAAGATGGTGCTCGAGTACGGCATGACCACGCAGGTCGGTCCCGTCAAGCTCGGCACCGAGGGCGGCGAGCCCTTCGCCGGTCGTGACATGGGTCGCGGCCGTGAATACTCCGAGCGGGTCGCCGAGCGGGTCGACGCCGAGGTGCGCGCCCTGATCGAGCAGGCGCACAACGAGGCCTACGAGGTGATCAGCGCGAACCGCGACATCCTCGACAAGCTCGCCCTCGCGCTGCTCGAGGAGGAGACCCTCGACCACAACCAGATCGCCGAGATCTTCACCGAGATCAAGAAGCTCCCCGAGCGTCCGCTGTGGCTGTCGAGCGAGGACCGCCCGGTCTCCGAGCGCCCCCCGATCGAGGTGCCGAAGAAGGACGTGTCGCTCGCGGCATCCGTCGAGGCGCCCTCCGCGACGCCGCGTGCCCAGCAGGGATCCGCCGGAGTGAGCAACCCCCGTCCCGCGACGGCGTGACGTGACCGTCGACAGGCAGCGCGTCGAACGGCTCACCAGAGAGCTGCTCGAGGCGATCGGCGAAGACCCGGACCGGCCCGGCCTGAAGCAGACCCCGACCCGCATGGCCGAGCTGTACTCGGAGTTCTTCGACGGCGTCGGCGCGGATGCCGCGGAGCCGCTGGCGCGCACGATCAGCGTGACCCGCGGGCCGGCGCCCGACACCCTCCCGTCCGGGGCAGTGCTCCTGCGCGACATCCGCTTCCGCTCCGTCTGCGAGCACCACCTCCTGCCGTTCGCCGGCCACGCGCACCTCGCGTATCTGCCGGGCGAGCAGGTCGTCGGACTCGGCGCGCTCGTGCGCGTCGTCGAGATCCTCGCCGCCCGCCCGCAGGTGCAGGAGCGTCTCGGCGAGCAGATCGCCGACACGATCGCGGAGCACCTCGACACCCGCGGCGTCCTCGTCGTGCTCGACGCCAGCCACGGCTGCGTCACCATGCGCGGCGGTCGGCAGACCGAGGCGTCGACGCTGACGATCGCCGCGCGCGGCGAGTACACGGATGCCGCGGCGCGGGCCGAGCTCATCACGCTGATCGGCGCTTCGGGCGCCGCTCCGGTCGTCGAGCGACCGCAGCGAGACGAAGCGCCCCATCGTCCGACGGGTTCAGGATCCGACGCATGACCGGGATCTGGGGGATCGTCAACGTCACTCCCGATTCGTTCAGCGACGGCGGGCGCTATCTCGATGTCGACAGGGCGGTCGCCCACGGCCTGCGACTGCGTGCCGACGGCGCGAGCGTGCTCGACGTCGGCGGCGAGTCGACCAGGCCCGGCGCGGAGCGCGTCGGCACGGATGTCGAGCAGCAGCGCGTGATCCCCGTGATCGAGCAGCTCGCCGCGGCGGGCGTTCCGATCAGCGTCGACACGCTCAGCGCGGCCACCGCCGCGGCGGCCGTGCGCGCCGGCGCCCGGATCGTCAACGACGTCTCGGGCGGTCTCGCCGACCCCGACATGCGGGCGGCGGTCGCCGAATCCGGTGCGGACTACGCGGTCGGGCACTGGCGCGGATTCTCGGCCGACATGTACGCCAACGCCGAGTACCGCCGAGCGGCCAGGGAGGTCGCCGGAGAGCTGCAGGAGCGCATCGGAGAGGCCGCAGCGGCCGGTATCGCCCCCTCGCGACTGATCGTGGATCCCGGCATCGGCTTCGCCAAGGCGGGCGCCCAGAACTGGGACGTGCTGCGCGGGCTCGACGAGATCGTGGCGCTCGGACCCCGGGTGCTCATCGGCACCTCCCGCAAGCGGTTCCTCGCCGAGACGCTGCCGTCCGAGGCGGGGGAGACCGGCGGGATCTCGGAGGCCCGCCGTGACCTCGCCACCGCCGTGACCAGCGCGTTGGCCGCGCGCGCCGGCGTGTGGGCCGTCCGGGTGCACGACGTCGCCGCGACCCGCGATGCGCTCGCCATCGCCCACGCCTGGACGGGGTGAGGCGGCTCGACCGCCGCCGTACGCTAGGGACATGGACTTCCTCGACGAGATCTCCCTCACCGGGCTGACCGTGTTCGGACGCCACGGCGTCTACGACCACGAGCGGGAGGACGGGCAGGAGTTCACGGTCGACCTCCGCCTGCGGCTGGCGCTGGACCAGGCCGCGGCATCCGACGACGTGAGCGACACCGTGCACTACGGAGAGCTCGCCGAGAAGGTCGCGGCCGTGGTCGCCGGGGAACCCCTGAACCTCATCGAGACCCTCGCCGAACGCATCGCCGTCACCGCCCTCGAAGACCTCCGGGTGCAGGGCGTCACCGTGACCGTGCACAAGCCGCACGCCCCGATCCCGCTCACGTTCGCCGACGTGGCCGTCACGGTTCATCGCAGCCGCCCCACCCCCGGCCTGGAGGACATCACCGCATGAGTCGGAATCTCGCCCAGCCCATGGACGCCCCCGAGCGCCGTCCGGGTCGTCCGGAAACCGTGGCCGTCGTCGCCCTCGGCGCGAACCTCGGCGAACGTCACGCGACCATCCGCGCCGCCGCGGAGCGGATCGCGCGACTGCCGCTCGTCGGGGAGGTGCGCCTGTCCCCGCTGTTCGAGACCGTCGCGCTGCGTGTGGACGGGCCCAACCTCGAGGCGCCCGGCTACGTCAACGCCGTCGCCCTGGTCACGACCCGGCTCGCTCCCGAGATCCTGCTCGGGATGCTGCATGCCATCGAAGACGAGAACGGCCGGGAGCGCCGCGAGCGCTGGGGGGACAGGACGCTGGACCTCGACCTCATCGCGTACGGCGACGTCGTCTCGGACGAGCCGCACCTGCAGCTCCCGCATCCGCGCGCGGCAGAGCGCCTCTTCGTGCTGGATCCGTGGCTCGATCTCGATGCCGACGCCGAGCTCATCGGGCACGGCAGGGTGGCCGACCTCGCGGCGGAGCTGCGCGATCGGGGCGATGGATGAGGCGCACGTCCGTCGGCCTCCTCGCCGTTCTGGCCCTCCTCGGGGTCGGGCTCGGGTACCTGGTCGATCACCTGCTCACCGCGAGCGGTCGCGCGACCTTCACCCCGTCGCTGCTGCTGCCGGTGCTTCTCCTGCTGATCGCGGCCGCTGCTCTCGGCGTGGCCTGGCCGGTGCGGAACAGCGTGCGCTCCGGCATCCGGATCGATCCCTTCCGGGCACTCAGGGCGGCGACCCTCGCCCGCGCCTCGAGTCTGCTCGGCGCGATCATGGCGGGCCTCGGAGCCGGTCTCCTCGTGTTCCTCCTCACCCGCCCCATCGATCCGCCGGTAGGGTCGACTGTGGCCATGCTGGCCCTGATCGGGAGCGCGATCGTCCTCGTGATCGCCGCGCTCGTCGCCGAACAGTTCTGCACCCTGCCGAAGGATCCTGATGACTCAGAACCCAGAGACCGCGCCCCTGAACCCGGCGGAGGGCACTGACCTCGACGCCCTCGACCAGGGCACCTACACGCGGCTGCGCACCGCGCGGAACGAGGCGCGGCTGGAACTGGACGGCACCTGGCACCAGATCTCGCCCCGCTATGTCGTCTCGCAGATCGTGCAGAACGTGATCTTCATCGTCGTGGTGGTCGTGGCAGCCGTGGTGCTCAACATCTTCCTGGAGCAGGACTGGGTGTGGATCCCCGCCGGCGTGATCCTGCTCCTCACGGTGATCGCGCTCATCATCCTGCCGCGACAGGCCAGGGCCATCGGCTACATGCTCCGCGCCGACGACATCGTCTTCCGCAAGGGGATCCTGTGGCAGCGGATGATCGCCGTGCCCTATGGGCGCATGCAGCTCGTGGACATCACGCAGGGTCCGCTCGACCGCGCCTTCGGAATCTCGCAGCTGAAGATGGTGACCGCCGCCGCCACCACCGGCGTGCAGATCCCCGGCCTCACCCAGCCCGCGTCCGAAGCGCTGCGCGACACCCTCATCGAAGTGGCCGAGACCCGCCGGACCGGCCTGTGAGCGAGCAGCAGTTCCCCGCCACCCCGCACGCACCGGCGCCCACGCAGGTCGGCGACGCGTCGACGACTCTTGCGGACGGCGAATGGCATCGGATGCATCCGCTGACGCCCCTGTTCAAGGGCGGGCTGGTGCTGATCATCGTCGCCGGCATCCTGATCGCGAACATGCGGGACCGGATCATCACCTGGCTGGTGACGCTCTTCACGCCCGAGGAGGCGCACTACGGCGACTACGCCGGCCGCGACCCGGTCGACTGGGTGTTCGAGAACAACCTGATCCTGCTGGTGCTCCTCGGAGTCCTGGGGCTCGTGGTCGTGCTGGTGCTCGTCTTCTGGATGCTCTGGCGCTTCCACCAGTTCCGCATCACCGGTGATCACGTCGAGGTGCGCAAGGGCATCATCTTCCGCTCGCACCGGCGCGCGCCCCTCGATCGCGTGCAGGGCGTCAACCTCACGCGTCCGTTCCCCGCCCGGATCATCGGACTCGCCAAGCTCGAAGTGGTCGGCGCGGGCAACGACGCCAACGTCGACCTGGAGTACCTCGCGACGACTCGGGCGGAGTCGGTGCGCGCCGACATCCTGCGCCTCGCCTCCGGGGCACGGGCCGCGCGTCACGCGGCCCTCAACCCGCAGGCCCCGTCGGCCGACCCGGATGCCGCTGCGGTCCCCGCGACGACGCGGGCGCAGCTGCGCGGCTCGGTCAACGAGGGCGTCACGAGCCTGATCGCCGGAGTCGACCTCGCCGATGTCGCTCCGGAGAGCGTCGTGAAGATCCCGGCCGGTCGTCTGATCGGGTCGCAGCTCATCTCGGGGCTGCTGTGGCTGTTCTTCTTCGGCATCATCTTCGCGATCGCGCTCGGCAGCACGATCATCGGCCTGGTCGCCGACGGCGACACCGGCGGCGGCGTGGTGCTGCTCGGCATCGGCCTCGCCATGGGCATCCCCATGCTCATCGCCGTGGTCGGCATCACCTGGGCGCAGATCTCCAAGTCGCTGCGCTATTCGATCGCGCCGACGCCCGACGGGGTGCGCATCACGTACGGTCTGCTCACCACGGTGACCGAGACGCTGCCGCCCGGACGCATCTTCGCGGTCGAGGTGTCGCAGTCGCTCCTGTGGCGCCCCTTCGGCTGGTGGACGATCAAGATCAACCGGATGAGCGGCAAGAGCGCGGCGGCGCAGCAGTCCGGCAACGCGCAGCAGTTCAACGTGGTGCTGCCGGTGGGCAAGCGCGCCGATGTGGAGCGCGTGCTCGGCCTCGTGCTGCCGGACGTGCCGGCGGCGAGCATCCCGTTCCTCTGGGAGCAGGGCATCGTCGGGCCTGCCGACGGCGATCCGTTCCGGCGGATGCCGCGACGTGCCTGGTGGCGTCGTCCGCTGTCCTGGAAGCGGCACGGGTATGCGATCGCCGACTTCGGGCTCCTGCTGCGCCGTGGATTCGTGTGGCGCAAGCTCGCGGTCTTCCCGCTCGCCCGTCTGCAGGGCGTCTCGCTCTCGCAGGGTCCCATCGACCGGGCGCAGCGCGTCTCGGGCGCCCAGGTGCACACGGCACCGGGACCGATCACGGGGTACCTCTCCGGACTCGAGCGCGAGGATGCGCTGGCGCTGCTCGGCGATGTCAGCCGCGCCGCGGCCGAAGCCGCGTCGCGAGACACCAGCCATCGCTGGAGCGAGCACGCTCCGGCGGCGCCCCCGGCTCCTCCGGCGTACGCGAACCTCCCGGCGCCTGCGGGACCACCGGTCGCGCTCCCCGCGCCAGGCGTGACGCCGCCTCCGATCGCGCCACCTGCACCGCCCTCTTACGCGCCTCCGGTGACGCCGCCGACGTACGCGCCTCCGGTGATGCCGCCGCCTGCGCCTCCGGTCGCACCGCCGACGTACGCGCCTCCGGTGACGCCCCCACCTGCGCCTCCGGTCGCACCGCCTCCTGCGCCTCCGGTGATGCCGCCGCCTGCACCTCCGGTCGTGCCGCCGCCCGCGCCGCCCACGAACGGGGAGTGACGCCGTGGTGCGCGACGGGCGTCTCGGCGTCGGCATTATCGGCGCGGGCCGCGTCGGACCGGTGATCGGCGCCGCGCTCGGCGGCGCCGGCCACGCGATCGTCGGCATCACGAGCGGATCGGATGACGAGCGCGCGTCGGCCGTCCTGCCGGAGGTGCCCGTGCTCGACGCCCTCGAGGTCGTGCGCAGGGCGGAGCTCGTGATCCTCGCCGTGCCGACGGACCAGCTCGCCTCTCTCGTGGCGGGAATCGCCGAGGTCGGCGGGTGGCAGATCGGTCAGCTCGTGCTGCACACCGATCCCGGCCACGGCACCGAGGTGCTGCGGCCCGCTGCCGAGCGCGGCGCGATCCCGCTCGCCGTGCATCCCGCGATCACGTTCACGGGGACCTCGATCGACCTGCGACAGCTGCAGGCGGGCTTCGCCGCGGTCACGGCCCCTGCCCCGGTGCTGCCCATCGCGCAGGCGCTCGCCGTCGAGATGGGATGCGAGCCGATCGTGATCGCCGAAGAGGATCGCCCCGCCTACGCGGACGCCATCCAGACCGCGACGGAGTTCTCCCGGTCGATCATCGGCCAGTCCACGGCGCGGCTGCGCGAGATCGGCGTCGAGAACCCCGGCGGCTACCTCTCGGCGCTCGTGCAGTCGACGGTCGAGCGCGCCCTGCGCGAGGCATCCGATCCTCCGCCGCTGATCTGACCCACACGACGGGCAGCATCAGCGTCCGCCCGAGAACCCTCCGCCGCCTCCGCCGCCGGAGAAGCCGCCGCCGAACGACCCGCCCGAACTCGACGAGCTGCCCGACGACGGCGAGGTGTAGGTCGCGGCGGCATGCGACGATGAGGTGAAGGCCGAGAGGTAGACGCCGAGGTACGGGGTGGTCGGGTCGCCGATCCACCCGGGTCCCCGCTGCTCGCGGGAGTAGGCGGTCTCGAGCACGTCGCCCCACTCCTTCTCCATCCCGAAGAGCATCGCGTAGGGGAGGAGGCGCTCGTACACGTGGATGACGTCGGCGGTCCCGTCCTGCCGGCGCTCCGCCCCCGTGTAGGACTGCAGCATGCGCAGACGGTCGGCATCGGCGACCCGGATGAACTCCTCGACGCCCTTCAGGTACTCGAATTCCCTGGCGCCCTCGGGGGTGAGCACCGTGTGCTTCGCGAAGGAGAAGAAGCTCGCGATGAGCACGAGCACGAGTCCGAAGGAGATCGCGACGAGAGCGGGGACGGCGGAGAGCCGGCCGGAGGCCACGCCCCACACGCTCAGTCCCATGCCGACGGCCGCGATCGCGATCGCGCACCACTGCACGATCGCCGCGCCGCGACTGCGCGCCGTGGTCGTGAGACCGCGGGTCTTCGCTGCGGTCTTCCCCGCCTCCTGGAGAGCGACCATGCGCATGGCGAAGGCCTCGCTGGCGCTCGGCACGTCGACGACGCCGCCGTCGTTCGCCTTCAGGAAGAGGGCGTCGAGCGCCTCGACGTCGAGTTGATCGGGGATGCGCGTCCCGGCGATGCGGCGCAGCCGCGGATGCTCGGGCGAGCCGCCCTCCTCGATGCGCAGCGTTCCCCGCACGGCGAGATGCACGATCTCGGCGGGGATCACATCCTTCGCGCTCGGCAGGAGGGCGGCGGCGAGCAGCGGGGGCATCGAGTCGGGAACGTCGTACTGCGCGACGATGACGCCGGTGGCGGTGCGGCGGCGGCGCTTGAAGGCGGACACGGCGATCCAGGCGCCGACCGACAGTCCTCCCGCGCCGATCGCGGCGGCCAGAGGAACCGTGTCGGTGACCGGGTTCGGCGTGCGCGCGGACGGCTGCACGGCCGTGCCCTGCGCGAATCCGATCGCGACAGTCACCCCGTCGCCTGCCGCGCGTTCCCCCGACTCGACGCGGAACGTGGCGACGTCGCCGTCGACCGCCGGACCCTGCAGGTCGCACTCGTCGGTCGATCCCGAGTATCCGGTGTAGCAGCTCGCGGCTCCCGTGAGGCGGTCGCTCATCGCCGCGTCGAAGACGATGTCGGCGCGGAACCGCTCGATCGCCTGGGTGCTGTCGAGGGGGAGGAGGTCCCAGTAGAACTCGTCCACCGCGGGGTTCCCCTCGCCCTGTCCGCGCACGCTCTGGCGGGTCGAGGAGCCGGTCGATGCGTCGGCCGCGAGGATGACGTCGCGCATCTCGTACTCGATCACGTAGGTGGTCAGTCCCTGCACGAAGTCGTCGTTCCCGGTGAGGACGAGCAGCAGACCGTCTTCCTCCTCGGTCTCGTACGGCACGTCGGCGCCGTTCTCGTCCGTGACCGACAGCACACGGGTGTCGATGCCGGCCCCCTCGTACGCGGTGGGCAGCCCGCGGACGATGCCGCGGTTCTGGTCGTACTCGGGGAAGCGGGCGACGAGCGTCTCGACGACGTGCATCCGCGCGCGGCCCTCTTCATCGAGCCCGACCTCGTAGAGCGCGTCCCAGGAGGCGTAGGAGAAGTCGTCGACGTCCGCGTCCGCCACGGTGCTCGCGGGCGCGCCCGTCGATCGCGCGTCGGCCGGCTCGGATGCGGCGATCGCCGACGTCGGGGTGGCGACCGCGGCGACGGCGAGGGCGATCGCGGCGAACGCGCGGATGATCCGGGTGGCGGTCATGCTTCGAGGCTACCCAGCCTGCGCGAAGGAGTCGGCACGCCGTCTCGGTAAACTGGGGAGGACTTCAAGGAGCCCCGCACATGACTGACGCGTCCGCCGCGCCCGATTCGGCCTCGTCCGACCCTTCGAACGAAGAGGACGCCCACGAGCAGAAGACCGTCCGTCTCGCCAAGCGCGCGCGCCTGATCGAGAAGCGGGCGGATGCCGCGGGCGGCGCCTTCCCGGTCGGCGTCCCGGTGACGCACACCATCCCGACGCTCCGCGCGGAGTACGGAGAGCTCGAGGCGGGCGCCGAGACCGGCGTCGTGGTCGGAGTGGCCG
Organism: Microbacterium sp. LWH11-1.2; assembly: GCF_038397745.1. Classification (NCBI taxonomy): domain Bacteria; kingdom Bacillati; phylum Actinomycetota; class Actinomycetes; order Micrococcales; family Microbacteriaceae; genus Microbacterium; species Microbacterium sp. LWH11-1.2. The sequence continues at coordinate 337,028 of NZ_CP151636.1, read as the reverse complement.
GTCGCGTCGTGTTCAGCCGCAACACCGGCAAGCTCTGCTTCGCGACGCTGCAGGCCGGCGACGGCACCCGCATCCAGGCGATGATCTCGCTCGCGAACGTCGGCGAGGAGTCCCTCGCGGACTGGAAGGAGTACGTCGACCTGGGCGACCACGTCTTCGTGCACGGCGAGGTGATCTCCAGCCGCCGCGGCGAGCTGTCGATCATGGCCGACGACTGGGCGATCGCCTCCAAGGCGATCCTCCCGCTGCCCAACGCCTACTCCGAGCTCAGCGAGGAGGGGCGGGTCCGCAGCCGCTACCTCGACCTCATCGTGCGCGAGCAGGCACGCACCACGGTCCGCGCCCGCGCCGCGGTGAACGCGAGCCTTCGCGCGACCTTCACCGGGCACGACTACCTCGAGGTCGAGACGCCGATGCTGCAGGTGCAGCACGGCGGAGCATCCGCTCGCCCGTTCATCACCCGCTCGAACGCCTTCGACACCGAGCTCTACCTGCGCATCGCGCCGGAGCTCTACCTGAAGCGCGCCGTCGTCGGCGGCATCGAGCGGGTCTTCGAGATCAACCGCAACTTCCGCAACGAGGGCGCCGACTCGACGCACAGCCCGGAGTTCGCGATGCTCGAGGCCTATCAGGCCTACGGCGACTACAACCAGATGGCCGCACTCACGCAGGAGCTGGTGCAGCAGGCCGCGATCGCGGTGACCGGCTCGACCACCGTGACCTGGGCCGACGGCACCGAGTACGATCTCGGCGGCGAGTGGGACCGCATCTCGATGTACGAATCGCTCTCCGCGGCATCCGGTCGCACGGTCACCCCGCAGGACTCGGTCGACGACCTGATCGCCTTCGCCGAGCAGAGCGGAGTCGATCTGCCGCCGCAGGCCACGCACGGCAAGCTCGTCGAGGAGCTCTGGGAGCACTTCGTGAAGGGCGACCTCGTGCGCCCGACCTTCGTGATGGACTTCCCGGTCGACACGTCGCCCCTGGTGCGCGAGCACCGCTCGATCGACGGCGTCGTGGAGAAGTGGGACCTGTACATCCGCGGCTTCGAGCTGGCGACGGGGTACTCCGAGCTCGTCGACCCCGTGATCCAGCGCGAGCGCTTCGTCGAGCAGTCGAAGCTCGCCGCGCGCGGTGATGTCGAGGCGATGCCCATCGACGAGGAGTTCCTGCGGGCGCTGGAGCACGGCATGCCGCCGTCCGGTGGCATGGGAATGGGCATCGATCGTCTGCTGATGGCGATCACCGGGCTCGGCATCCGCGAGACGATCCTCTTCCCGCTGGTCAAGTAGCTGGGCCGCGTCGGAACGCCCACTCCGGCAGCAGCGCACCGCCGATCATGGTCTCGAGCAGCGCCGCGAGGCCGTACTGCGGATCGATGTCGCGCACCATCTCGAGATACCGGCCCGCGTGGGTCGACCTGCCGAGCGCCCACGACAACCACGCCGCTGCCGTGAGCGGCGCCGGTCGGTACGCGCGGGGCGCCTGCGCCGCGGCCCGGCGGACCACCGACAGCGCGAGCCGGAGACGGTCGAGATCGGGAGCGGGGCCGCGGCCCAGGAAGACCTGACCCAGATCGTCGGGGACCGTCGTGCCGGAGCCGGCGAAGGCGAGCTGTGCCGCGAGCGTGCGCATGCCGCCGGCCAGGTCCGTCGCCCACTGCGCGATGGCGACGTCGCGGAGCAGCGGCCGGTTCAGGCTCCACAGCAGCGCAGCCGTGGCGAAAGGCGGCAGGTCCTCCGGCGTTCGGAGGACCGATTCGAAGAACGCCGGCACGTCTTCCAGCATCACGAGGGCGGCGATCGCCATCGGGTTCTCCCGCCCGGTGAGTGCGCCGCACCTGTCGAGGCAGAGCATCTCGGTGAGCTCGAGGAGCGCCCGTCCCACCCGCTCCTTCTCGGCGAGGTCGGAGGGTGGAAGGTCGACGCCGGCGAACTGGTCTCCGGACACGTCGCCCTCGGACGGCAGGGCGGGCGAGGTCCCGATGTCGGAGAGCAGGCCGATCACGGGCTCGTCGACGAGGTAGCTCGACCAGCCGGCCGGGGTCACGCACAGGGCGTCGACGACCCGGAGACCCGCGTCCTCCGCGCAGCCGAGCAGCTCGTCGACCTCGACCGCGAAGGGCAGGACGAGACCGTCGCGCGTCGGGTGCGCCTCGGCGTCGGTGTAGACGACCAGGGCCACGGCATCCGTCCCTTCCACGCGCGACACCAGCCCGACCGCCGCGTCGGCGTACTCCTCGAGGGAGATGCCGTCATCGGGGAGGTCGAGGCGCATCGCACCGTAGGTGCGCGTACCGCGGAAGGGGAGGAGCACGATGCTCTGTCGAGGCGTGAACCCGGCGAGAGCGGGGACGACGCGGAGGAAGTCGGTGGAGTCGGAGGCGCGAAGCACGGTGGTCATTCCAGGAGTGTGATCGAACCCCGACCGGTCAGGGGGCGATAGCGCCCCCTGTGGAGTGTTCGGGCGAAAGGCGAGGAATGTGGACGAAGAGTCGCTCGCGTACGATGGACACATGGAGAACTTCTGGCTCGCTGCGGCATGGTCGATCCTGCCGACCATCGGAGTGAGCGCCGTCTTCTTCTTCGTGCTCCGCGGGATCATCCGCTCCGACCGCACCGAGCGCAAGGTGCACGCGCGCATCGAGGCCGAGGAGCGCGCCGCGCGCGGCCTCCCTCCTCGCGCCTGAGAGACGTCCGAGCCATCGGCTACTGTGTAGCCAATGCGCGGGCGACCGCGCGAGCCCTCGGTGATCGACGCCGGCGGAGCAAGGGGAGACGATGACGCCGGAGACCGTGGCCTGGTGGACCGCCGCGTTCCTGCTGCTGCTCGACCTCGTCATCCGCACGACGGCGATCATCGTGATCCCACGCAATCGCCGTCCCACGGCGGCGATGGCCTGGCTCCTCGCCGTGTTCTTCATCCCCTTCATCGGCGTCTTCCTCTTCCTGCTGATCGGGAACCCGCGCCTCCCGCGCGCCCGCCGCCGCAAGCAGGACCAGATCAACGAGTACATCGCGCAGACGAGCGAGCACCTCCACTTCGGAACCCTGCGGCCGCACGCTCCGGCGTGGTTCGGCCCCATCGTCGAGATGAACCAGAGGCTCGGCGCCCTCCCCCTCTCCGGCGACAACGGCGCGCACCTGATCTCGGACTATCAGGAATCGCTCGACGCGATGGCCGACGCGATCCGCGAGGCGCAGGACTACGTCCACATCGAGTTCTACATCCTCCAGTCCGACGACTCGACCGACAACTTCTTCCGGGCCATGGAGGAGATCGCAGCCCGCGGCGTCGAGGTCCGCGTGCTCCTCGATCACTGGGCGAACCGCTGGAAGCCGCGCTACCGGGCCACCATCAAGCGGCTGAACGCCATGGGCGCCGACTGGCAGCTCATGCTCCCGGTGCAGCCGCTGAAGGGCAGGATGCAGCGGCCCGACCTGCGCAATCACCGCAAGCTCCTCGTCGTCGACGGCAAGGTCGCCTTCCTCGGCTCGCAGAACGTCACGGCGTCGACGTACAACCTCCCGAAGAACATCAAGCGGGGTCTCAACTGGGTCGACCTGATGGTGCGCATCGACGGGCCGGTCGTCCTCAGCGTGAACGCGATCTTCCTCAGCGACTGGTACAGCGAGACCGACGAGGTGCTCGAGGAGATCGACATCTCCCACGCGAACATCGGATCGGGCGACCTGGACTGCCAGGTGGTGCCGTCGGGACCGGGCTTCGAGGTCGAGAACAACCTGCGCCTGTTCCTCGGTCTGCTCTACGCGGCGAAGAACCGCATCATGATCGTCAGCCCCTACTTCGTCCCCGACGAGGCGCTGCTGCTCGCCGTCACGGCAGCCGTCGACCGCGGCGTCGAGGTCGAGCTCTTCGTCTCGGAAGAGGGCGATCAGGCGATGGTCTATCACGCCCAGCGCAGCTACTACGAGGTGCTGCTCAAGGCGGGCGTGCGCATCTGGATGTACCGCAAGCCCTACATCCTCCACACCAAGAGCCTCACGATCGACGACGAGGTCGCGGTCATCGGCTCGAGCAACATGGACATGCGCTCCTTCGGTCTGAACCTGGAGGTGTCGATGCTCGTGCGCGGCGAGGAGTTCGTCACCGAGATGCGGGCCGTCGAGGACAAGTACCGCTCCCTGAGCCGGGAGCTGACCCTGGAGGAGTGGATGCAGCAGCCCCTCCGGTCGACCGTGCTCGACAACCTGGCCCGCCTCACCTCCGCTCTGCAGTGATCCGGCGCGATCCCGGTCGGTCTGGGGGATGAAACCGGAATATCGGGCGGGTACCCTGTGACCATGGCCACACGCACGCGTCTCGCAGCCGTCCTCTCGTCCCTCGCCGCGATCGCGCTCCTCGGTGCGGGCTGCACGGCGACGCCCGGTGCCGTGACGCCGACGAACTCGCCCGCACCGAGCTCGACGACCGGTGACGATGCCGGCGACATCGAGGGCGTTCTCCTCGACGAGGGACGCATGTTCGCCGTGGTCACCTGGGGGTCGTCCGGGTGCATCCCGCAGGTCGACGAGGTCTCGGCAGAGGGCCAGACGGTCACCGTGAACCTCGTGGATCTCGACGCCGAGGACGGCAAGGAGAAGGTGTGCACGGCCGACTTCGCGCCGCGCGCGAGCATCGGAGCCCTCCCCGAGGGAGTGGATCCCACCGCCGAGATCACCCTGCAGGTCACCTACGGGGACATCGTCGACGATGTCGAGCTCGACGGCGATGCCGCTTTCACCGGGAAGCCCGGGAGCTCGACCGAGTATCAGCCGTCGGCCGGCTGGTTCGACGACGGCAGCCTGGTGCTGCTCACGTGGGGCTCCTCCTCGTGCGCTCCGGTCGTCGAGGCCGTCGAGGGGTCCGGCAACGCGGGCACGGCCACGTTCGTCACGGATGCCGACCAGGTGTGCACCATGGACATGGCGCCGCGGGCGACGATCATCGCCTTCCCCGACGATGACGTGGACGACGACGACTTCACGCTGACGCTCACCGGCGGCGGCCTCGAGGGCACCGTGAAGGTGCTCAGCAGCTGACCGGTGCCCGGCGCTCCGCCGGGCTCAGAGCATCGACACCGGGTGCCCGGCGGGCAGCGCGAGCAGCAGAGCGCCGGGGTCGGCCCGGCAGGTGATGCGCACCGCCTCGCCGAACTCGTCGCCGTCGAGCTCGACAGGAGTCGGACCGGGAGCCGCGGCCTCCGCCGCCGCTCCTCGGAAGTAGTGCACCGAGGCGTCTCTGCCGCGACGCTCCAGCACGCGGCGTCCGGCCCGGAAGCGTCGCAGGACCGAGTTGTCCCACCAGATCTTCCGCCAGACGCCGAGCCAGCCGAGCACGCCGGTGGGCTGGATGACGGCGACGTCGAGCGTGGCGTCGGTGATGGAGGCATCGGGGATCAGCGCGATGCCGGCCGGGAGCGTGCCGCAGTTCGCGAAGAGGATGCTGTGCACCTTCGTGGAGTGCAGGCGTCCGTCGTCGATCTGGTACACGGCCCGGAAGGGCCTGGCCCGCGGGAGCGACCGCGCCGCACCGTCGACGTAGGCGATCCAGCCCACGGACTTCTTGAGGTCGGAGCGCGTGTTCGCGATCATGTCGGCATCCAGGCCGATGCCGGCCAGCACCACGAAGGCGTGCTCCGACTCCTCACCGTTCGCGCGGCTCACGCGCGCCCAGCCGATGTCGATCGGATGCCGGAAGTCGCCGAGCGCCGCGCGGATCATCTCCGCGGGATCGCCGAGCGGGAGTCCGAGGTTGCGCGCCAGCAGGTTGCCGGTGCCGCTCGGCAGGATGGCCAGCGGCACACCCGTGTTCGCGATCGCCTCGGAGACCGCGCGCACGGTGCCGTCACCGCCCGCCACGAGCACGACGTCGACGCCGCGGGCCAACGCCTGCGCGGTCGCCGCCTGGCCGGCGTCCTCGACGGTCGTCGGATAGAAGGCCGGATGCTCCCACCCGGCCTCCCTCGACAGATCGCGCACCGCGGCGCGGAGTCGCTTGCCGTCGACCTTGATCGGGTTGTAGACGAGCGCCGCCTGTCGTCGGGCGGAATCGCTCGTGGTCATGGCGCTACTCTAATCCCGGCATCGGCCCCCTCTCTCCGGCGACGCAGGCCCCGTGTTTCCGTGCGTTACCTCCGGGATCGTGCGCTCCCTCGCCCCGCGGCTAACGTCGGAAGCCATCCCGCATCTCCCCGCGCCGCCGTCCCGATCGGCCGGCGCGGACGATGGACGCACTCCCGACGACCGGCCCACCTCGCAGGAGCACGACATGTCAGAGCAGAACCAGACCCAGAACGAGATCGACGCGCACCTCTCGAAGCAGAAGTCGCGCACGCGCCTGTGGCTGATCGGCGGGGCCGTCGCGGTCGTCGCGATCGCCGCCGCGTTCGTGATCCCGATCGTCGTGCAGAACTCCGCCCCCGAGGCCTCCGGCGACGGCGCGGAGGAGCTGATCCCCCTCACGATCGCCGACACCGCGCAGAGCGACTTCCAGGACGCCATCATCGAGGTCGGCAAGGAGAACGGGCTCGACCTCACCTTCGTGAACTTCGACGACCCCTACCTGCCGAACACCGCCCTCGTCGAAGGCGAGGTCGACGGTAACTCCTTCCAGCACGTCGCCTGGCTCAGCCAGTTCAACAAGGAGAACGGGTCGGACATCACGCCGGTCTTCTCGACCGTGATCTCGGCATGGGGACTGTTCTCGGACGATCTCGACTCCGCCGACGACATCCCGGCGGGTGCCAAGGTCGCCGTGCCCGACGACCCGGCGAACTTCTCCCGCGCCCTCTTCATCCTGCAGACGGCCGGTGTCATCGAGGTCGACGAGAACGCCGGCGTCTTCCCGACCGAGGAGGACATCACCTCGAACCCGCGCGGCATCGAGCTCGTGCGCATCGCCCACGAATCGGTGCAGACCAGCTACAGCGACCCGACCATCTCCGCCGTCGTGATCGCGACCGACGACTTCGACCCCGCGCTCGAGATCACCAGCGACGACGCCCTCGTGCTCGAGGACTCCTCGGCCACCACGTCGAGCCCGTACGTGATCGTGGTCGCGACGACCGCAGACCGCGCCGACGACCCGGCCTGGGCGCTGCTGGAGAAGACCTACCGCGACAAGCGCGTGGTCGCGGCCCTCGAAGAGGAGAAGCGCGGCGAGGCCACCATCGTCGAACTCCCCGTCGACGACCTCCGCAAGGCGCTCGCCGAGCTCGTCGCCCAGTAGTCCGCCACGGTGCGGAGCAGCCGCACGACCAGACCGAGGATCGAATGACAGAGCGCATCCAGCTCTCCGGGGTGTCGAAGGACTACCCCGCCCGAGGGAAGGGCGAGCCCGTCCGCGTGCTCCGCGATGTCGACATCACGGTGCATGCCGGAGAGGTCTACGGACTGATCGGGCGTTCCGGAGCGGGCAAGTCCACGCTGCTGCGCATGATCAACGGTCTCGAGGCTCCCACCGAGGGGCGCGTGCTGGTTGACGGTGTCGATGTGCACGCACTGCCGCCCGCCGAGCTGCGCACGCTGCGGCACGGCATCGGGATGGTGTTCCAGCAGTTCAACCTCTGGAACTCGCGCACGGTCTTCAGCAACATCGCCACGCCCCTCAAGCTCGCGGGCTGGAAGGACGACGAGATCTCGCGGCGCGTGGCCGAGCTGCTCGACTTCGTGGGGCTCGGCGGCAAGGCCTTCGCGCGTCCGCGGCAGCTCTCCGGCGGTCAGAAGCAGCGTGTGGGGATCGCCCGCGCGATCGCGGCGAAGCCGTCGGTGCTGTTGGCCGACGAGGCGACGAGCGCGCTCGATCCGCAGACGACGACCGAGATCGTCGACCTGCTCCGCTCGGTGAATCAGGAGTTCGGGATCACGATCGTCGTGGTGACGCACGAGATGGACGTGATGAGCCAGCTGGCCGACCGCGTCTCGATCCTCAGCGACGGCGACGTCGTCGAATCGGGAGACATCCACCAGATCCTCGCCCGGCCGCAGCATCCGGTCACCGCGAACCTGGTCGGCTCGTACACGCGCACGTTCCTCAGCGACGCGGAGCGCGCCGAGCTGGCATCGAGCTTCGCCGGTCGCCGCATCTCGGTGGCGATGGACGGCGCGGTCGCGGAAGGGCCGCTGCTCTCGTCGCTCGCCCGCATCCACGAGGTCGACTTCTCGATCATCCAGGGCGGCGTCGCGCGCGTGAAGAACCTGCCGTACGGGCAGCTCAGCCTCGCGCTCCATGGTGAGGACGCCGCCGTCGACCGGTTCGTGGCTGCGCTCTCGACCCGGACGGAGGTGACGACATGGTGAGCCTCGACGTCCTCGACCTCGACGTGGTGATCCCGAAGGTCGCCCGCGCGCTCGGCGAGACGCTCTTCATGGTCTCGGTCGCGTTCTTCCTCGCCTCGGTGATCGGCCTGATCCTCGGGATCTTCCTCTACGCCACGCGCCCGGGACAGCTGCTGCACAGCCGCATCGTGCACACGACCCTGAACATCGTCGTGAACACGCTGCGCCCGATCCCGTTCATCATCCTGCTCATCGCCCTGACGCCGCTCACCCGCGCCCTCATCGGCACCAGCATCGGGCCGGCTGCCGCGATCCTGCCGCTGACGATCGCGGCTTCCGTCGGCATCGCGCGCGTCGCCGAGTCGAATCTCGTCGCGGTCGATCCCGGTGTCATCGAGGCGGCCAAGGCCTTCGGAGCCTCGCCCCTGCACATCCTCTTCGGGTTCGTGGTGCGCGAGGCGTTCGGGCCGCTGCTCCTGTCGCTGACGTTCATCTTCGTCGCGCTGATCGACGCGACAGCCGTCGCCGGAGCGGTCGGCGGCGGCGGACTCGGAAACCTCGCCCTCACGTACGGATACCAGCGCTTCGACTACGCCGTCATGATCCTCATCATCATCGTGCTGATCGCCCTGGTGCAGCTGGTGCAGTTCATCGGCAACCGGATCGCCCGGCACTTCATCGACGGATGACGTCGACCGCGCGCCGTGATCACGCCGCCCTCGCACGCCTACGTGTCGTCGTCGTGGGGGCGGGCGTGGTCGGCGCGTGCGTCGCGGCGCGGATCGCCGAGCGCGGAGCGGATGTCGTCCTGCTCGCCGCCGAGCCGGCCGGGAGCACGGAAGCCTCACGAGCGAGCTTCGCCTGGGTGAACGACCACGGCAAGGAACCGGCGTCGTACCGGCGGTTGAATGCCGACGGTCGGCGTCGGCACGCCGAGCGCTCCGCCGCACACGACATCCCGTGGTTCATCCGCACGGGAGCCGAGATCGACGGCGTCGTGTATCCCGATGACGGCTACGTCGACACGGAGGCATTCCTCGCGGCGCAGCTCGCCGATCTTCGCAGCGCCGGCGGCACGGTGCGTGATGCGACGCCTGTGGCCTCGCTGGAGCACCTGCGCGGCCTCGTCGGCCCGGCGGACCTGATCGTCGTGGCGGCCGGCACCGGCACCGCTGCGCTGGTCGCGGCGGTGTCTCCGCGGGTGCAGCGGCTGTCGTCCTCGGCCGGCGACGACGGCTTCCTTGCACGGATCGAGGTCGATGGGCATCCGATCGACCGCATCCGCTCCGTGGCCGGGCTCCAGGTGCGCCCCGACGGCGACGGGCGGATCGCCGCGCAGAGCCTGCGCATCGAAGCCGATCTGCGGGATGCCGGCGTCACGGCATCCGTCGACACGGTCTGGCCGGCCCTGCGCGACGAGATCGAGCACGCGCTCGGGTGGCGACTCCCCGCCGCGGCGCGCGTGCGCGTCGACCACGCGGCGCGCCCGCACGCCGCCGACGGGATGCCGCTCGTCGGCGCCGTCGCGGATGATGTGTATGTGGCCCTCACGCACAGCGGCGTCACGCTCGCCCCCCTGCTCGGCGAGCTGATCGCTCGAGACCTCGACGGCGACGCCGATCCCCGGCTCGTCCCCTTCCGCCCCTGAACCGATCGGACCCCCATGACCGACCTCGCCCCGACTCCGAGCGCCCTGCTGGCCGGGCTCCCTGCGCGCCAGGGCTTCGGCGATGCGACGCTCATCCGGCTCGCACCGGGCTCGATCGATCTCGGCGGCGGAAACCCGGCCACGGATCTGCTTCCCCTGGACATCTATCGCGACGCGTTCCGCGCCGTGACCGAGAGCGCGGATTTCGCGCCGCTCCTCAAGTACACGCCCGCCCCGGGCCTGCCGCAGCTGCGCGCGGCGATCGCCGCGCGCGAGGGCGTGTCCGCCGACCGGATCCTCGTGACGAACGGCGGAGCGCACGGCCTCGCCCTCGCCGTGCTCAGCACGCTCGATCCGGGAGACCTGATCGTCGTCGACGACCCGGTGTATCCGCTCTTCCTCCGTGTGCTCGACCTGATCGGCGTCGAGGTCGCCCCCGTCGCGGTGGGACCGGACGGCATCGACGTGGACGAGCTCGAGCGGCGCCTCCGTGCCGGGCTCCGCCCCAAGGCGCTGTTCACCGTCCCGACGTTCCAGAACCCGTCCGGAGTCACGCTGAGCGCCGAGAAGGAAGCCGCACTCGTCGCCCTCGCCGAGAAGTACGGGTTCACGATCATCGCCGACGACCCCTACCGTGCCATCTCGTTCCCCGGCGTCGCGGTGCCCGACCGTCGCGCGTTCCGCGCGTCCGATCGGGTGATCGCGGTGAACACGTTCTCGAAGACGCTCGGGCCCGGACTGCGTCTCGGCTGGATCGTGCTCGCGGCCGGGCTTTCGGAGCGCGTCACCCGCCTGCGCAACCGGCTCGACGGCCAGACCAGCGGCATCCTTCAGGCCGTCGTCGAGCGGATGCTGGGCGACGAGCGACTGGACGCTTCGATCACCGCGGCGGGCGCGGGGTACGCCCGCAAGGCCCAGGTGCTGGTCACGGCGCTGCGGACGGAGTTCGGCGACGCGGTCGAGGTGGCGGAGCCGCAGGGCGGGTTCTTCGCGTGGGCGCGTCTCGGCTGTGACCTCGACTTCGCGCAGCTCTTCGAGGCCGCACAGGACCGCGGCGTCACTTACCAGCGGGGCGAGTGGTTCGCGGCTGAGGGTGAGGGCTTCCGTGGGTTCGCTCGTCTGTCGTTCTCGGAGGTGAGCGAGCAGGACCTGACCGAGGGCGTGGCACGTCTCGCTCAGGCGTGGCGGGAGCTCACCGGGCGCGGCTGACGCCCCCGGCACGCGCTCTAGACTTGGTGGATGATCGACCTCGCACTCCTCCGCGACCAGCCGGAGATCGTCCGCCGTTCGCAGGCCGCCCGTGGAAACGACCAGGGCACCGTCGACATCGCACTCGAGGCCGACCGATCGCGTCGTGCCGCGTTGACGACGTTCGAGGAGCTGCGCGCCGAGCAGAACGCGTTCGGCAAGCAGGTCGCGAAGGCGCCGAAGGACGAGAAGGCGGCTCTCGTCGCCCAGGCCAAGGAGCTCGCCGACCGCGTCAAGCAGGCGCAGCAGGCGGCGAACGAGGCATCGGAGGCGGCGGCGGCGGCGCTCGCCCGGATCGAGAACGTCGTGATCGACGGCGTCCCGGCGGGCGGCGAGGCCGACTTCGTCGAGCTGCGCCGCGTCGGCGACGTGCCCGCCTTCGACTTCGAGCCCCGTGATCACCTCGAGCTCGGCGAGCTCCTCGGGGCGATCGACATGGAACGCGGCGCGAAGGTGTCGGGTGCGCGCTTCTACTTCCTCCGCGGCATCGGCGCGCGCCTCGAGATCGCCCTCATGAACCTCGCCCTCGACAAGGCGCTGCAGAACGGCTTCGTGCCGCTGATCACGCCGACCCTCGTGCGGCCGGAGATCATGCAGGGAACCGGCTTCCTCGGCGAGCACGCCGACGAGGTCTACCACCTCGACAAGGACGACGACCTGTACCTCGTCGGCACCAGCGAGGTCGCGCTCGCCGGGTACCACAAGGACGAGATCGTCGATCTGACGGACGGCGCCCTCCGCTACGCCGGCTGGTCCACCTGCTACCGCCGCGAGGCCGGCTCGCACGGCAAGGACACCCGCGGCATCATCCGGGTCCACCAGTTCAACAAGCTCGAGATGTTCGTCTACACGAACCCCGACGACGCGGAGGCCGAGCACCTCCGCCTCGTCGCGCTGCAGGAGGAGATGCTCACCTCGCTCGGCCTCGCCTACCGCGTGATCGACGTCGCGGCCGGCGATCTGGGGTCGAGCGCCGCACGCAAGTACGACATCGAGGCCTGGGTTCCGACCCAGGGGGCGTTCCGCGAGCTCACGTCGACCTCGAACTGCACGACCTTCCAGGCGCGCCGGCTGGACGTGCGTCACCGGCCCGCCCCTTCGACGGGCTCGGGGACCCAGGGTGCAGCGGAGGGGGCTGCGAAGACGCAGCACGTGGCCACGCTCAACGGCACCCTCGCCACCACGCGCTGGATCGTCGCTTTGCTCGAGACCCACCAGCAGGCCGACGGATCGGTGCGCGTGCCCGAGGTGCTGCGCCCGTACCTCGGCGGACTCGACGTGATCCGCCCGCAGGGATCCACCTCATGAGCGAACCCTGGCTCGTCGGCCTCGACGTCGACGGCACGATCCTGCTGCAGGACGAGACGATGAGTCCCGGTGTGCCCGAGGCGGTCGCCCGTGTGCGGGAGGCGGGGCACGAGGTCACCATCGCCACCGGCCGCAGCTGGATGGCGACGCGACGCTATGTCGAGGAGCTCGGCCTGACGGCGGAGTACGTGGTCTGCTCGAACGGCGCCGTGACCATGCGCCGCGTCGACGGGGAGTGGGAGCGCTGGAAGATCGAGACCTTCGATCCGCGGCCGGTCCTCGCGCTGCTGCAGGAGCGCCTGCCGGACGCGCGATACATGGTCGAGCTCGCCTCCGCGCAGCGTCTCTACACCGCGCAGCTCGACGACTGGACCCTCGACGGCGGCCGCCAGGTCGACTTCGACGAGCTGGGAGCCGAGCCGGTCTCGCGCATCGTCGTCGTCTCGCCGGGCCACGACGAGGAGGACTTCCACCGGCTGGTGGCGGATGCCGGGCTCAACGAGGTCTCCTACGCGATCGGCTGGACCGCGTGGCTCGACATCGCCCCGCAGGGCGTCGACAAGGGCACCGCCCTGGAGCAGGTGCGCACCGCGCTCGGCGTCGACGGCAGTCGCGTGCTCGTGGCCGGCGACGGCCGCAACGACATCGGCATGTTCGGCTGGGCGCGGTCCCACGGAGGCCGTGCGGTGGCGATGGGGCAGGCTCCGGACGAGGTGAAGGATGCCGCGAGCGAGGTCACGGACGACGTGGCCGATGGCGGCCTGGCGACGGCTCTCGACACGCTTCCAGCACCCGCCCAGGTCGACGCGTCAGAATAGAACTCGGCTAGACTCACGCGTTGTCGGCAGATTCGTCTGTCGGGAGGGTTGTCCGAGCGGCCGATGGAGCTGGTCTTGAAAACCAGTGGGCAGAGATGTCTCGTGGGTTCGAATCCCACACCCTCCGCATACTGAACCCCGAAAGGCCACGAGTGAGCGAGAACTCCCGACGGCGTCGCACCATCGCGCGACACGGTCAGCAGCGCACCCCGGGGGCAGTCGGGCAGCTGTTGAAGTTCCTCGCCATCGGCCTCGCCGTGGTGCTCGTCAGCGGTTTCGGCGTCGGCGCGTACATCCTCTACGACTTCTCCAGCACGGTCTCCGCCAACGCGGTCGACCTCGAGGGGCAGGAGCAGCTCCCGCCGGACATCGGAGAGTACAAAGAGGGGTTCAACCTCGTCCTCACCGGTGTCGACACGTGCGAGGAGAAGTACAAGGACCTCTTCGGCGATCGCTGCACCGGTGCGGATTCCGAAGGCACGCTCAACGACGTGAACCTCCTGGTCCACGTCTCGCAGGAGCCTCGTCGCATCACCGTCGTCAGCTTCCCCCGCGACCTGATGGTCCCGATCCCGGAGTGCACCGACCCCGAGGGTGAAGTGCACTCGGGCATGAGCAAGCAGCCGCTCAACGTCGCCTACACCGACGCCGGGCTGAACTGCGTCGCCAAGACGATCTCCGCGCTCACCGGGCAGGAGATCCAGTTCGCTGCCTCGGTCACCTTCGGCGGCGTGATCGAGATCACGAACGCGATCGGCGGCGTCGAGGTCTGCCTCGCCAGCCCGATCGACGACGTCTACACCGGCCTCGACATGGAGGCGGGAACGCACTACCTGCAGGGCCTGCAGGCGCTGCAGTTCCTCCGCACCCGCCACGGCGTCGGCGACGGCAGCGACCTCGGACGCATCGGCAACCAGCAGCAGTACATGTCGAGCCTTGCTCGCGCGCTGATCAGCGGCGAGACGCTCGGCAACGTGCCGGTCATGCTGAAGCTCGCGAACATCGGTCTCAACAACCTCGAGACCAGCACCTCGCTCGCCGACCCGATGAAGATCGTGCAGATCGCCCTGGCCGTGAAGTCGGTGCCGTTCGAGGACATCGTCTTCCTGCAGTACCCGACCGTCGGCGACAGCGACGATCCGAACAAGGTCGTGCCGAACGAGCAGGCGGCGAGCGTCATGTGGGAAGCCATCGCGGCGAACGCGCAGCTGCAGATCACGCACCAGAACACCAGCAACGACGGTGTGGTCGTGCAGGACCCGGCGGTCCCGGTCGAAGGCGCGACACCGGACCCGACGGTGGTCCAGCTCCCCGACACGATCAAGGGCAACTCCGCCGCGCAGCAGACCTGCTCGAACGGCAACGTCCGCGAATAGCATCCTCCGCGCTTGCAGCGCGTTTGCGCGATCCTGCAAGAACTTGCGTACACTGACCCCATGTCGAAGCGACTCGCCGAGGTGGCGCGCAAGGTCGGTGTGAGCGAGGCCACGGTCAGCCGCGTGCTGAACGACAAGCCGGGCGTCTCGAGTGCGACGCGCCAGGCGGTGCTGACCGCTCTCGACGTGCTCGGCTACGAGCGGCCGACGAAGCTGCGGGGCGAGCGTGCGCGACTGGTCGGCCTCGTGCTGCCCGAGCTGCAGAATCCGATCTTCCCGGCTTTCGCCGAGATCGTCGGCGGCGCCCTGACGCAGAACGGGTACACGCCCCTGCTGTGCACGCAGAACGCGGGCGGCGTCACCGAGTCGGACTACATCGACCTGCTCCTCGCCCAGCAGGTGTCCGGAGTGATCTTCCTCGGCGGCAACTACACGCAGGCGGATGCCGCGCACCAGCACTACGAGAGGCTGCGTCAGGTCAACCTGCCGACCGTGCTGGTCAACGCCCGCGTCCCCGAGCTGCAGTTCGCTACGGTCTCCACCGATGATGCCGCCGCCGCCGAGCAGGCCGTGCTCCACGTGCACCAGCTGGGGCACCGGCGGATCGGCCTCCTGCTCGGCCCGGGCGATCATGTGCCGTCGCAGCGGAAGCTCGACGCCGCGCGCCGACTGCTCGAGCGACTCGGCACCCCGCTCTCCGACGACCTCGTCGTCCGCGGCATGTACTCCCTCGAATCGGGGCAGGCCGGGGCTGCACGCCTCCTCGAGGCCGGGGCGACCGCGATCGTCTGCGCGAGTGATCCGATGGCGCTCGGTGCCGTGCGCGCGGCCCGCCGCGCGGGCTTCTCGGTCCCCGGAGATGTGAGCGTGGTCGGCTTCGACGACTCCGCCCTGATGAGCTGCACCGAACCGCCCCTGACGACGGTGCGTCAGCCGATCGAGTCCATGGGGCGGGCGGTGATCGCCCTCCTCCTCGCGCAGATCGCCGGCACGGCTCAGCCGATCGACGAGCTCCTCTTCGAGCCCGAGCTCGTCCTCCGGGCGTCGACGGGGCCTCTGGCCTGACCCTTCGGGATCCGGTCGGCCCGCCGCCGACTTTCATGCGGTCCGCAAGAATCGCAAAATTGCGACAAATTGTTTAGTTCTTGCGTCAAACGTGAGGTAAAGCTACATTCGGGACATCGCCACCGACGACGAGGAGTTCCGTGGACACCGATGTTCTGCGCAGCACCGCCCCCGTGCCTGCACGCACCGCCACCCTGCCGGCGGATGAGGGATGGTGGCGCACGGCCGTGATCTACCAGGTCTACGTGCGCAGCTTCGCGGACGGGAACGGCGACGGTGTCGGCGACCTCGCCGGAGTCCGCGCGCGCCTCGGGTACCTCAAGAGCCTCGGCGTCGATGCTCTCTGGTTCAACCCCTGGTACCGGAGCCCGCTGGCCGACGGCGGATACGACGTGCAGGACTACCGCGACATCGACCCGCGGTTCGGCACGCTGGAGGAGGCGGAGCAGCTCATCGCCGAGGCCCTCGCGCTCGGCATCCGCACGATCATCGACATCGTCCCCAATCACATCTCCGATCAGCACGAGTGGTTCCAGCGTGCACTGGCCGCGGGCCCGGGGAGTCCCGAGCGGGAGCGCTTCTGGTTCCATCCCGGGCGTGGGGAGAACGGCGACGGCATCCCCACCAACTGGGTCTCCAGTTTCCAGGGCGAGACCTGGACGCGCACGCGGAACCCCGACGGCACGCCCGGTGAGTGGTACCTGCACCTGTTCACGCCCGAGCAGCCGGACCTCAACTGGAACCACCCCGACGTGAGGCGCGAGCACGAGGACATCCTGCGCTTCTGGTTCGACCGCGGGGTCGCCGGCGTGCGCATCGACTCCGCCGCGCTGCCGGTCAAGGACGCGGCCCTCCCGGATCTGCCTCCCGGGAGCGCGCCGGCGATCGGGCATCCGCACATCGATCGCGACGAGCTGCACGACATCTACCGGGACTGGCGCGCCGTCGCCGACGAGTACGAGGGCGAGCGGGTGCTCGTGGGGGAGGTGTGGCTCGAAGACGCCGAGCGCTTCGCCCGCTACCTGCGCCCCGGCGAGATGCACACCGCTTTCAACTTCGGCTTCATGACGCAGCCGTGGAGCGCGCAGGCCATGCGCGACTCGATCACCCGCACGCTCGCCGAGCATGCGCCCGTGGGCGCCCCGGCCACCTGGGTGCTGTCCAACCACGACGTCACCCGCCCGGCGACGCGCTACGGCCGGGCCGACTCCTCGTTCGCCTTCGATCGCAAGCGCTTCGGGACTCCGACCGATGCCGCGCGCGGGCGGGAGCGGGCGCGCGCCGCCGCGCTGCTCGTGGCAGCCCTCCCCGGCAGCCTCTACATCTATCAGGGCGATGAGCTGGGACTTCCGGAGGTGGAGCTGCCGCTCGACGCGATCGAGGATCCCATGCACTTCCGCTCCGGCGGGGTCGACCCGGGTCGGGACGGATGCCGCGTGCCGCTGCCCTGGTCCGGCACCGCGACCCCCTACGGGTTCGGCGGGACGCCCTGGCTCCCGCAACCGGGGGACTGGGCGCCCCTCAGCGTCGACGCGCAGGAGCACGACCCGGCATCCACGCTGAATCTGTACCGCGCCGCGATCGCGCTGCGCCGCGACGTCGAGGACCTCGCCGAAGGCGGCTTCTCGTGGCTGGAGCTCGGCGCCGACGTGCTGGCCTTCCGGCGGGGCGACGGGGTGCTCAGCATCACGAACCTCGGTCCGACGCCGGTGCCGCTGCCCGCGCACCACGAGGTCCTCCTCGCCAGCACGCCGCTCGACGGCGCGCTGCCGCCAGACTCCACGGCCTGGCTCGCCCTGCGCCCGCTGCCGGAGCGCGCCGGCGGAGCGCACCACTGAACCCTGCACGACCCGATCAGCAAATCACATGGAAGGAAAGACGATGAAGTCACCGAAGAGGACCCTGGTCGCCGGCGTCGCCGTGCTGGCCACGGTCACCGCTCTCGCCGGCTGCTCCGCAGGCGGAGACGAGGGCAGCGCGAGCGGCAAGACCGAGCTGCGCGTCGCGACGTTCCCGCCCGGCGCCGATGCCGCGGCCTACGACGCGTTCGCGGCACAGGAGAAGCAGTTCGAGAAGGAGCACCCCGACATCGACATCATCGGGGTCGAGTACGAGTGGGAGGGTCCGACCTTCGCCGTGCAGCTCGCCGGCGGCAGCCTGCCCGACGTCTTCACCGTGCCGTTCACCGACTCCAAGACGCTCCTCGAGAACGGGCAGCTCATGGACGTCACCGATGCCATCGACGAGCTCGGGTACACCGATCGGTTCAACCCGATCATCCTCGACGGCGTCACGGGCGACGACGGCAAGCTCTACGGGTTCCCGCGCCAGGCCTACGCCGCGGCACTCCACTACAACCGCGATCTGTTCGAGCAGGCGGGTCTCGACCCCGACAACCCGCCGCAGACGTGGGACGAGATCCGCGAGGCCGCGAAGGCGATCACGGACGCCACCGGCAAGGCCGGCTACGCGCAGATGGCGATCAACAACACCGGCGGCTGGCAGCTCACCTCGCAGACCGTCGCCCGCGGCGGACGCACGCAGACCGACAACGGCGACGGCACGGCGGAGTCGACCATCGACAACGATGCGACGAAGGCAGCGCTCCAGTTCCTGCATGACCTGAAGTGGACGGACGGCTCCTTCGGATCGAAGGTCGACCTCGACTGGGGCACGATCAACCAGGAGTTCGCCGCCGGCAACATCGGCATGTACACGTCGGGCTCCGACATCTACACGGCCCTGGTGCGCGACTTCGGCATGGACTCCGCGATCTACGGCATGACGGTGGTCCCCCTCGAGGGCGACGACCCCGGCACCCTCGGCGGTGGGGACATCGCCGTGATGAGCCCGACCATCGACGAGACGACCAAGGCGGCCGGCGTCGAGTGGATCGACTGGTACTACATGCAGAAGCTCATGGACAAGGACGCCGCGGTGCTCGACGCCAAGACGCTCGACGAGTCGGGTCAGGCGGTCGGCACGCCGCTGCTGCCGGTGCTCAGTCGTGAGCTCTATGACGAGTCGCAGGAATGGATCGCGGACTACATCAACGTCCCCGTCGACCAGATGAAGCCGTTCAGCGAGCGGATCTGGGACCAGACGCCGGTCGGCGAGCCGAAGGTGAAGACCCAGGAGGTCTACTCGCTTCTCGACTCGGTCGTACAGACCGTGCTCACGGACCAGAACGCCGACATCGACGCTCTCCTCGCTCAGGTGC
Organism: Microbacterium sp. LWH11-1.2; assembly: GCF_038397745.1. Classification (NCBI taxonomy): domain Bacteria; kingdom Bacillati; phylum Actinomycetota; class Actinomycetes; order Micrococcales; family Microbacteriaceae; genus Microbacterium; species Microbacterium sp. LWH11-1.2. Next base: position 318,066 of record NZ_CP151636.1, on the reverse strand, counting down.
AGACCGAGGCGCAGGCGAAGCTCGACGAGTAGTCGATGACGATGACGCTCTCCGAACAGCGGGCGGCGGTGGAGGATTCTCCGCCGCCCGCTGCGCGCCGACCCCGCCGCCGCTCACCGCTCACCTGGTATCGCGGCGGCGGGCTGGCGAACCTCGTGTTCGTCCTGCCGATGCTGTTCGTGTTCGTGTTCTTCTCCTGGTCGCCGATCGTGCAGTCCGTGATCATGAGCCTGCAGAAGACGAACCTGATCGTCGCGGAATGGGTCGGCTTCGACAACTACCTCGCGGTGATCGGCGACCCCGAGCTCGGTCGGGCCGTGATCAACACGCTCTGGTTCGCGGTGCTCGCGCTGCTCTTCGGGTTCCCGCTGCCGCTGCTGATTGCGGTGCTGATGAGCGAGGTCCGCCGCGGCAAGGGTCTCTACTCCGCCCTCGCTTATCTCCCGGTCGTCATCCCGCCGGTCGTCGCCGTGCTGCTGTGGAAGTTCTTCTACAGCGCCGATCCGTCGGGCGTCTTCAACACCGTGCTCGGCTGGGTGGGCATCCCGCCGCAGCCGTGGATCCAGGATGCCGTGCAGGCGATGCCGTCCCTCGTGCTCGAAGCCACCTGGGCCGGGGCCGGCGGCTCGATCATCATCTACCTCGCCGCTCTGCTGGGCGTCCCACCCGAGCTCTACGACGCGGCTGAGGTCGACGGCGCCGGCATCTGGAAGAAGGTCTGGCACGTCACGCTGCCGCAGCTGCGCGGCATCCTCTTCATCATGCTGATCCTGCAGGTCATCGCGACCGCGCAGGTGTTCCTCGAGCCGTTCCTGTTCACCGGCGGCGGTCCTGCCGGCGCGACGAAGACCGTGCTGCTGTACATCTACGACAAGGCCTTCCGGAACAGCCTGGGCGGCGACTACGGCGAGGCGACCGCGGTCTCGGTGCTGCTCGCGATCGTGCTGGCCGTCCTCTCCTGGCTGTACTTCAAGCTGACCGACCGATGGAGCACGACATGAGCCTCACGACCCGCCTCTCGACGCGCGCGGCGGAGCGAGCCGCCGAACGCGCCGCCGACCGGGTGGGGGATCGCACCGTGATCTCCGACTCGGAGCGCCGGCGCCCCGGCATCCGCGTCGGGATGTCGATCACGCACGTGTTCCTCGCAGTCGGGCTGGTGGTCGCCGGACTCGGGCCGATCCTGTGGCTCGCGAAGTCGGCGGTGACGCCCACGCAGGACACCCTGCAGCAGCCCTTCGCGCTCTGGCCGAACGGCATCGACTGGGCGAACCTTCAGGCGGCGTGGAACGACATCCACATCGACCAGTACTTCCTGAACACGGTCGTCATCGCGCTCGGCGCCTGGTTCGTGCAGCTGTTCATCGCGACGACCGCGGGCTACGCGCTGTCCGTGCTGCAGCCGCGGTACGCGCCGCTGCTGAACGCGCTCGTGCTCGCCACGCTGTTCATCCCCGGCATCGTGCTGCTGGTGCCGCTGTACCTGACGATCGTGCATCCGCCGCTGCTGGGCGACGTGAGCCTGCTCAACAACTACCTCGCGGTGTGGCTGCCGATGGGGGCGAACGCCTTCAACATCCTGCTCGTGAAGCGGTTCTTCGACTCGCTGCCTCGCGAGGTCTTCGAGGCCGCCCGCACGGACGGCGCGGGCCCGTTCCGCCTGTTCTGGTCGATCGTGCTGCCGATGTCGAAGCCGATCCTCGGCGTCGTGTCGGTGTTCGCGATCATCGCCGCGTGGAAGGACTACCTCTGGCCGATGCTGGTGCTGCCCGACCCCGCCGTGCAGCCGCTGTCGGTGCGGCTTCCCGCCGTGCAGTCGCAGACCGAGCTCGACGTCTTCCTCGCCGCGCTCGCGATCGCCACGCTCATCCCGATCGCGATGTTCCTGATCTTCCAGTCCGTGTTCCTGCGCTCGGCAGGACTCGGGGGAGCGGTGAAGGGCTAGTCGCCGCGCGCGGGCGACGGGGCCAGCGCGTCGATCAGCGCGGCCATGATGCCGGGCATGTCGACCGTCGGGTCGATCATCCACTGCAGCTGCAGGCCGTCCGATGCCGCCTGGATGATCCGCGCCAGGGTGTCGGGGTCGAGGGCCGGACGCTGGTCGTCGTTCGTGAAGCTCTCGGCGATGCTCGAGCGCAGCCGCTCGCTGCGCTCGAGGAAGTAGTCGTGCGCAGGATGAGCGGGGTCGGCGGCATCCACCGCGAGTCGTGAGAACAGGGCGACCAGGCCGGGCACCTGCGTGTTGTGGCGGATGACCTCGAGGAAGCCGTCCCTCGCCCCCTCCGCGTCGAGGAAGGCGGGATCGAGGCCGTCGTGCTCGTCGCGCTTGCGCAGCACCGCGGTGAAGAGCTCCTCCTTCGAGCCGAAGTAGTGCAGGAGGGCGGCGGGAGTCACACCGACGACTTCGGCGATCTCCTTGAGAGACGCGTTCTGGTATCCCTTCCGGCCGATGACGTCGAGCGCGCTCTCGAGGATCTCCTCGCGTCGCGCGACGCCCTTCGCGTAAGAACCTCGGACAGCCATGAGTCGAGACTAATCCTGAATGACGTTTGGAATCTAATACTGAAGCGCATATAGTTTTCGCACGGACACCGCCGTCGCTGCGAAAGGAAGACCATGACCGAGATCTCGGCCTCCGACCTGACCCTCGAGGAGAAGGCGTCGCTGACCAGCGGCGCGGACTTCTGGACCACGAAAGCGGTCGATCGGGCCGGCATCCGCTCGGTGATGATGACCGACGGCCCGCACGGCCTCCGCAAGCAGATGGGCGGCACGGATCACCTGGGTCTCGCCAGCAGCGTTCCGGCGACCTGCTTCCCGCCCGCCGTCGGCATCGGTTCGTCGTGGGATCCGGAGCTCATCGAGCGGGTCGGCGCGGCGATCGGCGTCGAGGCCGCGATCGAAGACGTCGCGGTCGTGCTCGGACCCGGGATCAACATCAAGCGGTCGCCGCTGTGCGGGCGCAACTTCGAGTACTTCTCCGAGGATCCGATCGTCTCGGGCGTGCTCGGCGCCGCCTCCGTGCGCGGCGTGCAGTCGCAGGGCGTCGGCACGTCGCTCAAGCACTTCGCCGCGAACAACCAGGAGTTCGACCGGATGCGTGCGAGCTCCGACGTCGATCCTCGTCCGCTGCGCGAGATCTACCTGCGCGGCTTCGAGCGGGTCGTGAAGGATGCCGCGCCGTGGACGGTCATGTGCTCGTACAACAAGCTCAACGGCGTCTGGACCTCGGAGGACCCGTGGCTGCTCACGAGCGTGCTGCGCGAGGACTGGGGCTTCGACGGGCTCGTCGTCTCGGACTGGGGCGCCGTCAACGACCGCGTCGCCGGCGTCGCCGCGGGGCTCGACCTCGAGATGCCGGCATCCGGCGGACGCACCGACGCGCAGCTCGTCGCGGCCGTGCGCGCCGGGACGCTCGATGAGAGCGTGCTCGACACCGCCGCCGCCCGCATCGTCGACCTCGTGCGCAAGGCGGGTGAGCGCCCCGTCGTCGATGGTCCGCTCGACGTCGACGCCCATCATGCTCTCGCCCGCGAGGCGGCCGGTCGGTCGATCGTGCTCCTCAAGAACGAGGCCCTTCGCGCGGTTGCCGAGCCTGTCGAAGGGCAGGGGCCCATCCTGCCGCTCGCGCCGACGCAGCGGATCGCGGTCATCGGCGCCTTCGCGACGGAGCCCCGCTTCCAGGGCGCCGGTTCCTCGCTGATCAACCCCACCCGCGTCGACACGGCGCTCGACGCGCTGCGAGCCGTCGGCGGCGACCTCGTGTCCTACGCTCCGGGCTTCGCCGTCGAGGGCGGTGCGATCGCGGCATCCGGTCGTCCGGCGGACGAGCTGCGGGCCGAGGCCGTCGCGGTGGCTGCCGCCGCCGAGGTGGCCGTGGTCTTCCTCGGCCTGCCCGCAGCGGAGGAATCCGAGGGCTTCGATCGCGAGCACATCGACCTTCCCGCCGACCAGCTCGTCCTGCTCGATGCCGTGGTCGAGGCGAACCCGCACACGGTGGTCGTCCTGTCCAACGGCGGCGTGGTCGCCCTGCCCTTCGCCGACCGCGTGCCCGCGATCGTGGAGAGCTGGCTGCTCGGCCAGGCGGGAGGCAGCGCCGTCGCCGACGTGCTCTACGGTGCCGTCAACCCCTCGGGGAAGCTCACCGAGACGATTCCGGTGCGCCTGGCGGACAACCCCTCCTTCGGCAACTTCCCCGGTGAGTTCGGGCACGTCCGCTACGGCGAGGGCCTGCTCGTCGGCTACCGCTGGTATGACGCGAAGGGGCTCGACGTGACGTTCCCCTTCGGTCACGGGCTGTCCTACACGACCTTCGCCTACGGCAGCACGACCGCCGAGGTCGGCCCCGACGGCGACATCGTCGTGCACCTCGAGGTGACGAACACGGGTGCCCGCGACGGACGCGAGGTCGTGCAGGTGTACGTCGCGCCGGTCCGGTCGATCGTGCAGCGCGCGCCGCGCGAGCTCAAGGCCTTCGCCTCTGTGGAGCTCGCCGCCGGAGAGACCAGGACCGTCGAGCTCGTGGTGCGCCGCCAGGACCTCGCGTACTGGGACGTGCGCGTGGATCGGTGGATCGTCGAGGGCGGCGAGTACACCGTCGATGTCGCCGCATCCAGCCGCGACATCCGCGCGACGGTCTCGGCGCAGGTCGAGGGGGACGAGATCCTCCTCCCGCTCACGCTGAACTCCTCGGTCGGAGACGTCCTGGCGCACCCGATCGCCGGGCCGATCGTCATGGGCGCCCTCGGCGGCTTCCTCGGCGAGCTGTCCGGTGCCGACTCCTCGGCGGCGTCGATGATGCCGAACGACGAGGCGATGGAGAAGATGATGGCCTCGTTCCCGATCGGCCGACTCATCGGCTTCCCCGGCGTCGACGTCTCGCACGAGCAGGTCGAGCAGCTGCTCGCGGCCGCGAACGCGGGTGGTTCCGTCCCGGCGTGACCGATGGCTCCCGCTACCCGCGCGGTTCGAAGCGCGTGGGGGCGTGGGTCGCCGCGACCAGCGCGCGCAGATCCTCCAGCGTCGAAGGTGCGGCGTCGAGCGCGCGCGCCTGCACCAGTACGTTGCCGAGAGCGGTCGCCTCGACGGGGCCGGCCAGCACGGGGAGGCCCGTGCGGTCGGCCGTCGCCTGGCAGAGCAGGCGGTTGAGCGACCCGCCGCCGACGAGGTGGATGCTGTCGATCTCGCGTCCGGCGAGAGCGGATGCCGTCTGCACGGCCTCCGCGAACGCCGCCGCGATCGACTCGACGATGCTCCGCGCGAAGCCCGCTCTCGACGACGGAGCGTCCGCGCCCAGAAGGGCCGCGATACGGGTCGGCATGTCGCCCGGCGCGCTGAGCGACGGGTCGTTCGCATCGAACAGCGGCACGTCCTCGTCGACGGCGGATGCCGCGGCCAGCAGCTCCGGCAGGTCGACGGGTGTGCCGTCCTCGGCCTCCCAGGCGCGCACCGTCTCGCTGAGCAGCCAGAGCCCGGTGACGTTGTGCAGGAACCGGTAGCGGCCATCGACGCCGAGCTCGTGCGTGAAGTTCGCGTCGCGCGCGGCATCCGTCAGCACCGGGTCGGTCAGCTCCAGACCCACGAGGCCCCAGGTGCCGCACGAGATGTACGCCGCCGAGGGCGTGGCCATCGGCACCGCTGCGACCGCGGAGGCGGTGTCGTGCGAGCCGACGGCGATGACCGGCAGTCGGGCGCCGATGCGCTCGACCAGCTCGGGGCGGAGTTCGCCGACCACCGTGCCGGGGTCGACGAGATCCGGCAGCAGGGCGGCGGGGATGCCCAGCCGATCTGCGAGCTCGGTGTCCCACTCCCCGCTCCCGACGCGCAGCAACCCTGTCGTCGAGGCGTTGGTGCGCTCGGCGACGCGCGCGCCGGTGAGGAGGAAGGCGAGGAGATCCGGGATGAGCAGCGCCGTGTCGGCGTCGTCGAGGCGCGTGTCGACGCGGTACTGGTACAGGGTGTTGAACGGCAGGAACTGCAGGCCGTTGCGACCGTAGAGCTCGGCGAAGGGGGCGATCGCGTGCACCTCCTCGACGCCGCGCCTCGTCCGCTCATCCCGGTAGTGGAAGGGCTCGGCGAGCAGCTCGCCGTGCGCGAGGAGTCCGTAGTCGACGGCCCACGAGTCGATGCCGATGCTCTCGATCGCCGGCTCCCGTCGGACCGCCTGCGCCAGCCCCTCGACCACGTGCTCGTACAGCGCCGCGAAGTCCCAGTGCAGGCCGTCCTCGCGTTCGACGGGGCCGTTGGGGAAGCGGGAGACGAGCTCGAGCTCGAGCACGCCGTCGCCGACGCGCCCGATCATGACCCGACCGCTGGTCGCCCCGAGATCGACGGCCGCGACGGCGCGCAGGGTCATGACGTCCTCCCGACCGAGGAGGTCATCGCAGGAAGGCCGCGGCGACGCCGGAGTCGACGGGGATGTGGAGTCCGGTCGTGCGGCTGAGCTCGGGTCCGGTGAGCACGAAGACGGCATCCGCCACGTTCTCGGGCACGACCTCTCGCTTCAGGATCGTGCGGTTCGCGTAGTACTGGCCCAGGTCCTCTTCGGCCACGCCGTAGGTCGCGGCGCGGTTGGCGCCCCAGCCCGAGGCGAAGATGCCGGAGCCGCGCACGACGCCGTCGGGGTTGATGCCGTTCACACGGATGCCGTACTCCCCGAGCTCCACGGCCAGCAGCCGCACCTGGTGCGCCTGGTCGGCCTTGGTCGCCGAGTAGGCGATGTTGTTCGGGCCCGCGAAGACCGAGTTCTTCGACGAGATGTAGATGATGTCACCGCCGAGCTTCTGGTCGATGAGCGCCCGGGCCGCAGCCTTCGAGACGAGGAACGAGCCCTTCGCCATCACGTCATGCTGCAGGTCCCAGTCCTTCTCGGTGGTCTCCAGCAGCGGCTTCGAGAGGGAGAGCCCCGCGTTGTTCACGACGAGGTCGACGCCGCCGAACGCGAGCAGCGCCTGGTTCAGCGCGGCCTGGATCGCGTCGGCATCCGCCACGTTCGCCGCGACGCCGATCGCGACGTCGGTGTTCCCGAGCTCCGCCGCGGCGGCCTGCGCCTTCTCGAGGTCGAGGTCGGCGATGACGACGCAGGCGCCCTCCGCCGCGAGACGGGTGGCGATGGCCTTCCCGATCCCGGATGCCGCACCCGTGACGAACGCGATACGGCCCTGGTGGCTCTGGGGCTTCGGCATCCGCTGCAGCTTCGCCTCCTCCAGCGCCCAGTACTCGATGCGGAACTTCTCGGCGTCGGAGATGGGGGAGTAGGTGGACAGCGCCTCTGCGCCGCGCATCACGTTGATGGCGTTGACGTAGAACTCGCCGGCCACGCGGGCGGTCTGCTTGTTGGCGCCGTAGGAGAACATGCCGACGCCGGGGATCAGGACGATGAGCGGGTCGGCGCCCCGGATCGCGGGGGAGTCCGTCGACGCGTGCGCGTCGTAGTAGGCCTGGTAGTCGGCGCGGTACTCCTCGTGGAGCTCGTGCAGACGCGCAGTCTGCTCCTCGAGGGATGCCGTCGGGGGCAGGTCGAGGATCAGCGGCTTGACCTTGGTGCGCAGGAAGTGATCGGGGCAGCTGGTGCCGAGGGCGGCGAGAGCCGGCGCCTTCTCGGACGCCAGGAAGTCGAGCACGACGTCGGCGTCGGTGAAGTGGCCGATCTGGGGGCGGTCGTGCGAGGCGATGCCGCGGACGGTCGGGGCGAGGGCGGCGGCGCGCTCGCGACGCTCGCTCTCAGCCAGGGCCTCGTAACCGGCGCGGACGCCGCCGAAGGGCTCCGCCTTGCCGTGCGCGGCGATGTACGCGGCGGCCGTGTCGATGATCCAGAGGGAGTTCGCCTCGACCTCTTCGGAGGTCTCGGCCCACGCGGTGATCCCATGACCGCCCAGGATGCAGCCGATCGCCTGCGGGTTCTCGGCCTTGATCGCCGCGATGTCGAGTCCGAGCTGGAAACCGGGGCGCCGCCACGGCACCCAGACGACCTTGTCGCCGAAGATGGTGGACGTCAGCGCTTCGCCGTCGGCGGCGGTCGCGATCGCGATGCCGGAGTCGGGGTGCAGGTGGTCGACGTGCGCGGCATCCACGAGGCCGTGCATCGCCGTGTCGATCGAGGGAGCCGCGCCGCCCTTGCCGTGCAGGCAGTAGTCGAAGGCCGCGACCATCTCGTCCTCGCGCTCGAGCCCGGGGTAGACGTCCGTGAGCGCGAGCAGACGGTCGAGCCGCAGCACGGCGAGTCCGGACTCCTTCAGCGTGCCGAGGTCTCCGCCGGATCCCTTGACCCAGAGCAGCTCGACCGGCCGGCCGGTGACCGGATCGGTCGCCGCGCCCTTCGCGGAGGTGTTGCCGCCGGCGTAGTTCGTGTTCTTCGGGTCGGCGCCCAGGCGGTTCGACCGCGCGATGAGAGCGGCGGAGGTCGGGTTCGTCATCAGTCTTTTCCTCGGTTCGAAGGGTCGATGGGCGGGGCGCTCAGGCGCCCCAGCCGGCCTGCACGCCGCCCACGCGATCGGCGGCGATCTTCTGCTGGTAGCCGGATGCCGCGTACGCGGCCATCGGGTCGCCGGCGAGGCCGCGCGACTCGCGCCACTCGGCCAGGGCCGGACGCACGTCGGTGTAGAACGCGTCCATGAAGACGGCGTTCGCGGCGAGGACGTCGCCGGACTTCTGCGCCGAGGTCAGAGCGTCGCGGTCGACGAGCAGCGCGCGGGCCGTCATCTCCTGCACGTTCAGCACCGAGCGGATCTGGCCGGGGATCTTGTCCTCGACGTTGTGGCACTGGTCGAGCATGAACGCGACATCCGGGTTGTTCAACCCGCCGCCGCGGATGACCTCGAAGAGGATGCGGAACAGCTGGAACGGATCGGCCGCGCCGACGATCAGGTCGTCGTCGGCGTAGAAGCGGGAGTTGAAGTCGAACGACCCGAGCTTGCCGAGGCGCAGCAGCTGCATCACGATGAACTCGATGTTGGTGCCGGGCGCGTGGTGCCCGGTGTCGAGGCAGACCATGGCCTTGTCGCCGAGCGCGCTCACCTGGGCGTAGGACGTGCCCCAGTCGGGGACGTCGGTGTGGTAGAAAGCCGGCTCGAAGAACTTGTACTCCAGCACGAGGCGCTGGTCGTCGCCGAGGCGGTCGTAGATCTTCTGCAGCGACTCCTGCAGGCGGTCCTGGCGTCCGCGGAGGTCGGCCTGACCCGGGTAGTTCGACCCCTCGGCGAGCCAGATCTTGAGGTCGCGGCTGCCGGTGGCGTCCATGACGTCGATGCAGGCGAGGTGGTGGTCGATCGCCTTCTGCCGGATCGCCGCGTCCTCGTGCGTGAGGGCGCCGAACTTGTAGTCGTCGTCCTGGAACGTGTTGGAGTTGATGGTGCCGAGCGCGACGCCGTGGTCCTCCGCGTGCTTGCGCAGGTCGTCGAAGGAGTCGACGAGGTCCCACGGGATGTGCAGCGCGACCGAGGGAGCGAGGGCGGTGTAGGCGTTCACCTGCGCGGCATCCGCGATCTTCTCCCACGGATCGCGCGGCGTGCCCGGCGTGCCGAACACCTTGAAGCGGGTGCCGGAGTTGCCGAACGCCCAGCTGGGGAGCTCGATGCCCTGCTGCTCGAGAGCGGCGAGATTGTCGGTCGAGAGGATGCTCATGAGGCGCTGCCTTCGGTGTCGGCGCGGTCGACGTCGACCGCGTAATGAATCGTTTCAACAATAGGACGGATGAAAGGACTCCGCAACTGCGGCGATACGGTGTCGCTATGGAACATCAGGAACGCGCGCTGTCCGCGTACGTCGCGCAGGTGGCCGCCGACCCGCAGGTCCTCGGCGTGGTCCTCATCGGCTCGCTGGCGCGGGGGACGGAGCGGGACGACTCGGATGTCGACGTCTACCTCGTCGTCACCGAGGAGGCGTTCGCCCATGCCGGCGCCGAAGACCGATGGGCGTGGATCGATCGCCATGGCGTGGACTACCCGGGTTCGTACATCGACGTGAAGCTCGCCGACCTCGCCTATCTGCGCACGGCGGTCGATCGTGCCGACGACCCCACCAGGGCGTCGTTCGCCGGAGCGCGCGTCGCGTTCACCCGCACCGATGAGCTGGAGCCCCTCGTCCAGGCGGTCAGCGCCCTCGACGACGAGGTCTGGGCGGGCCGCGTCAGCTCGCACATCGCCCAGGCGCACCTGCACGGCGGATACTTCCTCCGGCAGGCCGAGGAGCGCGACGACCCCTTCCTGCTCCAGCACGCGGCCGTGCACCTGGCGTTCGCGGCGGCGCGCGCCGCGATCGCGGCCGACCACCGGCTGATGCCGGGGCCGAAGTACATCCACCGACTGGTCCGGGAGGTGCCCAGCGTCGACGGATTCGTCGCGGCCTGGGACCGCCTGGTCGCCGAGCCGTCCACGGCATCCGCGGAGGCGCTGACGACGATCCTGGACGACTGGCTGGGCGGCGGCCAGACGCGCGATGAATCCCTCTCGATCTTCATCCGCGACAACGAGCTCGCGTGGCTGCGCGGCACGACGCCGGCGGAGTACTTCTGACACCGGTCAGCCCTTGACGGCGCCGCTCGTCATGCCCGCCACGATCTGCCGGTTGAAGAAGATGTACATGACCAGCGGCGGGATGGTGATGAGCAGGATGTTCATGAACAGCAGGTTCCACTGGCTCAGACTCTGGCTCTGGAAGTTGTAGAGCGTCAGCTGCACGGTGGCGTTCGCATCGCCGGGCAGGAAGTAGAGCGGTCCGGTGAAGTCGTTGAACACCGCGACGGACTGCACCACGATCACCGTGATCGCGACGGGCTTGAGCAGCGGCATCACGACCGTGAAGAAGAGTCGCAGGGGACCTGCGCCGTCGATCACCGCCGCCTCGTCGAGCTCGCGCGGGATCGTCGAGATGAACGCGCGGAACAGCAGGATGCAGAAGCTCAGGCCGAACGTCGCCTCGATGAGGATCATGCCCGGCATGGTCTTGAAGAGCCCGATGCCCTGCAGAACCCAGATCGTCGGCACCACGGCGGGCGGGACGATGAGGCCGGCCAGCACGAAGACGTTGATCACGTGGTTCCAGCGCGACTTGCGGCGCTGCAGGATGTACCCGACCATGGCGGCGAAGACCACCATGATCGCGACGCTCGCCACGGTGAGAACCGTCGAGTTGATGAACGCGCGCACGAGCATCCAGTCGCGGGTCTCGAGGACCGTGACGACGTTCTCCCACAGGTACCAGCCCTGCGCCGGCAGCGAGAACTCGAACAGCGAGGCCTCTGCCGGGTTCTTCGCCGCCGTGAGCACGATGAACGCGAACGGGACGATGAAGACGATGATCGACGCGATGATCGCGATGATCCCCACCACGTAGCGGCTGAGGAACCGCCGTGGGGTCATCGGACGGCGGTCCTGGCGACGGATCCTCGCCTTCGACGCACCGGCCGTCGTGATGGTGCGGGTGAGGGTCATTGCTCCACCTGCCTCTTGTTGAGGATGTACTGGATCGGCACGATGATCGCGGTGACCACCAGGAAGAGCACCACGTTGCCCGCGGTGGACAGACCGTAGAAGCCCGCCTGGTACTGCTTGTAGATGACCGAGGCGATCACGTCGCTGGTGAAGCCGGGGCCGCCCTTGGTCATGGCCCAGATGAGCTCGAAGGACCGCAGTCCGCCGATCAGCGACAGCAGGATGACGGTCGCGGTCGCGGGCTGCACGAGCGGGAGCGTGATGTTCTTGAATCGCTGCCAGGCTCCGGCGCCGTCGACCTTGGCCGCCTCGAAGTACTCCTGCGGGATCGCGACGAGGCCGGCGATGAAGATGAGCGTCGCGATGCCCACGCCCTTCCAGACATCGACGAGCGCGACGGACATGAGCGCCCAGGCCGGATCGGTGAGCCACCCGGGCCCCTCGACGCCGATGAGCGACAGGCTCTGGTTGATGAGACCGTCGAACGGATCCATCAGCACCTTGAACGTGATGCCGATCCCGACGGTGGAGACCAGGACCGGGAAGAAGATCGTCGACCGCAGGTAGCCGCGGCCGAGGATGGAGCCCGTCAGCAGCAGCGCGAGTCCGAGCCCGAGGACCACCTTCAGGGCGGAGGTCACGAACCCGTAGACGAACGTGTTGACGAAGCCCTGCACGAGCATGGGCTCGGTGAAGAACTGGACGTAGTTGTCGAAGCCGATGAACTGGATGTCGAACAGCGACCAGCGGGTGAGGCTGAAGTAGAACGAGGCGAAGGTCGGGATGGCGAACAGGACGATGTAGAGCACCGCCGACGGGATATAGAACCACGTCGGGTAGGAGCTCCTGATTCCCTTTCGCCCCCGGGGCGAGGTCTTGGCGGCGGGTGGCGTCGCGATGGCGGTCATGGGTCTCTCCGTCGAGTGAGGTCGGCGGGTGCGGGCCCCGTGCAGGGCCCGCACCCCGGGATCAGTCGGCGATCACCAGCCGTCGAGACCCAGCTGCTGGGCCTGCTTCTTCACGTCCTCGTCGTAGAGTGCGGCGCCGTCCTCGGCGGAGCGGATGCCGCTGCCGACCTCGACCGTGATGTTCTCGAGGTTCGGTCCCTTGATGGGGGAGAGGAACTCGAGGGCGGGGTTCGTGTTGTCCTCGTCGAAGTACACCTGCATGTCCTTCAGCAGGCCGGGCACGTCGTCGCCGAGCTCGCAGGTGCTGATCGCGTAGGGTCCGGAGGGGACCATCGCGGTGTTCTGCACGTCGCAGCCGGCCGGCGAGTTGATGAACGCGACGAACTTCTTCGCCGCCTCGAGCTGTGCGCCCTCGGTGGTCTTCGGCACGTACACCGCGTTCGGGAGCCAGACGGTCAGCTTGGTGTCCTCGGCCTTCTGCGCCGGCAGCGGGAAGACGCCGACATCCTCGATCTGGTCGGGGAAGTTCTGCTGGAACGTCGAGACGATCCCGGTGAGGATCGGGTAGTGCGCGCCCTCGCCGGTCGCCACCATCCGCGCTCCGTCGTCGTAAAGGGCGGACGCGAAGTCCTCGTTCCACCAGCCCTCTTCGAATCCCTCCTGCTGGTTGGCGAAGCCGGCCAGCGCGGGCTCGTCGACGTACTTGCGCTCGCCGGCCGTGTACTCGCTGCCCCAATCGGCATCCTGCGCGAGCACGTTGCCGAAGTCGCCGAGCACGAACAGCTGGCTGGTCCACGTGTCGCCGTACGTCTGGATGACCGGGGTGATGCCTGCCGCCTTGATCGCGGCGTTGTTGGACGCGAACTCGTCCCACGACGTCGGGACCTCGAGGCCGAGATCGGCGTAGATCTTCTTGTTGTAGACGACGGCACCGGCCTGGGTCGCGCCGAACGGTGCGCCGTAGACGCCGTTCTCGGTCTCGACCACGGCCTTCATGGTGTCCTGCATGTCGCCGACCCAGGATTCGTCGGTGAGCGGGGCGAGGTTCTGGTCCGGGTTCAGCGCCTGGAACAGCGAACCGGAGTTGTACCAGAACACGTCGGCCATCTCGCCCGTGGCGAGCTTGGTCTTCATGAGGTTGTCGCCCTCGGTGCCGGCCGGCTGGGACTCCACCTTGACGGTGATGTCGGCGTTCTCCTCCTCGAAGGCCGCGATCATGGCCTCGGCGGATTCGACGTTCGTCCCCGCGTTCGGGACGAGGAAGGTGATCTCGACGCTGCCGTCGGCGCTCTCGCCTCCTCCGCCCGTGCTGCAGGCGGCGAGCGGGACGGCGAGGGCTGCGACGCCTGCTGCGGCGAGGAGAACCCTTCGACTACGGGTGTTGTCCATCCTTTACCTCCATGTAAAAGCTGACTCTTGTGACGATCTCTGCACTGAGAGCGTTCGGCGTCGAAGGGTTGAAACCATTCAACGTCGGTACCGTACGACGATCCGGAGTGAGAGTCAACGATTGTCACCGAATCGTCAGAACCTGCCTCCGGCTCCGGACGGGCGCTGCGGCGTCGCTCGGCATCCGGACCTTGACATCGGATCATGAATCGTTTCAGGATCGACTCGTGTGCCGCGATGAAGCGCACGCGGGGAATGATGACCGTGACCTGAGATGAAGGCGGGAAGAATGACTCTGACAGTGGCGCGCGTCGACGTGGACGCGCCGTACCGCAGCGATGCGGTCGCCGTGGCCGCTCCGGCGATCAGCTGGGCGACCGAGGCCTCCGTGCCGGGATGGACGCAGGATGCCGCGGAGCTCGAACTCACCGGCGACGGCGTGCAGACGCACGTCGTCAGCGGACGGGAGTCGGTCCGCATCCGCTGGCCGTTCCGCCCGCTGCGTCCGCGCGAGGAGGTGCAGCTGCGCGTGCGCGTGACCGGTGCCGACGGTGCGGTGTCGGAGTGGAGCGCCCCGCGGCGCATCGTCGCGGGCTTCCTCGCCGGCGGGGAGTGGCAGGCGAAGAGCGTCGGCGTCGCGGCCCCCGCATCCTCGGCGGAGCCGGCCGAGCTGCGACGCGTGGTCGCGCTCGACGGTGACGTGCGTCGCGCCACGCTGTATGCGACGGCGGTCGGCGTCTATCAGGTGTCGATCAACGGCGTCGATGTCGACGACCAGCTGCTGAAGCCGGGATGGACGCCGTTCCAGGCCCGCACGGTGCACGAGACGACCGACGTCACCGGACTGCTCTCTGCGGGCGAGAACACCATCGCGGTGCGACTCGCGGGAGCGTGGGCGACGGAACGCTACGGCTTCCGCGACGAGGCGGCCACGGTCTACGGCGATCAGCCCCGTTTCGCCGCGCAGCTCGTCATCGAATACGCCGACGGGCGCACCGAGACGATCGTGACGGATGCCGACTGGCAGAGCGCCCCCGGCCCGATCACGGCCAGCGGCCTGTATGCCGGGGAGGAGCACGACGCCCGCCTCGCCGCGTCGGCGTGGGCGCCGGTCGCGGTGGTCGAGGACGTGCCGGTGCCGGGCGCCCGCGTCTCGCCGTTCGTCCGGCGGATCGAGGAGCTCCCGGTCGTCGAGGTCATCACGACACCCTCCGGGAGGACGGTGGTGGACTTCGGGCAGAACCTCGTCGGGCGGCTGCGCATCCGGGTCGACGGCGAGGCGGGACAGGTGGTCACCCTGCGGCATGCGGAGGTGCTGGAGCACGGTGAGCTCGGCACGCGTCCGCTGCGCGCCGCCGCCGCCACCGACCGGTACACGCTGGCCGGAGGGGGTGTCGAGGTGTGGGAGCCCGAGTTCACCTTCCACGGATTCCGCTACGCCGAGATCGACGGCTGGCCGGGTGCCTTCGATCCGTCCGACGTCACGGCCGTCGTGATCCACAGCGACATGGAGCGCACCGGGTGGTTCGACACCTCGCATCCGCTCGTCCGACGGCTGCACGAGAACGTCGTGTGGGGTCTTCGCGGCAACTTCCTGTCGGTGCCGACCGACTGCCCGCAGCGTGACGAGCGACTCGGGTGGACCGGCGACATCCAGGTGTTCACGCCCACCGCGAGCTTCCTCTACGACGTACGCGGATTCCTCGACTCCTGGCTGCGTGATCTCGCGATCGACCAGGTCGACGGCGTCGTGCCGTTCGTCGTCCCGAACGTGCTCGGGCCGGCGCAGCCGGCTGCGGCCTGGGGCGACGCCGCGACCGTCGTGCCCTGGGTCCTGCATGAGCGGTTCGACGACCTCGAGACGCTCGAACGGCAGTACGACAGCATGAAGGGCTGGACCGATGCCGTCGTCGGGCTGTCCGGCGAGCGGCGGCTGTGGGAGGGGATGTTCCAGTTCGGGGACTGGCTGGACCCGGATGCTCCGCCGGAGCGGCCGGCAGACGCGAAGACGTCGGCCGACATCGTCGCGACCGCCTACGTGTTCCGCTCCGCCGACCTCACCGCGCGGACGGCCGCGCTGCTCGGCAGAGACGACGACGCGGCGGAGTACGCGCGGATCGCGGAAGAGGTGCGGCTCGCCTTCCTCGAGGCGTACGTCTCGGCAGAGGGGCGGATGACATCCGATGCGCAGACCGCCTACTCCCTCGCCATCGTGTTCGACATCGTGGATCCCGGGCGGCGGCAGGCTCTGGGCGACCGGCTGGCGGAGCTCACCGCGCAGGGTGACCACCGGATCGGCACCGGGTTCGTCGGGACGCCCATCATCGCGGACGCCCTCACCCGCACGGGGCACATCGATGTCGCGCAGCGGCTGCTCACGCAGACCGAGAACCCGTCCTGGCTGTACCCGGTGACGATGGGGGCGACGACGATCTGGGAGCGCTGGGACTCGATGCTGCCGGACGGCACGATCAACCCCGGCGAGATGACCTCGTTCAACCACTACGCGCTCGGGGCGATCGCGGACTGGCTGCACCGCACCCTCGCGGGACTCGCGCCCGCGGAGCCGGGATACGCGCGTCTCGCGATCGAGCCCCATCCGCTGGACGGGTTCGACTTCGCCGAGGCCGTGCACCTGACCCCGTACGGAGAGGCGCGCGTGCGATGGGAGCGTTCCGACGGCGGCGTCGTGATCGACGCGCAGGTTCCGGCGAACACCGAGGCGGATGTCGTGCTGCCGGATGGCCGACGGCACGTCGTCGGCTCCGGGAGTCACCGTTGGGTCTCGACCGCGGTGAGCGCGCGGCGAGCCGAGGACAAGGAGTAGGCGGGGCTGCGGCGTGCCGTACACTCGCGGACAGTGCACGACAGGAAGGGGCACCCGTTGGCAGTGAGCGTGCGCGAGGTGGCCGCGGCCGCCGGCGTCTCCGTCGGCACCGTCTCCAACGTCCTGAACCGGCCGGACAAGGTCGCCGAGGGCACCGTACAGCGCGTGCGCGACGCGATCGAGAAGCTCGGCTTCGTGCGCAACGACGCTGCGCGTCAGCTGCGCGCCGGTCGCAGCCGGAGCATCGGGCTCATCGTGCTCGACGCGGGCAACCCGTTCTTCGCCGACGTCGCCCGCGGCGCCGAGGCTCGCGCGGACGAGGACCACCTCTCGGTCCTGCTCGGCAACAGCGACGAGGATGCCGCGCGGGAGAACGGCTACCTCGATCTCTTCCGCGAGCAGCGGGTGAACGGGGTACTGATCACGCCGTCCTCCGACGATGTCGCCGGGATCCGGAGGCTCGCCGATGCCGGCACCCCGGTGGTCCTGGTCGACCACGAGATCCCCGGGAGCGGGTTCTGCTCCGTCTCCGTCGACGACGTCGAGGGCGGGTACCTGGCCACGAGGCATCTGCTCGACATCGGCCGCCGACGCATCGCCTTCCTCGCCGGCCCCGGTTCGCTCACCCAAGTCGCCAACCGTCTCGCGGGCGCGCGCCGGGCGGTCGCCGAGGTGCCCGAGGCCGAGCTCGAGGTGATCGAGGTTCCGGCGCTGACCGTCCTGCACGGACGGGAGGCCGGCGAGTCGATCGTCGCGAGGGCCGGGGCCCACCGTCCCGACGCGGTGTTCGCGGCGAACGACCTCCTCGCGGTGGGGCTGCTGCAGGCGCTCACGATCCTCGGGAGCGTGCGCGTGCCCGAGGAGATCGCGCTGATCGGCTACGACGACATCGACTTCGCGTCGGCCACGGTCGTGCCGCTGACGTCGATCCGGCAGCCGGCGCGGCTCATCGGACAGACGGCGGTCGATCTCCTGCTGCGGTCGATCGACGATCCCGATGGCGAGTACGAGCGAAACGTGCGATTCCGCCCCGAGCTCGTCGTGCGCGCCTCGACCGCCGGCTGACCCGCCGTCCGATGAACGACGGTCTCGCCGTCGTCAGCTCCGCGATTCGTCGCCGGATGCCGACAGGGTGCGAGCGCTCCAGGCACTTTCGATGCTGTGGCTGCCGCTGCCCACCTCGTGGCGCTCGCCGCCGGGGAGCTCCACGGTCGCAGTCGTGCCCGTCGGCACGGTGACATCGACCCGCAGTGATCCGCCGTCGACGCGCCAGGCGATCTCGGCCCGTCCGTAGGGCGTCTCGTGTGCGGCGCGCGCGTGCGTGAACCCGCCGCCCGGCTTCGGGGCGAAGCGGATCGACCGGTAGCCCGGGGCTGCGGGCGCGAGCCCGGCGACGGTCCGGTGCAGCCAGTCGGCCACCGCACCCAGGGCGTAGTGGTTGAACGACGTCATCGTGCCGGGGTTCACGGTGCCGTCGGGGCGGAGGCTGTCCCAGCGCTCCCAGATCGTCGTCCCGCCCTGCAGGACCGCGTAGAGCCACGACGGCGCCTCGGTCTCCAGGAGCAGGTCGTATGCGGCATCCGCGTGGCCGGTGACGGTGAGGGCGTCGGAGACGAGGGGTGTGCCGACGAAGCCGGTGGCGATGCGGTGCCCCGCCTCCTCCACGAGCTCGGCCAGACGGGCCCCCGCCGTCGCGAGATGCTCATCCGACACCAGCTCGAAGGCGATCGCGAGCGAGTAGGCGGTCTGCGCATCGCTGGTCATCCGGCCGTCCTCGCGTACGTAGGTCGCCGTGAACGCCGCGCGCACCTCGGCTGCGAGCTCCGCGTATCGCGCCCGGTCGTCGTCGTGACCCAGCACCTCGGCCATGCGGGCGACGCGGTCGGCGGAGCGGGCGAAGTACGCCGTCGCGACCAGGTAGCGGTCGGTCGTCGCATCCGCCGGGTCCTCGGGCGGGGCCGCGGGGTCGAGCCAGTCGCCCAGCTGGAAGCCCTCGTCCCAGAGCCGATCCTCGCCGGCGAGCCGTTCGAGCAGATCGACCCACTTCTTCGCACTCTCGTACTGGTCGCGGAGGATGCGGGTGTCCCCGAATCGCTCGTAGAGGGTCCACGGCGTGAAGGTCGCGACGTCGCCCCACGCCGCGCCGGGGCGGATCGGCGTCCACTGCTTGTCGGCGGGGATCACCGGGACGTACCAGGGAACCGTGCCGTCGGGCAGCTGCTCGATCGCGACATCCTTCAGCCAGCTCGAGAGCATCCCCGAGACGTCGTACAGGAAGGATGCGGTCGGAGCGAACACCTGCAGGTCGCCGGTCCAGCCGATCCGCTCGTCGCGCTGCGGGCAGTCCGTGGGGATGTCGAGGAAGTTGCCCCGCATGCTCCAGACGACGTTCTCGTGCAGTCGGTCGACCCGGGCGTTCGACGACTCGAACCACCCCGTGCGCTCCATGTCGGTGTGGTAGACCCGGGCGACGATGTCTCCTGCCGCGACCGCGGCATCGAGAGCGTCCGCGTCTCCGGGCCACTCGATCTCGGCGTACCGGAAGCCGTGGAATGTGAATCGCGGCTCCCACTCCTCGACGCCGTCTCCGGCGAGGACGTACTCGTCCGTCGACTTCGCGTCGCGGAGCGGGCGCGTGTAGATCTCGCCCTGCTGCAGCACCTCGGCGGTGCGGAAGCGCACGACGTCGCCCGCCTGCCCGGTGACGCGGAAGCGCGGACGCCCGACGAGGTTCTGACCGAAGTCGAGCACGCGCCGGCCGCTGGGTGTCGTGAGCAGCTCGATCGGGGCCACCTCCTGCGTGCAGCGGACGGGCGGGCCCTCCGGGGCGGTGAGGGTCGCGGGGTCGCGATGGGCCGCGACGACCCGGGACCAGCCGGCGGCGTCGAAGCCCGGACGCGACCAGCCCGCGATCTCGGCGGCGACGCGCGCGTCGTAGGTCTCGCCGTCGTAGTTCCCGGTGTGCAGGATCGGGCTCGGCGCCGCACGCCAGTCGCCGTCCGTCACGATCGTCTCGGTCGAGCCGTCGCTGTAGCGCAGCTCCAGCTGCGCCAGCAGCGAGAGGTCGGTGCCGAAGACGTTGCGGAAGCCTCCGCGCCAGCCCATGCGTCCGCGGTACCAGCCGTCGCCGAGCCAGGCCCCGATGGCGTTGGGCCCCTCGTCGATCGCGTCGGTCACGTCGTAGGTGTAGTAGCGGAGCTTCTGCCGGTACGGCGTCCAGCCGGGGGACATCGCATCGTCGCCGACACGGTTGCCGTTGATCTCGACCTCGTAGACGCCGTGCGCGGTGACGTAGAGGCGGGCCGACACGAGCCCTCCTCGCGCGGCGAAGTCCCGCCGCAGCACGGATGGACGGCGCTCGTCGCTGAGCGGGTTCTCGTTCCAGTTCGCGCCGACGGCCATCGCCGACCAGTCCCCGGGCTCGAGCAGCCCCGTCTCGACCGCGGCGGGTTCGCTCCAGTCCGAGATCGAGCCGTCGTCGCCCGAGACACGGACGCGCACGACCGCGCGTTCCCGCGAGGCGAGCGGATGCGACGGCCACGCGCGCAGGACCGAGTCGTCGTCGGTGGCGGAGGTGGTGGACACCTCGTCGCCGCGTGTCACCTCGAGTTCGTATGACGCCTGCCTCCATCCCGCCGGCGCCTGCGTCTTCCAGGAGATGCGGGGAGCGGATTCGCCGATGCCGAGGGCGTGGCGGTGGTGCTCGAACGTGGGCGCAGCGACGACGATGCTCATGAGTCTCCAGATCGGGGTGTGTCTCGATCATCGCGGATGAATTGACACGTTTCAAGTGTAGGCGGGAGGATAGGGGGAACGAAAGGATCCCCATGCGCGTCGTCGTCACCGGCAGTTCGGGAAAGCTCGGGCGTGCCACCGTGGAGCGGCTGCGCGCCGACGGCCACGAGGTCGTGGGATTCGACATCGTCGGCGAGCCGGGGTTCGGCTTCGTCCGGGTGGATCTGCAGGACTACGGGCAGGTGCTCGACGCGCTGCTCGGCGTCACGGCCCGCCACGACGGCTTCGACGCCCTCGTGCATCTCGCCGCGCTGCCCGTGAACGGACTCGTCCCTGATGCCGCCACGTTCACGAACAACATGAACGCCACGTTCCATGTGCTCCACGGCGCCCTCCGCGCCGGCATCCGCACCATCGTGCAGGCATCGAGCATCACGGCGATGGGCTTCCCCGACTTCGCGAATCTGACGTCGCTTCCGGTGGACGAGGGGTACGTCGAGGCGAACAACACGTACGCGCTGGGCAAGGTCGCCGAGGAGGCGATCGCCGCACAGCTCGTGCACTGGGTCGAGGGGACGAGCATCACCGCGCTGCGGTTCACCAACGTCGTCGCGGAAGGGGAGTACGCGACGTTCGAGCGGGCCGGTGCCGCCGACTACCGCCGCGACCTGCTCGGCACCTACGTCGACGCGCGCGATGCGGCCACCGCCGTCGCCCTCGCGCTCGAGCACGCGTCCCCCGGCTTCGAGGTCTACAACGTCGCGGCGTCCGACTCCGGGGCGTCGATGCCGACCGCCGAGTACGCGGCGCGCAACTACCCGGGGGTCCCGCTGCGGGAAGGGCTCGGCGAGTTCGAGACCCTGATGTCGATCGACAAGGCGCGCGACCGGCTCGGATTCGAGCCCGCCCACCTGTGGCGCGAGGAGTACGCGGCGGCACAGCACTCGGCCCCCTAGGCGGCTCCCGGAGCCGCGCCTTCGCCTATCGAGGCCCGTCATGGGCTCGGGGCGACGTGCGACCAGGCTCCGGCCAGAGTCCGCAGCGTGCCGAGGCCGGGTGCCAGTCTCTCGGCGAGGTTCGTCGGTGCCGCCGGCGCCCCGACCTTCACCCCCACCTGTCGGAGGCTCGCCGGCTTCGCGACGGCCACGGCATCGGCGAGAGCCGCCGCGGTGAGGAGCGACTCCGGGTCGACGTCGGCGACGGCCAGATGAACGTCCTCCCACGGAAGGCTGCGCGAAGTGGCCTGGTCCGACACGCCGGACACGGTGAAGCCCCAGAGCGTCCCCGCCGCACGCAGCCGCTCGAGGTGCTCGACGGCACCGCGCGGCATGCGCGTCTCGATGACCGAGCGGCCCCAGTTGACGGCCTGGCCGATGGCGGCGCCGCTGCGCTCGGTGGCCGTGCGCACGGCGTCGATCTCGTCGTCCAGCGACAGCCACCCCTTGGCCGGAGGGTGGGTCGACGTCGACGCATCCGAGTGCTCGACCAGAAGCCGCACGTCGGCCCAGTCCCAGCCGGCGATCTCGGTGAGCGACGCGGCGAGGTGCGTGCCGCCCGCTGCTCCGGTCGCGGCCAGGGGAGCGGACTGCAGCTCGACCGCGGTCACGGCGAGCGGACCGAGCGCCGCACGCAGCGCGAAGACCTCGTCGTGCAGCCGTGCCACGTCGTCGACGGCGCGACGGCGACCGCCCGCGTCGGCGGAGGCGAGTCCATAGGAGCGGTCCTCGGCGACGATCGCGAGCGTGTGCGGCATCGCGGTGACGATGTTCCGCCATCCGGGATCGAGCAGGGAGCGGAGTCGCTCGACGCCGCGCGGATGCAGGCCGTGCAGGAATCCGAGTTCGAGCCCGCCGATGAGCGGTTCCGCGCGGAGGAGGCGGTACCACTCGCCTTCCTCCTGCGCGGAAGCGGCGAGCTCGGCCGGAGCGGCGTTGTAGGCGGCGTAGGTGAACATCGCTCAGACCGCGGTCGTCGTGGTGCGGATCCGGTAGAGGCTCGTCGAGGCCGTGATGAAGAGGTCCTGGCCGTCGTCGCCGCCGAACGTGCAGTTCGAGACGGTCTCGGGTACGGCGACGTGGTGGAGCAGCTCGCCGTCCGGTGCGTAGACGTAGATCCCGTCGCCGGCCGAGCTCCAGAGCCGGCCCTCGCGGTCGACCGCGAACCCGTCGGAGGCACCGATCGGCGGCTTCGCGAACTCCCGTCCGTCGCCGACGACCGTCGCCCCGTCGACCTCGAACACGAGGACCTGCTGGGCCTCCGGGTGGTCGGCGTAGAACCCCGTGTCGGCGACGTAGAGCCGGGAGCCGTCGGGGGAGAACGCGATGCCGTTGGGATGCACCATGGTCGAGACGACCGGTTCCGCCTCGCCGGTGATGGGATCCCAGCGGAACACGAAGCAGGCGTCGTACTCGGAGGTGCCCGGGTGTCCTTCGCGACCGCTGGGGTGGATGCCGTACGGCGGATCCGTGAACCAGATCGCCCCGTCGGCTGCCACGGCGAGATCGTTCGGGGAGTTGAACCGGCCGCCGCTCCAGCGGTCGACGATCACCTCGGGTCCTGCCGCTCCCTCGCGCTCGATCGCGCGTCGGCCGTGGCTGCACTGCACGACCCGGCCCTCGTGGTCCAGTGCGCGCCCGTTCGTGTACTCGGCGGGCTGGCGGAAGGTCGAGACCTCGCCGGTGGCCGCATCCCACTCGAGGATGCGATCGTTCGGGATGTCGCTCCAGCGCAGTCGTCGGATCGCGGGCAGCCAGATCGGGCCTTCGCTCCACTCGGCGCCGTCGGCGAGGCGCTCGAGTTCGGCTCCTGACGCGATCAGACTCGGTGCGGATGCCGTTGACATGTGAATTCTCCTATGAATAAACTTGCGCTGAAACGGTTCAGAACCGACCGTAGCACTCGCGGCGAGGAGATCCCACGATGACGTCCCGGCAGCGGCCGACTGTTCTGGTGCTCGGCACCTCGGGGCTCGGCTCCGGCGACGAGGAGGCCGCGGTCGAGACCGCCCTGGTGCTGCTGCGCAGCGGACACCTCATCGACACCTCCAACAACTACTCCGGCGGATCATCCGAGCGCATCCTCGGACGGGCGCTCGCGGCCATGACTCCCGAGGAGCGCACCTCGGCAGCCCGCCGGATCCTCACGAAGGTCGATCGCGATCCGGAGACCGGTCGCTTCGACGCCGACCGCGTGCTGCGCTCGGTGGAGGAGAGTCTAGGGCGACTCGGCGTCGACGCGGTGCCACTGCTGCACCTGCACGATCCGTACGTCGTCACGGTCCGTGATGCTCTCGCGCCCGGCGGAGCGGTCTCCGCGCTCGTGCGACTGCGCGACGAGGGCGTGGCGGCCGCGATCGGCATCGCCGCCGGCCCCGTTCCCCTGCTGCAGCGCTATCTCGACAGCGAGCTGTTCGACGCGGTGCTCTGCCACAACCGCTACACGCTCGTCGATCGCAGCGCCGCATCGATGTTCCGCGACGCGCACGAGCGCGGCCGGCGCGTCTTCAACGCGGCGCCGTTCGGCGGCGATCTGCTGGCACGAGGGCCGAGAGAGGGTGCGCGGTACCACTACCGGCCGGCATCCGATGCTCTTCGCGACTGGACCGCGCAGGCGGACCTCGTGTGCGCCCGTCATGCGGTCTCCCTGCCGGCCGTCGCCCTCGCCCTCTCCCTGCGCGAGGAGATGATCGACGGCACGGTTGTCGGCGTCTCCTCGCCCGAGCGACTCGACGCCCTCCTGCGGCTCGCGGCCACGTCCATCCCCGACGCGGTGTGGGATGAGCTCGCCGCTCTCGGACCCGCGCCGTCGCCCATCGACGACAGCGGGTACGGAGCCGACGAATGACCGGTCGCTACTGGGAGAGCACTCTGCCCGGTGCCGGTCGGCGTGCGCCGCGCGCGGATGCCGTGAGCGACGCCGCGGTCCTCAGCCTCAACGGCACCTGGCGCTTCCGGCTGTCCCCGACCGCCGCCGGGACGGGTCACGGCTTCGTCGCGACGGACTTCGACGACACCGACTGGGACGAGATGCGCGTCCCCTCGCACTGGGTCCTCGAGGCCTTCACCCCGCTCGTCGGCGGCCCCGCGCGCCGCATGCTCGGCACGGAGGAGGGGCCGCTCTACACGAACACGGCCTACCCGATCCCGCTCGATCCGCCGTACGTGTCGACCGAGAACCCGACGGGCGACTACCGCCTGGTCTTCGACGTCCCCGCCGACTTCGGCCCTGCGGTGCTGCGGTTCCAGGGCGTGGACTCGTGCGCGAAGGTCTGGCTGAACGGCGAGGAGCTGGGCTGGTCGACGGGCAGCCGGCTGCCGTTCGAGTTCGACGCCCCCGTGCGCGCCGGCCGGAACGTGCTCGCGGTGCGGGTGCACCGCTGGTCGGCTGGCACCTACCTCGAGGACCAGGACATGTGGTGGCTGCCCGGCATCTTCCGCGACGTCGAGCTGATCTCGCGGCCGACGGGCGCGATCGATGACCACTTCGTGCACGCCGACTACGACCACGTCACCGGCCTCGGCACCCTGCGCGTCGACGCCTCGATCGATGCGGTCGTCGTGATCCCCGAGCTGGGGATCGAGATGCCGGCGGGGGAGACCGCGACCGTCTCCGTGGAGCCCTGGAGCGCCGACATCCCCCGTCTCTACCGTGGCACCCTGCGGGCGGCGGGAGAGACGGTCGAGCTCGCTGTCGGATTCCGTCGCGTCGAGATCGTCGACGGCGTGCTGCGCGCGAACGGGAGCGCGCTCACGTTCCGGGGAGTGAACCGCCACGAGCACCACCCGGACACCGGGCGAACGCTCGATCGCGAGACGATGATCCAGGACATCGTGATGATGAAGCGCGCGAACATCGACTCCGTCCGCACGAGCCACTACCCGCCGCACCCCGAGTTCCTGCGCCTGTGCGACGTGTACGGGCTGTGGGTGGTCCTCGAGGTCGACCTGGAGACCCACGGCTTCATCTACGAGGGCTGGGAGCACAATCCACCGGCGCTGCCGGAGTGGCGCGAGGCGATCGTGGATCGCCTCCGCCGCACGGTCGAGCGCGACAAGAACCACCCGAGCATCGTGGTCTGGTCGCTCGCGAACGAGAGCATGTCGGGAGACGGCTTCACCGAGATGCGCCGCTGGCTGTACGAGCGCGATCCGTCGCGGGTCGTGCTGTACGAGCGCGACCCGAGCTATCGCGACTCGGACTTCTACGCGCTGATGTACCCGTCGCTGGAGCTGCTCGAGAGCATCGGACGGCGCGAGGAGCCGCGCGGCGGCAAGCTCAGCATGCACGGCATGGTGTTCGACGACCCTGACGAGCCGCTTCCCGCCGGCGTGACCGAGGCCGAGGAGGAGCGCCGCCGCGGGCTGCCGTTCCTGCTGGTCGAGTACGCCCACGCGATGGGCAACGGACCCGGCGGCCTGCAGGATTACTGGCGGGTGCTCCGCGCGTACGACCGGCTCTGCGGCGGCTTCGTGTGGGAGTGGATCGACCACGGCATCAATGCGGTCGACGCCGACGGACACGCGTTCGTCCTGCAGAGCGAGGACATCGACTACGAGCCGCGCGGCGGCCGCTTCAGCCTCGACGGGCTGGTGCTGAGCGACCGCACCCCGAAGCCGGCCCTCGCCGAGCTCGCGAAGGCGCACGAGGTGATCGACATCGAGGTCGGCGAGCGGGTGCGCATCGCGAACGAGCGGCACGCGGCCGACACCTCCGACCTCGGGTTCCGCTGGTCCGTCGAGGCCGACGGGCGCGTCGTCGCGAGCGGAGTGCTCGATGTGCCGCCGATCGCGCGAGGGGAGCGCGTCGAGACCGCGATCCCGGATGCCGCGGCATCCGCTCTTCGTGCGACGGATGCCGTGCTGACGGTCGAGGCGGCGCTCGCGGCGGAGACGCTGTGGGCGCCGGAAGGCCATGTGATCGCCTGGGGGCAGAAGGTCGCGGAGCCGGTCGAGGAGGCCGCGCGGCCCGGGCGGGGCATCGCGGCGGTGGCCTCCCGCGACGGTGACGTCATCCGCGTCGGGGAGGCGTCGTTCGATGCCGCCACCGGCCGCCTGATCAGGCTCGGCGACCTGCCGATCGACGGCCCCTGGATCGACCTGTACCGGGCGCCCACCGAGAACGACCGAGGACAGGGCGACAACAACAACCTGGCGGCCGTGTGGCACGCCACCGGCCTGCATCGCCTGCTGCACCGCGTCGATGACGTCGCACTCGACGGCGAACGCCTCGTCGTGCGTGGGCGGACCGCGCCGCGCACGCACCCGCACGGCATCGCCTGGACGATGACGTGGGTGCCGGACGGTGAGGGCGTGCGCCTGGACACCACTGTCGACTTCGTGGGCCCCTGGGCGGACACGCCCTTCAAGCACCGGGACATCTGGGCGCCGCGGCTCGGCCTGCGCTTCGCCCTGCCCGCCGCGGCCGACCGGGTCGCGTGGTTCGGCCGCGGGCCGGAGGAGACCTATGTCGACTCGGTCGACGGCGCTCGCGTCGGCCGCTTCGAGCGCACGATCGACGCCCTGCAGACGCCGTATCCGATCCCACAGGAGAACGGCAACCACACGCAGACGCGGTGGCTGGAACTCTCGGCAGAAGGCATGCCCACGCTGCGCGTCGACGGCGAGCCCTTCGACTTCACGGCGCGACGATGGACCTCGGAGCAGCTCGAGGCTGCGCGTCGCCCGAGCGAACTCGTCGCGGGCGACCGGGTGTGGCTGAACCTCGACCATGGGCAGCAGGGGATCGGCTCGGCATCCGTCGGCCCGGCTCTCCCCGAACGGTACCGCGTTCCGCGAGAGCGCACCGCGTGGAGCGTGCGGCTGTCCGTCGTGTGACACCCCCAGAGGCCAAGTGTTGGCGCGGACGGCGCATACCAACACTTACGGCTCTAAGTGTTGGTAATATCGCTGGTATGCCCACGGCTTCCCCGACCATGCGAATCTCCGTCGACGCTGTCGCGCACGAGAGTCTTCACTGGACGCCGCGCGCGCCCGAGATGTACTCGCGAGCCGAGGTCGAACGGCAGACGGGGTCGTATGAAGCGACGATCACTGCACGGCTCGCGGAGTGGCGCCCTCGGATATCCGCCGAAGACGCGGCGGACATCGAGGATGCGACCCGTCGCCTGGTCGCCTTCGACGACCACGCCCAGCGCAGGCTCGGCATGGGCAGTCCTGTCCTCGGGCCGATGGCGGCGATCCTGCTGCGCACCGAATCCGCGTCGAGCTCGCAGATCGAGCAGCTGACGACATCCGCAAAGCAACTCGCCCTCGCCGAGATCGACGAAGGGGGGAAGAGCAACGCGCTCACTGTCATCGGCAATGTCCGTGCAATGGAAGCGGCTCTGGCGCTCTCTGCAGACATCACGGAAGACGCCATCCTCCAGATGCACGCAGCGCTCCTTCGGCATCAGGTCGGATCCGAGCAGGACGCCGGCCAGTACCGCCAGGAGCAGGTCTGGATCGGGGTGGGGGATGCAGGTCCGCGCCTGGCCGAGTTCGTCGCGCCTCACCAGCAGCGGATTCCCGCCGCGATGGCCGACCTCATCCGATTCGTCCAGCGGCAGGACCTCTCCATCCTGGTCCAGGTCGCCGTCGCGCACGCACAATTCGAGACCATTCATCCGTTCGTCGACGGCAACGGCCGAACCGGCCGTGCACTGGCGCAGTCGATCCTGCGGAACAAGGGGCTGGTCGGCTCGACAGCGGTGCCGATCTCCGCAGGCCTCCTCCTGGACACGGGAAGCTACTTCGCAGCCCTCACCTCTTTTCGTGAGGGGGATGCGGGGCCGATCATCCGGGCGTTCGCCGCCGCGAGCCGTATCGCTGCGACGACGGGAACGCAGCTCGTCGATGATCTCGTCGCCGAGCTGGACGGATCGCGCAGCCGGATGCAGGGCCTCCGCGCCGACGCCGCAGCGTGGAGGCTGCTGCCCGCACTGGTCGGCCAGCCTGCTGTGAACACGCAGTACCTCGTGGACACGCTCGGCTTCGGCGAGATGGCAGCTCTGCGCGCGCTGGGCGCGCTCGCCGACCGAGGAGTGCTCGTCGAGACGACCGGCAGGGGGCGCAATCGTGTGTGGCAGCACCGAGGGATACTCCGTGTCCTCGACGGATACGCCACGAAGATCCGCCGGATGACGCCCGTCAGGTAGATCCGCTCGCTCGACGCTGACCCCCTCTTGACGCCGTACTTGTATTTTGCAAGTATGAGCGCATGAGCCTCTTCATCACCTGCCCGGTCGAGAGCGTCGAACGCGCGACCGCCTTCTACACCGCCCTCGGCTGGACCCTCAATGCCGAGATGTCGGATCACAACGTGTCGTGCTTCGCGATCGCGCCCGAGCAGTACGTCATGCTCGGCAGCCGCGAGATGTACGCGAGCGTCGGAGGAGTCGAGGAGCTCATCGGCGGCCCCGACACCCCCTCCAAGGTCACGGTCTCGTTCGACCTCGGCAGCCGCGAGGCGGTCGACGAGTTCGTCGAGCGCGCCGGTGCCGCCGGTGGACGCATCGGCGACACCGACGACTACCCCTTCATGTACCAGCGCCAGTTCGACGATCCCGACGGCTACCACTACTCCCCGTTCTGGATGAAGCCGGCGGACGAACCCGCGGCGTGAGCGATCTCGCCGCGGCCCTCGACATCGTCGGCGCGCGGTGGGCGCTGCTCATCGTGGAGCGGCTGCTCGACGGCCCGCAGCGCTACGGCGACCTGCAGCGCGACCTCGGTGCGCCGACGAACATGCTCGCGACGCGTCTGCGCGAACTCGAAGCGGCCGGCGTGCTGACGCGGCTGCCTCTCCGGCACAACACCCGCGCCTACGCGCTGACCGAGCGCGGCCTGGCCCTGAGCGAGGCGATCACCGCTCTGGGACGCTGGGGCGCGGGGGACGACTAGCGAATCGAGTGCCCCTTCGGGCTCAGCCGTCGAGCGCGGCCACGTCGAGGAACAGCGTGTCGGCACCGACCTGGCCGCCCTTGAGCAGCAGTTCCAGCCGGTCGATCGCGGGGTCCGCGGCGTGCGGCCGCAGCAGCACGACATTGCCCCACGGATTCGCGGCGATGGAGAGCGCCTCGATGCCGAGCAATCGAGTGATGCGACTGGACGTGTCACCGCCGCACACGATCACGCGGCGGGAGGCCCGCGCCTGTGCAGCGGCATGGACGATGATCGCCGATGCCTCCGCGATCGCCTCGAGGATCGGACGGTCGCCGACCGCCGACACCTCGGCGTCGGCGGACGTGAAGACCACCCCGCGGCCGGACGTGAGCGCAGCCACGGCATCCTGGGCGGCCTCGGCGGCGCCGGCGAGGTCGAGGGGCAGCGGCCGCACCAGCCACCCGGCCGCCGCGGCGGCCTCGGCCTGACGGCGCGTCTGCGGCGAGCGGCTGCCCGAGACGACCAGCACCGCTCCCGCGGCGGGCGTCGCGACGGGAACCGCCGCGCTCATGCCGGGGGCGGCTGCGGCGATGCCCTGCGAGAGACCGCCGGAGCCGATCGCGAACACGGGTGCGGAGAGGTCGCGCAGGGCGGTGCCGACAGTGACGAGGTC
Source organism: Microbacterium sp. LWH11-1.2 (assembly GCF_038397745.1). Classification (NCBI taxonomy): domain Bacteria; kingdom Bacillati; phylum Actinomycetota; class Actinomycetes; order Micrococcales; family Microbacteriaceae; genus Microbacterium; species Microbacterium sp. LWH11-1.2. The sequence continues at coordinate 288,226 of NZ_CP151636.1, read as the reverse complement.
GGCGTCGGTCACGGCATCCAGCACGACTCCGGCCACGTCTGCGTCGCGCAGGCGCTGGGCGAGGTCCGCGTACGCGGTCAGCGGCAGGGCTCCCACGGGCAGGGCGGTCTGCCGGCCGATGTGGATCGCCAGGTCGGCCTCGGTCATCGGGGTCGACGGGTGGGTCGACATGGTCGGCTGGCGGTCGAGACGATGGACGACGCCGTTCTCCGACGCGAAGTGCGTGCCGAACAGGGTGAAGCGCCCGAAGTCCGGCTGGGCGAACAGCATCGGCACCGGGCGCGGTGCGACGATCTCGCGCCCGATCTCGATCACGCGTCCGAGGCTGCCCACCTCCGGCGCGGAGTCCGCGGTGGAGCAGGCCTTGTACTGCACGATCGGAGCGCCGGTCGCGACCAGCGCCTGAAGCGCGGGGGTGACCTCGGCATCCATCCGCTCCGGCGGGAGCGAACGCGCGATGCCCGCGATCCCGACCACGTCGACCTCGCGCGCAGCCGCGTGCAGCGCTGCGGGCGTCGGGAGCGTGGTGAAGAGTCGGCCCGACCATCCGCGCCGCGCGAACTGCAGCAGCGCGTCGACGCTCCCGGTGAAGTCGTCGCCGTAGAACGCCGCGCGGATCTCAGACACGGACGGGGCCGAACACCTCGGTCGCCCGCCGCAGGGCGCCGGACCGCTCGACGGCCTCCTGCGCCGACTCGCCCCTCGCGGCGGATGCCCAGGCGTCGCGCATGCTGCTCACGCCGGCCGCCGCGCCGTCGGGGTGGCCGTGGATGCCGCCGCCGGCGAGGACCAGCAGATCCGTCGTGCCGACCGCGCGGTACGTGGCGTGCGCGAGCCCGCCCCACTGGCCGCTCGAGAGCACGGGAACGGTCGGGGCGATGCCCAGAAGCGGTTCGCGGACCGCGGCGATGGAGTCGAGCACCTCGTCGTCCGTCTCATAGAACTTGTTGCTGATGCCGTTGGTGTGCAGATGATCCGCACCCGAGAGGCGGGCGATCTTCTGCCACGCGCGAAAGCCTATCCCGACCTGCTCCGACCGGCCGATCGCCCCGAACATCGTGCGGTGCCCGTGGATGGGGACCGCCGTGTGCGCGCTGAGGAACTCGAGACCCGTGAGGCCGACGAGGTTGACGCACGCCATGACGCAGGTGCCGCCGGCGGCGACCACCAGATCGTGGTTCGCCTCGAGGCGTGAGATGTCGTCGGTGATGTTGAACGCGTACATCGGCATGCGGCCGGTGCGGTCGGCGTATCGGTGCAGCACCGGCATGACCGCGGCCACGCGTGCGGACAGCGGCGAGGACGGACCGTTCCCCTGCAGCTCGTCGTCCTTGATGAAGTCGATGCCCGCCTCGGCGAGCTCTCCGACGACTTCGGCGAGCTCGGTCGGGGCGAGTCCGATACTGGGCTTGATGATCGTGCCGATCATCGCGCCGTCGGATGCACCCATCAGCCGACGCGTGCCCTCCACGCCGAAGCGGGGGCCGTGGTAGCGCTCCGCGAAGGCGGCAGGCAGATCGAGGTCGATCAGGCGCACCGCGGAGAGCTCCTTGATCTCGAAGAGGTTTCCGGCGACGGCCGCGAGCAGGTTCGGGAGCGACGGCCCGAAGTTGTCGAGCGGGAAGCGCAGCCGCAGCACGGCCCTGCGCCGCCCCGCGGGATCGCCGACCGCGCCGGGCAGCGGGGAGGATCCGGTGAGAGGGATCTCCTGAAGGGACTCGACCTGGGCGGCGAACCGGGCCCGGAGGTCGTCGGACTCCCGCTGCACGCGGACGAACGTGCCGGTGGACTGCTCGCCGGCCAGCACCTCGGCCGCGTGCTGCAGCGGAAGAGAGGTCTCGATGACATACGTCGCGATGACGTGGTGCGTGCTCATGCGTGTCACCACACCAGGGGGAGCCACACGGACATCTCGCCCGCGCCCCGGTTGCCCCACGTGTAGTACGGCACGAGCCGGGCGGGAGCCGTGGTGACCTCGGCGTCGCCGATCAGGTCGTAGAGCGAGTCCTCCGCCGTGGTCGGCAGCACGGCGATCTCGGTGTCGAGGGCGACGACGCGGTGGCCGTCGATCTCGGTCGGCACCGGGGTCAGTTCGATCCCGCGCCGGAGCGCGGCCTGCTCGAGCACGACGCCGTCGGGCAGATCGGCGCTCTCCAGGGCGTAGACCACCGGCCCGCGTCGCACCGCGACCTGGTTGGCCGTCTCCTCGGCGAGCCGGTGACCCCGCAGGATCCGCACCGGCATCGGCAGCGTCAGCACGACCACGTCGCCCGCTGTCCAGGCGCGGTCGATCCGGGTGTAGGTGCCCGGTGCCGACACCTCGACCTCGACACCGTTGACGGTCGCCGTCGCCCCCTCGCTCCAGCCGGGGATGCGCAGGTGCAGGGGGAGGCCGCCGCCGGATGCCGCGGTCACGGTGAACGTGAGCGTCTCGCTCCAGGGGTAGTCGCTGTCCTCGCGGAGGGCGAGCGACCGGCCGTCGTCCGTCGACACGGTCAGCTCGCTGCCGCCGTACTGGTGCACGTACAGGCCGTCGTCACCGAGGGCGGCGGCGCGCTCATGGAACCGCGCGAGCGTGCGGGCGATGTTCGGCGGGCAGCAGAAGCAGGCGAGATAGCCCTCGCGCAGCCGCTCGTCGGAGGGCGGTGGCGGCGGAGTCGGGTGGATCGCGGTGTCGCCCGGACGGCGCAGCGGATAGGGGAGGTCGCGGACCTGGCGCAGGGCGTTCGTGTAGAAGTACTCGGAGCCGCCCAGGCTGATGCTCGCCAGCAGGCTGTTGTACGCGACCTGCTCGATCACATCCGCGTACTTCGCATCGCCGGTGAGGGCGAGCATCCGCTCGCTCCAGAAGATCATGCCGATGTTGGCGCACGATTCGTTGTGGGCGGTGGTGTGGGGGAGCTGGTAGGCGCGGCCGTACGCCTGGTGCACGCGGCTGATGTCGCGCTGCCACGGGGAGGCGTCCGGCGAGGCGCCGTCGTAGAGGGCGCCGCATCCGCCGGTGATGTAGAGCTTGGTGTCGACCACGTCCTGCCAGAGCCGCTCCAGCACGCCCTCCAGCTCCGCGTCTCCGGTCTCGATCACCAGGTCGGCGAGGCCCGCGTAGAGGTAGTTGGCGCGGACGGCGTGCCCGGCGACGACCGTCTGATCGCGGATCGGCACGCGGTCCTGGTTGTCGTCGCCGCCCTCGAAGTCGTCGCGCACGCGGACGAACGCCTCGGCGAGACGCAGGTAGCGCTCCTCGTGGGTCACCCGGTAGAGCTCGATGACGGCCATGTAGTGCGAGGGGCAGATGGCGCTGCGGGCGAGCTCCAGGGGCTTGTTCGTGGCGAGGTCCTCGAGGAAGCCGGCGGCCTTGCGTGCCGCGTCGAGCAGCGTGTCGGATCCGGTGACCTCGTGGTGCCGCACACCCGCGGTGATCAGGTGGCCGAGGTTGTAGGTCTCGAAGTGGAAACGGTCGGCGAGGGCGGCGACATCGACGTCGTTGCGGTCCGCGATGATGGTCGGAGTGTGGAGGTAGCCGTCGGGGCGCTGCACCGAGGCGATCAGCGCGGCGATGTCCTCGATGCGCCGGGCGAGCTCGTCGTCCGGGTCGGTCTCGAGGCTGGCGATGGCCGCCTCCAGCCACTTGTAGAAGTCGCCGTCCATGAAGGAGGGGCCGAGGTGCTCGCCCTCTTCGAGACCCGCCGCGATGCGGAAGTTCGCCAGTCCCGGGCTCACCGCCGGGTCGCTGAGCGACGACCAGATCTGCGGGACCGTGACGTCACGGGTGCGAGCGTGGATGCCGCCCCAGAAGCCATGGGTCCAGCGGGCGCTCTCCGCGCCGAGCGGCCGCAGAGGGCCCGTTTCGCGCAGAGTCTTCGTCGTCGACATGACGTGTTCCTTCCGAGGCTGCTGCCATCAGTTCCCGCAGTCAGGTCCCACGCCGTGCAAGAGATCACAGGACTGCATGATCATGCATGCTAGCGCGGAATCGGGGTCGATGTGAATATATTTTCAATACTGATTGTTGACACACCGTTGAAACGATTCTATTCTCGTGTCGTACCCGCATCGCCCTGCACTTCGTCAAGGAGGACGTCATGAACATCCACAGCACCCGCGGCCGCAAGTGGCTCGCGCTCGGAATCGTCGTCGCCGCGGCGCTGCCCCTCGCGGCATGCGGCGGCTCCGGTGACAACGGCGGCGGTGGTGGTGGCTCGTCCGACGGCGGCACCGACCCCGAGGCCTTCACGGTCATGACGGCGAACGAGAACACGGTCATCGGCCCGACGCTCGACGCCCTCGCCGCCGACCAGTGCAAGGCCGAGAACGAGGCGCTCCCCATCGAGCACCAGAAGATCGCGCAGGCCGACACCGTGCAGCGCATCACGCTGCTGGCCAGTCAGAACGCCCTCCCGACCCACACGATCGCCGGTACGGCGCTCATCCGCCCCGACGGCGACCTCGGCGCCGCCGGTCTGGTCGGCGACCTGAAGGCGGCGCTGGAGGAGAAGGACGCGTGGGACAACGTGCTCCCCGCCGCGGCATCCACCGTCGAGCAGGTCTACGGCGGCTTCGTCTCGCTGCCGTACCAGTACAACATCGAGGGCATCTTCTACAACAAGCAGATCTTCGAAGAGCTCGGCCTCGAGGAGCCGAAGACCTGGGACGAGCTCGCCGAGGTCTCGCAGGAGCTGCAGGACGCGGGCTACACGGCGATGGCCCAGGCCGGTGCCGCGGGCTTCCCGCTCACGCGTCTGCTGGGCATGTACATCTTCCGCAACGTCGGTCCCGAGGCGATGCAGGCCGTCGCCGACGGAGACGCGAAGCTGACCGACCCGGAGTACGTCGCCGGCGCCGAGGCGCTCGCCGCGTACGCGGAGAAGGGCTACTTCGGCGAGGGCTTCTCGACCCGCGACCCCGATGCCACGTCGAACCTGTTCCTGACCGGCAAGGCCGGCATGGCCTACGACGGCACCTGGCTGCTGAGCGCCATCAACGACCCGGAGCGCAACCAGATCGGCGGCGAGAACGTCGGCTTCATGCCGTTCCCCGCGGTCGACGGCGGCAAGGGCTCGATCGACCAGTACCCGGCGAACGCCGGAGCGCCGATGATCATCGACGCCGGGCAGTTCGGCCCGAAGGTCAAGGACTGGGTCGCCTGCATCTCCGAGAACTACGGCCAGCAGGCCCTCCAGGACACCGGCTCGATCTCGGGCTTCGCGGTGAACGGCGAGGTCAGCGACATCAGCCCGAACACGCTCGACATCCAGGAGCGCATCGCCGGCATCGACGAGACCGTACTGTGGTTCGAGGCCTTGATGGACCCGAAGAGCAACTCGCTCGCGTCCACCAACGGCACCCTCCTCACCACCGGTCAGATGTCTCCGGAGGACTACATGGCGGCGCTGCAGGACAGCATCGACGCCAACCGCTGACCTGAAGCCGACTCCTCGCCGCACAGGTGAGGAGTCGGCTTCTTCCGAGAAAGGACCGAGCGAATGAACTCGATCTTCGGAGATCGCAAGACGATCTTCATCCTCCTCGGCCCCGCCCTTCTGCTGTACACGCTGCTGAAGATCGTGCCGGTGCTGTGGTCGTTCGGCCTGTCGTTCTTCGAGGGGAACACCCTGCGCGGCTTCGACTGGGTCGGCATCGAGAACTTCACGACGTTCTTCACCGACAAGGCCGCGCTGCAGTCCCTCGGCGTCAGCGTGTTCTTCGCCATCGTCGCGACGATCGGCCAGGTCGCCCTCGGATACGGGCTCGCGCTCCTCTACGTCTTCGTGCTGCGCAAGGGCTCGTCCCTCGTGCGCACGATCGTGTTCTTCCCGGCCATCCTCCCCACGGTCGCGGTGGCGCTGCTCTTCAAGAGCTTCGTGGCGGTGGGAGACAACCAGGGGCCGGTCAACGACATCATCAACTTCTTCGGCGGTGAGAGCGTCGAGGTGCTCGCGTCGACGGCGGGCACGATGTCGACGGCGATCGTCATGACGCTCTGGAGCTCGATGGGCTTCTACGCGGTGCTGCTCTACGCCGGCCTGCTCGACATCCCCGAGGAGATCATCGAGTCGGCGCGGCTCGACGGCGCGAACGGCCTGCGACTGGTGAAGAACATCATCCTGCCGCTGTCCCTCCCGATCCTGCTGTCGTCGATCATCTTCAGCCTGAACTCGACGCTCAAGGTCTTCGACAGCCTCCTGGCGCTGAACAACGGCCAGCCCGGCACATCGACGGCCCCGCTGACCCTGTACATGTACCGCACGGCGTTCGAGTACGCCGAGTACGGATACGGCTCGACCATCGCCCTCGTGCTCACGATCCTGTGCCTGGTCTTCACCCTCGCGATCTTCCGATCGCAGCGACGCAAGGCGGAGGTCTGATCATGACGACGCTGCAGACGCAGACACAGCCCACCGTCGCCACCCCCACGGTGCAGCGGCCCCGCCCGGGTCAGGGCCGCCGCGCCGCGATGCGCGCCGTCCGCCGCATCCCGGTCTGGATCCTGGTCGCGCTCCTCATGGTGGTCGTGCTCTATCCGCAGGTCTGGATGCTGCTCGGCTCCTTCAAGACGCAGTCGGAGTTCCTCTCCGACCCCGCGCTCTCACTGCCGAAGACCTGGCAGTTCGACAACTACGTCGCCGCCCTCACGAACGGCGATGTCGCCCGCAACTACCTCAACAGCATCATCGTGACGATCCCGTCGGTCCTGCTGATCGTCTTCATCGGCGTCGCCGCCGGGTACGCGCTCGAGGTCATGATCTGGAAGGGCCGCAACGCGGTCCTGCTCTACGTGCTCGCGGGCATCATGGTGCCGGGGCAGATGATCCTCGTCCCGCTGTTCATCGTCTACTTCCGACTCGGCCTCACGAACACCATGCTGCCGATGATCATCACCTACACCGTGATGGGGCTGCCGCTGACGACGTTCCTCATGGCGACGTACTTCCGTGCCGTCCCGCGGGAGATCTTCGAGGCCGCGACCGTCGACGGATCGGGTCCGCTGCGGTCGTTCTTCCTGATCGGCATGCCGATGATGAAGAACGCCATCCTCACCGTCGGTCTCGTGCAGTTCTTCAGCGTCTGGAACGACCTCCTGATCGCGCTGACGTTCACCACGAAGCCGGAACTCGCGACGATCCAGGTCGGCCTGCTCAGTCTGAGCGACGAGTACGGCTCCACGCAGTACGGTCCGCTGTTCGCGGCCGTGAGCCTCAACATCGTCGTCCTGATGATCGTGTTCCTGGCGCTCAACAAGAAGATCATGGCCGGCATGGCCGGCGGTGCCCTGAAAGGATGATCCGATGACCTCCTCCGCCCCGCGCGTCGCCTTCATCCACACCGGAGCCGTCGTGATCCCGCCCGTCGCCGACCTCGCGCGCGAGCACCTCGCCGGGGCCACGACCGTGAACTACCTCGACGACAAGATCGTCGCCGACCTCGGAGACCCCGAGCGGGCGGCATCCGTGCCGGAGCGCCTGATCGACCTGGCACAGGCGGCGCGCGCCGGCGGGGCGGATGTCGTCATGTTCACGTGCTCGTCGATCTCCCACCTGGCCGGTCCGACGGCGGATGCCGTGGGCATCCCCGTGCTGCGGATCGACGAGGCCATGGCCGACGACGCGGTCGCCGCGGGGGAGCGGATCGCCGTCCTGGCGACTCTCCCGACGACCCTCACCCCGACGCTCGCCCTGCTCCGCGAGCGCGCGGAACTCGCAGGACGCGCACCGGAGTTCGTCAGCGAGGTCGTCGCCGGGGCCTTCGAGGCCGTCGCCGGCGGCGACAGGGCCACGCACGACCGGCTGGTCGGCGCCGCGATCGAGCGTCTGGCGGCGGGTGCCGACGTCGTCGTGCTCGCGCAGGCGTCGATGGCCAGCGCGGCGCAGGGCGTCGACGTGACGGCCCGCGTGCTCACGAGCCTCGACCCCGGCATCCGACGTCTGAGCGAGGCGGTCGCGGCGCTGTAGTCTCGGCGCCCGGCGACGACCGTCAGATCGTCTCGGCGAGGCGCTCGGCCGTGTGCAGGTCGGTCACCAGGGCCGTCACCCAGCCGCCGGCGATCGCGCCCCGGATGGCGTCGAGCTTGCGCTCGCCGCCGGCGATCCCCACGCGCCGCGGGATGCGCAGGAGCTTGTCGACCGGGATGGCGATCACGCGGTCGTCGATCTCGCCGGTCACCGGTGATCCGTCGACACGGAAGACATGGTGGCAGATGTCGCCCACGGCGCCCTCGGCGAGCAGCTGAGCACGCTCGTCATCGGCGAACGCGTTCCCGCTCGTGGACAGCACATCGGATGGGTCGATGCTGCCGATGCCCATGATGGTCATCGTCAGCGACTCCCAGTGGCGCATGGTCTCCTGCATCGACGGGTCCTTGAGCAGGCTGTCGCGCACGGCGGGGTCCGCCACGATGCCCGGGGCCTGCACGTAGACGGGGTCGGCGCCGAGCATCCGCGCGAGCGAGCTGAGCAGTCGGTGCGAGTGGCTCTGCACCTCGGGGGCACCTGTGCCGCCCAGCAGCTGCACGACCTCCGTCGCCCCTCGCGTCGGAAGGGGGCGCATGCGGTCGGTCATCGCGAGCACGGAACGACTCCACGAGGAGACGCCGATCCGGTCGGCGCCCGACAGCGACGCCTCGAGGTAGCCGGCGGCTCCGGCGCCGATGGCGGCGAGCAGCTCGGCCTCGTCGGCATCCGGCTCCACGTCGACGATGACCGCCTCGGAGATCCCGTACCCGAGCTCGAGGCGCTCCTCGAGCTCGGCGTGCACGCCGGGAGCGACCGTGACGATGGTGCGCACGATCCCCGCGGTCTCCGCGCGCTTGAGCAGACGGGAGACCTTGGCCTGGGAGATGCTGAGGGCTGCGGCGATCTCCGACTGGCGGATGCCGCGTTCGTGGTACATTCGCGCCACCTTGGTGAGCAGGCGCAGCTGGCCGTCGACGGGGGCGGCGAAGGGGGTCGACGACACGGTGGTCCTCCTGCTTCAGCGGGAACGGATGGAGATTCGCTGATGAAAGTATATTCTCGCAGATTCGCTTTGAATAGAGATTCATAGAGCAAGGATTATGCAAAACTGGAGATCATCGACGCCCGACGACGGGTGGCCGCCGACGCAGGAGGATGATGATGTTCCCCAGGTACGACACCGTCGAGCTCGCCTTCGAGGGCGCGGATCGTCTGCCGATCGGTGCAGAGCCGCCCTTCTCGGTGCGCCTGCGCAACGGCGGGGATGAGCTCGTGGTCCCCGCGTTCTGGGACGGTGGGACGACGTATCGCGTGCGCATCGGCCCCGAGACCGAGGGCACCTGGACGTGGGAGGTCGAGGGGGCGCGGACCGCGCTCGACCGAACGAGCGGCAGCTTCGACGTCGGGCCGCGCACCGCGCACGGCCCGGTGCGGGTCGCGCACCGCTTCCACTTCGCACACGCCGACGGCACGCCCTACCGCCCGGTGGGGACGACCGCCTACAACTGGCTGCACCAGGAGGAGCCGCTGTTCACGCAGACGGTCGAGGACATCGCCGAGATCGGCTTCAACAAGCTGCGGTTCATGGTCTTCCCGCAGGGCGGCGGCTACATCGAGCACGTTCCCGCGCTGATGCCGTTCGAGAAGATCGAGGGTCGCTGGGACGTCGGCCGCCCGGTGCCGGAGTTCTTCCAGCGCCTCGACCGTGCCGTCGAGATACTCGGCGCGCGCGGCATCCAGGCCGACGTGCTCATCTTCGACGCATACGACCGCGGCCAGTTCGGACTCGACGCGCTGAGCGAGGAGGAGGATGCCGTCTACCTGCGGTACCTCGTCGCGCGGCTGTCGGGGTACGCGCACGTGTGGTGGTCGCTGTGCAACGAGTTCGACCAGCTCGAGCGGGCGGACGATCGGTGGGACCGGGTCGGGGCGCTCCTCGCCTCGGTCGACCCCCACGATCACCTGCGCTCGATCCACAACTGGATCGAGATCTACGACAACAACCAGCCCTGGGTGACCCACGCCTCGATCCAGAACGGATCGGCGACGGAGGACTTCGGTCGAGCCAACCTCTATCGAGAGGTCTGGAAGAAGCCGGTCGTCCTCGACGAGATCAAGTACGAGGGCGATATCCCCGACCGCTGGGGGCACCTCGACGGCCCGGAGCTCGTCCACCGTTTCTGGATCACGACCGTGGCGGGCTGCTATGCCTCGCACGGCGAGAGCTTCCGCACCGAGAGCGGCAGTCTGCACATGGTCGAGGGCGGCGTGCTGCGCGGCGAGTCCCCGGCGCGGATCGCGTTCCTGCGCGGCATCCTCGACGACCTCGTCGTGCCGGGGCTCGATCCGATCGACAAATGGGACGACCCCGCATATGTCGCGGGCTGGCATCGACAGCAGTACGTGCAGTATCTCGGGCGCTCCGCCCCGGCGTCGTGGTCGTTCCGGATCCCGGTCGGGCAGCCCGGCGAGAGCCCGGTAGTCGGCGATGTCTTCGAGGTCGACGTCATCGACACCTGGAGCATGACCGTCACCCCGGTCGGGCGTCGGTTCACGCTCACGGAGGTCACACGCAACGAGGCCTTCGATCGTGCCTCCGCGCCGGTGGATCTGCCCGCGGGGAAGCGGGTCGCACTCCGCATCACCCGCGTCGAGGCCTGAGCGGTGCCCGGGACCACGTCGCGTGGCCGGTCCGCATGGGCGGAGGGCCCGCGGCTCGGCACGGCGTACTACAACGAGTACCTGCCCGACCCTGCCCGGCTGTCGACGGATCTCCGACTCATGGTCGAGGCGGGGATCACCTGCATCCGGGTCGGGGAGTCGGTCTGGTCGACCTGGGAGCCGCGCGACGGGGAGTTCGACCTCGAGTGGCTGGCGCGCGTCCTCGACGGCGCGGCGGAGCACGGGATCGATGTGATCCTCGGCACCCCGACCTACGCCGTGCCGCCGTGGCTCAGTCACCGGCATCCCGAGCTCGCGGTCGTCCGCAAGGACGGGTCTTCCGTGCCGTGGGGCGGCCGGCAGGAGGTGGACTTCGCATCCGAGGTCTTCCGCGGGTACGCCGAGCGTGTGATCCGTGCGGTGCTCGGACGCTACGGCCGGCACCCGGCCGTCATCGGGGTGCAGCTCGATAACGAGGCGGGCCTGCACCTCATCCACAACGCGCACGTGGTCGAGCGCTTCCGCCGCTGGGTCGCGGAGCGGTATCGCGACGTCGAGACCCTCAATCGCGAATGGGGGCTGGCCTACTGGTCGCATCGGATCTCCGCGTGGGACGAGCTGTGGGCTCCGGCAGGCAACACGACCCCGGCGTACGACCTCGCCTGGCGCCGCTTCCAGGCCGAGCTCACCGCCGAGTTCATCGGCTGGCAGGCCGGGATCGCGCGCGAGTACGTCGCGGAAGACACCGTGCTCACCACCTGCATCGCGTACCAGCGGCCGGCCATGGACGACGTCGCCGTCGGCGAGCACCTCGACATCGCCAGCGGCAACGCGTACTACCTCGCGCAGGACTCGCTCGACTACGAGCGCGAGGGTGCCGGCGGCCAGTGGTATGCCGATGACGTGCCGCAGCTGATCCTCAGCGCCGATCGGATGCGCGCGACGAAGCAGGCGTCCTTCCTCGTCACCGAGACCGGCGCGGCGTCGATCGGCGCGGCGTCGCTGACGAGACCTCCCTACGACGGCCAGCTCGCGCAGGCCGCGTGGCTGCTCGTCGCGCGGGGCGCGCGCCTCGTCTCCTCCTGGCACTGGCACACCCTGCATTCGGGCGCGGAGGTGCACTGGGGCGGCATCCTCGGGCACGACCTCCGGCCGGGCCGGGTGTACGACGAGATCGCCGCGATCGGGCGGCAGTTCGCCGCCGCGTCGGAATGGCTGGCGGATGCCGTACCGGATGCCGACATCGGCATCGTGTACGCGCGCGACAGCGAGTGGATGATGACCTTCGAGCCGCCGCTGTCCCCGTCCGGCGGGGCTCCAGACCGCGGGTCCTATGCGCGGATCGTCGGTGCCTTCGGCCGTGCCGCGATCGACGCGGGCCTGCAGGTCGGGTACGTGAACGAGCGGCAGGTGACGGATGCCGCAGAGCTGCTGTCGCGGTATCCGACCCTGATCGTGGCCGGGCTCGTCGCGGCATCCGATCGCACACTCGAGATCCTCGCCGAGTATGCACGGCTCGGCGGTCGTCTCGTCGTCGGTCCGCGCACCGGATACGCCGACGACCAGGGGCGGATGCGGTCGGTCACGGCACCGGCGGTCCTCGGGCCTCTCGCCGGTGTCGCGAATCGCGAGTTCGCGGCGCCCCCGACGCCGGTCCCGCTCGAACGCGACGGCACCGTCGTCGGCGAGGCGCACGGCTGGATCGACGCGCTGGAACCGGGGGAGGCGGAGGTGCTGCTCGGGTACCGGCATCCGCACTACGGTCGATGGGCGGCCGTCACCCGGAGGCCGGTCGGCGAAGGCGAGATCACGGTCGTCGGGACGCTGCCCGATCGAGGCTCTCTCGCAGCCGTGATCGCGGGAGCAGCGGGTGCCGATCCGGCATCCGGTCTCGTCATCGATCGGCCGCTGCCGGTGACGGTGCACTCCCTCAGCGGCGCGCGAGGTCGCGTTTGGGTGCTGCACAACTGGTCCGGCGAGCCCCGGGAGATCCGGCTCTCCCGCGCCGTGGCATCCGTGATCGATGGCGTCGTGCACGCGGTGGGCCACGACGTCGTGCTCGCCCCCTGGGATGTGCGGGTCTGGCGCGAGCTCTGACCTGCTCGGCGAGGTGCAGCGTGGATCAGAATTGCCGGCAGCGGCCCCGTCGCGGATGCGTTTTCTATCCAGCCCGAGACAGAGAGGTCCTTCACCTCGACGAGGTCCGAGGCGGCGCTGCCGCGACCGAGTCGCCCGGCACCATCTCGCAGGGGATGAGCACCGCGGGCAGCTCCGCGTCGGGATTCTCGATGCGGTCGATGATGGTGTCGACCCCGAGGCGTCCCAGCTCGTCGGCCGGTGAGCGCAGGAACGTCAGGGTGGGATCGACCATGTTCGCCATGTGGGCTGAGGAGCCCAGCGAGATGATGGAGAGGTCGTCGGGCACGCGCACCCCGGCCTCCCGCAGGCCGATCACGATGCCCGGTGCCGCGTGCTCGTTCAACAGCAGCAGGGCCGTCGCATCGGGGAGCTCGTCGCGGAACGCGCGTCCGAAGGCCCTGCCCTCGCGCGAGTCCTCCAGGCAGTACCGCACGGTGCCCGTCAGTCCGGCGCTCTCCATGTCGGCGAGGAAGGCGGCGCGCGAGCGCTCGGCGGGCCCGTGCTCCTCGAAGCGGCCGGCGCGGGAGCCGCCCGTCACCAGGCAGAAGTCACGGTGTCCGAGAGCCGCGAGGGTCTCGACGGCCGTCGACACGGTGGCGCCGAAGTCGACGTCGACGTAGGCGAGCCCCTCCGGCTCGGCGGTGCGTCCGATGAGGGCGAACGGCGTGCGGCCCGCGATCAGCGCGGGCACGCGATGGTCGTTCAGCTGGACCTCCATCAGCAGCACGCCGTCGACGAGCCCGGTGTCGGCCAGTGCCATCGCCTCATCGGACTCGTTGCTGATCGGCCAGAGCACGAGCTGGTAGCCGCGCTCGCGCGCGCGGGCGGTGGCGCTCGTGAAGAAGCCTCCGACGGTGCCGCTGAGCGGACGCTGCAGCGCGGGGTACAGCATGCCGATGATCTTCGTGCGTCCCCGGGCCAGCGCGGCTCCGACCGGGTTGCGACGGTACCCGAGCTCCCGCATGGCCTGCTCGACGCGCGCGGTGGTGGCGGAGGAGATCGACTTGGTGCCGTTCACGACGAACGAGACCGTCGCCACCGAGACGTTCGCGCGGGCGGCGACGTCGTGCATGGTGACCATGAGCGTTCCTCTCGAGCGAGGCGACCCCGCGGGGATACGGGTGCGTCCATCATCGCGGATGAATATGTTGACAAGTCCAACATATGTCTGCATACTCGGACAACGGTGAGTTTAAACGCTTAACCGGAACTCTCGTGCGAAGACGAACAGGAGTGGTGATGACAGGGATGTCGGACGGCGACGAGCTCGGAGTCGGCCTCGTCGGCACGTCGTTCATGGGCCGCGTGCATGCACAGGCCTGGACCCTCGCACCGCGTGCCTTCGACCTCGCGCTCACCCCTCGCGTCGTCGCCGTGGCGGGCCAGGATCCGGAGCGGACGACCGCGTTCGCCGCGCGCAACGACATCGCCAGGGCATCCACCGACTGGCGGCAGCTGCTCGACGACCCCCGCGTCGACGTCGTCGACATCTGCGTGCCCGGTGACCTCCATGCGGTCATCGCCGAGGAGGCGCTCGCCGCCGGCAAGCATGTGCTGTGCGAGAAGCCGCTGTCCAACTCGCTCGCCGAGGCCGAATCCATGGTCGCGGCCGCCCGGTCGGCGCGCGAGCGCGGGATCCAGTCGATGGTCGGCTACAGCTACCGCTTCGTGCCGGCGCTCGCGCACGCCAGAGCCCTGGTCGGAGCCGGGCGGCTCGGGACGATCCACCATGTCAGGGCCCAGTACCTGCAGGACTGGATCGTCGACGAGCACTTCCCGCTGGTCTGGCGTCTCGACCGCGAGCGGGCGGGCTCGGGTGCGCTCGGCGACATCGGAGCGCACATCGTCGACGCGGCCGTCTTCGTCACCGGCCAGCGGCTCACCGGGGTGAGCGCACTCACCGAGACGTTCGTGCGAGAGCGCCCGCTTCCGGCGGCGACGGGTGCGCTCGCCGCGACGGCCGGCACCGGATACGGCCGGGTCACCGTCGATGACGCCGCCGTGTTCATCGGGCGCACCGACGGCGGCGCCCTCGCGACCTTCGAGGCGACCCGCTTCGCGGCGGGGCGCAAGAACGCGATGCGGCTCGAGGTCAACGGCTCGCTCGGCTCCGTCTCCTTCGATTTCGAGAGCGCGGACGAGCTGTGGTTCCACGACCACACCGTCGATGCGTCGGAGGCGGGGTTCCGTCGGATCCACATGACGGAACCATCGCATCCGTACGCCGGCGCCTGGTGGCCGGCCGGTCACGGACTCGGCTACGACCACGCGTTCGTGCACGAGGTCGTCGACTTCGTCCGTGCGATCGCGGAAAGACGCACGCCGGAGCCCTCCTTCGAGGACGGCCTCTACGTGCAGCGCGTGCTCGACGCCGTCGAGCGCAGCGCGGCATCCGACGCCGGCTGGACGCCGGTCGACGCGGATCGACCCTGAACCACATCCTGCATCACCCACGAAGGAGTAGACGATGCGCACACGCAAGACACTGATCACGCTGGTGGCGGGAGCCGCCGTCCTGCCACTCGCCCTCGCCGGCTGCGGCGGCGGAGGCTCCGCATCGAGCGGCGACCCCGACACCCTCACCATCCTCGACTACTACAACAACGAGCCGGACAAGACCCTGGTCCAGGACCTGCTCGACCAGTGCGCCGCCGACGTCGACGTGACCATCGAGCGCGAGTCGGTCCCCGGCAAGGACCTCATCCAGAAGGTCCTGCAGCGGTCCTCCTCGAAGACCCTGCCCGACGTGCTCATGCTCGACAACCCCGACGTGCAGGAGATCGCCGCGACCGGCGGGCTCGCGCCGCTGAGCGACTTCGACGTCGACACCTCGGGTTTCGCGCAGGGGATCCTCGATGCCGCCACCTACGACGGCGAGGTCTACGGACTCGCGCCCGTGGTCAACACCCTCGGCCTCTTCTACAACGTCGACCTCTTCGAGCAGGCGGGCCTGGAGCCGCCGACGACCTGGGACGAGCTGAAGTCGACGGCGAAGACCCTGACGAGCGGCGACCAGTACGGCATCGCGTTCTCGGCGATCGCGACCTACGAGGGCAGCTGGCAGTTCCTTCCGTTCATGTGGACCAACGGCGGAGACGAGACGGATCTGCAGAGCCCGGAGAACGCCGAGGCGCTGCAGCTCTGGGTCGACCTCGTCGGCAGCGGGTCCGCCTCCGAGAGCGTGATCAACTGGAGCCAGGGCGACGTGAAGGACCAGTTCGTGGCGGGCAAGGCCGCCATGATGGTGAACGGTCCCTGGAACATCCCGGCCCTCAACGAGACCGACGTGAACTGGGCCTCGGTCCAGGTGCCGGTGAACAAGCCCGGCCAGACCCCCGTGGCGCCCCTCGGCGGCGAGGTGTGGACCGTGCCGCAGACCGGCGACAAGGCGAAGCAGGCCAAGGCGGCCGAGTTCGTCGAGTGCATGGCCGGCGACGACATCGAGCTATCGGCGGCGGAGTCGCGGTTCACGGTCCCGACCAGGACCGACCTGATCCCGGAGTACGTCGAGAAGGTGCCATCGATGGAGGCCTTCGCCGAGCAGGTCGTCAACGCGCGTTCCCGCACGGGACAGCTCGGCGAGGAATGGCCCGAGCAGGCCACGGTCATCTACAACGCGATCCAGCTCGCCCTCACCGGCAAGGCCACCCCGGACGAGGCCTTCGAGCAGGCGGCTCAGGGCTGACCCATCGAGGTCCGCAGGTGCCCCGCGGCCGACCGCGGGGCACCTCGAAGGGAATCGTGATGATGACGACAGCGACATCCGCAGCGCAGGTCCCAGCCGAGACATCCGCGCGGACGCCTCCGCAGCGCCCCGTCCGCCGCTTCCGGCGGGAGGGCCTGGTCAAGGCGATGTTCCTCGCCCCGGCCGCGCTCTACATCCTGCTCTTCTTCGGCTACCCGGTCGTGAAGAACCTGGTGATGAGCTTCCAGGAGTACACGACCAAGACGTTCTTCACGGGGGAGGCCCCGTGGGTGGGGCTCGCGAACTACCTGACCGTCGTGAACAGCGGTCTCTTCTGGCCCGCGATGCTCAACACGGCGCTCTTCACGGTCGGCTCGATCGCGGGGCAGTTCGTGATCGGGCTCGCGCTGGCGGTGTTCTTCCGCCGGAAGTTCCCGCTCAGCGGCTTCCTCCGGGCGATGCTCCTGCTGCCCTGGCTGCTCCCACTCATCGTCGCGAGCGCGACCTGGCGGTCCATCCTCGATCAGGACAGCGGCATCCTCAACGAGTTCCTCACATCGGTGGGGCTCAGCGCCGTGCCGTGGCTGAACAGCCCGGATGTGGCGCTGATCGCGGTCATCCTCGTGAACATCTGGATCGGCATCCCGTTCAACGTGACGATCCTCTACGGCGGTCTCCAGGACATCCCGGAGGAGCTCTACGAGGCGGCATCCCTCGACGGCGCGACCGGTTGGAAGTCGTTCTGGCACATCACGCTGCCGAACCTCCGCCCCGTGATCAACGTGGTGCTCGTGCTCGGCGTGGTCTACACGCTGAAGGTGATCGACATCATCCTCGGGCTGACGAACGGCGGGCCCGCCAACGCGACGCAGACCATCGCCATCCGCTCGTATCAGTCGTCGTTCGTCGACTTCGAATTCGGCGTGGGCGCGGCGTTCAGCAACATCCTCATCCTCATCTCGCTGGTGTTCGCGATCTTCTACCTTCGCGGGAACCGCAAGCAGGTGGACGAGTAGGAAGGCAGAGCAATGACCACCATGGCCATCGTCACCGACGGCGCTGCGAACCGGCGGGCGACCCGGCGCTCCGGGCGCGACATCCTGTTCACCGCGCTCGGCGTCGCGTTCCTCGCGATCATGCTGTTCCCCGTCTACTGGATGTTCAACGCCTCGCTGCAGCCCTCGGGCAACACCCTCACCGCCTCGCTCCTGCCCCTGAACCCCAGCTTCGCGGGGTACGAGAAGGCGTTCGCCGACCAGGGGCCGAATCTCGTGACGAGCCTCATCATCTCGGTGGGGACGGTCGTGTTCAGCCTGGCGATCGCGGCGCCCGCCGCCTACGCGCTCGCGCAGTTCCGCTATCGCTGGATCAACGTCGCCCTGCTCGCCGTGCTGATCGCCCAGATGATCCCCGGGGTGGTGATCGCGAACGCCCTCTACGCCGCGTACAACGACATCGGCATGCTCAACTCGATCCCGGGCCTCATCCTCGCCGACGCGACCCATGCGATCCCGTTCTCGATCATGATCCTGCGGGCGTTCATGATGAGCGTGCCGCCCTCGATCATCGAAGCGGCCCGCGTCGACGGCGCCGGACACCTGCGGGCGTTCTGGTCGATCGTCCTCCCCGTCGCGAAGAACTCGCTCATCACCGCAGGCCTCTTCGCCTTCCTGTTCTCGTGGAGCGACTTCCTCTTCGCGCTGACCCTCACGACCACCGACGACATCACCCCGGTCACGCTCGGCATCTACCAGTACCTCGGCACGCAGGTCGCGAACTGGAGCGCGGTCATGGCGACCGCGGTGCTCTCCTCGATCCCGGCGATCGTGCTGCTCGTCATCGCGCAGCGGTACATCGCGGCCGGTGCCACCGGCGGAGCCGTGAAGTAGCCCCGATGACCGAGACCCCAGGCGATCCCCGCATCCCCAGAGCAGAAAGCAGGAACGAAATGAGCGGCACCACCACGCCCGAGTACCCCATCCGCGTCGTCGTCTGGGGGGAGAACCGGCATGAACAGGTCGAACAGAAGGTGCGCGACATCTACCCGTCCGGCATGCACACGACCATCAAGGAGGGCATCGAGGAGAACCTCGGTGAGCGCGCCGTCGTCACGACGGTCACTCTCGACGATCCGGAGCACGGTCTGACCGAAGAGGTCCTCGCGGCCACGGACGTGCTCGTCTGGTGGGGGCACGCGGCGCACGGGGAGGTCTCGGATGAGGTCGTCGATCGCGTGCAGCGTCACGTGCTCGAGGGGATGGGGCTCCTCGTCCTGCACTCCGGGCACTGGTCGCGCATCTTCGGGCGACTCATGGGCACGACCTGCACCCTCCGCTGGCGGTCCAAGGACGACCGCGAGATCGTGTGGACGGTCGACCCGACGCATCCGATCGCGCGCGGCATCCCGCATCCGTTCCTCATCCCGGCGCAGGAGATGTACGGGGAGTTCTTCGATGTGCCGGCACCGGATGAGCTCGTCTTCCTCTCGACGTTCTCGGGCGGAGAGGTGTTCCGCAGCGGCATGACCTATCGGCGCGGTTTCGGGAAGATCTTCTACTTCAGCCCCGGCGATCAGGACTACCCGGTCTATCACCAGGCCGAGGTGCGGAAGGTGATCGCGAACGGTGTGGAGTGGGCCAAGACGCTGCGTCCGAACCGCGAGATCCCCGTGCTTCTGCGCTACGAGACCGAGGACTTCTACAACGGGCGCGGGTACGAGGGGGCGATGGAGCGATGACGGGCCCGCTGCGCCTGGTGCAGGTCGGCGCCGGCGGCATGGGGCGCGCGTGGCTGCGCACGATCGCCGAGAGCCCGGAGGTCGAGTTGGCGGGTCTCGTCGACCTCGACCTCGACGTCGCCCGCGCCGCGTTGGCGGATGCCGGACTGCACGGTGTCGAGGTGGGCAGGAGCACGGCGGAGGTCGCGGATGCGGTCGGGGCAGATGCCGTCGTGAACGTGACGGTGCCCGAGGCGCACCTCATCGTGAACGAGGAGGCCCTCGGTGCGGGCTACCCCGTGCTCTGCGAGAAGCCGGCGGCGCCGACCGTCGCGGCGGCGATGGTCCAGGCGGGGATGGCCGCGCTGTCGGGCCGACTGCTCATGATCAGCCAGTCTCGGCGCTACTTCGCCGCCCTCAGGGAGCTGCGCCGGCAGGTCGAGGGGCTCGGCGCGATCGGCACGGTCACCACGGAGTTCTTCAAGGCCCCGCACTTCGGCGGCTTCCGCGAGGAGATGCCGCACGTGCTGCTGGTGGACATGGCGATCCACGCCTTCGACGCCGCGCGCTTCGTCATCGGCGCAGAACCCGTCTCGGTGTACTGCGAGGAGTACAACCCGACGTGGAGCTGGTACGCCGGTGCGGCGAACGCCGCCGCGGTGTTCGAGTTCGAGGGCGGCACGCGGTACGTATACAACGGCAGCTGGTGCTCACCCGGGCAGGAGACGTCGTGGAACGGGAGCTGGCGGGTGAGTGCGGCCGGAGGAACCGCGACCTGGGACGGTGCGGGGCATCCGCTCGTGCAGCGACCGGATGCGGGCGAGCCGGTCACGGTAGCGGCGGCTCCGATCCGTGAGGAGATCTCCGGGTCGCTCGAGGCTTTCGTGCACGCGCTCCGCACCGGAGCCGAGCCGGAGAACGGCATCCGAGAGAACCTCCGGAGCCTGGCGATGGTCGAGGCGGCCGTCGCGTCGGCGGAGACCGGCGTCAGGGTGCGGATCGACGACGTCCTGGAGCGGGCGCGGGAGACCGCGATCGCGCAGACTCGCCGAGAGGACGTGCGGGAGTGGCTCCGGGGGGTGCCGGTCGCGCCCTGAGGAGGGCGAGGCGCAGCGTGGATCAGAAGTGCCGCCAGCGGCCCCGTCGCAGATGCGTTCTCGATCCAGCCCGAGACGGGGAAGGGGGACCGCCGGGACAGCGATCCCCCTCGGGCGTCAGCGCTCGATCTTGTCGAGGTGGAGCATCCGCGCGAGGTTCTTGTCGAGCTCGTCGTCGCGGAAGATCTTCTTCCAGTCGTCCTTGATGATGCTCTCGCGGCCGTAGTCCATCGCGATCAGGCACGCGTCGGAGAACGGGTTGTCGCCGCGCAGACCGTTGGCGAGAGCCACCTGCGTGTGGCCGTAGAGGATGCTGCGGGCAGCGGCCTCCGGAACCCCCATGGTGTTGACGGTCTCCTGCAGGGCCTCGTTGAGCAGGTCGCCGATCATGCAGGCGACGGTCTCGACGAGGGTGGGCTCGAGCTGGGCGAGCTGCTTGATCGTGACCCAGTGCACGTCGATGACGGGAGCGTAGATCGCGCGGACGGTCGCCTCGACGATCGCCTTCTTCGCCTCGTCGTCGCTCTCGATCGCCGCGATCGCGTCCTGCGGGGCGGCGATGCCGCCGAACGTGTCGGCCCACTGCTCCGGGGTCTCGCGCTGCAGGAAGATCGACGGGTGGCACGGGTGCGCCACGGCCTGGATCACGTCGTCGCGCGTGGTGAGCAGACCGGCGTACGCGGCGGCGGGGTCGAGCGTCAGCAGGATCGCACCCGAGCGCAGCTGGGGGACGAGGTCCGCGGTGACCGGGCCGAGGGCCAGGTCGGGAACGGCGAGCACCACGATGTCGGCGTCGGCGACGGCCGTGGAGGCGTCGGTGAGCTCGCGCCCGGCGTCGACCGTGCGCTGCTGGCCGGCGGGGGAGTTCTCCACGTACCAGACGGCGTGGTCGGTCTTCACGAGGTTGTTGGACACGCGCATGCCCATCTTGCCGCCGGCGCCGATGACGGCGATCTTGTAGGTGGCGGTGCTCGTCGACGTGTCGGTCATGATGTGCTCCTCAGTTCTTCCAGGGTGAGGCGGGTCCATTCCCGCTCGGTTCGGATGGTGGTCTCGGCGTCGTCCTGCCAGGGCAGCCAGTGCTCGACGATCTCGTTGATGCCGCGCTCGCGCGGCCGGACCGTGGCGAGCAGATGGGCGTAGTCGTGCAGACCGGTTCCCATCGCGCAGCCGGAGTATGTGAAGCCGACCCAGCCCGGCTGGCGGGCGAAGGCGAAGTCCTTCACGTGGATGTTCCTGGTGAGGGCCGCGGTCTGCTCGACGCAGGTCCGCGGGCTCTCCAGCTGGGCGACGACATTGGCCGGGTCGAGGCAGACGCCGAGGTTCGAGCTGCCGACGCGCTCGATGATCCCGAGGAGGTCGGCGGTGGGCACCTGTTCGTACGTCTCGAGGGCGAGGGTCACTCCGGCGGCCTCGTAGGAGCGGATGCTGTCGCGAAGCCAGGACTCCGCCTCGTCGTCCGAGGGGCGGGAATCCGGTCCGTAGAGCATGCTGCGTACGAGCCGGGCGTCGAAGATCGCGGCGAGCTCGAGGAAGCGCTCGAGGTGCGCGGGGACGATGCCCTTCGTGCCGAGCTCGATCGTGAGGCCGAGGTCACGGGCGGCCGCGGCGGCGTCTCGCACCTCGTCGTCGCTCATCTGCTCGAGCGGGGCGTAGTCGCAGATCTGGAAGAGGTCGACGCCCTGGGCGCGGGTGTCCTCGAACGCGCCGACCAGGGGCAGCGGCTCGGGCGCGCGCTCGGAGTGCTGCCAGAAATAGGCGTAGGTGCCGAGGCCGATCACGCCGCACCTCCCGTGGGTCCCTGAGCCTGTCGAAGGGCCGCCAACTCCGCCGCCTCATCGAGCACGGCGACGAGGGCGTCGGGATCGTGGGCGAACCGGCCGAGGAAGACACCGTCGACGTCGTCGCCGAGCGCGGTGAGAAGGCCGGGGCCGGCCGCTCCGCCGTAGATGACGGTGGAGTCCGCGCGATCGGCATCGCCATCGAGCGCGGCGCGCAGGGCGGCCGCGACGACACGGATGTGGGAGTGCGGAGCCGGCTCGGGTGCGCCGATGGCCCAGACGGGCTCGTACGCGACGATCACGGCGCCGGCCGGGGCATCGGCGAGGGCGGCGCGCAGCTGGGCGACGGCGACCTCGGCGGCATCCGCAGGATCCTGATGCGAGGTCTCGCCGATGCACAGGAGAGGGGTGAGGCCTGCGCGCAGGGCGGCGGCGGTCTTCTGTGCCACAATCTCGTCGGTCTCCGCGAACAGCCGGCGGCGCTCGGCGTGCCCGATCTCGGCGATCGTCGCGCCGACGTCGGCGAGCTCGGACGCCGCCACCTCTCCGGTGTAGGCGCCCCCGTCTGCCGCGGCGACGTCCTGTCCGCCGATCCGCACCGGGGTTCCGTCGAAGGCGGCGATCGCCGGGAGCACCTGGAGGAATGTCGGCGTGATGAAGAGCTCGACCGTGGCCGATCGCACGGCCTCGTGCGCGCGGACTCGCGCGGCGACCGCGTCGAACCATGTCGCCGCCTGCTGATGACCGAAGTACATCTTCAGGCTCACACCGACCGTCACCTTCGTCATCAGCAGGATCCGGTGGACTCGTATTCGCCGATGACCGCGACCTTCTCGGCCGAGGCGCTGCTCGGGTCGAAGCGGTAGGTCAGCCACTCGCGCACGAGACGGCGGGCGAGCTCGATGCCGACGACGCGCTGACCCATCGTGAGGATCTGCGCGTCGTTGGAGAGCACGCCGCGCTCGACCGAGAACGAGTCGTGGGCGGTGACGGCGCGGATGCCGGGGACCTTGTTGGCGGCGATCGCGACGCCGAGACCGGTGCCGCAGATCAGGAGGGCGCGGTCGGCCTCGCCCGCAGCGACGAGCTCGGCGGCGGCGATCGCGACGCGCGGATACGCGGTGTGCCCGTCGGCATCCACTCCCACGTCGACGACGCTCGCGACGATGCCGTTCTCCTCGAGGTCCTTCTTGAGGATCTCCTTGTAGTCGAAACCGGCGTCGTCGCTGCCGATCACGAGGCGGAGGGTGTCAGTCATTGCGGTTCCTTTCGAGGTCGGCGAACACGTCGCCGACGGCCGTCACGATCAGCGCGAGCGAGTGCGCGCCGGGGTCGGGGGTTCCCACGCTGTTCTGACCGTGGGTGCGGGCGCGGCCCATGCGGGGGAGCAGGTCGGCCGTGGCGGCGGCCGCGCGCGTGGCGGCATCCGCGGCGGTCCGCCACGCGTCGACGAAGGAGGCTCCTCCGTCGGTCGCAGAGGTGAGGGTGCTGCTGAAGGGGACGAGGGCATCGACGAGCGTCTTGTCGCCGACCTCCGCCTTGCCGTACTCCATCACTCCGCGGGCGCCCGCGGCGACGCCGGTCGCGACCGCGGCGGCATCCGGTCGTCCGGCATCGCCGAGGCGTGCCGCGATCGCGTTCAGGATGACGCCCCACAGTGCGCCGGAGGTGCCACCCGCCCGGTCGGCCCAGGCATCGGCGGCCTGCGAGAGCGTCGTCGCCGCACCCGCCCCCGCCCGAGCGGCGGCCGTGGCGGCGGCGAGGGCCGCGTGCGAGCCGCGCTGCATGCCGATGCCGTGGTCACCGTCGCCGGCGATGGAGTCGATGCGGCCGAACTCCTCGACGTGCTCGTCGACCGTGTCCGCGATGCGCTGCACGGCGGCCTGCACGACGGAGGCGACGGCCACGGACTCCTCGTCGCCGGGTTCGACGGCGACGGCGGCGACGGCATCCGCTTCGACGATCTCAGCGCGCGCGGCGGCGATCACCGAGCCCCGGCGATAGGCGGGGGTGTCGACGGGGGTGTCCCAGAGCTGCTCGAGCTCGTCGTCCAGCCAGAACAGGGTGAGCGAGGTGCCGGCCATGTCGAAGCTCGTGCAGTACTCGCCGACGTGCGGGTCGACCAGGACGAGACCGGCATCCGCGAGCAGCTGCGCGATGCGCCGGTAGACGACGAACATCTCCTCGTACTTGAGCGAACCCAGGCCGTTGAGGATCGGGACGACGCGCGCGCCGGAGGTCTCGACACCCGCGGGAACCTCGTCGAGCAGTCGGCTGACGAGGAGCTCGGCCAGGCCGTCGGCCGACGGGATGTCGGTCTCCTCGATGCCGGGCTCGCCGTGGATGCCGAGGCCGATCGCCATCCGCCCGGCGGGGACCGTGAACAGCGGCTCGGGGGCACCGGGGAGCGTGCATCCGGAGAAGGCGACGCCGAAGGAGCGTGTGCGCTCGTTCGCGAGAGTCGCGACGCGGGTGACGCCGGCGAGGTCGTAGCCGGCCTCGGCGGCGGCGGCCGCGGTGCGGAACACCGTCAGGTCGCCGGCGATGCCACGGCGCTTGTGCTTCTCGTCGACCGAGGCGCTGAAGATGTCATCCGTGACGGTGACCGTCTCGCAGGCGATCCCCTCAGCGCGGAGTTTCTCCTGTGCGGCGTCGAAGTTCAGCACGTCCCCGGCGTAGTTGCCGTAGCTGAGGAAGACTCCCGCACCGCGGTTCGCGGCCTTCGCCACCGTGTGCACCTGCTGGGCGGAGGGCGACGCGAACAGGTTGCCCATCACGGCGCCGTGGGCGAGACCCTGGCCGACGAGTCCGCCGAAGGCAGGGTAGTGGCCGGAGCCGCCGCCGATCACGACGGCGACCTGGCCCTCGGGGACGACCGTGCTGCGTACGACTCCGCCGGGGACCCCGCGCACCGAGCGCTCGTTCGCGGCGATGAAGCCCGCGATCATCTCGTCCGCGAAGTCGGCGGGGTCGTTCCAGAGCCTGGTCATCGCGTCTCCTCCACGGCGGGTGCGGGGGCGGTGGCGCCGGGGAGCACGCGGCTCCGACGGGCGAGGATCACCATCAGCACGGCCGAGAGCAGCATGAACCCGCCGACGATGAACATCGGCACCTGGTAGCCGCCGGTCCAGTCGTGCACGGCGCCGGTGATGTACGGGGCGCTGAAGCCGGCGAGGTTGCCGATCGTGTTGATCAGCGCCACGCCTGCGGCCGCCGCGACGCCGGTGAGGAACTGCGTCGGGAGCGTCCAGAAGTTCGGCAGGGCCGCGAAGATCGCGCAGGCGGTGACCGTGATGACCGCGATGGTCGCCACGGGGGATCCGGTGAACAGCGCCAGCGGGATGGAGACCGCACCGGCGACCGCGGGGATCGCGATGTGCCAGGTCTTCAGGCCGCGCTTGCCGGCGTCACGCGACCAGAAGTACATCACGATGGCGGCGGGGAGGTACGGGATCGCGGTGATGAGGCCCTTCTGCAGCACGTCGAACGTGCCGCCGGTCGCCGTCTGGAAGCCCTCGATGATCGTGGGCAGGAAGAACGCCAGCGCGTAGAGGCCGTAGATGAAGCCGAAGTAGATGAACGACAGCATCCAGACGCGTCCGCTGGAGAAGGCGAAGCGCACGGAGACGTGCTTCTGGCTCGCGGCGGTCGTCTTGCGCTCGGCCTCGAGGGCCGAGGTGAGCCAGGTCTGCTCCTCGAGGGTGAGCCACTTCGCGTCGGAGGGCTTGTCCTTCAGGTAGAACCAGGCGATGACGCCGACGACGATCGCGGGGATCGCGACGCCCATGAACATGAAGCGCCAGCCCTCGAGGCCGAAGAAGACCCCGTGCTGCTGGATGAGGGCTCCGGCGAGCGGGGCGCCGATGACGGTCGTCAGCGGCTGAGCCAGGTAGAAGAGCATGAGGATGCGACCGCGGTACTGCGACGGCACCCAGAGGCTGAGGAAGAGGATCGCGCCCGGGAAGAAGCCGGCCTCGGCGACGCCGAGGAGGAAGCGGAGCACGACGAGCTGCTCGAAGTTCTGCACCCAGGTGAAGAGGAGGGCGACGATGCCCCAGCTGACCATGATGCGGGCGAGCCAGCGGCGCGCCCCGAACTTGTGCAGAGCGAGGTTCGACGGCACCTCCAGCAGGATGTAGCCGATGAAGAAGACCCCCGAGGCGAAGCCGAACTGCGCGGCGCTCAGGGCGAGGTCGTCGTTCATCCCGTTGGGAGAGGCGAATCCGATCGCCGTCCGGTCGAGGTAGTTGATGAAGAACATCAGTGCCACGAACGGTACGAGGCGTATCGAGACCTTGCGGATCGCGGACTTCGCGACAGGCGTTTCGGTCTGGGTGGTGTCCACGGTGACTCCTGTATCGACGGTGATCGCGCAGGGTTTCGTCCGGTGCGCATCATCCATACTGCACAACCGGTTGACCAATTTCAAGTCGCTCGTGGTATTTCGGTGACGGTAGGTTGGCAAGCATGCCCGCGTTTCCCGGTGAACCCGTCGACGACATCGCCGCTGCGCTGACCGCGATCCCCTCGGGCACGCCGGTGTCGGAGGTGGCCCGTCGGCTGCTCGATCTCTTCACCGGCGGATCCATCGCCCCTGGCACGCGCCTGCCTCCGGAGCGCCAGCTGTCGGCATCGCTCGGCGTCGGTCGATCCGCCGTGCGCGAGGCGCTCGCCGCCCTGGAATTGCTGGGGATCGTCGATGTCCGCCCCGGCTCCGGCACCTACCTCCGGGGAGCGGCGAGCGAGCTGCTGCCGCAGACTCTGCGCTGGGGCCTGCTGATCGGCGAGCGCAACACCGCCCAGCTGCTGGAGCTGCGCGAGGGCCTCGAGATCTTCGTCGCGCGCCTGGCCGCGGCCCGAGCCGACGCCGCGATCATCGAGCGACTCGAGAAGAGCGTCGAGCGGATGCGGGCGAGCATCGACGACCTCGCCACCTTCGCCCGCGCCGACCTCGACTTCCACCACGCGCTCGCCGAGGCGGCGGGGAACGAGACGCTGACCGATCACGTGCACGTCGTGCGATCGCTGCTGCAGGTCTACGCCGACCGTGCCGTGCACGACCCCGCGCACGCCGAGCAGGCCGTCGCCGAGCACGGCGCCGTGCTGGATGCCGTCCGCGCCGGCGATCCGGATGCCGCGGCATCGGCCATGGCGATCCACATGTCGACCGCGACCACGCGTCTCCTCGGCGCCTGACGGCGGCGCTCATCCGCTCGGTTCGTGCCTGCCCATCCGACCCGTTATGATGGCTAGGTGCATCCGTGCTTTCGGGTCGGATGCCTGGAGACGTCGCATAGTCCGGCCGAGTGCACCACCCTGCTAAGGTGGAGTCCCCTCACGGGGACCAGGGGTTCAAATCCCCTCGTCTCCGCAGTAGAAGTCCTGATCAGGGGCTAGATTCCGAACCCTGATCCATCGCGATTCGGGTGCATTGCTGGCGATTCTGAGCCGAATGTGTACGTGGAGTGTACGGGCCGAGGAGATTCGGTCTCGGCGGTGGCGAGTCGGCTAGCGAAATCTCGTCGCTGGCCCTCGCCGAGGACATGTGCGTACGTCGTCAAGACAGTGCGCGGATCATCGCCGAGGTACTCGGCGACTTCGTTGATGGGGGTGCCGAGGCGCAACCACGTCGACGCGGCGTAGTGACGGAGGGCATGGCGGCGGAAGCCGAGTGGGAACTTACGTGCGACCCCAACCTTAAGCTGGCCGCCGAATTGGTTCGTGAAGAGATAGTCGGTCCTTGCCTTTCCTGCCGCGTGGGCCTGGAAGATCTCGAGTCCGCGCGGTGACAGAGGGACTGATCGGGTTCCGCGCCAAGACTTCGGGGACTTCTCGTCGTACCTGTCGGAGTGCGATCGGGTCACGTCCAGCTGAGGAAGGCCGTGATCGCTGAGCCAGCTCACGCGGATCGCTCGTGCTTCTCCCCAGCGGACGCCCGTCAACGCCATGAACTCGAACACATCGGCGATGTCCGAGCGGCGTTCACGCAGTGCGTCGATTGCCGACTTGACTTGCTTCGGCGTCGGTATCTCGCTGAGGCTCAGTGACCGTTGAGCGGCCGTACCGAGCTCAGGGATCTTCTTCATCGATCGCACAGGGTGCGCTTGTCGAAGGAGATCTTGCTCTGCTGCGTAGGTGAACAGCGCACCGAATGTCGTTCTAGCTCGCGCGACGGTCGATGGCGCTTTGCCAGATCGAAGCTCGGAGATGAGGTGCTCACGGATCTCATCAGGCTGGATCGACGAGACGGGGCGCACGAGCAGACGCTTCGGCAGCGCCGCAAGGTTGTTGTTGTCGGTATCGATGGTGTGTGGGTTGCCCTTCGCACGCGCCTTCTTGAACATGGCGACGAGCTCGCTGAGTGTCACCGTCTTAGTGGACGGCAGGGGACGCCCGGTGGCCAGAAGGTGCTTCTGCTCGCGTTCCCAGGCCTCAGCATCGCTCTTTCGCCTGAAGGTCTTCGTGGCGACCTGAACTTCGCCGACTTTGACGCGTGCTAGATACCGTGGCTTGCCTGCTTTCGTTCGCCGCGTCTCGATGCTCATGGCGCGACTCCTGCGAGGCGCTCGACGTCAATGCGGCGGTAGATCCGCTTATGCTCTGTGATCTGAACCGGGGGAACCGGGGAGCAACCATGGACCGCGAGAGTTCGGAGCGTGGTCCGATGGATGCCTAGAAGTTGTGCCGCTTCCTCTTCGGAATAGAAGAGGGGAGGCAATGCAGAACGGCGTTCTGATCCAGCCTGCCCGAGGGTGTCGGTATCCGCTATGTCAACGAGGGATGTGCGCTGCCTATTGACCATCTGCCTGGCGGCCGACGTTGTATGTCATCCCGTCCAGGCGCCCGTTGTCGCGAGCCTTCTTGATCCAGTCCGAGGCAGTGCGGTGCGGGATGTCGAGCTCGAGCTGCACCGCGCGCACAGGCGGGATGCCGGCGAGGGCAGATGCGCCGTAGATGATCTCGATGACCTCCATGCGCTCGTCCTTCCCGCCGCGCTTCACCGCCGCTGCGGCCATCCATGGAGGGATGATCCTGCCCTCGCTCGAGGTGAGATCTGCGATCGAGGTCCAGCCCGTCTCGTCCTCGTCAGTGAGGCGGACGGCGATGCACTGGGGGACTGCTGCTTGCAGGATTGCCACGGATGCTGTGCGGCGCAGAGCCTGCTGATCGAAGTCGTCGCGGAACGCGCGGTTGGTGATCGCGGCGACGATGTAGCGTCCCTCGTCATGGCTGTAATGTGCCTCGATCGTGGTCTGCACCCCTGTGGCCTCGTCGCGGGTGGATGCGACGAACTTCGGAGCGATGCGCAGTGCGGACCCGACCGGCTGCGTAGCGGATCGCCACGTCATCATCGTGCCATCGAGATTCTTCACGTCGACCTTCACCCCCTCAGTTTGCCTTACCGCACTGGAGATTCGCAGAACCACTGAGACAAGTGTACGTCTAAGACATCTACATATGTCAATAACTGTTCCTGATGCGCAGATTGGAAGATGGATCATGATCGTGACGGTCTACTCGACATGGCCGTCGTGCCAACGGTGCCGACTCACCTGTCAACGGCTCGATGAGCTTGGCATCCGCTACGACCTTGTGGAGTTGCATGAGGCGCACAACGCGGTCGTGCGTGCGTTCCTCGTCGACGAGCTCGGTTACTGCGAAGCCCCTATCGTCGAGGCGGAGAACGGGCAGATCCGATGGGCGGGGTTCAGGGCGGACCTCATCGATGCTCTCGGACGACGACTGGGATTGTAGAAGCGTGCTGTCGGGATTGATTTCATCTCCGGTGGGCGGTGGGTACTCAGCGTTCGAGAGTCCCTGTCGATGGTGTCGGCTGCATCGACGGCGCCGCGGAGTCCGGGCCCGGTTGCCGATTGAACCCGCGGGTCAGCTCGGCAAGAGCTTCACGGTGCCGCCCCGCCTGGAGCCGTTGAACCTCCGACCCCGTCGGCACAGGAAGTTCGGGAACTACCCGGCGCAGCGCCATCTCGTGCAGGTCGATCAGTGCCTCGCGGATGGGCGTCGGCAGATGGCGCAGCGCCTGCGCGAATTCGGTAATCCGGCGCAGCTCTCCCAGCCACTGGGCGGACTCCAGAGTGGTCATCCGTTCAGCTTGGGCGAGTTCCCATGCTCGAGTCGCTCCCGCGAGCGCTTGACCGTTCGGTGAGCGCTGCTCGTTGAACGCAAAGCCTCCATCGCGTCCCAGCACCGACACGCGATGCACCGCCGGGTCGATCTCGGACGCTGCGATCAAGGCGCGGGTTCCCTCGAGGGTGGCTGCGTGCTCGCGGGGAGAGACGATGCGCGGGGCCTGAAGTTCCCGCATCTGCCTCAGTGCAGTGGAGGTGCTGGCGAGTAGGCTCTCGTCAGCGCGAGCGGCGACGGCTGCGACGTGCACGGTGTAGCCCGACTGCGCGAATCGGTGCGACACAGCCAACGCGGCATCCGGTGACGCGAAAGCACCTTCGAGCAACATCGAGTACCGATGCTCGCGACCGTGCCGCAGCGCGGCCTGCAGCCAGCGGGCTGCGGACTCTGGGAGCTCGCGCTGCCCGTCCGGGGATGACCGGAACGAGGCGTCGAGAAAGCGCGGATGGAACGCCTGCAGCTCTTCCGCCGAGAGCTGCACCGCACCGACATCATGCGCCTGCAAGAGCCGGGGGATCCAACGCCCTGCACCGGAACCGACCTGTCCGGCGAGCAGGATGAACGACGGCTCCGGTTGCTCCGCCTGGCCGGCGAAGAGCGTCTGCATGATCGCCGTGTCTAACGCGTCGCCTGTGAGTCCCGCCAGCGATGCCTTCATCGCTTCGGCGCGCAACCGGAGCTCGGCCTCGCGTTGCGCGTTGAACGTCGAGACCGGACCTGCTCGCCACGGTGAGGACTGCTTCGACACGATGACTCCTTCACTGCGAAGTTTAGTTTCTAGGTTATGGACGAACACGACAGCGAAGCGGAGTCGGGCGGTGTCGCGTCTGCTGCGTACGGGCTCACGCCTGTGCGAGCCGCTCGTTGAAAACGAGGGCACATCGCGGAGGGGGCAATCCCTGCGGGATTGACTTTCGGCTGCAGAGTGTACGGGCGCATTCCTCCTCGTCAAGGCACGCGAAAGCTTCTCGGCCGCGCTGCGCTTATTTCGGCCGAGAACCTTTCGCTCGCCGGCCTTGACGATTCCCCCTCCCCCCGTGATTCAGCAAGGGCCGAAAGGCACTCGAGCGAGGGACGCGACCACACGGCTCCGGTTCCTCGCCTGGTTCACCGAATCCAGACGCAGACAGAACAATGTCCGACATCACCACACAACGACCGGCCACATAGGTGGCGCTGGGACACCTGGGCCGGAGCAGACCGCATACTTCACGGTGCTGTAAAGCGAGGCGACCTGTACTGTCCGCCGCTCGTCGGACATGCTCACGCGGATTCGGCGCAGGGGTTATGCCCCGGAAAGGTCAACGATCAGACCGACACATGCGGATGCGAGACCGATGGCTTGAGCTGTCGCCGCCCACACAAGCTTCGAGAGCTTCGCCTCAGGAGATGAGCACCAACGGTAGAGGACCCATACCCCGCCGAAGAACGCTATTGCCATACCCACAACGATCCAAGTCCAGGCGTCGATCGCGATAGCAATCGCAATCGCTGTTAGCCCGGTCAATCCCATGGCAACCGACCAGAGGACGCGCTTCAGTTGATCGCGCTGCCAATTGACCCTGTCTTTCAGCGCTGAAATCTCTAGGTTCGACGACTCCACTTCAGCCCGCGCCGAGCGTGCTTCGTTCTCCCGGGCGCTCGCAAGCGATTGTGCGGTGACTCGGGATGCTTCTGCTGTTGCCAGGGCGGCGTTTGTGGTCTCGAGTTCAAGTCGCGTGATGCGTTCTTGTCGTTTGGTGCGAGCCTCGAGCACGTCCGCAGCGATCGCGTTCGCGCTTCGTTCGTTCTTGTCGGCATCCAGCGCGAGGTCTAGCGTCATCTGCGCGTAGCGGATGTCGGTCTCGGAACCACCACGTTGGGGAGAGAGACGTTCTGCGAGCTCGAGAGCAACTTCGCTTGGGAATCGTGAGGGGAGAAGCCACATCGCTTCCTCGACGAGTTGCGTCGCTGCCGCTTCGGCGAGCGAAACTACGTCTGCAGGGGGAACGGTTACCGATAGCAAGGTGCTCCATTGCGCCAAACTCAGACTGATGGCTACTTTGTCGGAGCGCTCGAGCGACGCGTATGGTGCGGACAAGTGGCGGTCCGGCGTAATGATCCATCCGCCAGGCCACCGATTTGCTGATCCTTGACGGCGTCGTCGGCGCCAGATGATTGCCATAGATTCCGCATCACGCTGGATGGCGTTGGTGGAGCGATGCGATCCTGCGAGCTCAATGTCGAGCGCCGCCCTGCAGCGGTCGACGTTAGCCCGATCGTTGTCGTTGAAGTGGTCGCGAACGGTCACGCCGAGCTCCTCGAGTCGCGACGAGACCGCCCGCGCGGCGCCGAGCATCTGATCTAGAGACCTGTATGTGCCATCGCGGAGGACTTCGATCGCGTAGGAGGCAAGCTGGTCCGCGGAAAGGCTCGCGTACCACTCCTCCTTTATGCCGCGTGCGTGCGCTTGTTGGAACTGCTGGCGGATCTGAGGCAGCTCGACATCCACCACCCGGATGAGTTCGTCGATCGAATGCTCGCACACGATCACGTCCCAGCCGGCGGAGACAGCGGCCTTGATCGTCAACGCAACTGTTCTGCTTACACGAGTAGGGCCGATCAGATCGAGGAGAACCGGCGTGTCGATAAGTGCGCGCTGCCCGGCGGGAGTGCCGAGTGCGTCGAGGACGGGCGCCGACTCCCGTCCAGCGACATAGGAGTGTAGAACACAGCCGGTGGTGATGTGCGACACCAACTCATCGCCGAAAGGATCCAGCGGATCGAGTGCGGCCAACGTGCATGCTTTCAAGAATTCTACGATGCTTGGGTCGGATTCGATCTCGTCAAGATGGGATAGAACCAGTCTTCGATCTACCTTGCGTGGAGAGAGACGGCGCCCGACGAGGTGATCGACCTTGCCCAAATAGGCATCCTGGGAGGCGGTGATCCCGGTGACCAGAGCACTGACGATTCGCTCCAACCAGAGTTCCGCCTGATGAGGCGTGATCGTCAGCCCGAGGTCCTTAAGAGCCCTGCCCTCAAGAGCGGTTCCGGTTCGCTTGCGTACCTTGCTCACCCAGTCGGCTTGCCGCTGAACATCATCGACACCCCGCGGAGTCAGCTGCCAGAGACGCGCTTCATCAGCGGTGATGACGGGGTGCGCAAGGCCGAGTTCTTCTCCCATCACAAGCGCCGATTCGACATCCTTGGCGTCCACTCGTGCTCCTGGCCAGACCCGGCTGACGAGGCCGTGAAGTTCCTCGACCGACTTGTCGCCGTCTCGAAGGGAATGGCAAGCCGCAGCGAGGATCAGGTCGAACTTTGTGGGCGATCGGTCCGCGCGTACGAGGCTGTGTACGGCGCCAACGAATGCGTATCCGCCGGCAAGGAGTTCGTCTCCGTTCGTCGCGGAGGTTTCTTCAGCGATGTCCCCAGGCATGTCTATTCTCTTCTCTCCCTCTCGCGCCCCAGACTATCGAGGTTCACGACCATGCCAGCGGACAACATGCGCGTGCGGACCTGCTGATCTGACCCGTCCCACATCACCCAGTTGAGATGCACGCAGGCACTTTCTGTGAATACTCTGGCGTGATAGGCAAAAAGGGAGTAGCCTGGCGACGTGCGAGGCGGTCTCGAGCGCTGGAAGCGTGGCGCGGGCTCCCAGGGGGTTCGCCAGGCGATGAGCTATGCGTTCCGTGGGACGTGTGATTCGCACCTGCGAGCATCCGGCGGGGATGCGCTTGCCCGGTACAGCGAGATCGGCGACGCGACGGTCGCACGGTTCACCGTCGCTGCCGGGGCGATCGACCGTGATGAGCTGGACGCGGAGCAGTTGGCCTTGTGGGTTGACGGGTGTGATCCGTTGACGGAGGAGCGACGTGGCCGGCTGTTGTCGTCACCGGATGCGGACCTGGTTCTGGACAGCATCCTGAATGCGGCGAAGTCGTTCAGCATCGCCGCGTTGCTGCATCCTGATCTTGCGACCGAGTACGAGGCGCTGCAGGACCGGTTGCGTGATCGCGTCCTTGTTCTTTGGCAGTCGGAGTTGAACGCCCGGCGCGGCGCCGGCGGTCGAGTGCGCGAATCACTGGCACGGATCGAGGTGGTCGAGTTGCAGCATCGGCGATCCCGGGCGTTGGATCCGCATGTGCATCGGCATCTGTGGTTGAGCGTCAAGGTGCAGGGCGGGGACGGGAAGTGGTCGAACGTCGATTCTCGGGTGGCGATGCGGATGCAGACTCTCGTGAATGCGGAGGGGGAGCTTGCCGCGCGCACGGATCCGCAGTGGCTGCGCGCGCTTGCGGCGCACGGGTACACGTTGGATGCGGATGGGGAGATCGCGGAGCTGAAGCATGTGGTGCGGCCTCTGTCGCGGCGGTCGAATCAGATCGAGGCGAACCGGGCGGTACTGCTCGCGAACTGGCAGGAAGGGCATCCTGGGCATCATCCGGACTTCGATGTGCGGCGGCAGATCGACCGTTACGCGTGGGCGCAGCATCGCCCCGACAAACCCGACGTGATCGATGAGCAGGAGTGGACAACGCTGATCTTGAGCGAACTCGAGCATCTGGATCCGCGCCTCCTCGAGAGGCGACGGCCTCCACGGGCCCCTGCGCCCGGAGTGACGATCGTTGATCGGGACTTCCTGGCACGGTGCGCGGTCCGGGATGCGGATGAACGGTCGAGATCCAGCAATGGCCGCTTCAGCGTTCTGGATCTGCGCGCGGGGGCGGCGCGCGCGGTTGCCTCCGCGGAGCTGGTCGCTGATCGCGACGCGCTGCAGTCGCTGCTCGACGATGTCACTGCCCGGGCCTTGACCTACACGAGAGACCTCCTCCCTGAGAACCCGGACAGGCCGCAGCATGTGAAGGCTCTCGTCACGCGGGCATTCGCGCACCGTAAGACGGAGCTCGCCGCGCACCTCCTCGCGCTCGCGGAGCGTCCGCACTCTGGGCCCGAGACTTCCAAGGTGGGGGTCGGTGAGTTCGCCGCGGGGGAGTGGATGCTGGACGGGACGCAGCGGGCGGCAGCGGACGCGATCGCGAGTGGCGAGAGCTTGGTGACTGTCACGGGTCCGGCGGGTACCGGGAAGACGACGCTTCTGCGTCTCGCTCGCGCCGTCCTGGCCGTGCAGCATCGGGATCTGGTGGTGGTCGCGCCCACCCGTAAGGCGGCTGCGGTCGCAGGTCGAGAGGTGGGAGTGCCGAGCACGAGTATCCACGCGCTGCTGGCTGACTACGGATGGCGGTGGCGGACCGACGACGCGGGAGCGGAGATGTGGTGGCAACTGCGACCGGGAGCTGTCGACCCGGTCACCCACGTCCGTTACCTTGGCCCGCGCCTGTTGCAGGTGGATGGCTCGACGCGGATCGTGGTCGATGAGGCGGGGATGCTGAATCTGGACGCGGCGGACGCGCTGATCCAGCTCGCGCTTGAGACGGGCGCCGGGATTGCGATGATCGGGGATCCGTTGCAGGCGAGTCCCGTGGGCCATGCCGGTGCGATGGAACTCGCTGCGCACCGGGCCGGACGGGCGGTGGAACTCGCTGAGGTGCATCGGTTCGCTGACCCGGACTACGCCACCCTCACGCTGCGGCTGCGCGCCCCTGGCACGCTCGAACAGGCGCTCGCCGTTGCAGCGGACCTGCAGGACGGTGGTCACGTCCGCCGAGCTCACGACCGTCTCGATGCGCGTCAGGTGCTCGTCTCCGGATACTTTCACCACCATGGGAAGTCGCGGAGCGTGGCGATCGTGACGGGCAGCAACGAGGAAGCGCGGGAGATCAACGAGGCCATCCAAGATGAACGGCTCGCGCGCGGTGAGCTGACCCTGGAGCGGGTCGGCGTCGGAGCGGGGGAGCAGCGGCTGTTGGAAGGCGACATAGTGCAGACCCGTCGTAACGAACGTGCGACAGGGATCGAGAATCGCGCCCTGTGGACGGTCGCTCGCGTCGGCCCGTCCTCGATCGACCTGCAACGTCACGACGACGCCACCGACCGCCGGACGATTACCAGCGACTACGCGGCGGAGTACGTGCAACTCGCGTACGCGACCACCGTCCACGGCATCCAGGGCGAGACCACCGATGTCGCACTGGTCGGTCCGGACGTCACCGCGGCCGGCCGCTACGTCGGACTCACCCGCGGGCGCCACCTCAACGAAGCGGTCGTGATCGCCCGCACCGACAGCGACGCCCGCCAACGCCTCGCGGAAGAGATGATGCGAGGACTGCCCGAAACAGAACATGACGACGCCATCCACGGCGCCGCCCATGATCTCGCCCGTGCGGCCCGAGACCCCGCCGACGAAGAGCGTGCCGCCACGACGCAGCTCGCGAGCGCAGTCGGTGCGTGGCTGACTACGGCCCGCAATGTTCTGCGGCGGGCAGACGCCCTCTTCGCGAACACCAACGCCCGCGGCCACGCGCGAACCCGCCATCCCGATGCGCGACCGCTGCGCGACGAGCTGTCGGAGGAAGCCCGTGGGACATTGCGTTCGCGGATCCGTGCTGCGGAAGTGGCGGAAGCTGGCGCGTTCGAACGGTACATCCGCACCGCGGACAGCCCGCCCGTTGCTGATCGCGGCGACCGAGAACTTATGACGGCCGGCGTCAGAGCGCCGGAAGGAAGAGAAAGAGGAATCACATGAAACTGGAGGATGCGGATCTGCTCCTGCAGAAGGTGGGAACGATCGCGATCATGTACTACCCGGACATGCCGGCAGATTCACCCGAGTACCGTCTGAACGACGACATCGACTGGTGCCTCGAGGGCATCGACGGACACGTCACGACGGCGGAGCTGCGGGAGCTGGTCGGACGGACCATCGTCGACCCGACAGGGCACCGGGAAGCTCTCACCGAGCTGGTCTACGGACTGGTTCCCGAGGGCGCTGAGGCCGACGGATGAGATCATGTCCGCCGATGAGAAAGACTATGCAGAGCACCGGCGTGAGGTAGACCGTCGTTGGCGGGAAGCGA
This sequence comes from Microbacterium sp. LWH11-1.2, assembly GCF_038397745.1. Classification (NCBI taxonomy): domain Bacteria; kingdom Bacillati; phylum Actinomycetota; class Actinomycetes; order Micrococcales; family Microbacteriaceae; genus Microbacterium; species Microbacterium sp. LWH11-1.2. The sequence goes on along the minus strand of NZ_CP151636.1, from coordinate 251,088 downwards.
ACGCCGAGCACCTCCGCGACTATCGGCGCCGCTACAGGGAGAAGAACTCCGAATATCTCGCTGAGCGGGCCCGTGCCTGGCGCGAGGCGAATCTTGAGCGCGCACGGCAACACAACCGCGACTCCGAACGCCGACGATCAGCGCGGCTCCGGCAGCAGCAGGCCCGCAACGCCCGTGCACGTGAACGGTACCCTGAGATCCGCGACCAGCAGATCGAACGCGGACGACGTTTTCGGCGGGAGCATCCGGACAAGGTGTGTGAGTACCAGCGCCGCTACAAGGAACGACACCCGGAGCGGCATCGCGCGAACGCCGCCGCAACCGCGCAACGATACCGCGACGCACACGCGGACGAGATCCGCGAACGGCAACGCCTCGCAGCCGCAGAGCGCCGACGGGCCAACCCCGACGCATACAAGGAGCAGTACGCGCGCAACATCGAGAAGCAACGTGAACGCGGTCGCAACGCGTCACGACGACGAGCCCGCCTGAAGGCGCTCGGCTTGCCGCCCCGGCACGTTCACCGCACCTACGCGGCGGACAAGCGCGCGCACACCGCCGACGCGGACGAGTTCTTCCGACGGCAACGATCGCTTGACATCCGCTCCGCGATCACCCTGGAAGCATCCCACCCGGATGCCCTCGCCGTACCCGACCGGGTCGACACACGTCGCCGGCAACTCCTCCGAGGATCGCCGTCGATTCCTGCCATCGAACGAGTTCGACGGACGGTCCGTGAACCAGAGTACCGGCAGCGACTCCAAGACTGGCAAGACGTGCGTCGCGCGGAGACGCTCAGAGCACGCCGTGCCCGCGACCTGCAGCGCGTCAGGGAATCACACGAGGCCGCTCGCCAGAAGATCCTGGACTCCCGACCCGCGATCTACGAAGGACACCGCCGGCGACGTCAGGCGAAGGTTCGCGAAGAAGTGCGCATGGACTCGATCGCGCGAGCGCAACGAGGACTGCCACCCTACGACCTCGACCGGGAAACACAAGAACGATTGGACGCGGAAGTCGCGGAGACTCTGCGCACACGGCTCGGTGAGGTTCGTGATCGCACCCTGAGGAGAGTCGATGGGGTTCTCGACAAGTACGACCGAGCCGCGCCTCACGGCACCAGCCCCGGCGTGAGGGGCAGTGGGTCAGGGCCGTCCATTGCCAGGTAGCGTCCGGTGTCCGATCAGTAGTAAGTGCGGTGGACGTGCCAGCCGTCCTCGGCCTTGTACACATCGAAGACAAGTGAGAGGCCATCGTCGTTCGTGCCTTGGAACCTCCACCCGCACAGGCCGGTATGCGGTTCGCTGAGCGGCACCGTCCAGTTCGAATGCCGCAACCGGGTCGGGATGTCCGAGACGCGCCACCGCTGGCCGGCGTAGACCATGCGGGCGGGGATGTCGTTTGCCAACCATAGCGTCGCGTGCTGTTCTACAGTTGCGGCGCTCATGAGTTAAGAGTGTAGAACGAATGTTCGATACTTGCTACCACTTATAGTGGTCGGAGGAAGGCGTACTGGCAACGCGAAGCCCGAGCCCACGCCCACGCCTCCGCGTGCGCGGCGGTGTCACCGTCGACGCCGGCGGCACCCGGGATCGAGTTCCGGGCAGGAGGGAACACCTACCGGTACTGGGTGTGGGGCAGCGCTGTCAGGGGCGACGACCGCGAATGAAATTGATCGGAGCGTCGGGAGACCAGGGGTATCACTGCCTGTGCCGAGCGCGACCGATAGCATGTGCGCATGGATTTTCCGGTGGGCGTTTGGGGACACTACGGGTTCCGGTCATCTCCGTACTCGACGTCAGCGTTGCGAGTCGACGATGCCGATGAGAGTCTGCTTGTCGGCCGGGACGATGAACTTGGGCTCGTTCTCCGCGACCTGATGAGCGGCACTCAGATGGTCGCCCTAGAAGGCGATTACGGGGTGGGAAAATCGAGTCTCGCAGCGGTAGCTGCTTCGATGGCATCCAGGTGGCGCCAGGATACGCGAAGCATCGCACCTCTCTTTCTGGCGCCTGGCCGGCCCCTTGAACTAGACGAGAGCGATACAGCCGCATCGCTCGAAAGCGGGCCTATTACCAAGTAGCAGGGTCAATCCTCGCGAACGAAAACCGGCTCGTCAGAGAGGGGCTCAGGCTCCCGCAGATCGGCGAGTTTCGCCGATGGCTTACGACGTCATCCGGTGGCGGGTGGTCAGCAGGCATCGGCGTCAGCTTCCCGAATGTCATCGGTGCCAATCTCTCCGGAGGAAGGAACAAGAGCCCGAACACGAGCCCTGGCTTCAATGAGATCGGCGTTGTAACTCTGATCGATTCCTGGCTGTCGGAGATCTCGACCTCTCCCGCCGGCGGCGGTGTGATTCTGATGCTTGACAATCTCGAAGTCCTTGGCAACTTCCCTAAGGGGGTGCAAGTCTTTGAGTCCCTGCGCGACCGTCTGTTCAAGCGGCAGGGACTTCGATGGATCATCAGTGGAGCCGAAGGTACCGTGCGTGCAGCCCTCAGCACGCCGAAGATGAGCGGCGTCTTCCCCGAGCCGATCGAGATCACCCCTCTGCCACACGATCTTGTATCTCAGGTGATCTTGCGTCGAGAGGAAGCTTTCCGGACGCGAAGCGATGCGAAGCTGCCCGTGTCAGCGACGGCCTTCGAGGATGCATACATAGCGACCGGTCGGAATTTGAGAATGACGCTTGGCCTAGCGGAGCGATTCTCGATGAGGACCGAACCCGGGGACATGGCTTGGATGTCTCCGGAGGCGCGTGACGCGAGGTTCTGGGATTGGCAAGTTCGCGAGGGTGAGAAGGTGATCGAGCAAGTCTCAAGTAAGCTCACGGAGGCTCGTTGGAAAGTCCTCACCACTCTCGTGAAGAGCCTTGATGGCTTCTCCACCTCTGCGAACTTCAGCGATTTCGGATACAAGTCCCTGGGGTCGCTTCAACCTCACGTTCAGGCGCTCTCGCAGCTCGGCCTTGTCGACTATGCGGCAGACGAGACCGACGGCCGCAGGCGGACCATCACTGCCACCGAGCGGGGTCGGCTAGCGGTGGCGACGCGACCACTTCTCGCGTCCGATGAAGAATAGATTTCCGTCGGCGGAACGGAGTCGTCAACCCCCGAAAGAGCTGTAACGTGTCTATCCCTTCGAAAGCCGAGTTCGCTCGACTTGTCGACAACCTCACTCGGGAGCAGTACGAAGACCTAATCACCGTAGTCGCAGCAGCCGATGTGGATATCCCCGGTTGGCGCGACCGAGCCTTGCGATCAGATCCGACCGAACTCGATAGTGACCCGGTATCGTTCTGCGTCTCGTTTGCGGACTGGGAGTCAGCCATCGCGCTCGCGCAGATTTCTCCATGTGAGGTTCCAGGCCACTGGTATGGCGGTATCTGGATCGAAGTCAGAGAATCTCAGCTTCAAGTCATCACCTCGAACAATAAAGACGCCCATAGGGCGGTGATCGACGCCGAGGTCTTCGGATACGGGCGTACTCTGGTCGACGCCCGAGACGTCCGTCTCCTCACGGAAGCGCTTCGGAAGGGGATGCCGGCATCGGTACGGAGGAACGCAACGCTCACCGTCACGACCGAAGATTCGCACCTCCGACTTTCCGCTCATGGCCGTTCCCACCGCGTCGCTACGTTCCGCAGGTCTTCCGATGCTCCAACGGTGCCGCCGACGGCGGAAATCGAAGTGTTGGTGGCCGACGGCCCGGCGCTCGGGCGCGCAATTCTTCACGTCGCGGCGGCGGCGGACGAGAAAGGCAGCGCCGACGTCCTTCGAACCGATCGAATCGGATTCCGCGCGTCGGACGGGTTTCTCACTCTCGATGGAACGGACCGGTATGCGGCGGCTGAGGCGACTATTCCCGCGACGCACGAATCGCAAAGCTTCGATGTGTTCGTCGATTCTTCCTGGCTCAAGCGAGTGGGGAACCTCTTCCGGCCGGGGCCGGCACGGATCGGAGTGACCCAGGAGAACGGTACCGATGTCCTGATGCTCGCAAACGGCACCTGGACGGCCTGGACCACGGGTGTTGGCAGCTGGCGGAAGCGATTCACTCCGCTAGTCGACACCGATCGCACGAGTGTCGTCGTTGCCCGAAGAAACCTGCACCGGTTTCTCACCGAGGCCGATCGGTTGGCAGGGTCAGGAAAGGTAGGAACGAACGACTGGAGAGTGCGTTTCGTGTTTGCTGATGAGACTCTGCACATTTCGTCGTTGGACGACTCAAGCAGTGCTAGAGCGGGGAGCCTTCATCTCCGAGTCGAGCACGAAAGCGGACCTGGTTCGACGTCCGCCTACCTGGATGTGCGGCGAACTCTGAGGGCGTTACGACGGTTCTCGAGCCACAATGTTGCAATTCACTTCGGAGCGGCGGATGTGGCCTACGTGACGAATCCCGGCGCAATCATCGAGCGCCGTCCGGCGTTGCTCTGGGGCATGAGGACTTCGCCCCCTGAAGACCCCGGGGAGTAATCCAGCGTGTCAAGCGAGGGGACGATGTTGGCGTGGCTTCCTGTCGCCGCTGAGATGGGCGTCTCTGCGACAAGGGACTCCGGTCATGGAGTGACTAGGACGCCGCGCAGCTACTTAATTGAATCCATCATGCGCGGACAAACTGGCGTATGATGGTTCTCGCAGACCCCCTCCGTACATGCGGATCAAGGGGGTCTCGCTGTATCTCCGTGCCGTCAGATCTGCTGCGGGCTCCGGCGGAGATCCCGTTCGGCGAGGTGGTCGCGGTACCAGTTCCAGGCGAACTCGTTGCCAGGGTGGCGATCGAGGGAGGCGCAGGCGCTCCAGGCGACGAGATCCGCCATCTGCTCGAGCTGTGAGTGCCGAGAGTCGAGATGGATGGCGTCCTCGATGACTCGCCGCAGGTCGAGCCTGAGGGCACGATGGGTGGAGCGGTAGGTCGGATCCGTGCCGTCGCCGTCCATGAACACCATCGCCAGCGATCTGGAGCGTGAGAGCTCCTGCTCGATGTGCGCGACGAGGGCTGAGTACGCTTCTTGGCGGGTTCGGGCGAGGTCTTGCGGTGCACCATGCCGGAAGACCGAACCGACAGTAAGGCCTTCGGTGCTTCGCAGCGTCTCGAGGCACGCGGTGGCGATCTCTCGGCCGACGTCTTTCCAGTATTCGACGCCGTTGTGGCGGTGCCGATCGGGGAAGCGCTGTGAGATCCGTCCGCGGCCGTTAACGTAGTCGGTCGTGTGCAGCTCCTGCGTTACGGGAATGCCTAATTCGCGCCAGAGCCGCTTGCGCATGTCGAGCCAGGTTCGCAGGATGCCGGCCCATTGGTGCGGGGCGAACTCGACCCATCCGTAGACGACGAGCCCGGACTGCGGGTGCCCGGAGTCGTCGACGTAGATCAGGCGGTCCAGGGTATCGGGCATCATCCTATCCTCGCAGCGCCACGCAGCGCTGCGACGCTCAGCGCTCAGGGTTCCTCTGTCGTGGAAGAGCGGACGGGAGTAACATCACTCCCGTCCGTTCTGGTGGTTCAGCGCGCGACGTCTGCGCCGGCGTACGAGGCCGGTGCTGCTACCGGCCCCGAAGCGTCTGCTGCGGGGCCGTTAGCTTTTGGGGCGCGGCTGATGGTGGCGTCTGCGAACTTGAGTGAGGCGCCGATGGTGTCGGCGAGGATGTCGCGGGTCTCTCGGACCTGCCCGGTCTCCTTGTCGGTGTAGGAGCCGAAGCGGAGGTCGCCGACGACGATCGCCGTGTCGCCCTTGTGGAGCGAGTTGGTGACGTGTCGGGCCTGCTGGTTGAACACGACGACGCGGTGGAACACGGTGCCTGCGTCTTCCCACCGGCCAGTGTCCTCGTTGAGGCGCCGATCGTTGACGGCGAGGGAGAACCGCGTGTATTCGGTGCCGGATTCTCCGGAACCGTGTTCGGGGTCGGCGGTGAGGTTGCCTTCCAACGTCACCGGGATCTTGGTGGTCATTCTTCTTTCCTTTCGTCAGGGGACGGGGTCGTCCCCGGGTGGGCGCGGGCCTGGCTGGCCCACGCGGTCCAATCCTCCTCATCGGTAGCGCCGTCCCAGGTGCGGGGTTTGGTGGGGCGGTGTCCGGTGGAGCATCCGCCGCCGTAGGCGTGGCTGAGGCGGGGCCAGGCGATGGCGAGGCGTTCGTGCCAACCGATGGGGCCGAAGCCGGCGTCGCTGGGATCGAAGGCGGCGAGGTGGGCGGTGTGGAGAGCGGAAAGTTCTTCGACGAGCCTGTCGTGTTTCCACCAGCAGGCGGGGATTACGCTGACTGGGACGTTGTAGCGAACGGTCATCCATTCCACCCAGTCCCGCAATGCTTCCCACCGTTCGGACGCATCGTCGTCGGCGAGCTCATGCCAGTTCGTCACGATCCCGCCGATGGGTGCGGACGTGCCGTAGCGGTTGAGAGGGTCGAGGCCTGCGAGTTCTTGTGCGAGCAGTGCCTCGACGTCCTCACGGTCGCGACTGTTCATGATGCCTCCTCCTGCAGTTGCGGGAGCCGCTGCTGGAGGGCGGTGAGGGCGTGGTCGGATGCTTGCCGGCGGGTGCGGTGGTGGGCGAGGATGATGTCGCGGTCGATGAGCCGGTGCAACAGTTCGTGACAGTACGGGTGCAGGGGCATGAGGTCGACGTCGTCTTCCCAGGCCTGCCAGACGCCGTGCACGATGCCGACGCCTGCGTAGTCGCGGTGATGCAGTTCGAGGTGGTCGGCGGTGTCGGCGATGCCGCACGCGGCACACGGGACGCGGCCGGCGCGGGTGTGCTGGCGGAACCAGCGGTCGCGGCGGGCGTGCCAGGCGGGGGAGCGGAGGAACTCCTGCCGGTAGAGGTTCTTCAGGCCGGTGCGGCGCTGGTTGCTCATTCGTCTCTCACCGCCTCCGAGACATCCTCCGCCGCGACGGGTTCCTCCGGGCCGTTCACCGCGTCGCGGTGGTGGATGTCGTGGAAGACGCTGCGTTGTTCGGCTTCGGTCTGCTGCTTCCCGCGGGTGACGTCGGCGGCGTCGCGGCGCTCGTCCCAGCCAGCGAGGTCCAGGAGCACGCCGCGGCGGTTGCGGTAGGCGAGCAGCCCCAGGGTCTCCGGCATCCGGCGGATCTCGTCAGCGGACATCAACGGCAGCCGATCCTGCCGTTCGGCGGTGTGGTGCCCAGCTTGGTTCGTGTCCCAGGATCGCTCTGTGCGGCGGGCATCTCTCGTGCCGAGGAGCGTCTCGATGTCGCGGAGGTGGGCGACATGACTGGCGCCGCCGAGGAGGACTTTCGCGGTTGCGGCGGCCCAGATCGTGTCCGCTTCGGCGCGCGACCAGGCCGTCTCGGCCTGGGAGAGGGCTTGCAGGACGACGAAGGTGCAGATTCCGCGTCCGCCGCCGTCCGCCATCACCCGGGGGAGCCCGCCCCAGCGGAACATGTTCACGATCTCGTCGAGGATCAACCCGAGCGGCCGGGTGAGCCTGGAGCCGGGGGATGAGAGAGCGCGGGCACGGGCGACTTCGACGATGTCGTCGAGGAGCGAGCCGAGGAATCCTCCCATCGCGGCGGCGCCGGAGGAAGAGCCAAGGAGGTAGAGAGTGTTCGCGTCGTCGAGGAACGCGCGGGCGTCGAAGATGTTGTCGCCGGGACGAGGCATGAGTGCGTCGCGGATCTGAGGGACGGCGAGGGGCGCGACGGCACCTTGGACACCGAACCAGATGGAGGAGACGAGTTTCTCGTCCCCGCTGATCGTCGCCTCCAAGTTGTCGCCCCACCCGGGGGCGCCATCGGAGCGGAGGATGTCGACCGCGGTACGGGCAAGGGCGGGGCTGGAACCCCAGTCATAGACGTCTTCGATGGTCCGCTCGCCGACAGCGGCTGCGTGCAAGAGCCGGCCGAGGACGACTCCGGAGGCGTGCGCCCATTCCCCGTTCGTTGTCGACGCGCCCAGCGCGGTGCCGGTGATGATCGCTGTGCCGCGTTGCATCGCAACCAGGGGGTCTTCGCAGCCGGGGAGTGGGCTGACTTTTAGCGGGTGGCGGATGCCGGAGAGGCCTTGCGGGTCGAAGACGTGCACGGCGCCGCGGCGGGTGCGGGGTCGCATGGTCGCGGTGAGGTTGTCGTTCGTCGTGGAGGTAGTGATGAGGGGCCCGGACCAATCGAGGATCGCGGAGATCAGCACCCGGTACCCCTTGCCGGAGCGAGGTGGGCCTTCGAGGGCGACGGAGTCTTCGATCGACACGTACACGTCGCGGCCGCGGGAGCGCCCGACCCGCCACCCCACGTCCGCCGGCTGCGGGTGCTCGAGGTCCGGGCGCAGCTGCGCGGCGCGTCGCAGGACGGCCGCCGAGGATAGGTGCTGGCGGATCTCGGAGGCAGGGGCGAACCCGGGACGGGAGCGCAGGTCGGCGATGAACGCCCGATCCGATTCCCGGTACCACCGGTACCCGATCACCCCACCCGCGATGACCGCAAGCACCAGGAGCACGGCGACGAGATCCAGAACCCGGATGGCGGTGACAGGTATCGCGCAGCCGGCCAGTGCCGCATACCCACCGGGGTCGCCGGTGACAGCGAGGGCGATGCCGGCGAATATGCTGGCCGGCGCAGGGCGGGCGCCGCAGACGGTGTGCGTCACCGCCTCGGCGACGATCGCGAACAGGAGGCTGAGCAGGAAGATCGCGGCGAGGACCCCCGCGACACCCTTTCCGGCCCACCGGTTGTTCATGATCGGCTCCCGTTCTGCTCAGTCGAGTCCGATGGCGGCGTTGGCGGCGACGAGGATCCACGCGTCGCGGGTGCGGGTGCGGAGGGCATCGAAGCGCAGGGCGCCGCTTTTGAGGGCGGGGTCGAAGGGGATGACTCCTACTACCCGCACTTGCCCGGCGAACGCGTGGGCGATCCGTACTGATTCTCGCCGGGAGCCGGGTTCGGGTTGGGTGACGACGACGACCGCGTTCGCGGCGAGGTCGGCAGAGTGCTCATCGCGGTTCTTCAGGGCTTCGAGGAGGAGCGCGGCGGATTCGGCAGAGTCGGCGGACGGGAGAGTGGGGATGATCAGCTGGTGGGAGTAGTCGATCATCCGCAGCCACCGGTCGGCGGATTCGTCATTGCCGGAATCGAAGATCACGAGACGGTAGTAGTGCGTCGCGACGCGGGTCAGTAGGTCGAACTCGGCAGTCGCTATGCGCTGGTCGGCGGCGAGCAGTTCGGGGTTGGAGCGAAGGACGTCGTACCGGTCGGCGGGCTGGTGGTGCACGAACCGGGCGATGTCTGACACCGATGCCGCGGGATCGAGGAGCTCGGGGGCCGCGGGTAGCAGGTCGCGGATGGTGGTGTCGTAGAGGCCGTGTTCGGTGCGCCAGCCGAGTGTGCCGCGGGTGTCGTTGTTGTCCCAGGCGAGCACGCTACCGCCACCGTAGCGGGCGAACACGGCGGAGATCATCGCGGTCGACATGGTCTTCCCGATTCCACCTTTCCCGTTCACGACCGCGAGCAGACGGGAACCCGCCCAGTGCCGGGAGACGCACGCCACCGCGTCCCGCTTCAGCTTCTGCATCGGTGACTCGGACACGCGAATGCCTGCGCGGGCGGCGACTGCTCGCCATCCGGTCGACGGGGTGTCCGTCCGCGTGGTGTCGATGAATGAGCGGCGTGCGGTGGCGGGTTCAGCAGGATCACCGGTCGCGGAGGCTGCGGAAGCGGCGTGCTCTTCGGGTGCTTCCCTGGATGGGGCGGGCGAGATGTCGCCCGCAGCGGTGACGAGGAGGCGGTGATCGCCGCGGTCTCCGCAGGTGACGAGCTCGAGCGTCATCCCGCTGCGGATCGCTTCGGCGGCGGCACGCTGCACGACGAGGTGGCGGATGTCCTCACCAGGGGCAGCGGTGATCGGCTCGCGGTGCCCGTCAGTTGAGGTGAATGTCGCCGTGGCGCCGGTGACGGTCGCATAGGCGCGGGGTGTGGTGCCGATGCTCATGTCAGCTCCTTGTCCGTGGTGAGCCACCCATCGACGGCGGTGTCGGTCGGCCAGGCGACGTCGATATCGCGGAGATCCAGGTCCGCGAAGGGCCTGGTATAGGGGTCGTCGAGTTCGAGGGCGTCGTCGGTCTGGAACAGGTCGTATTCCCAGTCGGTGGAGGTGCTGAACGCGTCGACGAGATACGGGTACTGGCCGACATAGGCGAGAAAGACGCCTTTGCGGAGCTGGCGGGCCATGGCGACGTGCGCGGTCGGGATGCTGAGGCGTCGCTGGAGGGCGTCGCCTTCTTGCTGGTTGACGCGGAAGATGAATTTGTTCTCGATGTCTCCGATGATCGAGTAGGCGAGGTTGCGTTCTTGGGAGTCGGCGTCGCCGACGGCATCGACGTCGCCTATCTTGTGCAGGATGACGATGTTGCTGATGCCGTAGTGGCGGGATAGCTTCAACCATTGCTGGTACATAAACAGGGATGAGATGGAGGTCATGTCTCGCCAGCCTTCTTCGCGGATGACGTATCGGGTGCGGCGGGCGGTGCGGTCGGAGATCACGGCCTGGATCCAGGCGGTGGTGCAGATCTGCGACATCTGTGCGACGAGGTCGCCGCGGGCGAACAGTTCGGAGGTGTCGACGACGACGATCGGCGCGTCCTGGTCGAACACGACGGTGGACTCGTCTTCGAACAGACCGGAGAGGTCGCCGTCGACGAAGCGGCGCAGCACGTAGCTGGGCTGCACGGCACCGTCGGCGAGGTGCCGGTCGGCGGTGGTGTCTCCGGCGAGGGCGGTGAGGTCGGCGTAGACGCCGCGCAGTGTCGGAGTGTCGTCGGTGCGGCGGATGCAGCGGGTGAGGGCTTCGTGGAGGGCTGCGTGTTCGACGGCGGTGAGGCGGGTACCGGGGAGGGCGGCTTCGACGAGGGAGGTGAGGACGGTGACGCGGCGCTGTTTCACCATGAGCTCGTGCTGGCTGTCGCTGACCCCGGTGCGCCGAGGACCCCGATCCAGCGGGTTCAGGCGCGTGTCGAGCGCCCCGCCGAGTCGGATCACGTTCCCGCCCGGGATCGCCTCGGCCATTGTGACCCATTCGCCTTTGGGGTCGGAGGGGACCACGGCCTGGTGCCCGAAGGGCAACGAGCGGGTGACGAGGGTCTTGATGATGGCGCTCTTGCCGGCGCGGTATGCGCCGAGGACGAGGATGTTGGTGGAGAACGTGCCCCGGTCGGTGCTGTCTGCGTAGGTCTCCCAGGGGGAGAAGTGCCAGAGTGCGTCCGCGTTGAGGTCGACGCCGAGTATCGGTCCCTTGTGGCCGAGGCCGGCGTCGGCGACGAACGGGTAGATCCCGGCGAGGTGCTGCGATGTCGCCTGGTGCGGCGGGATCGTCGCCGCCGCGAGGTTCCAGTACCCGGACTGGGTGAGCCCCGGGCCGAACGGGCCCGGCACCGCGGCCTCCGGCAACGCGAGCTCGCGCCGCGACCGTGCAGGCGGCCGGTCGGGTGGGGCGGCGGTGGTGCGGCGCAGTGTGCGCCGTTCCCGGCGCGACAATTCGGAGGGTTCGAAGAGGATGCGGTGGCGGGTCATCAGCTCATCCCCAATCCGAGGGGCAAGGCGTTGACCAGGAGCGCTTCGGCCTGCTGACAGTAGAGGACCTGCGCTTCCATCTCTGCCTGCACGAGCGCGTTGCGCATCCCGGCGACGGCTTGATCGAGTTGTTCTTCGTCGCGGGCGCTGATGGTCAGGTAGGCGCCGTACCGGAACTCGCCGTTCCCGGCGACGAGCTCTTCTTCCTCTTTCTCGAGCGCGTCCCAGTCGGCCTTGTCGGCGGCGGATCCGTCCGCGCCGCGTCGGGCGCGCATGCGCTCGTTACCGCGCCAGATCTTCTTGTCATCGCGGACCCGCTTCAACGCCCGCTTCAACGGCACCGGGGTGAGGACGATCGAGAAGATGTGTGTGACGGCTTCCCCGGTGTGCGGGTGGCGGGCGAACACGATCGGCGACACGAAACCGACGTAGGCGTCTGAGCGCGGCCATTCGTGAATCCACAGGGTGGTGTGCACGCCGGAGTCGGTGCGGACGAGGTGGTTGGATCCGCGGGGTTCTTCCAAATACATCGGGCCGATCGCGGCCGGATCGACCCCGGCGTGGTCGTCGTCGCGATTCTGGATGTGGGATGCGGACTCCGGGTCGAATGCGACCCTCGCGAGCGCCGCGATCTGCCGCGGCGAGAGCCAGGCGCGGACTTTGATGCTCGCCGCGGTGAGCGCATCAGCGAGGGTCCGGGTTTCCATGAACGCGAGGGTCTGCGCTCCGGTCTTCCCTCCGCCGAGCGCTTTGACTTGGGCGCCGAGGGCGAAAAGATCGAGGCTGAAGGTGAGGTAGTTGCGGTGGGCTACGGCGAACCGCTCCGAGTCGTCCATGACTTGCTCGTAGTTGACGGCCACAGGTGAACTTCGATCCTGCCCGCGGTGCTCGACGACCGCGTCGTAGTGCGTGCGGGCGGCGCGGATCGTGGTCGGCAGGGTGCGCTCCTGCAGCGTGACGCGTTTCATCCCCGGCCGTTGGGTGAAGGAGGCGAGCACCCGTGACCACTGCTCGGCCAGGTCCAGCCGTTCCGGGATGTCGTGCATGAGGAACCCCTGCACCTCGAGCTCGGCGGTGACCGATACCGTGCGGCGGCGCGGGTCATACACACAGGCGACCCCGTCGACGTCCCACAGTTGCACGGATGCTCGGGTGCCGGGGAGATTGAGGGTGCCGGCGAGCTGGATCCGCTCAGGACGGAATGTCTGCGTCGTCGCACCGGCGACGTGCCGGACCTGCTTCATCAGCCACAAGCCGGCCATCTTCGGCGCGGACAGGCCGTGCACGGTCACCACCGCCGTCAGCGCCAAGGGCACATATACAGGTGCGGCGTACAGCAGCCCGAAGGGTCCGAAGCGGTTGATGAACACGAGGATCACGAGGGCAGCGGCTGTGACGAATCCGAGCTGCCAGGGGTCCATGCCCAGCACGATTCCCTGACGGGACCGCCCAGGTAGCCGTACCGGCCGGTCTGGGGAAGCTTCAGCGGTCATTGCCTGCTCCTTTCCGGTCGCGGCGGAGATGCCGGTGATGTTGAGGATGGTGGGGGAGGCGGTGCCGAGGTGGCTTGGCTGCGTGGCGGTGTCGAGCCCGACGTGGATCTGGGTGGCGGTGTGGAGGCGGGCTTCCGCGGACCCCCCGGTCCGCCCGTCCCGGTGCGGGGCGTGGTCGGTGTCGAGCGTGCGGGGCCGCGGGGGACGCCGGCGGGGTGCGCACCGAGCCGGGAAGGCATGCGGGCGGCGGAGCGGGCGGCGTTCGATCCGGCGCGGGCGGCGTGGCCGCCTATCCTCGATCCGATGCGGTCCGCGGCGACGCCGCCGAGGAACGTGAACAGCCCGAACACCGCGAACGGCGCGAACGCCGCGAGCACGAGCCCGATGAGGAGCGGCCAGGCCTGCGGGTCCCAGATCGTCTCCACCTCGGCGAGCCCGTTGACGATGAGGGTGAGGAACCCGATCGTCAGCGGCCCGGCGAGCAGCAGCGACACGACAGCGGACACATACCGGACCACCCATTGCGGGCCGATCGTGCGCAGCGGAAACAGCATCCAGGCGACGGGTCCCGCGGTGACCAATGCGGCCAGGGCGATGTTGCGGAACGTGAACACGAGGACGAGCAGCAGCATCGACAACAGCAGGAGCCCGTGGATGAGGAACGCGAAGAAGTAGTTCGCCTCCCCGCCCGCCCAGGTTACCTTCTGCAGAGTCGTGAACAACGTCGCCGGCCCGTCCCGGTTCAGGATGTACCAGGTGAGGTCATCGACAGCGTTCAGAAGGTGACCGGTCATCCACAGCGTCAGCGGCACCGCGGGAATCGCGAGGAACGTGCGCACCACGGCGCTGACCAGCTCGTCGCGTTCGCCGGAGATGACCGCGGCGGCGACGGACCAGGCCATGGCGGCAAACGTGATCACGAGGACCGCCCACTGCCAGAACGACCACTCGGTCGCCGCAGCGGTCCACAGCACCGTACTGGTGTCGAAGCGCAGGCTCGACGCGACGAGCAGCATCGCGGTTGTGGAGGCGATCGCCATCCCGCGGCCGGCGTTCTCGAACGTCGTACACACGACATCGCCGACGCTGCAGCCGTATTTCACGATCAAGTTCTTCCCTCCCGCTTGCTGCAGCGCGGCGGCGTGGCCTTCATATGTCGTACACACCGTTGTGGACGCGCCGTTCATTAACACGTCGACAAAGCACTGCTGAGGCTTCACCTCGCTCGCGGTCGTCGGTGTGCAGGCGACCTGTCCGGAGGAGTACCGGCAGAACACGGGATACGCCGGCGATGACCAGCTCTCGCCCTCCACGACGATCAGAGGTTCGCCCGGCCCTGCCTCTACCGACATCGACCGCGGAGTCGATTCGGTCGTGGCCGATGCGGGTGCGAGCGCGCAAAGCATTGAGAGGAGTCCGAGAAGAGCTCCGATCAGGACGGTGCGCGCAGTGGACATCAGAAGCCGAAGTCGAAGTTCACGAACCAGCCGAACAGTCCGTTCGCCGCTCCCAGAATGGCGGCGGCGATGAAGATGCGGGTGATGTTGTCGCCCGCCCAGGACTGCACCTTGTGGGTGGCCATGTTGGGGAAGGCGAGGGCGGCGCCGGCGATGACCAACATGATGAACACGGCCAGCATCGCGCCGGCCAGCACATAGGAGGCGAGGACTTGCAGTCCACCGAAGAACGGGGCGGAGAAGTCCGGATTGATCGGGGGGACGTCGACGTCGAACGGCAGTATCACGATGAACTCCTTGTTCTCATCTGAGCGGCAGGCCAAGAGCGGCCATGAAAGGTTCCGGGTCGATCGCGACACCGGCCCTACGGACCTCGAAATGCAGATGGCATCCGAACGATTGCCCGGTGTCTCCCTCCGCGCCCAACGGGGTTCCGGCGGCCACGTCGTCGCCGATCTCGACCCGGAGCGAATCCCACAGCATGTGGCCGTACAGGGTCTGGATGCCGTCGCCGTGGTCGATCATCACGGCGTTCCCCCACCCAAAGTAGGAGCCGGCGACGACGACCGTCCCGGGACCGGCCGCGTAGACGGTGCTCTTGCACGCCTGCGACATGTCATAGCCTTTGTGATTCGTGGAGCAGTAACTGCAGCCCGATACCGGGTTGTATCCGAACCCCCGCCCGGTGCTGTACGCACCCTTCAGCGGGTACCCCCACTGACCGTTGACCGCCGGACCGTCCGTCGTCCCAGTCGACGTCCCCGTCACAACGAGCGACCCCGACGCGGCGAACGGGATCACTGCGAGTGGCGCAAGCACGAGCAACATGAGCAACACGCCGGCCGCGAGAACCGCGGTCACGATCCGGCTCGCGGTCCTCGACTTCGCGAGGGCCGCAGCGGCCAGGACCGGGATGCCCATGTCAGGGCTCCATCGGCTCCGCAAAGAACCGGACGACCTTGCAATCCCCCGACTGCTGCGCGCTTCCGGGCGCCGGGACGGACCCCTCACCGCAGAGCACCTGCACGCTGACCCGCACCCGGTCCTCGTAGCCGTACTCGGCCCCATCGCCATCGACACGGGTGTAGGAGAGGGCCACGTCGGCCGTGCCGATCCGCATGTCGCCTGACGGATCCTCGGACACCGCAACATCCTCAATCGCGCCGGTGAGCGCCGCAACCACCCGCCCCTTCGCAGAGGCGAGGGAATCCCAGTCCGCTTCCGTGAGCACCACAGATTGCCGGAGTTCGAGCAGCGCAGCATCCAATGCTGAGTCACGGTCAGGCTCGGACGTGTACCGGGTATCTGGTGTGAACCAGGTTTCGAGATACGCAAGCCATTCTTCCCGCGAGCTCAGTTGTGTGTCGAACGTCGATGCCGCCTCGAGGGCCCGCTGGATGTAGAAGTTGGCGTCCGTCGTGATCGGCTCGGGCACCCAGCCCTTGTCGGTGACGCTGGGATCCACCACGGCACCGGGAACCACCGTCGGTAGGGCCGAAGGGGAGTCGGGAGGCTCGGGGGATGCGGACGGACTAGGAATCGGGGTCTGCTGGTTCAGGAGCGCGCCGAAGATGATGGCGATGATACCCGCGGCTAGGATGACCGCGCCGATCCATGCCCACGCGATACCGCGCTTGCCGTTCCGCTCCCTGGCCACGATGGTCAGCCCTCCCGAAGCTCCAGGACGGCGACGATGCGCGGGCTGCACTGGTCCGGCATACGCCGCAGTGACCCAGTGGACAATACTCCGGTCAGATCGCCCCGTCTATAGGCCTTTTGGGGGAAACGCGCCACGGCTTCCCGCTGGTTCGCGGGGCTGTATAGCTGCGATGCCTTAATCATGAAGTGAACGGTACACCCACTCACTTCGGAAGTAAATGGGTAAATAGTTCGGTCTGCATCTGGATCGCGTGGATTATAGGGACGACAATGGAGCCATGCCCAAGTACGCCCGACCTGCCGATGGCGAAGCTGCCGAGAGCCTCCTCGCGATCCTCGGCAACCGGGCCAAGACCAGCATCATCCGGCAGCTACGCAAGACCCCGGACGTGGGGCGCAAGGACCTCGTCGAGGCGCTGCAGCTGCCGGCATCGACGATCATCCCGTACCTCGGCGAACTCGAAAGCGTAGGTCTCCTGTTCGCAGACCCCCCGCGCGGGGAGCGCAAGCGGGGCGAGTGGGTCGTCTACCGCGTCAACGACGAAGCCGTCACCGAGATGTATCTCCGACTCGGGCAGGAGATCGGAGAAATTTAGACTCGCAACGGCTCGCAACCTCGTTGCACTACGCATAGCGCAACCTCGTAGTGCGCCTCTCAATAACTCACAGGTGGGTCAGCGTATAACGCGCCAAGATGGGTTCATAGCCACAGTTTTACCGCGATCCTTCGCCGTTGTCGGTGTCGGCATTCTCAGGATGCGCTTTCCGCCCGGGGTAGCGACCAGTGCGCGTCGCACACGACCGGCTGGCGTCTCCGTAACGCACGCATTCGCAGCGTGGATGTGTGGCAGGGTCGGTTGCGGGTCAGCAGAGAAGGAAGCGCATGGAGACGTGAGAGCATGCATGGGGGCACGGCCGGCGGTCGCCGGGGCGCACCCTGCTTGCGGGTTGCGGGAAGCTCGGATTGCGACTCGGTGAGCGGCTGGTCGCAGACGGACACGAGGTGCTCGCGCTCCGTCGAACGGCGGGGCCGCTTCCTTCCGGTTTCCGATCGATCACTCAAGATCTGCGTGCCGCCCCGCCGCGCGACCTTCCCAGTTGTGAGTCGGTCGTCGTCAGCCTGCCTCCGGACTCGGAGGACAGAGCCGACGGTGACGTCTACGCAGCGGCGCTCGCCAACCTTGCCGGAGGGCTGTCGTCGCGCCCGTCACGCGTGATCTTCGTCTCTTCGACTCGGGTACTCGAAGGGTGGCAGGGCCTCGCCCGCTCACCGAATCGGACGCGCCAGTCCTAGCCGGCAGTCGGTCACGAGCTCTCTTGGAGGGAGAGCAGCTTGCGTCTCGGCTGTTCGGAGCATGCATCGTCCGCCCAGCGGGCATCTATGGGCCGGGCCGGGACTCCGTGATCCGTCGCGTCCGCGCGCACGCCCCGGTCGACTACTCCAGACGCACGAATCGCATCCACGAGGACGATCTCGTCGGGCTCTTGTACACGATGCTCCGAGCCGAGAACGCGCCCCCCGCTTGTCCATGCGGTCGATCGAGAGCCCATCGCGATGGGCGAAGTCGTGACCTTCATCGCTGAAAGCCTCGGCATAGAGCCCCCGCCGCACGCCGAGGGCGAGAGCGGTGGTGGAACGGTGCTCCACGGCAATCTGATGCACGACTTCGTCGGTGCACTCCGCTACCCATCGTTCCGGGAAGGGTACGCACAGATGCTCAGCGGATCCGTCTGAAGTCCTGCCTCGAGGGCTGCACCACTAGATATCCGAGCCTTGGCATGAGCGGAGCATCGTCTCCGTGATCTCCTCGCCGACATGGGCCCTGCCACGACATGAACCGGGATGGTGAGGGCAGGCTCGATCGCCAGAACGCGGATGTCGTCGTACGCATGTTCTGCCTCGTAGCCGAAGATCGGGGGCCACATCGGGATCGGATGCGTCGCCATCTCGGCGAACGTCGACTCCACCCCGGTGAAGGGGATACCGTGGATCAAGCCCTGGCCCGAAGCGACCAGAGCACCGCTCAGAAGGTCGTGGAGGGCCGGACTCTGCTCGCGCTCGACAAGCGCGACAGGTGTTGCACCGTGCTCGGCGATGCTGACCTCCGATCGGTGGGTTCCAGAGCGTCGGAGTCCGCACCCGCCCGCATATGGTCGCCAAGTCGAGCCGGAGCTCAGCATCGCCGTACGCGCTCGCGGGCCCGTCATAACCGGTGTGAGCGGATGTCCGGCACGTTTTGCGGCGCGCATGATCGCCGTCGGGGCCGCGATCAGGACGCCGGCCATCCTGTGTACGCCTCGGCGAGGTAGGCGCGCCCCGCCTCGGAGTCGACGACTGAGCGGAGCTCGCCGAGTTGGCGGCGGCGATCGAATCCGTCGGCATCCGTCGCGGTGTGGAGCATGCTCGTCATCCACCATGAGAAATGCTGCGCCTTCCAGATGCGCTGGAGCGCCCGCTCCGCGTAGCCGTCGATGAGGCTCTCGTCGCGCCGCCCGAGGAACGACGTCAGAGCCTCGGCAAGGAGCACCACGTCGGCGACGGCGAGGTTCATGCCCTTCGCTCCGGTGGGAGGCACGGTGTGCGCAGCGTCGCCGACGAGGGCCACACGTCCGCGCCGCAGCTCGCTCGCGACGAAGCTCCGGAAACGCAGCACGTCTCGCTGGAAGATGCGCCCCTCCTGCAGGGTGGTGCCGGGGACGCGGGACTGCAGCGTGCTCCAGATCTCGGCATCACTGAGAGCCTGGGCGTCGGCGTCCGGAGCGCATTGGAAGTACATGCGCTGCACGAGCGGGCTGCGCTGGCTGATCAGCGCGAAACCATTGTCGGAGTTGCTGTAGATCAGCTCGTCTGCGCTCGGCGGCGCCTCGCAGAGGATGCCGAACCACGCGAAGGGGTACTCGCGGAAGTAGCCGTTTGTCGTCCCGCCCGTGACCGCCGGGCGCACGACCGAGCGGGAGCCGTCGGCCCCGACCACGAAGTCGGCGTCGATCTCGACCGCGGACCCGTCCGCATCGGTCGCGATGAGGCGTGGTGCGTCGGTCCCAGCTCCCTCGATGCGCGTCGCCGTGACGCCTAGTCGAAGATCCTGACCTGCGTGCACGCGCAGTTCGAGCAGATCCTTGAGAACCTCGTGCTGCGGGTAGAGCCAGACGCTGCGACCGACAAGGCCGGGGAAGTCGATGCGATGCCCCTCGCCCTGGAAGCGCAGCTCGATCCCGTCGTGGCGATGACCCACGGTGTGCACACGGGTGCCGGGGTCGATGCGGGTCAGCAGGTCGACGGTGCCCTGCTCGAGGATGCCGGCCCGGATGGTCGACTCGATCTCCTCGCGTGAGCGCTGGTCGATCACGACCGAGTCGATCCCGCCCTCGGCGAGGAGATGGGACAGGATGAGGCCGGCCGGCCCGGCTCCGACGATCGCGACGCGGGTTCGGATCGAGGTGATCATGGTGTCTCCTTCGACGGCGGCGCCGGTGCGTCCGCTCTGCCGATCAGTGTGCGCGACCACCTGCCGCGCGCACCGAAGAATCCCATTGAATGAGATCTAGCCGGGGTGCAGGTCTTTCTCGATGGCTGCCGCTGCGTTTTTCAGGACCGCCACGGCGGGGTCGCTCCGGGAATCGCGGGGCAGCACGACGGAAAGGGCGGCCACCACTTGACCGCGCTCCCGCACTGGCACCGCGACGCCGGTCGACACGGCCTCGATTGATCCCACCGCGATCACGACCCCCTGGCGGCGGACCGTCGCGAGCACGCCGCGCAGCACCGACGGATCGGTGATCGTCTCACGTGACACGGCGCGCAGGGGGCCCCGGAGCACACGCTCACGGAGCTCAGGGGCAGCGAAGGCGAGGAGGACGAGTCCCGAAGACGATGCGTGCAGGGGGAGGCGTCCCGCGATCCGGGTGATGTTGGCGCCGGCGTCCGGATGAGACAGCCGTTCGAGGAACAGCGCCTCCTCCTGCTCCAGCACGGCGAGCTGGGTGTGCTCGCGGATCATGTCCTGCAGGCGCTCCATGTGCGGCAGTGCGACCTGACGCAGCCGGAGCGCGTGCGATCCGCGCAGCGCGAGCTCCCACAGCCTCATGCCCAGCCGCACCCGCATCTCCTCATCGCGCTCGAGCAGCCCGGCCGCGATGAGATCTCCCACGATGCGGTGCGCGGTCGCCGGCGGCAGATTCGCACGACGCGCGATCTGCGTCGCCGTCTGCGTCGTCCGGTCGGCCGCGAACGTGTCGAGGACCCGCACGATGCGATCCGTCATCGAGTCGCCGGAGGGGGAGTTCGCCATTCCGGCAGTCTTGCACGCCTCCCGTGTCGCTCGGCGACCTGTGAGCGGTAGCCTCGGTGCATGACCGCTCCCGTGCTCGCGTCTTCGACGCCCTGGATGCCAGCGGACGTCGACTCGATCGCGGGCCTGCTCGGCGGGGTGCCCGTACGCTGGTGGCTCTCCGGTGGAGCCGCGCTCGATCGCTGGCTGGGGCGTGAGATCCGGACGCGCCCGAACACCGATGTGAGCGTCGCCGCCGTCGACCTGTCCGCGCTCGTCGATGCCCTGCCTGCGCGAGTCACCGCGTGGACGCTCTCCGACGTCGAGGGGTGCGTCGTCCCGCTCGACACGGCGCCTGCCGACGCCGATCCGCACCCCGTGCTGCTCCAGGACGAGGAACGCGGAGTCTGGGTGCTGCAGGTCAATGTCGAGGACGGCTCCCCCCGCGCCTGGGTTTACAAGCGAGATCCGCGGCTGTCCCTGCCGTGGGATCGGGCCGTGCTCGACCTCGACGGCGTGCCGACCGGCGCCCCCGAGGTCCAGCTCGTGTGGAAGGCCCTCCGTCCGCGCCCGGAGGACGAGGTCGACAAGGATGCCGTGATCGCGACCCTCGACGACGAGGCGCGCTCCTGGTACGAGGGTGCGATCCTCTCGATCCATCCGCATTCGACGTGGTCGATCCGCATTCGCAGCCCGTTCGCCCCGGCGAAGGCGAGCTGGAACCGCACGATGCACTCCTAGTCGCGCGTCTCTCTCGCCGCGTGGTACTCCTCGGTGCTGACGGCATCGTGCACGAGGCCGCGGAACCACCGCTGCGCCGGCGAGAGCGCGGCCCCGCGGCGGGTGTAGAGCGAGACCGGTGTGCTCTGCGCGGGCCAGGGGAGGTCGCTGATAGCCAGGCCGTCGAACCACCCGCAGAAGACCTCCGCGACATGGCGGGGCAGGAGCACGACGAGGTCGGTCGTCTGCACCACCGACGGCACCGTGGCGTACTCCTCGACGGTGAGCACGACCTGCGGCATGAGACCGTGCTCGATGAGGGCCTGATGCGGGAACACGTGTCCGCCCCGAGCCGACACGCGCACGAAGTGCCGGCCGTCGAACATGTCCGGTGCGGTCGGAGGCAGCGGATGAGCCGTAGAGGAGAGCGCGACGTACTCGACAGCACGGACGTGCGTGCGCCACAGCCGGGGGCTGCCGATCATTGACACCGTCATCGCGAGATCGATGCTTCCTCGGGTGAGGCCGTCCTCCACCTGGTCGGCGTCGAGTCTCTCGACCGTGATGCGGGGGCGGGCGTCCTCGCGCGTCAGTGCCGCCATGATCGGGGGGAGGAAGGTCTGCTCGCCGATCGACGTGAGCCCCAAGGCGAGCGCTCCGGTGAAGCCGGTCGGCTCGAAGTCGGCGTCGGAGTCGACTGTCGAGTCGATCTGGGCGAGCGCTTCGTGCAGCGGCCCGAACAGAGCTGTGGCGCGGGCGGTGGGCACCATGTCGTGCCCCTCGCGCCGGAAGAGGTCGTCGCCGAATCGCTCGCGCAGCCGTCGCAGCGTATAACTCACGGTGGGCTGGGTGACGTGCAGCCTCTCGGCCGTTCCCGTCACGCTGCGCAACTCGTAGAGCACGACGAACGTGCGCAACTGGTTCAGATCGACGGTTCCCACGAATAGATGCTATCGATACAAGGCTTCTCCATCATCTATTGGACTGCAGATCATGACCGCCCTACCGTCGGAGGAAAGCCCTCCAGCGACAAGGACGCCCCGCGGTGATCATCGACATCCACGGCCATTACACGACCGCCCCTACCGCGCTGGGGGCGTGGCGCGAGCTGCAGATAACCTTCGCCGAGAGAGAGGGCGAGGCTCCGGATCCCGCCGCTCTCCGGATCACCGATGACGAGATCCGCGAGACGATCCAGGCGAATCAGCTGCGCCTCATGAACGACCGCGGGAGCGACATCACCGTCTTCAGCCCTCGTGCCTCATTCATGGCGCACCATATCGGCGACCTCGCCGTGAGCGAGACCTGGGCCCGCATCTGCAACGACCTCGTCGCCAGGGTCGCCCAGCTCTTCCCCGACCGGTTCCTTCCCGGCGCGATGCTGCCGCAGTCGCCCGGCGTCGACCCCCGCACGACCGTCGCCGAACTCACCCGTGCTGTCGAGGATCTCGGCGCGGTCACCGTCAACATCAACCCCGACCCGTCGGGAGGGAGATGGTCGGCGCCAGCGCTGACCGATCGCTCCTGGTACCCGGTCTACGAGAAGCTCGTGGAGTACGAGATCCCGGCGATGGTGCATGTGAGCACCACCTGTCGGCCAGACGTGTTCCACACCACGGGTGACCACTACCTCGGTGCCGACACCACCGCGGTGATGCAGCTCATCAGGGGCGACCTGTTCCGCGACTTCCCCGACCTCAAGCTCGTCATCCCTCATGGCGGAGGTGCGGTCCCGTACCACTGGGGTCGCTTCCGCGGGCTCGCGATGGCGCTGGGCAAGCCCGAGCTCGAGGAGCACCTGTTGGACAACGTCTTCTTCGACACGTGTGTCTACCACCAGCCGGGCATCGACCTCCTGACGCAGGTGGTCCCCGCGCGCAACATCCTCTTCGCGAGCGAGATGATCGGCGCGGTACGCGACACGGATCCGCGCACCGGCCACCATTTCGACGACACCAAGCGGTACGTCGACGCGACCCCGAACCTCACCGACGTCGAACGCTTCGCGGTCTTCGAGGGCAACGCGCGCCGCGTGTACCCGCGCCTCGACCGTGCCCTGACCGCACGCGGGCTGTGAAAGGAATCACCATGCGACTCAACGACCTCGGCATCGTCCGCACCCGTATCGAGCGCCCCGACCCCGACGACGTCGCCAGGCTGTCGGAGTTCGGCGTCGCGACCATCCACGAGGCCATGGGCCGAGTGGGGCTCATGCGTCCCTACATCCGCCCCGCATACCACGGCGCGACGCTGTGCGGTCCGGCCGTCACCGTGCTGTTGCAGCCGGGCGACAACTGGATGTTCCACGTCGCAGCGGAGCAGGTGCAAGAGGGAGACGTGATCGTCGCGGGCTGCACGACTGAGAGCGAGGACGGCTTCTTCGGCGAGCTGCTGGCGACCTCGCTCACCGCCCGCGGCTGCAAGGGCCTCGTGATCGATGGCGGTGTGCGTGACGTCGCCGACCTCGAGCGCATGGACTTCCCGGTCTTCTCGCGCGCGATCAACTCCAAGGGCACGGTCAAGGCGACGCTCGGCTCGGTCAACGTGCCGGTCGTCGCGGCCAACGCGCTCGTGAACCCCGGCGACGTGGTCGTCGCCGACGTCGACGGGGTGGTCGTCGTGCCGCGCGCGCTCGTCGGGGCAGTGGCAGACGCGAGCCGTGCACGTGAGGACAACGAAGAGTCGAAGCGCCGACAGTTCCGCGAGGGCGTCCTCGGTCTCGATCTCTACGGGATGCGCGCTCCGCTCGCGACAGCCGGCCTGGAGTACGTGGAGGACTGAGATGGCGCACGACGACACTACACACGGAGAGACGACGGGCGGGTTCGACAAGACTCCAGGATGGCTCGACTGGTACGACGGGCCCTCTGCTCCGCGCTTCCGGATGCCGGACGGCGCGGTCGACGCGCACTGCCATGTCTTCGGCCCGGGAGCCGAGTTCCCGTACGCGCCCGAGCGCAAGTACACCCCGTGCGACGCGTCCGCCGACCAGCTCTTCGCGCTGCGCGACCGGCTCGGCTTCGACCGCAACGTGATCGTGCAGGCGACGTGCCATGGCGCCGACAACAGCGCCCTTGTCGATGCGCTGCTTCGCAGTGAGGGGCGCGCGCGTGGCGTCGCAACCGCCCGCCGCGACGTGTCCGACGAGCAGCTCGCGGAGCTGCATGAGGCGGGTGTGCGCGGAGTGCGCTTCAACTTCGTCAAGCGGCTCGTCGACCGGGTTCCCACCGACGCCCTCGAGGACATCGTCGCGAAGATCGCCCCTCTCGGCTGGCACGTCGTCATCTACTTCGAGGCCGAAGACCTTCCCGAGCTCTACAACTTCTTCTCCCGCATCCCGACGGACATCGTCGTCGACCACATGGGGCGCCCGGATGTCTCGAAGGACCCGGATGGGCCCGAGTTCGAGCTCTTCCTCCGCTTCCTGCGCGAGAACGACAACGTGTGGACCAAGGTGTCGTGCCCAGAGCGGCTCAGCATCAGCGGTCCGCGCGCTCTCGACGGCGAGCAGCACGCGTACACAGACGTCGTGCCGTTCGCCCGACGCGTGGTCGAGGAGTTCCCCGATCGTGTGCTCTGGGGCACCGACTGGCCCCATCCCAACCTCAAGGACCACATGCCCGACGACGGGCTGCTGGTCGACTACATCCCGCAGATCGCGACGACCCCCGAGCTCCAGCGGAGGCTCCTGGTCGACAACCCGCGCCGTCTCTACTGGGGCGAGTCCGCGAGCGACGAAGGAGCATGACCATGGCACTCGACAAGCCGTACAAGGACGTCCCCGGCACGACGATCTACGACGCGGAGCAGGCCCGCAAGGGCTATCACCTCAACCAGTTCTCGATGTCGCTCATGAAGCCGGAGAACCGTCAGCGCTTCCTCGCCGACCAGGCGGGATACCTCGATGAGTGGCCGTTGAACCCGGTGCAGCGTCAGGCCGTGCTCGACATGGATCTGAACACCATGATCGCCGAGGGCGGCAACATCTACTTCCTCAGCAAGATCGGCGCCACGCACGGTCTGAGCTTCCAGCAGATGGCCGGGTCCATGACGGGCATGAGCGAGGCGGCGTACCGCGACATGATGATCGGCGGCGGACGGCGCCCCGAGGGCAACCGCCTGAAGGACCTCGACGGGTGGACGCCCCCGTCCGCGGAGAAGGCCACGACCATGCGGCCCGATGCGCCGGCCCATTACACCTCGGCGCTGTTCACCTCCCACGTCCCGGCGATCGGCGCCGCGATGGACCTCGGCAAGACCGAGGAGCCGTATTGGAAGAAGGTCTTCGACGGATACCGCTGGACCAGGAGGTGGGCGGAGGAGAACACTCCAGACGTCGTCATCCTCGTCTACAACGACCATGCCACTGCGTTCGACGCCTCGATCATCCCGACCTTCGTGCTCGGCACCGGAGCCGAGTACCCGGTCGCCGACGAGGGCTACGGACCGCGACCGGTCCCGGCTGTGAAGGGATTTCCGGAGTTCGCCGCGCATCTCGCGCAGTCGATCATCCAGGACGACTTCGACCTCACCCTCGTCAACGAGATGGTCGTCGACCACGGTCTGACCGTACCGCTGTCGCTCGTGTACGGCGACGTCGAGGAGTGGCCGGTGCGCGTCATCCCCCTCGCCGTCAACGTCGTGCAGTACCCGGTGCCGTCCGGTCGCCGGTGCTACGAGCTCGGCAAGGCCCTGCGCCGCGCGATCGACAAATGGGATGGCGAGGAGCTGAACGTCCAGATCTGGGGCACCGGAGGCATGAGCCACCAATTGCAGGGTCCGCGTGCCGGGCTCATCAACAAGGAGTGGGACAACGCGTTCCTCGACCACCTGATCGCCGACCCGCTCGGGCTCACCGAATGGCCGCACATGGAGTACGTCGACGAGGCGGGGTCGGAGGGCATCGAACTGGTCGACTGGCTCATCGCCCGCGGTGCGATGGACGATCAGTTCGGCGGCGGAGAGCCCTCGACCGACCACAGGTTCTACCATGTTCCTGCATCCAACACCGCGGTCGGCCATCTCGTGATGAGCAACCCTGCACGTGAGGACTCCGCATGAACGACAAGATCCGCGTCGCCGTCGTCGGCGCCAACGGCGCTTTCGGCATGAAGCACCTCGACGGCCTCGCGAACATCCACGACGCCGAGGTGACGGTCGTCAGCGCGACCTCGCAGGAGAAGGCGGATGCGGTCGCCGCACAGTACGGCGTCGCACACGCTGTCGTGGGTCTCGACGCGGTGCTCCGCCGCGACGACGTCGAAGCGGTGATTCTCGCGACGCCCACCGGTCTGCACGCAGCGCAGACGCAGGCCGTGCTCGCCGCGGGGAAGCACGTGCAGGTGGAGATACCCCTCGCAGATTCGCTGGCCGACGCGGAGACGACGTTGGCCGTCGCCGACGCGTCCGATCGCGTCGCGATGGTCGGCCACACCCGCCGCTTCAACCCCTCGCACCAGTTCGTGCACGAGCGGATCCGATCCGGCGAGTTCGCGGTGCAGCAGCTCGACGTGCAGACGTACTTCTTCCGGCGCACGAATACGAACGCCAGAGGCGAGAAGCGCTCGTGGACCGATCATCTGCTGTGGCACCACGCGGCGCACACGGTCGATCTCTTCGCTTATCAGTCCGGACGGATCGTCGACGCGCATGCCATGCAGGGCCCGATCCACCCCGTGCTCGGCATCGCGATGGACCTCTCGATCCAGCTCAAGAGCGAGACCGGGGCGATCTGCACGCTTTCGCTGTCGTTCAACAACGAGGGGCCGTTCGGTACGTTCTTCCGCTACATCGGCGACACCGCGACGTACGTCGCGCGATACGACGACCTGTTCACGGGTGCGGAGGAGCAGATCGACGTCTCGACGGTGGCTGTGAGCATGAACGGCATCGAGCTGCAGGATCGTGAGTTCGTCGCGGCTATCCGCGACGGGCGGGAGCCGAATTCCTCGCTGCGCCAGGTCATCGACTGCTACCGCGTGCTCGGGGCGCTCGAGGCGCAGCTCGCGTGATGCTGCCGCGGTTCGGCCTCGGCTGCATGAACCTCAGCCACGCCTACGGGGTCCCACCCTCGGAGGAGGAAGGGATCCGCCTGCTTCGAGTCGCTCTCGATGAGGGAGTCGGAATGCTCGACACCGCCACGCTGTACGGCGGAGGTCGTAACGAGGAGCTCGTGGGACGGGCGATCGCGGGGCGCCGGGACGACGTCGTGCTGGCCAGCAAAGGCGGCATGGCGCTCATCGACGGCATCCGCACCATCGACGGGCGGCCGGAGACGCTGCGGGCTCAGGTGGACGCCTCGCTCGCGCGGCTCGGCGTCGACCGCATCGACCTCTACTACCTGCACCGGTGGGATCGCTCGGTCCCCATCGGTGAGAGCGTCGGCGCGCTCGCCGCGCTCATCGACGCAGGCAAGATCGGCGCGATCGGCCTTTCGGAGGTGTCGGTCGCGAGGCTGCGCGAGGCGCAGCGGGTCGCACCGATCGCCGCGGTGCAGAACGAGTACTCGTTGTGGAGTCGCAACCCGGAGCTCGGGATGCTGGACGCGACGCGTGACGCAGGCATCGCACTGGTCGCGTTCTCCCCGGTGGCTCGCGGATTCCTCAGCGACAGCGTCGCTGATCCGTCGACGTTGGCGCAGAACGACATCCGCCGCACCATGCCCCGTTTCCGCCCCGAGCACTGGCCGGCGAACGCCGCGCTGCTGCCGCGCTGGCGTGCGCTCGCCGCAGAGGCAGGATGCACGCCGGCACAGCTCGCCCTCGCGTGGGTGATGTCGCGCGGTGATCACGTCATTCCGATTCCGGGCACCACGAACCCCGACCACCTCCGCGACGACCGCGCGGCGATGGATCTCGTGATCGACCCGGTTCTGCTGGCTCGGGCCGGCGACCTCATCTGCACCGCGACGATCTCCGGCCCTCGCTACGCCTCGGGCCCCGCAGCCGATGTCGACACCGAAGCGTTCGAGGAGGCAGGGTGAAGGCGATCTCGTCCATGGCGACCCGGCATCTGCTCGCCGACCTCGTCGCTTCGGCCGCCTCGGCGGGATGCGCGGAGGTCATCGTCGAATCCGTCGGCGGCGTCGACGCCGAGCGACGCGTCGCGGCAGGGGAGGGGTTCGACCTGGTGTTCCTCGCCGAGAGCGCCCTGCGCCGACTCGCCGTCGGCGGGCACGTGGACGCCAGCACGGTGATGCCGCTCGTCGTGTCGCAGGTCGCGGTGGCGGTGCGGTCCGGCTCGACCGGTCCTGCGGAGCTCCCGCTCGGACCGGCCTTCGACGACGCGGCCGGCCTGCGCGAGGCGCTGCGCGCGGCGGAACGGATCGGCTACTCGACCGGCCCGAGCGGGACGGCGCTGCTGCGCATGATCGATGAATGGGGCTTCGCCGACGAGTTCGGCGACCGCCTCGTGCAGGCGCGCCCAGGCGTTCCGGTCGCGGCGCTCCTCGCAGACGGGGAGGTCGATCTGGGGTTCCAGCAGCTCAGCGAGCTGGTCGGGCAGATCGGCGTGCGCATCCTCGGGGTGATGCCCGACGATGCCGCGATCGACACCGTCTTCGGGGGCGTCGTGGCGACAGCATCCGCTGACCCGTCGCGCGCTGCGTCACTTCTCGCCTTCCTCGCATCGGAAGTCGTCGTGCCGATCAAGCTGGCGCACGCATTCGGCACCGTTTAGAGGGAGTGCGCGGATGCCTGCCCGCTCTCCGAGAGCTCTCCGCCTGCGCTGGTCAGGGCGTGGTCGCCGAGAGCAGATCGGTGTGGCCGGTACGCCGAAGGTAGTCGATGACAGCCTCGCGACTCTTCTCCAGGCATACGATGCGGTTCTCCACCACACGCAACTCCCTCGCCAGCTCCTCAGCCGAGGTTCGGTTGTGTGCTCCCGTCTGGTGCTCCGGCGAGGACGCCTCGATGTTCAGCACGATCTTGATCATTCGCGTGGACAGCCCTGCCTCGACGAGGGCTCGCACATGGCGGGCGTTCTCTATCTGCTCCTCCGTGTAGTCGCGATATCCGTTCCCCGACCTCGACGCCTCGATGAGCCCCTGCTGCTCGTAGTAGCGCAGCATCCGCGCGGGAGCCCCGATCTCTTCGGCAGCCTCGCTGATCCTCATGGTGGCGCGCCCTTCTTCGACCCTCGATGGAGATGAATTTGACCTTGACAGTGATGTCAAAGTTTACATTGGTGTTCGTGCGCCGTGTCCCGAACTGCGGGCCGCCGAAGAAAGGAAGACACATGTCGATGAGCGACTGGACAGGAACGTCGCGGAGGATCCTCGTCATCGGGGCGGGTGAGCTGGGGATGCCCGTCCTGCGCAACGTCGCCCGAAGAGCGGCCGCCGTGCCGGGTTCGTCGGTAGACGTGCTGCTGCGTCCTCGCACCATCGAGTCGACCGTGACCGCGAAGCAGCGCGATGTCGCCGAGATCCGCAGCCTCGGTATAGGGGTCGTCCCCGGCGACCTGGTGGAGAGCACGGTCGACGACCTCGCTCAGATCTTCTCGGGCTACGACACGGTCATCGGGTGCACGGGGATCACCGCCGGGCTCGACGCTCCCATGAAGGTCGCGCGGGCGGCGCTGCAGGCGAAGCTCCCCCGATACTTCCCGTGGCAGTTCGGCGTCGACTTCGACGTCATCGGTCGCGGCAGCCCCCAGGACATCTTCGACTCGCAGCTCGACGTACGGGACCTGCTCCGATCGCAGGACGGCACCGAGTGGGTGATCATCTCCACGGGCATGTTCATGAACTACCTCTTCGAGCCGGGGTCGGGAATGGTGGACCTTTCGAACGACGCGGTGAACGCGCTCGGGACCGCCGACACGGCCGTCACCGTGACCACCCCCGAAGACATCGGCGCGCTCACCGCCGAGATCCTCTTCGCCGAGCCGAGGATCCGCGATGAGATCGTCTACGTCGCCGGAGACACGATCACCTACGCCCAGCTTGCGACGACGCTGGAGGAGATGCTCGGCCGCCCGTTCGAGCTGCGGGTGTGGTCGGAGCCGCTCCTCATGGACGAACTCGCCGCAGACCCCGACGACATGACCCGCAAGTATCGGGCGGCTTTCGCGCAGGGGCGTGGTGTGGCCTGGGACAAGGCGGCGACCTTCAACGCGCGCCACGGGATCCCGACCACCACCCTCCGCGAATGGATAGGAGAGAATCTCGTCGCCTGAAACGCTCGCGCCGATGTTGCGCCCGAGTCGCGAGAGAAACTCGGGCGCAACATCCGCCCGCTTCCGACGCCGGCTCCGACGGCGAGCAGTGAGGGCTCAGGCGCTCGCCGCGGCCACCTTCCCCAACAGGCCGATGAGGACGTGCTGCTCGGAGGAGGACAGCGGCGACAGCAGGTCCCTGGTGAGCGCAAGGATGAGAGCAACGAGTTCTTCCTGCTGTGGAGGCTATGGCTTCCACGCCTCGCGAAGACGCGCGTACTCCTCCGAGGTCACCGGCAGCACGACCCCGTGGCAGGCATCCCGCGGCAGCCGCACATCGTCGGCGAGCGCCCATCTCCCGCTGGTCAGATCAGCCGTCTCGAACGGGACGTATCGTCGCTCGGCGGTGAACTCGTCGATCCAGAGGAACCACCGATCCTCGGTCTGCGACTTGTACACGAGCGGACCCTCGCCCTGACGGATGGCGTCGAGTCCGATGCCCTCAGTCAGGGGCGTCCACTCGTCCCCGGTCAGCGACGAGGAGGTCTCCGAGAAGACGGACTTGCCGTGGGGGCTGGTCGCCGTCCGATGCCGCTCGTCCTTCACGAATCGGTAGTAGAGTCCGCCGTGCTCGATCACCGTGGCATCGATCGTCTGCCATCCTCTGTCGATCCACACCCGCGGCGCGGAGAAGGTGCGGAAATCGCGAGTGGTCGCGTAGAGGATGCGGTGATAGCTCTCTCCCTCGTGTTCGGCATCGTCGTAGAGCTTCGAAGACCAGTGCACGAGGAATGCGTTCTGCTCGGGGTCCCAGATGGACTCCGGAGCCCACGCGTTCCCGGCCTCCTGGGGGGCGACCTCGACGAGTCTGCCTTCCCCCCAGTGCACGAGATCCGCGGACTCCCACACCATGATCGAGCGGCTGCCGTGCCGTTCGAGCTGATCCCAGTCGTCGTTGGCGTACACGCGCAGGTCTGTGGCGACCAGGTAGAACCGGTCGCCGGACGGCGACCGGACGATATGCGGATCCCTGACTCCGCGTTGACCGAGCGTCGAGCGCAGAACGGGCTCACCACCGTTCAGGTCATCGAAGTGGAGCGGGTCATCGCCGTCGCTCAGAGCGAAGTAGATCTGCTCCCCGTCTTCGCTCTCGCGCTTGAAATGCACATAGAGATAGCCCGCGCCCGTGGCGCGGTCCTCCGTGTCGTCGAGACGTGCCATTCAGCTGCCAATCGTGTGAGTCTGGTCCTCGGGGGCGACGCAGATCCACTCGGCGCCGTACCCGGGAAGGTCGATGCGGTGCCCTGACACGACGACGGTCACGACATCCGGTGTGTGGTTGGCGATCAGACGCCGCCCGCCGCGCACGACGGTCTCCACACCGGCGATGCTCTCGGCGAGAGGCGCCTTGATGCCGGCGTCGTCGAGCCAGGCCGCCACCAGGTCGTCCATGAGCGCGGTCGAGGGCCGGGTGCCCACGTACCACGCTGCTCCCTGTCCGCTCCTGCGGTTGACGGTGACGGCCGGCGAACCGTCTG
The DNA here is from genome assembly GCF_038397745.1 of Microbacterium sp. LWH11-1.2. Classification (NCBI taxonomy): domain Bacteria; kingdom Bacillati; phylum Actinomycetota; class Actinomycetes; order Micrococcales; family Microbacteriaceae; genus Microbacterium; species Microbacterium sp. LWH11-1.2. Next base: position 219,281 of record NZ_CP151636.1, on the reverse strand, counting down.
CGAATCCGTCCGCGAAGGAGGCCACCACCTCGACCCGCGGATCCTCGGTCCTGATGAGCTCCTGCCAGAAGTCTGATCTGCCCGCCAGATCTCCCGTGAGCGTGAAGGGGGACCCGTCGGCGGCCGGCGCGAACTCCTCGACACGCACGCCGAGGGCGCTGCGCAGGGGGCCGTCGCCTCCCAGATATCCGCCGAGGTGGATATGGAGCCGTTCGTCGACGACACCGCTGAGATATGTGACGACGAGCGTGTCCCCACGACCCGGCACCTCCGCCAGCGCTCGCGCTGCGTCATCGGAGAGAACGTGCGTCGCGGGCGCGACGACGAGCGAATAGCCTGTCGAATCGGCTTCCGGATGAATGAAGTCGACCGTGACCCCGCGACGGAGGAAACCCTCGTAGAAGCGCAGGACGGTGTCCAGGTAGTCCACCCTCACCGGGGTGCCGTCCTGTTCGATCGCTCTCCATGAGTCCCAGTCGAAGCACAGTGCGACGTTGCTGGAGACGCCCTCGCCGACGAGATCACCGAGCTCGCTCAGCTCTGCGCCGAGAGCACGGACACCGCGATGCACACGGGTGTCCTCGCCCGCGTGCGGGAGCATCGCGGAATGGAACTTCTCGGCGCCGGCGGCCGACTGACGCCATTGGAAGTGCAGGACGGCATCAGCGCCCCGGGCAACGGCCTGGAGCGAGTTCAGACGGTGGCGTCCGTCGGCCAGTGGCACGTTCGGCGGACGCCAGTTGACGGCGGAGGTCGCCTGCTCCATCAGCAGCCACGGTCTGCCTCCACCCAAAGACCGCATCAGGTCTCGTGCCGCCGCAGACAGCACATGACTGCGCGGATCGGCGGGATCCGGGTAGAGATCGTCCGAGACGACGTCGACGTGCGGGGCCCAGGACCAGTAGTCGACGTCCTTGAAGAAGCCCATGAAGTTGGTCGTGATCGGCGTATCAGCCCGGTCCCCCGCGTAGGAGCGGATGATCTCCGCCTCGGCGCGGTACAGGTCGAGCAAGGCATCGGAACTGAAGCGATCGAAATCGAGCACCTGCGTGGGATTGCGGATCATCGGAGCTGCGGAGGGGACGCCGACCTCGGCGAAGCTCTGGTAGGTCTGCGACCAGAACGTCGTCCCCCACGCGGCGTTCAGGGATTCGATGCTGCCGTAGCGATCCTGCAGCCACCCCCGAAACGCCTCCGCCGACTCGGGGTCGTAGCTGCGGGTCACATGATTGCCGTACTCGTTTCCGACGTGCCATCCCACTAGGGACGGATGCTGAGCGTACCGTGCGGCGAGCTCGGTCACCAGTCGCATCGCATGGTGGCGGTACGCCGCCGAACTCGGACTGAACTGCTGACGAGAGCCGAAAGCGAGCCTGACGCCGTCGATCGAGACGGGCAGCGACTCCGGGTACCGGTGGGCGAGCCAGGCGGGCGGTGACGCGGTCGCCGTCGCGAGGATCACCCGGATGCCGCCGCGGTGCATACGATCGAGCACATCGTCGAGCCAGGCGAAGTCGTAGCGACCGGGCTCGGGCTCGAGCTGGGCCCATGCGAAGACCGCGAGGGTCACCGTCGACACCCGGGCGAGTTTCATGAGACGCACGTCCTCGTCCCAGATGGCGGCGGGCCACTGCTCGGGATTGTAGTCACCGCCGTACATGACGCGAGGAGAGGGATCAGTCATCCACGGGCCCTAGGTCGAGAGTCGGACGAAATGTCAGCTGGCGTGATCGGGGTGGCTCCTGCGTGAACAGGAGGACGGTGTTGGTGCCCTGTCGAGTGACGGGGCGGGGCGCGTAGAGCGTCCGCTGGGGGCCGCGGGGACGGAACCTTCCGAGGTTGAACCCGTTCATCCACGCCACGCCCCATCCGAGATCGCCGGTGTGCAGAGCGAGATCCGTCGGCGCATCCAGTTCGAACTCAGCCCGGATGAGCCCCGCCTTCAGCGGGAAGAGGGTCGAGGTCGAGCGCTCCGCCAGGGTCGGCAGGTCCGTCAGGGGGACGACGGACGCCTCCCATCCGGTGATCTCCCGCCCGGCCAGCACGGCCGGACCGATGAGGCCCTTCGGCTCGCCGATCCGAGGACCGTAGTTGACCCGCCCCTCGTCTTCGACGAGAACCTCGAGCACGCCTGTTCCTCGGGGGAGCGTGATCGAACGTTCGCCCGCCGATCGGGAGAGCACGCCGACAGCCGTTCCGTCGAGGGACACCCACGCGCGATCACGCACGTCGGCGAACTGCAGCACAGTCGGCTCATCGCCGGCGGAGAGTGAGGCGCGATAGCGGATGAAGCCATTGGCCGAGCCGAGATCGTCCAGCGTCGGGAGGTCGCCGAAGACGCTCCATTCGGCGGGGGCGACCTGATCGAGTGCTCCCACCCCCTGCAGGGAGACGGATGCGGGGACCACGAAGTCCGAAGAGCCGAGTGCATCCGAGGGAAGGGGAGGGACGGGTTCGTGGCGGGCGATCACTTCCCGGAAGCGCCAGAACTTGGCGGTGGGTCGGCCCGCTTCATCGAGCGGGGCGTCGTAGTCGTACGACGTCACCGTCGGCTGATACACCCCTTTGTCGTTCGCGCCGTTGGTGAGGCCGAAGTTCGTGCCGCCGTGCAGCATGTAGATGTTCACGGAGGCGCCGGCCTCGAGAATGCTGTCGAGACTCCGCGCGGATTCCTCCGCATCCGTCACGTGGTGGAAGCCGCCCCAGTGATCGAACCACCCGCACCAGAACTCCGAGCACATGAGCGGCCCGGTCGGCTGGTGGGTGCGCAGCGCGGCGAGGCGTTCGTGCACACGGGAGCCGAAAGATCCCGTCGCCAGCAGGCCAGGCACGTTCCCGCGCTCGAGCATGCCGTCGCGCGGCTGGTCCACCGTCGTGAGGGGAACGGTGATGCCGTTGCGTCGGTAGATGTCCACGAGCGTGCGAAGGTAGTCGGAGTCGTCGCCGTAGGCGCCGTACTCATTCTCCACCTGCATCAGCACCACGGGGCCCCCGGCGTCGATCTGACGCGGGGCGACGACGGCGAGAGCAGACTCGAGGTACTCGGTGACAGCCTCGAGGTAGTGGTGCTCGGAGGAGCGCACGCGGATCCCGGGGATCGCCATGAGCCAGTGCGGAAGCCCTCCGTTGTCCCATTCGGCGCAGATGTAGGGACCGGGCCTGACGATGGCATGCATTCCGGCTTCGGCGATGAGGTCGAGGAATCGCCCGAGGTCGAGGCCGCCCTCGGTGTCGAAGCTTCCGCGCATCGGGCTGTGCGCGTTCCACGGGATGTAGGTCTCGATGGTGTTCAACCCCATGAGGCGACCCATCGCGATCCGCTCGGCCCACTGGTCGGGATGCACACGGAAGTAGTGCAGGGCGCCGGAGACGATGCGGAAGGGTTCGCCATCGAGGCGGAACGTCTCGTCGTCGTACGAGAAGCGTGCGGCGGTCATTGTTGTGTCCTCCTTCTACCGAAGAGAGGGTGTGGGCCGCTCGTGGCGAGCAGCCCACACCCTCTCTCGGATGTCACTTTCCGAGGGTGAAGCCCTGCGTCTCGCCGTACTTGATGTTCGCGTCCTGCCAGGCCTTCAGGCCGTCGGCGACGTCACCGTTGCTCGTGTAGATCGGACCCATGGCGTCGCCGTAGATGCTGTTCGCGTAGGCCTGCCACGGCAGGTACTGCCAGTCGGGCACGACGGACTTGGACGCGTCCACGAGCACCTTGTTGATCTGCTGCCCGCCGAAGAACTCGGGCTCCGCGTTGAGGAACTCGGACGACTCGAGCTGCGCGACGGTGGCGGGGAAGCCGCCGCCGTCCACGAAGATGCCGATCGACTCATCCGAAGAGTTCAGCCACTTCAGGAAGCCGGCGGCCAGCGCAGGGTTCTTGGACTGCTTCGTGACGGCCTCCGTGCTGCCACCGTTCTCCGCCGTCGCGGGGGCCCCGCCGTCGTAGGTCGGCATGGGCGCGACGCGCCAGTCGCCGGCGCTGTCGGAGGCACCCGACTCCAGGACGCCGGGCATCCAGGCGCCGGCTGCCAGAGTGGCGATCTTCCCGCTGGAGAGACCGTCGAACCACTCGTCGCTCCATCCGCCGATGCCGTCGAGGAGGCCCTCCTTGACGAGCGTCCCCCACTTCTCGGCATAGCGCTGGGCGCCTTCGTCCTGCAGGTCGATGGTGACCTTGTCTCCGTCGACCTGGAAGGCGTTGGAGCCTGCCTGCCAGAGCATCGCGGAGCCGAATCCGCCGTCGAGTCCGGAGTCGTTGGTGATGTAGTACTCCGGGTCGGCGGCGTGGAGCTTGCGGGCTGCGTCGATGTACTCGTCCCAGGTCGTGGGAACGGTGAGGCCGAACTTGTCGAACGTCGCCTTGTTGTAGAACAGCGCCATGGGGCCGGAGTCCTGGGGAAGGCCCCAGATGCCGCCCTGGCTGATGTTGGTCCAGGAGGACTCGGAGTACTGATCCTTCAAGTCGGCGAAGCCGTAGTCGGTGAGATCGACGAAGGCGTCCGCGAGGACGAACTGCGGCACCGACATGTACTCGAGCTGGACGACATCGGGTGCGCCCTTGCCCGCGGCCAGCGCGTTCTGCAGCTTCAGGTTGCTGTCGTTCGCGCCGCCGGAGTTGACGAAGTCGACCTTGACGTTCGGGTAGGCCTTCTCGAAGGCGTCGACCTGCTTCTCGGCGGACGGGCTCCAGCTCCAGAAGGTGATCTCGCCTCCCTTTTCCAGGGCCTTCTCGACGGCGTCCGCTCCCTTCTCTCCGGAGTCGGGCGTGCCGGTGCTGGCACACGCTGCCAGGCTCAGGCCGACCAGAGCGGTGGCGACGCTCGCGGCGACGCTGCGCACGATAAGACGACGGTTCATGCTGTGTTCCTTTCTGTGGGTGGTGGTGATGCGGGCCCCAGGGGATGGGGTGGCGTCATCGGATGCAGCGGTCACTGCTTGACGCTGCCGGCCGCGAGGCCGGACTGCCAGTACCGCTGCATGAGCAGGAATGCGCCGACGATGGGAATGATCGTCAGGAGCGATCCCGTGATGACGAGGTTGAAGATCGGATCGGCGCCGATTCCCTGGCCTTGCTGGTTCCAGAGGTTCAGACCGATGGTCAGGGGATAGAGCTCAGGGTCGCTGAGCATGATGAGCGGGAGAAAGTAGTTGTTCCATGAGGCGACGATCGAGAACAGGCCCACCGTCGCCACGCCGGGCGCCAGCAGCCGAAGTGAGATGGTGAAGAACGTGCGAAGCTCTCCGGATCCGTCCACCCGAGCAGCTTCGAGGAGTTCTGCAGGGATTGCCTCTTGCGCGTACACCCAGACCAGGTAGAGACCGAACGGAGACACGAGTGAGGGGATGATCACGGCCCACACCGTGTTCGTCAGACCCATCTGGCTGAACAGCAGGAAGGTTGGCACGGCGAGCGCGGTTCCGGGGATCGCAATCGCAGCCAGGATCACAGTGAAGATGACGCGCTTGCCAGGGAACTCGAACCGTGCCAGCCCATAGCCGCCGAGGGTGGCCAGGAGCGTGGCTCCGCCCGCCCCGGCGACGACGTACAGAAGCGTGTTGCCCAGCCACTGCACGAAGATGCCGTTGTCGTGGGTCAGCGTCTGCCAGATGTTATCGAAGAGAGCGAACGGCCCTGAGAACCACAGGCCGAAGGATCCGGAGAGCGACTGCTGCGTCTTGGTGGCACTGATGATGAGCCAGGCCAGCGGAACGAGTGAGTAGAGCACGAACACGACCATGACGATGGTCAGGGCAACAGACCGTCGCGGGCTGCTGAGGAATCGACGGCGATCCGCCACTGCGCGACTCATTGGATCTCCTGACGGGTACCGCGGACCTGGACGATGTAGGCGATCACTCCCGTGATGACGCCCATGATGATCGCCAAGGTTGCCGCGTAGTTGGCCTGCTGCCCGATGAAGCTCAAGTTGTACGCATACATGTTGGGTGTGTAGAACGTCGTGATGAGGCCTGGGGCGTTCGCGCGGAGGATGTTCGGTTCGTTGAAGAGCTGGAAGCTTCCGATGATGGAGAAGATCGTCGCGATGACGATGGCACCACGCAGGGCGGGGAGTTTGACACTCGCCACGACGCGCCAGGCCCCGGCCCCATCGATGGCTGCCGCCTCGTACAGCTCCTCGGGGATGGTTCGCAGGGCTGCGTAGAAGATGACCATGTTGTAGCCCACGAACTGCCACGTGACGATGTTTCCGATGGCGAAGAGGATCCACTGGGATGCGAAGGGCGTGATCAGCTCGAAGCCGAGGAGGGAGTTGATGTTCCCCGCCATGCCGACGCGGTCGGAGTAGAGGAACCCCCACATGAGCACCGCCACGATGCCGGGAACCGCGTAGGGCAGGAACAGTGCGATGCGGTAGAAGCCGGGCTTCGCGAGCCGTCGGGAATCGATCGCCATGGCCGCGAGAAGAGCCAGCACCAGCATGATGGGGACCTGGACGACGAGGAAACCGGACACACGGAGGAGTCCCTCGAGGAACTTGGGGTCTGCGAACGCGGCGAGATAGTTGTCGAACCCTACGAAAGAGTTGCCTCCGACCAGTCGCTCACGGAACACGCTCAGGACGATCGCGTAGATGACGGGCGCCAGGACCGTGACGGCGAACACGCAGAGGAAGGGCGTCAGAAAAGCCAGCCCTGCCCACCTGTGGCGACGACGACGTGGTCGGCCAGGTTGTGGTCTGCGCGGGGCGAGAGCCGTCGGCCTTGCCATGGTTGACATCTATGTCCAATCCTTCGGTGTCGAATGGTGACGTGATCATCCGATGTTTCATCATAATGTGTTGACGTCGCCATATGTCAAGGCCGGCAGGAGATGAGGCCGCCTCACCGCTTGTTTTCGAGCTAGTTCTCTGGGGGAACGCGCGTCGACGGGCTCCAGCCATCCCGTTGTTGACGTGAACAAGGATCAGATCTATCTTCGTTTTGACCCGATCAATCTACGAGCGAGGAAGTCATGACGAAGAAGTCACCCCGGGCGGTCACTGCGGCACTGATCGCTGCCATTCTGATCAGCCCCCTGATCTCGGCCCCACCTCCCGCCGCCGCTGAGGCGGCTGCATCCGTGCACACGTATCGCGACACCCCGGGAGATGCCCGGTCCGATCGCTTCACGCTCGAGGCGAACGGTACGGACGTGTTCGTCGCGAAGTACTCGAACCGATTCAACAACCGGATGGCTGTCGCACGGTTCGCGTCGGACGATTCGACGCCCGTCCTCACAGTGACGGCGAATGAGCCGATCACCTCGTGGAAGATCTACCCCGAGAAGGACTATCCCGCTTCGGCCGTCGCGGTGTCCGGCACGACACTGACCTTCACGATGTCGAGCGAACTGCGCTACGTCATCGTGGAGATCAACGGAGCGCAGCCGGGACTCGCCATCGTCAACGACCCGCTCGAGGACCCGGCCACCATCCCCGACCCCAGCGCCGACAACGTGGTGAACGTCATGGACTTCGTCACCGACGCGACGGGCGCTACCGATCAGACGACTCAGATCCGGGCAGCTATCGACGAGCTCTACTCGGACGACTCGAAGGACACGCTGTACTTCCCCGACGGATGGTACACATATGCCGGTCTCGATCTGCGCAATAGAACGAAGCCCGTCACGATCTACACCGCGGAAGGCGCTCTGCTGAAGAACCGCATCCAGCCGACCATGGAGGCCATGGAGCCGACCATCGGGATCTGGAACTCGGCCAACATCACGTTCTACGGACGTGGCGTGTTCGACGGCAACGGATTCGCGAACTACGACACGGGCAACGGAGGCTGGCGCCACGATGCGGCGACGTCCCAGCACCAGGGTGGCGTCATGATCCTCCACTCGCAGAACATCACGTTCAACGACACCCTCGCCCGCGATGCGAAGCAGTGGAACTGGGAGACGCACACCGCGAAGAACATCACGTTCAACAACATCAAGGGCCTGACCCCCTACGCACAGCCCTGGGTCGACGGGATCAACCTGGCCAGCGGCCAGAACGTCACGGTGAACGGAGCGCTCTCCCTGGGCAACGACGACACCTTCGCGAGCGGTCACTACAACCCGAACGACAAGTTCACCCCCGACCCCGACCGGCTGTCGTGGGACACCGCGGACACGTTCGGCATCTCGGTCAAGAACCACCTCGGCTGGACCGCAGGTGCAGGAAACGGCGTGCGCATCGGCGGTGGCGGCGGTTACACGCAGAAGGACTTCACCTTCGAGAACGTCAACTACGTCGGATTCAAGAACCTCGGGATCACGCTGTCCAACTTCACCGCGGACACGAAGGTGAAGTTCACCGACGCGACGTTCGACACCTCCAAGGTCACCACCAATGCGTCCATCGGCGGGCGAGGGAGCTCCGCATCCGACCGTTTCGGCTCCCTCATCCTGGACGACGTCTGGTTCTCGCACAATCTGCCCATCAACATCTCGAACACCACTGATCTGCGCATCCACGACCTCTCGGTCGCCGGAACGCCGGTCACGAGACTGACGCAGTTCGCCCTGAAGCTCACGAACGTCGTGAACCGCGACTTCGACTTCATCGAGGATGTCGCGCCCGTCTTCGGAACGATCCCGACGTCGGAGATCGAGGTCGGCACCGAGCTCGTCCTCCCGATTCCGGTGAGCGACGGCGACGGCGACACCGTGCAGGTATCGTCCCCGTCGCTGCCGGAGGGCGCGACCATCACGGACAACGCCCTGCACTGGACGCCCACCAGCGCTCAGGCCGGCACCACCAGCATCCCCCTCCTCGCGACCGACTCCCACGGTGCGACCGCGACGGGATCGGCGACGGTCAAGGTCATCGATCCCGATGCGGAGAGGATCGAGATCCCGGTCGCGGCGGACACGAACGTACAGACGTGGAACGCGGAGCAGACCCTGAACTACGGTGACGGCGAACTGCTGCGGATGTTGAACTTCAACGACGCGAACCTCGGCGGCGTCCTCGGCGAGAAGTACGCGGGTAACCAGTCGAATCGTGACTCCAAGCTCAGCCTGCTCTCGTTCGAGCTGGGAGACCTGGGCGAGCGCATCGCGGCAGGGGAACTGCTGTCCGCCGAGCTCACCATGACGTACGCGGGGCCCGCCAAGGGTGGACTCAGCGGCTCCAACAGCCTGGTCGCGGCGCTCGCGACCCCCGGGTGGATCGAAGGGGACGGCAAGAGCACGCCTCCGGCGCGCACGAACACCGTGGACGGTGCCGTGACCTGGCTGACCAAGCCGGCGATCGACACCACGGTGACCGCCACGTCGGCACCCTTCGACGTCACATCACCGAACAAGGTCGGATCGGACGCGTCGTACTCCGCGACGCAGAAGCCGGTGGGCTCCAAGGCGACGATCGACGTCCTTCCTCTTGTCACGCGGCTCGCCGCGGACGCCTCCGCGGTCTCCTTCGCCGTGAACGAGACGAAGAGGCAGGATCTTCTCTTCGTCTCGAGAGAGGGCGGCGCCCGTAACCCCAACGCGGAGGGCCTGGCACCGCGCCTGACCCTGACGTTCGCCGCACCGACGGTCGTCGACGAGGTCGCTCCGTCGGAGCGTCCGTCGATCTCGGGCCAGGCCGTGGTCGGAGAGACTCTCGCCGCGGAGTCGGAGGGCTGGCCCGAGGGCACGTCGCTGACGTACGAGTGGGCCGTCGACGGCGTCCCCGTCGGAGCCAGGAGCGACGATACTGTCCCCGCGTCTATCCTTCTCTCGGCGGCGGCGGCACAGACGGGCGATCAGTTCGTGATTCCCGCGGATGCCGTGGGCTCCCGCATCACTGTCACCGTCACGGGTTCTCTCGAGGGCTTCCGAGACGGTTCGGTGACGAGCGATCCCACCGCCGCGGTGCGCGCCGCGACCGTTCCCGGAGGCGGCGCAGGCCCGGGCACGACGCCCGGCGCGGGCGGCGGGATAGTCGGCGGATCTGTCGGCGGATCGACGACCGGACACCTGGCAATCACGGGAGCCGAACTGCCCATCGCGGTGGCGCTGCTCGCGCTCGTCCTGCTGACCGCGGGTGGAGTCTTCGCGGCCGCTAAGAGTCGCCGCGTCATCGGCGTCTGACCCGGCGGCCGCATCGCACAGACAAGGAGCGCACGTCCTCGACCTGGGGACGTGCGCTCCTTCTGTGCATTCGAGCCCGAGGGACTCGGCGGCACATGTCGAGGGGTCAATCGTCGTACTCCATGTTCGGGATGCCGCACTCGTCGATCACACCGCGAGTATGCGACTGTCCCGCAAGACACGGGCCGCTCGATCCGCGGTGTGGATCGAGCGGCCCGTTGGCACCTCTTCGTTCGGCTCAGCCGTGGAGGAAGTCCTGGCGCGGCGGCGTGACGGCCTCTTCGAGGAACACCTTGACGACGGGACCGCACGCGAGCGGGCTCTGCGGGGGCAGCGTCACGCTCAGCTCAGAGGCCGTCTGCTCCCAGGCCACGGCTTCGGCGACGCCGAGCACCGTCACCTCGCGGATACCGCGGTCGAGCAGACCGGATCCCGTGCCGAAGGAGCGGATCCGCGCCACGCCATCGTCGGGCTCGGCGAGGAGGATCGCGTACAGGTAGTCGCCCGTGACATCGTGCCGAGTGGTGAAACGGATGTCTGCAGAGCCGTACTCCGGGGTCGCGGCGTCGACGAATGACCCGACGGTCAGCTGCGTCGGGCCCTCCTGGGCGATCCGCCAGGGGCGGGTGCCGTAGATCGCCTCGCCGTTGCGGGTCAGCCAGTCCCCGATGCCTTCGAGAACACGCTTCTCGGCATCCGGAATGGTTCCCTCCGGGGTGGGGCCGACGTTGAGCAGGAGCAGGCCGTTCTTCGACACCGTGTCCGCGAGCTCGGCGACGAGCGCATCGACCGTCTTGTACTCGTGACCCTCGATCCAGCTCCACGAGTTCTTCGAGATGGCCGAGTCGTTCTGCCATACGGCCGGACGGATCCCGCCCATCGTCCCGCGTTCGATGTCGTACACGGCGCTGCCCTCGGCGAACGCCTTCCATTTGTAATTGATGGCGACCTCGCGCCCCCACTCGGCAGCGCGGTTGTAGTAGTACGCGGCCAGCCGGCGCAGGTAGGGCTCGAAGGCCGGCTGCTCGATCCACCAGTCGAACCACAGGACCTGGGGGCGGTACTTGTCGATGACCTCGACGGTCCGCAGCAGCCAGTCTTCGAGGAACCGCTCGTTCGGCGCCACCTCTTCCCGCTGGGCCGGTCCGTAGAAGTCCGCGTACGCAGGGTCGCGCACATCGGAGTCGAAACGGGAACCGCCGTTCATGAAGAACCAGTGCTCGGCCCGATGCGATGACGCCCCCGGTACCATCCAGGCGCGGTCGACAGCCGCGGTCAGATCGCCGAAGACATCCCGCTGCGGTCCCATCGCCGCCGCGTTCCACCGCGATCGCTCCGTGTCGTACATCGCGAAGCCGTCGTGGTGCTCGGCGACGGGAACCACGAACTGCGCTCCTGCGCGCTTGAACACAGCCGCCCACTCGTCAGGATCGAAGTCGCGCATCGTGAAGTGAGGGATGAAGTCCTTGTATCCGAAGTCGCGATGCTCACCATAGGTCTCCCGATGATGAGCGAAGTCTTCGCTCGCCTCGCGGTACATGTTTCGCGAGTACCACTCGTTGTGGAAAGCAGGTACAGAATAGACGCCCCAGTGGATGAAGATGCCGAGTTTGGCATCGAGATACCAGCGGGGCGGTTCGTACGCGCGAAGCGATTCCCAGTCCGCCGCGTACGGACCCGCCTCGATCACCGCATCCACTGCCGCAAGTGCGGCGGAGTTGTCGGAGACGTCCACGGGGGCAGGGAGAGTGGACGGATCGAGGGGTGAGAGTGGTCTGTTCATCGGGTCCTGATTCCTGTTCTGAGGCGGAAGACGGGGGTCGCCTCGGGGTGGGTCGGCGGGCATGCGGGTTCCGGTGGTGGCGCGTGGAGGCGAGACCTGGTCATGATCTCGAGGGAGTCGTCTCCTCGACCCACCGGAAGTTCAAGGTGTGCGAGTCGGCCTCCGCAAGACGGAAGCGCGTGGCAGGGTCGGATCCGCTGCGCAGGGACGCAGGCCGGGGGAGCTGAACAGTCACGCCCTCGCGACGCACCCAGCGTGAGGCCGGATCGCCGGACAGTGCGACGGTCATGCCGTGCTCGTCCCAACTCAGCTCGTCCACCCGCAGGCCGGTTCGGGTGGTGAGCCCCGTCACGGATCCGTTCGTCCAGGGCCCGGGCAGCGCAGGCAGCAGATGGATCGTCTGGCGGGTCGACTGCACGAGAGCGGAAGCGATCACAGCGGGCAGTCCACCGCTCGCGTCGACGTTGAACATCCTTCCGGCATCGTGAGTGGTCGTCATCGCCGTCGTGAAGTGCAGCTGTGTGAGCCATTCGATGCACTGCTGCAGGGCGTCGGAGTCTCCCAACGTGGCCGCGGCCAGACCGAGCTGTGTGAGCCCGAACGCCATCTCCATGTTGCCAGGAGGTGGTCCTGGGTTCTCGGCCCGCCAGGCGATCTTGTCGTGAATCAGCTTTGCCGCGGCGCTGCGCAGCTGCGGGTCGTCGAAGGCATCATCGGGCTCGTACCAGAGGCCGTACAGCTGACTTACGTGACGATGGGCGACGTCATCGGGTTGTCCTGGGGATGACCACTCGGCGAGACGCCCGTCTTCCACGCGGTACCGTGCAGCGACCGTGGGCAGTTCCGGAGTCGGCACTCCTCTGGCCTCGGCGAGCACGGTAGCAGACCGGGCAAGGTCCCGGAGGATCGCGATGTCCATCGTCGGGTCGACGGAGATGGGGGTGGGGGCGCCCAACGGGGTGTTCTCCGGCGAGTAGGCGGGCGCAAGCGGAACCTGGGAGCCGACCTCCTGGTAGAAGCGCAGCACTTCCTCCACGAGGTGCCATGTGCTGTCGTCGACGAGCTCGCGGTCGCCCGTCGCCAGGACGGCGTCTGCGAGCATACGGAGGATCCAGCCGCCGCATCCTGTCCAGAACTGGAGAGGGTAGTCAGCGGAGAAGTGATTGGCGAGGCCGTGGCTGCTCATGCGAGACGGAAGCAGGGCGCCCTCGACTCCGAAGACGCGTCTCGCGTTGGTGCGGAAGTCTTCGAGGCGAGGGACGACCAGTCGCGTGACCGATCGAATGAGCTCGGGGGTGCCCGTAGACACGAGCGAGGCGATCGACCCGTTCTGCACGTTCCCGTTCAGGGTGTAGTCCGCCGACCACGGGGGTGACCATGTGCCTTGCCAGACTCCCTGGAGGGTGGCGGGGAGCTCGCCTGTCGACGAGATGATGTTGTATCGGCCTGCCGCGTAGGCCAGCTCGATGAGCGCGAGTGCGTGGTCCGTGTCGTCGGGGGCCCGGCCGAGCAGCTCCTCCGTCGTGATGTCCGCGGGAACGAGCGAAGCGAGAGAGAGGGTGGAGGCTCTCTGCAACGCGTCATGCGCGTGGGGATCGGATGACGAGTGCGCAGCGCCGTCGTTCACGTCCACGGTGATATCGACCTGCGCCCATTCGCCGGCGAGGGTGTCGATGCGGGCGATGATGTCGCCGTCGTGGATGCGCACCTGCGAGGCGAGGGGCGCCTGGATGCGGGTCGTGGCGGAGACGATGCGTCCACTCTCGGGGTGCGTCGCACGCAGCTCCAGGCTCGCCGTCGTGGGGCTCTCCTCCCATACGCGGCACTCGACGTCGTCGGCGTAGTCGGGTGATTCGCCGCGCAGTGCCTCTCTGTTGCGAGGCATGCCGAGGTGCGCCGTCACGGGCCCGGGGCTGTCGGAGCGGTACCGCACGGTGACGTTCGAGTCGCCGCGGCGGGCGGATACGCGAAGTTCGGTCGCGCCGGCGTCGTCCATCCAGCGGATGTGGACCTCGCCGGTGGCGAAGTCCACGGATCGGCGATACGTGTGCGGTTCGACCGTCGCGCACTCGATGCGCAGCTCCGACGTGGGGCCAAGCGGGTCTGTCCAGATGAGATCGTCCATTGCAGCTTCCGCGACGCTGTCTGCGACCAGAGCCGCTGCGGCGGACGGGTTCGCGGAGAGGAGCTCTCGTCGAATGTCCTCGATCCGCGCGCCGGTGTCGGGAGGCGGCATGATCGAGTTCGCGGGCACGAAGAACCGCTCATGTGAGAGGGAGACCACGTGCTCGTGCGGAGCGCCCCATACGATCGCACCGACGACTCCGCTTCCCGTGACGACGCCATCGAACCAGTGCGGCGCGGTGCTCGTGCTGATGAAGGATTCCCGCCCGGAACGGGTCTCAGTCGTGCGCCCGGTGGGCCCGGTCTGATCGGTCTGCGTGAATGTCACGGACAGCGGCCTTTCGCTCACGAACGGAGGGGGATAGGGATGAGTTTCGACGATCGTGGGTCCGAACTCTGAGGGGAGCTTCATGTCGGTGTGGTCCCGCGAAAATACGAATGGTTACGTAAACATTCGAGCCAAAGATACATGCTCGGAAACGCTGATGTCAACGGCGTGAGTCGGGCGATCGCCTATCGGCGGGAAGATCGCTCGCCGAAGGGGCCGGTCGACGCGCGCACCACGAGCTCTGTATCGATCACGCGCCGTCCTGCCGGGGCTTCACCATGCTCGATCTGGTCGACGAGCAGGGATACGGCGGTGGCACCCGCTGCCTTGAAGCGTTGCCGCACCGTCGTGAGCGGGGGCCAGAACTGCGATGACTCGACCATGTCGTCGAATCCCACGACGCTGATGCCCTCAGGTACAGGGACCCCGTTCTCGTGAAACGCGCGGAGGGCGCCGAGTGCCATCTGATCGTTTGCTGCAAAGACCGCCGTCACTTCCTGGCGGGCGGCCAGTTCCAGCGCTGCGTTGTAGCCGGACTCAGGGGTCCAGTCGCCGATGAGCATCTCGGGAACGAGTCGACCGGCTTGTTCGAGCTGAGTCCGCCATGCTCGTGCACGTGCAGCCGCCGCGTTCGATTCGGGCGGCCCGGCGATATGCCAGACGGTCGGATGTCCGAGCTCAAGAAGGTGATCCACGGCGAGGCGGGCGCCCTGCTCCTGGTTCGCGTCGACCGACGGATGCTCGAAAGCGGCGCCCGCATCGACGATCACCGCGGGAACGCCAGGAGGTAGGCGCACTGCCGCTCCGGCGGAGTTGCTCGTCTCCAGGATCAGTATGATGCCGTCGACGGCATCCTGCCCGAGTCTACGTATGGCCCATGAGAAGTCGGCCGTGCCCGCTTCTTCGGGCGAATGCTGCACCGATATCAGTTCGACGGCATAGCTCCGTCTCGCCGCCTCCTCGGCTATCGCGCTCACTGTCCGCACGTTGCCCAGAGTCTCGAGGCCGAACACCACGACGGCTATCGATCGGAACTCGCCGTTTCGGAGGGCACGCGCCGCGATGTTCGGACGATAGCCGAGCTCCTTCATCGCCAGTTCGACGCGACGGCGTGTCCGCTCCGTCACGTTGCCCAGATTGTTCGCCACGCGAGAGACGGTTTGTCCGGATACGCCCGCGAGCTCGGCCACGTCGCGCATAGACGCCGACCGAGCGCGATCCTCCGGCATGCAGTCGTACCTCTCGAGCGTTGATCACCGTTGTTGACGCCAAGGTAGTACAAGATCGATCGACGAGCCGGCATGCTTTTCCTCGGGCGCGTCTCCGCTCGAGGGGCAGGGCGGCTCGCGGGCGAGGCGCCGGCCTCGAGCGTCCTGCACCCGGAAGCCGGCGAGACGAGCGCCCTCACCGCGAGAACAGTGCTCGAACCTCGTTCTTGCGCACTTTGCCCGAGGCGGTTCGAGGCAGCGAGTCGACGATCTCGATGCGGGTGGGCAGCTTGTACCGGGCGACGCGACCTTCCAACGCTCCTCGAACGGTGTCGAGCGTGATGTCGAAACCATCGCCAACCGTGAGAACCGCGATCGGCGCCTCGCCCCATCTCTCGTCGGGGACCCCGATCACGGCGGCTCCCGTCACCCCGTCGATGTCTGCGATGAGTGACTCGACCTCAGCGGGATAGATGTTCTCCCCGCCGGAGATGATCATGTCCTTCAACCGGTCGGCGACGTATAGGTAGCCGTGGTCGTCGATGTATCCGAGGTCACCCGAGCGGAACCAGCCATCCGAAGTGAGCGAAGCGGCCGTCGCATCGGGAAGGCCGTGATAGCCCGCGAAGACGTTGGGCCCCGTGATCTGGATCTCGCCGACGGTTCCCGCCGTGACCTCCGTGCCGCGCTCATCGACCACGCGGACATCGGTGAAGAAGTGCGGAAGACCGACGCTGCCGTGCTTGTGCACGGCCATCTCGGGGGCTAGCGAGGTCGCACCAGGCGAGGTTTCGGTCATCCCATACCCCTGGGAGAACGACATCCCGCGTTCCTCATAGGCGGTAAGGATGCGCGAGGGCACCGCGGACCCTCCGCAGGTCAGTTTGCTGAGACTCGACAGGTCGGTCGAGCCCCAAGCCGGGTGATCGGCCAGCAGCTGGAACGTGGTGGGGACGCCGGAGAGCATGGTGACGCGGTGACGTTCGATCAGATCCAGCGCCGTGCCCGCATCGAAGCTTCTCTCGAGAACGAGGGTGCCGCCCTTGAGGAGCACCGGCAGTGCCCCCATGCCCAAAGCCGCGACGTGGAACAGCGGCGAGATCATCAGTGCGATGTCGTCGGAGCAGATGTCATAGTCGATGAGGTTGTTGACGGCCACCGCGGTCAGGTTCGCGTGCGTGAGGACGGCGCCCTTGGCCCGACCCGTGGTCCCCGAGGTGTAGACGATGGCCGCAGGAGTGTCGTCGTCGGCCGCGTGCAATGGCGGGACCTCCGTGGCCTGATCGATCAGACGGGCGAGCCCGAGGGAGCCGTCGCGCCCCGACGATCCGGTGCGGATGGCATGGGCCGGGGCTCCGGGCGCGGCGAGCATGCGCTCGAGCCGATGGGCGAACTCCGGATCGTGGATCAGGATGCGAGCGCCGCTGTCCGTGAGGACGTGCGCGATCTCGGGTACCGCGAGGCGGGTGTTGACGGGGACGAACACGGCGCCGATCCGCACCGTTGCGAACAGCGTGATGAGGAAGTCCGGGCTGTTCTCGCCGAGATAGGCGACCCTGTCGCCCTGGCGCACGCCGCGTTCGACGAGGACCGCGGACATGCGCTCCGCCGAGTGCGCGAGCTGCGCATAGGAGAGCTGCTGCCCGTCTCCGAAGGTGATCGCCGCCTTGCGGGGGTTTCGCAGTCGGCGTCGAGGGAGCCAGGCTCCGAGTCCTTGTGTGTGCATCGTTCTCTTCTTCGAGGTGGGGCGCGTCCTTGCGCCGAAGCGTTGTCTGCGCCCGCCGTGTGCCGGGCGCCGAGAGGTGTCACGCGTAGAAGCGGTACAGGCTCCGCGCGGCGACGGCGGGCTTGGCGGCGCCCTGGATCTCGATGGTGTGGTCGACGGCGAGCTGGTAGCCGCCCGGTATCTCGGCGACCTCGGCGATCACGGCGTTGCCGCGCACCTGAGCGCCGACGGTGACGGGGGAGATGAAGCGGACCTTGTCGAGACCGTAGTTGACCTTAGTGGAGACGCCGTCGACGTCGAACAGCTCGGTCCAGAACTTGATGACGAGCGAGAGGGACAGGAAGCCGTGCGCGATCGGTCCTCCGAAGGGGCCGTCCTTCGCACGCTCCGGGTCGGTGTGGATCCACTGGTGGTCGTCGGTGGCGTCGGCGAAGAGGTTCACGCGGTCCTGCGTGACCTCCAGCCATTCGGACCAGCCGAGATCTGTTCCGGCGAGTCCGTCGACGTCGGCATAGGCGACGGTGGTGGTCATGATGTTCCTTTCGATGGGGTCAGTGTGCGAGGCCGAGCAGGCGTGCGGCGTTGTCCTTGAGGATCCCCGGCATCACCTCTGGTCTGAGCGAGGTCTTGTCGACGTCGCGCATCCAGCGTTCGGGGGTGAGGAGGGGGAAGTCGGAGCCGAAGAGCACGCGGTACCGGAGAAGCGTGTTCGCGTGCCTGACGAGGTTCTCCGGGAAGTACTTCGGGCTCCAGCCCGACAGGTCGATCCAGGTGTTGTGCTTGTGGGTCGCCACCGACAGCGCCTCGTCCTGCCAGGGCACCGACGGGTGCGCCATGACGATCTGCAGGTCGGGGAAGTCCGCGGCAACCGGGTCGAGCAGGATCGGGTTCGACAGCCCGAGACGAAGGCCACGCCCACCGGGGAGTCCTGCGCCGATGCCTGTCTGCCCGGTGTGGAACAGGGCGACCACTCCCGCGTCCTGCAGGACGCCGTAGAGCGCGTAGTTCGTCGTATTGCTGGGATCGAACCCCTGGACAGTGGGGTGGAACTTGAATCCGCGAACGCCGTGCTCGTCGATGAGACGCCGTGCGCGGTCGACGGCCTCGATGCCGAGGCGCGGGTCCACCGAGCCGAACGGGATCAGCACGTCGTTGTTGCGCGCTGCACCCTCGGCGATCTCCTCGCTCGCGAGGCCCCTGTGGCCCAATTGCGTCGTCGCGTCGACGGTGAAGACGACTGCGGCCATGCGGTGATCGCGATAGTAGGACGCCACCGAGTCGAGATCGGGGCGCGGCCCCTCTGTCGAGAAGTAGGCGGAGGCGGCGTCGGCGAGGTCGGGTGGCAGCGAGGTGTGCCCGTGTTCATCGACCTCGATGTGCACATGCATGTCGACGGCGGTGATCGAGGCGAGGTCGATGGCCGACTCGTAGCGGGCCACGGTCATCAGGCCTGAGGAGCAGGACGCTGGAGTTCGGCGGGAAGAGGCGGGAACTTCTCGCCGACGTCCTGCAGCCGCTCGCCGATCAGTGTAGGGAAGAGCTCTTCGAGCGCGGCGGTCGTCCAGCCTCCGTCACGGTACTCCGTGACCACGGGCTCGGGATGGGACCACAACTGGATGCGGTCGCCGCCGATGCCGATCGCCTGTCCTGTCACGCCGGCCGCGTCGTCCGAGGCCAGGTAGGCGATGAGTCCGCTGACGTCGGCAGCGGTGCCGAAGCCGAGGTCGTGCCGGAAGAAGTCGGGCATCGGTCGGCCTGCGGCATCCGCCTCGACGGCGGCGGCGAAGTACGGCACCGTCGCGGTCATCGCCGTGGCGGCGACGGGAATGATCGCGTTCGCAGTGATCCCCGCCCGCCGGAGCTCGAGCGCCCAGGTGCGCACCATCCCGACGATCCCCGCCTTCGCCGCCGCATAGTTCGTCTGCCCGAAGTTGCCGCGCTGGCCGGTAGGCGATCCGATGCAGATGATGCGGCCGGCGATCTCGTTCTCACGCATATAGGAGGCAGCGGCGCGGACGGTGGTGAATGTTCCACGCAGGTGAACGTCGATCACGGTGTCGAAGTCGTCGTCACTCATCTTCCACAGCACGGTGTCGCGTAGGACTCCGGCATTCGTCACGAGGATGTCGAGTCGTCCGAAGTGGGAGACGGCGGCATCGACCAGAGCCTGTGCGGTGTCCGCAGACCCGACCGGCGCCGCGACGGCGGTGGCGTTTCCGCCCGTTGAGCGGATGCTCTCGACCGCTGAGTCGGCGATGGCGGCGTCGATGTCGTTGATCACGACGGAGGCTCCCTGGCGTGCGAGTTCCTGCGCGTAGGCGAGGCCCAGCCCGCGGCCGGAGCCTGTGACGATGGCGGCTTTTCCGTTGAGAGACATGATGTCCTTTCGAATCACGATGATCGAACCACACAATGATTGAGAAAGTCAATCATTGTGTTCGCTCATCATTTGTTATCGTTGCGTCGTGACCTCCCCGATTCCGACTGATGATGTGAGCGTGGCTGTGGACCGGCTGTGCGAGAGTGGTCTCGCCGACGAGCTCAGTTTCCTGCTCGCCCGGACGAATGCGCTGTCGCTCGCTGCGGGGAACGTGGCGCTCGCGGCGCACGGGCTGCGAGTGAGGTCCTATTCGGTGCTCGCGCTCGCCGTCTCCGGCGAGCGTCCGTCGCAGCGCGAGCTCGCTGACTTCCTCCGGCTCGACCCCAGTCAGGTCGTGGCGCTCATCGACGAGCTGCAGGCCGATGGCCTTGTCGAGCGGCAGCCCGACCCTCGAGATCGTCGGGCGAACGTCGTCGTCGCGACGGATGCCGGAGTGCGCCTGCACCGTGTCGCCCACCACGCGGCGCGCGCTGCGGAGAAGCGGTTGTACTCGGTGCTCGACGAGGAGACGCAGGATCGCCTCGCTGCGATCCTGCGGGAGATCGCCTTCTCTTCGCGCGGCTGAGGCGCGTGTTCGCGGAGCCCGGAGCGGTCGTTCTGCAACGGGAAGCCTCTTGCTTTTTTAATAGCAAGTGTTCTATAAAAGTCTGAACAGCCGCCCATCCGGAGGACTCCATGGCCGAACGCACGTCCCTTCGATACCGCAGGGTTTTGACGATGGCGACCATCGCCGCGGGTCTCCTGTCCATCACCGCATGCTCGACCCCGACGGGATCCGACGAGATCGAGGTCGAACTGACCGATCGCGCACCATCGGTTACAGAGTCGGTGTCGGAGATCACGTGGAACCTGCCGGATGGCGAGCCGGCGACGCTTGATCCCAGGGACTCCGCGACGTACTCGAGCGCGACGGTGGTCGCGAACCTCTGCGACCCGCTCCTGGCAATCGACGAGGACTACACCCTGCATGCGAACCTCGTCAGCTTCGAGGCGCCGGACCCGCTGACGCTCGTCTACACCATCGAAGCGAAGGCGACGTTCTGGGACGGTCGGCCCGTCACCGCAGACGACATCGTCTACAGTCTGGACCGAGCGGCGGACCCGGCTGCGATCACCGCGTTCCTGTTCGCGAACGTCGCCGACGTCGAGAAGACGGACGATGCCACGGTGACGGTTCGGTTCGCCCAGCCGGATGCGATGTTCAATGCGCAGATGGCGACGTTCGCCGGTGCCGTCGTGGAACGCTCCTTCGCCGAGACAGCCGGTGCGTCGTTCGGAACTGCGGCAGGAGGGATCATGTGCAGCGGGCCGTACACGCTCGACCAGTGGCGCCCGGGAAGCGACATCACCATCGAGCGCAACCCCGACTACTGGAACAAGGAGCTCCCTCTGCTCGTCGAGCGCGCGAAGTTCACCTTCATCACGGACAGCACGGCCGCATCCCAAGCGCTGTCGACCGGCGAGATCGACGGCGCATACCGCATCGATCCCTCCGCAGTGCCGACTCTCGGAGCAGCCTCGAACGGGCAGCTCTTCTTCGGTCCGTCGATGGAGAGCCTGCAGCTGTATGTGGCCAGGGCGGACGGGCCGCTGGCCGACGTCGCCCTCCGGGATGCCCTGCAGAAGGCCATCGACAGAGAAGCGCTCGCGACGACCGTCTACTCCGGAGCGGCGGCCCCTCTCTACGCCACGGTGACCCCGCGCACGTGGCCGACCGCGCAGCACGAGCTGTACGAGGACGCCTATGACAAGTGGGCGGCTGCGCGGACGTTCGATCCCGAGGCCGCGAAGAAGCTCGTCGAAGGCTCAGGCTATGGCGGCGAGACGCTGGTGCTGGGCGTGCCCGCGGGGCAGGCCACCCTCTCGCGGGTGGCGCAGCTGGTGCAGCAGCAGGCAGAGGCGGTCGGTGTGCAGATCGAGATCAAGGATCTCCAGCCCCTCGACTATGCGACCGCCTCCTACGACTCGGTGACCAGGGAGCGCTTCGGCTTGGACCTGCTGCTCGGCGAGTCTTTCAACGCGACGGCGGAGCCGCTGGAGCCCCTCGGGTTCACCCTGACTGAAGGCGCCCCTTACAACTACACGCAGATCGCCGATCCCGAGCTCGCCACTCTCCTCGAGCGGGCGCGAGCGGCCGTCGATCCGGAGGACCGTGCGCGCCTCGTGATCGAGGCGCAGGAGATCGGGGAGGCCACGTCGGCCGCGATCCCGCTGTTGAGCCTGCACACCACGACGTTTCTGAACAGCCGCCTCGGCGGCGCGATCACGTCGTTCGCGTACATGTCGATGCCCTCCGTCGCCTACCTCGGCGGCACCGGTGGTGGCGAATGAACCGGGGAGTCCTGCCCCGCGAAAGGGTGATGTCCGGGATGATCCTGACGAATGCGGTGATCCACACCTCCGACGACCAGTGTCCCGTGGCGGACACCGTCGTGATCCAAGACGGCCGCTTCGAGTGGGTGGGTCATGCCTCCGATCTCCCCGCGGATCACGATCTCCCGACGGTGGATCTCGATGGGAGGACGGTGATCCCTGGTCTGATCGATGCCCACTCCCACCCCGCCCTGGTGGCGATGAGCGGATGGCATGTGCAGCTGCCGGAGACGCACAGCGTGGACGAGGTCCTCGATGCCATTCGCGACCACGGCGCAGCGCATCCGAAAGAGGAGGCGCCGTACCTGTATTTCGAGTACTTCCCGACTGCTCTCCTCGGCGAAGCCGGCGCGACGAAGGAGCTGCTCGATAGCGCTATCTCCGATCGTCCGGTGCTCGTACAGGACTCCGGCGATCATGCGAGCTGGGTCAACACCCGGATGCTCGAGCTCCTCGGTGTCGACGAGAACACTCCGGACCCTGTGCCAGGACTTGAGCGATTCGCGAGGGATGCCGGTGGACGCCCGACCGGGTACATCTTCGAGAACGCGCACGCGGGGTTCCTTCCGCGAATGTATGAGGCGCTGGGCTGGACTCCGCCGGAGCGGCCGACGCCGGAGATCATCCGGCCGGTCCTGGACTTCCTCGGGAGCACCGGAGTGGTGGCCGTATTCGACGCGCTCATCGAGTCGCCGGAGGTCATCACTGCGATGCGAGAGCTCGACAGCCGTGGAGACCTCCACATGCACTACGAAGGAGCGATTCGGTTCCGCACCCTGGCCGATCTGCCAGAGGCGCTCGAGACGGTGGCTGCGCTCGACGACGACTCCGACTCGAGCAAGGTGCGGGTGCGCACCGTCAAGCTGTTCCTCGACGGCACGAACGAGCTCGGCAGCGGAGCCGTCATCGATCCGCTGCTCAGCGAAGACAATGCGGGCCCGCTGGGGGCGATCCAGATGGAGCTCGACGATCTCGTGGAGTGCCTGCGTCTGTGCAACGGAGCAGCCGTGGACCTTCACATCCACATGGTCGGCGACCGGGCCTTCCGCACGGCATGCGACGCGGTAGAGCGTGCACGGTCTCAGGTGGAGGCAGAGGGCACCGCATGGAACGTCCAGGTTACGTTCGCTCACTGCGAGCTCGTGGATCCGGCCGATCTGGCTCGGCCCGCTGAGCTCGGAGTGATCGTCAACTGGACCAATCATTGGTCCGGCGGATACTTCGGGGAGGAGGCCGCACGCCACCTCGGTCCGCATCGCTGGGAGCGTATGTACGACGTGGCCGCGATCGCCGACGCCGGTGCGCGGGTCACGTTCTCGAGTGATGTGGTGTCGGCCGCTGAACTGCACCGGGCGGCACCCTTCTTCGGCATGCAGATCGCCGTCACCCGGATCGATCCGGAGGTGCCTCTGGATGCTGAACGATTCGTCGAGAGCAGGCGACCTGCCGCCGCAGCATCGCTCTCGCTGTCCAGGCTGCTTCGGGGGTACACGATCGATGCCTCGGTGCAGCTGCGCATCGAGAAGGACTACGGCAGCGTATCGCCGGGAAAGCTCGCAAACCTCGTCGTGCTCAACGTCGACCCGTTCACGACTCCCGGTTACGACCTCGCCGCCGTACATCCGACCGCGGTCGTCTACCGGGGTGCGGTCGTGTCGGGACGTCTGCCGGCGCCCCGATGATTCCGCTCGGGTCTGCGCATGACCGCCGAGGAACACACCTGAAAGACCACGACAAGAGGAACCCCATGCCCGACCTGACCATGCCGACCTTCGAGTTCGCCTTCGACATCCTCGTGGACATCGCCGAGGGGTGGCACATCGGTGTCGGAGAAGACGAGAAGTTGTGGTTCACTCCGATCACGGGGGGGAGTTTCGAAGGGCCACGCCTCTCGGGCGAGGTGCTGTCGGGCGGCGGCGACTGGTCGGTGAAGCGGCAGGACACGACGCGTGTCGAGGCCCGGTATCTCATCAAGACGAGCGATGGCGTCGTGGTGGACGTCACCAATGTGGGCTACTTCCGTGCGACGCTCGAGGTCGAGGAGCTTCTCGAGGCAGGGCAACCCGTCGAGGAAGGCTCGTACTATTTCCGTACGGCCTTCACTTTCCGCACGGATTCGCCCACGTACCGATGGTTGGCGGAGAATCAGTTCATCGGGGTGGCGAGCGATGAAGGCCAGCGGATCCGAATCCGCGTATTCCAGCTGCTCTGACCGGGCGGGGTGTTACAGACGGAGGAGGGATCATGCCGAAGATCGTCGACCATGCGGCGCGCAGGCATGAGATCAGCGTGGCGGCGATGCGCGTGCTCGCCCGCAGCGGCCCCGACGGGCTGACGTTGCGTGCGCTGGCCCGCGAACTCAAGGGCTCCATCACGCTGGTGACGCACTTCTACGCGGACAGGCAGACGCTCCTGGCCGGCATCATCGATGAGCTGTCCACAAACTACGACGATGATGTCGCATCGCTGCCCCTGACCGGCGACCGCGTCGAGGACCTGCGTGCGTACCTGCTGTGGATGGTTCCGCTGACACCTGAGGAGATCGATATCGAGCGCTGCAGAGTCGCGCTCGTCCACTCCGCGGACAACAGTGCGATAGCGAGCTTCTTCGACTCGATGGAGGGCAGGGCCCGCTCGGCATTCCGGGCGAGGCTCAACGGTCTGATTGATGAGGATGCGATGGGGGAGGCGATCGACTTCCTTCGCACGCTCGTCAACGGAGCTGTGCTCTCCGCGGTCGAACACCCGCAGTACTGGACGGAAGAGCGTCAGCGAGCGGTGGTGGAGCGCGGCTTGGCGGCGCTCGGCTTGGTGGGCGTGCAGAGCGCGAACGGCTGACGATTATTATTTTGTGACGAGCTCTATACAAACGGCGAGTTTTTTCGTAGAGTGCTTTCACCCGACCTTGAGTGCGAGTACCCGAGGAGCACCGTGAGCACTATCCCAACCAGCGCAGAGCGCGCCGTGGCCCCTTGGAGCGAGATCGAGAGTCTCGTCGGACGACGGTTCGTCAGCGAATGGCTCGAGATATCAGACGACGCCAGAATCCATTTCGAGAAGGCGTCCTACCTGGATCAGGCCGAGAGCCCTTTCGATCCTGCAGGCTATCCGGAGGGCCTGGTGGAAGGATTCCACCTGCTGGCGCTCCTGGATCACCTCGTCGGCCAGGTGTCGTACGTGGAGGCGGACGCGTGGACGGGGTGGAACTACGGTCTCGATCGAGTCCGGTTCACGTCTCCGGTGACCATCTCCGACCGTGTGCGAGTCGCGGGTGAGATCACGCAGTTGCAGCCTCGAGCCGGCGGCTACCTCGTCACCTACGACTGCGTCATGGAGATCGAGGGATCCGAGCGACCGGCGATGGTCGCGACGTGGAAGGCGCTGTGGAGCGTGGACGAGGAGGACGAGGCGTGATGTCGACGACTCCGCGCTCCGACGAGCTCGCCTGGATGTCCGGTGCAGACGTGGCGTCCCTCATCCGCTCGCGCAGCGTCAAGCCGTCGGAGGCGGTGGCCGCCGCGCTTCAGCAGATCGATGAGCACGAAGCGCAGACGAACGCCTTCGTCACGGTCCTCGCCGAGCAGGCAATGGATCAGGCGGCGCGTGCGGACGAGGAGGTGATGCGAGCAGATCCAGCAGACCTGCCTCCGCTGTTCGGCGTGCCGCTCACCGTCAAGGACCTCTCGGCCACAGCGGGGATCAGAACGACCTTCGGCAGCACGCAGTTCGCCGAGCACGTCCCCGATGCGGATTCTCTCGCAGTGGGCCGTCTTCGAGGCGCTGGGGCTATCCTCATCGGCAAGACGACCACCCCGGAGTTCGGGATGCTCGGAGTCACCGAGAGCGCACTCACCGGAGTCACCAACAACCCTTGGCGGCTGTCGCGCACCGCCGGCGGATCCAGCGGCGGTGCAGCAGTGGCGAGCGCATCCGGCATGGGACAGCTCGCCTGGGGCTCAGACGGCGGCGGGTCGGTGCGCATCCCCGCGTCCTACTGCGGTGTGGTCGGGCTCAAAGCCTCGCTGCGTTGGATCCCGGGTGAGCACCCTTGGGACTCGGCGGTGACCGACGGTCCGCTCACCCGTACCGTCGTCGATCAGGCTCTTCTGTTGGAGGTCACGGCGGGGCATCACCCATTGGCTCCGTTCTCGACGCCGTTGCCCGCCCGCGACTTCGTCAGCGCCGTGCGCGCCCTTCCCGCCGACCTCGCCGGTGTCCGCATCGCCTACGCGCAGAGCCCGTCCGGTGCGGCCCCGAGTGCTGAGGTGGCTGCCGTCGTCCGTCGGGCCATCGACGTGCTGGTGGGCGCAGGAGCCGAGGTCAATCTCATCGACCTGCCTCTGCCGGACCCGGTGGAGTACTTCATCGATTTCTGGGGTCCCGCCTTCCTCGATCCGAACGCCCCGCTGCCGCATCCCGCCATGCGCAGCGTCAGCGAGGCGGCGCAGCGGGTCACATTGGAGAGACACCTTCACACGGCTTCCGAGACTCGAGCCGAGATCACCCGGACCTACAACCGCGTGTTCGAGGAGTTCGATCTGCTCATCACTCCCACGAGCCCGGTGGCGGCGTTCCCGCATCCGGGCGCAGCAGGGGGCAACACCGAGATAGACGGGGTGCCCGTCGCGCACCCGGCGATCGACTTTCATCGGTACACCGAACCCGCATCTCATGCCGGGATCCCCGCGATCACGGTGCCGGCGGGGTTCGATTCCGACGGGATGCCTGTCGGCATGCAGCTGCACATGCCTCAGCATCAGGACGCTCGGCTTCTGCAGATGGCCGCCGTCTGGGAGACGCTGCAACCGTGGGCCCACCTGCGCCCGGAGTTCCGGCTGTGACAGCGGGGATCGATCTGGGGCCATCGACCGTGAGCGTGCGGGCGATCGGAAGGCGCGCCTCTGCGGCGACCAGAGTGCGCCAACGGCTCGTGCGCTGGATCGTGCTCCCCGTGGCGACGATACTCGTGACGTCGTTCCTCGTCTTCTCGGCGTTGTCCCTCACGCCGGGAGACCCGATCGCTCAGATCCTCGGAGGGAAGGCGACCGAAGAGGCCCGCGCGGCCATGCGAGAGCAGCTGGGCCTGGACAGGCCGCTGATCGTGCGCTACGTCGAGTGGATCGGAGGTCTGCTGCGTGGAGACCTCGGCACCTCGTACACCTACCGGGACTCTGTCATCTCCGTGCTCGCGCCTCGCGCAGAGGTCACTCTGCAACTGGTCCTCTACGCCGCCGTCCTGATCGTGCTGCTCGGTATCGCGCTCGGTCTGATCGGCGGGCTCACCGAGCGCATCAGACCTGCGATCGCGGGACTGATCGCCCTGCTGATCTCGATACCGAGCTATGTTGCGGCGACGGCGCTCCTCGGGCTCTTCGCAGTGAACCTGCGGTGGTTTCCGAGCTTCGGCGCGGGCGCGCCCGGCGTGGATCGGTTCTGGCATCTGACCCTCCCGGCGATCGCGCTCTCGGTGTCGTGGATCGCTTACATGGCGCAGATCTCGATGGCGTCCATCGACGATCAGCGGTCGAAGGAGCATGTCCGTACGGCGATCGGCAGGGGACTGCCGCGGCATCTGGTGATCGGGAAGCATGTGCTGCGCAATGCCGGGGTCCCGATCGTCACAGCGACAGGTCTCACTCTCGCCGCACTCGTGGCGGGCAGCGTGATCGTCGAGACCGCCTTCACCCTCGACGGGATCGGATCCTTGCTCGTCCGCAGCGTGGGAACCAAGGATGTCCCTGTGGTCGCGGCGGTGTCCGTGATCGTCGTCGCCGTGTACGTGATCGTCATGGCACTGGTCGATGTGATCCACGTGCTCCTGGATCCGTCGCTCCGGTCCCGAAAGGAGAGAGCATGACACTCGCCGGCATCACCTCAGCTCTGCGCATTCCTCGGTGGGGCCGGAGACGCCTGCCTGCCCTGGATCCGTACACGATCTTCCTCATCGTCCTCTGCGGGGCGCTTATCGTGATGGCCGCGATCGGGCCGTTGGTCGCGCCGTATGCCCCGGATTCCACTGATCTCCTCGCCGCTAACCAAGGCCCGAGTCCGGCGCACCTCCTCGGCACGGATTCGCTCGGACGAGACCTTCTCTCCCGGATCCTCTGGGGCGCGCAGATCAGCTACGCGGCGGCTTTGCTCATCGTCTGCATCAGCGTCATCATCGGCACCCTCCTCGCTCTGCTGTCGTCCTGGTACGGCGGGTTCGTGGACAGTGCGACGTCCTCGGTTCTCAACGTGTTCATCGCCATACCCGGGATGATCGTGGCCATCATCGCGGTCACGGTTCTCGGTGCCGGGTTCTGGGCGCCCGTGCTGGCCATGGCATTCGCGAGTTCGCCTTACGTGGCGCGCGTGATCAGGGGAACTGCGCTGCAGGAGCGTCACCGCCCCTACGTCGAGGCGCTCGCACTCTCTGGAGTGTCGACCGTGCGAATCAATGCGCATATTTTGCGCGGTGTCATGCCGATCGTGCTCGCTCAGGCGACTTTCGGCTTCAGCGTCGCGCTGCTCGAGTTCGGTGCGCTGTCGTTCATCGGACTCGGAGTCCAGCCGCCGACCGCGGAATGGGGGGCCATGGTCATCGCCGGCCGCACCGAGCTCCTCGCCGGGAATCCCCAACAGACGACGGCGGCCGGAGTCATGATCGTCCTCACCGTGATCTCTTTCACCCTCCTGGGGGAACGTCTGCAGAGGATGCTGGGAGCGAGTCGATGACACACACAGAAGACCCTCGTCCCCCGCTTCTTTCGATCCGGGGCCTGCACGTACGCAATCGGATCGGGCGCGAGCTCGTGCCGGTCCTCAGCGGAGTCGACCTCGACGTGCGCCCTGGCGAAGCCGTCGGCGTCGTAGGGGAGTCCGGCTCGGGCAAGTCGATGACGTTGCGCGCGGTGATGGGGCAGTTGCCCAAGGGCTTCAGCAGTAAGGGCAGCATTGAGTTCGACGGTGAGGACGTCCTCTCGATGCGACCTTCGCACCTCGCGAGGTTTCGATCTCGTCGGGTGGGGATGATCTACCAGGATCCTCGAGCGCACATCAACCCACTGTGGACCATCGGCGACTTCCTCACAGAGGCGGTCGTGGCCGATCGCCGTCTGTCCCGCCGCGAAGCGCGGGATCGCGCCGGGCGGCTGCTCGAAGAGGTGGGGTTCCGCGATCCTGTGCGGCAGATGAAGCAGTACCCCGGCCAGCTCTCGGGGGGTCTGCTGCAGCGCGTGATGATCGTCGCCGCCCTGATGCCCGAACCTCAGCTCCTGCTCGCCGACGAGCCGACCACCGCGCTCGACGTCACCGTTCAGGCGGAGGTCATGTCGATCTTCGGAGACGTGATTCGGGCTCACGATGTCGGGCTCCTCTTCGTGACCCATGATCTCGATCTCGCCGCGGCCACGACCGATCGGCTGGTGGTGATGTACGCGGGGCGCATCATCGAGGCGGGGCCGGCTCGCTCAGTGACGAGCACCCCGACGCACCCCTACACCTCTGCGTTGCTGGCCGCGCGCCCTTCTCTGACGAGACGCGAGCTTCCCGCCAGCATCCCGGGAGTCCCGACGCTCGCGTCGTCCGTGCACGATCGCTGCGCTTTCGCGGATCGATGCCGCTTCGTCGAGCCCGAATGCGTCGAGAGCGAACCGCGGCTGCGGCCAGTGGGCGACGACAGTGTGTCCGCATGCGTGAGAACTCACGAGATCCGAAACCGGCTGGAGAGGATCGCACAGTGAGCGCATCTCTTGTATCACTGGAACACGTGACGAAGGTCTTCGCTTCTCCCGGCGGAGATTTCCGAGCCGTCGACGATGTGAGCTTCGATCTGATGCCAGGCGAGTCCGTCGGGATCGTCGGTGAGTCGGGTTCGGGGAAATCGACCACCGCACGAATGATCGCGGGGCTCGAGCGGACCACAGAGGGGCGGATCACCTTCTGGGGCGAGCAGACGAGACCCGCCCGGACAGCGGTCGCTCGCCGCGCCCAGGCCCGACGAGTGCAGATGGTCTTCCAGGACCCGTTCGGATCCTTGGACCCTCGCCAGAAGCTCGGAGCGTGTCTCGCGGAGATCTTCGCCATCCATGGCACGCCGGCCGGTCAATCGACGAACGAGTTCGCCCGCACGCTGCTGAAGCGTGTCGGACTGGAGGCGCACCACGCCGATTCCTATCCCCGGCATTTGTCCGGAGGTCAGCGGCAGCGATTCGCCATCGCGCGGGCTTTGGCGCCGCAGCCGCACCTGCTGATCCTCGACGAAGCGGTGTCGGCGCTCGACGTCAGCGTCCAGGCGCAGGTGCTCAGATTGCTCAGCGACCTCCGCGAGGAGACGCAGCTGGCGTATCTGTTCGTCTCGCACGACCTGGCCGTCGTCCGTCAGATCTGCGATCGCGTTCTGGTGATGCGAGACGGAACCGTTGTCGAGGAAGGTCCCATCGACCAGGTGCTGGACGATCCTCAGGCTGCCTATACCCGCAGGCTCATAGAGGCCGTGCCGGTACCGGGCTGGACACCGCCGCAGCGCAAACGTCGGTGAGAGAGATCACGAATGCTGTGAGCGAGCGACCTCGTCGACGGCTCGTGAGAGGAGGGGGAGCACGTCGTCGAGCCGGAACGGAGTGACGGAGGCCAGTAGTATGCACGCGTCCGATCCGATGATCGGCACGTAAAGGGGCAGCGCGATCGTCGTCGCCAGTCCACCGATCGCATTGCTGAATCCTGCGGCATCCGCGAGCGGATCGGTCGCCGCAGCCCCCCTGCCTGCGTCGATCGCTCTGAGAGCGACGTCGTTGTTCTCATGCACGAATCCTGGCGGCGCGGCGACATGCATGCCGGGACGCTGCGGGCCGGCGCTCGCGACGGTGACCAGGATGCCGTCCGTGTCGGCGATGATCATCGCCGAGCAGTCCGTGTCATCAGCGAGCTTCTGGAGCGAACCTCGGACGAGGTTCTCGATGGGCTCGGCGACCGCTCGAGCGAGCGCCGTGATACCGAATCCGAGATAGTAGCGCTTACGATCGTCCCTGCGGATGAACTGCGTGCGCAGGAACGGTCGCAAGAGGCGGTAGAGAGCCGTGCGCTGCGTGTCGAGTCGACGCGCGAGGTCGGATGCGGATAGTCCCTCCGGGTTCGCATAGAGCTCCCAGAGCAGGGCGATCGATCGTTCCACCGTCGTCGAGGAATCGGACGTCGCCAACTCAGCTCGCCGGTTTCTGTGGGACATGACGAAAAAGGCCGGCATCGCCATGGGGGTCAGCTGAGTCCGGAGAGCGCACCATTGAAGAATAGCAACGGCTCTCCGTCGGTCCTCCCGAAGTCCGTGATCCTTCCGACCACCAAGGTGTGATCGCCCGCATCATGCTGCGCCCAGTGCTCGCATTCGAACCATCCGATCGCGTCAGCGATTCGCGGCACTCGACCGGAGCGATCCCAGTCCGGTGCCCCTGCGCGGTCTTTCGAGGCGAAGGACCGCGCAGCCGCCGCGTGCGTGTCCGCGAGGATGCTCACGGAGAACGGCTGCTGCATGAGCGGTTCGTGCGATCGGGACGTCTTCTGGATCGATACGAGAAGCAGCGGGGGGTCCAGCGACACAGAGGTGAAGGCGTTGACGGTGAGCCCGTGGATGCCGTCATGGTTCTCGAAGCCGACGATCGTGACGCCGGTGGCGAAACGCGAGAACGCGCCACGCAGCGCCTGTGCATCGAGCAGGGACGGGGTCCGCAGTGTCGACGTGTTCATCATGACCGCTTGCGGGTGGGAAGGTCGACGCGGATGCTCGCCCGGTCGGCGAACTGCGGGTGGGGCGGGTAGATGGCGGACATCTCGATATTGTCGATGAAGGGACCGCCTTCCATGTCGCGAGTCATCCAGTAGGCGCCGACGGAGGGAAGTTGGTTCTGGGCGATGATGATGTGGTTCGCTGCCACCGCCATGTCGCGGAAGATCCGTGCGAGACGGGACTTGGCCCCGACACCGCCCACGCCGCTCTCGACGAACAGGGTGTTCACGATGTCTCGGCACTCGTGAACGATGAACGTGTTGATCTCCGCCATGAGCACACGCAGCTCGTAGTCGATGAAGCGGTTGTTCTGCGCACTCTCGAACGCGCGGGAGATCACATCGTTCTGCAGCAGCCGCGATGCGCGGATCCGCGCGTCCGACCGAGCGATAGCGATGTGCAGGTTCTCGTCGGTCGCGAAGCGAAGCTGACGATAAGAGCCGCGACGGGCTTTGAGGTGTGTCTGCTTGATCAGCTCCTCCAGCGCGGCGGTTGCCAGCCCGAGCGCATGAGCAGAGTGTGCGGCCTGGATGAATGGCCCCTTCTCGTGCGGCGTGCCGTAGGTGATCCCCCAGATACCGCGCTCGTCCACCATGTCGGCAGGAACGAACACCTCTTCGTCGACCGAGAAGTCGCCACTTCCTGTTCCGCGCAGACCCAGACCGTCCCAGGTGTCGTGGAGAGTCACGTCCTCCCGGCGGAAATAGGGAACGACGAACCACGGAGTGCCGTCCTTCGGAGAGAGCACGACCTCGCCATTGTCGTCGTGGAGCACGCACAGGCCGAAAAGATGGGTCGCCTCCGGGGATCCACTCGAGAACGGCCAGCGTCCTGATACCCAGTAGCCTCCCTCCACGGCGCGCGCGACTCCGCCGGCGCGGCCTCCGTTGCCTGCGATGATCCATCGCTCGTCTTCGAGGATGCGTCGCATCGCGTCCTTTCCGGCCCAGGTCTGCCCCGTGTGCAGCATGCAGAGCCAGCCTGCGGAGCCGTTCACGTGGGAGAGCGCCTCGACGGCTTCGAGCCATTCGACGGGGTGCGCTTCCAGCCCACCCAGCTCTTTCGGGAGGAACGCGCGGTACATCCCGCACTCGTAGAGGGCGTCGGTGATCTCTTCAGGCATCCTCCGCTCGTTCTCGATGATCTCCTCGGCATCGCGAACAAGGGGGAAGATCTCGGTCACGCGCTCGAGAAGCGTGGCCTCGGCAGTGGTTGTGGCGGTGTTCACGGCATCTCCTGTCACATAATTAGTACGACAAGTCACAGTGTGTATCAATAGATAGACATTTGCAAGAAGATCTTTCAGGCTTCTTCCGGATGTGCGTGATGGAGCGATCGTTATATAAAAGTCACCACATTAAGGTCGATCTGCGGTTCAATGACGGAACCGGAGTCCGTCCCTAGGGCTCTGCGATGAACGTCGAGAGGAAGCACGATATGAACCGATCGCGCCGGACCCTGCGCAGGGCCGCACTCGTCGCCGCCGTCAGCATCGCGACCGCGAGCTCGGTGGTCGGATGCACGGCGGTGACGCCGGACACGACGCCGGACGCCGCTGTGAAGACGGTGCTCAGATCCCCGGGAGGGGACGGGCCTGTCGACTCGATCACCTGGAACCTCGGGTCCGGAGAGCCCGCCACTCTGGACCCGCCGAACGTCCCGACCTATTCGGCGATGGCCGTCGTCACCAGCGTCTGCGACTCCCTGCTCTCCGTGGACGAGTCGGGGGCGATCGTGCCCGGTCTTGCGTCCGTGACCCAGGAGTCCCCGCTGAGGGCGGTGTTCACCCTCCGTGCGGACGCGACGTTCTGGGATGGGGCGCCGCTGACGACCGAGGACATCGTTTACAGCCTCAACCGGGCCGCGTCGCCGTCGTCCTACCTCGCGCCGACGTTCGCCAACGTGGCGTCGATCTCGGCCATCTCGGACACGGAGGTCGCGATCGACTTCAGCGCCCCCGATGCCACCTTCCTGCCGACGATGGTCGGCGTCGGGGGTGTCGTCATGGAGAAGGCGTTCAGCGAGAAGGCCGGGGAAGCGCTCGGCGCCCCCGCGGGCGGTTTGATGTGTTCTGGCCCGTTCGAGATCTCCCAGTGGAACGTCGGCACCGACATCCGCCTCGTCAAGAACAAGAACTACTGGAACGAAGAACGAGCGGCGAAGGTGGGCGACGTCCGCCTCACCTTCATCACCGACACGAGTGCGCTCACTCAGGCGATGGCGACCGGTGAAGTCGATGGCGGATGGGAGATTCCCGCGTCGTCGATCCCGGCTTTGGAGGCCGTCGACACCGGGTCTCTGTACTACGGCAACACCACGACGATCTGGTCTCTCCGTGTCGCGAGCCCCGACAGCATCCTCGCGACCGACGCCACGCTGCGGCAGGCCTTCCAGCAGATGATCGACAGGGACGCGATCGCGAAGACGGTCTTCCATGGTGCCGCCCGGTCGTGGAGCACCGCGATCAGCCCCAACTCGTGGCCGGCCTCCGTGCGTGAGAGCACGCAGAAGCGGACGTCCGCGATCGCGGACGTCCGCGGCTACGACCCGGAGAAGGCGAAGCAGTTGGTGGAAGAGGCCGGAGCCGAGGGGCGGAAGATCGAGCTGATCGTGGCGAGCGGAGACGAGACGGCTTCTCAGCTCGGCCAGCTCGTTCAGGCCCAGGCGGAGGCCGCGGGCCTTCGCGTCTCGATCAGGGCGCTCCAGCCGCTCGAGTACGCCCAGGCGATGTACGACCCGTCCGTGCGTGGGGACAGCGACTTGCTTCTGAGCAGCAGCGGCGACATCGTGCAGGAGCCGCTCGCCTCGATCCGCTACTACTACCTGCCCGACGGCCTCTACAACTGGGATGGCTACGTGGACGAGAGGCTCGCGGGACTGTTCGGTGAGGCCGTCGGCGAACTCGACGAGAAGCGCCGCACCGAGATCACCCTCGACATCCAGGATCGCTTTGAGGAGCGCGCCGCGACGATCTCCATCGTCAACCCCTACCAGGTCAACTTCGTCAGCGATCGTCTGGGCGGGGTGATCGCCTCTTCGGTCTACGTCAACCTTCCGTCGCTCTCCTTCATCGGGAGCGCCGAATAGCGACGGCCTGATCGGAACGGCGGCCAGCCCGGATGCAGCCGGGCTGGCCGCCGTTCCGCTGCAGGATCGGGCTGGACGTGGCACTCCGCTTTTTATATAATAACTGCTACATAATAAGGAGTCCCTATGTCGCTCGCCAAGCTCGTCCCGCTGATCACGCTCGTTTCCCCGAGGCGAGTCGTCGTCGTGGGCGCTTCCTCGACCAGACCCGATGCCACCGGGAACCAAGTGCTCCGCAATCTCCGCGGCGGCGGTTTCACCGGCCGGATCGATGTTCTCAGCCGGGGCGATGGCACGATCGAGGGCATCGTGCCGCTGGCCGACGTGAGCGAGGCGGCCGACGTCGACCTCGCCGTCGTGACCCTTCGAGCAGGAGCCGTGCTCCCCGCGCTGCGTGACCTCGCGGCTGTCGGCGTCAAGACGGGGCTCGTGATGAGCGTGGGATTCACCTCCGACGAGATCCAGGCGATCAGCGACTTCTCTCGCAGCTCGGGCATGCATATCCACGGACCGAACTGCATGGGGCTGATCAACGTCCACGACCGCACCATGTTGTGGGCGGACGAGGGGATCCTCGCCGACCTGCCCGCCGGCAATGTCGCCATCGTCTCGCAGTCGGGGTCTGGCGCGATCTTCGTGGCGCGATCGACGAGTGGTGTCGGCTTCTCCCACATCGTGTCGACGGGCAACGAAGCGGTGCTGACGACCGCCGACTATGTGCGATACCTCGCGGAGGATTCCAGGACGGGAGTCATCGCGCTCATCCTGGAGTCGGTGTACGACTCCGAGGGTCTGGCTCGCGCGGTCGACGCCGCTCGGAAGGCCGGCAAGCCGGTCGTGGCGCTGAAGGTGGGAGCTTCTGATTCCGGGCGGGCGGCGACTCTCGCGCACACCGGAGCGATGCTCAGCAATCGAACGGTCATCGACGCGTACATGGAGCAGATCGGCGTGCCTCTTCTGTCGGACTACGACGAGTTGGCGGCTGCGATCGACCTGCTCGCCCGCGTCGACGCACGAGCCGTCGGAGCGGGGCGTACCGCGATCGTCACTCTCTCCGGGGGCCAAGCAGCTCTGGCTGCGGACCTGGCCGAACAGGTGGGGGCGACGCTGGCGCGCTTCTCGCAGGAGACCCAACGGCGCCTCGAGGAGGTACTCCCCGACATGCACGCGATCAACCCGCTCGACGCATGGGGAAGCGCGGATGCCGACGACGATACCTTCCGTCGCACTCTGCAGATCGTCAGCGAGGACGAGGGCGTGGATGTCGTACTAGGTGTCATCGATGCACAGTCGAGTCTGTCTTCGATCGAATTGGAATACGAAGACGATATCGTCGATGCCTTCACGCATCTGAACACTGAGACCGAGATCCCCGTGCTCTTCGCTTCCAGCTCCTCGATGACCGTCCACCCTGCCCGGGTGCCCACGACCCCCACGGACATCCCGGTGCTCCGCGGACTCCGCAACGCGTTGACAGCAGTGCGTGCGGCCTCTCTTGTCGCGGGCTCGGGCGCGGGACTGCCCGCCCGCCCATCGTCGGTTCCCGGCACATCGATCGTGGGCGAGATCCGCGACTCTCTCGCGCGCACATCGGGCGTGCTGGACCGAGACACCATGCGACGGGTTTTCGATGCGTATGGCATCAACGCCGTCGGATCGCGTTCCTTCGGCGATGTGGATGAGGCGGTTCGATGGTGTGAGCGCAATGGATACCCCGTCGTGGCGAAGATCGATTCTCCGGACATCACCCATCGTTCCGATGTAGGCGGGGTGGCGCTCGACTTGCAGGACGAGGGCCAGTTGCGCGATGCATGGAAGTCGATTCTCGAATCAGCACATCGCCATCGCCCTGATGCCGTTGTGCGCGGCATCGAGGTGCAGAGGCAGATACTCTCGGGGATCGAAGCCTTCGTTGGCTTCGTCTCGGACCCCGACATCGGCGTGGCGGTCGGTATCGGTGTCGGTGGAGTGCTGGTCGAGCTTCTCGGCGATGTGGAGTACGCGATCGCACCATTCTCGGCGGATACAGCGCGGCAGCTGCTCGACCGGACCCGTCTCGCTCGTCTGTTGAGCGGGTTCCGAAATCTGCATCCTGTCGTCGATGTCGAACCTCTTCTCGACGTCCTCGTGAAGCTCTCGTGGCTGGCGGAGGACATGAAGGATCTCTTGGCCGAAGGTGACCTGAACCCGGTGATCATCGACCCGATCGGAGGCACCACATTCGTGGTCGATGCGCTCCTCGTCGCTCGCGCCCGGAACTGAGACGGCATCCTGCACGGGTCGTCAGGGTGACGGCTGCTGCAGTGGAGAACATCAACGAGAGAAGGGCCGCATTGACCGTACGAAGAGAGATTCAGATGGAGACCACCCCCGCGCATCCCATCGGGGGCAGGCTAGTGCTGCTCGCCGGGGGGACATCCGCTTCGGGACTTGCCGCCGCGAAGGCGCTTCTCGCCCGCGGCGCCCGAGTGATCATCGCCGGACGGAATGAAGAGAAGCTCGCTCGGTGTCGAAGGGAGCTGCCGCACGTGTATGTTCAGCGCGCGGACCTTGCGAGCGAGGAGTCGGTCGCAGAACTGAAGGCGCGAGTAGACGACATGTGGGGGCCGGTCGATGGGGTGTTCCATCTGGTCGGCGGATGGAGCGGGGGTGGCGGCCTCGCCGCGCAGACGGAGGAGGCATTCCGTCTGTTGGAAACCGGTCTGTCAGCCCTGCGGCACGTGTCGCGCGCGTTCGACCGTGATCTAAGACAGTCGTCGGCCGGCCGTACCGCGATCGTCTCGTCCGTCGTAGCTTCCCGCCCGACCGACGGCTCTGCGAACTACGCCACCCTCAAAGCAGCAGGCGAGACATGGATGCGCGCTGTCGACCACGGCCTTCGAACACACGGGGCGATTGGGGGCGGCGGGGCGAGGTCATTCGCAGCCGTGTTTCGAGTCCGGTCCCTCGACGGCGTCGAGGAGGCGCTTGGGGAGGCCTTCGCCGAGCTCTGGTCGCGTCCCATCGCTCCCTTGGAAATGGTGCTGACCGAGCTCCATGCGAGTTGATCGGCGGCTTCGTCGTCGCCCGGAGCTCGAGAACGGTATTCGCCTGCTCTGGGAACGTCTTCGCGCGCGTCTGGCCCGATCGGTGGCGGTGAGGGGGCTGGCCGTGATGGAGGAGGTGCTCTGCCAGCCGCGGTGTTGTGCAGGATGTGCGCCGCAGCGTCACAGGTTCAGACCGTGAAGAACGGCGTCAGGCGAGGAGCCAGCCAGAGTAAGCCTCGGCGAGGAATGTGCGCCCGGCCTCGGAGCCGACCAACGAACGCAGCTCGCCGAGTTGCCGGCGGCGGTCGAAGTCCGACGCGCCCGGAGCGGCGTGCAGCATCCACCATGAGGAGTGCTGAGCTTTCCAGATGTGGTTCAGTGCAGTCTCCGTGTAAGCGTCGATGAGGCGCTCATCGTTCCGAAGTAGCAGCGGTCGCAGCGCGCTCCCCCTAGCGCAGCGAGTGTTTCACGATCAGCTGCGTCGCCACCGCGAGTCAGCGCGGAGAAGGCGACGTTCGACGTGAGAGGAGTGATGGCGGTGGCAGTGAGCAGTCCACGACCAGCCGTCGATGCCCTCCGGCTCGGCCACGTCCAGCGCGTGATCCTGTGCGCCGCGAGCGGCTCGTGATGATGACGTCGTTGCCTGAGCCAATGAGAGCCTTTGCGAGTTCGAGGCCGATGCCGCGTGATCCGCCGACGATCAGGATCGTCTTATTCTTCGATGTCGCCGTCTCCTCGTTCGATTCCTATCGTCGCGTCGGCGGCGATGCTCCCCGCATCCGCCGAAGACGGCGCCTGCACGTGAGCTCTTCTTACAGGCGCCGTCTGTTGTCGATCAGGTCAGGAGCACGCCTGCGTTCGCAGGTGCCCTGGAGGCCTCGTTCTCACGTCGGTTGACCTCGATGACGTAGTTGCCGCTGTCGGTCGTCCAGGACTTGTAGCGCTGCACGATGTCGATGTCGTGGCCGGGAATGATCCGGCTCGTCTCGTCTTTGAGTTCTTCCTTGAGCGTCTTGTAGAGCCTGATGAGGTTGAAGTCGTTGCCCTGACCATAGCCGGGGGTCCACATCTTCTCGACGTTCGAATACCAGTACACGGTGTCACCGGCGACGACGAACGGGCCGCTCTGCGTCTCGATCTTGAACCATTGCGACCCGAACGTGTGGGAGTCGCGGGCCAGACGAGCCGTCACTCCCGGGAGCAGTTCCTCGTCGCCGTTGACGAAGCGGATACGGCCGTCCGCGATGCCCTTGGCCGCACGGGCCAGGTCGGTGGGGTCGAACGATGAGAAGATCCATGCGCGGTCGGCATCGCTCGGCATCTGGTTCGCCAGATCCACCGCTTCGGACCACCCGACGTACTCGTCGAACTGCACATACAGCTGGGCGTTGGGGAATGCCTCGAAGTTGCCCATGTGGTCGAAATGCATGTGGGAGACGAGGATGACGTCGATGTCCTCCGGGGTGAGGTCGACCTTCGCGAGAACCTCTACCGGGCTCTCCCAACTCTGGAACGGGTATCGATCGAGCCAGTAGTCGTTGCGGAAGCCACAGTCCACGAGTGCGACATGCTGCTTGCCTCCCACTTCTCCACCGATCAGGAGGGTGTAAAGCATCGGTATGCGCACCGTTCCTGCATTGCTGTAGAGGCCTGAACCTCCGAAGAAGTCATGGGGCATGGTGCCCTGACAGAACTCAAGTGAATAGATCGAGTAGTCGGTCTTGCGTTCGCTCATGATGGCGCTTTCTCGGGTTCGGGTTGCGGGCCTGGTCTTGTATGAGAGCTGACGTTGCTGCACGGGTGTGCAGTACACCTACATGTACATCTCTTCACAAACGATTGCAATACTTTTAATCAGACGGTAACGTCAGAGCGCGGACAACAAGGCTGCGGCGGATGGCTGTGCACCTGCGCCGCCTGACAGCTTGAGGAAAGTAGACGGAGATGCCCGGTGATCGACTCGTACGCTTTCCCGCTCCGGTGGTCCCGGGAATCGCGGACAGTGTCCTGGACACTGCCACGGGGCTCCTGTACGTATCAGGCGTCTACGCTCCCTACCCCGAAGACGACGAGCACTCGATCAGGCTGACCTTCGGAGCATTGGAAGAGGCGTTGCACAGAGGCGGCGCGACCTTTGCAGACCTGATTCGGGTCAACGTTTACATCAAGCATCTCGACGAGGAGAAGCTTCAGGCGTACCGCCGCGTCCGCGACTCGATCCTCGATCCGGATCAGCTGCCGGCGAGCACGGCCGTTGGCGTGCACTCGCTCTACAACGATGCGGTGATCGAGATCGACGCGATCGCCGCGATCTGACACCCATCGCTCTGTGTAGTCGCGTTGCACGGACTTTGAGCCTGGCACGATAGTCTTGCCGAATCGCATGATTGAGGCAACGGAGATCATATTGTGGCCGCTGATGAACTGGGAACGCGCCTGCGACAAGCTCGGCAGTCGCGAAGCCTGAGCCTCCGTAGCGTCGCGCAGTCGCTCGGCGTGTCGCCCAGCCTCATATCGCAGGTCGAGACAGGAAAGTCCCAGCCTTCCGTGTCCACCCTCTATGCCCTCGCGAATCTCCTCGAGGTATCGGCTGACGACCTGCTCGGCATGGGATCCGACCATTCGAGAGGCTCCTCTGCGGCCGTTGCGCGGTCCGATGTCCAGCGCGCGGGCGATGGCCCTGTGATCGAGATGGAGAACGGCGTCCGATGGGAGCGGCTCGCGATGTCGCAGGGCGGTGCGGTCGAGGCGTTGCTCATCACATACGATCCCGGCGCCTCCAGTTCGGTGGACGGGCGGCTCATGCGTCACGCTGGGATCGAGTACGGGTACATGCTGGAGGGTGTGCTGACGCTCCAGCTTGATTTCGACACCTACGAGCTGTCGCCCGGCGATTCGCTCCATTTCGAATCGTCGCGGCCGCATCTGCTGGCCAACAGGGGGGCGGTCCCTGCCCGTGGGGTGTGGTTTGTCATCGGCAGACACGACACCCCGAACGTCTGAAGCCCACCCCTCCAGCGTCTGAAGCCGACGGCTCTCCGGCATGGCACGTCGTCCTGTGTGATGCACGATTCGTGCTCCGGAGGAGAGTCAGAGGCACGCCGTCCTCCGATCCGTCGCTTCTCTCCTTGTCGTCGACGTCGACGATGGTCGATCCCTGCGGCGTTTCCAGGCCGCGAAAGTCTCCACGAGGTTTGGCGCGCTGGGCCTGGGGAGAGAAGCTCCTTCTGCAGCGCCCCCACGGCAGATGTACAGTGGCACTTGACACAATGGGGATGCTCCGTCATTGTTGTTGAACACGCGAGACACGGCCGGAACAGCCGACCGCGCCGCCACGAGGAGAGTGCCATGGCAATGACAGGAATTCGGCCCGAAATCGCAGCGATCGTCGAGAAGATCGACCAGTTGCGCCCTCAGCTCATTGCGGGCGGACGCGAAGCCGATCAGAACCGTCGTATCTCGCGCGAGGTCTTCGAGGCGGTCGCTGCGACGGGCGCCTTCAGCATCTCCGCTCCGACGAAGTTCGGCGGGCTTGCGGCCAACACGCGCGAAGCCCATGCTGTGGCACGAGCCATCGGTCGCGGTGACGGCAGCCTGGCGTGGGTGGACGGCATCCTCGATTCCGGCGCCTGGGTACTCAGCCTTATGGATGAGCGCGCACAGCAGGACGTCTGGGGCGATGGCCTCGACTCGTTCATCTCGATCGTGCTCGCAACCACCTCTGAAGCGGAGCCCGTCGAAGGCGGATACCGTGTCACCGGCAAGTGGGGCTATGGCACCGGCAGCATGCATGCCACGTGGTCGCTTCTCGGCATTCCGCTGAAGAACGACGCCGGAGAGGTCGTCGACGCGGGCCTCGCCCTGATCCCGACGGCTGACCTCACTTATGACGACAACTGGTTCGTCGCAGGGATGAAGTCGACGGCGAGCGTCATGCAGATCGCCGAGGACGTCTTCGTTCCCGCATATCGGGTCCTCCCGCTGACTGCCGCCGTGGAGGGCGGATATCTCGGCGACAACCCGGAGGCCGCCTATAAGACGATCTTCGTGCCGTCGCTGTTCATGAAGCTCGTCGGACCGCACCTGGGAATGGGACGCGCGGCTCTCGACTTCGTGATCGAGAAGGCCGAATCCAAGCCGATCGCCTACACCGGCTATGCGAAGCAGGCGGACTCCGTCCTCTTCCAGACCGCGATAGCCAAGGCGACCGTCGACCTCACGGCCGCGGAGCTCGTCGCGGCACAGGTCGCCGACGAGATCTACGCCGGGACGGAGACGGGGTATTACGCGCCTTACAGCGAGCGCATCGAGATGCGGGCGAAGGCCGCGTGGGTGGTCGAGACCATCACGAACATGATCCACGACCTCATGACCGCCCACGGATCGGGAGGTTTCGCAGACGTGTCGCCGCTCCAGCGGATCTGGCGCGACCAGGCCACGGCATCGCGCCATGGCCACACGCTCGGAGCGAGTGGCTACGAGGCATTCGGAAAGGTGATCTTCGGCCGGGAAGAAGACGCGCGCTTCGTCCTGCCCATCGTCTGATCCGCCCGCAGCGCCGGCGGTCGTCTGCGTGTGCCAGTGCGCCGCAGGCGGCCCCTCGGTCGACCGGCGCCGTGACAGCCTCGACCGTTTACTCACACCCAACCCGCATCGTGGCGCGCCGTCGCGTCCGACCTGGAGGAAAGCAATGAAGAGCACGGGCACGACAGGCACCAACGGTGTCGACTGGGAGGCGCGCGTCGACTTCGACCGCCTGCGCGACGAGCGCCTCAGCCGGTTGAAGAGCGAACTGGCTTCGTCGGATCTCGGAGCTGTTCTGGCGTTCGACTTCTCGAACATCCGATACATGACGTCGACTCACATCGGCACGTGGGCCATGGACAAACTGATCCGATTCAGTCTGCTCACCCGCAACACCGATCCGATCTCGTGGGATTTCGGCTCGGCAGCGAAGCACCATGCGCTCTACAACCCGTGGCTCGACGTGACCTCGTCGGAGATGGATGCTGATCCGCATGCGCCGCACGAGGGCACGAAACGTCCGCGTCTGGAGTCGGGCGCACGGGCGGGTATCTCGACGCTTCGCGGAGCGTTCCCGCCTGACGCGGGTGTCGCGGAGGAGGTCGCGCGCAAGATCAAGCGCGAGCTGGAGAAGTTCGGGGTCGCGCACGAGCCGTTGGGCGTCGA
Organism: Microbacterium sp. LWH11-1.2; assembly: GCF_038397745.1. Lineage (NCBI taxonomy): Bacteria > Bacillati > Actinomycetota > Actinomycetes > Micrococcales > Microbacteriaceae > Microbacterium > Microbacterium sp. LWH11-1.2. Next base: position 176,227 of record NZ_CP151636.1, on the reverse strand, counting down.
CGTCATCGAGCTCCCCATCCTCTTCGCACTGCAGAAGGAGGGGATCACGGTCGTCGACGGCCAGCAGGTGTTCATGGAGGCTCGACGGATCAAGACGCATGACGAGATCCGGTTGCTCACGCAGGCCGCCTCGATGGTGGATGCCGCGTATGAGGAGCTCTATCGCTTCCTGCGGCCGGGGGTGCGTGAGAACGAAGCCGTCGGTCTTGTTGCCAAGACCCTGTACGACCTCGGCTCCGAGTACGTCGAGGGTGTGAATGCGATCTCCGGAGAACGATGCTCACCGCACCCTCACGTGTTCAGCGATCGCCTCATCCGCCCGGGTGATCCGGCGTTCTTCGACATCCTGCACAGCTGGAACGGGTATCGCACCTGCTACTACCGGACGTTCGCGGTGGGATCGGCATCGAGGCAGCAGAAGGATGCGTATACGCGCGCTCGGGAGTACATGGACCGTGCGATCGCTCTCGTGAGGCCGGGCGCGACGACAGCCGACATCTGCGCGGTGTGGCCGACAGCTCAGGAGTTCGGATTCGCCGACGAGGAAGCGGCGTTTGCTCTACAGTACGGTCACGGCGTCGGGCTGTCGATCTGGGAGAAGCCGATCTTCTCGCGCCTCACGTCCTTTGATCACCCGGAAGAGCTCAAAGAGGGCATGGTCTTCGCGCTCGAGACTTACTGGCCGTCTGCCGATGGATGGGGCGCCGCACGGATCGAAGAGGAAGTCGTCGTCACGGCGACCGGGTGCGAGGTCATCACCAAGTTCCCGGCGGAAGAGCTGCTTATCGCAGGCCCGCGCTACATCGCCGTCGGCGGTCCGTTGAAGAACGAGCGCGACTCGCAGTCGCACCTGAACACGATCTGGGGGCAAGGACAGGCCTGAGACCCGCGCGGCTCCGCTCCGAGGAGCGGAGCCGCGCCAGGTCACCCGTCCGTGTGCAAGGACTCCCCGTCGCAGGTGAGGTCAAGATCATCGTGAAGGAAGCCCGACGCGAGGCGTGAGCATCCCTCTTCGATGTCGCCGCCGTGGACTGTCAGCGCGCGAGGCAGCGAGCATCGATCGACACGGCCGCCGTGACGGTGGTCTGATCTCGCTCGCTAATAAGCCGAACGCCGCCAGTCATCGGGGCGGGATGCTCGATGGGTGAAGGCGAGAGACGGCCGCCCGGCTCGGTGCGCCGGTCAAATCACTTCGCGATGGGCACCGCGAACTGGTTCACTCTCCACCGCCGAGGCGGCCCTGCGAGGAATCGTCCCGGGGATCCTGACTCGATCGATCGTCAGCTGACCAGGATCCCTGCCATCATGCGCATCGCTCTCCCCGCCAGCTGGCGCCTCACCGGGTACGGCGGGGGAGCGCCGCGATCGTGACCGCGCAGAGAGCAACGGCGACTCCAGCGAGAAGTCCTGGCGTCGATCCCTCTGCCAGGGGGAGGGCAGACTCGAGCGCCACGGCGGCCAGGAGCTGCCCTGCAACGTTCGACATGCTCAGCAACAGCACGCCGACTGTGCGCACGAAGACGGCCGCGAGGCCGATGAAGAGGGTGCCGACGAAGCCACCGATGTAGTAGCCGGGATTGCTCGGCCAATGGTGCGGCCAACCCTGGATGCTGACCGAGACGACGGCTGCGATGAACAGTACGGATGTTCCGATGATGAAGTTCACGGTCGTCGCCGACGCGGCGCTGTCGGCAGCGACGCGCACAAGACCGTTGACTGCAGACTGCCAAGCGACGGCGATCCCCGCGACGACCGGGATCAGTATCAACCAGAACTGTCGGCCGACGGCGATGAAGGAACTCTGATCGGATAGCACGGCGATGGCCACGGCCCCCACGGCGAGGATCATTCCGACGACCCGCTGAACGCTCGGCCTGACGACGCCGCTCGGACCGACGCCGATCCTGTCGATCAGCAGACCGCCGAGTACCTGGCCGCCGACGATGCCGACAGTGAAGAGCGCCACGCCTGTCGCCGACGCAGCGAGTCCCTGTCCGAGAACGAAGAATGCGCCACATGCCCCGCCGGTAAGAGCCCAGACAGGGAGCGTCCCTGCCCTCACCTGCGTGTGAACGCGCCGCAGGCCCTGTCGGCCGCGCGAGGAGAAGAGCAGGACCACCAGCATCACGAGTAGTCCCGAGCCGAAGGAGATCGCCGACGCCAGGTACCCGTCGCCGATCTCCCCGCTCAGCGCTGCGTTGGACTGCGACTGCACTGCGACGAGAACGCCGGCGATCCCGGAACCGAAGAGCGCGAACCAGGCGGGGAACGTCCGGCCGTCACTGCTCATCGCCGACCTCGCCCGCAGCGGCGGTCCTCGCCGCGGTGGGCACTCAATTCTTCGCTGCCGTACTGGCTGCAACCTCAGTGAACGTGGCTCGAAGCTCTGCACCGACGAATCGCCGTGCAGCGAGGGCGTCCTTGATGATTCCGCCCATGTAGAAGAACGGGTGAACCTGCCCCTGGAATCTCACGCATGTCGTGTCGACACCGGCCTCGCTCAGCCGTCGCGCATAGTCTTCTCCGCTGTCGCGGATCGGATCGCATTCGGCGGTGAGGACGAGCGCCTTCGGGAGTCCGCTGAGGTCGGTCGCCTTCCCCGGATTCAGACGTAGGTCATCTGCATCCGAACCGTCAGCATTCGGGGCGTAGGCGGCGTAGAAGTACCTCAGATCACGAGCCGTGAGGAAGTGCCCTTCGCCGTAGGTGCGCCACGCCTCGGACTCGCGGATCATGTCCCAATCCAGGTTCGGGTAGATCAGCACCTGGTGAACCGGCTGGCGCTCGGCGTGCCGGAGGGCCAGCGCCACCCCGGCCGCAAGATTGCCGCCCGCGCTGTCCCCGGCGACCGCGACGGCATCCGGGTTGATCGACAGTCCAGCGCTGCCGGAGAGCAGCGCCTTCGTCACGGCGACAGCGTCTTCGTGAGCCGCAGGGAACTGGTTCTCCGGTGCGCGACGGTAGTCGACGCTGACGACGGTCGCCTGGGCATGAAGAGCGAGATCGCGGGTGGTGGAGTCGGCGAGATCTGGATCGCCGATGACCCAGCCGCCACCGTGGAAATACACGATGCAGGGTTGGTCGGGCTGGTTGGAGTATGCGTGGACACGGACCCTGACTCCTGCGATCTCTGTGTCCTCGACGAGCATGACATCTGCCCCGACTCCCGTCAGCGGGATCGCCTGCTCGAGATCCAGCCGGTTCTGCTCCGCGCTCTGAGTGTCGAGGGGTGGTGCGTCCTTCACGACGGCGAGGAACTCGCCTGCGTCTGCGGCCACTGGTGCCTGTGAGCTCATGTGGTTCTCCTCTGGTATGACGAACGACCCGCGTCCGTCGGTGGGTGGGGGGCTTACTTGGAGACGCGAACGGCAGCGGTGCGCGCGCTCAGCTGCACTCGACGCGGACGCCTTCTTCGCCGCTGGAAACCGCTCAGCGAGCTCGCAGCGGCGAGGACGAGAACGACACCCGTGACGATCCCGGAGATCTCGGTCGGCACGTTCAGCAGCGTGAGTCCATTGCCGAGGACTGCGATCAGCCACACACCGATAAGAACTCCGATGACGCTGCCTCGTCCACCTGTGAATGGCACGCCTCCCAGAAGGACAGCGGTCAGGACGGCGACTTCGAACCCCAGACCGAGCGTGCCGGACGGTGCGCTGCCGAGTCGCGCGACCTGCATGATCGCGGCGATTCCGACACTGATGCCCACGACGATGTACAGCACCATGACGAACGACTTGACCGGGATGCCGGTCAGGAACGCTGCGCGCGGGTTCGCTCCTACTGCGAGTGTGTGCTTGCCCGCGGGCATCCTCGCGGACACGAACCAGAAGATCGCACAGATCACTCCGGCGATCCAGACCAGGATGGGTATGCCGAGGAACACACCTGATCCCATTCCGATGAGGTCAACGGGCAGACCATAGAGCGAGCCGGGAGAGAGCAACTGCGCGAGTCCGCGCGCGGCCGCGAGCACACCGAGCGTCACGACGATGGGCGACATGCCGATCTGGCCGATTAGCACTCCGTTCAGCGTGCCCACCAGCGTTCCGACCAGCACGGCGCACACGATGCCGGCGATCATTCCGTACTCGATCGATGCGAACGCGGCGCAGACGCCGGCCAGTGCCATGACCGACCCCACAGACATGTCGACGTATCCCGCCATAAGAAGCATCCCGGCCGCGGCAGCGACGATGAACGTCGACGCATTCTGGTTCGCGATGTTGAGCAGATTGTCCGCCGTGAAGAACATTGGAGAGGCTGCGGTGAAGCCACCCATGAGCAGGACGGTGGCAATGACGAGGATCACCAGCTGGAGATCCATGGCTTGGCGGAACCGCAGCAGCACGCTCTTGCGAGGTGTCGTGGACGGTGCGGTCGGTGTGTGTGCTGTTTTCGTCGACATCATGTGAGGGATCCTCTGGTGAAACGTGAAGCGTGAAGGTTCATTGGGTGCTGAGTGTCGTGTCTTCGCCGAAGGCCAGCGACATGAGCTCTGCCTCGCTAGCAGAGGAGTCGATGATCGCCTGGACCTCGCCCTCATGCAGCACGACGATTCGATCGGCGAGGCTGACTGCCTCTTCGTAGTCGCTGGTCGTGAATATCGCGCACCGGCCGGGCTCGGACACGAATGCTCTGACGAAGGCGTAGATGTCTTCTCGAGCGCCGACATCCACTCCCTGGGTCGGCTCGTCGAACAGGAGCACCTTCGCGTCGCTGGCCGGGTTGGTCCATCGTCCGATCATGAGCTTCTGCGCGTTCCCCCCGGAGAACGCGCCGCCTGCCTGATCGGGCTCACGCGGGTGCAGGGCGAGCGCATCGGCGATCGTGTCGAAGGCAGCTCGTTCCGAACGCCTCGAGCGAATGCCGAACTTCCCCAGTTTCCGCATATGCGGGAGCACGACGTTGTCAACGGCCGTCATGTCGGGGAACAGGGCTTGGAGTTTGCGGTCGGCGGGCACCAGGACGATCCCTCGCGCCGCCGCATCGCGCGGAGTCCGGGCGTTCAGCACAGTGCCGCCCACTCTTGCCGTGCCTGCGTGGGTGGGACGAACGCCTGCCAGCGTCTCGACCAGGTTCGTCCGCCCGGATCCCAGCAGTCCGAAGACTCCGATGATCTCCCCCTCGCGCACGCCGAGGTCGACGGGGCCGCTGGCCGAGCCGCTGAATGACGAGAGCCCCAGCGCGATCTCGGCGCTCGCGTCCCTCGTGTCCCGCACCGACGGCAGTCGTTTGTTCGGGGAGATGAAGTCGACGAGGTCTGAGATCTCGAACTCTCCGCGTCTCCGGTCCTCATATAGGACGCCGTCTCGCAACACGATCGCGCGATCGGCAACGTGAACGATCTCCGACAAGATGTGGCTGACGTAGATCACTGCGATGTCCCGTGTGCGCGCGAGCATCGAGACCAACTCCAGCAACGCCGACACTTCGCTGTGGCTCAGTGCCGCCGTTGGCTCGTCCAGGATCAACACCTTCGGGTCGCGTCGCAGTGCACGCACGATCTCGACCACCTGCTGCTGACCGACGCTGAGGCTCCCGACCGTTGCGGCAGGATTCAGCGTCAGTCCCAGCGGCAGCAGCAGGCTCAGGGTCTCGCGCTCCTGGGCGCGACGGTCGGTCGCGCCCAGGACTGTGCGTACTTCGGAACCGAGGAAGACGTTGTCGGCGATGCTGAGCGAGGAGATCAGCTGGAAATGCTGGTAGATCATTCCGATCCCGGCTTCGATCGACTCCCTGGGGCTGGACCCCGAGTGTTCCTCGCCGTGTATCAGGATCTGACCGGATGACGGTGCTTCGGCACCGCTTATGCATCCGAGGAAAGTGGACTTCCCTGCTCCGTTCGCTCCGAGGAGCGCCGTCACCTCGCCGGAGCGAAACTCCAGGCTGATGCCTTTCAGTACTCGGTTCGAGCCGAAGCTCTTCTCCAGGCCCTTCGTCTCCAGCGCGACGACCATCGGCCGCTCCTCTCGCCTCTTCCTCGGTACGACTCTCACTTGGCGAACGTGGTGTATGCCTTGAGCAGCTCAGCGATCTTCTCGCTGTCGGACGGGTTGACGAGGAACATCGGCGTCTGCTTGCTCGCATCCCCATCGCCGGTGATCGTAGCGATGGCGTTGTCGACGACCGACGCACCGAGTTCGATCGTCGGAATCGCCGACGATGCGGTGTATCCGGTCTTGTCCCGCAGTGAGACGAGCGCCTCTTCAGCACCGTCGAACCCGGCGACGAACACCTCGTCGAGATCCACCTTGGCGTTCTGGAAGGCTCGCAGCGCTCCGAGCGCTGCATCATCGTTGAGGCCGATAAACACGCGCAGATTCGGGTGTGCGCGGAGTGCGTCCTCAGCGAGCTGCAGGCCGCAGTCCTGCGCAGCGCAGTCCTGCTGCGAGACGACATCGATGCCGGAGGACTCGAGAAGGCTGATGGCCGGGAGCACACGCGGCTGGATCGACGGAAGCGGCGTTGCGGTGGTCACGGCGGCCGTGATGTCACCGTCCGGGTGCTTCTCGGCGACCCACTCGCCGAGGTAGGCTGCCATGTCTTTGCCGGCCGTCTCGTTGTCGAATCCGACGGTTCCGTCCTCTTCGGGGTTGGAGGCCACGTAGGTCAGCCACTTCGTGCCTTGCGATTGCGCCTTCTCCCGCAGGTTCTCCAGCGCTGCGGGGTCCACGGGCAGGACGACGATCGCGTCGACCTTCTGGGTGACCCAGCTCTCGAGTGTGGAGCGCTGGGTTTCGAGGTTCATTCCGCTGGTGTTATCGAGCAGGACCGTGATGCAGCCGAGCTCTTCCGCATGCGCCGCAGCAGCCTCCTTGACGACCTTGACGGCTGATGCCTCGCTTGCGGGGTGACTGAAGCCGATGGTGTACTCCTCTTCGCACGAGGCGTTGGCGGAGTTGCCTGAACCACCAGGCGAACAGGCTGTTGAGACCAGGGCGACGGCGATGATGGTTGCGGTCACGGTCGCGAGACGACGCGACTTGGAGAACGATTGCATGGGCTTTCCTCGATCCGTTGGACGGGCCAGTGCATCTGGGGCTCGAGCGGGCTGCTCGACAGGCTGGCACAACTTTGTGACGCGTGACACAGGGGCGGCGAGTCCTTCGCGTTCGGGTGGAGTGACCGTGAGCCGACCTTTGACGTGTTGCGCCAATGTACGTTGATACTGAACGATGCGTCTATACAATCGTTTGCTTGTGTCCGATTCGTTACGTGGAAGTTAAAACCTGCGGCGCTGATCGGGATGGAGAACGCGACTGGCGAGCGCGCGTGGTCGGGAATGCAGCTACCGGATCCTCAGGAGTCCGTCGGTGTCGCGCGCGACGGTAGGGGGCAGGTCGCACGAGGGGAAGTTTTCACAACCGAAACACAAAAGTGACCTGAGGGCATATAGCATCAGGAGGAGAAGCAAACGATTGCAATCACACGCAGGCTCCACGCCAGCGTCACCTAAGGAGAGCGACAGTGAGCAGTTCAGTACAAGCGACATCGACCATGGACGCCTTCTTCGGCGCTCCCGGTCCCGACCAGGACATCGTTGCGAAGGCGGAGGCACTGCAGCCTCTGATCCGCGAGTACGCCCAACAGGGCGAGGAGAACCGTCGCGTCTCGGAAGAGGTCATCACGGCGATGCGGGATGCAGGACTCCTGCATGTCTCAATCCCGAGACGCTGGGGCGGTCTCGGCGGAAACTTCCGCACTTTCATCGACACCGTCGCGGCGGTGGGCCAGGCCGACGGTGCGACCGGCTGGGTTTCCGCACTCCTGAACTCGTCCACATGGTTCGCCACCCTGTTCCCCGATCAGGCCCAAGAAGACGTCTTCGGAGCGAACCCCCGCGCGTCCGTCGCCGCTGTGCTCTCGCCAGGCGGCCCCTTCATGCAGGCGAACTCCACCAAGAAGATCGAGCACGTCGAGGGCGGCATTCGCCTCACCGGCGAATGGGGCTACTCCACAGGTTCGCTTCACGCGGACTGGTCCATCGTGCCGGTGCGCACGGGGGGGGACGAGAATGGTCTTCCCGTGAACTCGCTCGTACTCATTCCGAGGGCCGACTCGAGCATCAAGGACACCTGGTATGTCGCAGGCATGCGTGCGACGGGTTCGAACACCGTCGTCGTCGATGACGTCTTCATCCCCGAGCACCGGATCGTGCCGATCGGCGACTTTGCGACCGAGCAGTACCCGCGTGAGTGGGCTGAGGAGGACAACTACAACGCCTCCTTCGTGCCGGTCGCGGAGATCGTTCTGAGCGCCGCGCAGCTCGGTATGGCGCGCGGCGCCATCGAGCTGGCCCGCCGCGTCGGCGAGAAGCCGATCACCTACTCGGTGTACCAGCACGCGAAGGATTCGGTCGTGCACCAGATCGAGCTGGCCAAGGCTCAGTCCGAGGCGGACCAGGCCTACCTCCTCGTGATCCGCAGCGTTGCGGCCATCGACTCCGCCGCCCGTGACCGTCGCCCGATGACCGTGGAAGAGCGCGCCAGGACTCGCATGGACAACGGTCAGGCCGCGGCACTGGTGCGCAAGTCGATCAACCGCTGCCTCAGCATCGCCGGTGCGTTCAGCTTCGCGGAGATCAACCCGTTGCAGCGCTTCTGGCGCAATAGCGAGACCGCCAGCCGCCACGCTCTGGTGCACCCGGAAATCGGCGCCGAGGTCTACGGCAAGTTCCTCTTCGGCATCGAAGACAACGTTCAGCCCTTCTGATCGTGTGTGACGGGGCCCTCGGGACGGCATCGCTGCCTCGAGGGCTCCATGTCATCGGTGCTCGCGGCGCAGCGAAGGCAGAAGACCAGATGTTCCCCCCCCTCAACCAAAGGCGAAGACAATGACGAACGTGACAGTGATCGGAACAGGCAGTATCGGATCAGCGGTGGCTTCGGTAGCGGGAAAGGCGGGCGCTCGCGTGCAGCTTCTAGGCCGAGACGCCGTGAAGGCCAGCAGTGTCGTCGCCGAGTCGGGCGCTGAAGCAGGCAAGGTGGGCGACCCGATCCTGGGCGACATCGTGGTGCTCGCCGTGCCCTACGAGGCGCTGGAGGAACTTGCGGAGCAGTACGCGGACCAGCTCGACGGCAAGGTGGTGGTCGATGTGACCAACCCGGTCGACTTCTCGACGTTCGATGAGCTGCTGGTGCCCTCCGACTCATCGGCGGCTGCGGAGCTTCAGAAGCGGCTCCCGAACGCGCGAGTGCTCAAGGCCTTCAACACGAACTTCGCGGGCACGATATCGACGGGGCTGGTCGGGGACGTCCCCACCACTGTTCTCGTCGCCGGGGATGACGAGAACGCGACACGGGCCCTAGTCGACCTCGTCACGGCCGGCGGCGTCGAGGCGGCCGTGATCGGATCGCTCAAGCGAGCGAGGGAGCTGGAAGCGTTCGCCTTCCTCCAGATCACCCTTGCCGCTCAGGAGATCGTCGGATGGGACGGCGGATTCGCCCTGAGGAAGTAGGTCTGCTCCCTGCGCCCGTTCGAACGCTCCGCTAGAAGGGCGAATGCCTCGGGCTGGTGATCGCACTCACCAGCCCGAGGCATTCGAGTTCCTCACGGACATCCCCTGTGGTCTGCTTCTGCTTTGAGACGCATCGGCCGAAATGTCACGCGTTCCTTCCGAGAAGGAGCTCTCAGGCGACCCACACCGTCTTGAGGTTGCAGAACTCCCGGATGCCCTCGGCCGAGAGCTCACGTCCGTAACCGGATCTCTTGATGCCTCCGAAGGGCAGCTCGGGGTACGAGATGGTCATGCCGTTGACGAAGACGGCGCCTGACTCGATCGTCTTGATCGCGTGCCCGATCTCTGCTTCGTCCGAGCTCCAGAATGCCGATCCCAGGCCGAAATCGAGACCGTTGGCGATCGTCAGAGCGTCTTCGAGCGACGCCGCTTCGTACAGACCCGCGACCGGCCCGAAGGCCTCTTCCGCATACAGGCGCATCTCGGGGGTGATCCCCGCGATCACGGTCGGCGGATAGAACCATCCTTCGGCGCCATCGTCGAGGGACCCGCCCACGATGATGTCCGCGCCCTTCTCCCGAGCATCGTCGACGAGTTCGACGATGTCGTTGCGACCGGAGGCGGTGGCCAGGGGCCCGATGTCAGTGCTCTCGTCGTGCGGATCGCCGATCTGCAGCTGTGCCATCTTCTCGGCGAACTTCGCGGCGAAGGTCGCGTAGGCATCGGTGTGCACGATGAAGCGCTTCGCGTTGATGCAGGCCTGGCCGTTGTTGCTGGTGCGGGCCTTCACCGCCATCTCTGCGGCGGCGTCGAGGTCAGCCGAGGGCATGACGATGAACGGGTCTGATCCGCCGAGCTCGAGCACGACCTTCTTCAGCACATCTCCCGCGATCGACGCGACCGATCGCCCGGCCGGCTCGGAACCGGTCAGCGTGACGGCCGACACACGCGAATCGCGGATGACGCCCTCGACGCGTCCGGCGCCGATGAGGAGGGCCGAGAATGAGCCCTCCGGGAAACCCGCGCGTGTGAAGAGGCGGCCGAGATAGACCGCTGCCTGCGGCACGTTCGATGCGTGCTTCAAGACGCCGGCGTTTCCCGCCATCAGCGCGGGTGCGGCGAAGCGGATGACCTGCCAGATGGGGTAGTTCCACGGCATGACGGCAAGGACGACCCCGAGCGGGTCGAAGCGTGTGCCGGCCTGGCTCGCTCCGACGGCGGAGGGGTCATCGAGCGAGCGTCCGCTGAGGAAGCCTTCGGCATTCTCCGCGTAGTAGCGCATCGCGTAGACGGACTTCGCCACCTCGCCACGTGACTGTGCGATGGGCTTGCCCATCTCGTCGGTGATCATCGCCGCGACCTGCTCGAGGTCGGCCTCCAGCAGATCGGCAGCGGCGTTCATGAGCTCGGCTCGGCGAGCCCACCCTGCGGCCTTGAGCTGCGGCACGGCGGCACTGGCAGCGGCCAGCTTCTGTTCGACGACATCCTCGCTGTCCTGCTCGAACGTCGCCAGCTCCTCACCGGTGGTGGGATTGACACTTCGCATGATTGCCATGGTTGCTTTTCTTTCGTCAGGTCAGGTCAGGTCAGATCAGGATGGTGAGGGGGTTCTCGATGCGTCGCTGGAAGGCGGCGAGCCACTGGGCTGCGACCGCTCCGTCCAGCACGCGGTGGTCGGCCGAGAGCGTCACGGTCATGACCTTCCCGACCGAGAGCGCTCCGTCGGAGTCGATCGCTGGAACGGAGCGTGCGGCGCCGACCGCGAGGATTCCCGCCTGGGGAGGGTTGAGGATGGCGCTGAACTGCGACGTGCCGTACATGCCGAGGTTCGACACCGAGAAGCTGCCTCCCTCGAGCTCGTGCTGTTTGAGCCGCCCTGAGCGAGCACGATCCGCCATCTCGGCGATCGTGGCGCTCACCTCCGTGAGCGACATGCGCTCGATGCCGCGCAGGACCGGTGTGGTCAGTCCGCCTGCCGTGGCGACGGCGACGGAGACATCCGCGGACGAGAACTGCCGGATGCTGTCGCCATTCCACGTCGCGTTCGCCTGCGAGACTTCCATGAGCGCTGCACCGACGGCCTTCACGACGAAGTCGTTGACAGAGATCTTTCGGCTCGCCGTCTGATTCACCGTCGTGCGCAGGTCCATCAGTTCGTCCACGCGGCAGTCGGCCACCAGGTAGAAGTGCGGCACCGTGGACTTGCTCTCGGTCAGTCGTCGGGCGATCGCCTTGCGCATTCGATCGAGGGGGATGTCCTCGTAGGCTGCGGCGCTGCTCGGCGCGGCCGCAGCAGGGTCCGCACCCGACGGTTCCTGTGCCGGAGCGGGCGAGGTGGCGGTCGGGGCCACCGTCAGCTGTGCAAGGTGCGTCTCGAAGTCGCGACGCACGATCCGGCCGTGCGGTCCAGTTCCCTGAACGTCGCTCAACGCCACACCGTGCTGAGCGGCGAGGCGCCGAACGATAGGGGTCGCGAAGAGCCGCCGCGTCTGGCCATCGTCGCTCTGCTCCGCGACGTGTGTAGCCGTCGTATCCGACGAGGTCGTCGGCGCAGCCGCCAGGGTGGCGCTCGCCGGTTCCGGCTCTGACAGCGGGGGCGTTGTCGGCGCCCCCAGTCCGATCGCGGCGAGAGCGCCGTCGATGTCCTTCTCGGCGTCGCCGGGGGCGAGCATCACGAAGATCGGATCGCCCACTGCGACGCTGTCGCCCTGGGGCACCAGGAGGCGTCCGACCACTCCGGCGACCTCCGAGAGCATCTCCACGCTCGCCTTGTCGGTCTCGATCTCGGCGATCGGCTGATTCTGTGCGATGGTGTCGCCCGGCGCGACGAGCCACGACTGGACGGCTGCTTCCTCTGCGCCGGCGAGGATCGCGGGCATACGGATGATTTCCACCATGATCAGGATCCGAATCCGGCGCGGACAGCTTCGAGCCCCGCGACCACTTCTTCCGTGCGGGCGATGGCAGCCCGCTCCAATACGCGAGAAATGCTGGGGGATGCTTCTTCGCCGGTGACGCGGGCGACGGGCTGGTCGAGCCAGTCGAAGAATCGCCGCTGGATCTCGTCCGCCAGCCACGCGCCGTAAGACGTTCCCTGCGAGCCCTGTTCGACGATCAGCACGGCATTCGTCTTGCGGATGCTCTCGCCGATCGTGTCCCAATCGATGGATGCGCGGTCGAGCCAGCGCAGGTCGATGAGTTCGGCATCGATCCCGGTCTGCTCGATCGCCTCCTTGGAGTGGGCGACCATGGACAGGTATGTGAGGACTGTGACATCAGAACCTTCGCGAAGGACCGCCGCCGAGCCGGGTTCGATGATGTAGTCGAGATCGCCCTCGGGGATCTCGTCGGCGGTGCTGTAGAGGTCGACGTGCTCGATCACGAGCACGGGGTCCTGTAGTGCGAGTGCCGAGTTCATCAGACCGACGTAGTCCCTCGCATTGGAGGGGGCGACGATGCGCCATCCGGGGCTGGTCGCAAAGATTCCCGCGGGGTCCATCAGATGCTGCGAGCCGTAGCCGGAACCCATCGCGACCTTGGTGCGCAGCACGAGCGGCACGTCGTTGTCGCCGCCGAACATGTGCCGGGCCTTGCCGATCTGGTTGAAGACCTGGTCTGCGGCCACCCACATGAAGTCGGGGTACATGAACTCGACGACCGGACGAAAGCGACCGTCCAGTGCGAGACCGCCAGCAAGCCCGACGAACGCGTTCTCACTGATCGGTGTGCCGAGGACGCGTTCGTCGCCGTACTTCTTCGACAGGCCCTTCGTGGCTCCGTTCGTCCCACCGTTGAGGCGGTGCACGTCTTCGCCCATCACGACGATGCGCGGGTCCGTCTCCATACGGCGGTCCATCACCTGAGCCACCGCGTCGATGAACTTCACCGGTCGGAGCGGAGCGGCCTCGTCAAGTGCGGGGAGGCCGTGCAACTCGCTGCCGTCGCCGCGGACGCCCACGTTGACGAAGCCCGTCTCCGGCCACAATTCCGGACGGATACGGCGCTTGCCTGGACGGTCCGGGTCGGATTCGAGGAGCTGCGCCGAGGCCTCGGTCATCGCGCGCTGCACGCGCTCGCGGAGGGCGGCGACGCCTGCGACGTCGATGAGTCCACGGCGGATCATGTGCCGCGCCACGAGATCCAGGGGGTCGCGGGCGACCCAGTGCGCCTCTTCCTCCTTCGTGCGGTACCCGAACGCGCTACCCGGGTAGGCGCCGTTCTGGTGGAAGAACCGATACACCTCGGCCTCGATAATGGTCGGACCTTCGCCCGAACGCATCCGCTCGGATGCCTCAAGGGTGGCCAGGTGCACCGCAAGCGGGTCCATGCCGTCCACGCGCCAGGACGGGATACCGAAGCCCTGGCCGCGAACCGAGAATCGGGGATCGGCGGTGATCTCGTCGGCACGCGTCGATACCGCATAGAGGTTGTTTTCGACGAAGAAGCAGACCGGCAGCTTCCACGCTGCGGCGAGATTCATGGATTCCAGGACGGATCCGATCTGCGCGGCACCGTCGCCGAAGTAGTTGATCGACAGATCTGTCGTTCCTGAGTGCTTCTGTGCCCAGGCGTTGCCGGTGGCCATCGGCGCGCCGCCGCCGACGATCGCATTGGTGCCGAGAGCTCCGGCTTCGAACCACTGGAGGTGCATCGATCCACCGCGACCGCGGCAGTATCCCTGCGCGAGGCCGAGGATCTCGGCCAGAGTGCGCTGCAGGACGGTCTGGATGTCTTCGCTCACAGGCTGGGTCGGGTCGATCCTTCCTGCGCTGACGTGGGTGAGCGCCTTGGCGAGGAACTGATGGTGACCACGATGAGAGCCGTTGACACCGTCCGTCGAGCGGAGCCCCACGATCGAACCGACCGCCCCGCCTTCCTGTCCGATGCTCGAGTGCGCGGGGCCGTGCACCAGTCCCTCGCCGGCGATCTCGAGGACGGTCTCCTCGAAGGCCCGGATCAGATGCAGTTGGCTCAGCATCGTTCCCAGGAGTGCGGGATCGGCTGCATTCCAGTCCGCGTCCGTAGTGGTCAACTGGAACCAGTCGGCGCCGGTCTGGAGTCGCTTCTTCTTCGGCATCTTCGCCCATTCCTCTCGCGCGATCACCTAGACCGCTGAAACGACGGTAGCGGAGTATCGGATACAATTCAAACGTTTGCATATGCGGGTTTCTCGTCGTAGACTCCCAATGTGGGTACGATGTATCCAATTTGGCAGTGACAGAGGAGTCCACCATGGCTGACGCCGTGCGACCTGGCATCCCGGGAATCCGCGGAACCGACCACATCGGATTCACCGTCCCGGATCTGGAAGAAGCTGAGCGCTTCCTCGTCGACATCCTCGGCTGCGATCGCGTCTACACCCTCGGTTCGAAGCAGTCCGACGACGACTGGATGCAGACGCATCTCGGAGTGGATCCGCGTACTGTCATCAGCGAGATCCGCTTCTTCCGGCTCGGCAACGGAGCCAACTTCGAAGTGTTCCTGTACGAGGCCGCCGACGGTCAGGCGCCCCATCCTCGCAACAGCGATCTCGGCGGTTATCACATCGCGTTTTACGTCGATGACCTCGACGAAGCGGTGCGCTACCTGAAAGACAAAGGCGTCGAAGTCATGGGCTCACCGACGTCGAGTGCCCAAGCAGCCGAAGGCCAGCGCTGGGTCTACTTCATCAGTCCGTGGGGTCTGCAGTTCGAACTCGTGAGCTTCCCCCAGGGTAAGGCGTACGAGCAGTCAGCCGACCGCCTGTTGTGGCACCCGGCGCACCCGGGGCGGTGAGACAGTCATGTCGATGGTGAACAATTCGACCATCCATGGCGCGACCGGCGCTCGCATCGCGGCGACGCTGCGCGACGCCATCCTCTTGGGCGAGTACGCGCCAGGTGAGCGCATTCGCCAAGGCCAGCTTGCCGACCAGCTCGGCGCCAGCCGCCTGCCCGTGCGGGAGGCGCTGCGGATGCTTGAGGCCGAAGGTCTCGTGACGATCGTCGCGAACACCGGAGCCTGGGTGTCGAAGCTCACGGCATCGGACTGCGAAGAGATGTATCGCATGAGGGAATGTCTGGAGCCGCTTCTCCTCGGTCTGAACGTGTCTGTGCTGCCGGAATCTGTGATCGACGACATGAGCGCCCTCGCTGACGCGATGGAGAGCACCTCCGACGTCGAGCGTTTCCTGCTCCTAGACCGCGAGTTCCATCACTCGAGCCTTCAGGCGGTGCAGACCACTGTTCTCGCTGAGACGGTCTTCCGTCTGTGGAATCGCACGCAGCACTACCGTCGAGCCGCAACGCGTCTCTTCTATCGTGAGGGCGATGATGCCGTTCATCATGATCACCACCTCCTCGTCACGGCTCTTCGTCGTCGAGACGCCGAAGAGGCCGAGCAGGTGCTCCGTCGGCATATCCGCCGCAGTCGACTTGAACTGGTTCGACATCCCGAGGTCTTTGATGCCTGACTCGCGGAAGGTGACGCCTCCGCGCACACGACGCAGGCGAATCCGACTTATCACGACCTGGAAACATCGCGGCAACAATCTCGACCTAGCATCAGACGCAAGCAATCGTTTGCAATCATCCTTTCGCTTCGAACGATCAGACGCCCCGAGGAGGAACACCTATGTTTGACACGCTTGTTCGACCATCGATCACCGAGATCATCGATCAGCTCACGATGCTTCGCCCCGAGCTCGCGGAAGGGGGACGCGAAGGAGATCTCTCCCGGCGTGTTCCGGAGCGCGTCTTCAAGGCAGTTCAGGCCACAGGTGCCTTCAACGTGTCGGCGCCGGAGAAGTTCGGCGGGCTCGCGGCCAACTCCCGCGACGTGCAGGCCGTGACCAGTGCGATCGGCGCCGGCGACGGCAGCCTCGCCTGGATGGCCGGCATCTACAACACCGGCGCCTGGGTGCTGAGCCTCATGAGCGATCAGGCCCAGGAAGACGCCTGGGGCGAGCGAGGAAAGGTGGGCGCTCTCGTCTCCATCGTTCTGGCCACCACGTCAGAGGGCTGTCGCCGTCGACGGGGGATACCGCATCACTGGTCGTTGGACGTACGGCACGGGCAGCCGTGAGGCGGACTGGTCGCTCCTCGGTATCCCGCTCAAAGACGGTACGGGCGAGATCATCGACGCCGGTGTCGCGTTGATCCCCCGCGAGAACCTCACTTTCGAAGACGACTGGTTCGTCGCCGGAATGAAGTCGACGGCGAGCGTAACTCAGCTCGCGACCGATGTCTTCGTGCCGAGTCACCGCATCTTCCGGCTGACCGCGGCGATAGAGGGTGAATACACCGGCAGCAACCGGGGGACGTCGTACCGCACGATGTTCGTGCCTTCTCTCTTCATGAATCTGGTGGGACCCCATCTCGGGATGGGGCGCGCGGCGTTGGACTTCGTGGTCGCGGCGGCAGAGACCAAGTCGATCGCCTTCACGGGATATGACCGTCAGGCGGATTCGACGATCTTCCAGTACGCGCTCGCGAAGTCTGCCGTGCAGCTCGCCGCGGCCGAGGCGCTGGCCGAGCAGGTCGCCGACGAGATCTACCTCACGGCAGAGCGGGGCGACTACGCACCGTATGCCGACCGGATCGCGCTGCGCGCGAAGGTCGGCTGGATCATCGACACGATCACTCAGCTCATCGGCGATTTGGTGACGGCGCACGGTTCCGCCGGGTTCGCCGATTCGTCGACGCTCCAGCGGATCTGGCGCGACCAGGCAGCAGCAGCCCGACACGGGCACACCCTCTCGGCGAGCGGCTATGAGGCTCTCGGGCGGGTGATGGTGGGCCGTGAAAGCGATGCCCGCTTCGTCCTGCCTGTTGTGTGAGTCCCGAGTGTCGACCCCGATTCCGAACCCAACCAACTGAACGGTGAGAAGATGACCATGACTGATACGCATTCCGCTATTTCCGCCGATGATTTCCGCTTCGCCTTTCGGTCGCACCCGGCGGGCGTCGCGATCGTCACCGCCGATGCCGGAGACGGCCCGGTCGCGATGACCGTCAGCTCTGTCGCATCCGTGTCGATCGACCCGCCGACTCTCGTCTTCTCGGCTTCCGCCCTTTCGTCGAGCACGCCGACCATCCTCAAAGCGGAGACGGTCGTGGTGCACATGCTCGCCGCCGACCAGGTGGCGCTGGCCAAGCTGGGGGCGCAGCGCGGAGTCGACCGATTCGGCCCGGACATCGAATGGAGTCGGCTCCCCTCCGGCGAACCCTATTACCCGGGTGCGCACTGGCTGCGCGGCAGAGTCGTCCAGCGCGTAGACGCGAACGGATCGACTCTGATCGTCGTCGAGGCGATCGAATCCAAGCAGCACGGTGACGACGTGGACCAGGAGCCGGTGCCGCTTGTGTACCACAACCGGCGTTGGCACACGCTCTCGGATCGATCGACGCTTCCCACATCGTCCGTTCCGTTCTGCGTCGTCTACGGACGAGACGAGTAAGACCCGATCAATCAACCGCATACAACAAGGAGTAGTCACCATGACCAACGAACGCATCTCTCGCATCCCGGCTCCCGTGGTTCCCGGTATCTCGGACAGCACCCGAGTCACCGCGGGCGAGCTCGTCTTCATCTCGGGGCAGGTCGGATTCGAAGAGGATGGCTCGGTCCCCACCGACTTCAAGCGCGCGATCGAGCTCACCTACGGCGAGTTCGAGCGTGCCCTGCACGCTGCCGGCGTCACGTACGACGACCTGGTGCGCGTGAACGTCTACATCACGGAGCTCGACCAGGAGAAGCTATTCACGTGGCGCGAAACGCGCAACGGGATCATCAAGACGACGACGCCGTCCGCGAGCACCGTCATCGGCGTGCATTCCCTCTACAACGGCGCCACGATCGAGATCGACGGCATCGCCGCCGCCCGATAGGACGGAGAGAGTGGGTGGCCTCTCGGTGTGAGCGGCCACCCACTCGTCCGGCGCTGTCGGCGCTCTGAATCTGGGCGGAATCTTCACCGCCCATTCGGGGCTCGTCTTGTGCCCTCCGATGGCCTCCTCGCCATCGTGGTGGGGAAACGGCTGCGATCCCCTTAGAGATCAGACTCCGACTTAATGCAATCGATTGAATTTGCGGTAACGTCGATCTCGACCACCGTCCCAACAGAGAGGCCGTCACCGATGGCTGAGGCCGCCAACACCCCCCGACCGCTTCTGACGCCCGGACACATGGGAGTCGACTACGAGATGCGAGTCGACTTCTCCCGTCTGCGCGACTATCGACTTCAGCGTGCCCAAGCAGCCCTCGAGGCGAGCGAATGCGGGGCCTTCCTGTTGTTCGACTTCTACAACATCCGCTACACCACTTCGTCATGGGTGGGGGGCGCGCTGGGGGACAAGATGATCCGGTACGCCCTGCTCACGCGCGGGGGCGAGCCGCACCTGTGGGACTTCGGTTCTGCCGTGAAGCACCATCAGCTCTACTCGCCGTGGCTGAAGCAGGAGCACAATCACCCCGGCTTTCTTGGATTCCGTGGAGCGGTGGCTCCCACCGCGGGTCTCATGGTCGATGCGGTGACCGAGATCAAGGGGATACTCAAGGACCTCGGACTGCACAACGCTCCTGTCGGGGTCGACATCGTCGAGCCGCCATTCCTGTTCGAGATGCAGCGACAGGGACTCACAGTGGTCGACGCCCAGCAGCACATGTTGGACGCCCGCGAGATCAAGAGCGCGGATGAGATTATGCTCCTGAATCAGGCGGCGGCGATGGTCGACGGCGTCTACACCGATATCGTCGAGGCGCTGAAGCCCGGCGTGCGCGAGAGTGACATAGTCGCCCTGGCTGCAAAGAAGCTCTATGAGTATGGTTCCGATCAGGTGGAGGCGATCAACGCCATCTCGGGAGAGCGCTGCAACCCGCATCCGCACAACTTCACCGACCGGATCATCCGTCCCGGAGATCAGGCGTTCTTCGACATCATCCACTCGTTCAACGGCTACCGGACGTGCTACTACCGCACGTTTAGTGTCGGTCGCGCAACGGGGCCTCAGAAGGCGGCCTACTCGCGTGCCAGAGAGTGGATGGACAACGCGATCGCAGCGATCAAACCAGGGGTGGGCTCAGACGAGATTGCTTCGTTGTTCCCGACGGCGGAGTCCTTGGGATTCGACGACGAGCTCTCGGCGTTCGGTCTGCAGTTCTGCCATGGACTTGGACTCGGCCTCCACGAACGCCCGGTGATCTCGCGGCTGAACAGTTATCGCGAACCAGTCGAGATCAAGACCGGCATGGTGTTCGCGGTCGAGACCTATTGCCCGGCAAGCGACGGCTATTCCGCTGCGCGAATCGAGGAAGAGGTCGTGGTGACCGAGGACGGTCCAGTCATTCTCACGAAGTATCCGGCCGACGAGCTCATGGTCGCCAACCCCTACTGACATGAGAAGCAGAGAAGACCAGCAGCTCCGATGCGTCGCGACGTACGCGGAGGGGGGATCTGCACCCCAGTCGGGGTCGATCGCCCCAGCGGCGCCGCGGCGTCGGTCCCCAACGAGCACATGAATCGACGTTACAGTGCGAGCATGGCAGATTCGCGCACTCCCAATCTGAAAGACGTCGCACATGAGGCTGGAGTCCACGTCGCGACAGCATCTCGTGCGCTGAGCGTCGATCAGTCGCACCTCGTGAGCGAGGCGACGAAGGAGCGGGTTCGCGCTATCGCCGAAAAGCTCGGTTATAGGACGAACGCGGTTGCGCAGAGTCTGCGTACGGGGCGCACGGGAACGGTCGGCGTCGTCGTCGCAGATCTGGGAAACTCATTCGTGGTCTCGCTGTTACGCGGGATCGAGTTCGAGTCGCGCGGGGGCACCTACACCCCGCTCGTCGTCGAGACTCATGACGACCCGGAGACGCTGCGCAGCGTCGTGACCCGGCTGCTCCGCAATCAGGTGGACTGCATCATCTTGAGCGCTGCCCAGATTGATGATGGGGACTTCGTCGCCGACCTCGAGCGTCAGGTGCCCGTCGTTCTCGCTGTGCGAGGGTTCGGCGCTGCCGAGCCCGACAGCCCCACCCACCACCTGGAAGCGCTTCCGGATGACTTCGCGGGTGCTCGCCTCGCGGCGGAGCATCTGATCGCGTTGGGCCACCGCCGTCTCGCGCAGATTCCCGGAACGTCGCAGATCTCGTCGTTCATCGACCGGGAGCGGGGTTTCACCGCTGCCGTTGAAGAACATCCCGATGTCGTCGACGTCTCGACCGGCGTGCGCGCCACGGAAAGCACCGTCGACGAGGGGCGACGGCTCGCGCATGCGCTTCTGCAAAGGCGCCCGGAAGAGCGACCGACAGCCATCTTCGCGCATAACGACCTGATGGCAGTCGGGGTGATCGACGCGATCCGCGCAATCGACCTGCGGTGTCCCGAAGACATCTCCGTGGTCGGATTCAATGATGCACCGCTCATCGATCACATCGATCCGCCGCTGACGACAGTGCGTCTTCCCGGTTTCGAACTCGGGCGACGAAGCGCTCGCCTCGCTTTCGATCTCCTGGAAGGGGTGAGACCTGCACAATCCCGACTCATACTCGCCCCTGAGTTCATCGAGCGCCGCTCCACGCGCCCTCTCAGTCCAGATCACACTCGAACAACGAACGGATGAACTAATGACTACCGTAGGATTCATCGGTCTCGGCACGATGGGGGCGGCGATGGCGGGCCGCCTCATCGATGCTGGCCACACCGTGCTCGTCTGGAACAGGTCGAGTGCAGCGGCAGAGCCGCTAGTCGCGGCCGGCGCTCGATCGGTGGAATATCCGGCGGAAGCCCTCCGTGCGGGTGTGGCCATCTCCATGCTCGCCAACGACGCCGCGGCCAGTGCCGTCTTCACTCCCGATGCGCTTCGGTCTGCGTCCGGTGCGGTGCACGTCAACATGTCCACGTTGAGCCTCGCCACCGTGCGGGAGCTGGTCGTGCGGCACCGCGAGGCCGGCGTGGCGTACGTCGCTGCCCCTGTACTCGGACGCCCCCACCTCGCTGCGAGCGGCGGGCTGAACATCGTCGCGGCTGGGCCGTCGGACGCCCTGAATCGCGCCGAGGAATTCCTTTCTGTGCTTGGGAAGCGGACCTGGCGGCTCGGAGAGGAACCCGAGCGAGCGAATCTTGTCAAGATCGGGGTCAACTACAACCTCATCCATACCTTGCAGGCCCTGGCCGAATCCGTCAACCTCGTCGAGCGGGGCGGTGTGGACGGTTCAGTCTTCGTCGAGATCCTGACCGACGCAGCCTACACGGGCACTGCGTACACCGGATACGGCAAGATGATCGCCGAGCGCGGCTACAGGCCAGTCGGATTCTCCGCTGCGCTGGGTCTCAAAGATCTCACTCTGGCGCAGTCTGCCGCACAGGAATATCGGGCTGCCCTTCCTACGGCGGATGTCCTCGCCGACATTTTCGAGCAGACTCTTGAGGACGGCGAACTTTCGCAGCTGGACTGGTCGGCGATGGCTGAGATCACGCGCCGACAGAACTGAGGGCGGAGTAGCTGTAGCGTTGCATATCGGATGTTCGAGCGTGGCATCGACGATCGTGAGCTCTCTTCGGGACATGGCCCCGAAGAGCCGCTCCGCGACGGTGCGCGTGTGATGCTGGGCCTCGACGAGTGTCCGGGAAGTGTCCGGAGTGTCCCGAGCACAGCGATCTCAGAGCGCAATGCGAGTGTGGCGAGAACCACGAGAGCCAATGTTGAACGGTTGTAGATCCGCATTGTCATGCGGTGCCCAAGGCGATCCGGGGCCAAGCGCGCAGACGGGCGAGAAGCCAGCCATGGAGGGAGCACCACCCTGCTAAGGTGGAGTCCCCTCACGGGGACCAGGGGTTCAAATCCCCTCGTCTCCGCACCTGGATCGTTCAGACGATCCCTCCTCCGAGTCGCACCCGATCTCCGATGCGTCTGAAGACGACCTCGGTCGTGATGCCGGGTGCCAGCACGATGCGCGGCCCGAGCGCGTCCGTCGCACGGCACTCCAGTTCGGCAGCGATGAGCTGCGCCGTCCCCGACGCATCGAAAGTCCACTCCATGTCGATGGAGATCCCCGGTCTCGCGATCAGCCCTGTGACCCGCCCCGGCCCGAACGAGCGGGGGACTGCCGGGAGCAGATCGAGCGCGCCCTCGTGGGACTGCACAAGCATCTCCACGACCGCGGCGAGGTAGCCGAGGTTGCCGTCGATCTGGAACGGCGGATGCGCCGAGAAGAGGTTGGGGTAGAGGCCGCCCACCCATGTTCCGCGATCGACCGACATGTCGCGGAACATCAGCTGCAGCAGTCGATCGATCTGCTCCGTCTGCCGCAGCCGCGCTCGCAACGCGAGCTTCCACGCCAGAGACCACCCGGTGGATTCGTCGCCTCGCTCGTCGAGGAATCGACTGGCCGCGGCGAGGAGTGCAGCATCGCTCGAGCCCGGGCCCGGATAGAGGAAGTAGAGCGGGGACAGGTGACGATGATGCGGGTCGGTCGGCGTGAGATCGCCGGCCCACTCGGCGATGCTGCCGGAGCTCGAGATGCGCGGTCCCGGGATGCGGGGGAGGGCGTCGATCGCGGCGAGCACCACCTCGTCGTCCGCGCGTCCGAGAACGCGCCCTGCGTCGATCAGAGCGCGGAGATGGTCGCGCACCAGGTCCAGATCCAGAGCCGCGGATGCCGCGACGGCACCCACACCCTCAGCGGTCACGAAGTCGTTCTCGGGGGACGTCGAGGGGGACGTCCCGAGCTGTCCGTCCGGCGCCGCCCGGAGAATGGCGAGCGCGAACCGTGCCGCGGACGCCAGGATGCCGAATCGTCGCTCGAGCACCGCGCGGGAATCGCCGTAGGAGGCGTGATCGATGAAGCGGCGGGCGAGCCAGAGGCCGCCCATGGGCCAGAACGCCGACTTGGCATCGTGCGTGCCGTGCCCGATCATCTGCGTGTACGCCCAGGCGTCGGTGTTGTGATGCGCCACCCACCCGTCGGTGCCGTACAGTCGGCGAGCGGTCTCCGTGCCCCGTTCCGCGAGCCGTCCGATGAGGCGATCGAGAGGCTCGGCCGTCTCGGCCAGGTTGACGGCATCCGCCGCCCAGTAGTTCATCTGCAGGTTGATGTTGAGCGTGTAGTTGCAGCTCCACGGCGGACGGATGCTGTCGTTCCAGATGCCCTGGAGATTGGCGGGGAGCGTGCCGGGCCGCGACGAGCAGATGAGCAGGTACCGACCGTAGTTGAAGAGCAGGGCAGCGAGCGCGGGATCGCGTTCCAGTCGCACACCTCCGACGTCGAGGTTCTCCAGGCGCCTCCCGGTGTCGCCCGCGGTGGCCCCGGAGCCGAGGTGGAGCACGGTCCTCTCGTAGAGCGCGGCGTGATCCGCCACCTGATCGGCCCGCACGAGATCGAGCCCGCGGTCCCGTGCGGAGCGGACCCGGCGACCCGCCTCGCGCGACGCCGACTCGGCATCGCCGCGCAGGGCGCGGCCGTCGTCGGCGTAGGTCGTCGCGGTGGCGAGGACGAGAGTCAGTCTCGTCGCAGATCGCACCCCGATCGCCTCTGTGATCGACTCATCCGTGACGCCGTCGTGCTCCACGGCGATCACCGCGGCGCCCTGCAGAGACTCGCTGACGTCATCGGAGTAGCGGACCGGCCGGTCGGCATCCGTGTGGGGTGGGAAGACGTCGACCGGCATGCGGAGCAGCATCTCGAGGACTCCCGTTCCGCGCCGGTTCGCGAGGACTCTGAGCGCGCTGGTCATGCGGACGCGTATGTCGACCGGTTCGCTC
Organism: Microbacterium sp. LWH11-1.2; assembly: GCF_038397745.1. Classification (NCBI taxonomy): domain Bacteria; kingdom Bacillati; phylum Actinomycetota; class Actinomycetes; order Micrococcales; family Microbacteriaceae; genus Microbacterium; species Microbacterium sp. LWH11-1.2. Next base: position 152,032 of record NZ_CP151636.1, on the reverse strand, counting down.
GCCGTGATGTCGTGGATCAGGACGCCGTCCGGCGCGCTCACCCGTGTGACGTGGGTGAGGTCGACGCCGCGGACGCGCCCGGACGCCGTGTGAGTCGCCGTCGGCAGGTGCAGTTCTCGATGGTAATGGTCGACCGTGTCGGTCGATGCGTGGGGAGGCGGATCGACGCGGATCTCCACGTCGGCGAACGGGAGGTAGGCCTGGCTGTGGCGATGCTGGAGCGCGCGCAGTGCGTGCTCGGCATCGGCGTATCGCTGTTCGGAGACCGCGGTTCTCGCGCGACGGAGCGCTTCGGACGCGATATCGGCCGCGACCGGTGCGAGCAGTTCGGAGCCCGGTCCGCCTGACCACGCGGTGTCGTCATTGATCTGCAGGCGAGGGGAAAGGAGGTCGCCTGAGCACATCGCGCCGAGGCGGCCGTTGCCGAGCGGCAGGGCCTCGTCGAAGGTCTCTGCGGGATGGGAGTATTCGAGGCTGTGAACCATGACCTGTCTTCTTCGAGGTGACAAACGATTATCGATTACTGTATGTTATGACTGTTCTTCCACAACGATGTGTTCTTGAAAGGATCGACGATGCTCAGACGACGGAAACTCGCGCTTGCCGCTGCCCTCACCGCGACCACGGCCGCCCTCGCCGGGTGTGCCACGGGCGGAGGTCAGGGCGACGGGAGCGCGACCGAGATCCGCATGCTCGTGAACGTGACCCCCAATCTCACCGAGGAGTGGTGGAACGATCTCGTCGCCCCCTTCGAAGAGGCCAACCCCGACATCGACGTCGTCATCCAGAACCCCGGTGCCGAGGGAGTCACAGCGGCGGTGCCGCGACTGCTGGCGTCCGGCGACGTGCCAGACATCGTGCAGAGCATCCCTCCGTCGCTCGAGCTCGCCCCGGAGCTCGTCGACCTCTCGAAGTACGAATGGGCGTCGGAAGGCCCTCTCGCCGACCAGTACTCGATCGACGGCGCCTATTATATGGCCGGCATCGGCGTCCAGTTGCAGAGCCTCATGTTCTACAACAAGGCCGCGTTCGAAGAAGCCGGCATCGCCGAGGTCCCGACCACCCTCGAGGAGCTCGACACCGCACTGGGCAAGCTGTCCGCAGCGGGGTGGGTTCCCCTCCAGACCGGCGGCGATTGGATGTCCAGCCACCTGCTCCAGGCGATCGGGCTTCCCTCGATCATCGCGGAGCACCCGGACTGGTTCGCCGAGATGGACGGCGGTGAGCTCACCTTCAGCGACACGTACGCGGATGCCGTCGAGCAGTATGCCGACTGGGTGAAGGCCGGCTACATCCCCCAGGATGCGCTCGGGGTCAAGTATCCCGATGCGGAACAGGCCTTCCTCGCGGGCAGCAGCGCGATCTACCCGATGGGCAGCTGGTTCGCGGGCACCGAGGCCAAGACCGAGGACGCTCCCGAGATCGGCGTCTTCCGCGCACCCGCCGTCGCGGGCGTGGACAACCCCGCGATGGGTGCCAACATCGCGAGCCCGTACCTCATCATGAAGTCATCGGAGCATCAGGACGCCGCGGCGAAGCTGATCGAGTACCTCACCACGGATGAGACCGCGGTCATGGATCAGCTCGTGGTCGACGGCAACTTCCGCGACGGCTACGAGTACGACATGACCGCGCTGGGCGAGGAGCTCTTCGCGATCGTCGCGGACACGCCTGCCGCCGACTACACCCCGACCGGTGAAGGCTACGGCGAGCGCGTTCTGCCCGGCGGGTACTCGACCGAGATCAACGCTCAGACGCAGGCTCTGCTGGGCGGTGTGCCGGCTGCGGATGTGCTCACCGCCATGGACGCCTGGTTCGACGCCAACCGCTAGCAATCCACTCCGGGGGTGCTGCAGCACCCCCGGTCCCCCCCTCGACGACGGAGGTCCCTGATGGCAGTGAGTGCCACATTCCGCCCGACTGCGGCTCGCGCGTCGCGGAGCGCCGCGCAGGTCTGGCGCCACCGGCTGCCCGGCATCATCATGGGCGGCCCCGCACTGCTGGTGTTCATCGCGATGTTCATCATCCCGATGATCCTCGCCGTCGTGCTCAGCTTCACCGACTGGAACGGCTACAGCCTCAACTTCACGTTCGTCGGGGTGGAGAACTACCTCTCCGCCTTCCGCAATCCGCGAACGGTGGATGCCGCGATCTTCACGGCGACCATCGCCCTCATCGGCACGGTGCTCTGCAACGTCGCCGGGCTCGCGGTCGGCGCTCTGATCGCCGGACCCGGCCGTGCCAACACCGTGATGCGGACGATCTTCTTCTACCCGTACATCATCAGCGCGCTCATCATCGGCTTCCTCTGGTCGGCGATACTCGCGCCCCAGGGCGCGACCAACGGGCTGCTCGAGCAGCTGGGGATCTCGGCGCTGCCGTTCCTCACCGACACGGGATGGGCCAAGGCGAGCGTCATCTTCACGGTGGTGTGGTCGCACTTCGGCTTCAACATGATCCTCTACATCGCCGGCATCAAGTCCGTCCCCGCGGAGTTCTACGAGGCGGCGACGGTGGACGGCGCGTCCCGCTGGCAGCAGTTCCGGCACGTCACCATCCCGCTCATCGCTCCGGTCGTCACCGTCAACCTCGTCCTGACGCTCGTCGGCCTGCTCAAGGTCTACGACATCGTGCTCGCGCTGACCGACGGCGGTCCAGCCGGATCGACGCAGACGATCGTCTACCAGGTGCTGAAGGACTCGTTCGCCCAGGCCGAGCTCGGGTTCGGCGCAGCCCAGTCGGTGATCCTCCTCGTCGTCACCGCGGTCCTCGGTCTGGCCGTGACGCTCGCCAGGCGCGGCTCCGAGAAGAAGGTGACGGACTGATGATGACCACCACGCAGACGAGGACGATCATGACGGTATCCGCTGGCATCATCGAGGAGATCGAGCCGCTGGAGGGACCGCGTCGACGCCGTCCCCGTCGGATCCGATCCCGCGGTCCACTCGCTCGTGTGGGCGCCACCCTCAAATGGGTGCTGCTCGGCTCGGGAGCGCTCGTGATGCTCGTGCCGCTGTACATCATGATCATCAGCGCGTTCAAGCCGCAGGAGGCGATCATCCGCTCGCCTCTCGCGATCGATCCGAGCATCTTCACTCTCGAGTACCTCGCCGAGGCGATAACGAGCGAGAAGTTCAACGTCATCGGCGCCTACGGCATCACGCTGCTCTTCGTGGTGCTGGTCAACGTCTTCGGCATCGCGCTCGCCGCCCCCGTCGCCTACGTGATCGCGAGAGGTCGCTCCCGATGGCATCTGGGGCTGCTCCTGGTCTTCGTCTCGGGGCTGTTCATCCCCGGGCAGGTGACGCTCATCCCGGTCGTCTTCGTGCTCCGACTGCTCGGACTGATCAACACGATCCCGGGGTTCCTCCTCTTCGAGACGGCGGCGACGCTGCCCGTGACGATCTTCCTCTTCGCGGCCTATCTCCGCACCGTGCCGAGGGACATCGACGAGGCCGCCTCCCTCGACGGAGCGGGTCGCATCCGGGCCTTCTGGTCGTGCATCTTCCCGATCATGAAGCCGGTGGTGGCAACGGTCGTCGTGCTCAACTCGATCAGCGTGTGGAACGACTTCGCCAGTCCCCAGATCATCCTGGGACCGAGCTCCGGCATCTACACGGTCACCACCGGGGTCTACGCCGCGGTGGGCGAGTTCTCGACGAGCTACACGACGGTCTTCCCGACCCTTCTACTCGCTGTCGCGCCCGCGGTCCTGTTCTTCATCGTCATGCAGCGCCACATCATCGGCGGCCTCGTCGCCGGCGCGACGAAGGGCTGACCCCGTGACGATCGACATCCCCTCGACGCCGCTCCGTGCCATCCCGGCCTGGGCCGTCCTCCAGCGCCGCGTCTTCGACGAGATCGAGGTCGCCTGGAGGAGCTTCTCCGACAGGTACACGGGCGGTGACGGCCGGCTGAACTGGTCGGGCTCGTTCGACAGTCGAGACGGTGTGGACGACTTCTACGAGCCGTTCTTCAACTGGCCGACCTTCCATGCGCTCGGCGGCAGCGACGACATCCTCATCGCCGCGAAGCGGCACTGGGAGGGCGTGACCGCGCAGCTCACCGAGGCAGGCATGCTCACGGAGGAGTTCGAGAACGGATACGACTGGTTCCATCAGGGGGAGTCGCTGCTGTTCTTCTACGCGCTGTGCGCTGCCGACCCCGACGACGTGCGATTCGCGGATCGAGCCCGGCGATTCGCGGAGCTCTACACGGATGCCGCGCACGGCAACTACGACCCGACCGCGAACATCATCCGGGCTCCCCACAACGGAGCACTCGGCGCACTCACCGGGCTCGGCAGGCAATGGCAGGCGTACTCGGCGAGCCAGCCCGAGATGCGACCGTACGGGCTGCCGCTCGAGCACCTCGACGGGATCCGCACGTGGGACGATCTCGCGAGTCCCGCCAACGCCGAGACCATGGGGCGTGCGATGCAGGAGCTCGCGATCGGCGATGTCCCCGTGAATCTCGCATCGACGAGCCTGGTCGTCAACCGGTGGCTCTACGACGGAGACCCGGCGGCCGCGTCCTGGGTGCAGCGATACGTGGACGGCTGGATCGGACGGGCCGCGGATCACGGCGGGCTCATCCCCGACAACGTGTCGCCGGAGGGGATCACCGGAGGGCGCCACGACGGTCGCTGGTACGGCGGTCACTACGGCTGGGGATGGCCGCACGGTCTGCATTCGGTCGGGATGGTCGCCCTCATCGGCGGCATCAACGCGTCGTTCGTCACCGGCGACGACCGATATCTCGACCTCGCCCGCACAGCGCTCGACACCGTGCTCGACCACTCGATCACGGCATCCGTCGCCGAGACGCCCTTCAGCATGCGCGGCAGCTGGCTCGCGAAACTCGGCTCGGCCGCGTCAGAGCCGATGACTCTCGTCCCCTACCGCTACGGCCGCGACGGCTGGTTCGACTACGGCCCGCTCTCCCTCGACCTCCCGACGTGGTTGTGGTGGTGGTCGAGAGACGCCGCCGACCTCGAGAGGCTCATCCGCGTCATCGACGGCTACCCGCGCACGGAGCACCCGGTGATGCCGTTCCGGGACAAGCTGGAGGCGGGACATGAGGCGCCGTGGCTCGAGTTCCTCGCCGGCAGGCTCCCCGACTACCCCGAGCAGGCACTGTCGATGGCGCTCGGTCAGATCGCGCGCCGCGTCGCGATCATGGACTCGGACGAACTCGATCCCGACGGCGATCACCTCCATTTCTGGCAGCGCGTGAACCCGGTCGTCACCGAGGTGCTCGGTCAGCTGATCAGCGGGACGCCGCAGATCCTCTACAACGGCGGACTCCCGTTCATGGCCGTCGCCTATGAGGATGTCGATGCGGCCCGACCCGGTCTGCCGCCGGATGTCGCGGCCCTCGTGCACCGACTCGACGGAGCCGAGATCGAGCTCGAACTCGTCAACACCTCCCACACCCGAACGCGCCGCGTACGGGTTCGGCCGTCGAGATTCGGCGAGAAGCGGATCAGCGGCGTCACGAGCGAGGGCGAACGCGGGGGCGTGCATCCCGGCGCGTCCACGACCTTCGCCTCGGTTCCCGGTGAGCGCTTCTCCGAACACCGCGACCTCGACGTCCCGGACGTCGTCGTCGTGCTGCCTCCCGCCCACGGTGCACGGCTCACGCTCACCACGGTGGCGGCATCCGATCGTCCCACCCACAAGCGCCCCGGCAGGGCAACCTCATGACCGACGACATCGCCGGCAGTACGCCATCCAGAGCACAAGGAGCTCCACCCATGTCCGATTCCCCGATCGAGCTCGCTCGACCAGACTTCGACCTTCCCGTGCGCGGCGGACGATTCGAACGCGCCGACGTCGAGTCGATCGCGAGAATGGGGACGGTGTCGTCGGCGACGGCGTGCGCCAAGCTGCACGGGATGGGGATCACCCGCTCGTTCGTCGACGGACCGCAGGCGCTCTCACCGGGACAGCGCGTCGTCGGCTCCGCCCTCACCCTGCAGTTCATGCCGCAGCGGGAGGACATGGCCTCCGGGCTCGGGCAGGAGTACGTCGAACGTCACACGGCGCTGTGGGAGCTGCTCGAGACGGTGCAACCCGGAGACGTGCTCGTCATCCAGGCCTACGGCAGCCGATTCTCCGGCTGCATCGGAGACATACTCGCCAGCTACTTCGCCCGCAAGGGCGGGGCGGGCATCGTCGTCGACGGACGCATCCGCGATGCCGGTCGCATCCGCGACCTCGGCATCCCCGTCTGGTCCACAGGCACCACGCCGCACTACGCCTCGCAATCCGAGCTCTTCCCGTGGGCGTACGATGTGCCCGTCGCCGTCGGCGGTACCCTCTGCATGCCCGGTGACCTCGTCGTGGCAGACGACGACGGCCCCGTCATCGTTCCGCAGCGGCTGGCTCATGACGTCGTCGATGCGGCGCAGGATCACGAGCAGTGGGAGGTCTTCAGCAGGCAGCGGCTGGAGGAGGGAGCGGTCCTGAGCGACTACTACCCGCTGTCGCCCGACGCTCGGCAGGAGTACGAGTCGTGGCTCTCCGCCCGAGCCTGAGGCCGGCGAGCGGCCGATCGGGTTCGCTGCTGGCGGGGTTGGGGTGCGCGCCCATCGGGAACCTCTACACACCCGTCCCCGATGACGCCGCGACGGCGACCATCGCGCGCGCCCTCGAGCGCGGCATCCGCTTCTTCGACACCGCCCCGCACTACGGGGCGGGGGAGAGCGAGCGACGCCTGGGCGCCGCTCTCGCCGGGGTGCCGCGCGACGACGTCGTCATCGCGACCAAGATCGGGCGGAGGATCGTCGCCGCCGACGGGGCGACCGTGGAGACCGGCGGCATCGGCGTCGACACCACAGGCGACCTCACCCGCGACGGAGTCCTGAGGAGCCTCGAGGGCAGTCTGCGTCGCCTGCGCACCGATCGGATCGATCTGCTGCACCTGCATGATCCGGAGGACGTCGATCTCGCACTCGCCGAGGTGATGCCCGTTCTTCACGATCTGCGGGACCAGGGCGTCGTGCGCGCGATCGGAATCGGTATGGTCCGCACCGCTCCGCTGGTGCGCTTCGTCGCGGAAGCGGAGGTCGATGTCGTCATGCCCGCGGGCCGGTTGACCCTCCTCGATCGGTCAGCCGAGGAGCAGCTGCTGCCGCTCGCCCGTGAGCGCGGCGTCGGGATCATCGGGGCTGGAGTGTTCAACTCCGGGATCCTCGCCGACCCGGTGGGCTCGCCCTACTTCGACTATCACGCCGCCTCCGATCGGCACCGCGAGCAGACGGATGCCTTCGCGGAGGTGTGCCGCCGGTGGGGTGTTCCGCTCGCCTGGGCGGCGGCGCGCTTTCCGCTGCGATACGCAGAGGTGGAGGGGATCGTCGTCGGTGCTCGCACGGCGCACGAGGTGGACGATTTCGCCGACGGACTCGAGGCCGAGCTCCCCGGTGAGCTCTGGGAGGAGCTGGACGAGGCGGCATCCGGCATCGCTCGATGACTCCCATCGTCGATGCGCACGTGCACCTGTGGGACGTCGAGCGGATGTCGATCCCCTGGTTCCGTGACGGCCTCCGGCTGCCGCGATCGGTGACGGCATCCGAGCTGCGCGGGGCGTTGGCGGGAACGGACGTGCGCTCGGTCCTCGCCGTGCAGGCGGCGGACACCCTCGGCGAGGCGCGATGGCTGCTCAGCGAGGTCTCGTCGCTGCCGGCATCCCGCGTCGTGCTGCAATACGAGCCGCACGATCAGGAGTGGAGCGGCGCGACGGGTGCCGCGATCGAGGAATCCGGCGGCCGCGTGGCCGGCATGCGCGTGGCTGCACCCGCCGCTCGGGCGGATCTCGCCGACGTGCCGCACCTCGAAAGGCTCGCGGAGGGACTCGCGGAGACGGGAAGGGTCATGGAGGTGCTCATCCGGGCCGAGCAGCTCCCCGCGGTGCGAGGGCTCGCCGAACGGCATCCGTCCCTCGCCATCGTCGTGTGCCACCTCGGTCTCGGGATGGCGGAGCCGACCCGGCGATGGCGTGATGATCTGCGGTCGCTCGTCGACGTGCCCGCGGTCGTGGCGAAGTTCTCCGGCGTCGCACGGACGCCGGGCGATGGGCGGCGACTGCGTTCGCTCTTCGCCGATGCCGAGGCCGCGGTCGGAGTGGACCGGCTGATGTTCGGCAGCGATTGGCCGATGTCGTCTCGGGTGCTGCCCTACCGAGACCTCATCCGTCTGACGGCCGAAGCCGTCGGAGAGCTGGACGCTGTCGGTGCGCGAGCATTCTGGTCGGGTACCGCCGCGCGGACCTACTCGCTCGCCTCGTCCTGATCGGTCGGGACGAGCAGCGTTCCGGCGGCGTGGGCGCGGAAGAGCTCTGCGGCGGCGGCCGGATCGGATCCTTCGAGCACATCGAGGAGGCTGCGGTGCCAATCCGCCACCTGCACCCAGTCTCCCGGGAAATGCGGGTCGCCGAGCACGTGCATCGATCGCAGGCTCGGCTCGATGATGTCCCACATCCGAGGGAGATAGCCGTTGCCGCTCGCCTCGATGACCGCCCGGTGGAACGCGAAGTCGAGCTCGCGGAACTCACCGAGGCGCAGGTCGTGGGCGGCGGTGTGCATCTCGTCGATGAGGCCGCTGAGGCGGCGCCGCGTCGCGTCATCCAGACGACCGCAGGTGAGCGAGCCGGCGAGCGATTCGAGAGCGGCTCGAGCGACCTTCGCCTGCTCCACCTCTTCGTCGGAGTACCTGGCGACGAAGTTGCCCTGGTGACGGATGTGCGTCACCAGACCCTCGTGCGAGAGCCGCTTGAGCGCATCGCGGACCGGGGCCTGACTGACCTCGAGCTTGCGGGCCAGCTGAGACTCGACGAGCTGTTCTCCCGGGTGCAGGGTCGCATCCTTGATCATGGCCTTGATCAGCACATAGATCTGGTCGGAGAGCAGGCCTTTCTGCAGACCGGTGACCGAGCTGAACACATCGCTCATGTGCACACCATAACCTCTCTATGACAATCGTTCACAGCGTCACGCCCGACCGCTGTACGCGTCGAGCCAGGCGTCCGCGATGATGCGGGATCCCGTGGCTGTCGGGTGCACGCCGTCGGGGGCGAGGGCTTCGCCGCCGACACCCGCCGCGGCCTCGGAGAGGATGCCGTGCAGCGGGACGAACGATGCGTCGAGCTCTGCAGCGATGGCGGCGACCGCGCGCCTCTTCCCTGCAAGGTCGTCGAGCCACTCGCGCTGCTCCGATCGCACGGGAAGCAGGAAGGGCTCCATGAGGATCAGGCGGGGAGCATGGTCGCGCGGCCAGACGTCGAGGAGGTCGCCCAGGGCGTCCTCGAATTCCTGCGAGGTCGTCGGATCTCCGTCGTCGAACCGGCGCCAGGTGTCATTGACGCCGACATACACGGTGAGTGTGGAGGGGGAGTGGGACAGGACGTCGCGCTCCCATCTGGCGGACAGGTCGCGGACGCGGTCGCCGGCGATGCCGGCATTGATGATCCGGGAACCCGGCAGCTCGGGGGCCACCAGGGAGACATACCCGTCACCCAGGGAATCCGGCCGGCTCCTATCGCGACCCGCGTCGGTGATCGAGTCGCCGACGAACATGAGGATCTCGTGTGCTGACATCCGCTTCCTTTCCTTGCCACCACTCTATCGATAATCGCTAGAAACATGCGGAAGGGGCGGTCGCCGATGCGACCGCCCCTTCCGTCGGATCAGACGCGCGACCGTCGACGCAGGACGAACGCCGTGCCCAGGATGAGCAGCACCGCCGCGAGCGCTCCGGCGGCCCAGCCGACAGAGCCGCCCGTGAGCGCGAGACCGCCGCCGGATGCGGAAGGCCCGGTCGGGTTCCCGGGCCCGCTCGGGCCGCCCGGCTCTCCGGGCTCTCCGGGTTCCGACGAGCCCACCGTCGGGGCGAGCAGCAGCCCGTTGCCCTCGACGTAATGGAAGACGTTCAGGTAGCCCTCCGAGGCGATCGTGTTCGCCGCGTCCGCATCGACCCGGCTCCACACCGTGACGCCGTCGACGCGCAGCACCAGCCGGGAACCGGCGGTGGCCTCGGCTCCGGCGGCGACGACGCCGAACTCGATGGTGTGGGGCGTGCCGGCCGAGATCGTCGAGTTCGGGATGACGTCGATCATCGTCTGGCCCGGCTTCCAGCTCTGGAACTCGATGACGTCCTCCTTGATGACGACCAGGTATCCCTTGTTCCCGTCGACCCACGGGGGATCGCCGGGACGGTCGGAGCGCACCGCGAAACCGAACCAGCCGTCCTCGAAGGCGTCGACGGTGGCATCGAACCTGAGGAGCCCGTCGCCGAACGTCTCCGCCGCGTAGCCGACCACACCCTCGGCGGTCACCGAGACGCCCGCGTCGCCCACCGAGACGGCCTCCGACGCCGGCCATCCCTCCGCATCGGTGAGTCGATCGCCGAGATCGATCACGGCGTACTCCGGATCGGTGACGGACACGGTCGCGGCAGCCGTGACCGAGGGGTTCACCACGGAGGTCGCCGTGATCACCACTTCTCCGGCGGCGACGCCGGCGACGGTCCCGTCCTCCGCCACCGAGGCGATGGCCGGGTCGGCGCTCGTCCAGGTGACATCGGCACGCGCATCCGGCGGGGTGACGGACGCGGTGAGGGTGAGGCGCTCGCCCGCCGCCAGCCCGACCGACTCGTGCGAGAGGGTCAGGCCCGTCACTTCCACGGGAACGAGCGACAGGCGCACGTCGTCGAACTCGACGTGTGCGAGATCCTGCACGTAGAACCCGACCTTCCCGCGTACCTCGGGCGCCGGGTTCTCGCCGTCGATCACGAGTTCGCCATCGACGCTGACTCGGATCCCGGATGCCGTCACCACCAGCTCGATGTCGTAGACGGTGTCGGGAGCGAGGCCCTCGCCCGCAGGCAGCACGACGGATTCGACCGTTCCCCACGCGCCGTCGAAGATGATCCACTCCGAACCGGCGGCGAGGTGCTGATAGCGCACGTATCCCGCGGTGGTCGCTCCGCTGCGGTCGTAGATCAGCATCTGCCCGCCCTCGGTGAGCTCCTCCGGGGTGCGCATCTGGAACTGGAGCACGTATTCGCCGAACTGACGATCCAGCTGTCCGTTCGCCCCTCCGCGCACGCGGTACCAGTGGTCGCCGCTCTCGTCCTCGACGAGCGTGAGGTTGCCGTCGACCGGCCACCCGTTGCCGCCGGATTCGAAGTCGGTGAAGTGCAGCACGCCGTCTCCGTCGAGCACGACCACGACCATCTGATCGGTGAGGCCGGGGTCGGCGACCGAGGTCGCCGTGACCGTCACCGAGCCGGGAGCGAGAGCGGTGAGCACGCCACCGGCATCGATGGACGCCACCGCCGGGTCGCTGCTCGTGTAGGTCACCGAGGTGTCGTCCGCATTCCACGGCACCGCCTCGGCCGCGAGGGACAGGGATTGGCCGAGGGGCACGGCCGCCTCATCGGCGGGGAGGTGGATCGACTGGAGCGGGATGGAGTCGATGCCGTCGCTGACACCGACCGAACCCTGCAGGCCGATCTGCTCGAACGGGATGGCGGCGAAGCCGGGCACCGCGTCGAAGACGGCTGCATCCTCGGCGAGCCGGAAGTCCTCCCCCTGCCAGTCCACGAAACCGGGATCGGAGTCGGTCACCCAGTTGTCCGCGTAGCTCATGAGCTCCACGACATCACGGGCGCCATGCGCGTTGACATCACCGCTGCGAGGCATCGTCGGGTTCCAGGTGACGTTGCGCTCGAAGACGTTGTGCGCGGGGAAGTGATGGTCCTCCTCGAAGAACGTCAGCAGCTCGGGGTGCTGCGCGGCGTACGGAGTGTCGACGAATCCGTTGTTCTCCTCGAACAGCTCGATCCATCCCGGCATGTAGTCGGTGTCGACCTTGTTGCCCGGTTCGTCCCCCATCCACATCTCGTAGTTGTTGTAGGGGATGTGCGTGTCGACGAAGACGTTGTTCCTGGCGGTGATGTAGTCGCCCGAGCCGTTCTTGATCGCGTCGTTGCCCATCCGGTAGAACACGTTCTCCTCGATGAGGAGATCGCGGGTGAGGTTGTCGGGATAGATGCCCTCCACTCCCAGGCGGCCGATTCCGGTGTCATGGAAGTAGTTCCTCGAGATGACCGTGCCGCGCTGCTGGGGAGTGGCGCCGGCGTTCATGTAGATCGCGCCGAGATCCTGGAACAGCTTGCATATATCGTAGATCTCGTTGTACTCGATCAGATGATTGTTGCCGTGCACGATGATCCCGGGGTGAGGCGCATCGTGGATCTCGTTCCCGCGCCCGATGTTGCCGACCCCGACGAACATCAGCGCCGGGTTGTAGGCCTTGTGGTAGTAGGCGAAGTCGTGGATGTGCGAGTTCTCCACCCGGATGTTGCCGGGCGTCAGCGTCTCGGCATCGCCGCCCTGGAGCACGGCGGCCACTCCGCCGATGTGGCGCAGCTCGGATGACACGATCGCGTGATCGACGCCGCCTCGGTTCACCGGGATCTCGTCGTAGGTGTAGCGACCCGGGGTGTTGAACAGCACGCCGCCGTCGGCGAAGTTCTGGATGTCGCTGTTCGTGATCTGCACATCGGCTCCGCCGAGGATGACGGCTGCCGTCGCGCGTCCGTATTCGAGGACGAGCTCGTCGAAGCGCACGTGCGATGTCTCATCGGTCCAGATCATCGGCTCGTCGAGCATCGTGACCGTGGCTTCGGCGTCCGTGGTCGAGAACGCGGCGTTCGGCAGGTGATAGAGGATGCCGGCATCGCGGTCGATGTAGTACTCGCCGGGGGCATCCAGCTCTTCGAGGAGGTTCTCCGCGAAATGGAAGTCCTCGAACCACGTCTTCATGAGGCCCGACATCTCGCCGTAGGCGAGGCTGATCGTCTTGGCTTCGGTGTCGATCGATTCGATGCGGTTGTACGACCACTCCCAGCTGTATCCGAAGATCCCGTCGAGCCAGATGTCCTCGGCTTCCGTCCAATACTGCGGGCGGTCGTAGGTGTACGTGAAGGTGCCGCCGCGCTCCTGGAGGTCCGCGTCGCCCTGCACCGGGCCGGCATCGAGGATCTCGCCCATCTGCACGGTGTCCGTGTTGGGCCAGCGCGCGAGCGTCTGGCCCTCTCCGCCGACGTAGAGCTCCATGGGCGGCGTCTCGCTGACGTCGTTGGCCTTCCAGTATCCGTGGCGGCTGACCTGGCCGTAATCCGTGATGCCGAGCGCTCCGAGGTCGAGCTGGAGGACGCGGCTGTGGGCGGAGTCGTCGATGATCCGGTCGAGCACCGCGGGATCGTCCACGGGCACGAAGGCGTTCTTGTCGAGCTCGACGCCCCCTGTCAGACGCGCGGTCTCGCCCGGGTAGGAGCGGTACGTGATCGGGGCATCAGCGGTCCCCGAGTCCTCCGCGGTGAGTTCGAACGACTCGGAGCGTGGATACGAGCCGCCGCGGAGGTAGACGGTCGCGCCTTCGTCGAGGCCGTTCGCCGCACGCTCGACTCGAAGCGCGTCGCGCGCGGCCTCGAGTGACTTGAGCGGCGCATCCTCCGTGCCGGCGGCGGAGTCATCGCCGTCGGGGGAGACGTAGACCTCGAAGGGACCGGCCGCAGATGCGGGTTGCGCGCCTGCGGGTGCCAGGGCGAGGCCGACGGCCAGAAGGAAGGCGGTGCAGAGGGCGATGGGCATGCGCTTCATTGCGTCGTTTCTCCTCGGTGAGTTCGGCACGCGCTGCGCGGGCAGCTGCGGACCATGCGTGAGATCCGACAATAATCGATAATCGAGAAAACGAAAAGGGGTAAGACGCACCACCCGGAGGAGCTCACGGATCAGGCTCTCGTCGCCGTGACGCTGCGAGGCGAGCGGAGCGCCGAGGTCGTCGTCCGACCGCGTCAGGCCTCGACGGGGGGCAGCGTCGCGAGAGCGTCGAGGAACGAGCGGACGACCGGCGTCTCGTTCCGCGGGTTCCAGACCACTCCGACCTTCCAGGAGGCGCTCGCCCCGCGCAGGCGCCGCATGCCCACGTGCCGGGGCGCGATGTTGCGCGCGCTCTCCGGCACGATCCCGATGCCGATTCCTGCGGCGACCAGCGCGAGGACCGTCTGGAGGTCGTCGGCCTCTTGGACGATGGTCGGCTGGGCTCCGACATCCGCGACATAGCGGGCGGCCTGCGCAGCGAGTCCCGGGCCGCGGCCGACGGACAGCCGGACGAGCGGATGCTCGTCGAGCCAGTGCGGAAGCGCCGTGTCGTCTGCGGGAGGCACCCAGTGGGCGGGATGAGCGATCGCCAGATGATCCGAGAGGACGGAGACGGCCCGGAGGTCGCGCGGAACCGGAAGACGGGTGAACCCGATATCCAGCTCCTCACGTCGTACACCGTCGACCTGAGCCGATGACGACATGTCCTCCAAGCGCACGGAGACCCCGGGGGAGCTCACGCGGAAGGCCGCGACCGCCCGGGGTGCGACCCCGATGCTGGAGAGCCCGAAGCCGATGGTGAGATGACCCTCTTCTCCGTCGCCGACGCGCTTCGCCCGTGCCTCGAAACGAGTGGCGAGGTCGACGATCGCGCGGGCCTCGCCCACAAGTTCTGCGCCCGCGGCGGTGAGCACGGCGCCGTGACGCCCGCGGTGGAACAGGGGTGTTCCCACCAGGGATTCGAGCTGCTGGATCTGCTTGGTGAACGCGGGTTGGGTGATGGAGAGTGCTGTCGCGGCTTCGCTGAAGGTCTGCCGATCGGCGGCCTCGACGAACGCGCGCAGCAATCGGATATCCATTCCCAGAGGATATATTTGATTAGTGAGAATTCATTGGATGTCATGCAATGAATCGAGTTGAGTGGAAGCAGTCCTCGACGAAGGGAAGAGACCCGATGACCGCATCCGCAGCCGACCTCCGCGTGTCCGTGGTGCAGTTCGAAGCCGCTCCGGCGGACAAGGCCGGCAACCTCGCGACGGTGCGGCGCCTCGCCATGTCTGCGGCCGAGGACGGATCGCGCCTGGTCGTGTTCCCGGAGATGTGCCTGGTGGCGTATTGGCACCTCACCACGTCGACCACCGAGCGCCTGCGTGAACTCGCAGAGCCGGCTGATGGGCCGCTGGTCCGGGCCCTGAAGGAGATCGCCGCTGACCTCGGCGTGGGCATCGGGGCGGGCTTCCTGGAGTCCGACGGCGACGAGCTGTTCAACTCCTACGCCGTCTGCTTCCCCGACGGCACCGTACACATCCATCGCAAGCTCCACGCCTTCGAGCACGAGGCGATCTCGAGCGGCAGCGACTACACGGTGTTCGACACGCCCTGGGGCGTGCGCATGGCGATCCTGATCTGCTGGGACAACAACCTCGTCGAGAACGTGCGAGCGGTCGCGCTGCTCGGAGCAACGGTGCTCATCGCTCCCCACCAGACCGGCGGCACGAGCTCGCGCAGCCCGCACGGCATGAAGGTGATTCCGTCCGAGCTCTGGCGCGACCGGTTCGAGAACCCCGAGGCTCTGCGGGAGGCGGTCGACGGTCCGAACGGGCGAGGCTGGCTCCTGCGCTGGCTCCCTGCCCGCGCACACGACAACGGGATCTTCCTGCTCTTCAGCAACGGCATCGGCCCTGACGACGACGAGATCCGCACGGGGAACGCGATGATCCTCGACCCGTACGGGCGGATCGTCGCCGAGACGCCCGTCGCCGACGAAGCGGTGGTGACCGCCGACCTCGACATGGATCTCCTTCCGCTGTCGACCGGTCGCCGGTGGCTCCTGGGCCGCCGCCCGGAGCTCTACGGCGTCCTCACGCAGCGCTCCGGTCTGGAACGCGACGCGCGCACCGCGCGCCACTCCGATGTCCCCGTCCCGGACGACTTCCGGATCGAGGGCTGACCGGGCCGTGTCGACGCCGGCAGACCGACCCGCGATCAGGCCGTCGCACGCACGACGACGCGGTGGTCGGCGATCTCGGACGTCGGGCCGCTGATCTCTCCGGAGATGCGTGAGAGCAGGAGCTCGACGGCGCGTTCGGCGACCCAGTTCAATCCCGAGTCGACGGTCGTGAGTGCGGGACTCGCGAACTGCGCCTCCTCGACGTTGTCGAAGCCGATCACCGCGACCTCGGCGGGTACGGCGATTCCTCTCGTGAGCAACGCGCTCAATGCGCCCAGGGCAAGTGCGTCGTTCAGTCCGAAGACGGCGTCGAACTCGACTCCGGCGTCGAGCAGCCCCTGAACCGCGGCGGCTCCGGATGCGCGCGTCCACGGAATCGGTCCGGTGAGCAGGTCGGCGTCCATGCTGATGCCGTGCTCGCGGAGGGCGGCGCGAAAGCCCTGGGAGCGCAAGGACGCCGCGGCCGGGGCCTCGCTCTCCTCGCCGCCCAGGCCGACGATCCGTCGTCTTCCCGAGGCGATCAGGTGCGAGGTCGCATCGTACGCACCTCGCTCGTTGTCCACGGTCACGAAATCGAACCGGCGGGAGTCGGCACGGTCGCCGATGAGCACGATCGGCACGTCGACGGTCGCAGCGGCGATGTCGTCGGCTCCCAGGGCGAGGGGGCCGAAGATGATGCCGTCCACGGCTCGCCCATTGCCGCCGCTGAGCACGTCGAGCTCGTGCTCGCGGTCTCCGCCCGTGACCTCGACCAGGACGTTCACACTCCGTCGCTGAGCGGCGGCGACCACCGCCTGGGCGAACTCGGAGAAATACGGATGGGCGAGTTCGGGGATGGCGAGACCGATGGCGCCGGTGCGCCCCGAGCTGAGGTTCCGAGCCGAGATGTTCACCTTGTAGTTGAGCTGCTGCACGGCGTCGGCGATCCGTGTCTTCGTCTCGTCCCGCAGATAGCGGTAGCCGTTGAAGTAGTTGGAGACGGTCTTCTTCGATACGCCGGCGAGGCGGGCGACATCTGCCATCGTCGGTGAGCTGCTCATGGATCCCACTTTCCTGCGTAGCGCTGTTGCGAGTCTAGTACATCGGTGTACTATCCCTCTTAGTGCACCGGTGTACTATCGCACTCCATCCGCTCAACGAGGAGAACCATGGTCCGCGTCTCTGACTCGCCCGTCACCCCCGCAGCTCCGGCGCGGGCAACCGCCCTTCGCCCCGTCGATCTGCGCCGCGTGCAGCTGGACGAGGGCTTCCTCGGGGACTGGCAGCGTGTGAACCGCGACGGGACAATCCCGCACGTGATCGAGCGTCTCGAGTCGACCGGCGTGCTCGACAACCTGCGCCGTCTGGTGGGGGAGAGCGACGCATCCTTCCGCGGCCCTCTTTTCGCGGATTCCGACCTGTACAAGGCGCTCGAGGCGATCGGCTGGGAGGCGACCCGCGGTGAGGTGACCGAGTTCCTCCCGTTCGTCGATGAGTCCGTCCGACTCCTCGCAGCGGTGCAGGAAGACGACGGCTACCTCGACAGCTATTACCAGGGCCCGCATGCGGGGGAGCGGTTCACCGATCTGTCGCAGGGGCACGAGATGTACAAGCTCGGCCACCTCGTCCAGGCGGCCGTCGCGTGGGCGCACGCCGGCCGGACCGATCTCCTCGAGATCGCCCTCCGCTATGTCGAACTCGTGCACGAGACCTTCGGTGCGGGTGGGCGCAACGACATCGACGGGCACCCCGAGATCGAGACGGCGCTCGTCGAGCTCTCCCGGCTCACCGGCGACCCGCGTCACCGTGAGCTGGCGAAGCGGATGCTCGACCTGCGGGGATACCGCACCATAGGCGAGGGTCAGTTCGGCGGCGCGTACTACCAGGACTACACGCCGGTCAAGGAGTCCCGTGAGGCGACGGGACACGCGGTCCGTCAGCTGTATCTGCTCGCTGGGGCGACGGATGTCGAGCTCGATGACGCGGATGCCGGGTATCGGCCGGCGCTGTATGCGCTCTGGACCAGCGTGCATGCGCACAAGATGTACGTCACGGGCGGCCTGGGCTCGCGCCACCGTGGGGAGTCGTTCGGAGACCCGTACGAACTGCCCGCCGACCGCGCCTATTCGGAGACGTGCGCGGCCATCGCGAACCTCCAGTGGAACTGGCGGATGCTGCTGCTGGACGGCGACACGAAGTACGCGGACGAGATGGAGCGCGGTCTCTACAACGCCATCGCGGTATCGACCGCGATCGACGGGAAGTCCTACTTCTACTCCAATCCCCTGCAGCTGCGCAGCGGGCATACGCACGAGGAGGATGCCCCGTCGACCCGCCTCGACTGGTACTTCTGCGCCTGCTGCCCGCCCAACCTGGCGCGTCTGCTCTCCTCCATCAGCGCCTACCTGCTCACGGAATCCGATGACGCCGTGCAGTTCCACCTCTACGCGGCCGGACGCTACGAGATCGGCGACGGGGTCACGGCCCAGGTCTCGACGTCCTTCCCGTGGGACGCGAGCATCGAGATCGCCTTCGACGTACCCACCGTCCGCACCACGCAGCTGCGCATCCCCGCGTGGGCGCAGAGTGCGACGATCTCCGTCGACGGGGAGCCGACCACATCGGTCGAAGCCGGCTACGCGAACGTGCCCGCGGGAGTGCGAGCGATCGCGTTGAACCTGCCCGTCGAGCCCGTGTTCGAGCGGGCGCATCCTTGGGTCGACGGTGCGCGGGGAGCGCTGGCGCTGCGCCGCGGACCGGTGCTGTACTGCATCGAGGAGGCGGATCTCGCCGACGGTGTCCGGCTCGAGGACGTCGTCATCCCCGCTCAGCCCGTCGCGGAAGAGGCCGGATACGACGCCGCCCTCCGCGCTCCCGCGCTGACGATCTCCGGAGGTCGCCGCCGAGCTGTGGACCGCGACCTCTACTCGGCGGAAGCGTCGGCGTCCACGACCGAACTCGGCGACGTCCGAGCCATCCCCTACTTCCGGTGGGCGAACCGCGCCCCCGGAGCCATGCGTGTGTGGGTGCCGACGGTCTGACACTTCCCACGCGGCCGTTCGACGGCCACCCTTCACCACAGAGAGAGGAACCACGCAATGAGGCGTCACATCAAGCCTTTCATCGCCTTGGCCGCCGTGTCGGCCATCGGCATCGGCCTGACCGGGTGCTCGACATCGGCGACAGGAGGATCCGACGGCGGCGGCACCGTCACCATGTGGGTGCGTGACTCGCAGTCCCGATTCATGCAGCAGCTCGCCGACGCGTTCAACGAGAGCCACGACACCCAGGTGGAGATCACCCTGATCACCTCGGGCGACTACGTGCAGAAGTTCGGCACCGCCGCCGCCGGTGGCGACGCGCCTGACATCGCGTCGATCGACCTCGTGTACGTGCCCTACTTCGCATCCGTCGGCGCGCTCAGCGACATCAGCGAGCAGTGGAACGGGCTCGAGTACAAGGACGACATGAGTCCCGGCCACGTCGCGCAGGGCGTCTACGAGGACGGCGTTTACTCGGTGCCGTTCACGGCCGACGTCTCGGCGATGTTCTACAACAAGGACCTCTTCGCCGCCGCCGGCCTCGACCCCGAAGCGCCGCCCACGACCATGGCCGAGGTGCAGGCTGCGGCCGAAGCCATCACCGCGACGGGCGACGGCAACTACGGATTCGCCTTCTCGGGCGCCTGTGGCGGATGCAACATCTTCTCGATGGGGCCGTACGTGTGGGCGCAGGACGGCGATGTGCTCTCCGCGGACGGTGCCGACGCCAAGTTCGACAGCTCCGAGGTCACCTCGACCCTCGAGCTCTACCGTGACATGTGGGACGCGGGCGCCATGCCAGCGCTCCTGCAGTCCGACGGTGGATCCAACGCCGGCGACGCCTTCAATCAGGGCAAGGTCGGCATCTACAACTGGGGCACGTTCTTCCTCAGCTCGCTCGAAGAAGAGGCCGACTTCGATTGGGGCGTCGCGCCGATCCCGGGTGTCGAAAAAGGGGACATCGGCTCGTTCGCGGGCGGTGACAACCTCGCCATCCCCGCGGGCGCGAAGAACGCCGAGGGCGCCTGGGAGTTCTTGGAGTGGGCGACCGGTGAGGATGCTCAGGCGATCATCGCGGAGAACGGTGTGATGCCGACGCGCCTCGATCTGCTGGAAGACCTCTACATCTCGCAGGACCCGCGGTTCCAGGTGTTCGCGGATGCCCTCGAAGTCGGGCGCGTTCCGTACAGCGTGATCGAGAACGAGATCATCAACGACCCGAATGGCGTCTGGTCGACCATGATCCAGGAGTCCGTGTTCGGTCCTGGCAGCGTCGCCGATGCTCAGGCGAAAGCCCAGGAGGCCGCGCAGGCTCTCCTCGACGACGCCAACAGCTGACACCCCTTCGCCGGGGCGGCCGCTGTCGGCCGCCCCGGCCTTTCCGGAGAGACACATGACTGCACTCCCGCAAGCCGCCCCACCGACGCGCATCCGCACGGACCGGATCGCCCGACGCCGCGGTCGGCTCGGCCTCGTGCTCAGCCTTCCGGCTTTCGTCCTCCTCGCCCTCTTCTTCGTCTGGCCGCTCATCCGCACCGTCGTGATGTCCTTGCACGACTGGCCTCTGCTCGGCGTTCCCGAGTTCACCGGAGTGGAGAACTACGTCAAGGCGTTCCAGGATGCCGGCTTCCTCCGCGCCGCCGGCTTCACGCTGCTCTACACCGTCGTCACGACGCCGATCCTCATCGTCCTGGCCTTCCTCCTCGCCTTCCTCGTGCGCGGCGGGACGCGAGCGCATCGCTTCTTCCAGACCATCTACTTCCTACCGGTCGTGATCGGGCTCGCCTCCGGGAGCTACATCTGGCTGTTCATGTGGCAGTCCGACATCGGACCGACGACGGTCCTGCTCGGCGACCTCGGGCTCATCGACCCCACCCGCAACTTCTTCGCCGAGTTCGGCTCCGCCTTCGCCATCGTCGTCGCGATGGTGACCTGGAAGGTTGTCGGGCTGCAGATGCTCCTCGTGCTCGCCGGGATCCAGGGAGTGCCGGAAGACGTCAACGAGGCCGCCCGCATCGACGGGGCGGGTCCGTGGCAGAGCTTCTGGCACATCACGGTGCCGCTGCTGCGTCCGACGCTCGCGCTGGTGCTGGTGTTCTCCGTCGCCGGGTCCCTGCTCGCGTTCGACCAGTTCTACATCATGACCACCGGTGGGCCTGCCGGATCGACGATCACGGCGGTCTTCGAGATCTACCGCTCGGGCTTCGTGAAGTTCGATGTCGGCTACGCCTCCGCCCTCTCCATCCTGCTCATGCTCGCGCTCGGCGTCGTCAGCGCCGTGCAGATGCTGCTTCTTCGGAACTCGGACAACTCATGACCGCCACACTCTCCTCCACGACCCTCGTCGTGCTGCCCCGTGCCACGCAGCGCCCCCGTCAGCGACAGCGCCTGCTTCCTCGGTTCGCGTGGTGGGTCGTCAGCATCTGCCTCGCGGTGCTGTTCCTCTACCCGATCGGTGTGATGCTGTCGCAGGTCGGGCCCGACGACCTGGCTCAGATCTTCGACTCGAGCCCTGGCCTGAGCGTCTGGCAGAGCGCCGGCAACTCGGCCCTCGTGGCTCTACTGGCCACGGGTGTGGCGGTCGTCGTCAGCACCTGTGCGGGGTACGCGTTCGCCAAGCTGCCGTACCGTGGCAGCACGATCGCGTTCTTCGTGACGCTCGTGACGTTCATGATCCCGTTCCAGGCGATCATCACCCCGCTCTACCTCGTGCTGCGCGACATCGGTCTGCAGAACAACCTCGTGGGGGTCGCCCTGGTGATCGCGACGTTCAACCTGCCGCTCGGCATCTTCCTGATGCGGAACTCTTTCGCGGCGATCCCGTCATCGCTCGAAGAAGCGGCGCAGATCGACGGCGCCACGGCGTTCAGCGCGATGTGGCGGGTCATGCTCCCCGTCGCTCTGCCCGGCGTCGTCTCGACCGCGCTCCTTTCCTTCTTCGGTGCATGGAACGAGTTCTTCGCGGCCCTCATCCTCATCACGGATCAGAAGCTCTACACGCTCCCCGTCAGCATCGGCATCCTGTCGGCCGATGCGAACTTCCAACTCGACTTCGGCCTCATGCAGACGGGCGTCGCCATCACCGTCATCCCCTGCGTGATCGTCTATCTGGTGCTGCAGAAGTACTACGTGGCCGGTCTCCTCAACGGCGCGCTGAAGTAGGACGAGTCGATGGATCGACCGTGAGCAGCGCCCTAGAACCGCAGCAGACTCCTGAGGGCGACGACGGCGCCGGCGCGCGCCCACTCCGTGAACTCGAAGGGCTGCACGTCGAGGGGGACCGGCTGTTCGCTCGGGAGCCGCACGGCCTCGATCGACCGCATCACCTCGCCGCCCGCGATCTCCATCACGGCGAGGCCGTCGCCGGTGAGGACGATCTTCTCCGGGTCGAGACCGTTGATGATCGTCCCGATCATCACACCGAGGGCGCGCGCGGCATCCTCGAATGCGCGCCTGGCCGCCGGGTCGCCTGCTCTGGCGAGCTCGACCGCACCGGGGTAGTCGAGGCCCTCGACGCCGATCGCCGTCACGATGCTCGCGCTCGGAAGATAGGCGCTCGCACAGCCGCGGTGGCCGAGTCCGCAGGGCGGGCCGTTCGAGTCGACGATGAGGTGGTCGAGCTGTCCCGCACGGCCGTTGTGCCCGGTGACGACGCGTCCTTCGATGACCAGTCCGAATCCGATGCCTGCGCCGACGGTGACCAGTGCCAGGGAGTCACAGCCCGCTCCGGCGCCGAACCAGTGCTCCGCGGCGGTGAGCGCTCGGACGTCGTTGTCGGCCGTGACCGGGATGCCGAGCCGCTGCTGGAGGAGCTCGGCCAGCGGCACGTCGTGCCAGCGGAGGAAGAACGAGGCCACGACGATCTGCCGCCCGTCGATCTGAGCGAGATCGCCGGCGAGGCAGACTCCGGCCGCGCGGATATCACGGAAGGTTCGGGAGAAGCGCTCATGGATGCGGACGATCTGGTCGACGGTGTCTTCCACGGAGGTCGAGACGAGGCGCTCCTCGACCTCGGCGACGCTGCGTGCGCGCAGGTCGGTCACGACCGCGAAGACCGAATCACCCGTGAGCTTGATGCCGAGGAGGTGGTGGGTGTCCTCGCGGACGACGAGCATCTCGCTCGGCCGTCCCATCGCCCCACGCAGCGCGATCTCGTCCTCGGCCACGAGCGAGTGCTCCATGAGGACACGAGAGGCGCGCGTCAGACTGGCTCTGGACACATTGATCCGACGTGCGATCTCGGCTCGGGGGAGTGCGCCGTGGATGAGCAGCTCCCGGAGCGCGCCGCGTTCCACGCCGGTCAGGTAGGGCCAGGCATCGAATGCCGAACCGCCTCGTTCGTCGTCCACCTGTCCTGCTTTCGCTCATCGACACCCGGATCATATCCCTCGGGGACACTAACGACTTTGTTACGCTCTGTAATAAAGTAGCAGGCGCACCACCCCTCCCGATTCGGCCCCCGACGCAAGGACGCTCATGGCATTCCGTACCCTCCACGAAGACTGGACCCTCTCGGCTGTGGAGGGGCCTGTTCCCGACGCCGTCCTCGGCATCTCGATCCCTGCCACGGTTCCCGGCTGCGTGCATACCGACCTCCTCGCGGCCGGCGTCATCGCCCCGCCCTTCGACGGAGACAACGAGGCGGAGCAGCAGTGGATCGGGAGCACCGCCTGGCGCTATGAGACCCGATTCGACTGGCACGACGACGGGTCGCATCGCCACGACCTCGTGGCTCACGGTCTCGATACGGTCGCCACCATCGAGCTCAACGGCTCGCTGGTCGGCCGCACCGAGAATCAGCACCGCAGCTATCGCTTCGATGTGCGCCCGCTCCTCATCGACGGCGAGAACACGCTTGCGATCACCTTCGCCTCGCCGGTCGCCGAAGCCGAGGCGCGCAGCGCGGCCCACGGCCCCCGGCCGCACGCCAACCACCACCCGTACAACGCTCTGCGGAAGACGGCATCCAACTTCGGCTGGGACTGGGGCATCGACGTCGCCACCAGCGGCATCTGGAAGGCGATCGGCCTCGACAGCTGGTCGGGCGTGCGCATCGCGTCGGTTCGGCCCCTGGTCGATCTCTCGCACCGCGCCGACGGTGTCGACGGGAGACTGGACGCGCGCGTCGCGCTCGAATGGGCTGACGGCTCAGCGGAGGCCGGCTGGGAGGTCTCGGCATCCGTCGCCGGGGTCTCCGCCACCCAGCACGTCGAGCCGGGAACCTCCGAGATCCGGCTGCAGCTCGACGTTCCCGATGTCCCGCTGTGGTGGCCGATCGGGCATGGCGACCAGCCGCTCCACGACGTCGACGTCCAGGTGGCACACTCGTCCGCCCCGGTCGCGCACTGGTTGTCGCGGATCGGATTCCGCAGCGTGCACGTCGACACGGCGCCCGACGCCGACGGCTCCCCCTTCGTGCTGCGCGTGAACGGCGAGGTCATCCAGGTGCGCGGGGCGAACTGGATCCCCGATCATGCCTTCCTCACCGAGATCGACGCCGACCGCTATCGCCGCAGGGTGCGCGACGCCTCGGAGGCGAACATGAACCTCCTCCGCGTCTGGGGCGGCGGAATCTACGAGTCCGACGACTTCTACGCGGCCTGCGACGAGGCCGGCATCCTGGTGTGGCAGGACTTCCTCTTCGCCTGCGCCGCGTACGCGGAGGAGGAGTGGCTCGCCGTCGAGGTCGAGGCGGAGGTGCGCGAGGCGATCACGCGACTCAGCCCGCACCCCTCTCTGGTCATCTGGAACGGGAACAACGAGAACATCTGGGGCTACCACGACTGGGGCTGGCAGGAGAGGCTCGAGGGCCGCACCTGGGGGCTCGGCTACTACCTCTCGCTCCTCCCGGGACTCGTCGCCGAGCTCGACCCGAGCCGCTTCTACTCGCCCGCGAGCCCGTACTCCTTCGACGAAGCCCTCCATCCCAATGACGACGCTCACGGCACGATGCACATCTGGGACGTGTGGAACACCGTCGACTACTCCGTGTACCGGCACTACCGCCCTCGGTTCGTCTCGGAGTTCGGCTTCCAGGGTCCTCCCGCCTGGTCGACGCTGGTGGATGTCGTGCACGATGAGCCCCTCGAACCCTACGGCGCGCAGATGCTCGTGCATCAGAAGGCGAACGACGGCAACCTGAAGCTCGAGCGCGGCATGCAGGGGCACCTGCCCGAGCCCCGTTCGATCGAGGAGTGGCACTGGGCGACGCAGCTCAATCAGGCCGCCGCCGTGCGGTTCGGCATCGAGCACTTCCGCTCGCTGTCGCCCCGCAACACCGGCGCGATCGTCTGGCAGCTCAACGACAACTGGCCGGTCGTCTCGTGGGCGGCTGTCGACTTCGCCGAGCACCGGAAGCCGCTCTGGTACACACTGCGCGACGTCTACGAGCCGCGGCTCGCGACGTTCCAGCCCCGTGACGAGGGTCTGGCGCTCGTGGTGCTCAACGACTCCGACGAGCCGTGGAACGGCGACATCCGTCTGCAGCGGACGCTCTTCGACGGCACGGTGCTCGCGGAGTCCTCAGCGTCGGCATCCGTCCCCGCCCGGGGAGAGTCGACGGTGGCGATCCCGACGGAGCTCGCCGCCTTCGGCGACAGCTCCCGCGAGATCCTCACCGCACGGCTGGACGGCTTCGCGACGGCGATCCACAATCCGGTCGAGATCCTGGACCAGGCGCTCGACCCGGACCCGCTCGTCGCGGAGATCGGAGAAGCGGATGCCGAGACCGGCGCGGCGACCGTCGTCGTCACCGCGCGCTCCTACGCCCGCGACATCACGCTGCTCGTGGATCGCTTCGACATCGGTGCGCGCGTGGATCGGGGCATGGTGACCCTGCTCGCGGGGGAGCGAGCGGTGTTCCGGGTGACGACCGGGTCCGGGCTCGATCGCTCGGGCCTGCTGGCGGCGGACGTGCTGCGGCACGCCAACTCCCTGCACCGCGGCCGCAGCGTTCTCGACGATCAGGTCGGTTGAGAGGGGCGCGCGGGCGAGAAGCCTTCCGACGACGACCGTCACCCCCCTGCGGGGCGGACCCGTCGCCCGCTGGGGCGTGCTCGGACCCGGGGGGATCGCCGAGGACTGGGTGAGCGCGCTGCACCGGCACACCGATCAGCGTGTGCTCGCTGTCGCGTCGCGATCCGCCGATCGCTCCCGCGCGTTCGCCGTGCGGCACGGCATCCCGCGTCCGTACGAGGGCCATGAGGCTCTTCTGCAGGACCCCGACGTGGATGTCGTCTACATCGCGGCGCCGCATGCGCAGCACCATCCGCTGGCGCTCGCGGCGATCGCTGCGGGCAAGCATGTCCTCATCGAGAAGCCCCTCGCTCTCGACGCCGCGCAAGCGGCGGAGATCGCGGACGCGGCCCGTTCCGCCGGCGTCTTCGCGATGGAGGCGATGTGGTCGCGGTACCTGCCGCAGTCGCAGCTCATCGCCCGACTCCTGGCGGAAGGGGAGCTCGGCGACGTGCGGCTGGTCACCGCGCACCTCGGCTGGCGTTGGCGGTACGACCCCGCGGATCGCAACTTCGATCCGGCGGTCGGCGGAGGGGTGATGCTCGATGCCGGGGTCTACAGCCTCTGGTTCGCGCACTCGGTACTCGGCGCGGCGAACTCGGTCGTGGCGCGCGGCACGCTGGCCCCCACCGGCGTCGAGACCGAAGCGGTGGTCCTCCTCGAGAACGCGGAGGGAGTGCACGCGGCGGTCAGCGCGTCCAGCACGGTGACGACGCCAGGGCTCGCAGCGATCCACGGGTCATCGGGGAGCGTCCACTTCGACACGAGCTTCGTGTTCCCCGCCGCGCTTCGCATCGTCCGGGGCGGCGACGAGCGCCGCTGGCGCGACGAGAGCGGCCTGGTCAGGCGAGACGGGCTGGCATGGCAGGCTTCGGCCGTCGCCTCGTACATCGCCGAGGGCAGAATGCAGTCTCCGCTGCACTCCCTCGACGATTCCGTCGCGGTGATGCGCGCCCTCGACGAGGTGCGGCGCCAGATCGGCAGCCGGTAGCGGCGCCGAGGTCGATCAGGACGACGGATCGACCTCGGCGCTCGCCCCCCCACGTGCATCAGCGGCGCGTGAGGTGGAGGATGATCGCCTGCGCCGGCCAGAGCGGCGGGATCTGCAGACCGACCGTGCCGAGGAACGCGCCCGTCAGAGTGACGGCGCCGCTCGACAGCCAGGCAGGCGTCGCGAAGCCGTGCCGGGAGGCGCCGATCTCGTCCCGCACGCGCACGTCGTAGGTCGCGTGCTCCTCCAGGCCGTGCAGTCGGATCCGCTCCGGGAGCGAGTCCTCGAGCGTCGCGACGCTCGCGATCGTGAAGACGGCCTCCGCGCGGTCGGGCGAGACCGCGCCGACGACGCGGAGGGCCGGGTCGCGCACGTCGGCGTGCACGGCCGTGCCGGTGTGGATCACCGAGCGCAGCTCCTTGTAGAGCGCGGCCCACCGGGTGATCACCTCGCGCTCCTCGGGGGTGCACTCCGCGATGTTCCACTCGAAGCCCGCCGAGCCCATCAGGCTCGTGGCCAGTCGGAACGAGAGGGGCGTCGTGCGCCCGGTCGAGTGCGCCGTCGTCGGGCCGACGTGACCTCCGACGAGCTCTGGGGCGAGCAGCAGCTGCGTCCATCGCTGGATGTCCTGCCGCTCGATCGGATCGTTCGAGTCACTCGCCCAGACCCGGTCGGCGACCTCGAGGATGCCCAGATCGCTGCGCGCGCCGCCGGACGAGCAGGACTCGATCTCGAGACGCGGATGGCGGGACTTGAGCTCCGCCATCATCCGATACACCGCGCGGGTCTGGAGGTGGGTGCCCGGTCGGCCGTCGTGGACGGCCTCGACGAGATCCCGATTGTGGTCCCACTTGATGAAGTCGATCCCGAGCTCGGTCACGAGAGCGTCGAGGCGCCCGAGGACATGCTCGTAGGCGTCTGCGCGCGCGATGTCGAGCACATACTGCGTGCGCCACGAGAGGTGCGCGGGAGTCGGGAGGTGATCGCCGGGATGCAGGAGCCACTCGGGATGCCGACGCGCGAGCTCGGAGTCGAGATTGATCATCTCCGGCTCGAACCACAGGCCGAACTCCATCCCCAGGGCGTGCACGCGGTCGGCGAGCGGGCCCAGGCCGTCGGGCCAGACGGAAGGGTCGACGGACCAGTCGCCGAGTCCTCTGATGTCGCTGCGGCGGCCGAGGAACCAGCCGTCGTCGAGCACGAACCGCTCGACGCCGACCGTCGCGGCGAGCTCGGCGAGCGACAGGAGGAAGGCGGGGTCGTGATCGAAGTACACGGCCTCCCAGGTGTTCAGAACGAGCGGCCGCGGCGACCGCGGATGGTTCGGGCGCGCGCGTTCGAACCGGTGGAACCGCTCGGACAGACCGTCGAGGCCCGCCCCCGACCACGCGAAGTAGGCCGTGGGGGTCGTGTACGACTCGCCGAGGCCGAGCGTGATCTCGCCGGTGCGCAGCAGCTCTCCGGCGCCGAGCAGATCGATGGAGTCCGGCATCCGGTCGTTGCGGTAGGTGCAGTCGGCGCTCCAGCCGAGGTGGACGGCCCAGAGCTCGCCGCTGCGATCGCGGGGAGGATCGATCGAGACGATCGAGAGCGTGGGAGCGTCATGGCCGCCACGCCCGCGCCGGGTCTGCCGCGTGGTGGAGCCGCGGGGGATCGTGCCGGTCGTGGGCACCTTCTCGCGCGTCCATCGGCCGGCGAAGGTCGTCAGGTGATCGACCGCCTTCGGAGCCGGCAGCGTGGCTTCCAGCCATTCGATCGTGAGCGCAGGGGCGCCTACCCCCGTTCGCGTGACGGTGTGCGTCACGGTCACGATGCCGCCCGCCTCGATGGCGACGGCGGAGTCCACTCGCAGTCCGTTGACGACGTCCTCCGCGGTCGCCGAGAACCGGCGGCCGTCGGGATCGGTCGCGCCGTCCACGCGCGCCCAGCGCGGGTGGACGGGGACGCCTGCGATCCCGGCGCTCAAACCCGGCCGCCCGCCCCAGCCCTCCCCTTCGAGGGGGAGCAGGGACACCTGCCAGGCGGCGTCGAGCGTGCCCGCGGCAACCTGCCGACTCATCGCGGCGACGATCTCCTCGGGGTCGAGATCGTCGAGGTCGCCGAGGTCGGCTCCCCAGTAGAGCACCTGGGGCATGGACGCCGGGGCACCCGCCGTGCCGGGACCCGTCGCCGAGTCGATGACGAGTGACACCCCGTCGCCGCGCAGATGCGCGAGTCGCGGGGCGGGTGCAGGATGCGCGGCCACTTCGCCGCGGACATCCGGAAGTGCGAGATCAGTCATGGTGCCCTCTGAGGACGGGATCCGTCCGGTCGATTCCTGGAAGTGCTTGACGGACTTAGTTTACCTACGTAACAATGAGGGCGGTAGATGGAGATTCCCTTCCATTCACACAGTCGGCGCGGACACCTCTCGGGTGAGCGCGCCTGGGAAAGGACGATGATGTTCCTCAGCACGAAGCGCCCACGCGCCGGCATCCGGATGGCTCTGACAGGAGCCTCGGCCGCCGTCGCCACCACCCTGCTGCTCGCCGGCTGCGCCCCGGCATCCGGCGGTTCCGCCTCCGGATCGGCGGACACCCTGATCGCGTACACGGGGCAGGCCGGCGATTACCAGATCAACTTCAACCCCTACTCGCCGTCGCAGATCGGCGGCATCGGCACCATCTTCGAGTCCCTGTTCTTCGTCACGAACGTCAACACCGACCCGTACACCCCGCTGCTCGGCACCGAGTACACCTGGAGCGAGGACGGCACACAGCTCTCGGTCACGCTCCGCGAGGGCGTGACCTGGTCGGACGGTGAGGACTTCACCGCCGACGACGTGGCGTTCACGTTCCAGCTGCTGCTCGACACCCCCTCGCTGAACAACGGCGGGTTCGACGGAACCGTCGAGGCCACAGACGACACGCACGTCGTCTTCACCTGGGACCACCCGGCGTTCGTGAGCGGACCGACGCTGCTCGGTCGCACTCCGATCGTGCCCGAGCACATCTGGTCGGGGATCGACCCCACCACCGACGTGATGGAGAAGCCCGTCGGAACCGGCCCCTACACGCTCGACAACTTCAAGCCGCAGGCGTTCACGCTCACCGCCAACGAGGACTACTGGGACGGCGCCCCCGCCGTGAAGGGCATCCGCTACCTCTCGCTGTCCGGGAACACCGCCGGCGTCGACGCGCTCAAGGCGGGGACCATCGACTGGCAGACGGGTCCGGTGCCGGACATCGAGAACGTGTCCACGACCTACCCCGGCTACGACGCGATCACGATCCCGCAGAACCAGGTCGCTCTGCTGACCTGCTCGAGCGCCGAGCTCGGCTGCACCGGTCCGCAGACCGATCCGGCCGTGCGCCAGGCGGTCTACGCCGCCCTCAACCGCGACCAGATCAACTCGCTCGCGTTCCAGAACACGGCGAGTGAGATCTCGCCGACGTTCGCGCTCACCACGACGCAGAAGGACCTGATCTCGTCTGCTGTCGCCGAGCCCGTCGCGCCGGGTGCCGCCGATCCCGACACGGCGGCCGGGATCCTCGAGGGCGCCGGCTGGTCGAAGGGGTCGGACGGCATCTATGCGAAGGGCGGCGAGAAGCTCTCGCTCACCGTCGAGGTCGTGACCGGCTGGACCGACTACATCACGGCGATCGACACCATGGCGCAGCAGCTCAAGGCCGCCGGCATCGAGCTCCGCGTCTCGCAGTCGTCGTGGAACGAGTGGACCGACAAGAAGGGCAAGGGCACGTACCAGCTCGCGATCGACTCGCTGGGTCAGGGCGCCGCATCCGACCCGTACTACCTGTACGACAAGTACTTCAACACCGCGTTCACCGCTCCGGTCGGCGAGGTCGCACCGCAGAACGTCGCGCGGTTCAGCGACCCCGAGGTGGATGCCGCGCTCGAGGTGCTCAAGGCCACGAACCCGGAGGACACCGCGGCGCGGCAGGTGCAGTTCGACATCATCCAGGAGAAGATCGTCGCCGCGATGCCGTACATCCCCGTCCTGACGGGTGGCACGACCAGCGAGTTCAACGCCGACAAGTTCACCGGATGGCCGACGCAGGACGACCTCTACGCGTTCCCGGCGGTGTGGGCATCGCCCGACAACGCGCAGATCTTCAAGTCGCTGAAGCCGACGGGGGAGTGATCGTGATCGCCACCGAGAAGGAGAACGTCGAGCCGGCTGAGCGGGTGCAGGGAAGGACGTCGTGAACTATTTCGTCCGAAAGCTGGGGTTCTACCTCATCGCCCTCTGGGCGGCGCTGACCCTCAACTTCCTGATTCCGCGTCTGCTGCCGGGGAACCCCGTCGACATCCTGCTGGCCAAGCTGCAGCAACGGGGCGGCATCGTCACCCCGGACACCCGCAAGGCCTATGAACTCCTTCTCGGTGGCGATTCCTCCGAGCCACTCCTCGTCCAGTACGGGAACTACCTCGTCAACATCTTCCGGGGCGATCTCGGCGTCTCGGTCAGCTACTTCCCGACGCCCGTCATCGAGGTGATCAACACCTCCCTGCCGTGGACGATCGTGCTCGTGGGAGTCTCGACCGTGCTCGCCACGGTCATCGGGGTGGTGCTCGGAGCCATCGTCGGCTGGAAGCCGGGAACCTGGCTCGACTCGCTGATCCCCGCGACCACCCTGCTGGCCGCCGTGCCGTACTTCTGGCTGGCACTGCTGCTGGTCTACTTCTTCGCCTCGACGCTCAAGCTCTTCCCCGCGCAGGGCGGATACGACGTGATCCTGGACCCCGGGTTCTCGTGGGAGTTCATCGGGTCGGCGATCCAGTACGGGTTCCTCCCCGC
This sequence comes from Microbacterium sp. LWH11-1.2, assembly GCF_038397745.1. Classification (NCBI taxonomy): domain Bacteria; kingdom Bacillati; phylum Actinomycetota; class Actinomycetes; order Micrococcales; family Microbacteriaceae; genus Microbacterium; species Microbacterium sp. LWH11-1.2. Next base: position 120,374 of record NZ_CP151636.1, on the reverse strand, counting down.
GCTGACGATCGTCATCGCCTCGGTCGGGGGATGGCTGCTCGGCATGCGCAACATGATGGTCTCGACACTCTCGGAGGACTACATCCTCACCGCGCAGGCGAAGGGCCTCACCCCGGGACGAATCCTGCGCCAGTACGCCGCGAGGAACGCGGTGCTGCCGTCGATCGCCGGATTCGCGATCTCGCTCGGCTTCGTGGTCTCCGGCTCCATCGTCACCGAGCAGGTGTTCTCCTACCCCGGGATCGGGTCCAAGCTGCTCTCGGCCGTCACCAACAACGACTATGCGCTGATGCAGGGTCTGTTCCTGTTCATCACCCTCGCTGTGCTCGTCGCCAACCTCATCGTCGATCTGTTCTACGGGCTCATCGACCCCCGCACGCGGGTGAACGCGTGATGTCGGCGGCGACGATGTCGACGCCCCTGCGCGTGCTGCTCTTCCCGGAAGGACTCAGCCGATGACGAACCTCGCTCCCCGCACCGAGCCCAACGTCTCCGACGCGACGATGGCCCTCGCCACCGCGGCGGCCGAACGCGGCAGGAAGCCGCGCTCGCCGTGGTTGATGATGCTGCCCACCATGACGCCGTGGCTCGCCTTCGGTCTCGTGCTCGTCGGCGGCATCACGCTGTTCGGCATCATCGGTCCCCTCCTGGTGCAGGATCCGACCACGATCCGGGACTCGGGGCTTCAGCCACCCAGCGCCGAGCACATCCTGGGCACGACGCAGACAGGCCAGGACGTGTTCGCCCAGCTCGCCCACGCGACGGCAGGCTCCCTGCAGATCGGCCTCATCGTCGGCGTGCTCGCGACGATCCTGTCCGCCTTCTTCGGCATCCTGGGGGCGTACATCGGCGGGTTCGCGGATGAGGCGTTCTCCCTCTTCTCGAACGTCTTCCTGGTGATCCCCGGACTGCCGCTCGTGATCGTGATCTCGGGGTTCGTCCCGCAGGCGCAGCGCGGCCTCTGGACGATCGCGGTCGTGCTCGCCATCACCGGATGGGCGGCGTCCAGCCGAGTGCTGCGCGCGCAGACGCTGTCCATCCGCAATCGCGACTATGTCGCGGCATCCCGGGTGGCCGGAGAGCGCGCCGGACGTGTGATCGCCGTCGAGATCCTGCCGAACCTGCTCCCCGTGCTCGCGTCGCAGTTCGTCTTCGCTGTGATCGCCGCGATCCTCGGGGAGGCAGGACTGTCGTTCCTCGGACTCGGGGCGTCGAACTCGTCCACCCTCGGCACCATGCTGTTCTACGCCCAGAACGGCTTCGCGCTCTCGCTGGGCGCGTGGTGGTGGTTCGTGCCGCCCGGCCTCATCATCGCGCTGTTCGGCATGGGCCTCTCGCTCATCAACTTCTCGATCGACGAGATCATCAACCCCAAGCTCAAGAACGTCCGGCTGCACCGCAAGCGCGCCAGGGTCGCCGCCCGCCTCGAGCGCTCTCGTGCGACCAGGGAGAGGAAGGCCGCAGCATGACGATCTCGGAGGAGATCCGCACCCGGACCGGTTCCGCTCGGCCGGCGGTGATCAGCGTCGAGGACCTGTCGGTCGTCTACGAGGTCGATCACCCGGTGACGGCGGTGAAGAACGCCTCGTTCACGCTCGCGCCCGGCGAGATCCTCGGCCTCGCCGGGGAATCCGGATGCGGGAAGACGACGCTCGCCTATGCGATCAACCGGCTGCACAAGCCGCCCGCACGCATCTCGTCGGGCAGCATCATCTTCCACGACCGGGACGGCAGCGATCTCGACCTGCTGGCCCTCGAGGAGGATCAGCTCCGGGCGTTCCGCTGGACGAAGCTGTCGATGGTGTTCCAGGGCGCGATGAACGCTCTGAACCCGGTGACCACCGTGAGCGCGCAGCTGCAGGACGTGCTGCTGACCCACCGCCCCGAGATGTCGAAGCGCGAGCGCATCCAGCGCGCGGGCGACGTGCTCGAGCGGGTCGGCGTCGACCGGCGTCGCCTGCACTCCTACCCGCACGAGCTCTCCGGAGGCATGCGGCAGCGGGTGATGATCGCGATGGCGATGCTGCTCGAGCCGCAGGTCATGATCATGGACGAGCCGACCACGGCCCTCGATGTGGTCGTGCAGCGCGACATCCTGCGGGAGATCGTCCGTCTGCGGGACGAGCTCGACTTCGCGGTCATCTTCATCACCCACGATCTGCCGCTGCTGCTGGAGATCAGCGACCGCATCGCCATCATGCTGCAGGGCGAGATCGTCGAACTCGGCACGGCCGATCGCATCTACCGCTCACCCGAGCACGAGTACACGCAGCAGTTGCTGTCGTCGTTCCCGAGCCTGAGCGGTTCGCGCGGCGCCTTCATCCGAACCGGCACAGACGAGGGGCAGGTACAGCGCTCATGACGACCATCAGGGTGTCCGATCTGACGAAGGACTACACGATCAGGAAGGGACTGCGCCGCGGCGCGTTCCGGGCAGTGGACGGAGTCTCGTTCGACCTCGTCCCCGGACGGACGATCGCGCTCGTCGGAGAGTCCGGGTCGGGGAAGTCCACGATCGCGCGGATGCTGGCCAGACTCGAGAGGCCGACGTCGGGACAGATCGACGTCACGCTCGACGACGGCACGGCGATGCCGCGCTCGCTCTACCGCCGACACGTGCAGATGGTGTTCCAGGATCCGTTCGCGTCGCTGAATCCGTTCCACAGCATCGAGCACCACATCGCGCGGCCCATCCGCATCCACCGTCGGGCGACCGGCGCCGCCGCCGTGCACGAGAAGGTGCTGAGCATGCTGGACCGCGTGAACCTCACGCCGGCGGAGGACGTCGCGATCCGTCGTCCGCACGAACTGTCCGGCGGCCAGCGGCAGCGCGTCGCGATCGCCCGCGCTCTCGCTCCCGGCGCCGAGGTGCTCATCGCCGACGAGCCGGTGTCGATGCTCGACGTGTCGATCCGCCTCGGTGTGCTGAACCTGCTGGGGCGGCTGCAGCGCGAGGACAACCTGGCGCTGCTCTACATCACCCACGACCTCGCCACCGCGCGGCACTTCTCGGACGAGATCCTCGTGCTCTACCACGGACGAGTGGTCGAGCGCGGTCCCGCCGACGACGTCATCCTCAACCCGCAGCACGACTACACCCGTCTGCTCGCGATCGCCGCGCCCGACCCGGAGAAGATCGGGAAGGTCGTGTCGAGCGAGGCGGCGCCCGACCGCGCATCGCTGGACAACTCGGTCTGCTACAACCACTTCACGCAGACCTGGGAGAGCGCGGAGCGGGAACCGGCGCGTGCCTGAGGCGCGTCAGGGCGACGACGTCCTCCGCTGGGGCGACGACGCGCTGGAGCTCGTCTTCGCGATCGGCCAGGATGCGCCGGTGTCGCTCGTCGGCCTCGGGACTCCCGCGACGTCGGGCGCGGGCATCCCGGTGCTGCCCCCTTCTCTCCGGCAGCCGCTCGTCGAGCTCTCCGGGTTCGGCCACGGCCGCTTCCCCGGCAGCTTCCGCCACGTCGACACGGTCATCGGAGCGCGGCTCCGCCACGCCTCCCACATCCTCGACGAGCGGATGCTGCGCCTGCGGCAGCGCGATGACGAGACGGGGATCGAGGTCATGAGCGTCTTCGAACGGACGCCGGGCATCGGCGGCTTCCGCACCTGGTCGGAGGTCTCGTTCGAGCCGTCCTCGGAGATCGATGCCGCCGCGGAGATCGTGCTCGACTTCGTCTCGACCTTCGTCACCGGCGCGTTCCTCACCGCCGCTCCCGATGTCGACGGCTTCCTGCTGGCGACGGCGGCGAACGACTGGGTCGCGGAGAGCCGCTGGGCCACGCGCTCGCTGCGCGAGAGCGGTCTCGCCCGGATCGATCGCGACCTGCAGCATCAGCCGCCGCGCAGCCGGATCCATGTCGCCGACCGGGGATCCTGGTCGAGCGGGGAGCAGGTGCCGACCGCGATGCTGCTCGCCCGGACCGGCGACCACGCCCTCGCCTGGCAGGTGGAGCACAACGGTCCGTGGGGCTACGAGATCGGCGAGACGCGGCATGGCGCCTATCTGCTGCTCACCGGCCCGACCGATCAGGACAATCAGTGGAGTACACGCCTGGGTGCCGGGGAGTCGTTCACGACCGTGCCGGCGTCGATCGCCTTCGCGGCCGGCGGGGTGGACGAGGTGCTCGCCGCCCTGACCTCGCAGCGCCGTGCGCTGCGTCATGTGAGGTCTGCGGACCGGCGGCTTCCGATCGTGTTCAACGACTACATGAACACGCTCATGGGCGACCCGACCACCGAGAAGCTGCTTCCGCTCATCGACGCGGCCGCCGCGATCGGCGCCGACGTCTTCTGCATCGACGCCGGGTGGTACGCGGAGGGGAGCTGGTGGGACTCCGTCGGTGAGTGGAAGCCCGCTGCACGGCGATTCCCCGACGGCATCGAGGAGGTCATCGACCGCATCCGCGCCCACGGCATGATCGCCGGTCTCTGGCTCGAGCCCGAGGTCATCGGCGTGCGTTCCCCGCTCGCGGTCGCATCCTCCGGTCGAGCCCTTCCCGACTCGGCCTTCTTCTCACGCGGAGGCGTGCGTCTCGCCGAGCACGGCCGTCACCTGCTCGATCTGCGCGACCCGGCCGCACGCGCGCATGTCGACGAGGTCGTGGATCGGCTGGTCGCCGACTACGGCATCGGGTTCATCAAGATGGATGACAACACCATGACCGGACCGGGGACGGATGCCGGGGGCCTCGCTCCCGGCGCCGGACTCCTCGCGCACAACCGCGCTCTCCTCGAGGTGATCGACGGCTGGCAGGCGCGGCATCCGGATCTGCTGATCGAGAGCTGCGCGTCCGGGGCGATGCGCATCGATCAGGCGATGCTCTCGCGGCTCCACCTGCAGTCCACCTCCGACCAGCAGGATCCCGTGATGTATGCGACGATCGCGGCCGCGGCTCCCGCCGCGATGCTCCCGGAACAGGCGGGCAACTGGGCGTATCCGGTGGCGGGGAGCACGCGCGAGGAGATGGTCTTCGCACTCGTCAACGGCGTGCTCGGGCGGCTCTACCTCTCGGGCTATCTCAATCGCATGGCAGCCGACGAGCGCGCACTCGTCCGCGCCGCGCTGGACGCGCACCGGGTGGTGCTGCGCATGATCGAGCAGGCGATGCCGTTCTGGCCGTTGGGCCTCCCCGCCTGGGAGGACCCCTGGGTCGCCCTGGGTCTGGGAGACCCGGGCGATGGGTCGGCGTTCCTCAGCCTGTGGCGTCGCCCCGGGGCGACCGGCACCGTCATCGTCCCCCTGCCCTCATTCCGTGACGTTCAGATCACCGTCGAGGCGTTCTTCCCGGATGCCCCCGACGGCTGGTCCTGGCGCTGGGATGCGACGGCCGGAGAACTCGCCGTCACCGTCGACGTGCCGGCGCCCACCGCACGCGTGCTGCGGGTGACCCGGAGACCCCCCACCCCTTCCCCTGAGAGGAACCCCGATGACCAGTAGCACCGAGATCCTGAACGACGCCCCTCGTCGACATGTCGACTGGCCGACCGACGGTCTCTCCTTCGGCGGCGACTACAGCCCGGAGCAGTGGTCGTGGGACGTCGTGCTCGAGGACATGGAGCTGATGCGCGAGGCGGGGGTGAACCTCGTGACCCTCGGCGTGTTCTCCTGGGTGATCCACGAACCGCGCGAGGGCGTCTTCGACTTCTCGTGGCTCGATCGGATGCTCGATCTGCTGCATGAGAACGGGATCGCCGTCGACCTCGCCACCCCCACGGCCGCGGTGCCGATGTGGCTGCACCGCCTGCACCCCGAGATCCTGCCGCAGGACATCCACGGACACCCCCTCGCGCCGGGTGGACGACTCGGCTGGTGCCCGTCGTCGACCGTGTTCCGGGAATACGCCGTACGCATAGTGGAGCGCCTCGCCGAGCACGTCGCCGGACACCCCGCCGTGCTGATGTGGCACGTGAGCAACGAGCTCGGCGGCGGGAACGCACGCTGCCACTGCCCGGTCTCGAACGCCCGATTCCGCGGGTGGGTGGCCGAGAAGTACGTCACGGTCGACGCGCTGAATGCGGCCTGGGGCATGTCGTTCTGGGGAAATAGCTACTCCTCCTTCGAGGAGGTGACGACGCCCTGGGGTGTCACCGCGCACAACCCGGGACATCTGCTCGACTACGAGCGCTTCTCGTCCGACGAGCTCCTCGCGCAGTACCGTGCAGAGAAGGAGGCGCTGCGGCGTTTCACCCCGGAACTCCCGATCACCACGAACTTCATGGTCGGACTCGGTCCCGACGTGGTCGACTACACGCGGTGGGCCGACGAGGTGGACATCGTGGCGAACGACCACTACACGTTCGGCCCCGACCCTCTCAAGCACCAGGACCTGGCCTTCAGCGGCGACCGCATGCGCGGCATGTCCGGCGGCCGACCCTGGATGCTGATGGAGCATGCGACGGGCGCGTCGAGCTGGCATCCGATCAATCAGCCCAAGGCTCCGGGCGAGATCAGCCGCCACGCGCTCGCACACATCGCCCGCGGCTCCAACAGCGCGATGTTCTTCCAGTGGCGAGCCTCGAAGTCCGGGACCGAGCAGTTCCACTCCGCGATGCTGCCCCACGCGGGTCGTGACAGCCGGGTCTTCCGTGATGTGGTCGCGCTGGGCTCGCAGATGGCTGCGCTCGCCGAGGTGCGGGACACGGTGGTCGCCCCCGCGGAGGTGGCCCTGCTGCACGACAACGAGGCCGGATGGGCGCTGCGGTCGGGCCTCAAGCCCGCCAACAACCTCCGCTACGCCGACACCGCGCGGGCCGTCCACAACGTCCTGTTCGAGCGCGCCGTCACCACGGATGTGGTGCCGCCCTGGTCGCGGCTGGACGACTACCGGCTCGTGATCGTCGCCGGGCTGTACCTGGTGTCGGAGGAGAACGCGCGCGCGGTGCACGAGTACGTCGAGGCCGGCGGAATCGCGCTGGTGACCTGGTTCTCCGGCATCGTCGACGAGGCGGGCACCGTGCACATCGGCGGGTATCCCGGCGCGTTCCGCTCGCTGGTCGGCGTGACGAGCGAGGAGTTCTTCCCGCTCGAGAGCGAACGGTCGTTCGCCCTGGACAACGGCTGGACCGGGCGCCGGTGGTCGGAGCGGCTGCGGCATCCACGGCCGGAGGACGGCGTCGAGGTCGTCGCGGGGTACGCCGAGGGCCCGCTCGCCGGTCACCCCGCGCTCACCCGCCGCCGGGTGGGCGCCGGGACGGCGTGGTACCTGTCCACCGATCTCGATGAGGCGGGCCTGGCCGCGCTCGCAGAGCGTCTGCTCGACGAGGCCGGGGTCGCGCCGACGGCTGTCGTCTCGCGCGGCGTCGAGGCGGTGCGCCGGAGCTCGGACGACTCCTCCTACCTCTTCCTCATCAACCACACCGACGACGACGGCTGGGTCGAGGCATCCGGCACCGATCTGCTCACCGGGAACGCGCACACCGGTCGCGTCTCCGTCCCGGCAGGAGCGGTCGCGGTCATCCGGGAGTGACGGGCGGGGCGGCGAACCGGACTCCGGGTCGCCGCCCTCGGCGCGGTCAGCCCTCCGCGGGAAGCCGCTCCGCCTCGAGCACGAGCGCCTGTCCCGGTCCGAGGAGTGGCAGACGGATGCCGCGCTGCGCGAGGGACGCGCCCGTCAGCACCACGTGTCCGCGTTCCAGCCACGGGGGCGGGGAGGGTTCGATCGCTCGCGGCATCCGCAGCTCCGCCACCGGCCGCACGAGGTACTGCGCGTCCGGATCGAGGTCGACGAGTCGGAGCAGGCGCGGAAGCGCCCGGTCGGAACTCGTCACCCGCGCGACCCTGACCACGGCGCGACTCGCATCCGGTGCCGTGACCGAGGTCACGCGCAGCCCGTCGTCGCCGCCGGCGGGGTGGGCGAGCAGGCCGGTGTGCAGCAGGCCGCGCAGTCGCCGGTACGCGGCGATCGCGTCACGGAGCTGGTCGAGCTCGTCCGGCGTGCACTCGGTGATGTCCCACTCGATCCCGAAGGAGCCGAACAGGGCGACGGCGATGCGCAGGCCCAGGCTCGTCTCACGACGAGTGGTGTGGGTCACCGGGGGTCCCACGTGCGAGCCGATGAGCTCGAGGGGGAGGAGCAGCTCGGTCCATCGCTGGATGTCGAGGCGCTCGATCGGATCGTTGGTGTCCGACGCCCAGACCCGATCGGTGCGCTCCAGCACGCCGAGATCGACACGTGCTCCGCCGGAGGCGCAGGACTCGATCTCCAGACCCGGATGCCGCCTGCGCACGGCGTCGAGCAGGGCGTACACCGCGAGGGTGTGGCGGTGCACGCCAGCACGGCCGTCGTGCACCGCCTCGATGAGGTCGCGGTTCTGATCCCACTTGATGTAGTCGAGCCCGTACTCGGACACCACCCGCGAGATGGACTCGACGAGATATTCGAACACGGCGGGGTTCGCGACGTCGAGCACGTACTGGTTCCGCCAGGTGCGCACGCCCGCCTCCGGATCCTGCAGCAGCCAATCGGGGTGCGCCCGCGCGAGGTCCGAGTCGACGTTGACCATCTCGGGTTCGAACCAGAGCCCGAACTGCATACCGAGGCGGCGCACCTCGTCGGCGAGCGGATGCAGCCCCTCCGGCCACATCTCGAGGTCGACGCTCCAGTCGCCGAGGCCGGCGACGTCGCTGCGTCGGCCGAGGAACCATCCGTCGTCGAGCACGAAGCGCTCCACGCCGATGTCGGCCGCCGTCTTGGCGAGGGTGCGCAGCCGCTCGATGTCGTGGTGGAAGTACACGGCCTCCCAGGTGTTCAGGGTGACCGGCCGCGTGGACGGATGGCCGACGCGCGCGCGGAGCGAGGCGTGCAGGCGCGCACCGAGCCCGTCGAGCCCGCGGTCGCTCCAGACGAACGCCGCCGTGGGGGCCCGGAATCGGTCTCCGGGTGCGAGGACCATCTCGCCGGCGCGCAGCAGCGGTCCCGCGCCGAGCAGAGTCGGAGCCTCGGGGAGGGCGTCATGGCGGTAGACGGAGTCGGCGCTCCAGGCGAGGTGGACGGCCCACGCCTCACCGGTGCGGTCGCCGAAGCCGGCGGTGCCGAGCGTCAGCAGCATCGGCGAATCGTGCCCGGTGCGGCCGCGGCGGGATTCGCGCACGCGGCTGCCCTCGAGGAGACGCGTGCGCTGGGGGCTGCGCTCCCTGGTCCACCGGCCCGAGAAGTCGAGCGCATCGGCGGCGAGGTCGCCGACCGGCATGGTCGCCTCGAGCGCGAGCAGCTCCAGGTCGTCGTCACCGGTGTTGACGACCTCGTGAGTCACACGGAGCACGCCCACGTCGTCGAGATGCATGTCCGTGTGCAGCTCGAGGCCGTCGGCGTGCGCCGTGACGCGCAGACCGGTCTCGTCACCTCGGGTCTCAACGCTGTGCCATCGCGGCACGCAGATGCGTCCCGCTCGATGAGCGGCGAATCCCGGGCGTCCCTCCCAGCCGTCGTGCTCGCTCGGGAGGAGGGTGATCGGCCATTCCGCATCTAGTGCGCTCGGCGAGACCTGACGACGCGAGGCGAGCACCAGCTCCTGCCTGTCGGCAGGGCCGAGGGGGCCGCCCCAGTGCAGGACCTCCGGAAGACCGTCGTCTCGGGACACCACGGCCACCTCCACGCCGCCGCCGCGGAGGGCGTGGTGCCGAGTACCGGGCAGGTCCGCCCGCGTGTCAGCCGATCGCAGGTCGGTCGATGTCATGGGCGCTGCGCTTTCCTCGGAGAGGCCGTGCTTCGACGGCTCGGAGGCGAAGGCCCCCGGCGTCACAGCTTGCTGGGAATCGGCGCGTTTGTCAACAAACGAAACTAACGCGGTCTAGAAGCGCAGGACCGTGCGGATGCCGAGAACCGCGGCCGCGCGCGCCCATTCGTTGAACTGGAAGGGCTGCACGTCGAGCTCGAGCGGCTCGGATCCCGCGCTGAGGACCCCGTCGATCGCGGCACGGATCTCGGGCTCCGCCAGCTCCCACACCGGCAGCCCGTCGCCGGTCAGGATGATCTTCTGCGGATCGATGCCGTTGGCGACGGTCGCGATAAGTACGCCCAGTGCGGTGCCGGCGTCGCGGAAGGCCTGCAGAGCTGCGGGATGCCCGTGGCGGGCATGCGCGACCGCCTCCGGGTAGTCGGCGGCGGCTCCCTGCAGCGATCGGACGATCCACTCGTTGGTGAGGTAGACCGACGCGCACCCACGGTGGCCTTCGGGGCAGAAGGGGCCGGCGCCGTCGATCTTCAGATGGTCGAGGCGACCCGCTCGGCCATGGAATCCGGCGACGAGGCGATCGTCGATCACGAGGCCGAGACCGATGCCGGCGCCCACCGTGATGAGCGCCAGCGACGGGCATCCAGCCCCGGCGCCGAACCAGTGCTCGGTGGCGGTGAGCGCACGGACGTCGTTCTCCGTGGCCATCGGAATGCCCAGTTCGGAAGTGAGAATCTCGGCGAGCGGGACATCCTTCCACCCGAGGAACGGCGAGTCGACGACGAGCTGCCGGTCCTGGGTCAGATCGCCGGCGACGCACACCCCGCCGGCGACGATGTCGTCGAACTGCTCCGAGAAGCCGGTGAAGATCTCCGCGATCCTGGCCACGACGTCGGCCACGTCTCGCGACTCGAGCGCCTCCTCGGCGGTCGCGACCTCGTGCGCGCCGAGATCGACGACGGCGGCGAAGATCGCGTCGCCGGTGAGCTTGACGCCGAAGAAGTGTCGGGCTTCCGGTGCGATGTCGAACAGCTCGCTCGGGCGGCCCGTCCATGCGCGCTGCTCGGTCGCCCCCTCGATGATCAGACCGTGGTCGAGGAGGTTGCGGGTGATGCGGGTGAGGCTGGCACGGGAGACACCCAGGCGACGGGCGATCTCGGCGCGGGGGAGCGGCCCGTGGATGAGGACCTCGCGCAGCGTCTCACGCTCGCCGTGATTCAGTTTCGGCCAGGCGGGGGCCTCGACGTTTGCGGGTGCGGAACTCTTCGGCATGACGGTTCTCTCTTCGTTCACCCCCATCATGCCGTACGGAGAATTCGCGAAGTTAGTTTCACTTGTTGACAAACGCGGCGGGCGACGGCAATCTAGGTGAGCCGGCATTGTGACCGGTCCCGATGCCGGAGAGAATCCGGCGCACACAGCAATCAAAGGAGATGTTGATGCGCACTCATCGACCGCTTGCCGCCGCCGTGGCGGGACTTGCCATCATCGGTGTCGCCGGCCTGGCCGGCTGCTCGGGTTCCGACGCGAACAGCGACGGCCCGGTGCAGCTCGAGTACTGGGCGTGGGCCTCGAACTCGCAGGACGTCGTCGACCAGTGGAACAAGGAGAACCCCGACATCCAGGTCAAGTACACCGATGCCGGCGGCGGGACCGACTCCTCGGCGAAGCTGCTCACCGCCAATCGCGCGGGGAACGCACCGGACGTCGCGCTCGTCGAGTACACGACCCTCCCCGCCATGATCGTGGCCGACGTTCCCGCCGACATCACCGAGTACGTGAGCGACGTCGAGGACGCCTTCACCGAGGGGACCTGGGCGCAGACCACCTTCGGCGGCGTCGTGTACGGCATCCCGCAGGACGTCGGGCCGATGGCGAACGTCTACCGCGCCGATCGCTTCGCGGAGCTCGGCGTCACGCCGCCGAAGACCTGGGCCGAGTTCCGGACGGCCGCCGAAGCCATCAAGGCCGCCGATCCCGCGACGGTGATCGCGACCCTCCCGCCTGCCGAGTTCGGATTCTGGGCGGGCGTGTCGACCCAGGCCGGTGCCCAGTGGTGGTCGAGCGAGGGTGACGAGTGGACCGTCGGCATCGCCGACGAACCGTCTCTCGAAGTCGCCGACTTCTTCCAGGCGCTCGTCGAGGACGGGCTGGTGAGCACGGACCCGCTGCTGACGCCCGAGTACAACGCCGCGCTGAACAACGGCACGATGCTCTCCTGGCCCTCGGCGGTCTGGGCGCCCAGCGTGATCGAGAACGTCGCGGCCGACACGAGCGGCGGCTGGGAGATGGCTCCGCTCCCGCAGTGGACGGAAGGCGATGCGGCCGTGCCGTACCAGGGCGGATCCGCTCTCGTGGTCACCACGAGCAGCGACCACCCCGAGGAGGCCGCGAAGTTCGCCAAGTGGCTGAACGCTTCGGAAGAGGGCAACGACCTCATGATCAACACGCAGTCCCTGTATCCGGCGGCGATCGCCGGCCAGGAGATGACCGAGAGCAACGATCCTCCGGCCCTGATGCCGCAGCAGACCGACTTCTACAGCGTCGCGGCCGAGATCTCGGCCGACACGATCCCGGTCACCTGGGGCCCGAACGTCAATCTCGCACGCACGGTGTTCGCCGACGAGCTGCAGAAGGCCATCGACAACGGCACTCCCTGGCGTGACGCGTTCATCGCCACTCAGAAGGCCGTGATCGACGACATGGTCAAGAGCGGTTTCACCGTCACGAACGACTGACCGGTGAGGGGTGCCGACATTCTCGGCACCCCTCCCGCCGGCCGACCGCAGACAGAAGCGAGGCAGGAATGACCACCGCAACCCCGCGACGAGCCGCGACGGCGGCCGCATCGTCGAAGCCCAGACGGGCGAGGTCGAATCGACTCGCGCCCTATCTGTTCACGACGCCCGCGATCGTGCTCTACATCGTCTTCACGGTGATCCCGGTCGCGTATGCGATCTGGCTGAGCCTGCGTGCCTACCGGGTGACGGGAGGGGCGCTCGGCCGCAAGCAGGACGTGTTCGTCTGGTTCGAGAACTATCTCGCCGTGCTGCAGGACGAGACGTTCCTCGCCGGGTTCGGAAGGCTGCTGATCTACGGGGTCATCGCGATCCCGCTGACGCTCGGCCTCGCGCTGCTCTTCGCTCTCCTGCTCGACGCGCCGGCGGTGCGCGCCAAGCGATTCAGCCGGACGGCGATCTTCATCCCCTATGCGGTTCCCGGCGTCGTCGCGGCGCTCCTCTGGGGCTTCATGTACCTGCCGAGCACGAGCCCGTTCTCCTTCCTGACCAAGGCGGCCGGCCTCGGCCCCATCCCGTTCCTCGAGGAGTCGGGCATCTTCGGTTCCCTCGCGAACATCGCGATCTGGGGCGGCGTCGGCTTCAACATGATCATCATCTACACCTCGCTGCGCGGCATCCCCGCCGACATCTACGAGTCGGCGCGGCTCGACGGCGCGAACGAGCTGCAGATCGCGTGGCGGATCAAGATCCCGCTGGTGATGCCGGCGCTCGTGCTCACCGGGTTCTTCTCCCTCATCGGAACCATCCAGCTCTACAGCGAGCCGGCGACCCTGCGGCCGATGACCAGCACGATCTCGGCGAGCTGGGTGCCCCTGATGGCCATCTACCGCGATGCGTTCGGCACGGACAATCTGCCGCAGGCAGCGGCAGCGTCCACTCTTCTCGCGGTCGGCACGGTGCTCGTGTCGGCGCTCGTCCTCCGGCTCGTGAACCGCCGACGGAACGGAGTGGAATCATGACCTCGACGATGACGCGATCGATCGTGCTCGGCGACGAGAAGAACCGCTCCGCGCGCTCCCGGCGAGCCGGCGAGCGCAGCCGTCAGGGCGGCTGGGGCGTGCTCCCGACGATCGTGCTGATCGTCGGCGCGATCTACTGCCTGATCCCGGTGGCGTGGGTCTTCACCGCGGCGACCAAGTCCCGCAGCGAGCTCTTCACCACGTTCACCTTCGCGCCGGGAAGCGGCCTCTGGGAGAACCTGGTCGAGGTGTTCACCTATGAGGACGGCCAGTACCTCCTCTGGTGCCTCAACTCCCTGCTCTACTCGGGCGTCGCCTCGGTCCTCTCCGTCTTCGTCTCGGCGATGGCGGGCTTCGCTCTGGCGAAGTACAGCTTCCGCGGACGGAACGCGATCTTCTTCGGCTTCCTCGTCGGCATCCTCATCCCGGGCATCGTGCTGGCGGTGCCGCAGTACCTGCTGATGTCCACGGTGGGGATCACCGGGACGCAGTGGTCGGTGCTGCTGCCGAGCATCGTCAGCCCGTTCGGGATCTATCTCTGCCGGGTCTATGCGATGTCGGCCGTCCCGCAGGAGACCCTCGAGGCCGCCCGCATCGACGGCGCCGGTGAATGGCGCATCTTCCGGATGATCGTGCTGCCGCTGATGGTGCCCGGCATGGTGACCGTGTTCCTCCTGCACTTCATCGGCACGTGGAACAACTTCCTGCTGCCCTACATCATGCTCTCCGATCAGGACCTCTACCCGCTGACCGTGGGTCTGTTCACGCTCCTCTCCAAAGGATCGGGCAGTCCGGCGCTGTACTCGGTCGCGATCACCGGCGCAGCGATCTCGATCATCCCGCTCGTCGCCCTCGTGCTGTCGCTCCAGCGGTACTGGCGTCTGGATCTCGTGTCGGGAGGGATCAAGGGATGACAGTGCCCGAGGCGATACCCGCGCGCGTCCTGCCTCCGCTCAGCGTCGGAGCGAGCCCGCTCGGCGGAGCCGCGACGACCTACGGCTACGACGTCGAGGAGACCGTCGCGATCCGCACCGTGCAGCACCTCCTCGCGAGCCCCGTCCGTTCCATCGACACCTCCAATCAGTATTCCGGCGGAGAGAGCGAACGGCGCATCGGCCGTGCCATCGAGGCATCCGGGGGGCTTCCGGACGACTTCGTGCTCGCCACGAAAGCCGACCCGCTTCCCGGCGACACCAGCTTCTCGGGCGAACGCGTGCGCCGCTCCTTCCTGGAGAGCACGGCGAGGCTGGGCGGTGCCCGCTTCGGCGTCTTCTACCTGCACGACCCCGAGTGGTTCGACTTCGACACGATGGTCGGCCCCGGCAGCGCCGTCGAGGCGATGGTCGACCTCAAGCGGGAGGGTCTCGTCGACGCGATCGGCGTCGCGGGCGGCGACCTCGGGGAGATGCGACGGTACGTCGATCTCGGAGTCTTCGACGTCGTGCTCAACCACAACCGCTACACGCTGCTGGATCGGTCGGCGGGATCGCTCATCGACCACGCGATCGAGAGCGGGGTCGCGTTCGTGAACGCGGCCCCGTACGCGAGCGGCATCCTCGCGCGTCCTGCTGCCGCTCGACCCACGTACCGTTACCGGCCACCCAGCTACGAGATCGTCGCGACGACGGCGCGGCTGCGAGAGGCCTGCGCGCGCCACGACGTGCCGCTGCCGGCCGTGGCGCTGCAGTTCTCCACGCGGGACACGCGCATCGCCTCCACGGTGGTCGGCGTCTCCGCGCCACAGCGCGTCGACGAACTCGTCGAGAACGACCGCATCCGCGTGCCTGCGGATCTCTGGAACGAGGTCGCGGACATCATCGACACCGACCTCTCCCATCTCTCCACCTGAAGGACGACGGATGCCGAACACGCAGTACTCACCAGGGCGGTTCCTGTTCGGGGGCGACTACAACCCCGAGCAGTGGTCGCGCGAGACCTGGGCCGAGGACATCGAGCTGATGCGGCGCGCCAAGGTGAACACGGTCACCATCGGCGTCTTCTCCTGGGCCATGCTCGAGCCGCGCGAGGGCGAATTCGACGCCGCCTGGCTCGACGAGGTGATCGCCGGCCTCGACGCCGCCGGCATCGGGTTCTTCCTGGCCACGCCGACGGCCTCGCCGCCCCCGTGGTTCACGGTCGCGCACCCTGATGCGCTGCCGATCCGCGCCGACGGCACCGCGGTCCTCCACGGCTCGCGCGACACGTACGCGATCAGCGCCCCGGCCTATCGCGAGGCGGCTCGTCGCATCGCCCGGTTCCTCGGCGAGCGGTACGGCGCGCACCGTGGCCTGCAGGGCTGGCACATCCACAACGAGTACGGCACCGTCGACTACGGGCCGCACGCCGCTCGCGCTTTCCGCGAATGGTTGCGGGCGAAGTACGGCTCGCTCGACGCCCTCAACGCCGCGTGGTACACCGCCTTCTGGTCGCAGCGGTACGGCGACTGGGAGCAGATCCTTCCCCCGCTCCAGACGCAGTACCTGCACAACCCGGCGCACCTCGTGGACTTCCGTCGCTTCAACTCCGACGAGATGCTCGCGGCCTACCGCGAGCAGCGGGCGGAGATCCGCGCCACGGGTTCGACGGCGCCGATGACGACGAACTTCATGCTGCCGACGTGGAACTTCCTCGATCAATGGTCGTGGAGCTCGGAGCAGGAGGTCGTGTCGATCGACCACTACCTCGACACCGACGGCCCCGACGGAGAGGCGCATGTCGCCTACGGATCCGACCTCACCCGGTCGTGGGCGGGCGGGCCGTGGGTGCTGATGGAGCAGAACGCGACCGGCATCCGCGTCGGCGAGCAGACGCTCACCAAGCAGCCCGATCGGATGATCCGCAACTCCCTGGGATACATCGCGAGGGGATCGCAGAGCTCCCTGTTCTTCCAGTGGCGGGCATCCGCCGGCGGGTCCGAGCTCTGGCACGGCGCGCTCGTGCCGCATGCGGGGGCCGATTCCCGGGCCTTCGAGGCGGTCGTCGAACTCGGCGACATCCTGGAGAAGATCGCCGAGGTGGCGGCTCCGCCGGAGGACGGCCCCGTGACCGAATCGCAGGCGGCGATCGTGTGGGATGCCGAGGGCTGGTGGTCGCTCGAGACCCCGCACCTCCCGAACGACGCGATCACCTACTCGGACGAGGTGCGCGCGGCGCACCGGGCGCTGTGGCGCGGCGGGCATTCCGTCGACTTCGTGCGCCCCGGAGCCGACGTGTCCGCATACCGGATGCTCGTGGTCCCCGCGCTGTACGCGATCACCTCTGCGACCGCGGAGTGGCTCGAGGAGTATGTGCACGCGGGCGGGCACCTGGTCGTGACGTTCGCGACCGGACTGGCGGACGAGAATCAGAGAATCGTGACCGGGGGCTACCCCGGGATGCTGCGGTCGCTGCTCGGCGTCCGCGGCGAGCAGATCTTCCCGCGCGCCGACGGCGATCACGTGTCGCTCAGCAACGGCATGACAGGCGGTTCCTGGACGGAGCTGCTGCGGACCGAGACAGCCGACGTCGTCGCACGCTACGAGACCGGGCCGCTCGCCGGCATGCCTGCGATCACTCGACGCGCGCACGGAGAGGGCGCCGTGACGTACGTCTCGACGAAGCTCGAGCAGGAGTCGCTGGACGGGTTCCTGGCCGAGATCGCCGCACGATCGGGGGTCGAGCAGCTGTTCCCCGAGGCGCGTGAGCTCGGTGTCGAGGCGGTCCGCCGCCGTGGTGCAGCCGGGGACTATCTGTTCCTGCTGCACCACGGAGAGCACCCCGCCCGCGTCGTCGGCGAGGGCACGGATCTGCTCACGGGCGCGTCCGACAGCATCGTGCTGGAGCCGGGCGGGGTCGCGGTCATCCGGGAGCGTTCGCGCTCCTGGTCGATCAGTCCGGCGTCGAGCAGCTGACGCGTCGCGTCCCTGTGTCGCCTCGCGGTCAGAGCACCGGCGCGAAACGGATGCCGAGCCCGGAATGCGGCGCCTCGGTCAGGTAGCCGTCGGCGATCCGCACGGGCGCGGGGTCGGCCAGGGCACCGAGCGCGCCGAACCCGGCATCCTCCACATCCTCCGCCCAGGGGTCTCCGTCCAGCGTGATCGCGAGCTGCCCGGAGAGCTCGGGGAGCAGGTGCGGGTGCACCGCGACGCCGTGCTCCGCGGCGAGTTCCGCGATGCGCAGGAAAGGCGTGATGCCGCCGACGCGGACGATGTTCGGCTGAAGGATCTGCGCGGCGTCCGCACGGAGGAAGTCGGCGAAGCGGTGCGCGGTGTGGATGTTCTCCCCGACGGCGACGGGAACGTCGATACGGCGCGCCAGTTCGGAGTGCGCAGCGAGGTCGTCGGCCCGCAGCGGTTCCTCGATCCAGGCGGGGTCGAAGGCCGACAGCGCCTCGATCGCCGTCGTCGCACGCGCGAGATCCCACCGCTGGTTCGCATCGATCATCAGCGCGCGGTCGGGGCCGAGCAGCTCGCGCACACCGGCCACACGGTCCACATCCTCGGCGAGATCGGGCCCTCCCACCTTGATCTTCACGGCCGGGAAGCCGGCATCGATCCAGCGCTGCACCTGCGCGAGCAGCTCGTCCTGCGAGTAGTGCAGGTTCACGCCTGACCCGTACGCCCGTACCCGGTCCCGCCGCCGGCCGATCCGTGCGGAGACCGTCACGTCGTCGGCGCGGGCGGCGGCATCCCAGAGTGCGAGGTCCAGTCCGGCGAGCGCGATCGTCGTGATCCCGCCCCCGCCCGCTTCGTGCAGATGCTCCCAGGCGCTCTGCCAGATTTCGCCGGGGCCCGCCGAGCGTCCGAGGGCGAACGCGGTGATGTCGTCCGCGAGCAGAGAGTGCACGGCCGAGGCCCCGATCTGCGGGGTCCACGAGAACCCCCAGCCCTCGGCGCCGTCGGAGCGGACCATGTGCGTGGCGATCACCCCGACCGAGGTCACGTCGGCTCCCCAGGGTCGGGTCAGGGGGATGCGCTGAAGGCGTGTCTCGAACCGCTCGATCGTGGTCACAGGAGCGCGCGTCCTGCCGCCAGGATCTCGCCGAGCCGCGCCTCCTGATCCGGTGTCGGGTCGACGAGCGGAGCCCGCACCGAGCCGACCGGAACGCCGGAGAGACGCAGACCCGCCTTGATCAGGGAGACTCCGAAACCGGGAGTCTCGTCCCGCAGCGCGACGAGCGGACGGTAGAACCCGTCGAGGATGCGGAGTCTGCGCTCCTCGTCGCCGTCGACGTAGGCCCGGTAGTAGGCGTTCGCGACCTCGGGGATCATCGCGAACGCGGCCGAGGAGTACAGCGGAACGCCGATGCCCCGATAGGCGGCCTGCGTGAGCTCGGCGGTGAGCAGCCCGTTGAAGAGGGCGAAGTCCGTGCGCCCGGATTCGGCGATCGCGCGCACGATGAGCTGCGTCGTGCCGATGTCTCCGGTGCCGTCCTTGAACCCGACGACCTTCGGGTTCTGCGTGAGCCGGCGGATGCCGTCCACGGTGAACTGCGCCGTGGCGCGGTGGTAGACGATGACGGGGAGCGCGGATGCCGCGGCGATCTGCTCGACGTAGGAGACGAGGCCCTGCTGGGTGCCCCCGACGAGATACGGCGGCAGCACGAGCAGTCCGTCGGCGCCGGCATCCGCCGCCGCGCGAGCGACCTCGAGCGCGTGGCCCAGAGGGCCGCCGGAACCGGCGATCACCGGCACCCGTCGCTGCACCGCCTCGACGGACGTCCGCGTGACCGACGCGGCCTCGGACGCCGACAGCGCGTGGAACTCTCCGGTGCCGCATGCCGGGAACACCCCGCCCGCTCCGGCGGCGACGCCCGCGTCGACGTGCGCGCGGAGCAGATCGTGGTCGACGGCACCGCCGGCGTCGAAGGGGGTGACCGGGAAGAAGAGGATGCCGCGGAAGTCCATCAGAGACCTTTCGTGGGGAGGGATGTCGAGGGGGCGAGCTCGCTGCGCCACGTGCGCGTCGGCCACCAGCCCAGCAGCCGGTGGGCCTTCGCCGAGCTGAAGGCGGATGCCGTGCCGTCGAGGGCTTCAGCGGCCGGCGCGGCTCCGGGGTGGAACCGGGGGATCAGCTCGCGGAGCGGCTGGCGGGCGAGAGCGTCGTCGGCCCCGACGAAGAAGACCTCGCCGTTCGGGATGTCGTCGAGTCCTCGCACCAGCGTGTCGGCGAAGGTCGCGACGTCGCGCGCGTCGACGTAGTTGAACAGGGCGGGTGCGGCGAGCGCCGGGTCATCGAGCCGCTCCCGCACCGTGTGCCCCTGCTGGGTCGGAGCACCGGCCCATTCCTCTGGCGCGATGACGTAGCAGGGGCGGAACGCCGCGAACCGGGTGCTGTCGCCGGTCTGACGCCGCAGCATCCCGATCGTGTGCTCGATCACCAGCTTCGAGAGGCCGTAGGCGTTCCAGGGCAGGGTCGGCGATTCCTCGTCGAGCGGGAGCCGTTCGGGCGCCCACCCGGCCGGCGCGCCGTAGCCGATCACCGTCGGGCTGGACGCCGCCACGATCCGCGGGACACCGGCCGTCACGGCGCCACCCAGCACCGACATGGCCAGGGCGGCGTTGGTGCGCAGGATCTCGTCCTCCGGTGCGCTGAACGGCACCGCGATCGCGGCGAGGTGGATCACGGCATCGGCGCGAGCGGCGGCGAGGACATCGACCGTGGCGCCGGCGTCGACGAGATCGACGGCGACCTGCTCCACGCCGTCGCGGTCGAGCGACGACGTCGGGGTGCGATCGAGCGAGACCAGCTCGTGCCCGGCACCCGCGAGATCGGAGACGAGGGAACGCCCGAGTCGTCCGGAGCCGCCGGTGACGACGATCCTCATGACGATGCGCCGATCGACGGGGGAGAGCTCTTCGCCATCGCAGGACCTCCAGGAAACGTTTTCTCATCTCACGCTAACACAGCGGTCTGGCCGGGTGGCAAGGAAGTCGCTGCGGTCAGTGCGCGACGTGAGCGGTGCTCGCGCGGACGACCATCCGCGGCACGAGCGTCTGCCTGCCGGGGGCGGCATGCCCTTCGAGCTGCTCGTGCATCGCCTGCCACGCACGCGCTCCGAGTTCGTGCGCCGGCACGGCGGACGTGGTCAGCGGAGGGTGGGCGTGTGCGGCGAAGGGGATGTCGTCGAAGCCGACGACCGAGATGTCGGCAGGGACCAGGATGCCGCGATCGGCGAGCGCGGTGAGCAGCCCCATCGCGACCAGGTCGTTGAAGGCCAGAACGCCCGTCGCCCGCGAATCGACGACGGCATCCGCCGCCGCGCGACCGCTCTCGAAGTCGACGCCGGTCGGGATCTCGAGAACCTCGATCTGCGGATGGTCGACCCGAGCGCGGGCGATGGCCTCTCGCCGCGCGTGGTGCGACGCGCTGCGGGTGCTGCCGGCGAGATACGCGAGGCGCGTGTGACCGAGCGCGCGCAGGTGCTCGATCTGCTCGCCGAGTGCCGCGCCGTAGTCGGCGGCGATCACCGGGATGTCGGGGAGCTCCTCGCGATTGATGACGACGGCGGGGGAGACATCGGCGAGCAGGTCGGTCAGCTCGTCCGCGGGCATCCGCGGCGAGCACAGCACCAGGCCGTCGGTGCGCAGCCGTGTGGTCCGGGCGAGGGCGCGCTCGCTGTCGAGATCCTCGACCGAGTCGGCGATCAGCACGTGATAGCCGTCGGATGCCGCGGCATGGCTGAGTCCGCGCAGGATCGCCTGGAAGGTGGGATTCTCGAGGTCGGGGACGACCACGGCGACCGTCTGCGTGCGCCCCAGCACGAGGCTGCGCGCGACGGGATTCGCGGTGTACCCGAGCTCGGCGGCTGCGGCCTTGACGCGCGCGACCAGGGCGGGGTCGACCGTGGGGTTGTCGTTCATCGCCCGCGACACGGTCGACAGGGAGACTCCCGCGAGCCGGGCGACGTCGGTGATCCGAGTCCTCCGGCTCGACCGTGGCATCTCTCTCCCTCTGCGCGCCCGCGAATCGTCACCGGGCGGCGAACCAGGCCATCCTAGCGAGGGCTGTCCAGCGGCGGCTTCGGCTGAGATCGCGAGCGGAGCCGGGCGAGACCTCCGACGAGAAGGGCGACGGCGGCCCAGAGCACCAGCGCGGTCAGCGCCACGTCGCCGGTGAACGCGAGCCAGTCCACCTGGGTCGGCACCGGCTCGACGCGGTCTCCCACGACGGTGACGTCGACGGGCAGGTCGGTGTACCCGAAGCGCGACAGATCCTGGTGGTACCAGGGAAGCGGCCAGCCGAAGGCGACATCGGCGAACCCGGACTCCGTGCGGACGGTGACCGGAAGCCCGATGGTCACGGTCCAGGCGATGGCGGTCGACGCGGCGATCAGTCCCAGCGCGGGGACGACGGCGCCGCTCCATCGTCGCTTCTCCATGCGGACGCCTCCCGGTTCGCTCTCCCGATCGACAGTAGCCAATCTCGTTCGCGGCGGACGTCGGGGCCGCGGTGCTGCCTGACTGTCGATGAGATTCGTGGTGTCAGGACGTAGTGGCACGTCTCCGCCTGCGCGTGTCCTGCTTCACTGAGGTCGACCACCCCCGACGACCCCGAGGTGAAGAATGACCATCACTGACACGTCCGCCGCCTCGACGACGGCATCCTCCGTTCCTGTGATCGCGCATTGGATCGATGGCGCGCTGCGGCCGTCGGAGTCGGGGCGGACCGCTCCGGTCTTCAACCCGGCGACCGGTGCGGTGCAGGCGCATGTGGCGCTGGCGGATCAGGCCGAGATCGATGAGGCGATCGCGTCGGCGGAGGCGGGATTCCGGGTGTGGTCGGGGTTCTCGATCGCGAAGCGGCAGTCGGTGCTGTTCGCGTTCCGGGAGATCCTGAACGCCCGCAAGCAGGAGCTGGCGGAGCTGATCACTTCCGAGCACGGGAAGGTCGTGTCGGATGCGATGGGGGAGATCCTGCGTGGGCAGGAGGTCGTGGAGCTCGCGACGGGATTCCCGCACCTGATCAAGGGCGCGTTCAGTGAGAACGCGTCGTCGGGCATCGACGTGTACTCCCTCAAGCAGCCCTTGGGCGTGGTGGGGGTGATCTCGCCGTTCAACTTCCCGGTGATGGTGCCGCTGTGGTTCGTGCCGATCGCGATCGCGGCCGGCAACGCGGTGGTGTTGAAGCCGTCCGAGAAGGACCCGTCCGCCGCCCTGTGGCTCGCACGGGTCTGGCAGGAGGCCGGGCTTCCCGATGGCGTCTTCACGGTGCTGCAGGGGGACAAGCTCGCGGTCGACGGGCTGCTCACCTCTCCCGTCGTGCAGTCGATCAGCTTCGTGGGGTCGACGCCGATCGCGCAGTACATCTACGAGACCGCGTCGAAGCACGGCAAGCGGGTGCAGGCCCTCGGTGGGGCGAAGAACCACATGCTCGTGCTGCCGGATGCCGACCTCGACCTGGTGGCCGACAACGCCGTGAACGCCGGCTACGGCGCGGCGGGCGAGCGCTGCATGGCGATCAGCGTGGTCCTGGCCGTGGAGCCGGTCGCGGATGATCTGATCGCGAAGATCACGGACCGCATCGCGGCTCTGAAGATCGGGAACGGCGCCGGCGTCGACGGCGTCGAGCCCGACATGGGCCCGCTGATCACCGACGTGCACCGCGACAAGGTCTCCTCCTACGTCGACATCGCCGAGGCCGACGGGGCGAGGATCGTCGTCGACGGCCGCGGGTTCACGGTCGACGGTCACGAGGACGGCTTCTTCTTCGGCCCGACGCTGATCGACGGCCTCCCCACGACGTCGCGCGCGTACACGGAGGAGATCTTCGGGCCGGTGCTCTCCGTCGTCCGGGTCGCCTCGTACGACGAGGGCCTCGCCCTGATCAACTCGGGCGAGTTCGGCAACGGGACGGCGATCTTCACGAACGACGGGGGCGCGGCCCGCCGGTTCCAGAACGAGGTGCAGGTCGGGATGATCGGCATCAACGTCCCGATCCCCGTCCCGGTCGCGTACCACTCGTTCGGCGGCTGGAAGAAGTCGCTGTTCGGTGACGCGAAGGCCTACGGTGTGCACGGCTTCGACTTCTTCACCCGCGAGAAGGCCGTCACCGCCCGGTGGATCGACCCCGCCACCCGCAACGACTCCGCCCACACCGGCATCAACCTCGGCTTCCCCCAGAACAACTGAGCCCTTCTTCTCGGCGAGAGAGGAGGAGGGGGGATCAGCGCTGCGTGAGCTGCAGGGCGCCCCAGAGCTCGGCGCGCGCCGCGAACGTGTCGAGGTCGAGCGCGAGCAGCGCGCCGGCGGCATCGACCCTGGCGCGCAGGGTGTGCCGATGGATGCCGAGCGCCTTGGCCGCGGGATCCCACGCGCCGTTGTGCTCCAGCCAGACCTCGAGGGTGCGCCGCAGGTCAGCCGGGTCGTTGGCGCTCTCGAGCGGCAGCAGCATCCGTCTCGCGATGTCGTGCGCCTGCGTGTGCTCCAGGTGTCCGAGCAGTCCGGCCCCGGCGATGTCGTCGAACTCGGCGATCGGCTCGTGCGGCGTCGTCCGGGCCAGCGCCCGCTCGGATTCGGCCATCGCCTCGGTCAGCCGGTCCCAGCTCGCGGCCGCCGAGAAACCCGCGGCGACGCCGTGGCGATTCAGCAGCGCGAGCAATCCGGCTCTGCCGTCGTCGGGCGTGACCGTCACGACACGGTCGCCGCGCTCCGCGAAGAACACCGCTCCACGGCTCTCGACGGCGAGCAGCTCCAGGGCGGAACGCAGGGCCTGCGCGCCGCCCTCCGCGTCGTCCGGCAGGGCGATGCCGCCGACCCGGAGAGGGCCGTCGGGGAGCGGCCCCCACAGGTGCGCCACGGTGCGCTGCGCTACCGCGGTGATGCCGGCCATGAGCAGCTCGAGCACGCCGGAGCGCAGGCGCCGCCGCGCGTCGTCGAGCGTGCGGCTCTGTTCGAGAGCGATGCTGGCGAGCGCGATCACCGCATCGACGAGGTCGGCGCGTGCCCGATCGAGAGCCCCTGTGCCCGTGCCGACGGCCAGGATGCCGCGCAGATCTCCGCGCTGACCGAGCGTCTGCAGCGTGACCTCGTCCGCTCCGGTGACGCTGAGCCGCACGGCCGCCGTGCGGCTGCGCGCGAGCATGCTCGCCACGGCATCCTGGATCTCGGGTGCCATCGACGACGGGATCTCCCGCAGCGTCGGCACCTTCACGCGCGCGCCGGAGGCGTCGAAGAGGGCCACCCAGCAGTCCAGGTTGCGCTCGAGCTCGCGGAGGATCTCGGCGAGTCCGTCGGGCCGCAGGGCCGCGCGGGCGACCGAGCGCTGCGCGCGCAGCGATCGCTCCAGCATCTGCCGGTCGTCGTCGGCCACCGCGTCGGAGATGAAGCGGATGATCCCCATGAACGGGGTGTCCCTCGGGACCTCGAGCAGAGGGAGGCCCCGGGCCGCGGCGGCCTCGGTCAGCTCGCTCGGGATGCGCTCGTGCACGATCCCGGTGGCGAATCCCAGCGCGAGCACGCCGTGATCGACGAGCCGCTGCACATAGGGGTGCGCCGGCTCGGGGTCGGGTGCGTCGAACTGCACGCCGTCGGTCAGCAGGAGACCCCCCGAGTCGAGCCAGGGGGTCGGATCGGGGAGGTCCGAGTTGTGCGCCCACAGAACGGCCTGCGCGAGCAGGGCGTCGTCGACGCCGCTGACCGGACGCAGGTCGAAGCGCGACTCGTTCAGCAGGGCGCGGAGGGTGGCGGGCACTCCCGCATCCTGTCCGATGCCGTTCTGTCCGTCAAGTGGTCGGTTGGTAGACGGATTGTCGCGAGTTCTCCGCGCGCCCACCTGAGATGATCGGGGTGCCGCCGACTTCGAAGGGCTCTCCATGACGACCAGCACCCCCTCCGCCTCGACCCTCACCAACGCCGAGGTGTCGAACGCCGACCGCTCGCGGGTGTTCCACTCGTGGTCGGCCCAGGGTTCGCTCGCGCCGATGGCGATCGCCGGTGGCTCGGGCACCACGGTGTGGGATGCCGACGGCAATCAGTTCCTCGACTTCTCGAGCCAGCTCGTCAACGTGAACATCGGGCACCAGCATCCGAAGGTCGTCGCGGCCATCCAGGCGCAGGCGGAGGTGCTGACGACCGTCGCTCCCGCACACGCCAACGCCGTGCGCGCCGAGGCCGCGCGGCTGATCGTCGACATCGCTCCCGAGGGATTCGAGAAGGTGTTCTTCACCAACGGCGGTGCCGACGCGAACGAGAACGCGATCCGGATGGCCCGCCTGTTCACCGGGCGCGACAAGGTGCTCTCGGCCTACCGCTCGTACCACGGCAACACGGGAGCCGCCGTCGTCGCGACCGGCGACTGGCGCCGCATCCCCAACGAGTACTCCCGCGGGCACGTGCACTTCTTCGGGCCGTACCTGTACCGCTCGGAGTTCTGGGCGACGACGCCCGAGGAGGAGTCCGCCCGCGCGCTGCACCACCTCGAGCGCGTCGTGCAGGCCGAGGGCCCCGACAGCATCGCCGCGATCCTGCTCGAGACCGTGCCCGGGACGGCCGGCATCCTCACTCCGCCGCCCGGCTACCTCGAAGGCGTGCGCGAGATCGCCGACCGCTACGGCATCCTGCTGATCCTCGACGAGGTCATGGCGGGCTTCGGCCGCACCGGCGAGTGGCTCGCGCTCGACGCCTTCGGCGTGCGCCCCGACCTCATCACCTTCGCGAAGGGCGTCAACTCCGGCTACGTGCCGATCGGCGGCGTCATCATCCCCGGTGAGATCGCACACCACTTCGATGAGCGCGTCTTCCCCGGAGGGCTCACCTACTCCGGCCACCCGCTCGCGGCCGCCAGCGTCGTCGCGACGATCGAGGCCATGCGCGAGGAAGGCGTCGTCGACAACGCGAAGCGCATCGGCGCCGAGGTCATCGGACCGCGCCTCGAGCAGCTCGCGGAGAAGCACGACGTCATCGGCGAGGTCCGCGGCAGCGGCGTCTTCTGGGCCGTCGAGCTCGTCGAGGACCGGGAGACGCGGGCCCCGCTGCCGGCGGCCTCGATCGGTGCGCTCAAGAGCGATCTGCTCGCGCGCGGTCTGCTGCCGTTCTTCGCCGACAACCGCCTCCACGTCGTTCCGCCGTGCGTGATCACCGCGGAGGATGCGACACGGGGCCTCGACATCGTCGACGAAGCGCTCGCCGCCTTCTCGCGCTAACCCCGCGTCAGACCTTCTCGGTCTGCACCGAGCGGGCGATGCCGACCGCCTCGCACTCGGTGGTCTCGTTCGCGACGCCGAAACGGATCAGGTCGTGGGAGTCCGTCCGGTAGTCGGGCGGCGCGGTCGCGAGAGCGGAGGCCTCCAGCAGGATGAACTCCGCTGAGGAGCCCACCACCCGCAGGGCGCCCGCGGGAAGGCACTGCGCGACGAACTGGAACTCGCCGAGTCGCTGGTGGATCGTGGCTCCCGTGATCGACCAGGCGGTGAACTCGTTGGCCATCGCGGTGCAGATCCAGTTCTGCTGCGCCACGCCGGTCACGCGCAGCAGCGCGGTGTTCGCACGCAGGCGCTCGGCCTGCCGCAGCTCGAACAGGATGCCGACGGTGCCGGTCATGACGTCGACGAGGATGCGGGTGACCTGCGCGTCGACGAAGAGCTCGGTGTGCAGGAACGGGTTCTCGGCATCGTCGAGGTCGGGTGCCCGGAAGGGGACGCCGGCGAGCACATCGTTCACCTTCATGTTGCTTCGCCTTCGCCGTTTTCCCCAGGAACATCAACATTAGCCGTCCCTTGTTCACAGTTGGCTGATCGAGTGTGATGAATGCCCTGGCCGATCGGATCCGACCAGAATGATCGGGTGACGAGGTGCGTCCGGCACCGACGATGGTGAGGAAAGGAGGACCTCATGATCGGCACGCTCAATGCCCTGATCGATCTCGTCGACGCCGATGCGAGCGAGGAGATCGACGTCGTCGGGTTCGCCCGCGAGCACGGCACGACCGAGTACCACCTGCGTCGGATGTTCTCGGCACTGGCGGGGATGCCGCTCTCGGAGTACGTGCGTCGGCGGCGGATGACGCTGGCCGGCGCCGAACTCGTGGCCGGCGCCGCGAACATCCTGGATGTGGCGGTGCGCCACGGCTACGGCTCGATCGAGGCGTTCGGCCGCGCGTTCCGCGCCGTGCACGGGATCGGCCCGACCGATGCGCGTCGAGACGGGGGTCCTCTCCGCACACAACCCACGCTCCGGTTCCGCCTGAGCGTCGAAGGGAGAACCCCGATGGATGTCACCATCACGCAGCAGCCCGAGCTCGTCCTCGCCGGTCATTCGGCCGAGGTCCCGCTCATCCACGAGGGCGTCAACCCTCACATCCAGCAGCACATCGCCGCCATCCCGCCGAGCGAGCACGCTCGCCTCAAGGCGCTCGGCGACGCCGAGCCGAGCGGCATCCTGGCGGTGACCGCCGATGTCGAGCCCGACGCGCCGGAGGGCAGCATGCTCACGTACCTGCACGGGGTCGCCCTGCAGGCGTCGACGCCGGTGCCCGACGACCTCGACGCCATCCGCCTCGAGGCGGGTGCGTGGGCGGTCTTCGCGTCGAGCGGCCCGTTCCCCGAGACGCTGCAGAACCTGTGGGCGGCGACGGCGACCGAGTGGTTCCCGTCGAACCCCTGGCGGCTGCGGCCCGGTCCGTCGATCGTCCGGTATCTGGAGTTCACCGGGACGACCGCGTCCTGCGAGCTCTGGCTGCCGGTCGAGCAGGGCTGAGCACCCGGCCGGGCCGGGGAGCGCGATCACCGCGGTCCCCGGCCCGATGTCGGCGGGCCCTGCCACACTGGTGGCACGAACACGGAGGCGTGCCATGGCGATCGATCCCAAGAAGACACTCGACGCGTATCAGGCGAAGCGCGGCGTGATCCGCCTGGTCGAGGTGCCGCCCCTGCAGTATCTGATGGTCGACGGCACCGGCGATCCCAACACGGCGCAGGCGTATCGGGATGCCGTGACGGCGCTGTTCCCCCTGGCCTATACCCTGAAGTTCGCGAGTCGCGAGAAGCTCGGCATCGACACCGTGGTGATGCCGCTCGAAGGGCTCTGGCATGCGCCCGACATGGAGTCGTTCACCTCGCAGCGCGACAAGTCGGCCTGGTTCTGGACCCTCATGATCATGGTCCCCGACCACGTCACCCCCGAGATGTTCGCCGATGCGGTCGCGAGCGTCGAGACGAAGGCGGTCAAGAAGAAGGAGCAGCCGTCACCCGCGCTCCCGTCGGTGCGCCTCGAGACGCTCGCCGAGGGGCTGAGCGTGCAGACGCTGCATGTCGGACCGTTCGACGACGAGGGACCGGTGCTCGACGACCTGCACCATCGCTTCATCCCCGAGAACGGGCTGGAGATGACCGGGCTGCATCACGAGATCTATCTGAGCGACATGCGTCGCGTCGAGCCGTCGAAGCTGCGCACGATCCTGCGGCAGCCGGTGGTGAGAATCGACGGATCGGCGGGCGAGTGAGCCGGTGGCGAGGAAGGCAACCCCCTCGGCACCCCGCCCACGACCGGCGTAGTCTGCAGCGATGACCACCGCCAAAGACGCCGCGCGCGCGGCCCAGCGCTCCGACGGGTTCCGCCGGATCGCTCGTGTCGGCTTCGTCATCGTCGGGGTCATCCACATCATCATCGGATGCCTCGCCGTCTCGCTCGCCGTGGGCGCCGGCGGCGACGCCGACCAGGACGGCGCCATGGAGCAGGTGCGGCTGAGTCCCGTCGGTGGGCTGCTGCTGGGTGTGATCGCGGCGGGGCTCATCGGCCTCGCCGGGTGGCAGATCGCGAGCGCCTTCCTCGCCTCCGACCCGGCGGACACGAAGAAGTGGGGCAAGCGGGTCAAGTTCTTCGGCATCGCCCTCGCCTATCTCGTCATCGCCGGGATGGCCCTCATCGTCGCGTTCGGCGGCCGGGTCTCCTCCGAGAAGGCCTCGCAGACCCTCAGCGAGGTGATGCTCGCGGCACCCGCCGGCGTCGTCGTGCTCGTCATCATCGGACTCACCGTGAGCGGGGTGGGCGTCGGGTTCGTCGTGAGCGGCTTCACGCGCGGTTTCGAGAAGCTGCTCGATCTGCCCTCCGGTGCCGAGCGCGGCGGCATCGTGACCTTCGGAGTGGTGGGCTACATCGCCAAGGGCATCGCGGTGGCGGTGACCGGCGTGCTGTTCGTGGTCGCCGCGTTCACGAACGACCCCGAGAAGTCGGCGGGTCTCGACGGTGCCCTGCGCAGTCTGGTCGCACTCCCGCTCGGACCGGCGATCCTCTGCGCGGTGGGCGTGGGGCTCGCCGTCTACGGGCTCTTCTGCATCGCACGCTCGCGCTACGCGCGGATGTAGTCGCACACGGGGATCAGGTGGTCGCCGGCTTCTCGCTCCAGACGAGGAGGAAGGCGCCGAGGCCGATCATGAGGGCCCCACCCGTCGCGCCCATCGCCTCGATCCGGCGCGGGGACCGTCCGAACCAGTCGCGTGCCGCGCTGGCCAGAAGCACCCAGACGGCATCGCAGGCGACGCCGATCGTCACGACGATCACCCCGAGCACGAAGAGCTGCGCCGGGACGGAGCCGGCGTGCAGGTCGACGAACTGAGGGAGGATCGCCAGGAAGAAGGCGATCGACTTCGGGTTCGTGACGCCGACCACGAAGCCCTCGAGAAGCAGCCGCGGACGCGAGCGCTGCGGCTGCGCACCCGACATCGCGCTCGCCGCGTCCTTCCGGTGCCTGATCGCCTGGATGCCGAGGAACACCAGGTACCCGGCGCCGAGGACCTTCACGATCGTGAACAGCACCGCCGACTGCGCGACCACGGTGCCGACACCCAGGGCGACGGCCACCACGAGCACGATCGAGCCGACGGCCGTGCCGAGGATGCTGAGGAAGCCGCCCAGGCGCCCCAGCGCCATCGCGCGCCCGATCGTGAACAGCACGGTCGGACCGGGGATGACGACCATGACGAAGGCCGCGATGATGAAGGTCACGAGGGTCTCGGCGCTGAACATGGTGCGAGCTTACTGTCACGGATCGTCGAGGTGCCCGGTCATAGCCGACAGAGCGGGCGCATTCGGCGCCCCCCTTCACGGAAGGAATCCCATGTCGAAGATCGTCGTCATCGGAGGCACCGGTCTGATCGGATCCAAGGTCGTCCGACTGCTCGCCGAACACGGACACGAGGCCGTCGCCGCATCGCCCAACACCGGAGTCGACACGCTCACCGGAGCCGGGCTCGCCGAGGCTCTCGCCGGCGCATCGGCGGTGCTCGACGTGTCGAACTCGCCGTCCTTCGCCGACGCCGATGTTCTCGCCTTCTTCACCACGGCGACGGGCAACATCACCCGGTTCGCGTCGGAGGCAGGCGTCGGTCACTATGTCGCGCTCTCGGTGGTCGGAGCGGAGCGCATGACCGACAGCGGATACATGCGCGCCAAGGTCGAGCAGGAGCGCCTGATCGCGGACTCGGGGATCCCATACTCGATCGTCCATGCCACGCAGTTCTTCGAGTTCGTCGGCGCGATCGCCGGAAGCGCGACCGTGGGCGACGAGGTGCGCCTCTCCTCGGCTCTCATCCAGCCCATGGCCGCGGACGACGTCGCGACGGCCGTCGCCCGCGCCACCGTCGGGTCGCCGACGGGCGGGATCACCGAGGTCGCCGGTCCCGAGCAGTTCACCCTGGCGGACTTCGTGCGGACCGGACTGACGTTC
This sequence comes from Microbacterium sp. LWH11-1.2, assembly GCF_038397745.1. Taxonomy (NCBI): domain Bacteria; kingdom Bacillati; phylum Actinomycetota; class Actinomycetes; order Micrococcales; family Microbacteriaceae; genus Microbacterium; species Microbacterium sp. LWH11-1.2. Next base: position 89,296 of record NZ_CP151636.1, on the reverse strand, counting down.
CGCGAAGACCCGCGACCGGTGGTGGTCGACCCCGACGCGACCTACTTCGGCGAGCGGCTCACGACCGAGATGCTGCTCCCGGGCTCCGGGGCGCAGATCTTCGAGACGCGCTTCGCCGACTGGCTGCCGCTGAATCCGCCGCCCACGCGCTGACAGCTCTCCACGACGAAGGGGCCGGGATCCTGATGGATCCCGGCCCCTTCTGCATGCTTCCCGCACTTCGACTGGTCCCGTGCGGGGACGTCAGCCCCTGCCGACCTGCCAGTCGTGGAAGGTCCGCGTCGAGAGGGTCGCGTGGGCGCCGGGGAGGAGGTCGCGCGGCGCCAGGGCAGCACCGAAGTAGGTCGCCAGGGGGTCGGCGACGATCTCGCGCTCGTCGTGTCGGAAGCGCAGCTCGCGCTGTGCGAGATCGGCGATCGCGTGCTCCTCCGGCCCGCCGAACTCGATCATGCCGTTGCGGGGTGCGTCGAGCGCCGTCGCGACCACGGCCGCGGCGACGTCGTCGGCCGCCATCGGTCGGATGAGCGCGTCGGCGAGGCGGGCGGTGTCGTGGATCGTCGCGGCGTCCGTGATGCTCCGGATGAACTCGTAGAACTGCGTGGCGTGGACGATCGAGTACTCCCGGCCGGAGTCGCGGATCAGCTGCTCCTGCAGCTCCTTCGCCCGGAAGTAGCCGCCCTCGGCGCGCGAGAGGCGGTCGGTTCCGACCACCGAGAGCGCGACATGATGACGGATGCCGGCAGCCGCACCGTAGCTCAGCAGGTTCAGAGTCGAGCCGTAGAAGAACTCCAGAGCTCCCGCCGGGTCGGTGTACGAGGAGTTGGAGACGTCGATGAGCGTCTCCGCACCCTCGAGCGCGTCGGCGAGGCCTTCCCCGGTGAACGAATTCACCCCGGTCGCGCGCGCCGCGGCCAGCGCCTGGTGACCCTGCATGCGGAGCTGCTGCACGACGCGGGCGCCGATGAGCCCTGTTCCGCCGATGACGACGATGTTCATGGTGACTCCCTCTGGGGCGCGGATGCGATGAGAGTGATGTCGCCCCACAGCTAGGTCCGCGCGGCACCCGCGATTGTGACGGGTGCGCGCCGACTCTGCTCAGGAATCCCAGTGCCGCAGCTTGTCCGGGTTGCGGACCGACCACAGCGTCACGATGAGCCCGCGCCGTGCGACCGCGCTGACGGTCGCGACGACCTCGCCGTCGCGCCGCGCCACGATGCCCGGTGCGCCGTTGATGCCCACGACCGCGAGGTCGGGCGGATACGACAGCAGCTCGACCGCCGCGACGTCGCGACCGATCAGCTCGCCGCCGAGGTCGAGCGGACCGCCGTCGACGACCATCGTCACCTCGGCGTCGAGCAGCCTCCGGATCCCGGCCGCATCCTTGACGATCATCGCGGTCGCGAGCGCAGCGACGAGCTCCGCGTCCTGCACGCTCTCACGTCGTCGTCGCCACCACCGAGACGGACGTGTCGTCATCCCCGAACCAGCTCGGCGTTGCCGAGCTTGTCCGGAGCCATGACCCAGAGCACCTGTTCGATGCCGTCCTCTCCCGTGACGACGGTGACCAGCGTCGTCACCTCGCCGTCGACGAGGAGAGTCGCCGCAGGTTGGCCGTTCACCTCGACCCAGCCGATGGTCTTCCCCGTCCAGAAGTGATCGGCGAAGGCGGCGGTGAACTTCGCGACCCGCGTGCGGCCGAACATCGGGATCCGGGCGGCGAGCTTCACCCCGTTGCCGTCGGTGTAGCTGACCACGTCGGCGGCGAAGATCGATTCGAGGGCGCTCACGTCGCCGCGCTGTGCGGCGGAGAGGAAGGCCTCGAGCAGTCGGCGCTGCTCGCTCTTGCTCGCCTCGGCCTTCCGCGCCGAGGCGAGGTGACCGCGGGCGCGGCTCACCAGCTGCCGGGCGTTGACCGCCGTCGACGAGATGACCTCGGCGATCCGCGGGTAGGGGTAGTCGAAGGCCTCGCGCAGCACGTAGGCCGCGCGCTCGGTGGGGGTGAGCTTCTCGAGCAGGATGAGCACCGCGTACTGCAGGGCCTCGCCCTTCTCGGCCCCGAGAGCGGGGTCGTCGTCGGTGTTGACCGGTTCCGGAAGCCACGGACCGATGTAGGTCTCGCGCCGCGAGTGCGCGGACTGCAGGGCGTTGATGGAGAGCCGGGTGGTGATCGTCGCGAGGAAGGCGGCGGGTTCGCGGATGTCGGCGCGATCAGTGTTCTGCCAGCGGATCCAGGTCTCCTGCACCATGTCCTCGGCATCCGAGACGGTGCCGAGCATCCGATAGGCGATGCCGAAGAGTCGCCGCCTGTGTGCATCGAAGACGGCGATCGCGTCGTCCAGCTCGGTGATCGGCTCCTGCTGCATGCGGCTCCACCCTTCGTGGTCATCGTACGCGCGCCGTCGCGCACGCACCTGTCTCCAGCTGCGACCGGACAGCGGTCGGATCCGTGACACCAGCTGTGACCGGACAACTCTCGGATCTGTGACATCGCCCCGTCCGCGCCGTCAGGTGGGAAACTGGAACGATGAGTAATTCGCCCGCAGTCGACGTGATCGCCCCTCTGAGCGAGGCCGAGGTCCGCCGCATCCGCGAGGACTTCCCGATCCTGCAGACGCAGGTGCAGGGGCATCCGCTCGCCTATCTGGATTCGGGGGCGACCTCGCAGCGGCCGCTCGCCGTCCTGGATGCCGAGCGCGCGTTCGCGACGACCATGAACTCCGCCGTGCACCGCGGCGCTCACACCCTGGCCGCCGAGGCGACCGAGCTCTTCGAGGACGCCCGCAGCACGGTGGCGCACTTCGTGGGCGCCGACGACGATGAGATCGTCTGGACCTCGAATGCCACCGAGGCGATCAACCTGGTGGCCTACTCGCTGTCGAACGCGTCCGTCGGCCGCGGGGGAGCGGCGGCCGGACGACTGCGTCTCCGCGAGGGCGACGAGATCGTCACGACCGAGATGGAGCACCACGCCAACCTCATCCCGTGGCAGGAGCTCGCCGCCCGCACCGGTGCGACGCTCCGGGTGATCCCGCTGGATGACGACGGCGCCCTCCGCCTCGACGTCGCGGCCGACCTCATCACGGAGCGCACGAAGCTCGTCGCGTTCACGCACGTCTCGAACGTGCTCGGCGTGATCAATCCGGTCGATCAGCTCGTCGCGCTCGCCCGGGGGGTCGGAGCGCTGACTCTGCTCGACGCCTGCCAGTCGGCCCCGCATCTGCCTCTCGACGTGCGCGCGCTCGACGTCGACTTCGCCGTGCTCTCCGGCCACAAGATGCTCGGCCCCACGGGCATCGGCGCGCTGTACGGTCGGCGTGCGCTGCTGGAGGCCATGCCGCCGTTCCTCACCGGCGGCTCGATGATCACCACCGTCACCACGACCGAGGCCGAGTACCTTCCGCCGCCGCAGCGGTTCGAGGCCGGAACGCAGCGCGTCTCGCAGGCGATCGCGCTCGCCGCCGCGGTGGACTACCTGACGGCTGTCGGGATGCCGCGCATCGCGGCCCATGAGGCGGCGTTCGGTCGGCGACTCGTCGACGGACTCGCCGCGATCGACGGCGTGCGCGTCCTCGGCGCCGGCATCGATCTGCCGCGGGTCGGGCTCGCGAGCTTCGATGTCGCCGGCATCCACTCGCACGACGTGGGCCAGTACCTCGACGACCTCGGCATCGCCGTGCGCGTCGGGCACCACTGCGCCCAGCCGCTGCATCGCCGCCTCGGCGTCACCTCGTCGACGCGGGCGAGCACCTATCTCTACACGACGGATGCCGAGGTCGACGCGGTGATCGACGGCGTCGCCGGCGCGATCGACTTCTTCCGGAGGGGCGCATGAGCGATCTGCAGAATCTGTACCAGGAGCTGATCCTCGACCATTCCCGCACGCCGCACGGGTACGGGCTGCGTGACGAGATCCCCGCGCAGTCGCATCAGGTGAACCCGACGTGCGGGGATGAGGTGACCCTGCAGGTGCACCGCGCCGCCGACGGGACCGTCGAGGCGATCGCCTGGGAGGGGCACGGCTGCGCGATCTCGCAGGCCTCCGCCTCTCTGCTCGCCGAACTCGCGGAGGGTCTCTCGGTCGAGCAGCTCGAGGTCCGGATCGCGGCGTTCCGCGAGGCCATGCGCTCGCGGGGGAAGATCGAGCCCGACGAGGAGCTGCTGGGCGACGCGGCCGCGCTCGGCGGGGTCTCGAAGTACGTGGCCAGGGTCAAGTGCGCGATGCTCGCCTGGGTCGCCGCCGAGGACGCGCTGACGCGGAGCTGACTCCGCGCGGGACGTGGTCATACGGCGTCACGTCCGGGAATAGCCCCGGCGCTGCGGCGTTGCCCCGAGCATGACAACTCTCGGAATCATCGGTGCAGGACACATCGGCAGCCAGGTCGCGCGGGTCGCGGTGGCGAACGACTACGACGTGGTGATCGCCAACTCGCGCGGCCCGGAGACTCTCGCCGACCTCGTCGCAGAGCTCGGACCGCGGGCGACCGCGGCCACCGCGGCAGAGGCGGCGACGGCCGGCGATGCCGTCGTCGTGACGGTGCCCCTGCACGCGATCGATCGCCTGCCGGTCGAGGAGCTGGCAGGCAAGATCGTCCTCGACACCAACAACTACTACTTCGAGCGGGACGGCCACATCGAGGCGCTCGACAAGGGCGAGACGACGACGTCGGAGCTGCTGCAGCGCCAGCTTCCCACCTCGAGGATCGCCAAGGCGTTCAACCACATCTACGCCGCCGCGATCACGAGCGAGGGGACCCCGGCCGGCACCCCCGACCGCCGGGCGCTCGCCACCGCGGGTGACGATGCCGAGGCCGTGGCCTTCGTCACGCGCTTCTACGACCAGGCCGGGTTCGACACCGTCAACGTCGGACCGCTCAGCGAATCCTGGCGCGTCGAGCGCGACCGTCCGGCGTACGTCGTGCGGCAGAACGCCGAGGAGCTCGAGGCCAACCTCGCGATCGCGAACCGCCTGCCCTGAACGGCGGCCCCGCCGCTCGGTGTCCCCTCCCGTCACGGTTGGGATACCAAAAGTTGGTGAACCGTCGTCCAGGTGAGAGAATGCGGACATGACGGCGGCGGGGGCGACCGGCGAACTGGAGTCGGTGAGGGTGACGCGTATTCTGCGCGACGACATCGTCCTGGGTCGACGACTTCCGGGATCGCGACTCGTCGAACGGGACATCGCGGCCGAGCTCGATGTCTCGCGCCTCCCGGTGCGTGAGGCCATCCGCACGCTGGTCTCAGAGGGTGTCGTCGTCGCGCGACCGCGCAGCTGGGCCGTCGTGCGGGAATTCACGCAGCGCGACATCAGGGACTTCGCCGAGGTGCGCGAGTCCGTCGAGACGCTCATCTTCGTGTTCGCGGCCGAGCGACATGATGAAGCCGGCATCGTGCGACTCCGAGACGTGTACGAGCGGGAGCTCGCCGCCGCGCAGGCTGGTGACGCGGAGGCCGCCCGGATGGCGGCGGGGGAGTTCCACGAGGTCGCGGCCGTCCTCGCCGGGAACGACATGCTGTGCGAACTGATCGACGTCTTCGCGACACGTCTGCGCTGGCTGTTCGGGCAGCACGACGATCTGCTGGCGATGGCGGCCGAGCACCGCGCGATCCTCGAGGCCATCAGCGCCCGCGACACGGATGCGCTGCGCCGCATCGTCCCCGAGCATCTCGCGAGCGGCCAGCTGGCGGCCCAGCTGCGGCTCGCGGACAACGACGTCGTGATCTGACCCGGCGACGCGCGAGCGGCGACGGGTGGGTCGGCCCGCGCCCCAGTTGTATATTGGGCACATCGGAACGGTTCCGGAGCTGTCGCGATTGCCCTGGGGAGCGAGATGCGGAATCTTGCTGTCGTCGTCGGAAGCCTGCTGCTGGTCGGCGGAGCCGTCGTCGTGATGGTCGCCGATCAGGAGCGCGCCTCGGCCGTCGCCGAGGTGAAGGCGCAGATCGAGCAGGTCGAGCAGGAGCTCGATGCGTCGCGCGGCGAGAACCTCGAGCTGGCCGAGAAGCTCACGACGTTGCGCTCTCAGATCGCCGAACAGGACGCCAAGCTCGCCGACACCACCGGATTCCTGAAGTAATGCGCCGGATGCTGGCGGTCATGGTCGTGTCCGCGATCCTGCTCTGCGCCGGCATCGCGGCGCGCGCCGCCGGACTCGACCAGGAGCGGGCGGAGGCCGTCGCTGAGCTCCGCGCGCTGGCAGCCCAGTCGCACTCCGCCGCGCAGCGCACCGACTACCTCGAAGGCGCCGTCGACCGGGCCGAGCAGGACGCGGAGGATCGTGCTGCCGTGCTGGAGGTGCGCCCGGCATTCGTCACCGAGCTCGCGGGGTTGAGCGCGGCGCTCGACGGGGCGCAGGGGAAGGTCGACACCGCGACGCATCTCGCGTCGGCGCTCTCGACACAGCAGACGGTCCTCGCGGAGAAGGCGGATCCCGCCACCGTGGTGGCGGCGACGGCGACGATCCACGCACTGACCGCCAAGGTCGGCTCCGAGGTGGCGAGCTGGGAGTCGGTCCAGGCCGCGCAGTATGCCGGCCCCGACGGCCCCCCGTGGGCGACGAGCGGTCCGGGCGGCTACGCCAGGGTGCGCGCGGCTCTCGACCGCGTCGGGGGTGCGGGTGTGGGTCTCTACGAGTCGTCGTCCTGCGCCGGTGGGAGCGCGCCGGCCTGTGCGAACAGCAACGGGTACATCAAGTACCGCGCCGATGTCGCCGACTGGGACGAGGGGCGGTTGAACTGGGCGATGGCGCACGAGCTCGCGCACATCTACCAGTTCCGCGTCTGGGGCTCCCTGACCTCGTCGTCGGCGTACGACTCGATGTTCGGGTCCGATCCCGAGTTCCTGGCGAACTGCATGGCCGTGGTCCGCGGCTATCCGGGCTCGGTCGGCTGCGACGGCGATCAGCAGGCCTGGGCATCCGGGATCTGGGTCGGCGCGGTCCAGTGACCGCTCTGTCGCGCGGTCAGGCGACGGGCGTCGTCGTGTCGATCGCCGCGCGCAGGGGCCGGCGCATCGCCCGCCAGTAGCCCGACGGCGTGGCGCGCACCAGCACGTCGATCAGGCGGGCCTCGCGCCCGACCATCGTGCGCGCCGCGCGGCGCTCCGTCGCGCGGATGATCCGGGCCGCGGCATCCGTGGGCTCGGTGTGGTACATCGCCGCCTGCGCGGCGGCGGCTCGCGCGGCGACATCGGGATCGATCGCCGCGGCGTAGCGGCCGTGCAGGATGATCCCGGTGCGCACGCCGGCGGGATACACCGCGCCGACCGAGACCGTGCTGCCCTCGAGCTCGTGCCGCAGCGCCTCGGAGAACGCCCGCACCGCGAACTTGCTCATCGCGTAGGGGATCCGTCCCGCGGGAGCAGCCAGGGCGTAGACGCTGGCGAGGTGGGTGATGTGCGCGGCGGGGGCTGCGCGCAGCGCCGGGAGCAGTGCCTTGGTGACCGAGACCGTTCCCCAGAGGTTGACGTCGGTGAGCCAGCGCATCTCCTCCATCGTGAGCTGGTCGAGGGTGCCCAGCATCGACGAGCCGGCGCAGGTGATCAGCGCGTTGATGCGCGGGTGCACGCCCGTGATCTCCGCGACGCCGGCGAACACGGCGTCATCGTCGCGGAGGTCGATGACGTGCGTCGTGACCGTGGACCCGCGCAGCCCGTCGGCCAGCGCCGACAGGGCCGCCGCGTCGTGGTCGATCAGCGCGAGATGCGCTCCGCGGGCCGCGAGGAGTCGGGCGATGTCTGCACCCATGCCGTTCGCCGCCCCCGTGATCACGGTGGTGCTGCCGACCAGGTCGAGATGCTTCATGCGGCCTCCTGCGGACGCGTCACGGGTCGCACCGGGCGAATGTCGGACCGATGGGGGATGCTGAACCGGTACCCATTCTCACCCACACCGCTCCGGCGGCATACCGGTACGCTCGAGGAGAGGAGGTCGCGGTGGGACGAACAGCGGATGCCATCGCCGAAGGCGTTGCGATCGCGACCGCTGCCGCGCGCCTCGCCGTGAAGAACCACATCCTCGTCGGCACCATCGCCGAGGACGGCGTCTTCGACACCGACAAGTACATCGCCGATGCCAGGGAGGCGCTCGGGGCGATGGCCGCCGAGGCCGAAGAGGCCGCCGCGAACGTGACCGCCCTGCGCAAGCGCGCTCGCGGTCGTCACTCCGATCCGCACGGCACCCACGACTACCGCGACCGCGATGTGCGCAACCTCCGCCGACGGGCCAAGCAGTCCACCGGCGTCGCCGTGAAGCTGCGCGAGATCATGCAGGACCGGCAGCGGCTGAGCGTCATCGTGGAAGAGGCGCGCGAGGCGGCCTGGGCCGACGTGCGGCACAACCTCGACCGCCGACTGCGGGTGGAGGGCATGCGTCCTGACCAGGATCCGGAGTACGGCAAGATGCGCGAGGCGCGCATGCAGGCGCTCCGTCTCGTCGACCTTCAGGCACTGTCGTCCGAGCAGCGTGCACGGGCGAAGCGCCGCAAGAAGCAGGAGACGGCCGACGCTGCGTCCGAGTGAGGCCTCGTTTCGCTTTCGCGTCGGGACTGTTGTAGGCTTATCGTCGGCCCGCTGAGCTTCACCGCAGCGCGAGTCATGCGCCCGTAGCTCAATGGATAGAGCATCTGACTACGGATCAGAAGGTTAGGGGTTCGAGTCCCTTCGGGCGCACACTGTGTTGAGACAGTGACAGAGACCCCGTCGCGAAAGCGACGGGGTCTCTGCTTCGTCCGGGGTCTCGCGTGCGACCGGGCGGTGCTCCCGACCCGCTCATCAGCCCACGACGCCGATCCCGCTGAGCGCCTTCTGGTCGAGGGGTGCATCCGAGGTCACGGCATCCACCAGGGCCAGCGTCGCCTGCGCCGAGAGACGCGGACCCTCCGGCCCCCGGATCCCGGTGATGGTCGGCAGCGGAGCGAGGATCAGTCCCGCATCGACGAAGCCGAGATGGGCGACGCCGTCGAGCGTCACGCGCTCCGCATCCCCGTGCGCGAGGAAGCCGTTCACCGCGGTCTCGTACTCCGGGTTGGGGTCGCTGTCTCCCGCGACGAGGAAGACCACGGGACGGCCGAGGTCCGTGCCGGCGGGGGATCGCGGCATCCCGTCGATGTCGATCACGCCCCGGATCCGATCGTCCATCCGCGCGGCCTCGACCGCAGCGGCGCCGCCGAGCGAATGCCCGGCTGCGATGATGAGCGACGGATCCGCATGGTCGAGCGCCGGGAGCCCGGCATCTCCTCGATCGATCCGGTCGATGACCGCGCTGATGTCCTGCGCGCGGATCGCCGCCGCGGCGTCGGCTGCGGCCTGGTCATGCTCGTCATCTCCGGTCGCGACGAGCTCGCTGTCGGCCGTCGAGCCGTCGGCCAGCTCGGCGGATGCCGAGTCGTAGGGGTGATCGAGCGCCACGACGATGATGCCGTGGCTCGCGAGCTCCTCCGCCCACGAGGTCATCAGCCATCGGGTGCTCCCCGAGCCCGGTGATGCGATGACCACGGGGAAGCGGCCGTCGGTCGGAGGGGCATCCTCGGTGGCGTTGGCGCGAGCGCGGGCGACGCCGTCGAACATCAGGGCGGGCATGCCGTACTGGGCGGCCAGGCCGCCGGTGAGCTCATCCACTCGTCCTCGATCGGGGAGGTAGGCGGCGGCCTCGCCCGAGGCGGAGGCCGGGTACCAGACCGTGGCCGGGATCGATCGGGATTCGCCTTCGCCCCCGTCGCCGCCGCGCGCATCGCGGCTGTCGTCTATCCACACCGTCGACCCCACACCCACGGCCTGCGGGCCGGACGGCACGGGCACCCGCAGCGGTGGCAGTCCCCACGCGGCACCGGCGACGATGACGAGCGCGGCCACGACGACGACGGATGCCGCACGGGACAGCACCGTGAGCCGGCCGGACCGCGCCCACACGGCGAGACCGGCGACGAGCGCACCGCAGACGGTCAGAGCGATGACCTGCCAGCGGTCGCCCTCCACCCACCACGCGACGCCGAGAAGGATGAACGCCGCACCGCCGACAACCGAGACCGGAGTGAGGGAGCGCTTGCGTGTCGTGAGCGCGGTGAGGAGGGTGGCGATGAGGCCGACGGCCACCGCGATGTCGAGCCAGGGCATGTATTCCACGCTAGGAGCCGGCGCCTGCGCGGGTCGTCATCCTCGGGGTGGAACCCGATACCTCGGGAGGATGAGCCGCACCGCGTCAGAGCAGGCTCGTGATCGCCGGGTCGCGGCGGGCGACCTCGGCGGCGGTCGAGAGGATGACCTTCCGCATGGCGGCCACGGCGACGGCCGGCGTCACGTCCGATCGGTGGGCGAGGCTCACGATCCGCGTCATCATCGGATGCGTCAGCCGCACCGATCGCAGCGCCGGCTGGTCGAGCAGCACCATCGCCGGCACCACCGCGACGCCGAGCCCGCGCTCGACGAAGCGCAGCACGGCGTCCATCTCGGCGCCCTCCAGCACATGCGTCGGCGTGAGCCCCACGGAGCGGAAGGCGGCGTCGGTCGTGGCGCGCAGCTCGTAGGTCTCGTCGAGCGCGATCAGCGGGAGGGTGGCGAGATGCTCGAGTCCGATCGCAGGTGTCACCGCCACCGGTGGCCGGGATGCCGCAGAGACGACGACGAGCTCCTCGGTGAGCAGCGGTGTGCGCGTGAGACTGAACCCCGATGGCGGCGGTCCGTCCGATTCGGTGATCAGCGCGATGTCGACGGCGCCGACGGCGAGCTGCTCCACGAGAAGGCGAGAGCCGCTCTCGATGAGGTGCAGATCGACGTCGGGGTGCGCGGAGTGGAAGACGCTGATCGCCTCGGCCACGAGACTGATGCACAGCGTCGGAGGAGCCCCCAGTCGCACGCGCCCGCGGCGCAGGCCCTGCAGCTCGTCCATCTCCTCGCGGATGGCCTCGGCCTCGGCGAGCATCCGCTGAGCGCGGGGGAGCAGCGTCTCTCCGGCGGAGGTGAGAGCGATGTGACCGCGTGCGCGATGGAACAGCTCGGCCCCCAGCTCGCGCTCGAGCGTCGAGATCTGGCGGCTCAACGACGGCTGTGCCAGATGCAGGTGCTCGGAGGCGCGGGTGAAGTGGCCGAGCCGGGCGACTTCGACGAACCCGCGCAGTTGCTCGAGGTTCATGACCATAGCCTACCTGCATGGTTCGAAGTCGAACTATGCATTGGAGTTATTAGGATCGCCTAACTAGCGTGAAATGCATGAGTACACGCGAACGTCAGATCTCCACCACCGTCCTGGTCATCGGGACCGGTGGTTCCGGGCTGCGGGCGGCGATCGAGGTCGCCGAACACGGCATCGACGTCCTCGCCGTCGGCAAACGCCCCCGACAGGATGCCCACACCTCCCTCGCCGCCGGCGGCATCAACGCCGCGCTCGGCACCATGGATGCCGATGACAGCTGGCAGCAGCACGCGGCCGACACGATCAAGGAGAGCTACCTCCTCGCCAATCCGCACACGGTCGAGATCGTGACGCAGGGCGCCGAGCGCGGCATCCGCGATCTCGAGCGCTGGGGCATGGACTTCGCGCGCGAGGACGACGGCCGCATCTCGCAGCGTTTCTTCGGCGCCCACACCTTCCGTCGCACGGCCTTCGCCGGCGACTACACGGGCCTCGAGATCCAGCGCACGCTCGTGCGCAAGGCCGAGCAGCTCGAGGTGCCGATCCTCGACCACGTCTACATCACGCGTCTGCTCGTGCGCGACAACGTCGTGTTCGGCGCCTACGGCTTCGACCAGGCCGACGGCACCCGGTACCTGATCCACGCGGATGCCGTCATCCTCGCCGCCGGCGGGCACAACCGCATCTGGCGTCGCACCTCGTCGCGTCGCGATGAGAACACCGGCGACTCGTTCCGCCTCGCGGTCGACGCCGGGGCCCGGCTGCGCGACCCGGAGCTCGTGCAGTTCCACCCGTCCGGCATCATCGAGCCCGAGAACGCCGCCGGCACGCTCATCTCCGAGGCGGCACGCGGTGAGGGCGGCATCCTGCGCAACGCGCTCGGCGAGCGGTTCATGGAGAGGTACGACCCGGAGCGGATGGAGCTGTCGACGCGTGACCGCGTCGCTCTCGCCGCCTACACCGAGATCGCGGAGGGACGCGGCACCGAGAACGGCGGCGTCTGGCTCGACGTCTCGCACCTGCCGCGCGAGACGATCATGACCCGGCTGCCCCGCGTCTACCAGACGATGATGGAGCTGCAGATGCTCGACATCACGACCGATCCGATCGAGATCGCCCCCACGGCGCACTACTCGATGGGCGGCGTGTGGGTGCGGCCCGAAGACCACCAGACCGACGTCGACGGACTCTACGCGATCGGCGAGGCCTCGAGCGGACTGCACGGCGCGAACCGCCTGGGCGGCAACTCGCTCATCGAGCTGCTCGTCTACGGGCGCATCGTCGGGCAGGCGGCCATGGCGCACGCGGCAGGGCTCGATGCACAGCGGCGCTCGCCGGAGGCGGTCGCTCAGGCACGCGCCGAGATCGCCGATCTCCTCGCCGCCGACGGCCGCGAGAACGTCCGGGCGCTGCAGCGCGCGATCCGCAACCTCATGACCGAGTACGCCGGCGTGGTGCGCTCGGAGGACGGGCTGCGCGCGGGGCTCGCCGACCTCGACATGATCGAGGGGCGCATGGAGGACGTCGGCATCCACCCCGACATCGCCGGATTCCAGGATCTCGCGCACGCGTTCGATCTCAAGGCGTCGGCGCTCGCCGCTCGCGCCACGCTCGAGGCGGCGCTGGAGCGACGGGAGACCCGCGGATGCCACAACCGCAGCGACTTCCCCGACAACGACCCGACGCTGCAGGTGAACCTCGTGTGGAGCCCGCGTGACGGCGTGACCCGGGAGGCCATCCCGGAGATCCCGGCCGAGATCGCCGAGCTCATGCGCGAGGTCGACACCGAGGGCAAGCTCGTCGAGTAGATTCGACGCTTCGACAGGCTCAGCGACCCATCCCCGGATCCCTGAGCCTGCGTCCCGGGTTCCTGAGCCTGTCGAAGAGCCTGCCTCTGGGTCCCTGAGCCTGTCGAAGGGCTCAGCCGGCCTGCGGCTCTTCCGTGTCGATGACCCCGATCCCGACCGCCTCATGGTCGGGTTCGGGGTCATCGCGCTTCGGGGCCTTCGGCTCCTCGCCGGGGGTCTTCTCGGTGCTGGGCTCCTCGAGCTGCTCCGTGGTCGGAATCTCCTCCGGGTCTGCCTGCTCGGGTGATTCGGCCTCGCCAGGCGTCGTCGCCTCGCCGGATGATTCGGCGTCATCCGTCGTGTGCACCTGCTCGGGCGTCTGGGCGTGCACCGTGTCCTCGTCGACGGCCGGTGTCGTTCCCTGCTCTGGAGTGCTGTCGGTCATGATCGTCCCTTCTCGATGTCGTCACGATCAGGATGCCGCGTCACCCCTCCTCGATGAAGGGGCTTGACGAGCGTCAGGTCAGCGGGGGTGAACCGAGTGCGGGAATGCGGCGTAGCCTGGACCTGTGACTGCGTATGTCTCGGCCTTCGACCTCTTCTCCATCGGAGTGGGACCTTCGAGCTCCCATACGGTCGGACCGATGAGGGCGGCTCTCGCCTTCGCGCAGCGGCTGGACGCGAGCGGCGCGCTGGACCGCGTCGCCCGTATCGGCAGCACGCTCTACGGCTCCCTCGGCGCGACCGGGATCGGCCACGGCACACCGGATGCCGTCGTCGCCGGGCTCCGCGGGCTCTCGCCGGAGACATGCGACCCCGCCGAAGTCCGCTCGGCGTGGACCGCCTACACGCCCGGCGAGCCGCTGAGGCTGAACGGCGTGCACGAGGTGGCCTTCGCGAAGGAGGACATCGTCTTCGCGCCGCGCACGCGCCTCCCCGGCCACCCGAACGCCATGACCATCACCGCGTGGGACGCCGACGGCGGCGTCGTCGCCGAAGACACCTACTACTCGATCGGCGGGGGCTTCATCCGCCGCGACGGTGAGGAGGCGAGGCTCACGACCGGCAGCTTCCCCTACGCGTACACGGATGCTGCGTCGCTGCTCGCCCTCTGCGACGAGAACGGGCTGTCGATCGCCGAGCTCGCGCGACTCAACGAGTCCTCGGTGCGAAGCGAGGACGAGGTCGCCGCGGGGCTCGATGCGATCTGGAACGCGATGTCCGCCTGTGTCGACGCGGGGCTGCATTCCGACGGCGTCCTGCCGGGGATGCTGAAGGTGAAGCGTCGCGCCGGCACGATCCGCGCGCAGCTCGAGGAGTCCGAAGCCGACGGGCACCGTGAGCTCCCGGGCGAGTGGCTCGGTGCCTTCGCTCTGGCCGTCAACGAGGAGAACGCGGCCGGCGGTCGCGTCGTCACCGCTCCGACCAACGGTGCCGCGGGCATCCTCCCGGCGGTCGGCATGTACTGGTGGCGGTTCATGGCCGACTCCGGGCTCGGAGCCGGCAATGCCGTCACCCCCTACGGAGAGCTGGTCGGCAGCGCCCTCCTCGGCTTCGGCGCGGAGGCCTCGCTGGTCGCGGTCGGCGCGATCGACGACCCCGACGCCCTCGCGGAGGCGAACCGCCGCCGCGGCATCCGTCGTTTCCTGCTGACGGCGACGGCTCTCGGATCGCTCTTCAAGGCGAACGCGTCGATCTCGGGGGCGGAGGGCGGATGCCAGGCCGAGGTCGGCTCCGCGTGCGCGATGGCGGCCGGCGGCCTCACCGCGGTGATGGGCGGCACGAACCGCCAGATCGAGAACGCGGCCGAGATCGCGATGGAGCACCACCTCGGCCTCACCTGCGACCCGATCGGCGGGCTCGTGCAGATCCCGTGCATCGAGCGCAACGCGATCGCCGCCTCGACTGCGGTCACCGCCGCGCGGCTCGCGCTGCGCGGCGACGGCAGCCACTACGTGTCGCTGGATGCCGTCGTCGAGACGATGCGTCAGACCGGGGCCGATATGTCGACCAAGTACAAGGAGACCAGCGAGGGCGGCCTCGCGGTCAACGTCATCGAGTGCTGACCCCTCCCGTCTCGCCGAGCGCTCCCCTTGTGTACGAGCGGCACCTCGGTGCGCGCCCTCACGGGGGCCGCTCGCATGAAAAGGGGTGGGTCGCCTTTGTCGGGAGTCGCGAATAGTCTCCCTGAGTGAGCGGATGCCGGGGGAGTGAGCATGACGGGTGACTTCTGGCTGCCGACCTCGCGTCGACGAAAGCAGCAGCCCGTGGTCTCGGTGCAGCCTGCCGATGACGCTCCCGAGGCCGGCGCCGACTGGCCGACGAACATCCCCGCGGTCGCGCAGGTGCTCCGAGAGGGACTCGAGCTCGACCCGGGGGTGACCTTCCTCGTGGGAGAGAACGGCAGCGGCAAGTCGACCATCGTCGAGGGCATCGCGATCGCCTACGGTCTGTCGCCGGAGGGCGGTTCGCGGCAGGCTCGGCATCGCACCCGCCCGACGGAGTCGCCCCTGTCGGACTGGCTGCGTCTGCAGCGCGGCGTCGGCGCGAATCGCTGGGGCTTCTTCCTGCGAGCCGAGACGATGCACTCGTTCTACACCTATCTCGAGGAGAACCCGTCGACCCGCGGGCCTGACGTCCCGTTCCACGAGATGAGCCACGGAGAGTCCTTCCTCGCGCTGCTCGACAGCCGCTTCGACGATCCCGGCTTCTACTGCCTCGACGAGCCGGAGGCGGCGCTGTCGTTCAACTCGACGCTCGCGTTGATCGCGGTGCTCCGCCGGATCGCCGACGAGGGCGGGCAGGTGCTCTGTGCGACGCACTCACCGGTGCTCGCCGCGCTTCCCGGGGCCCGCATCCTCGAGGTCGGAGACTGGGGGATCCGGCCGACCGAGTGGGACGATCTCGAGATCGTGAACCACTGGCGCTCGTTCCTCGACAGTCCCGATCGCTACCTTCGGCACCTCCTCGACTAGCGGTGGTGGCGGCGTCGTAGGCTGGCGGGCATGACCGAGCAGAAGCCGCTGCGTCGTCGCGGGCGCCCGCGGGGTGGTTCCGATTCGCGAGAGCGGATCATCGGGGCGGCCGTCGACGAGTTCGGCGAGCAGGGGTATGACGGCGCGACCGTGCGCTCGATCGCCGCGCGCGCCGGCGTGGATTCGGCGCTCGTGCACCACTACTTCGGCACCAAGGCCGACCTGTTCGCGGAGGCCGTCGGCATCCCGCTCCGTCCGGACATCGACGTCCCCGGCATCGTGAGCGGGCCCAGAGACGAGGTCGGCGAGCGCCTCGTCCGCTACGTTCTCGAGGCGTTCGAACAGCCCGACATCCGCCGTCGCGGTGTCATGCTGATGCGCACGGCGATCGGCAGTCGGCTCACGACGCCGCTCCTCGCGGGCTTCCTCTCGCGCGAGTTGATCGGTCGGATCGCGAAGCAGCTGGGAGTGGACGATGCCGAGCTGCGCGCGACACTCGTCGCCTCGCAGATCGCCGGGCTCCTCCTCACGCGCTACGTGCTCAAGATCGCGCCCATCGCCGCGGCATCCGTCGATGAGCTCGTCGCCCGCATCGGCCCCACGGTGCAGCGCTACCTCTTCGCCTGACCCCCGCCCCACCCCGCCGCTGCCGCACCCCCGCCCCGCGCCCGCGCACAGCTTCGGAGACAGCATCCGCCGCGCCGGTGTCGCCGAAGGATTGCGCGTGTGTCGCTTCGGTTCTCCGAAGCTGTGCGGTGGGTGTCGGCATCGTTGACGTGCTCGGGTCCGAGGCGCATAATTCATCACATGATGAATAACTCGGCTGTCGAGATCTCACAGCTGCGTGTGCGGCGGGGAAGCACGCACGTGTTCGACGGCATCGACCTCGCGATCCCGCGGGGGCAGATCACCGGACTGCTCGGGCCGTCGGGGTGCGGCAAGACCACGCTCATGCGCACGATCGTCGGCGTGCAGAAGATCGCGTCCGGCGAGGTGATGGTTCTCGGTGAGCCCGGTGGATCCCGCCAGCTGCGCCGACGCGTCGCATACGGGACCCAGGGTGCCGCGGTCTACGGCGACCTCAGCGTGCGACAGAACCTCGTCTACTTCGCTGCCCTGCTGAAGGCGCCGAGATCCGACGTCGACCGCGTGATCGACGAGGTCGGGTTGGGGCCGCAGAGCGGTCAGCTGGTCGATTCGCTCAGCGGCGGGCAGGCCACTCGAGTGTCGCTCGCGATGGCGCTCATCGGCTCGCCGGAGGTGGTCGTGCTCGATGAGCCGACCGTCGGTCTCGATCCCGTGCTGCGCGCCGAGCTCTGGGGGCTGTTCCGCGAGCTCGCCGATCGGGGGGTGACCCTGATCGTGTCGAGTCACGTCATGGACGAGGCGCTCCGCTGTGACCGTCTGCTGCTGATGCGCGAGGGCCGGATCATCGCCGACACGACTCCCGCGGCCCTCCTGCAGGACACCGGCACCGCCGACCCGGAGGCCGCGTTCCTGGCGCTCATCGAACGTGACCGCGAGGTGTACGGCGACACGCGTCGATCCCGCAGGGATGCACGCGATCACCACGAGGAGGCGGGGCGGTGAACGGCCGTCGGATGCTGGCCACCGCAGGTCGCGTGCTCGCGCAGCTGCGGCACGACCCACGATCCATCGCGCTGATGCTCGTCGCACCGAGCCTTCTCGTCGGACTCTTCGCCTGGCTCTTCAGCGATCAGGACGGGGTGTTCGACCAGTTCGGCGGCGCGATCCTGGCGCTCTTCCCGTTCGTCGTGATGTTCCTCGTCACGTCGATCACGACGCTGCGCGAGCGCAGGTCCGGCACGCTGGAGCGATTGATGACGACGCCGCTCGGCAAAGCCGACTTCATCCTCGGCTACGCACTCGCCTTCGGGCTGATGGCGCTGCTGCAGGCCGTCATCACGGTGTCGTTCGCGGTGGGCGTGTGCGGGCTCGACGTCGACGGCCCGCTCTGGCAGCTGGGCCTGGTGGCGGTCGTCGACGCGCTGCTCGGCACGGCCCTGGGGCTGCTCGCGAGCGCCTTCGCCCAGACCGAGTTCCAGGCCGTGCAGTTCATGCCCCTGCTGGTGTTCCCGCAGATCATCCTCGGCGGACTGTTCATGCCGCGCGACCGGATGCCCGATGTGCTGCACGCGATCTCCGACTGGCTGCCGTTGAGCCACGCTATCGACACGATCAACGCGGTCGCGGCGGGTGACGACGGGTGGGACGTGTTCGGGCCGCTGCTGATCGTGGTCGCCTTCGCGGTCGGTGCGCTGGTGCTCGCGTCCCTGACTCTGCGGCGGCGCACGCGCTGATCGACCCTGCCCGTTCACAATTCAGCAAGAACGCCGCAGAACGCGGCCAGACGGACCGGTTTCCAGGGCGCGCGCGCATAACTGGCTGAGTTGTGAAAGCCCCGCGCTCGGCTCAGCGCGCGGCGCGGCCCTTGGTGTGCCTGGTCGGTGCAGTGGACCAGGGATCCTCGGGCCACGGATGCTTCGGATAGCGGCCGCGCATCTCGGCGCGCACCTGGGCGTACGGACCCGACCAGAACGAGGTGAGGTCGTCGGTGACGGCGAGCGGGCGCCCGGCAGGGGAGAGCAGGTGGAAGAGCACCGGCACGCGCCCATCGACCAGCCGGGGAGTCTCCGCCCATCCGAAGCACTCCTGCAGCTTGACGGCCACGACGGGGCGGGTGTCGGTGTCGTCGGGGTCCGGGTACGAGATGCGGATGCGGGATCCGCTGGGGACCTCGAGACGCTCGGGCGCGAGCTCGTCGATGCGCCCGGCCTCGGGCCAGGGGAGCAGGCGGCGCAGCGCGGTGGTCAGGTCCAGCCGGGCCACAGGGGTGCCGCCGGCCAGCGCATCGAGCTCGGGCGCGAGCCAGGAGTCGAGGGCCGTGAGGAGTCCGGCATCCGACACATCCGGCCAGGGCGATCCCAGCTCTCGGTGCAGCAGCGCCAGGCGGCGTCGCAGCGCGACCGCGGTCTCGGACCAGACGAACAGGCTCAGCCCCTCGCGCCGAAGTGCTCGGCGAACGGCATCCCTCCCCTCGTCGGCCGACGCCCGCACCGGCGCCGAGGACCGCAGGACCGCGCCCACCCGACGCTCGCGGCGCGCCTGGATGCGACCTCCGACGAACTCCGCCTCGACTCGATCCGAGAGCAGGTGGCTGGCCGCCTTCTCCATCTGCTCCTCGGTGAGCGCCGCCGCGGACCGGACGATCGCCCCGGAGCCGGCGGCCGCGCGGCCGGACGCACGCGAGACATCGGCGATGGCCAGCCATTCCAGCGCGGCGAGCGGACCGCTCACTCCGGCGCGCGTGCCGGACGCCAGCAGGAACGTCGCTCCGCCCGCCGTGTGGTCCACGCGTCGGGCGACGCGCTCGGGGAACGCCAGCGCGATCACGAGCCCTGTGCCGTCGAGATCGGAGCGCGCGCCGGGCGCTGACGGCGTCAGCCTTTCGAGGCGATCGGCATCGCTGCGCCACCGACGCGCATCGGGCGTCCGGCCGCCACGGAGCGCGATGAGCGCCTGTGCGACATCGGCGTCGGCGGTGCGCACGTCGCCACCCAGCAGCGCGACGACCTCGGCGGCGAGTCGAGTGCCGACGACCGGACTGCCGTCGCGCAAGGCGCGGGCGAGCCGGGGATCGGTCGGGATGCGTGCGAGGGCGCGGCCCTCGGCGGTCGCGCGGCCGTCGTCGTCGATCGCGCCGAGATCGTGCAGCACCGTGACGGCGTCTGCCAGGCTCTCGGCGGGCAGCGGGTCGATCAGGCGCAGACCCGTTCCGCCGGGCGCACCCCAGCAGGCGAGCAGCAGGGCGGCATCCGCGAGATCGCTCGAGGCGATCTCGGGCGTCGGCCGTGCGGGAGCAGCGGCATACGTGCGCTCGTCGACGCAGCGCACCACTGACCCCGGCCCCTGACGGGTCGCGCGCCCGGCGCGCTGCACGCACGAGGAGCGGGAGGCGGCGGTGGTCACGAGCCCCGTCATCCCGCGGGCCGCATCGCGTTGCGGGCCCCTGGCCAGGCAGGTGTCCACCACGAGCCGCACGCCGGGCACGGTGAGCGACGACTCCGCGAGCGAGGTCGTGACGATGATGCGGGCCAGCTCGCCGGGGCGGCGCCCGCGGATCACGGCGTCCTGATCGGCGGCGCGCATCCGTCCGTGCAGCTCCCGCACGTCGAACGCCTCGGTCGCGCTGCGGATGCGGCGCGCGATCTCCGACACCTCGCGCGCGCCCGGCGCGAAGACCAGCACTTCGGCAGCGGGGTCGTCGTCGTGCAGCTCCCGGGCAGCGGATGCCGTGACTCGAGCGACGTGATCGAGGAACGCCCAGGTGACACCCCGTTCGTCGAGGCGTGGCGCGGGGCTAGGGGACCAATGCTCGGTGAGCGGGAAGGCGGGCACGACGTGGTCGACGATCGGAGCGGGCTGTTCGTCCGTGCCGAGCACAGCGGCGATCCGCGTGGCATCGAGAGTCGCCGACATCGCGATGAGCACGAGGTCGTCGCGCAGTTCGCGCACCTCCGAGAGCAGGCCGATCAGGAGGTCGGTCTCGAGGGCGCGCTCGTGCACCTCGTCGATGATCACGGCATCCACCCCGGCGAGTCCCGGGTCATCCAACAGACGCCGCAGGAGCACACCCGCCGTGACGAACTCGACCCGGGTGTCCGGTCCGGCCTTGCGCTCGCCGCGGACGGTGAACCCCACGCGGGTGCCGAGCGGCGAGCCGTCGAGCTGTGCCAGTCGACGCGCGGCGGCGCGGGCGGCGACCCGACGCGGCTGGGTGACGATCACGCGGCCCGGGCGGCGGGAGGCGAGCAGCGGCGGCACGAGCGTGGTCTTGCCCGTGCCGGGAGGGGCGCTCACGACCACGGATGTGCTCGTGTCGAGGGCCGTCGAGAGCTCGTCGACGGCGGCCGCGAACGACAGACCCGCGCCGATCGTCGCGAGGTCGAAGGCGGCGGACGTCATCGTCCCAGTCTGCCCGGTCGGCGCGCGGCTGGCAGGCGTCCGCAGCTCGGCGGCCCGTGCACAATTCAGCAAGAACGCAGCGGATCAGCGCCGCGCAGGCCGAATCCGACCGCTTGCGCGCCGTTCTTGCTGAATTGCGCACGCGCGACTGCCCGCAGACGACGGATGCCGCGACCGAATCGGTCGCGGCATCCGCTGTGTCCTGTGCTCTACTCCGCGGCAGACGCCGGGGGAGCGGGCGGCGGCGGGGTGGTTGGCGCGGGGGTGCGCGGGGCGGGAGGAGCAGCCGCAGCCACGCCTTCGCCGATGCCGCGGCCGACGGCCTGGCCCTGGATGATCCCGGCGAGGTCGAGTCCGGTCGCCGAGTGCACGCTGTCGAACACCGAGCGCAGGGCCTTCGCGCCGTCGGCGCCGACGACGCTCGATGCGCCGTCCTCGCCGGAGCTTCCGATGATCGACACGTTGCCGATCGCCCCGTATCCCTTGGCGAACTCGGCCATGATCGACGGCAGCACCTCGAGCACGCGCTGCGAGAGGAAGGCGTCCTGGTTGGAGGCGATGGCCTTGGCCTCTGCCTCGAGTGCGGCGGCGCGGGCGTCACCGGTGGCGCGGATCGCCTCGGCTTCGGCGGCGGCCTGCAGGCGACGGGCGTGTGCCTCGGCCTCGGCCTTGGAGCGGAGCGCGTCGGCCTCACCCGTGGCGCTCGCCACGGCCGCGGCAGCCTCACCGTCGGCGCGGGCCTTGTCGGCCTGAGCCTGCTGCTCGGCGATGCGGGTGCGGGCCTCGGCCTGCTTGACCTGCTCGATCGCCGCGGCCTCTGCGGCGCGCTCACGGGTGTAGAGCTCGGCCTGCGCGCGGGTCTCGGCCTCGTAGCGCTGCGCGTCGGCGACGCGCTTGACGTCGGCATCGAGCTGAGCCTGCCGGTTCTCGGCCTGCTGCTGCAGAACGGCCTGCTGCGCCTGCTCGCGGGCGAGGTTCTCGGCCTGCTCCGCCTCGGCGCGCGCCCGGCCGATGCCGGCGTTCGCGTTGGCGGTGTTGGTGTCGAGCGCGGTCTGCTCGACCAGGTTGGCTTCCTGATTGGCGATGTTCTTCTGGTTGATCGCACGGTCGGCGTTGGTCTGCGAGATCTCCGCCGACTGACGCTTCGCCTGGATCTCGGGGGCACCGAGCGACTGGATGTAGCCGACCTTGTCGGTGATGCCCTTGATCTGGAACGAGTCGAGGATCAGGCCCTGCTCGGCGAGCTCCTGCGAGACGTCGGCGGCGATCTGATCGGAGAACTTCTTGCGCTCTCGCATGAGCTCCACGACCGACAGCGTGGCGACGATGCCGCGGAGGGCACCCTCGAGCTGCTCGGTGGTGAACTGCTCGATGGCCGTGTCCTGCGAGGCGAAACGCTCGGCGGCGCGGCGCACGAGGAGCGGGTCGGAGCCGATCTTCACTATTGCGACGCCGTCGACGTTCAGGGTCACGCTGTCGAGCGACTGTGCTTCGGCGTTGAGGGAGACCTGACGCGAGCGGAGCGAGATGATCTCGTGGCGCTGGGTGATCGGGTTCACGAGGGACTTGCCGTTCACGATGACCGTGACGGGCGACTCCGACATCTCGTCGCGGCTCGATCCGTCGGCACCGAGAACCGCGAGCTGCACCTTCTGCTTGCGTCCCGAGATGACGAGAGCCTCGTCGGCTCGGGCGACCTTGATCCAGCTGCGTGCGAACAGCAGCAGGATGAGCAGGACGACGACAACGACGACGACGGCGATGCCGACGATGACGAGGATGCCGATGATTCCGGCGATCTCCATGAATGACCCTCCCTCTTCCCCCCAAGGGGTGGCGCGCGATGCTGCGCGCCTTCACGCTCCACCCTGCCAGATCGGGCGGAGCGCGGTGAGAAGGGTCAACCGCGGCGGAGCTTCTCGGCCAGGTCGCGGAGGGTGCGGAGCTCGTCGTCGTCGAGGCGCGACATGCGCTCGGCGATCGAACGACCGTGGATCGTGGCGAGGGCGCGGAACGTGCGGGCCCCGGCATCCGTCGCTCGGATCAATGCGCCGCGGCCGTCGTCGGGGTCGGGGCATTTCGCCACGAGGCCGCGCGTGACCATGCGGTCGACCAGCCGCGAGACGCTGGGCTGACTGATCAGCATGTTGTTCGTGACGTCGCGAAGGCGGGCGGTCATGCCGGGGGAGCGTGTCACCGTGAGGAGCACGTCGTACTCGGCCTGTGCGAGATCGCCGTGCTCGAAGTCGGTGACCATCTCGTCGAACAGTTCGTGCTGCGCGCGGAACAGGCTCTCCCAGGCCTCCAGGGCGAGCTTGCGATCGGTCATGGTCACAGAATACTGGCAACAGTAAAGGGCCGGTCGGAGAGGCTCCCGACCGGCCCTTGTCCCTTGCACCAAGAGTGTCCTGCAATCACATGCGGTGAGTGCCACAGCAAACATTCACCGTGTGATCACTGTATAACGGCGAGGTAACGAATGCAACGGTTTGGTCACGGAATCTTTGTGAAGTGGGTGGAGTGTCCCTTCTCACCAGAGTTGTCACTTTCTCATGTACCTGTCAGTGACGCTCTTCGGAGTTGTCAGTTTTCTCACCCACCTGTCACAACTCTGCGGCGTGTCGCCCACGTCTGCTCGTAGCGACCGCGTACTTCGTCTTGGGCCGCCGGACGAACACAACTGTTGTTCGTCGATGGGCTTGGATGATGTTCTTGAATTTCGTGTGGCCGACGCCCGCTGTGGTGCCGGTGATCGCTCCTCGTCGGATCGCCGAAGCGGACAGCAACTGCGAGGTGGCCGGCGTGTCGGAGGCGTGTGGTTCGATGAGGCATGGCATCGAAGTCGAAGCGTTTGAAGGCGCGTGCGAAGAGGCGGCGGCATTTGCCGCACGGGGACGCCGCAGCGCCGTCGGATCCCTATGTGGATTTTGTGATGCAGTCCTCGGATACGGTGCAGTCGCTGTTTGCTGAACTCAGTGCTGAGGGCGATTTCGCGGCGAACGTGAGTACCAGGTTCGCTGACCGTGTACGTGAGCTTGCGGCAATGGGTTCGCGTTTCACGCCGGCGAGGTTGGCAGAAACCGCCAGGCTGGCGTACTTCCCCTTATCTCAGGCGGGGCAGGTTGTCGCGAGCCCGGACGGCGGCGCGTGGCAGGTCGAGTTGCTCGTGCTGTTGGCGATCGCGGGTCGCAGTACGGATGAAGTGGATGTTCCACCTGCTGAGCCGAATGAGATGAGCGGGGTGGTGCAGGACGCCTGGCCGATTCTGGAAGAGATCACGAACTTGGGCTGGTTCCGGACGCTGGTCGCCGCTGGCCCGGACGCACCACTGGGGTGGCTATCGCTCAGTGTGCAGGGGGCAGAGGTCGCGATGCGCAACTCCTCGTACGCAGACGTGTTGCAGGCAACGGCGGTCGAGCTGCTCGATAGCAACCGGGGGGTTCGCGATGCGTTGGAGGAGGGTTTGGGGTTTAGCGCTGCTGAGGCGCTGAGTGTTCTGAATGCCTGTCATTCGATCCAGGCACGCAAACTTAACAAGCGGGGGCAGCAGTTCGCGAGTTCGCTGTCAGAGCCTGCGGGCGCGCCCGGCGATGATGTCGTATCGATGGCCAAGGGGGCCATGAATGTGCTGATCTCAATGTTCGAACCGTCTGCGGACGACTGCACGGTCGGTATCGATGAGCTTGTCGCGGAGACTGGCCTCCCAGTGGAGCGTGTCGAACGAGTGGTCGCCTTCTTCACTCTTGATGCGTCCGGGATGACAGCGTTGGAGGCCGCAGAGAAGTTCGTTCAGGGAGACAACCCGTGGCGACGTCACCCGTTGCTTTCGGGCGATGCGGGTCGGGTGATGCTGCTGCACGACGGACACACAGCACCGGCGTTGAGGGAGAGGCTTGAGGAGTTCCTGAAAACGCAGAAGGTGGAATGGGACGCTTACGCGAAGCACCGCGGAGAGGTCCTGGAGGAGCGAGTCATTCGCGCGGTGAAGATGATTCTTCCGACGGCGACGTACCGGAACGGGTTCGAGTTCTACGTCCCCGCAACGGAGGCAGAGAAGGCGACTGGCTCTGCTGATGCGTATACCAAACGGGTGGAGTGTGATCATCTGGTTCTTGTGGATGACGTGGCCTTCGTCATCGAGGACAAGGCGGTTGCGTTCAGTGCCCTGTCGCGGGGAGGAAAGACAACGCGCCAGCTCGGTGATTTGCGGCGCATCATTACGAACGCAGCGAATCAGGCGGGGCGCGTGCGATCAGGGATCGTCGAAGACGGCGGGCTACGCGTCGAGGGTGAGGGATGGGTGGACCTCACCCACATCCGCGAGATCCATACGATTGCTGTAAGCCTTGACGACATCCCCGCCGTGTTCACGGCGACCGCGGATCTTCTCGAGGCCGGGCTCATCGATCTGGAGAACGTCCCATGGACGGTTTCGCTGCACGATCTCGAGCTGATCGCGGAGCTGGTGGCCCGGCCTGCAGAGTTCCTCCTTTATCTGCGGCGCAGGCGCGACCCGATGACGACGATGATGTTCATGGCGCCTGACGAACTCGACCTGTTCCTCTACTTCTACGAAGCTGGATTGTGGGTGGCACCCGACCCGGCCCTCGTTAAGGAAGCCTTCCCATTCATGCCCAACCCCACCACGGGTGAGCTGCGTCGCTTCCGGCAGCAGATGCCGGCGTTCATCACGAGCCGGACAGATGCGCTCGATCAGTGGTATCTCACCCGCAACGTTAGCTCGCGTGCACCGAAACCGTCGATGCCGACGACGAGCATCGTTGACCTTATCGACAAGCTGCACGACCGGCAGAGCTTCGGCTGGCTGAGTGTCGGGGCGACACTGCTTTCCGGAAACAAGGCGGCGCAAGAAAAGTTCGCCCGGCATGCAAAGGACCTGCTGGACCACCCCGACCCGGGAGGTCGCGGACGTAGCCTTGGTTGATGGACCTCGACGGGGATGAGTGGAACGACGACATCGCCCGCGAGTACTTCGGGACCCTGCCGAAGGAGGTCCGTGAAGCCGCCCAGCGGCGGTTCGAGCCGCACGGCCTGACTCTCACCACCTACAAACGCAACGCTGAGGCGTCCATCTTCGCGACTGCGTTCGTCGAGGACACCCTGAACAATCTCCTGTTCCGGATCTACGTCCCGGCCGGTCGGCTGTACGAGGACGAGCTCGCCAAGGTGCTGGAACTCTTCCATGACTGGCTGGGTTCGGTGAAGGAGCAGACTGTCAGGCAGTCCGGCTATCGCACCCCGAGCGGCCGTGTCATCGAGTTCTTCGGTGAGCCGGGCATGAACGCTGACGTGGTAAGTGACGAGCTCCAGGAGTTCGCTCAGTTTCTGAATATCATCGAAGACTCCGCGACCGCCGAGCAGATGCTTCTCCATCTGGGCGTCACGCCCGATCGAGCGGGCGGTCTGGTGTCGAAGTACGCCAAGGCCGCACGCAGGGTTCTCGTCGACACGAAGCACGCCAGGGAACGCATGATCCTCGAGATCCAGCAGCAGCTCGAATCGGAACTCATCGACGAGCTGCCTGACCTCTCTACGGCAGAGCTCGGAGACCTGGTGAGCCAACTGGTCCCCGCCTCGCCGTTCGCAGCGAGCCCGGAGACGAGGAGCTTGGCGGCTGGTCAAGATGGACCGTCCCCTACGGTCAACGTTCAGATCATCCAACGAGTCGAAGGCATCGTCGCCCAGAACGTGAACGGCCCGGTCACGGTGGGTACGCCGGCGGCGGAGCTGATCCAGCTTGTCCGCCAGTTCGGCGACGACTCCGCTGAGGTCTTGGAGACCAGCGCGCGGGAGCTCGCTGATCCCGGCGCACCTCAGCCTGCGCGGCTTCGTGCTCGTCAGGCCTTGAAGAATTTCCTCCTGCGCAACGCTGCGCGGATCGAAAAGTCCGTCTACGACAATGCTTTGAAGTGGGTCGTGGACAGCGTCAGTGACTGGCTGGGGTAGAGAACCCGCGACCGATCACGGCCGCAAGCGAAGCAGTCTGTTCGCCTTGGCCATCGCGACCTGACGCGCCTACTGCTGCCCACGTCACCGGTGCGATTGCATGAACCTGTGAACCAGGAGAGACCGAACGAGCGCCGCGCGAAGAAGGCCGTCGAGAAAATGCTGGGCGTCACGCTCGACCACGCCGATAAGAACGGTGGCGTCGACTATCTGTTCCCTCGCGGCACCATCGCCCTTGAAGTGACGCGGGTCACTGATGAGGACGTGTGACTACTTCGCTCCGAAGATGACATCTGAACGGGAGGCGGCGTATGGAAGGGTGCGCGGTCAAGTCATTTCCGCGTGGGCCTCGCAATCGGAACGTCCACCTTCGTCTGGAGCTCAGAGGTCAACGTATGGCCCTCGACCTCGAGCGTGAGTGTCTCGTTCCGTTGGGTCGGCCAGATCCGGAGCGTGATCTTGTCGCCGGCTGGCCATGAGTTCAGTCTTGATGGCACGCCGTCGTAGGTCGTCACGCGGGACAAGTCGCTGCCTTCGAACTCCGGCGTCACTCGTCCCGTGTTGGATCGGAATCCCACGTGAGACAGTTGCGGCCCGGCATGGGCGATCTCGACGAATATTGCGCCGTTGTCCGCGACTGTCGCACTGAGGTCCGCTATCACTATGGTGTCCGCGGCGAGTGGCTCGGTTGAAAGCGCATGGGGCAGCTGGGCTTTCGCGCCGCCCTGATACCCGAAGACCCGCTGGGGGCGATCGGTGAGATTGTCCCGCCACGAGCCGCCGTACTCGCTGACCAACTGGCCAAAGAATGACCCAGATCCCGGATAGGACCAGGTCGGCTCGATGACCCCGACAGTCCGCTGCTCCGACCGGAGCATCCAGTTGCGGATGACGTGGTTGACGTGCCTGTCCGCGAAGCGGTAGCCCACGATCACGAGGTGGTCGGCGCGCTCGATCGCTTCTTCCGCGGCGTGAAGCAGTTCGAGAGTCGGACCGTCAGTCGCAAGTTTCTCCCGATCACCGACAACAATCCAGGGTTGCTCCACGGCTCCGTCTGAAACCTTGAGTGCCGTAGATGATGGGCTGTGTGCTTCCAACTCCCAGTCGAGAGAACCATGAATCTTGTGCAAGCGAAGTTTCTGCGCGGCGACATCGAACCCGACCCGCTCGCGGGGCCAATCGCCCACTCCGCGTTCAATTGGCACCGAACGCTCGCTCGCGGCTTGCTCCACCGCGAGGTCGTAGTTGAGCGTCACGACGTCGAGCCCTTCCGGCTGTGCCAGGGCGAGATCGACAAGCGGGTAGAGGTAGTCGACGGGCTTTCGCACTCGGAGCAGGGTGCCGAGTAGGCGCAGTATTTGCAGGTCAGCGGTGCGATAGTCGCTACGAAGCACGGGCCTCTTGGCTCCGTCGGCGAACTCCGCGATGAAGTATCCAATGTTCTCGATCGCGTTTTTCCGGCTAGCTGCGCCGCGGTCGCTCCCGTCCAGGCCCAGCGCCTGCGACAGGTTTCGGACGAATCGATCTGAGTTCCACTTGTCCGCGTGGACTCGTCCCTCCGGCAGAACCGGGTCTCGCCACGAACTGACGAATGGTGCCGCCTCGTGGCCCTCGCGTCCGCGAAGAAGGCGCAGCGCGGAGATAAGACGCTCGATGTTGACCGCCCCGATTGGGTTGCTGCCGTCTCTGGCTGCGTAGCTGAACATCGCCGCGTGGGCGAAGTTGATCGCCTTGACCCAAGGTTCGCGGACCTCTGATGGCTGATTCACCGATGCCAACACTTGCTCCGTGAGGTCGGCAGTGAGTGGTATGCCAGCGTCAAACGACGCGCCCGCGCCGAGCAACACCGCAACTCTTCGGGTCTCTGTCACGAGGACCATTCTGCCGCTATACAGCTAACAGAGTGAGGTTGGCGACACGTGCGCTGACTCGGGTGCGGTGACTAGGCGAGCGCGTCTGGAATCAGGATGCGTCGTCGGGCTTAGACGGTGCGCGCTCGGCATGTCATGTCGGTCGGCCGTTCGAGCATCACGCAAGTGATTCCGGAGCGATGGGGCCGGCTGGCAGTGCGTCTCTCGGCGCCGGCGACCGCCTCGAGGCGATCTGTCGGACGCATGGCATCGACTGCTAGCCACGGGTTCCGGGTGCGAGCTGTCTACTATGAAGCTCGTGCCTATGAGTTCTATCCGGAGAGGCGCGGCGCAGAGCCCTGGATCGATCTGCGACATCCTCTTGTGGTCATGACTGTGACTCACAGCGTTTGCGCGCTCGCGCGATAAGTTTGGCCCGGGAGGTTACATGTTCAATTGGGGAACGCTCGGCGAAGAGAAGTTCAACCGCGCTGCGGAGATGGTCATAAAGAAGAGCGTGGAAAGCAATGACCCGGGCGTTGAAGTGAGTGCCATAGATGGGCGTGGCGGCGACGGCGGCATTGACCTCGATGTCAGGGTGAGGAAGACGGGCAAGCTCATCGCGATCTATCAACTCAAGCACTTCCCGGAAGGCTTCTCGGGCGAGTGGGCTAAGACCCGCAAGGAGCAGATACGCAAGTCATTCAGGTCCGCGCTCGAGCACGACCCCGATGTCTGGTACTTGGTAATCCCGCGGAATTTTACGACCAAGGAGCGCCAGTTCGTCACCTCGTTGCGAGACCACAAACCTCGCCCAAGGACGCGGCGAGTTGGAGTTGCGGAGCTCGACCTTATGCTGGCACCCTTCCCTGAGCTCGAGGAATACATCAATCGGGATGCGCACCTTGCGGCTCTCAAAATCGTTGGTAGAGAGTCGGCTTTGCTCTCGAAGCCCTCTGACCTCCGGGCCGAGGCTGAGCTGCTACAGAAGCGCATCGCGGCACGGAGCGCACATTGGGGGGTGAGCTTCACCAGCACGGCGGACACGTTCACGCAGGAGTTCGTACCGCTCCGCGCAGACTCCGCCGAAAAGGAACCTTTGAGCTTCTCGCTGGTGACCGACTTTACGGACAAGGCCGGGCTGGGTGAGGAATTCAGAAACGCGTTGGATTATGGGCTTCTCGAATCTCTGGAACTCCCGGCGGACGTTGTCGCTCATTTCGAGCTAAATGGGCCCGAGTGGTTCGCGGAAGTTATCAACGTACTTGGCCTGCGAATCGTTCCGCTCGGAGAGGAGCTCAGGGTACCTGTGAAGGTGAAGCTTCACTCAGCGACCGATAAGACAATCGCTCAGCCCAATGCGGCTAAGGCGCGTGTCTCGACAGGGACCAAGGGAGCCCAACTGAATCTGACTGTAGTCCCTGGCGTCGAATTCACGTTCCTGTTCGACAAAGAACTGGCCGAGAGCGGGAGCCTTCGGTTCCAGGTTGCGCTTCGGGGGCTTACGGGCACTGAAGCCAAGCGTGCGCTGAAGTTCCTCAGTTCGCTGGCTGAGGCCAAACGCATGAGTCTCGAAATCGGCGATGAAAGGCCTTTCTCTCTGCAGTTCAAAGAGGAGAATCCTCCGCCCCACATCGCCTTGATAGAGCTCGCCGACGACCTCGCAAGCATTGAGGACGAGCTCGGCGTCCACTTCGTGTTCCCGGAAGAGAGTCCCGAGAACTGGGACCGTATATGGATTCGTATCGTCCGCGGGGTTCTTGAGGGACACGCGTACTACCTGCCTGGGGTGGAAGACCTCGGCGCCGTCGTCGAACCGCCGCTCAACGACGGCCTGGGTAAATGGTTGACTGAACGGGCTGGCTCGTTTGGTCTCATCATCGACGACTGGGAGTGGGAGGTCCTCGGACAACAACTCATCATCGACGAGGTGACGTTTGCGGTGTTCCATGGGCACGTCGCGGATGGGGACGCGCATCGAAAGGCCCTCGAAGAGGAACCTGCGTCCCCTCGAACCGTTCACTTCGTGCCCAACGAAGCCAATGGCGGAGTGGTCATCTTTTCCCCTTCTCGCCGGAAAGACCCCAATCAGCCGCTCATCCCCGAAGTTTGGGGTATTACCGGCATTCCCGAGCATCGCTTCTTTGCGAAGCGAGCGGGTGCTGATGCCGTGGCGAGCGAGCTGCAGCAAACATCTTCAGATGATGCTTCCGCTATCGACTAATCTTCCATTCCCGACGTTGATATTGCCTTCAACAGTGACGGACGAGTCCGTCGAGCCGCGAGCCAGAACGCCTACGAATCCGTCGGCGCCGTGCGGGTTGCGAAGTTGATGATCGCTCGCGACGCGCTGCAACTCCGGATCGGTCAGTGAGAATCGAGTCGCAAGCTGCTCGCGAAAGTCGTTGTTCGGGAACAGTCACATCCGCGTGCTCCCGGACGGACCGTGATGCGCGCATCATGCTCTTCCCCGATCGATCGGCCCCGGAAAGTGCTCAGAGTCGTGATAGGTGCGGCTCGAAGCGTCGTGCCTCTTACTGACAGACTTCGTGAGACGAAGTTCGGCTAACGGTGGTGATGAGGGCCGCGGATACACGCGGTTTACGTGTCTCAAGCGCTGTCAAGTCTCATGAGATGGGACATGGAGACTGTCGATCGGTTGCTCCGTCCTGGCTTCCGCTTACTCCGTGAGCGCAATCGCTAGCCGCGGAAGCTCGCGGCCCGGAATGGAGCCACTGGGCGAGGTGCCGATGCGTCGAGCACCAAAACGCAGATAGAACGACTCCGCACCTGGATCCGCATCGAGCTCCAGGCGTGTGAACCCCGCGGCCCGCGCGGAGTGCAGTGTGTGCTCGAGCAGCATTCGGCCGCACCCGGTGCCGATCGCGGACGGATCGACGAACAACGCCGATAGTTCGCCTTCGTCTGTGTCGCCTTTCACGAGGCTGAAGCCGAGAACGGTATTGTCCTGCTCCACGATCCACATCAGCGGTGACCCACAGGTCGTCGCATCGAAGGTCAGCTCTGCTCGGCATGCCTCGAGGAACTCGGCTGAGTACCCCCAGTGCGCCTTCGAGCGCAGAGCCAAAGCTGAGATCTCTTCGTGCTCCTCAGGCCGTGCTCTCCGTACGTGCTGATCGCTCACATTCTCACTATGCACGCCGCGGCATCCCAGACGCCAGCCGGCGGTGTAGGAGTGACGCTCTCGAGCCCGTCGACGTAGACTCGCCACCGGTGGCCACAGGCTGACTCAGGGAGGCAGGAACATGGGATTGTTCGCGAAGAAGGGCGACGAGGCCGTTCTCGCAAAGCTCCGAGAAGCCCCCGCGCAGTACCGGGAGGTCGCTGAGCGCCTCCACACGCTCGTCCGGGAGAGCGCGCCCTCGTTGGAGCCGGTCGTCCGCTGGGGACTCGTGTTCTACGTGAGAGACGGCAAGGACATCTGCTACATCAAGCCGGACAAGGACTACCTCGCGTTCGGCTTCGGCGAGGTCGTCAACCCGACACGAGAAGAGGGTGCCCATCTGCATCCTGTCGCGTGGACGGTCACATCGCTGGATGCTGCGACCGAGGCCACGATTCGCGCCTGGGTCGAGAAGGCCGCCGCCTGACACGGACGGGATCCCAGGGGACCCCATCCGTGAGCGTCGAATCCGTGCCTACCGCACGTCTCTCACCGCACGCTCTGCGCTGGCCGCCGTGTCCGTCGTGGCTGCGCCGCGCGGCCATGTCCAGGCCCACCGCACGATGAACGCGAGCACGACCAGCTCCAGTGCGACGCCCAGGAGGTAGAAGAACAGCCACGACCCGCCTACCTCGCCCACGGCGTTGAAGGCCGCGAACGGGATCTGTATGGACGCCACGACGAGGTTCACGATGCGGGCGGCCCGGGCCGGCAGCGCCACCGACAGCACGACCATGAGGATCGGGATCGCGAGGAGGCTCAGCGCGATGATCGCCCAGGTCTGGGTGATGTCGAACTGCCAGACGACGCCGACGAGGATGTCATCGACGACGCCGGGCTTGTAGAAGGCGAGGATGTCCACGTAGATGTAGAAGAGCATGAAGCTCGTCCAGGCGGCAGCGAGTCTGGCTCTGACCGGCATCCGCTGCTCTTCCAGCGCGGTGGTGGTGGGTCGTCGTGTGTTCATCAGGTACTCCTTTGTCGGGTGCGGATCATGAAAGAGGGTCGACGTCGGCGATGCGCAGCACGACGTTGCCTCGCTTACGCCCGGTGTCGACGTAGCGGTGCGCCTCGACGATGTCGGCCAGGGCGAAGGACCGGTCGATGACGGGTCGGTAGCGACCGGAGTCTGCGAGAGCCACGACGTGGGCGAGCTCGTCGGCGCCGGGTTTGCCGACGTTCCAGGTGACGAGCTTTCCCGATCGACGGGTCTGACCGCGGCTGCGCAGCATCGACCACAGGTCGGCGATGACGAGGAGCAGCGCCCCGCCGGGAGCGATCGATCTCTCGACGCGGCCGAACCCGGCATTACCCACGCCGTCGACGATCACGTCGTACGTCTCGTCGCCCGCGGTGAAGTCTTGACGGGTGTAGTCGATGACGCGGTCCGCGCCGAGTGACAGGACCAGAGAGGCGTTGCCGCCGCTGGTGACGGCCGTCACGTCGGCGCCGAGCTGCTTCGCCAGCTGGATCGCCGCAGTGCCGACCGCGCCGGATGCTCCGTTGACGAGCACCGAGGTGCCCGGCCCGATCGAGACCTGTCTGAAGAAGCCCTGCGCGGTGATGCCGCCGAACACGAGGGTCACGGCCTCCTCGAGGGTCATGCTCGCAGGAGCGTGGGTGATCGCCCCGTCGGCGGGCACGCACACGTACTCGGCGTGACCGCCGAACGCTCCGCCCATCGCCGCGATGACACGGTCGCCGGCGGTGAACGCTGTGACGCCCGGGCCGACGGCTTCGACGACGCCCGCGGCATCCATGCCCAGAATCGGATGCTTCGGCCGGAACACGCCGATCCCGGCGGCCGCGAGCAGACCGAGGCCGGGCGGCACATCCCTAGCGCGGGACCGATGGTCGGCGATGCTCACCGTGCTCGCGTGCACCCGGACGAGCACCTCGCCGGACTTCGGCGAGGGGATGGAGCGCTGTTCGAGGTGCACCTCCTCAGGGCCGCCGAACCGGCGGTAGACGGCCGCGGTCATGGTCGTATCGGGTGTCATGCCTCGATGCTCGTCTTCCCGGGCGCGCGGATCATCGGCCAGGCGGTCCGGATCTGCTCGGCCGAAAGTACGGCATCCGTTCTGTGCCGCGGGCCGATGTCCTGGCCCTCCGAGGCGACGAGCATCGAGACATGTCGCAACAGATGAAGGCCACCCGCCGTCCGACCTCCGTGCGACGGCGGGCGCGTCCGAAGAGCGGATGGCCGGCGATCACCGGGCTCCTGCTGCTCAGTGCGCTCCCGGTGCTCGGCGGCGTGCTCCGCCTCGGAGAGGTGGGCGCCGGCTGCGGGGACCCGTCGCCTCCGGCCTCGACAGTCGCGTTGGTCGTGCACATCGTGGCGATGACCGTGTACTGCGTTCTCGGCGCCTTCCAGTTCTCTCCGGCGCTGCGAGCACGGCATCGCTGGCATCGCTCCGCCGGCCGCGTCCTGGTTCCCGCCGCCTTCCTCGCGGCCTCGTCCGCCGTCTGGCTCGCCGTCTTCTTCGGCGGACCTCCGGACGAGCTCGCACTCGCGATGATCCGCCTCGTCTTCGCGACGGCGATGACGGTGTTCCTGGTGCGAGCGGTGATCGCGATCAGACGCCGGGACTTCCCCGCGCACGGTGCATGGATGACACGCGCCTACGCGATCGCGATCTCCGGCGGAACCCAGGCGCTCGTCTTCGCGTCGTGGACGATCCCCCTCGGCGAGGTCGACGCGCTCGGCGAGGCCTGGCTGGTCGCGGTGGCCTTCGTCATCAACAGCGTCGTGGCGGAGCTGCTCATCCGCCGACGGACCGGCCGGCGGATGAGCCGCGTGACGGATGGCGCTGCGCTTGTATCCTGACGGAGTGACCGGGCTTCTGCGTTCCGCGTGGAGTGCGCCGAGCGCTGTGCCCCCTCCGCCGCGCCGGGTCTGGCGGGATTGGGTTCTCCTGACCGTCGTCGCCGTGCTGGCGGTGGTCGAGAGCATCCTCCGAACCGACCTGCAACAGCCGCTGCTCTCGGTGCTCGTGCTCCTCGCCGTGCTGCCGTCAGTGCTCTGGCGCCGCACGAAGCCGCTGCTGATGCTCATCGCCGTGATGGTGCCGCTCGGGCTGCTCCTGCCCGACTCGACCCTCTACACGAGCCTCTTCGCCATGGTGATCGTCTACGCCGTCTTCCGTTGGGGGGCTGGTCGCGACCTCGTGATCGGCTCGGTCGTCCTCCTGGCGAGCCTCGGCCTCACGTTCGTCCGCGGGGAAGGCCTTGATGAGCTCATCGGTGGGTTCGCGCTGCTGCTGACGGTGGTGCTGCTCGGCATCGCCTTCCGCTATCGCGCCGGATCCCGGCAGCGTGGCCTCGACCGCATCCGGATGCGGGAACGTGAGCATCTTGCCCGTGATCTGCATGACACGGTCGCCCACCACGTCTCGGCCATCGCGATCCGGGCCCAGGCGGGCCTGGCGGTGGCGGCGCGAGACCCTGGAGCGGCGGAGGACGCGCTCGGCGTGATCGAGGCGGAGGCGGCCAAGACCCTGAGCGAGCTGCGGTCCATGGTGCGGGTGCTGCGACAGGGCGATACGGCCGAGCTTGCGCCGAGTCCGCGTTTGGGCGACATCATGCAGCTCGCCGGAACACGACCCGGTGGCGCGACGGTCGTCGTGAAGGTCGCGGGCGACGACGGCAGCATCCCGCCGCCCGTGGCCGCCGCGGTCTTCCGTCTCGCCCAGGAATCCGTGACCAACGCTCTCCGTCACGCCCGGCAGGTCAACCTTGTGGACGTGTTTGTGGAGGCGGATGCGGGAGGACTGCGGTTGAGCGTGACGAACGACGGCGAGGTCGCCTCGTCTCCCACGCCCGGTTTCGGGATCATCGGCATGATGGAGCGCGCAGCTCTGCTCGGCGGCACCTGTCAGGCAGGACCGGCGCCCGGCGGCGGATGGGCCGTCACCGCGGTGCTCCCTCGTGTTGGATGGTCAGCATGACCATCCGCGTGCTCGTCGCCGACGACCAGGAGCTCGTGCGCACGGGCCTCAGCATGATCCTCGGCGCCCAGCCGGACATCGAGGTCGTGGGTCAGGCCGTCGACGGCAACGAAGCCGTCGCCCTGGCCCGGAGCCTGCGGCCAGACGTCTGCCTGTTCGACATCCGCATGCCCGATCTCGACGGCATCGAGACGACCCGCCTGCTCGCCGGTCCGGGCGTGGATGACCCGATGGCGGTCGTCGTCATCACGACCTTCGATCTCGACGAGTACGTCTTCGCCGCGCTGCGGGCGGGCGCCAAGGGCTTCCTGCTCAAGGATGCCGGACCGGAGCTTCTCGCGCAGGCGATCCGCGCTGCCGCCGGCGGGGATGCTCTGATCGCCCCCAACGTCACGGTCCGGCTGCTCGAGGCATTCGCCGGAGCGCGTCCCGCCGCGCCGCCTCCGCAGCCCGTCGAGCCGCTCACCGAGCGCGAGGAGCAGGTGCTCGCGACCGTCGCGGGAGGCCTGAGCAACGGTGAGATCGCGAGCGAGCTCTACATCACCATCAGCACGGTGAAGACGCACGTCGCGAGCCTCATGACGAAGCTCGGCGCCCGCAATCGCGTCGAGATCGCCATCTGGGCGCACCAGACGGGGCGGATGCGCCGGCGAGCCGGCGATGGCGACGAGCGGTGATCCGTCGCTGACGGCTGCGTGTGCGAGCGCGTCAGCGGGCTTTCGCGGGAGTCGTGCGCGCGCGGAGATGCATCCGCTGTCCGTGTGCGCCGAATAGGCTGAGAATCTCGACGGGTCCCGCACCGGCCGACCCGAACCAGTGCGGGTTCTTCGTGTCGAACTCCGCGACCTCGCCCGGCCGCATGACGATGTCGTGCTCGCCGAGCACGAGCCTCATGCGACCGTCCAGCACGTAGATCCATTCGTACCCGTCGTGGGCGCGCAGGGTCGGCTCCCGTTCGGTCGCAGGGATCGTGATCTGGAAGGCCTGCGGCTCACCTCCTCTGGCCGAGAGTCTCGTGAGGATGCGTCCGTCGGCGCGAGAGGTCTTCGGAGCCACACGGGGGTCGCCGATGCGGGGAGGGCTGACGATCTGCTCGAGAGGCACGGCAAGAGCGGCGACGATCGGCAGCAGCAGCTCGAGGCTGGGTTTGCGTTGACCGGACTCCAACCTGGACAGGGTGCTCTTCGATATCCCCGTCATGCTCGCCAGGTCGAGGAGAGTGGTGTCCTTGGCCAGACGGACTCGTCGAAGCCGCGGCCCGATCTGGCTCAGTTCCGTCTCTATCCGCTGCCTCGTGCTCATCCGCTCACTCAAGCATCTCCTTCCCGGTTTCAGCAACGGAATTCCCACTTTCGTGCCGGTGCCTGGGACGGTGGTCCCATGCGCGGAGAAGCCGCGCTCCTACCCCGAATGAAGGACAGACGATGTCGAACCCTCAGCCCGCCACGCGCCCCGCCGACCGCGCCATCACGAAGCCTCCGTCCGTGCATGTCCGCGCCGTCATCACCTGGCTCGCGATCTTCCCGCTCGTGACGCTCGGCTTCTTCGCCATCGCACCATTCTCCGAGGGATGGAATCCCGTGCTCCGCGCGTTCGTCCTCACGATCGTGGTCGTTCCCGTCGCGGTCTACGTGGTGGTCCCGCAGCTGATGCGCCTGTACGCATCGCTGCAGGCCGGCATCGGACGCTGACTTCGCGGCGTCGCGCGCACGGGCGCGCTTCGGGGAGCTCCCGTCAGAGCAGCATCGCCTCGCTCAGGGGCACGCCGCTCCACTTCACGATCCCGAGACCCACAAGGCACACCCCCGCGGTGACGGCCAGGAGCATCCACGACGGCTGAGATCCGGTCGCGAGGAGCCAGATCGCCACGCCTCCGAAGAGGAGGGTGAAGCAGAGACCGCCCCAGAACAGCAATGCCCCGACGAGTCCGAGAAGGGGACGGGGTTCCGGGCGGCTCATGCCTCCACGATATCGGCCGATTCCACAGTCCCGAGAGCGCATGCCGCACCGATGATGTGCGCACAGAGCTGCATGTTCCTGCCGGCGCGGCGGGAGCGGTGAACAGAGCAGAATAGCTGCATGCTCTCCATCCGCGTCAGCGTCACCCAGGCTCTCTCCGATCAGACGCAGGAGATTCTCTCGGGAGACCCCACCGTCTGCGGGCTGGCCGTCCTCCCCGGGGCGGCGTTGGACGGACGCGGCGACGTGATCCTGTTCGAGATGACCAGGGAGAACGCGAACAACATCATGCGCTCGCTGCGGCACCTCGGCATCCCCGCCGAGGGCGGCATCGTCGTGTCGGAACCTCTGGTCGTGGTCTCCGATGCCGCCGACCGGGCCGAGGCTCTCGCCCCCGGACATCCTGCCGACGGTGTGCTCTGGGCGCAGCTCGCGAGCAAGGCGGAGGAAGATGCGCATCCGTCGGTCTCCTTCTTCGTCTTCCTGCTGCTCGCGACGCTCATCGCGGGTGTGGGCCGTCTGCTCGACCAGCCGATCCTCATCATCGGTGCGATGGTCGTCGGCCCGGAATTCGCGCCGCTGGCCGCGATCTCCTACGCGATCGTCCGTCGACGCCGCGGGATCGTCGGTCCCGCCCTCGGAACGCTCCTCGGGGGCTTCGCCGCGTGCGCCGCCATCGCCTGGGCGATCTGGGCGATCCTCTACTCGATCGGCGTCATCACCTACGAGCAGGCGACCACCGGCCCCGCGACGGAGTTCATCGTCGCTCCCGACGCGTGGTCGTTCGTCATCGCGATCCTCGCCGGGATCGCCGGCGTGCTCTCGCTCACGACGGCGAAGTCCTCGGCCCTCGTCGGAGTGTTCATCTCGATCACCACGGTGCCGGCGGTGGGGACCATCGGGCTCACGCTCGCCGTCGGCGCCTGGGATGAGGCGCGCGGCTCCGCGATCCAGCTGCTCGTCAATCTCGCCGGTCTGCTGATCGCCGGCGTCGCGACGCTCTACGTGCAGCTCGTCGCAGGACGTAGGCGGGGTCGACGAGCCGCCCGCCTACGCCGACCGCGTCGCCGGCGGAGCACGACCCGGCTGCGGATGCTCAGCATCGAAGACAACGGGCAGCCGTCCCCACCCCGTCAGGATTAGTCGGCTCACTGCGACGGCGTCGCCTTCTCGCATGGAAACGGGGCGGGGCCGCATGGGTTCCGTGTGCATCCGCGCTCCCGGGGTCCGCGCGGAGGAATGTGGGGGACATGTCCCTCGTCCATCGTCCTCGATTCACTGCCACCACCCGCACCGTCCCCGCTCCCGCAGATTCGTCGGTTCCGCGTTGGGGTCACGTGTCGCGCACCGTGAGCCACTACGGTACCGTCGCGTCCGTGCTCGCCGTCTACCCGCCGGACTCCACCGGCGCGGAACGGCGCCTCGCCGAGGCCAACCGCTTCTTCACGCCGCTCGCGCTCGGCGGGGGCGTCGTCGTCTGGGTGGGCCTCTGCGCAGGGGGCGTCCCCCCGATGCTCGCCGCCCTGGTGCTCACGGCAGCACTGCTCCCGGTCGGCATCTCGCTCTCGCGCCGTGCGCGCGGCATCCGTCAGCGCATCGTGACGCTGGCAGCGAGCCGGTCCGGCCTGCACGAGGAGACCGCCGAGGAGCGCGCGCAGCAGCGCAGGCTCGACACGATCGCCGGAGCTCTGCAGGATGCCGCCTTCGCCTGCAGACACGGCGTGATCAGTCGACGGGAGTTCGACCGGGCATGGCGAGCGGCGTACGCGCACGCCGGCGGACGACTGACACCGGGCGGGTGACGACGACTTCCGTCACCTTCGCCCGAGGACCTTCTTCCATCGGGCGGCGTACGACAGCGGCACGAATCCGACTGCTTCGTTGACGTCGAGCATGTGGCGATTCTCTTCGGCATTCATCGTCTCGATGAGACCGTGATCGGGGAACCCGTCGCGGAGCTCGCGGATGTTGGCGAGTTTCAACAGCATCCCGAGGCGGCGACCGCGATGATCGCGCAGCACCAGGGTGTCGCGCTGTTCCACGGATCGATCGGGCTCCGGCGGTACATCGAGCTCGGTGTAACCCGCCACCGTTCCCGTGGCGTCGTGGACCACGATGGTCGTGAGCAGCATGCGAGGGCTCGTCTCCCACAGGTCATCGAACGCACGCACACGCTCGGTCGTCCAGACGTCTTCGCTCTGTTCGATACCGGCATTCGGAGCATCGGTGCTCATCCTGGTGCGCAGAAGTGCGATGCTCTCCATCCATTCGTCCGGCGTCCGCCCCTGCCACGTCACGGTGCGGTAGCCGGCGGCCGCTGCGGTCGTCTCGGCGAGCAGGGCCGAAAAGGCCTCCTCATCGACGGGCAGGGCGAGGCCGCTCAACCGACCGACCTGCTCGAGAGAGAAGTCGCGGTTCCGCAGGAAGCGCGTCGAGGCGAGCTCTGCCGGCACGGATCCGAAGCCGGTCGGGGCGGAGATGCGGTCGCCCGTGTCTGTCGGCGTCGCAAGGAAGCTCGTCTGATTCTGGACCGTCGTTCGACCTCGGGCTCTGGCCGTCTGCTCGAGGCGCTCGTAGAGCGCTGAGCCGACGCCCTGGTTCCGGTGATCGGCAAGCACCGCGACGGAGGCCCAGCATTCGCTCGCATCGGCCGGGAGTGCCAGGCTGCCGCGCGCGACGACCCGGCCGTCGACCTTGGCGACGAACCCGAGCATCTCGGTGCTCTCGTCCTTCCAGTTCGGCAGCATCTCCTCTGCCGTGAAGAGCTCGCCCGGGGCTCCGCGCTGCTCGGCCTCGACGGTGCTTCTCACCTCGGCCATGCCGATGAAGTCCGCGGCATCAGGGGAATCGATGGTCTCCGGCACGGTGAGCGCGGAGATCGTGAAGGCCGGCTCGACGCCGGTGTGATCAGGGGATGACATGGTGAACCTTCGGTTCGCGGGATCGTTCGACTCACCCACGGCGTGGGGAGGAGGGGGATCGCTGTCAGATGGTCACGACGGAAAGCCTCTCATGCCGCCACCGCGGCGGCAATGGTGCGGCACCGGTCGTCGCCGCGG
Organism: Microbacterium sp. LWH11-1.2; assembly: GCF_038397745.1. Lineage (NCBI taxonomy): Bacteria > Bacillati > Actinomycetota > Actinomycetes > Micrococcales > Microbacteriaceae > Microbacterium > Microbacterium sp. LWH11-1.2. The sequence goes on along the minus strand of NZ_CP151636.1, from coordinate 48,459 downwards.
TCAGTTGATGATCTCGCCGCGTTCGTCGGCGCGGATCGCGGCCAGCGTCTCCCGCCAGGTCGCGAGTGCTTCGGGGGTCAGCCGGGTCCAGTCGAGCACCTCGGAGACGACCCGGATCGGCTCGGTGCTGCGATACGAGCGCGTGGGGTTGCCGGGGAACTTCTTGTCGGTCACATTCGGGTCGTTCTCGAAGGGGCCGGTCGGCTCGACGAGGTAGACGCGCGGCTCGCCGTCACCCGCCGCGAGTTCGGCCGCCAGCCCTGCGCCATCCCGCAGAGCCGTGAAGTAGATGTGGTTCATCACGATCTCGGGGCGGTAGTTGGAGCGGAAGCCCGCCGTCAGGAGGTCCCCCTCCTGCAGATCGGCCTTCGTGCCGTGAAAGAACGGTCCCTCGTCCAGCGCGTCACTCATCCCGACAGCCTAGGAGTTCTATCCCGAGCCTGTCGTGTCCAGCTCGTCCTCGTCCAGCGCGATCACGCTCCAGACGGTGCCGTCCACGGCGGTGTACTCATAGGTCGGTACGAGGTAGCGATGCTGATTCATTTCGTCGGGGAGCAGAGCGAGGCCCAAGCGGACAGAGACGATCTCGCGATCGACTACCTTCCACGGGACGGCAGAACCTGGCTGGGGAGCTTCAGGTGGAGCGGTCAGCGACGCCGGGGGAACCGAGAGGTAGTCGGGTGAAGACACCATGCGGGCCGAGAACGCCGGATCGCTGAGTCTCTCTCCGGCTTCGGCGGGGCTGACCACGGCGTAGGAGCCGAGCGACACGATCTCGCCGGTGGGGCCGGAGGCGTACATGATCCGCGCCGCATGGTCGTCCGTGGGTGGCGGTTCGTCGGTGAGATGCAGGGGGAGCCGTGACGTGCGGCGCCGATGATTGGCAAGCACGTGACTCGCCGTGCGGTAGAGCCACGGCAGCACCCACTCGGACGGGATGTCGTCACACCGACGCCAGGCGATCTCGAACACTTCAGCGGTCAGGTCGTCGGCATCCTGCCGGGCGGACCGTCGGAGAAAGTAGCGATACACGGGGTCGACGAGCGTCGCGACTTCGGTCGTGAACCATGCCTGAGCATCGGACGGTCGATGACCCATGACACTCCTCACGGCGGGTCCGACGGACCCGTTCACTGAGGATGTGTCGGACGTGAGCCGATTCTTGCAGGTCCGGCTGCGCGACTCCGCTTCTCCCGTGCTCTTCGTCCGCGGCGCTCGCCGAACGGCTCATGCTTCCGGGATCTCCCGACCGAAGGCCTCGAGAGTGACGGCCTCCGGCTCGGGCCCGCGACGCACGTCGGTGTCGAGCGCGTCGATCGAGGCGAGCTGCTCGGCCGTGAGCTCGAAGTCGAACACGTCGTAGTTCTCGGCGATGCGCGCGGGTCGCACCGACTTCGGCAGTGCGGAGCGGCCCTGCTGCAGGTGCCAGCGCAGCATGACCTGTGCCGGCGACTTGCCGTGCTCCGCGCCGATCGCCTTCAGCGTCTCGTCGTCGAAGGCCGACGCGCCGTTGGGGCGGTATGCGGTGATGCCACCGATCGGCGACCAGGCCTGCGTGATCGTGCCCGCCACGGCATCCGCCCGCTGCACATCGCGCTGCTGGAAGTACGGGTGCACCTCGACCTGGTTGACCGCGGGCACGATCGAGGTCGAGGCGGCCAGGTCGGCGAGGTGCGACGGCATGAAGTTGCTGACGCCGATGGCGCGCACGCGCCCCTCGCCGAGCAGGGACTCGAGGGCCTTGTACGCGCCGACGGTCAGGTCGAACTGCGAGGGCAGCGCCTGGTGCAGGATGAGCAGGTCCAGAGTGTCGACGCCGAGCTTGCCGGTCGACTTCTCGAAGGCGTGCAGCGTCTCGTCGTAGCCGAAGTCGCTGATCCACACCTTGGTCTCGATGAAGATCTCGTCGCGGGAGATGCCCGACTGTCGGATGGCCTGTCCGACCTCGCGCTCGTTGCCGTATGCCGCTGCCGTGTCGATCAGGCGATAGCCGGTCTCGAGCGCCGCGGTCACCGCTGCGACGGTCTCCTCGGGAGCGGCCTGGAAGACGCCGAAGCCGAGCGCCGGCATGGTGACGCCGTTGTTCAGGGTGAGATTCATGGTCATACCTCCAGTGTGCGGATGGATGCGGCCGGATGGGAGGGGGTGCTGGTACCTCCCTTCCGCAGCCGGCAAGGCGTACCGTCGAGGTATGGACACCCGCAGCGAGGTGCGTGAGTTCCTCTCCACGAGGCGCGCACGACTCACCCCCGACAAGGCAGGGCTCCCCGTGTTCGGGGGCAACCGACGCGTGCCGGGGCTCCGTCGCGAGGAGGTCTCGCTGCTCGCGGGCGTCAGCGTCGACTATTACACCCGCCTCGAACGCGGTGACCTCTCTGGAGCGTCCGACAGCGTGCTGGACTCCCTCGCGAGGGCGCTGCAGCTCGACGACGCGGAGACGGCGCACCTCTTCGACCTCGCCCGCACCGCGAACGCCTCACCCGTGGCCAGGAAGCCGCGGAAGAAGGCGGAGGCGATCCGCCCCAGCATCCAGCGCCTGCTCGACGCGATGACCGGGGCGCCGGCACTCGTGCGCAACAGCTCTTTCGACTATCTCGGCGCGAACGCGCTCGGCAAGGCACTCTATTCGCCGCACTTCACCGATCCCGCGCCGAACAGCGTGCGCTTCGCCTTCCTGAATCCCGCGGCGCACGAGTTCTACCCCGACTGGGACCGTGTCACCCGTGAGATCGTCGCGGCGATGCGCGGTGAGGCCGGCCGCAATCCGTTCGACCGTCGCTTCAGCGACCTGGTGGGCGAGCTCTCGACGCGCAGCGATCGGTTCCGCACACTGTGGGCCGCGCACGATGTGCGCCATCACCGCAGTGGGGTCAAGCGGCTCCGGCATCCGGTCGTCGGCGAGATCGAGCTCGTCTACGAGGCGTTCGAGCTGCCCTCCGACCCGGGACTGCGCATGTCGACGTACACGGCCGAGCCCGGCACGGCATCCGAGGAGAAGCTGAAGATGCTCGCCAGCTGGGTCGCGACGGAGTCGGCGAGCGCGGACCAGGCGGCATCGGCCGAAGCCTGAGGCAGCGAGCGGCCGGACACGACGACCGACGGGCGGTCGTTCAGGGGCGCTCCTCGACGATCGACGGCCACGCGGGGAGCGGGTCCTCGAACTCGCGCCATGCGACCGGACCGGCGGTGAGCTCCTCGTCGGTGACGGCGGCGTCGTCGAGGGCGTCGCGGAGTGCCCGCGCATCGATGCCGAGCCCGGTGAACGCGATGTCCTGCACGGTCGACGCCGCCTCGATATCGGACGACAGCGGATCCATCCAGATCGCGGAACCGACGTGATCCCAGCGTGCGAGGACGCTCGCCCGCGTCGCGAGACGACAGAATCCCGCCGACCGCAGGATGTGGCCGTGGCGACCGGACTCGATGTCGTCCAGCGCAGCGGCGAGCCTCGCGGGGTGGAACGGGCGGGGCTGCTCGTAGCGGAGCGTCGTCACACGCGCATCTGTCATGTGCGGATCGTGCTCATCGTTGAGCGCGTGCACCCAGCCCGCTCTCTCCAGCAGCAGCGGCGACTCCGGCGACCCGGAGCTCAGGGCGCGGATGTCGTCCGCCGGTCCGCGCGACAGACGCACGCGGGCGGCGGGATTGAGGTGAGAGGCGATCGTCATCACGAGGGCCAGACGGGGCGTGTCGACCGCCTCCCAGTTGACGAAGGAGATCAGCGTCGCGCCTTCGACGAAGGACACGGCGCGACGGGCGCGAGCGCCGACGTCGCCGCGGTCGTCACCGGGGCCTGCGGTCTCGAGGAGCGGGCGCTGGTCGGCGAGGTCCTCCAGCAGGTGCAGGGCGTCCACGACGCACACGACCGGAATCCGCGGATCCGTCGCGAGGTCGACGTGCGGGAGGTCGATCTCGGTCCCGATGTCGGCCACGAATCGCCAGAGTTCGCCGCTGCCGAGAGACCGCTGCGACGGGATCGGATCGCGTTCCTCCCGACGCGCGGGAGGGAGCTCCGAGATCCGCACGAGGCGCCTGCCGGTCGCTCGGGCGAGCGCGGCCGCGTACCGTCGTCGCTCCGGCACGCAGACGCCGACGACGATGAGGGGGTGCTCCATGGACGATCTGCTCTCTTCTTGACGGGCGGTCCTCGCCACCCTACCTTGTTATTGAGAAAGATTATCAATAAGGAGATCGTCATGAAGGTTCGAGCATCGCTCAAGTCCCTGAAGAATCAACCCGGCGCCCAGGTCGTGCGCCGTCGCGGGCGCGTCTTCGTCATCAACAAGCTCAACCCCCGATTCAAGGGTCGTCAGGGCTGACCCGGGGCGGGCGGCTGCTCAGAGGATCGTGTCGCCCGCCGAGCGCAGCGCGCGCCAGCCGCCCGCCCGCAGGTCGGCGCGATCCAGCACGTCGGCGTCAGTGAGCGGCCCGAAGTCGACACCCGTGATGCCCGTGATGTCCGCGATCGGCACCTGGAAGGTGCGGAAGGCCCCGAGCGGCGGCTTCGCCAGAAGGCCTTCGCCGGTGTCGACGAGTTCGGTCTGGTCGAGGACGAACCCCGCGGCGCGAAGATCGGTCGCATCCTGCCAGGCGGCGACCTTCCAGAATCGCAGCGGGATCCGGATGCCGCGGTACGCCGGGTCTTCGTCGGCGAGGACAGGCGCGGTGAAGACGCTCAGCCGCTGATCGGTCGTCTCGGCATAGGCGAGCACATGGTCTTCGAGGCCGAGCCACAGTTCCTTCGACTGGTTGAAGCCGGCGGCCTGCGGCGCGGCGTTCGGGTAGAAGAAGGTCGCCTCCATCGCCTCCCGTGCGTCGGCAGGCTCGCCCCAGCCCGGATCGCGCCGGCGGACCAGGTGCCCGCGGTCGAGGTCGTTGCGCGCGTAGACCTCGGGGCCGGTCTGCTCGTCGGCATCGACCCGGGGATCGAGGCGCCACTCGCCCTCCCTGGCGAGGTCGCGGAGCTCGGCGCCGTCGATGTTCACCGCCGTCGCCGCCGCGAGGCGACGCGAAGGGTCGAGCAGCACCGAGAAGCGCGGGTAGTCGAGCCTCCGAGTGACGCGCCCCGTCTGCGGCAACGCCACCGCGGTGGCGAGGAAGTCGTCCCGATACCCGTCCGTCATCCGTCCATCATGGTGCTCCCGTGGCAGTTTTGGCGGGTCTGCGAGCGAAACACCCGCCATGCCTGCCACGGGAGCGCACTACACGTGACTGCGCTGCTCGATCAGCGGGCAGCTGAACACGTCGCGCTCGCCGAGGCCGACGCGGTTGATGTAGCGGACGACGATCGCGTACGAGGCGAACAGGCCGATGCGGGTGTACGGCACCCCGAGCTCGCGACAGTACGCCTCGACCACGGGCGCCGCGCGACGCAGGTGCGGGCGAGGCATCGACGGGAAGAGGTGGTGCTCGACCTGGTAGTTCAGCCCGCCGAGGAGAACATCGATGAACCGGCTTCCGCTCACGTTGCGGCTCATCAGCACCTGGCGCCGCAGGAAGTCCAGCGTCATGTCCCGCGGGACAACCGGCATCCCCTTGTGGTTCGGTGCGAAGGCGATGCCCATGTAGAAGCCGAACAGTCCGAGCTGCACGGCGAGGAACACGAAGGCGATGCCCGGTGACAGCACCAGGAAGACCAGGATGAGATAGCCGATCATCCGCACGGCCAGGAAGACGATCTCCACCCATCGCCGCTCGAGGCGTCCGCGTGTGAACACGCGTCGAACGCTCGACGCGTGGAGCGACAGGCCCTCGAAGAGCAGGATCGGGAAGAACATCAGGCCCTGGTGCGCCCGCAGCCATGACACCAGCGGGCTGTGATGCCGTGCGGCGCTGTCGGCTGTGACCGCGATGACAGGCAGCTCGATGTCGGGGTCGGCGCCGAGCTTGTTGGGATTCGCATGATGCCGGGTGTGCTTGTGCTGCCACCAGCCGTAGCTCATGCCGACGAGCAGGTCGCCGAGGATCAGGCTGATCCAGTCGTTCCAGCGTCCGGAGACGAAGATCTGGCGGTGGGCGGCGTCGTGGCCGAGGAACGCGATCTGGGTGAACACGATCGCGAGCACGGCCGCGGTGAACAGCTGCCACCAGGTGTCGCCGATCCAGACGAACACGAGGATGCAGGCGATGAGCACCAGTGGCGCTCCCACGAGCTTCGACCAGTAGTAGCCGTAACGGCGGCGCAGCAGTCCGCGCTCGCGGACGGTCTGAGCGAGCTCCGTGAAGGTGCTCGATGCGCGGGCCGCGCTGTCGCGCGGACGGGTGCGGACGGTCGGACGGATGTCGTCCATGATGACCTCTTCGCGGGTGTCGCCCTAGTCGCGGGCGGCACCGCCCTCTTCGGCCCAGTCCGAGATGCGTGCCTCGTCGTCGTCGGTCACCGTCGCGGCGGTGTGGTGGTCAGGCACGTGCTTCGTCGTCAGCGCGGCCGGAAGCGCGTCGACGAGGGCAGATCCGTGACCCAGCGGTTCGGGGCTGTGCCCCGCGATCTTCAATTGTGCGTTCATGACCGGACGTTACGCCCCCAAGCTGGGTGGGCTCACAGTCTCGATCGGTCCGTCGCCGGGGAATCGGATGCCGGTCAGCTCCTCGGAGACCTGCCAGACCCGCCGCGCCTCCTCCTCGCTGCGCAGACGGGAGTACAGCCGCTGCTCGGCAGGAGCGCCGCCGAGATGACCGATCCCGCGCGGTCCGTAGAACGCGCGGCGGCGGGCGTCGGGAGACGTCGCTGCGTAGAGGGCGGGGAGAGCCGCCGATTCCGGAGTGCCGAACACGATCCCGCGGGCGGATCCCCACCGGATCACCCGCACACCGAACGTGTCCTGTCCGCGTCCGAGCTCCGGCCGGGCGGCGAGCAGGCTGGTGGGGGCGACTCCGGGGTGGGAGAGGTTGCTCGTGATGCCCCAGCCCTGTGCTTCGCTGCGACGGTCGAGCTCGAGCGCGAACTGACCGAAGGCGATCTTCGACTGGCTGTACGCGGTCATGCCGTTGTACGAGCGCTCCCCGTTCAGATCGTCCCAGTGGATGGATCGCTCGTTCGCGGCGACGCTGACCTGCGACGTGACGCGGGCCTTGCCTGCACGCAGCAGCGGCAGCAGCTGCCCGACGAGCGCGAAGTGGCCGAGGTGATTCGTGCCGAACTGGAGCTCGAAGCCGTCGGCCGTGACCTGCCGGTCCGGTGGCGTCATCACGCCGGCGTTGTTGATGAGGAGATGGATGGGCCGTCCGTCCTCTCGCATGCTGTCGCCGAACGCGGCGATCGACGCGAGCGATGAAAGGTCCAGGGGCAGCAGTTCCACTTCGGCGGACGGAGCCTTCTCCCGGATCCCGGCGGCCGCCGCCTCGCCCTTGCGGAGATTGCGGACCGGCAGCACGACGTCTGCGCCGGCCTGGGCGAGACGGGTGGCGATTCGCAGTCCGATGCCGTCGCTCCCGCCGGTGACGACGGCGCGTCGACCGTGCAGCGGTGGGATGGTGATGTCGATGGTGCGTGGCATGAGCGTGCTCCTTCAGGTCTCCTCCACTCTCATCGGTGCCCGGCGCGCTATCCAGGACTCGTCGATCAGTGGATGCCGGAGCACCGGCATGTCAGGATCGTGGCGACGAGAGGATGCCGTGCGCATGGGGATCGACAGGGCAGGGCTGGCGGAGTTCCTCCGGATGCGGCGCGACGTGCTCCAGCCGGAGGACGTCGGCCTGCCTCGCGGGCAGCGTCGGCGCACCGACGGACTCCGGCGCGAGGAGGTGGCCGCGCTCAGTCACATGTCGGCCGACTACTACGCGCGCCTCGAGCGCGGCAGCGGCCCGCTGCCGTCGGAGCAGATGATCGCGTCGATCGCCCAGGGACTTCATCTCTCGGTGGAGGAACGCGACCACCTGTTCCGGTTGGCGGGCCACCGACCTCCCGCTCGCGGTGTGGAGAGCGACCACGTCTCACCGGGAATGCTGCGCATCCTGGACCGCCTCGAGGACACGCCGGCCGAGGTCGTCACGGAGCTGGGGGAGACGCTGCGTCAGACCGCGCTCGGCGTCGCGCTCACCGGCGACACCGCGCAGCTCACCGGCCCGCAGCGCAGCATCGGGTTCCGGTGGTTCACGGATCCGGGTTCGCGTGAGCTCTACGACCCCCGCGACCACGCGTTCCTCGCCCGGCTGTGGGTCTCCGGCCTGCGCGAGGTGATGGCCCGCAACGGCCCGGAGTCGCGCGCCGCCGAGCTCTGCCGCCTGCTGCGCGATGAGAGCGAGGAATTCCGGATGCTCTGGGAGCGGCAGGAGATCGGGCTGCGGCCGCAGGAGACCAAGCGGTTCATCCACCCGGAGCTCGGTGCCCTCGATCTGTCCTGTCAGAGCCTGATCGACCCGGAGTCCTCGCAGGCCCTGCTGGTCTACACCGCGGCCCCGGGGTCGGAGAGTCACGAGAAGCTGAAGCTGCTCTCGGTCCTGGGGCCGCGGTACGCGCACTGACCGGGTCTCGGCTGGAGCGCACGAGGACAGGATCTGTCCGCATCTGCTCGTAGGTTCATCGCATGACATCCAGATCGGAGAAGAAGATGACCGACACGAAGAACTCCGCCCCCGCCGGCTACACGACCGTGGCGCCATGGGTCGTCACGGACGACACCGGAGCACTGCTCGACTTCGTCGCCGCGGCGTTCGACGGCGAGGAGATCGCGCGTGTCGCCACGGAGGACGGCTTGATCGGCCATGCCGAGATCCGGGTCGGGGACACGATCATCCTGGCCTTCGATCGCCGTCCGGAGTGGCCGGTGATGCCGAGTCTGCTGCGGGTGTGGGTTCCGGATGCCGATGCGACCTTCGCTCAGGCGATCGCAGCGGGAGCCGTCGTCGTGACCGCCCTCGACGACAATGCCTTCGGTCAGCGTGGGGGACGCATCAAGGACCCGTTCGGCAACATCTGGTGGGTGGTGAGCAACGTCGAAGAAGTCTCGGAGGATCTGATCTGGCAGCGCCTGCAGCAGCCGGCGTATGCCGAGCAGATGCGCGTCGCCCAGGAGACGCTCGACGCAGAGCTCAGCGGTCGGGATCAGGGGCGGTCGAGCGCACCCACGCGCTGAGCGGCGTCGAGGCGGCTCAGCGCGTGGCACCGCTGTCAGCCGACGTGCTCCTCCGTCGGCTCGACCCACTGGACGAGCTGGTAGACGATGCCGTTCGGGTCCGTCATCTGGAAGTAGCGCTCGCCCCAGGGCTCGGTCTCGATCGGCGTGACGATGGTGACGCCCTCCTCGCGCAGGCGGGCGTAGTCGTCGTCGATGGCGTCGACCGTGAAGACGACGAGGAGGCCTGTCGCGTCCGCAGCCGCCGACGCGGGCTTGAACGTCGGCAGGCCCGTGCGGAGGTAGATCAGGTTGATCCCGGCATCCGGATGCTGCAGCGAGCAGAATCCGTCGGCCGCCATCGCGACGGAGAAGCCGAGGTGCTTCTGCACCCACTCGGCGGAGGCGTCGACGTCGGGCACATTCAGCGAGATCGCTGTCGAGGTGAACTGCATGGATGCTCCTATCGGTAACACTGTACGACGTACAATGTACTGCGTATAACGCAGATGTGGCAAGATCATTCCCATGGATGCCGATCGCACGGGCGCAGGAGAGCCGAGCCGGACCCTCGCTCTGCTCTGGGGTGAGCCGTCGGCTCCGCGGAAGGGCCCGGCGCGCTCCGTCGCCGTGGGTCGGCTCGTCGATGCGGCCCTCGCCATCGCCGATGAGCAGGGGCTCGCCGGAGTCACGGTGCGTGCCGTGGCCGAGCGCGTGGGCATCGCGCCGATGTCGGTGTACACCTACGTCCCGGGGAAACCGGAGCTCCTCGACCTGATGGTCGACGCGCTCTACGCCGGCATGGCGCGGCCGGATCCAGGGGAGAGGCCGTGGCGCGAACGGGTGACCGAGATCGCGCAGGCGAACCGTGAGCTGCTGACCCGGCATCCGTGGCTCACCGAGGTCGCCGCGCTCAGCAGGCCGCCGCTCGGTCCCGGGGTCATGGCGAAGTACGAGCACGAGCTCGCCGCCTTCGACGGCACCGGGCTCTCGGATGTCGATGTCGACGCCTCGCTCACCTACCTCCTCGGCTTCGTCCAGGCGCACTGTCGCTCGGCGCACGACGCCGTCCGAGCGGTCACCGACACCGCGATGAGCGATGAGCAGTGGTGGTCGGCGAACCAGCCGATCCTCGCCCGCGCCCTCGACCCTGCGGCCTTTCCGCGGGCGGTGCGCATCGGCGCCGCCGCCGGAGAGGCGCAGGGCGGCGCGTGGGGTGCGAGTCAGGCCTGGGCGTTCGGGCTCGCGCGTACGCTCGACGCTCTCGCCGCCCTGATCGAAGGTCGCGAGCCCCATGCCTAGTCGTCCGGTCGTCCGCGGCGCGGTCGTCGACGACATGACCCGATGCGTGCACTATCGCACCGCCGTCGACATCATCGCGATCCGCTTCGCCTGCTGCGGCGAGTACTACCCGTGCCATCTCTGCCATGCGGAGGCTGCCGGGCATCCCGCGCGCCAGTGGGGCTTCGACGAGCGCGCGACGAAGGCCGTGCTGTGCGGAGCCTGCGGTGCGGAGCTGACGATCACCGACTATCTGGCGGCATCCTCATGTCCGGAGTGCGATGCCGGGTTCAACGAGAGGTGCGCGCTGCATGCCCACCTCTACTTCGGGGCCGAGCCGGCGGTGAGACCCTCAGGTCGTCCGCAGGGCATCGGCGGCCGCGTCGAGCGCTGAGTCGTTGAGGGCGAAGTACGCCCACTTGCCGCGCTGCTCGCGCGTGACGAGCCCCGCCTCTGCGAGCAGCTTCATGTGGTGGGAGACCGTGCCCTGGGAGAGACCGACCGGCTCCGTGAGGTCGCAGATGCATGCTTCCCCGCCGTCGCCCGCGGCGATCAGTGACAGCAGTCGAACGCGTGTCGGGTCGCCGAGCGCCTTGAACACGCGGGCTGCCCTTTCCGCGTCCTCGACGGAGACGGCAGAGGTGACGCGGGGGACGCAGCAGGAGGTCGCTTCGATGGTCAGGGGCAGGCTCACCCCGCTAGTCTGTCACGTATTGACATTCTTCGATAGGTAGGAGATGGTCTTCATATTGAAGTTTTTCGATTTGAGGAGACGTCATGGATGAACTGCCCGTCGTGATCATCGGAGCGGGGCCGCAGGGCCTCGTCGCCGCCGCGCATGCGACCGAAAGCGGGCTGGACGCCGTCGTCCTCGAACGCGGGGATGCCGCCGCGGCCGCGGTCTCGGAATGGGGGCATGTGCGGCTGTTCTCCTCGTGGCCGGAACTCACCGATGCGGCCGGTCGGCGCCTGCTCGAGCCGTCGGGGTGGTCGGCTCCGCCGGCCGGGTACCCGACGGGCGCGGAGTGGATCGAGGGATACCTCGCCCCACTGGCCGACGCACTGGGTGAGCGGGTCCGCTACGGGGTCACCGTCACCGGCGTCGCACGCCATGGCCGTGACAAGGTCGTCGACGGCGGACGTCGGAGTCAGCCGTTCGTGGTGCACACGCGAGATGCCGACGGCACCGAGAGCCGGCTCCTCGCACGTTCGGTGATCGACGCCAGCGGCACGTGGGGGCAGCCGAATCCGGCGGGTGCGGACGGCTACCCTGCGCTGGGCGAGCCGGCCTCGGCAGATCGCATCTCCTATCGGATCCCCGACGACGTCGCCGCCTTCGCGGGCGCGCACGTGGTCGTGGTCGGAGCCGGCCATTCCGCGACGCACGCGGTGCTGCGACTGAGTGAGCTCGCACGCCGCGCACCGGGTACGCGGGTGACCTGGCTGCTGCGACGGGGAACCGCGACGAACGTGTTCGGAGGCGGTGCCGGCGACGAGCTCCCCGAGCGGGCGGCTCTCGGAGCGCGCGCTCGCCGCGTGATCGAGTCCGGCGTGGTCGACGTCGTCACCGGGTTCCGTGTCGCCGAGTTCCGGGCACAGGACGGCGCTCTCCGCATCCGCTCGGACGACGGGCGAGAGGTCGCCGACGTCTCCCACGTGTTCGCGCTCACCGGATTCCGACCCGACTCCGACCTGCTCCGGGAGCTGCGCATCGATCTCGATCCCGCACTCGAGGCGGTCGCGGGGATCGCCGCCGAGATCGATCCGAACATCCACTCGTGCGGTTCGGTGTCGGCGACGGGTGCGCGTCAGCTCGCACAGCCGGAGCAGGGTCTGTTCATCGTCGGCGCGAAGTCCTACGGGCGCGCGCCGACCTTCCTCGCGCTGACAGGCTTCGAGCAGGTGCGGAGCGTCGTCGCGCACCTCGCCGGAGATCACGAGTCCGCGGCCCGCAACGAGCTGGTGCTGCCGGACACCGGTGTGTGCGGCGGCGCGGGCGGATTCGACGAGGGAGCGAGCGGATGCTGCGCCGCGCCTGCGCCCTCCGTGCTGCAGATCGGCTCGCGCCCTGTCGCGGTCGGCTGATCCGAGCAGCCTCCCCCGCATCGATGAATGTCAGACTGGAAACGTAGACAGGAGCCACCATGCCCGACGCCTCACCCACCCCCTCCGTCCTGTTCGTGTGCGTCCACAACGCCGGCCGCTCGCAGATGGCCGCGGGATTCCTGCGCGACATCGCCGGCGACCGCATCGAGGTCCGCTCCGCGGGGTCCATGCCAGCTGACGAGATCAACCCGATCGCCGTGGAGGCGATGGCCGAACTCGGCATCGACATCACGGCGGAAGCGCCGAAGGTGCTCACGACCGAGGCCGTCCAGGCCTCCGATGTCGTGATCACGATGGGGTGCGGTGACGCGTGCCCGTTCTTCCCCGGCAAGCGCTACGAGGACTGGAAGCTCGATGATCCGGCCGGCCAGGGCATCGACGCGGTGCGGCCGATCCGCGACGACATCCGCAGCCGCATCGAACAGTTGGTGGGCGAGCTGCTCGACTGACCGCGGCGCTCGTCCGTTCACGCACATAGATACCTATTTGCGCGCCCGAGAGTGAACGGCACCTCAACGTGTATTGACATCTTCGCGCGAACCGTTGGCGGCGCGGTCTCCGAGTTCGAGACTGTCTCCGGGCATGGACGTCACCATGCCCGTGAAACCAACGTCTCGGAGATCAAGTGCCCTCGTATCGCAAGCGCGCAGTTGTGCTGACAACTGCGGCCGCATGCCTCCTGTCCCCGCTGGTGGCCGCACCCGCCCTGGCGGCCGCCGACGCGGCCGCCGTCAAGACCCTCGTGATCGGGATCGACGGTGCGTCGTTCGACTTCCTCGACGATGCGGACGTGCCGAACCTCGACGCGCTGATGGCGCGCGGCATGGTCTCGTCCAGCAACCTGTACGGCACGCCGCTGGCCGGCACCATCTCCGGACCGGGGTGGTCGACCATCGCCACGGGTGTCTGGCCCGACAAGCACAACGTCGTCGACAACAACTTCACGGCACCTCGGTACGACCTCTACCCCGACTACCTGACGCGCATCGAAGCCGCACAGCCGGAGCGCTCCACGGCGGTCGTGGCGACGTGGTCTCCGATCGCGACCACGGTCTTCGGGCCGGCCGCGGACTCGCGCATCCAGGGCGGCAACGATGTCGGCACGACGGCCAAGGCGGTCGAGGCGATCGCCGGCGGGGCCGACGACGTGTTCGTGCACCTCGACGAGGTCGACGGCGCAGGGCACAGCACGGGCACGAACGGCGCCGCGTACGGACAGGCACTCGCGAAAGCGGACGGCGAGATCGGCCAGATCCTCGCCGCGGTCGAGGCCCGCCCCTCGGAGGAGGAGTGGACCATCGTCGTCACGGCGGATCACGGCCACACTCCGACCGGTGGTCACGGCGGAAGCAGCCCGGCTGAGCGCAAGGTGTTCGTGATCGCGGCGGGACCGGGCATCGAGCCCGGTGTGCGTCACGACGTCAAGATCACCGACGTCGCCCCCACCGTCCTCTCCGCCGTCGGCATCGCGGCTGACCCGACCTGGGCACTCGACGGCACTGCCGTACCGGACCTCGCGCCCGATGCCTTCGACGCGCTGCGCCCAGCGCTGCAGACCCGCGCGGACGAGACCCGCCCCGGAGCGGATGTCCTCGGCTGGACGCATGCGACACCGGAAGGCTGGAGCATCGACAACTCCCTCATGCCCTCCGGCGGTGTGAGGGAATGGGCCGGCTGGTCCTTCGCCACCGATGACTTCTGGACCAACGTCGAGCTGGGGCAGCGTCGGGAGACGTCGGTGCGCGTCCGCGACGTCTTCGCCGTGGCCGACTCGGATGAGTGGGACGACAAGTCGCACGCGGCGGGCGCCTTCGACTCGACGCTCGTCAGCCCCGCCTACCCGCTGACCGGCGCTTCCACGGCGACTCTGGCGTATGCCACCAACTACTTCATCGACGGGCCGCAGTCGGCCGAGGTCCTCGTCAGCTTCGACGGCGGCGAGGCGCAGTCGCTCAAGGCGTACACGGCGAACACGAATGCCGAGGAGCGTCTGGTCTTCGACGTGCCTGCCGGCGCGCAGACCGCGCAGTTCCGATTCCACTACACCGGGACCAACAGCGCGTTCTGGGCGGTCGATCGCGTCGCCCTCGTCCAGGATGCTGCTCCGGTCGACACCACGAAGCCGGTGGCGACTCTCGTCGCGCCGACCACTGCCGGCCCGATGCCCGCGCTGACGCTGCGCGTCGACGCGACCGACGACATCGGTCTGAAGCGCATCGTCGCGAACATCTACAAGGACGGCACGCTCGTCAAGAGCACGCAGTCGGCGATCGACGGTGCGACGAGCGGTGTGCACGAGACGACCCAGACCCTGCCCGACGGCGCATATACGGTGAAGTACAACGCGGAGGACCTTGCGGGCAACATCGCGCAGACCGGCGTCTTCGCGGTGACGATCGATGCCACCGCTCCGACCGCGACGGTCAAGGAGGGGGCATCGTTCACCGCGGGCTCCGCGGGGGTCTACGACCTCGTCAGTTTCAAGCTCTTCGACGCGGGCAAGGTCTCGCAGGTCTCGCTCAACGGGGTGGTGAAGGACCTCTCCAACAACACGTGGTCCGACATCAACCACGTGAAGCCCGGCGTCTTCGGTGCCGTCCAGGGGGAGAACACCCTGGTCGTCCAGGACGTCGCGGGCAACAGCGCGACGGTGACGTTCATCCTGAACTGACCGCCTCTCCGCGGGGCGTCATGCGCTGCGCCCGCCGCCCCGCGGTTGTCGGCAGATCCACAGGGATGATCCAGGCCTCCTTGTACCCTGGAGATCCCAAGGGGAGTACTCCGATACGGTCGGGTCGTCATTACGGATGCACGTCGCATCCCGGGCCACCGGTTCCTGATCTCAGGAATGGAGAAGACTTTGGCGCTGCTTGTCACGCCGAGTCTGGAGCCCCTGTTGGAAATCACCCCTCTGATCTGGATCATCACGATCGCGGTCACGATCGCCTTCTTCGTGTACGAGTTCTTCGCCCACGTGCGCAAGCCTCACGAGCCCTCGATCGCGGAATCCGCCCGCTGGTCGATCTTCTACATCAGCCTCGCTCTGCTCTTCGGCGTCGGGATCGGCGTCTTCTCCGGGTGGACCTTCGGCGGGGAGTACTTCGCCGGGTATCTGACCGAGAAGGCGCTGTCGATCGACAACCTCTTCGTGTTCCTCATTGTGATGACCGGCTTCGCCGTGCCGAAGATCTACCAGCAGAAGGTGCTGATGATCGGCATCGTCATCGCGCTGATCCTGCGCGGTATCTTCATCGCCGTCGGCGCGACCCTCATCGAGAACTTCTCATGGATCTTCTACCTGTTCGGCGCGCTGCTGCTGGTCCTCGCGTACCGACAGGCCTTCAGCAACCACGAGAGCAACCCGGCCAACGGCCGCTTCATGACGTTCGTCCGTCGGCACCTCCCGGTGACCGACGAGTACAACGAGGACAAGCTGACCGTCGTGAACAACGGCAAGCGCTTCGTCACCCCGATGCTGCTCACGATCATCGCGATCGGCTTCATCGACCTCGTGTTCGCGGTCGACTCGATCCCGGCGATCTACGGGCTCACCGACGAGGCCTACATCGTGTTCACGGCCAACGCGTTCGCGCTCATGGGTCTGCGTCAGCTGTACTTCCTCATCGGCGGCCTGCTCGAGCGCCTCGTCTACCTGGCCCAGGGGCTCGCGGTCATCCTCGCGTTCATCGGCGTGAAGCTCGTGCTGCACGCCCTCCACGTGAACGAGCTGCCCTTCATCAACGGCGGCGAGCCGATGCTCTGGGCTCCCGAGATCCCGATCTGGTTCTCGCTGCTGTTCATCGCCGCGACGATCACCGTCGCCACGGTCGCCAGCCTCCTCAAGACGCGGCGATCCCCGGATGTCGCAGAGACGGTCGATGCCTCGGGCACGCTGAGCCCACTGGAGAGCACCGACACCGCCGGGATCGCCGTTCCCTCGACATCCGCCATCGACAAGGAGAACTCGTGAGCGTCGCGCTGCTCCACCCCTTCCTCGGACCCTGAGGGCACGAGCGCCCGGCTCCCCACGGGGCGTGCTCACCCCTCAGCGGGAGCTTCCGCTGAGGGGTGATCTGCTCTGGAACATCGTGCCCGTCTTCGTGATCAGGGCTGCCGCGTCATCCGCGGATGCCCGACCCGAGTTCGCGCAGGCCGGCATCCAGGATGTCGACCAGCAGTCGCGCGTAGCGGCCGTCCGGGTCGAGGTCGGGGTCGAACACGGTGATGCTCGCGCCGATGGCCCGAGGGGCCAGTTCCCGCAGGAGATCGGCGAGCTGCGCCGCGGTCAGGCCGCCGGGATCCGGGCTGTCGACCGCCGGCATCACTGAGGCGTCGAGCACGTCGACGTCGACCTGGAGCCAGTACCCGTCGGGACCGGCCACCGCGGCGGAGTCGGCCGCCACGGCCGCCGCACCCCGTCTGATGACATCGGCGGCGGGGGTGACGAGTCCGAGGAGCGCGCGCACCTCTTCCTGTTCCTCGTCGTCATCGCGATGACCGATGTGTGCGGTGCGGGCAGCCGCGAAGTACGGGGAGAGGCCGTCGATGTCCGCGATGGCGGGCCAGTGGTACCCGATCGCGGCCGCCAGCGCCTCGCCGGCCACGCTCGCACTCTCGTCGCTGTTCCCCGGATGGCGGAAGTCGGTGTGCCCGTCGACGTGCACCAGCCCGGTGCGACCTCGTCGCGCCGAGGCCATGCCGGCGCCGAGCAGCAGGGCGCAGTCGCCGCCGATCACCAGCGGAGCACTCTCCGCGGCGAGCACGTCGGTGATGCGCGCGGCGAGGCGCCGGGAGTGCTCGACCAGCGCCGCTTCATTGCGGACATGCCCGGCGGCCCTGGTGTCGTCGTCATCGACATAGCGCGCGGAGAGCACGACACCTCCGTCGATCGCCCCGCGCTCGGCGAAGCGGGTGTGGAGTCCTGCCTCGCGCAGCGCCTCCGGAGCCTTCGCCGTGCCCGGCACGCTTCCGCGCTGAGGCGGCCGCAGACCGAGGTTGCTGGGGGCGGACAGCAGAGTGATCATGACCCCAGTCTGGCCGCGGCATCCGACATCGGCTCAGGTCGGGAAGCGCACGCCGGTCAGCTGCTCCGCAGCATCCCAGAGGGCGGCGCCGGTGGCAGGCGATCGGACCTGGTCCGAGGCGCGCACGCGGGTGGGTGCGCCGCGGAACTCGAGCGCCCCTCCCGGGCCCCAGTAGTCGCCGCTCTCTGCCTCGGTGGCCGTGGCCGCATGGATCAGCGGCGCGGCGCCGTCGTCCTTGCCCTGCACGAACGGTCGGCTCAGGGTGGCCAGAGCGCGCACGACCACGGGCACCTCGACGAGTCCGGGCCGCGGGGCGGTGAGCGGATCGACCGCGTACCCCGGGTGTGCGCAGAGGGCGGATCGCCCGGTATCGGACCAGCGCCGGTCCAGCTCGAAGGCGAACGCCATGAGCGCCGCCTTGGAACGCCCGTACTGACGCAGCGAAGAGCCGCGCCAGGGATCCGAGAGACGGCCGGGCTCGAGCCGGGCGAAGCGATGCGCGATCGAGCCGACCGCCACCACGCGGGCGTCGTCGGCGAAGAACGGGGCGAGCTGGGCGAGCAGAGCGAAATGCCCGAGGAAGTTGGTGCCGATCATCAGGTCGAAGCCGTCGTGCGTCCGGGCATCCGTGCGGGCGGTCTTCACACCGGCGTTGCAGATGACCGCATCGAGTCGTTCATCGACGTCGGCTGCCGCGCTGCGGATGCTGTCGAGTGAGCCGAGATCGACGGAGACGATGCGCAGCTGCGCGTCGGAGACTCGGGCTGTGATCGCCGCGACCGCGGTCTGCGCTCGCTCGGGCGATCGGCATCCCAGAAGCACGCGCGCACCGCGAGCGGCGAGACGCTCGGCGCACCAGTACCCGATTCCCGCGTTGGCTCCGGTGACGAGGATCGTGCGACCGTCGAGGTCGTGCCGCAGCGGCAGGCGAGCATCCATCTCCCCAACCTAGATGCTCAGTGCGCGTGGTGATCGTGGTGATCGTGGTCGTCGTGCTCGTCGTCGAAGATCATCCCGACGGAGGTCGCGCATGCGTCGCCCCTCCACGCCTCCACGCCCTCGCGCACCGCGAAGGCCGCGATGACCAGCCCGGCCACGGCATCCGCCCACCACCAGCCGAACAGCGAGTTCGCGACGAGGCCGACGAGCACGGCGGCCGACAGGTAGGTGCAGATCAGCGTCTGCTTCGAGTCGGCGACGGCAGTGGCGGATCCCGCCTCGCGACCCGCTTGCCGCTCGGCGAACGACAGGAAGGGCATGACCACCACGCTGACGGCGGTCAGGACGATCCCGATCGTGCTGTGCTCCGGTCGTTCCGCCGTGACGAGGGCGAGCACGGAGGTCGCGGTGACGTAGACGGCGAGCGCGAAGAAGGCGATCGCGATCACGCGCAGGGTCGGCTTCTCCCAGCGTTCCGGGTCGCGTCGCGTGAACTGCCAGGCGACGGCCGCTGCAGAGAGGACCTCGATGGTCGAATCGAGGCCGAACCCGACGAGCGCCGCCGATGAGGCGATCGACCCGGCGGCGATCGCCACGACCGCCTCGATGAGGTTGTACGCGATCGTGATCGCGACGATGAGTCGGATGCGTCGATGGAGGGTCGCGCGGCGGTCCGCGGTGAGCGTCGACATCAGCAGCTGCATCCTTCGCCGTCGCAGCAGTCCGGCTCGACGATCAGGGTGACGCGCACGAGTTCGTCGAGGGCCGGCGCGAGGTGCGGGTCCGTGAGGCGATAGCTGCTCCGGCGGCCGTCGGGGACGCTCTCGATCAGTCCGCATCCGCGAAGGCAGGCCAGGTGGTTGGACATCACCTGCCGGGAGACGCCGAGATCATCGGCCAGTTCGGCGGGGTAGCGGTCGGTCGCCCGCAGTGCGAGCAGGATGCCGGCACGTGTCGGATCGGACAGCGCGTGGCCGAGACGGGCCACCGCCGCGGTATGGGTGAGAGATGCCGTCGCCGTGGTCATGATGACAACCGTACAGCAGAACCTGAATTCAGAAATTCCTGAATTGAGATCAATAGTCGACGGTGCCCTGCGCGAGCACCTCGGGATCTCCGTCCCGGGGGCCGGTATCGATGATCGACACCGCATGCTGCCCCGAGGCCATCGGCAGCTCGATCTCTCCTGTCCAGACGCCGTCGGAATCGAGGGTCACGACCGCTCCGCTGCGCTGATCATCGATGACGACCAGGACAGTCGTTCCGGCGACCCCGCCGATGGTCACGGTGGCGATCGGAGGGCATCCGATGAGATCGGCCGGAGTCACGGCGACATCGACCCACCACCAGCGCGATCGGCTGAGGGAGGTCGTCGGTGGGGGATCGTGCTCGCTCGACGCGGTCACGGGCGCCGTCACGGGGGCGGTCGTGGGTGACGCCGGAGGTTCTTCGACGGGCGCCGGAGCGACGTCGGGTGCCGGCGCCGGAACGGGAGTCGGCACCGGTGCCGGAGTGCTCGGAGCATCGGCGATCGGAGCGGCGATCTCGCGGATGCCCACGGTCGAGGACGTGGCGGGATTCGGCTGCGCGAGGTCCGGAGACGGAGCGAGAGGCGGTGCGGATGCCGCCTCGTCCGGCAGCGCGACCGACGGCAGATCCACCGCGGTCGCGTCCGGTTCGGTCGGGGTGCGCAGGAACAGACTGCCGCTCACCGAGAGGGCCACGGCCACGGCGGCGGCGACGGGCCACAGCACGGGCGCCGTCGGCGCTGCGGCCGCAACGATCGCCGCTGCGGCCTGCCCCGCCCCGAAATACGCGGGGACGATGACGAGTCCGGCGCCGCCGACGAGGAGCGGGCCGAGCGTGATGGCGCGCGCGAGGTGTCTCGCCTCACCGGCCGCCGCGCGGCAGTCGGCGCACGATTCCAGGTGCCCCGCGACGAACTTCTGCGGGCGCGGACCCAGATCGCCCTGCACGTAGGCGCCGAGCAGCTCGATCACGCGCACATGGTCGGAACCGGCAGGTGCACGGCGGAGGTGCGCGCCGATCCACGCCTTCCGGAGCCCGTCCCTGGCGCGGTACGTCAGAGCGGCCACGGCGTTCGCCCTCATGCCGAGCACATCGGCGATCTCGCGAGGGGGGAGCTGTTCGACCTCGCTGAGCCAGAGCGCATGCTGCCAACGATCCGGAAGCGCGCAGAAGGCCTCGGCGAGGGCCGTGGAGTTCATCATCGCCTCGACGTCGATCGTGCCGACGCCCGAGGGGGGCTCCTCGACCTCGTCGAGCGGAACCGTCGTCGGCGCGCGCCGAGCGGCCGTCAGCCACGTGTTGCGCACCGTGGTGAGCAGATAGGGACGGAACCTCTCCTCCGGCCCTCGGCCGGTGCGCACCAGCTGCAGGATGCTCAGGAACGCGTCCGAGACGACGTCCTCGGGGTCGGGCGGCGCGGCGCCGAGGCTGCGGGCATAGGCCACGGCGGTCGGAGCGTGTCGGCGCCAGAGCTCGGAGAACGCACGACGGTCGCCGTCGCGGCTGCGCCGGAGGAGGTCGGCGTCGGTCTCGTCGGCGGTGCCTGCGCCAGAGCTTTCCATGAGACCTCGTGTTCCGTCGCACGACGTCCGGGTGTCGCGTCGGGGGATTGAGAGATTACCGCAGACCGGGTGGCCGACATGCCAGGGTTACGACGACAGTCGAGCACCGCACCAGGAGAAAGAGGGTGGGATCCCGGGGAAGGGATCCCACCCTCTGGCCGCTCTGTGTGAGGGGTGGGCGGCCGATGACGGAGCGAGCCAATATCCCCAAAGGCCCGGACCTCCGTCATAGGCAAGACCCCGTGGCGGACGAATCATGACGCGAGTCCGCCGAATCGGTCGGAGGCGCCGTTCGGATCAGCGGATGGCGTAGACCGCACCGCCGACGATCACGGCGACCGCCGTCGTCCAGCCGATGATCGCGAGCGCCTGCCAGAACAGCACGCGCGCCTTGCCGACGCCGGCCGCGGCGAGCATCGTGGCGGTGAAGTGGGTCGGCAGCAGCAGCGGTCCGAGAAGGCTGACCCCGGGAACGCCGTAGCGCTCGAACGCGCGCTGGAACTTCTCCCGGCGGGCGGCCTTGCGATCGGTGTGCGGCGCCTCGGACGCGGGTGCGGCTGACGCTCCTCCTCCTGCAAGGGCCGGTTCCTTCACACGAGAGCGGTTCACGATCGCGCTGCGGGCACCCGAGCTCGCCAGCACCAGCACGGCGACGCACACGAAGTTGCCGACGATGGCTGCGACGGCGGCAATCACCGGGTGGATGCCGCCGATGATCCCGATGCTCGCGGCACCCTCGCCCTCGATGAAGGGGATCGCGCCGGCGAGGGCGACGATGAGCGGCTGCACGAGCTCGGGGACCTGGGCGACCCAGTTCTGGAAGATCTCGATGAGGTTCATGGGGTGTGCTCCCGGTTGTCGGTGCGAACGGCGTGTCCGTTGCGATGGATCCAGTCCACCGTTCTCCGGCCGCACACGACAGTGCCGAGCCGTCACCGCTTCACGGGTGGATCGCACGTCGTATCCGTGACATCTGTCACGCCCGTATCGTGAGAGCGTGAGCAGCCGCATCGAGCCCCTCGCCCCCGCCGTTCCGACCCCGGGGGCGGTCTCGCTGACGCGCGGCGTCACGGTCACCTGGTGGTACACGGCGGGCGCCGTGCTGTTCATCGAACTCACGGTCGTCGCCACCGCGACCGCCTTCGTCGGGGCGACGGACCTCAGCGGCATAGCGCTGCTCATCGCCGCGGTCAGCGGACTCCTGTGGTTGGCCTCGACCCTCCTGCTGCTGTTGGACTATCGGCGCCGACTCGACGCGCGACCGGGGGTCCCCTGGGGGCGGCTGTGGCTGCCGCTGCTCGCCGCCGTGGCGTTCGGGCTCGTCGTGGGGCTGCTCGGTCACAGCTGGCAGCTCGCCGTCATGCCCCTCGCGCAGTCGATCGTGCTCTTGAACTGGCCCAGCGGCGTGCGCTTCCGGGTCGTCCTCGCGGCGACCCTACTGCTGGTGGGACTCAGCGTCGTCGATTCCGCGGCGGCATCCGTCGACGCCTTCCTTCCCCGGTGGCTGCCGGTGATCGTGATCTCGCTGCTCCCGTTCATGACGGTCAGCTCGCTGTGGTTCTGGGACGTCATGGTGACTCTGGACCGCGCCCGTGCATCGGAGGCGCGCCTCGCGGCGACGCAGGAACGGCTGCGCGTGGCGACCGATGTGCACGACCTGCAGGGGCACCACCTCCAGGTCATCGCGCTGCAGCTGGAGCTCGCGGAGCGGCTGCTGCCGCGCGATCCGGATGCCGGCATGGAACAGCTCCGTGCCGCGCGGGTCAGCGTCGACGAGGCGCGCCAGGGCACGAGGGACCTCGCGACCCGGTACCGGTCCGTCCCGCTGAGCGATGAGCTCGCCAACGCCCGAGACCTCCTGCGCGCCGCCGGCCTCGAGGTCGAGGCGGTGATCGATCCGGATGCCGCCGCCGCACCGGCATCCGCTCTCGGGCCGGTGATCCGGGAGACGACGACGAACGTGCTGCGGCACGGCGGTGGACGCCGTGCGCGTCTCGCCCTGACCCGGACGGTGGATGCCTGGCGGTACGAGATCGCCAACGACGCGGTGCAGGGCGCCCGGTTCGGCGACGACGGCTCCGGCCTGGACGGTGTCCGTCGTCGGATCGACGACGTGCACGGCACGCTCGAGATCCACGCCGACGCGGAGGAGTTCGTGGTCGTGGTGACCGTGCCGTCGAACGCGGAGGAGGCTCGATGATCCGCGTGCTGCTCGCCGACGACGAGGGGATGATCCGGTCGGCGCTCGCGGCGCTGCTGCGCCTGGAGGAGGACATCGAGGTCGTCGCCGAGTGCGAGGACGGCGAGCAGGCGGTCGCCGAGGCGCTGCGCCTGCAGCCCGACGTCTGCCTGCTCGACCTCGAGATGCCGGGCCTCGACGGCGTGCAGGTCGCCGAGCGTCTGAATCGGGCGATCGCGACGCGCTGCGTCGTCGTCACCCGTCACGCGCGGCCCGGCGTGCTGCGTCGCGCGCTGGCATCCGGCGTCGCGGGGTTCCTGCCCAAGTCCCGCGGTGCCGACGAGGTCGCGGCCGTCATCCGGCGGGTGGCAGCGGGCGCGCGCTACGTCGACCCGGAGATCGCGGCGGATGCGCTGAGCGACGAGCGCTCGCCGCTGACCGATCGCGAGCTGGACGTGCTGCGTGCCGGACGGCGGGGGGAGACGACCGGACAGATCGCCCGTGCCCTCGCGCTCGCGCCGGGCACGGTCCGCAACCACATCTCGGTGATCCTCGGAAAGCTGCACGTCGGCACCCGACAGCAGGCCGTGCTGATCGCCGAGGAGCGCGGCTGGATCTGACTGGAGCCGCGTCCTGGAGGTCGCTAGGCTGTCGGCCATGGGAACAATATGCTTCGCGCCCGTGATGGGGCGCACCCTCGTGTTCCGCGACCGCCGCGCCTGACGGCGCGCTCGCTCGCACGCATCTGCGCGCCGTCCATCGAGATGTCATCGCACCTCGGGACGGGCAGTCCTCTCTGACGCGTCTCCGCGTCCTTCCCTCCTTCGAGGTGCTCCGATTCTTCCTCTGGAGCGCACTCATGCCTCGTTCGATCCACGGCGGCCGACACGAACTCGGCCAGAACTTCCTCACCCATCGCCCCACCCTCGGACGCATCACGATGATCGTCCGGCGAACGTCCGGGTCGATCCTCGAACTCGGCGCCGGCGACGGCGCCCTCACCCGCTCGCTGGCGGAACTCGGACGACCGCTCACGGCGATCGACATCGACGAGCATCGGGTCCGCAGACTGAGCGGGCGCCTGCCGAGCGTGCGGGTCGAGCACGCCGACGCGACGCGCCATCCGCTCGACGCCGATGTCGTGGTCGGCAACATCCCCTTCCACCTGACGACCCCGATCCTGCGGCGGATGCTGTCGACGGGCCGGTGGCGCGACGCGGTTCTGCTGACGCAGTGGGAGGTCGCCCGCAAGCGGGCGGGCGTCGGGGGAGGCACCCTGATGACCGCCCAGTCGGCACCGTGGTTCGAGTTCTCCCTCGAAGGGCGTGTCCCGGCGTGGGGCTTCTCGCCGCAGCCCAGCGTCGACGGTGGTCTGCTGTCGATCACGCGACGCGGCTCACCGCTCGTGCCGATCGCCGAGCGTCGCGCGTACGAGGGGTTCGTCCGGTCGATGTTCACGGCGCGCGGGGCGACCCTCGACGCGGTCGTGGCCTCGGCGGCTCGCGTGTCGAGGGCCCAGGCACGGCAGGCGCTGACGGCCGCCGGCGCATCGGACCGGCGTCTCCCGCGCGATCTCGGACCGGAGCAGTGGTCGGGGCTCTGGCGGTGGTTCGCGCGGTCGGCGTGAGGAAAGGGGGTGCGTCCGAGGCGCACCCCCTTTCCGATCACCGGGTCTCGAGCACTGCTCGCAGCCGTGCGGCGAACTCCGCGGGGTGGTCGACGAAGCCCGTGTGATCGCCCGGGAACCTCGTCGGCTCGACGTCGAGGTGCGCGCCGAGCGCCGTCGTGGTGCGCTCGCACAGCTGACCGACCGACTCCTCGCCGATGCCGAGCACGAAGCTCACGTCTGCGCGCCGCAGCGCGTCGAGATCGGGCTGCCAGCCGACGCTGCCGAGGTACTCGCGCTCGAACCAGAAGCGCTCGTCGGCGAGGCTCTGCGGATCGGCATCCCCGCCGAACCACTGCACGAGCACCTCCTCCGGCATGACGATGTTCGCCTGCGCGAAGAACATCCGCCACGCGCCCAGGCGATCCCCGCCGAGAGCGAGCGCGATGAGGTCCTCAGCGGTCTGCAGCTGGGCCTCGTGATCGGGCAGCAGGCGCAGCAGGGGCGGTTCATGGGCGATCACGACTTCGACGAGGTCCGGTCGGTCCTGCGCGAGGGCGAGCACGGTGACGGCACCTCCGCTCGATCCGAGGACCGTCGCGGGTCCGCGACCGACATGCTCGATCAGGGCGGCGAGATCCGCCGCCCGCACGGCAGGACTCGACTCGCGTGTCGGGTCGGCCACCGTGCTGCGCTTGATCCCGCGGGGATCGGCGGTGAGCACCGTGTGATCGGCGCCCAGCTCGTCCGCGAAAGGGGCGAACGCGTCGGCATCCATCGGGGAGCCGATCAGCGCGATGAGCGGACCCTCCCCGCGCACCTCGTAGTGGAGGCGTGCGTCGGGGCGGTCGAGGGTCGAGGTGGTGTTCATGGGTGTCTCCTTCTCTCGGTCACTGCTTCTGGGGTACGGCGGTGGTCAGGGGCGTCGACGATGACGTCGAGCGGATGCCGCGACAGCGGCGAATCACGGACGGCGCGGCGATCGCCAGGAGGACCGCGAGCCCGGCGGGCAGCAGCATCGCGACGGGCAGAGAGGCCGCGGCGGCGAGGAATCCGATCAGGGCGGGGCCGAGGAGCCCGCCGCCGTAGCTGATCATCGTGACGACAGAGAGCTTCTGGGCGGTCTCGCCGCGCTCAGCCAGGGTGCCGATCACGATCGGCCAGATCAGGGCGGTCCCGGCCCCCGCGAGCGCCCAGCCGGAGACGGCGACGATCACGGCGACGGGCCTGCCCGGCACCAGGCCCGCGGTGAGCACGGCGGCATAGCCGATCGCGGCGAGCCCGCTGGTGAGGCGGACCGTGCGCAGCGGCCCGAGCCGGCGGCGGAGCGCGTCGCCGCCGAAGCGCATCACGGTCATCGCCGCGAAGAAGACGCCGTAGACCAGAGAACCGGTCGCCGGATCCGCGCCGAGGATGCGGGTCGTGTGCACACCCGCCCAGTCGGTCGCGGCACCTTCGGTGAGAAAGGCGGCCGCCCCCACCATGCCCAGGGCGACGAGATGGCCCGGCCGGAGCGGTGCAGCGCCGGCATCTCCCGCATCGCCGTCGACGGAAGGGACGAGCGCGGACGCCGGAGCAGCACCGGACGCCGTCGGCAGCCTGCGCAGCCGCATCCCCACCAGAGCGGATGCCGTCACCAGGAGCCCCGCGCCTCCGGAGATCGCGAGGCGACTGTCGAGGCCCGCGTGCAGAGCGGCGGCGAGCAGCAGCCCGCCGCCCGCGGCGCCGAGCGTCCAGAAGCCGTGCATGCGGGCGATCACCGGCCGCCCCATCGCCGTCTCCACCGCCATCGCCTGGGTGCTGAGCGCGATGTTCGTCGCACCGCAGCCGAGTCCGAACATCCCGGCCGCCAGGAGCAGCACGGGAAGGGACGGCGCCATGCCCGCCAGCAGGAGGGCACCGCCGGCGCATGGCAGTGCCGCGGCCAGCATCCGCCCGGCCGAACCGGAGAAGCGGCCCGCGGCCCGCATCGCCAGCAGCGCGAAGCCCGCGACGACGAGCAGCATGACGCCGATGGCCGCCGGTCCGAGGTCGAGGCGCGCGTCGAGCGCGGGGAGACCTGCGCCCCAGACCGCTGTCATCAGACCGGTCAGCCCGTGGCAGAGGGTGATGAGTCGGCGGCGGGAGCGGAGGATGTCCATGGCTCCAGGGTGCGCCGGCACCGGCCGCCATCTCCAACACCCTTTTGCGCGCGATTGACGCGTTCCTGTTGTGAATCCGGTATAACGAGACCATGGCCGATGAGCTCGAGCTGCGCCTGCTGCGCCACTTCGTCACGGTGGCGGAGGAGCTGCACTTCCGTCGTGCCGCCGAACGGCTGTTCATCGCCCAGCAGGCCTTGAGCCGCGACATCCGGCGGCTGGAGGATCGGGTCGGCACCCCGCTGCTCACCCGCTCCACCCGCAGCGTCGAACTGACGGATGCCGGGCGACGGCTGCTGCCGCGTGCGAAGGAGATGCTGGCGCTGCACGACCTCGCGCTGCGCGAGCTCCGTGACGATGAACCCCTCGTGGTCGACGTCGTGGACGCGGAACTGACCCCGGCTCTGGTGCTGGAGGCCGTGCGGAGCCGAGCGTCGGGCAGCGAGTTCATCGCCCGGTTCGGTCAGCGCGGGGACGGGGGCCGAGGCTCGTCGGCAGACGTCGTCTTCGATCGCGTGCGGCGTCCGTCGCCCGAGGTGTCGTCTCAGCTGGTCCGCTTCGAACCGCTCGCGGTGCTCGTGCCGGAGGGGCATCCGCTGGCGGATCGGGACGCCGTCGCCTTCGAGGATCTGCGCGGCACGCGCGTCTGCTCGCGTGCCGGCGGGCACGTGACAGAGGGGTGGATCGACGCGACCGCGCAGCTGCTGGCACCGTTCGGCATAGACCCGGCGATCGGCCACCCCGTGGTGGCGGGAGGGGAGGAGCTCGCGCAGCATCTGCGGCTGCGCAGCGCTCCCGTGCTCGCTCTCGCCTCCCAGCATCCGGTCGAGGGGGCCGTCCTCCTTCCGGTGGTCGACCCGATCCCGCTCTTCCCCTGGGCGATGTCGTGGCGCAGTGATCTCGACCACCCGGGGCTCGACGAGCTGCGCGAGGCCGCTCGTCGGCTCACGGAGACCCGGGGGTGGCTCGATGTTCCGGCGGGCGCGTGGCTGCCCTCGCCCGAGAGCCGATCCGCGGGGTGAGCCACACGTCGGGAGTGCGACGTCAGGTCCGTGGCGCGGAGTAGCCTCGGCTCATGGTCGCTTTCGGAACGCTCGCCACCCCGGTGGGCGTGATCGGCGTCGTCAGCGACGGCGCCGCGATCACTCGCGTCGGCTGGCGCGCCCCCGCTCCCGAAGGAAGCGGATCCGGACCGGATCCGCTGCTGAGCGAAGCGCTCGCCCAGTTGCGCGCCTACTTCGCCGGCGAGTTGACGACGTTCGATCTGCCGATCGATCTCGGCGCGCAGACGGCGACCACGCACGCCGTGCTCACGGCGCTGCACGAGACCGTCGGCTACGGCACGCCGGTGACGTACGGTCAGCTCGCCGCGCGCAGCGGCACCGACGTGCCCGCGCGGGGGATCGGCTCGATCATGGGAGCGAACCCGATCCCGATCATCGTGCCGTGCCATCGGGTCGTCGCCGGCGACGGCCTCGGCGGGTACTCGGGCGGCAACCCGGGCGAGGGACTCGCCACGAAGCGATGGCTGCTGGAACTCGAGGGCGCGCTGCCCGCCTCCCTGTTCTGATCCGGTCCTCGTCATCCCGTCATCTCGGCCCACCGCGGCCTGAGAGAATGGAGGCGCCGAGTCCCGATCCCGAGGAGCCAACGTGCAGTTCATCTCCACCCGCGGCGGCATGCAGCCGCAGTCGTTCAGCGAGACGCTGCTGGAGGGCCTCGCGCCCGACGGAGGACTCGCCGTTCCCGAGGTGATCCCGACGGTCGACGGCGAGACGCTCGAGCGCTGGCGCGCGCTCACGTATCCGCAGCTCGCGACCGAGGTGCTGGGACTGTTCGCCACCGACATCCCGCGTGCCGACCTCGCCCGGATGACGGCCGACGCGTACGCGGACTTCCCGGCCGGCGTCGTCCCGCTGCGCGCGATCGACGGCGACCTCACGCTGGTCGGACTCTCCGAGGGGCCGACGCTGGCCTTCAAGGACATGGCGATGCAGTTCCTCGGCCAGGTGCTCGAGTACACGCTGGAGCGCCAGGACGCCGTGCTCAACATCCTCGGCGCCACCTCCGGCGACACCGGCTCGGCTGCCGAGCACGCCCTGCGCGGCAAGGAGCGCGTCGCGGTGTTCATGCTCTCGCCGCAGGGGCGGATGAGCGCGTTCCAGCGCGCGCAGATGTTCTCGCTCGACGACGCGAACGTGCACAACATCGCGGTCGAGGGCGTCTTCGACGACTGCCAGAATCTCGTCAAGCACCTCGCGGGCGACCTCGTGTTCAAGCGCGCTCAGCACCTCGGCGCGGTGAACTCCATCAACCTCGGGCGGATCGCCGCGCAGGTCGTGTACTACTTCTGGGCCTGGCTGCGGGCGACGGATGCCGGGGGCTGGACCGAGCTCTCGTTCACGGTTCCGTCCGGCAACTTCGGGAACATCCTCTCCGGGTTCTACGCCAAGCAGATGGGGCTCCCTGTCCGTCGGCTCGTCCTGGCCGCGAACGAGAACAACGTGCTCGACGAGTTCTTCCGGACCGGTATCTACCGTCCGCGCAGCGCGGAGCAGACGCTGGCCACCTCCAGCCCGTCGATGGACATCTCGAAGGCGTCGAACCTCGAGCGGTTCATCTTCGAGCTCGTCGGTCGTGATGCCTCACGGGTCGTCGGCGCCTGGCGCGACCTCGAGGAGCAGGGCTTCTTCGACTTCTCCGCCGAGCTGTCCCGTTTCGCCTCGGAGTTCGGCATCGTGAGCGGCACATCGACCCACGACGACCGGCTCGCGACGATCCGCTCCGTCTACGAGACCACGGGCGAGATCATCGATCCGCACACGGCCGACGGCGTCCGCATCGCCCGGGAGTACCTCGAGCCCGGTGTGCCGATGCTCGTGCTGGAGACCGCGAAGCCCGAGAAGTTCGCGGAGACGATCCACGAGGCCATCGGCGTCGAGCTCGCCTACGCTCCCGAGCTGCGCGAGATGCTCGATGCTCCGCAGCATGTGACCGAGATGGCGGACGACGAGCACGTGCTCCGCGCCTTCATCGCGGAGAACGCGCTGCACTGAGTCGGCGGGCGCGGAGCGCCTCGGTCACTCCGGGTTGCCGTGCAGCATCCAGGCGATGCCGAAGCGGTCGACGAGCATGCCGAACGTGCCGCCCCAGGGCGGGACATCCAGTGGCATGGTGATCGTCGCGCCGTCGGACAGCCTGTCCCACACCTGCTGCGTGACCTGCTGCGTGTTGCCGCTCAGCGACACCGATATGCCCTGCGGCTTCTCGTACGTCATGCCGTCGGGAGTGTCCGACGCCATGAGCACCAGCCCCTCGGGTGTCGTCAGCTGGCCGTGCATGACCAGGTCCTTCTGACTCGGGTCCTGCACCATGTCGGGGAAGTCCCCGAACACGCTGATGTCGAGCTCCCCGCCGAGGACGCTCTGATAGAACTCGAGCGCGTCGCGCGCATCGGTGCGGAAGGACAGATACGGGTTGAGATCGGGCATGGACGACTCCAAGGATGTGCGGGACGGAGCCCGGATCGGCATCGATGCACGACAGTCTGCGCCGGGTCGGGGTCGTCCGCAAGGGGTCCTGTGTCAGGTCGGCAGCGCCTTGACCGCCGCGGTCAGAACCTGCGGGACCGTGGGCACGCCCTCGGCGCGGAAGACCTCGACGCCGGCGCCGTCCCGGATGATGACGGTGGGCGTGAAGCGGATGTCGAGCGCTTCCGCGGCATCCGGCTCGAGAGCGACGTCGATCTCCGTGACCGTGGCGTCCGGAAGGAACCGGACGGCATCGGCGAGCACCGAGCGGGTGCGCGAACACGCGCCACAGAACGACGAGGAGACCAGGGTCAGCTCCATCCGCACCTCCTCGGGACCATGCCTGTTCCTCGGATGCAACCGCCGGCGATCGTCGCCTGTTCCCTGAGGGGCCGGCGCGCCTCGACCGCGTTCAGAACTCGGTGCGCTTGACGAGGCCGCGATTGGTGCGGATGTGCTCGTAGTCCCACTGGATCTCGCGAGCCGCCGACAGCCAGACGCCCAGTGCTTCGACGTCGATGTCGTCGGCGCCCCGGTAACGCACCTCTGCGGCCTCGAACGAACCCGACGGTGCGAGTCCCTCGACGTCGAACGACTGCCCGCTCCAGAACATCAGCCGCACGGCGTCCTTCAGGCGGTCGTAGCCGACGATCGGGTTGCCGTCGAGGAACCAGACGGGATGCGCATGCCAGACCTTCGCGGCCGCTTCGGGGAGCCCTCGGTCGATCTCCGCCGCCAGCAGGCCGCAGATCTCCCGATCCTCGGGCGCGAGCTTTCGGTGGTAATCGAGTACGTCGTCGGGGAGAGACATCGTCAGCCTCTGTCCAGCCCGAAGGTGTGCTTCACGAGTGCGCGGACGTCTCGGTCGAGCCCGTCGATGCGGGAGTCGATGGCATCGAATCGGGAGTTCACCGAGTCGAATTGGGAGTTCACCGAGTCGAATTGGGAGTTCACCGAGTCGAATCGGGAGTTGACGGAGTCGAAGCGGGAGTTGACGGACTCGAACTTCCAGTCGACAGCGTCGAACCGGCCGATCACCTCTCCGCGCAACCCGCTGATCTCCGCCCGGAGAATGCGGATGAAGAGCGTCGACACGATCGTGAGCATGCCGAACATGAGAGCGATGACGGCACCGATCATGGTCCAGGTCTGAGGTTCGGTCAAGGCGGGCACGCTCCCATTCTGTTCGGACGATGCCATCCTGCCAAGGGGTTGCGTGTTGCGGCAGCGGTTGGGGACAAGCCGTATCCCGCAGGCTCTGGGGAGGAGAACTGACGCTCTCAGCGGCTCTCGGGCATCACCCGCGGATGCAGCAGGCCGGATGCCGCGCCCAGCACCGCCCCGACGAGTGTGTCGACGATGCGTTCTCCGGCGACGTCCATCGCGCCGATCTCCCCGGTCGCGGCTCCCGTGAGGAGCAGGACGAGCGGTGTGATGAACACCAGCGCCAGGGCGTAGTGGCGCACCACGACGAGCTCGATCAGGAACTGCAGCGCGGCCAGGAGGAGTGCGAGCCGGAGTCCGGACGGATGCAACAGGGCGAGAGCCGCGTAGACGCCGGCCCCGACGACGGTGCCGAGCATACGATGCAACCCGCGCTGGAATGCCGCGCCTCGGGCCGCGGCGACACCGATGACCGCGACCGCCGAACCGACGACCCAGTAGGTGCGAGCAGGGTCGATCACGAGTCCGAGGAGCACGCCGACGACCGCGACGATGGCGACGCGCAGCAGGAGCACGCGGGATCCGGCGTCGAGCGCGGGCCCGGGAAGCAGCGCGTTCAGCCGTCGTGCGGTCTTGGCGCGTGCTCTCGCCGACAGCAGCGGGGTCAGGGCGACGGCGTACGAGAAGGCGCACCCCGCGGCGAGCGCGGTGACATACACGAGAGGTGACACGTCCGAGGCCGCCACCACGTGCGCGGAGAGCCCGAAGACCAGCACGAAGAACAGCGGTCCCGGCGGGCCGAGACGGAAGCCGAAGGCGAGCCCGGCGGAGGCGACCGCCACGACGATGACACCGGCGCTCACCAGCCACGGGCTCTCTGCGACGAGAACGCCGAGCACCGCGCTGAGCATGAGACCGGCCGCGATCAGCGGAAGCGCTCGTGCCCGATCGACGGTCGGCGCCGAGCCGAGGTACAGCACGGTGAACGCACCGCTCGCGGCGATGTATCCGAGGGCCGGCTGACCGAGAAGGGCCATCACGGCGATCGGAACCCCGATGCCCAGCGCGGCCTGCAGCGCGAGCGGCCACCGGGGACCGCGCGATGGCGCGAAGGTGAAGAGACTCACCCCTCCATTGTCGTCGCGCCCGGCATCCGTCAGCGCGCGGCGAGCCACTCCTCGAAGGTCTGTCGACCCAGAACGGCATCCGGCCCGGGGAGGGCGGCCCCGGCGCGCATGCCGGCCATCTGCGGCCCCGGCACGTTCAGCGCCGGGATCCATCCGCGATAGCCCTGTCCGCGCGCATAGGCGCGGATCATGTCGGCGAGCTGCTCCTCGCGCGGACCCGCGATGTCCGCCACCCTCCCCCGTGGCTCGTCGACGGCGAGGGCGGCCAGGCGCTCGCCGACCTCGCGAGCGGCGATGGGCTGGGTGCGGGCCCTCGGGGCGATGTGGAGGTGGCCGACCTTCGCCCGCGCGAACAGCTGCGCCGCGAACTCGTGGAACTGCGTCGCACGCTGGATCGTCCACGGCACCCGTGACGCCTCGATCACCTTCTCCTGCGCGACCTTCCCCGCGTAGTAGTCGTAGGGGATGCGATCGATGCCGACGATCGAGAGGAGCACGACGTGCGAGACGCCGGCGTCCGCGGCGGCCGAGACGAGATTCCCCGTCGCGGCGGTGAAGAACTCGATCGCCTCCGCGGCCTTGAGCGTCTCGACGCTCGCGACATCGATGACCGCATCCACACCCGTGAGGGCGGCGTACAGGCCGCTCCCGGTCACGAGATCGACCCCGTGCGAGCGGCTGAGCACGACGGCGTCGTGGCCGGCTGCCCGCACCGCCTCGACGGTATGCCTGCCGACGACTCCGGTTCCTCCTGCGACGGCGATCTTCATGACGGACTCTCCTCGATACGGGCTCATACTCCTTCGACGACGCGGGCACCGGAAACGTGAGGCGCCCGTGTCGACGGATGCTCTGATCCGGGACAGGATAGAGGGCGATGGACGATATCGACGCGCTGGAGTCCGAGCGCCGCAACCTCCTCGCCCTCGCGTACCGCATGCTCGGCACCGTGGCCGACGCCGAGGACGCGGTGCAGGAGACGTATGTGCGCTGGTACCGCCTGTCCGGGGACGAGCGCGCCGAGATCCTCAACCCGGCGGCCTGGCTCACGCGCGTCGCCGGGCGCGTCTGCCTCGACGTCCTCGGATCAGCGCGGGTGCGACGCGAGAGCTACGTCGGTCCATGGCTTCCCGAACCGCTCCCGCGCAGCTCCCCGCTCGTGGCCTCCGCCCCACTCGATCCGCTCGAGCGCGTCACGCTCGATGAGTCCGTGAGCATGGCGCTGCTGGTGGTGCTGGAGTCGCTCACGCCGGCGGAGCGGGTCTCGTTCGTGCTGCACGACGTGTTCGGCGTGCCGTTCGCCGAGATCGCCGAGACGGTCGGCCGCAGCCAGGACGCGGTCCGCCAGCTCGCCTCGCAGGGGCGACGGCGCGTACGGGATCGTCGAGCCGGGATGGCCACACGAGAGCAGCACGACGCCGTGGCGCGCGCTTTCCTCGAGGCATCGGCGACCGGAGAGCTGGAGCGGCTCATCGCCCTGCTCGATCCCGACGTCGTGCTGCGGTCCGACGGCGGCGGCAAGATGTCCGCAGCGCGGCGTCCCGTGGTCGGCCCGGACCGGGTCGCGCGGTTCCTGCTCGGCATCCCGCATCTCAATCCGGGGATCGAGCTCACCCCCACGGAGACGCCCGACGGCATCGCGCTGCTGGCCACGCTGAACGGCCGCACCGATTCGGTCGTGTCCTTCGCCGTCGCCTGCGATCGCATCACCGAGATCTTCATCGTCCGCAACCCCGACAAGCTCACGCAGTGGCAGTGACGGGGCGCTCGCTACGATGGCGACTGTGACCACAGCGACCGTGCGCCCGGGCATCGCCGACCGGCTCTCGCAGATGATCCGGCTGCCCACGGTGTCGGCCGAGCTCGAGGAACGCGGCTCCGGCCCGTTCGAGGATTTCGTCGCCCTGATCGCCGAGCTGTATCCGCTCACGCACGAGACGCTGCGGCTGGAGCGGCACACGGACTTCGGGCTCCTGTTCCACTGGGCGGGGCGCGGCGCAGCATCCGACGGCCCCCTCGTGCTGATGGCGCACTACGACGTCGTCCCCGTCGACGAGAGCGACGACTGGTCGCACCCGCCCTTCGCCGGGGTGATCGCCGACGGCTCCGTCCACGGTCGCGGCGCGCTGGACGACAAGGGTCCGCTGATCGTGGTGCTGGAGGCCGTCGAGA
The DNA here is from genome assembly GCF_038397745.1 of Microbacterium sp. LWH11-1.2. Lineage (NCBI taxonomy): Bacteria > Bacillati > Actinomycetota > Actinomycetes > Micrococcales > Microbacteriaceae > Microbacterium > Microbacterium sp. LWH11-1.2. The sequence continues at coordinate 13,546 of NZ_CP151636.1, read as the reverse complement.
ACCTCCTCGCCGATGGATTCGTCCCGGCGCGCGACGTCTATCTCTCGTTCGGCGGCAATGAGGAGACGTACGGGCGGGCGGCGGAGGAGATCGCACGTGTGCTGCGCGAGCGCGGGATCGTCCCCTGGCTCGTCGTCGACGAAGGCGGAGCGGTGGTGGATGCGCCGCTGCCGTTCGTGCCGGGGCGGGCGGCGATGATCGGCGTCGGGGAGAAGGGCGTGATGACCGTGCGGCTGTCGGCCCGGGGCGATGGCGGGCACGCCTCGGCGCCTCCCTCGCTGACGGCCGTTCGGCGTATCGCCCGCGCCGTCGACCGACTCGGACCTTCCACGTTCCGGCCGCACGCGTCGTCGGCGATCCGGCGGATGCTGACGCAGCTGGCTGCGCAGACGCCCGGCCCCGCCCGCCACCTGCTGCGTCTGCTCGGCGCGGCGCCGCTGCTGACCGCCCGGCTCTTCGCCGCGCTCGGAGGCGAACCTGCGGCTCTCGTGCGCACCACCGTCGCACCGACGATGCAGTCCGGCGGCACGGCGGCGAACGTGCTTCCGTCGCAGGCATCCGCCACCGTGAACCTCCGTATCGCGCTGGGGGAGACGACGAGTCAGACGGTGTTCCGCGTGCGACGCCGCATCCGCGACCCGCTCGTCGCCGTCGAGGTTGTCGAGGCGAGCGAGCCGTCCCCGGAGTCACCGACCGACAACGCGCAGTTCGCGCTCCTCGCGTCGGCCCTCGAGGTCTCCCACCCGGGCGTCCCCGCCGTGCCGTACGTGATGATGGCCGCGACGGATTCACGGCATCTGCATCGGTTCTCGCCGGCGGTCTACCGCTTCGCGCCGCTGGAGATGTCGAACGCGCAGCGGGCGTCGATCCACGGGGTCGACGAGAGCGTCGAGATCGCCGCCCTGGAGCGCGGGGAGCGATTCCATCGCGCTCTCCTCGAGCAGCTACAGTGATCTCACCCGCCCCTCGATCTGCTCGGGGCTAGAGAGAAGCAGGAGACGCGATGACGCGCACCCGCACGCTGGGAACCCTCGCCGTCGTCGTCGGCTTCCTCGCCTTCGTGGAGTTCACCAGCGGTGTGCTGCAGGGCTACTACACGCCGATGCTCAGCGACATCGCCCGTCACCTGGGCATCCACGACGCCGACGTGAACTGGCTCGAGGGAGCGCAGCTCATGCTGTCGGCCCTCGTCGTCCCCGCGTTCGCGAAGCTCGGCGACATGGTCGGCCACAAGCGGATGCTGTTGATCTCGACGGCCCTCACGGCCGCGGCGGCGCTCGTGCTGCCGTTCACCGACTCGTTCGGCGTCTTCCTCGCGGCCTGGGCGCTCATGGGGTTCTACGTCGTGTGGCTCCCGCTGGAGATCGCCCTCATCTGGTCGCGGTCGCGTCGGATGGAGGGGCGCTCGTCGATCACGGCGAAGGCCGCGGGACTCCTCGTGGCCGCTCTCGAAGGCGGCGCGATCATCGGCGCCCTCGTGGGTGGAGCGCTCATCGACGTGCTCCCGCTCACCGTCGTGCTGCTGGTTCCGGCGGTGCTCATCGTGGTCTGCTTCTTCGTGATCCTGTTCGGAGTGAAGGAGTCGCCCGATCCGACCGGCGGCATCTTCGACACCGTCGGTCTCGTTCTCATCTCGCTGGCGCTCGTGTGCTTCACCGGCGGACTCAGCCTTCTGCGCCTCGAGGGCGGCCTCGCGAACCCCTGGTCCTGGGCCGTGGTCGTCGCCGGGCTTCTGCTGGTCATCCCCTTCGTGCTCTGGGAGCTGCGGTGCGATGACCCGCTGATCGACGTGCGCATGTTCCGGTCGCCGGCGCTCGGCCCGGTGTTCCTGACCGCCGGGCTCTTCGGGGTGAGCGTGCTGGGTGCACAGGCTCCGCTGTCGACCTTCGCGCGCACCGATCCGACGGTGTACGGCTACGGGCTCGGCACGACCGGATTCGCGACGTCGCTCATCATCGGCGTCTACCTCATCGCCATGATCACCGGTGCCCTGCTCTTCCCGACGATCGCGCGACGGATGTCGCCGCGCCTCACGCTGATGGGGGCGTCCGTGCTGGTGGGCATCGGTTTCCTGCTGTTCCTGCCCTTCCACCATGAGTACGCCCAGGTGATCACGAACATGGTGATCGTCGGACTCGGTTCCGGCGCTCTGGTCGCGGCGCTCCCGGCGGCCGCGGCATCCGCTGCGCCTGCGTCGCAGACCGGTGTCGCGACCGGGCTGACCAATTCGGTGAAGACGGTGGGTGGGGCGATCGCATCGTGCGTCTTCGGCATCGCCTTGCTGAACGGGGTCGCGAGCACGGCCGGTGCCACGGAAGGAACGGCGGGGTCGCTCGCCGGCTACTTCACGGTCTGGGTCGTGTGCGGTGTCACCGCGCTCGCGGCCGCCGTGCTGCTCGTCTTCGTCCCGAAGGCGGCGTTCACGGATCGGTCGGTGGAGACCGAGGCGGCACCGGCGGTCTGACGTCGGCCGCGCCGGAGGCGAAGCTCCCTGGCGGAATTCGGAGAAGGGGCGGACGGAGATTGCTCCGCCCGCCCCCTCCGGTCAGTCGCCCTTCACGTTGACGAGCTGCCGCAGCGTGTGCCGGATCGACACGAGGCTCGCGGCATCCGCCATCACCTGGTCGATCGGCTTGTACGCCTGCGGGATCTCGTCGATGAAGGCGTCCGTGTCACGGAACTCGATCCCGGTCATCGCCTCCCGCAGCTGTTCGTGCGTGAACGTCTTCCGTGCCGTCGACCGGGAGAACTCCCGCCCGGCGCCGTGCGGCGACGAGTTCAGCGACTGCGGGTCGCCGAGCCCCTCGACCACATACGAAGCGGTGCCCATCGAGCCGGGGATGAGTCCGGGCCGACCGGCATCCGCCTGGATCGCACCCTTCCGCGACACCCACACCTGCTTGCCGAAGTGCTTCTCCGACTCGGTGAAGTTGTGGTGGCAGTTGATCCTCTCCTGCTCGTCGACAGCCGTCCCGAGGAACTCGGACACCTGCCGCGCGACGCGGTCCATCATCTCCTCCCGGTTCAGCAGGGCGAAGTGCTGGGCCCACCGCAGCTCTCGGATGTACCGGGTGAACTCGGGTGTTCCCTCGACGAGGTAGGCCAGGTCGGGGTCGGGGAGGTCGATCCACCATCCCCACGCCTCCTCCACCCATCGCTGCGCGCTGCGCGGAGCCTCTGGCGCGTGGGCCCGCTCCGCCCATAGCCGCTGCGCGACCGAGATGTGCTTCATGGCGATCTTGTTGCCGATGCCCCGGGATCCCGAGTGCAGGAACAGCCAGACCCGGTCCCGCTCGTCGACAGACACCTCGATGAAGTGGTTGCCCGATCCGAGCGTGCCCAGCTGCAGGCGCCAGTTCCCGGCGTACTGCGCGGGGTCGAACCCGTTCTTCTCGGCCAGTGCCTCGAGCTCCGCGATGCGGGGCTCGGCGGTCGTGACGACCTTGTTGTTGTACCGGCCGGCCGAGAGCGGGATGGCGCGTTCGATCTGCTCCCGGAGCTCCGCGAGCTCACGACCTTCGAGGTCGCCTCTCGTGAACTGGGTGCGGACCGCGATCATGCCGCAGCCGATGTCGACACCGACGGCGGCAGGGATGATCGCGCCGAGCGTCGGGATGACCGAGCCGACCGTCGCCCCCTTGCCGAGGTGCGCATCCGGCATCAGCGCCAGGTGCGGGTGGATGAACGGCATGCGTGCCGTGGTGTGCGCCTGCGCGAGTGTCTTCTCGTCGATCAGCGACGCCCACGACAGCAGCCGTGCGGAGAGCCTCTCCATGATTCCTTTCCTTGTGGTGGTGTGCAGCCACAGGTCAGGGGGTCTCTCCACAGAAAACGCCCCGGACCTGACGGTGCGGGGCGTTGCGAGAGCGGATGCTGTCACACGGCGCGCGCCGGAGGGTACGACTCGTGACGGTCGTTGCGCTTCGGCTGAAGCGCCTCGACCGTGGCGAAGGGGAGTTTCCGCAGAGCGGTCATCCTGTCGTCTCCTCGGCTGGCGTGCTGCGCCGGTCGGCACAGCTTTCCGAGACTAGGGGGCGACACGCCCGGGCGTCAAGCCTGCTCGCGCGGAGGGTTGTACATGAACTCGATGCGGATGCCGTCGGCGTCCTCGACGAACGAGGCGTAGTAGCGATCGGAGTAGCGGGGGTACTCCTTGGGGTCGCGCACGGCGGTCCACCCCGCGTCCAGCGCCAGGGCGTGCAGGCGATCGACCGCGTCCCGCGAGTCCATCGCCCAAGCGAGATGCTGCCACCCGACGCGACCGTGCCGGTGCGGACCGGAGTCCTCATCCCACGTGTAGAGGATGATCTCGGTCTCGTCGCCGTTGTTCCACGAGATCGAGTGGTCGTCTTCGCCGCCGCTGCGGTAGCCGAGCGCCGTGAGGACCGGATGGAACTGCGCCCGGCCGCGCTCGAGGTCGTCGACGGTGATGCCCAGGTGATCGAGAAGAGCCATGCCGCCAGTCTTCCAGGGACCGCGGACGTCGCACTAGTGCGGGGCGTGGTACTCGGCCTCGCCCCGCTTCCAGTAGCCCTTCACGACGGCGTGCGACGCATCGACGCCCCACCGTTCGAGGAGCGCTCGACACGGCTTCACGATCGACTGCTCGGCGGCGATGAAGACGAACGGATCCTCGCCGACGGCGTGTTCGGCGGTCAGTGACTCGAGGAACGCGATGAGCGCCGAGCCGGAGGGGGCGTCGCCGCGGTGGAGCCACTCGATGTCGACGGGCGAGTCGATCTCGACCTCGCGGCCCGCGGAGACGGTCTCGATCACGAGGCGTGCCGGAGCGCCGACCGGGATGAGCGCCGCGAACCGGCGGATCGCGGGGATGGCCGTCTCGTCGCCGACGAGCAGCCAGGAGCCGGGCGTGCCGACCAGGACAGCGGATCCGCGCGGACCCCCGACACCGACCGACGAGCCGAGCGGAGCCTTCGCCGCCCAGGGCGCCGCGACCCCCGCATCGCCGTGCACGGCGAACTCGACGTCCAGCCAGTCCTCGCCCCATGCCAGCGGGGTGTACTCGCGACTGGGGGCGGCGCGCAGCTCCTCGACCGAGCCCGTGGGGCCGGCGGGGAAGAACAGGCGCATGTGGTCGTCCGAGCCGGGGGAGTCGAATCCCGCGAGATCGGACCCGGTCAACCGCACCCGCACGAAGTCCGGGGCGAGCCACTCACGGGCGCTCAGGGTGACGTTTCGGAAGCGCAGATCGAGGCCGCGACGCTCGATCGAGAAGCCGGATTTCGTATCGCTCATAAAGTAAGGCTAACCTAAACACGGCGAAGGAAAGGTCACCCTAACTTCGCCCGTCCGGCGCCCCGACGCGTGCGCGCAGATCCCGCAGAACAGGAGTCTCTCCATGTCCGTGCCCAGAACTCTCACCGCCACGAGCCTCGGCCTCGTCGGCCTTCTCGCTCTCGCAGGCTGCGCCTCGGGGGCAGCCGCCGAGCCCGAGGAGACACAAGCCGCACCGGCATCCGTCACGATCGAGGACAACACGGGCGAGCATGAGATCGCGACCCCGCCGGCATCCGTCGTCGCGCTTGACAACCGCACCTTCCAGACCCTGTCCGATTGGGGAGTGGAGCTCTCCGCCGGTGCCGTGGCGCTCATGCCGGACACCGTCTCCTATGTGAAGGACGACGCGATCGTCGACATCGGCCTGCACAGCGAGCCGAACCTCGAGGCCGTCGTGGCCGTCGAGCCCGACCTGATCATCAGCGGCCAGCGCTTCACCCAGCACAACGCGGCGATCGCCGACCTCGTGCCGGATGCCACCATCATCGACCTCGAGCCGCGCGAGGGAGAGCCCTTCGACGAGGAGCTCAAGCGGCAGATCACCGTCCTCGGCGAGATCTTCGGAAAGCAGGACGAGGCGAAGAAGCTGGTCGACGAGTTCGACGCCGCCGTGGAGCGCGCCAAGGCCGCTTATGACGACGCCGACACCGTCATGGCCGTCAACACCTCGGGCGGCGAGATCGGCTATCTCGCGCCCACCGTCGGCCGCTCGCTCGGCCCGGTGTACGACATCCTCGGTCTCACCCCCGCGCTCGAGGTCGACGATGCCACCGACGACCACCAGGGCGATGAGATCTCCGTCGAGGCGATCGCCGCGTCGAACCCTGACTGGATCCTGGTCCTCGACCGCGACGCCGTGTTCGCGGCCGAGACGCCCGACTACGTGCAGGCGGCCGAGATCCTCGAGAGCTCCGAGGCGCTCGCCGGCGTCACCGCGGTGAAGGACGAGCAGATCGTCTACATGCCCACGGACACCTACCTGAACGAGGGTATCCAGACGTACACGACGTTCTTCAACGACCTCGCCGACGCCCTCGAGGGCGCCAAGTAGCAGTCGCCGGTCGTCGAGCGCCCTTCGTCTCGCTCCGCTCGCTCAGGACCCGCGGAGCGAGACGAAGGGCAACAACCAGGGAACCTCCTCATGACCTCTGTCGGCCTCGCCGCGCCGCCCCGCAACGCCGGGCGGCTCTTCGACGTGAAGCTGCTGATCGGCGTTCTCGCGGTCGCCGTCCTGCTCGTCATCTCGCTGTTCACCGGCGTCTACGACATCGCGGGCGCCGGCGACGGTGCCGAGATGTTCCAGATCACACGCGTCCCCCGCACGATCGCCCTCGTGCTCGCCGGCGCAGCCATGGCCATGGCGGGACTCGTGATGCAGCTGCTCACCCAGAACCGCTTCGTCGAGCCGACCACCACCGGCACCACCGAGTGGGCGGGACTCGGCCTTCTCGCCGTGATGGTCCTCGTGCCGCAACCCTCGCTTCCGCTGCGCATGGCGGGCGCGGTGTTCGCCGCGTTCGTCGGCACGCTCGTGTTCTTCGCCTTCCTCCGCCGCGTCGCCCTGAAGTCCTCGCTCATCGTCCCGATCGTCGGGATCATGCTCGGCGCGGTGGTCGGCGCCGTCTCGACCTACCTGGCCCTCGCGACGAACTCGCTGCAGATCATCGGGGTCTGGTTCGCCGGCAGCTTCACGTCGGTGATGCGCGGGCAGTACGAGATGCTGTGGATCGTCGCGCTCGTCGGCGTGATCGTGTTCATCGTCGCGGACCGCCTGACGATCGCGGGACTCGGCGAGGAGGTCGCCACGAATGTCGGTGTGAACTACAACCGGATCATCCTGCTCGGAACGGTGCTCATCGCCATCACCACGGGAGTCGTCACGGTGGTCGTCGGCAATCTGCCCTTCCTCGGCCTCATCGTGCCGAACGTCGTCTCGATGGTCCGAGGCGATGATCTGCGCAGCAACCTCCCGTGGGTGTGTCTGCTCGGCATCGCGATCGTCACGGTCTGCGACATCATCGGCCGCACGATCATCATGCCGTTCGAGGTGCCGGTGTCCCTGATCCTCGGTGTCGTCGGCGCTGTCGTCTTCGTGCTCCTCCTGCTCAGGCAGCGTCGACGTGGCTGAGGGCCTGGTGGTCACCGCACCGGCGGGCATTCCGTCGCGATCGGCGGGAGCTTTCACGTCACCGCGCGCGCGTCGCCGCTATGTGATCGTGGTCGCCATCCTGGCCGTGCTCGCCGTCGGATCCGGGTTCGGCCTGCTCGCCTGGGGCAATCCGATGCCGCCGGGCTCCGAGGGGTTCTGGCGCATCGCGCAGCATCGGGCGACCGACGTCACCGTGATGGTGCTCGTCGCGATCGCCCAGGCGGTGGCCACGGTCAGCTTCCAGACCGTCACCAACAACCGCATCATCACACCGTCGATCATGGGCTTCGAGTCCCTGTACCGCGTCGTGCAGACCTCGACCGTGTACCTCTTCGGGGTGGCCGGAGTCGTCGCGATCCAGGGCGTCGGTCAGTTCGCGATGCAGGTCGCCATCATGGTGGGGCTGGCGGTGGCGCTCTACGGCTGGCTGCTCTCCGGACGCTACGGCAACCTGCAGATCATGCTGCTGATCGGCATCGTGATCGGAGGCGGGCTCGGGGCCGTGTCCACGTTCATGCAGCGCCTCCTCACTCCGAGCGAGTTCGACGTGCTCACCGCGCGGCTGTTCGGCAACGTGTCGAACGCCGACCCCTCGTACCTGCCGTTGGCCATCCCGCTCGTGGTGGCGGCATCCGTCCTGCTGTGGCTGCGTTCGCGACGCCTCGACCTGATGGCGCTGGGGTCGGATGCTGCGCGCTCGCTCGGTCTCGATCACCGCCGCGAACTCTTCATCGTGTTGTTCCTCGTCGCGGTGCTGATGGCCACCTCCACCGCGCTGGTCGGGCCGATGACGTTCCTCGGCTTCCTGGTCGCCACTCTCGCCTACCAGTTCGCCGACACGTACGACCACCGCCTGATCTTCCCCGTGGCGGTGCTCACGGCGTTCACGATCCTCGCCGGGGCGTACTTCGTGATGAAGAACATCTTCTACGCGCAGGGGATGGTGTCGATCCTGATCGAGCTGGTCGGCGGCACCGTGTTCCTCATCGTCATCCTCAGAAAGGGCAGGCTGTGATCGCACTCGACGGCGTCCGCCGGGACTACAGCAGCGAGGTCGCCATCGGCCCCGTCGACCTCCAGATCCCGGCCGGCGGGATCACGGCCCTCATCGGTCCGAACGGTGCGGGCAAGTCGACACTGCTCACGATGATCGGCCGTCTGAACGGGATGGATGCCGGTGCCATCGAGATCGCGGGTCTCGACGTCGCCTCGACCAAGTCGAAGGACCTGGCGAAGGTGGTGTCGATCCTCCGGCAGGAGAACCACTTCGTCACGCGACTCACGGTGCGTCAGCTCGTCGGCTTCGGGCGCTTTCCGCACTCGAAGGGGCGGCTGAACCGGGCGGATGAGGACATCATCAGTCGCGCGATCGACTTCCTGGATCTCGCTGCCCTGGAGGGGCGCTATCTCGATGAGCTCTCCGGCGGACAGCGCCAGCGCGCGTATGTCGCCATGGTTCTCGCGCAGGACACCGAGTTCGTGCTGCTCGACGAGCCGCTGAACAATCTCGACATGAAGCACGCGGTGCAGATGATGAAGCATCTGCGGCGCGCCGCCGAGGAGCTCGGGCGGACCATCGTCATCGTCCTGCATGACGTGAACTTCGCCGGGCACTACGCCGATCACATCTGCGCCATGAAGGACGGCGCGGTGGTGGAGTTCGGCGCTCCGGGGGAGATCATGACCGACGACGTGCTCACCCGCGTCTTCGAGACACCGGTGCACGTGATCGACGGGCCCTCCGGACCGCTCGCCGTCTACTACTGACGCACCCGAGCGCGACTCAGAGCTCGATGCCGTGGTCCTCGTCGTTGACACCGGCGTTGTTCCCGCGCCGCGACTCGTAGCCGAGGAACCAGCCGAGCCAGACGATCGCGGCGAGCAGCACGCCGAGCCAGACGTTCTGGAAGATCAGCCCGATGACGACGCCCAAGATCAGCAGGCCGACGGTGACGGAGACGCGGAGCGCGGTGCGGGACATGGCCTCAGCCTAGATCCTGTCCCATGGAGGGTGCCGATTCAGCGGTCGCGATGGTTCTCCGGTGCGAGGCGCGGACCGCGGCGCGGCTCCTTCACCCCGCTGGCGTAGATCAGCCGGATCACGCGCTGGCGATGGCCCGCCCACGGAGCGAGGAGCTCCAGCATCCCGTCGTCGTCGGTGCGCGCGCCGGCGAGGACGTAGCCCACCTCGTGCGCCAGATGGAAGTCGCCGACGCTCACGGCATCCGGATCGCCGAGCGCCCGGATACGGGTCTCGGCCGAGGTCCACGCGCCGACCCCCGGAAGGCTGCTGAGCACGCGGTCGCGGTCCGGTCCGGTCGATGCGGCGCGGACGGCCCGCTCGATGCTGTCGCCGCGTCGGGCCGATCGCACGATCGTCTGGGACTGCGGCGGCTCCACGCCCGCACGATGCCAGGACCAGGACGGGACGGTCCGCCAGACGGATGCCGGGGGAGGAGCGAACATCGGGCGCGGAGTGGGACCCGGCGCGCGTTCTCCGAAGCGCGACACCAGGAACCGCCAGGCGCCGAACGCCTGCACCGCCGTGACCTTCTGCTCGAGGATCGAGCCGACGAGCGCGTCGAAGATCTCATCGGTGCGCGTGAGACGGATGCCGGGATGGCGCCGGGCGACCTCGGCGATGAGCGGATGCCGCGACGCGTCGAAGCCTGTGGGATCGTCGCGCGCGCCGCACAGCTCGGGCACTCGGTCGAGTGCCACGGCGGCTCCGGCTCCCCACGCGGTGGCCCTGACCTGGCCGCCGATCGACCGCAGCGCGAGAGTCGCCGTGCCGAGCGGCGTGCGCACGGCCCGCCAGATCACGGGGCCCTCGACGACGGTCGTCGGGTCGGTTCCCCCGCGGCGCAGCACGCCGACCGTGCGACCGAGATCGAGGTCGTACGAGGGGCGATAGACCGTCTCCTGCGCCGCGCTCGCGCGCGCGGCACCGGCCGCGGCGGGATCGGCTGTCAGGGTCATGCGCCCACCCTACGCGGCGGCGCTGACACCGCCCTCACGACTGAGGTGCGACCACGGCGAATCTGCGCGACGCGGGTCAGAAGCGGTCGGGTGACGGGGTGCCGTGGCCGTACCGGATGACGACGTCGGCGTGGCGGTCGAACCGGTAGCCGATGCCGCGAACAGTGCGGACGATGTCCTCGTAGCGGCCGAGCTTGGCGCGCAGTCGACGCACGTGCACGTCGATCGTGCGCTCTCCGGGGGTCTCGTCGTCCTGCGCCTGCCAGAGGGCGGAGACGAGCTCGCTGCGCTCGATGGTGCGACCCTCGCGGAGGACGAGGTACTGCAGCAGCTCGAACTCCTTGTAGGTGAACGCGGCGGACTCGCCGTCGATGAGCACGCGCTTGCGGGAGATGTCGACGGTCACGCCCGTCTCCTCCTCGGCGATGTCCTCCTCGGCAGCTGCCTTGGTCCGGGCGATCGCGCCCGGCTCCTGCAGGGCGAGGCGGACGACGTCGAGGTCGCGACCTCCGGAGCCGTGCGGGGCGAGGGCGACCGTCGCGTGGGTCTCGGCGCCCGGTGCGAGCTCGGCCAGCGTACGGCGAAGTGCGTCGACCAGGAGCGGGAGGCTGACGCCGGCCTCGGCGGCCTTGATCTCGTCGAGCCCGACGTAGAGGGCGAAGCCGCGGGGCGAGCGGACGGCCGGGAGATCTGCGGCTGCGCCGTTCAGCGGCGCTGCGGCCTCGGACGAGGTGGGGCGGGCGGTGCGGGCCTGGGCGGAGGAGGCGGGACGCTCGAGAAGTGCGATGTTCGACATGATGATGAAGTCCTCAGGACGTGAGCCGGTGAGCGGCTCTGATGCGTTGCATGAATGACCGGCGGAGCCGGGAAGCGAGCAAGGGTGGATGCTCGGTGACTCTGAGCTCGCAGATGGCGAAGGATCAGGTCAGGCGGGGTGGCTGTTCGTTCAGCGACACATTCGGCAACACATGCCAACGCGACCGGGCATCATCATCCCGGCAGTCCCGTTCGCCTCCTGGGCGGACAAAGGGCGTGCGTTGGTGGTCATGGGGGGATTATGTCTGATCGTGTCGCCTCGTGTCAAAACGGGCTCCGTGCGCAGAAGCGGGCGTAACGTTGCTCGAATGACGATCTCGACCACTGTCGGCGGCTTCATCCTGACCGACGAGAAGGATGAATCGCGTTACACCCTCATGCGCGACGGACGGCTGGTGAGCGTGCTCGACTACCGTGACGACGGTCGGACGATCGCGCTGACCAGGGCGTTCACCATCCCGACTTTCCGCGGCCACGGCTATGCGGGGAAGGTCGTGGAGGGCGCCGTGGCCGACATCGAGTCGCGCGGCGATCGCAAGGTCGACGCCGTCTGCTGGTACGTCGCCGACTGGTTCTCGGCGAACCCGGAGCACGCCCACCTGCTGCGCTCGCGCTGACGCGCCCGAGTATTTCGTTCTGTTACGCGGCGGCCCTGCGAGGATGAAGGCATGAAACTCGCCGAGGCCCTCACCGCACGAGCCGATCTGCAGCGTCGCATCGAGCAGCTGCGCGCCCGCATCACCTCGAACGCGCGCTACCAGGAGGGCGAGGAGCCTGCGGAGGACGCGGGGGCCCTGATCGTCGAAGCGGACGCCGCGCTCACCCAGCTGCGCGACCTGATCCGTCGCATCAACGCCACGAATTCGCGCCTCGATCTCGGCCGCGACGGCACCATGACCGATGCCCTCGCCGCGCGCGACGTGCTGCGTCTCCAGCACTCCATGCTGACGGATGCCGCGGCAGCGGCATCCGGAGCGAACGACCACTTCCAGCGCCAGATGAGATCCGAGCTCCGGAAGATCTCCGCGCTCCCGGTCGCCGAGCTGCGCGCCAGAGCCGACGCGGTGGCGCAGGAGCTTCGCGAACTCGACAACCGGATCCAGCAGGCGAACTGGACGAACGAGCTGGAGGAGTAGAGCGGAAGTCGGTAGTCACGACGGAGCGGGCACAACCCCCGCCGGGAGGGGCAAGTTCCGGCACACCTGGAGGGCGGAGGGCAGCCCGGATCGCATCGCGCAGCCCCGCACGCCGCACAGGTGAAAGCGCACAGCGCACCATGCATCACCGCGTGCCGATCGTCGTGACGAGGGTGGGTCAGGGGACCTTCCGCTCTCTCCTCCGCATCTGCGGCACGCCTGGGGCCGAATGTCCGTGGTGGTTCGTAGCGTGTGAGTATGCGAATCCTGCACACCTCCGACTGGCACATCGGTCGCACGTTCCACGGTCACTCGACCATGGACGCGCTCGCCGACGTGCTGGCCGCGCTCACCGAGCAGGTGCGGGAGAACGCGGTCGACGTCGTGGTCGTCGCCGGAGACGTCTTCGACTCTGCGACGCCCTCGGGTCCCGCCTACACTCTGCTCGGCGATGCGCTGGTCGCGCTGCACGAGACGGGTGCTCGCGTGATCGTGACCAGCGGCAACCACGACTCCGCGGCCCGGCTCGGTTTCCAGGCACGGCTGCTGCGCGACGGCATCCACGTCCTGACCGATCCGCTCGCCGTCGGCGAGCCGGTCACCATCGCCGATGCCGACGGGCCGGTCAACTTCTTCGGCATCCCCTATCTCGAGCCGGCGATCGTGCGTCAGCACTGGCCGGAGGGCGACGCCGAGGGGCGTCAGCTGCGCACGCAGGCGCAGACCATGGCGCATGCGATGGATCTCGTGCGGATCGGCATGGGGCGGCACTCCGGTCGCTCGGTCGCGATCGCGCACTGCTTCGCCGCCGGCGTCGATGCGACGGTGGGGCTCGAGCGCGAGGTGCGACAGGGCGGTCTCGACGTCGTGCCGCTGAGCGTGTTCGACGGGCCCGACTACGTCGCGCTCGGCCACATCCACGGACGCCAGCAGATCAGTGAGCGCGTGCGCTACGCGGGCGCCCCGCTGCACTACAGCTTCGGCGAGCAGCACAAGCCCCGTGGCTCGTGGCTGGTCGACCTCGATGCCGATGGGCTCGCCGGTGTCGAGTGGCTGGAGCTGCCGGTGCCTCGACGGCTCGTCACGCTCACGGGTCCGCTCGAGGAGATCCTCTCGGAGGCGAACATCGCCGAGCATGTCGACGACTGGGTGTGCGCGATCTACACCG